>CAVVEG010000006.1:0-240813 GCA_963747255.1 uncultured Alphaproteobacteria bacterium
CTTGACCCGGCCACCCAGTCGACGCATGTCCATGCGGCGAAAAACCGAGCCTTGATGGTCTCAGGTCTGGATGGCCGGGTCGGTGCCCGGCCATGTTGAAAAGAAGCGATGGCGCCCAACTATCCCCTGTTCCGGGTCACTCGGGGTCCTGCCCATCTCCCCGCCGCAAAATGATCATGCCGATGATCATCAGCGCAATCGCGACAAGGGAAGGCACCCACGGAATGCGCAGCTCGTAACAGAAGAGTCCCGCCGCCACGCCGATCGCGACATAGCCTGAACAAGTCCACAGCCTCGGCATTCGTCCCCCGCCTCCGCCAACGGCATCATATCCAATTGACGGTCTTCCGGGATACAAGGCCAAAATTGTGCCGCGAAGCGGCCCGCCCTTCATCGCGATCATCCGCTCACTCCGTGGGTGGCGGCAGCACACCCATCAGTGCGACAGCAGCCAGGACCAGAACTGCCAGAGCCGTTTCTGCCGCAATTGTCCCCTTGAACGCCCGCAATGCCTGCTCCGAGCTCCGGTGATCCGCAGCCATCGCCAGCCGGGGTGTCAACCGGTACCGGTTCACGGCGGCAAGTACGAACATCAAGGCGAATAGCGCGAGCTTGATCAGCAATGTCAGTCCGTATGCTTTGCGCCACAGCGATAAAGCGTTCTGCGGTCCGATGAGGTAAAGACTGTTGAGGAGTCCGGTGATGACGAGCGTTGCAACCACTCCCGGCCCGATGCCGGAAAAGCCGGCAAGCGCGTGCTCAACCTCGCGTCCCGGGGCCTGCGCATAGGGACTCAGCAACAAAAGCAGCCAGGCCAGCGCGCCGATCCATACACCCGCCGCGAGCATATGCAGCATGTCGCCCACCAGATGCAGCCCGGCACCGGCGATCACTCCGTTCCTGGCGTGGCCCGTCCAGGCGATCGTCGCCACCGCAACCCCCGCGAGAACGACTGCCACGCCCCATGTCGCACCTGCTGATTTGCGCGTGAACAAGACGGACGCAGCTGCAATCAGCAGCAGACGAACGATCAGGAGCCGGCCGAAGGTCGTATCCAGCCCGGGTCCGGGGAATGCGAACCAGAGTACGCCGCCGATCAGAGCGGTGATCGCACTGGTCAGGACAAGGCCGCGCAAATACCGTTGCAACACACCATCGGGCTTCTTCGCGTAAAGCGGAAATGCGCCGCATCCAAACAGCAGCATGAGTGCTGAAAGGTGCACGAATTTCACGATGGTCAAACCGGCGACAATCACATCCTCGACCCCGAAATCCAATTCTTCGTCCCAGCTTGTGCGCACCTGTCTGGCGGAACGGCAATGGCCAAACTGTCGTAGAGCCGTCGCGTTTTCCAGAGCCAATATCTTTTATCCCTCCGGCAAAGGGATCGCTCATTCGGCGGCGTATATGTCTCGAGCGCACGAATTCCCGGACTTGCCGCCCCTGTCCGAATGGCGTTTGATCCCCGCCCCAAAGGTCGAGGAGGGCCACATGACAGACAAGGGATTAGGGCGGCGGGACTTCCTGAAGAGCGCGGTGGCGGGCGGCGCAGCCGCAGCCGCGACGAGTACGGCTGTCCTTTCCGAAGCGGCCCAAGCGCAACCCGCACCGGCCCTTGCGTCCAGCTACGTCTTCCTGAACACCGATGAGGCTGCCTTCGTGGAAGCCATGGTCGACCACATGATCCCGGCCGACGAGCTTTCGCCCAGGGGCACCGATATGGGGCTGGCCGTCTATATCGACCGGGCGCTCGCGTCGGCCTGGGGCAAGGGCGACCGGCTGTACATGAACGGACCGTGGAAGCTCGGCGCGCCCAGCCAGGGCTATCAGCTTCCGCTCACGCCGGCCCAGCTCTACCGCGCTGGCATCGAGGCGACGAACCGTTATTGCACCAAAACCTACGGCAAGACCTTCGACAAGATCACGGAAGCGCAGCGCGAAGAGGTCTTGCAGGGCCTCTCCAGGGGCACGATCACCTTCGCCTCCGGCCTGCCGGTGCGCGATTTCTGGAACGCCGCCTATCAGACGGTGATTGAGGGACTGTTCTCCGATCCCATTTATGGCGGCAACCGCAACAAGGCGGGCTGGCGGATGATCGGCTTTCCGGGCGCCATCGCCGTGCATCGCGAAGACATCGTCAAATATCGCGACAAGGAATACCCGCTCGCCCCGCTCGGCATCGCGGATCTGAGCTAAGGAGGAGACGGTGGCCACGAAACTCAAGGAAGTCGACGTCGTCGTGATCGGTCTTGGTTGGACCGGCGGCATTCTCTCCAAGGAACTGGCGGAAGCGGGGCTGAAGGTCGTAGCGCTCGAACGCGGCGAATCTCGCGACACCGGCGCGGATTATTCGCTGCCCGGCATTCGCGACGAGCTACGCTATGTCGTGCGCCACGATCTGATGATGAACACAGCCCGCGACACGCTCACCATCCGTAACGACCCGTCGCAGGACGCGTTGCCGATGCGGCGCCTGGGTTCGTTCCTTCCCGGTTCGGTGGTCGGCGGCTCCGGCGTGCATTGGAGCGGGCATACCTGGCGATGGACCGACATGGAGTTCAAGATCCGCTCCATGTACGAGGAGCGCTACGGGAAGAAGTTTATTCCCGAAGATATGACCATTCAGGATTGGGGCATCACCTACGCCGAACTCGAGCCCTATTACGACCGCTTCGAGCGGCAGGCGGCGGTCTCGGGCAAGGCCGGCAATATCGATGGCACGATCGACCCCGCCGGCAATGTGTTCGAAGCTCCGCGCAAAAGGGAATACGCGCTGCCGCCGCTGACGCCGATTCTGGCGAGCCTCATGTTCAACGATGCGGCGAAGAGCATGGGCTATCATCCCTTCCCGCGCCCGTCGGCCAACGCTTCGCAGGCCTATACCAATCCCGACGGGCAGACATTCGGCGCCTGCCAGTATTGCGGCTATTGCCAGCGCTTCGGTTGCGAAGCCAACGCCAAAGGCAGCCCGCATGTGGCGGTGATTCCGGTCGCCATGAAAAATCCGAATTTCGAGCTGCGCACCCATTCCTGGGTGACCAGGATCATCAGGGATTCGGACGGCAAGAAGGTCACCGGCGTTCAGTACACGAATGTTCTGAACGGCGATGAATTCGAGCAGCCGGCCGGCATCGTGCTGTTGACGGCCTATGCGATCAACAACGTGCATCTGATGCTGCTCTCGGGCATCGGCGAGCCCTACGATCCGGTGACGCAAATGGGCATCATCGGCAAGAACTACTGCTATCAGACAGGTGCCGGCGCGCGGCTGTTCTTTGAAGGCCGCCGTTTCCATCCCTTCATGAATGCAGGCGGATCGAACATCTCCATCGACGATTTCAACACCAATTGGGCGTTCGACCGCGCACCCCATGATTTTGTCGGTGGCATCACCATCGGTGCAGGCTTTAACACCGAGCTTCCCATCGGCTACCACCCGGTGCCGCCGGGCACGCCGCAATGGGGCAAGGCCTGGAAAGCCGCGGTCCATAAGAATTTCGAACAGGCAATGAATATCGGATCGTCAGGCAGTGTGATGGCGAACCGCTACAATTACTTCGAGCTGGACTCGAACTACAGGAACGCGTTCGGCCAACCGCTCCTGCGCATGACCTTCGACTACAAGGACAACGAGCATAAACAGGGCCGTTTCGCCGCCGATATGGTGAACCGGATCGCGAAATCGATGAACGCGGCCGTCATGGTGCCCGCGCAGGCGCGCACCGAACCGTGGAACGTCGTGCCTTATCAATCGACGCACAATACCGGCGGCACGATCATGGGCACGAACCCGAAGGCCAGCGCCGTGAACAAGTATCTGCAAAGCTGGGACTGTCACAATCTGTTCGTCGTGGGGGCGAATGTGTTCGCGCATAACTCGTCCTACAATCCGACGGGGCCGGTGGGCGCGCTCGCCTATTGGACGGCTGATGCGATCAAGAACAAGTACCTCAAGACCAATCAGCCGCTGGTGCAGGCATGAACTTGAACGTCGGAACAATGGTTGCCGCGTTGGCATTGGCTGCGAGTCCGGCCAATGCCGCCAATGCGGATCACGGCAAGACGCTGTTCGTGGAATGCGCCTCCTGCCACACACTGAACGCGGGCGGCGACGGCGTGGGCCCCGGCCTGAAGGGTCTGTTCGGACGCAAGGCCGGATCGCTGGAGGATTTCCGCTATTCCGCAGGCATGCGGCGCGCCAACATCACCTGGGACCCGCAGACGCTGGACGCGTATCTCGCCGATCCGCAGAAGCAAGTACCCGGGAACCGCATGCCCTATTCGGGCATGCCGAGTGCGGCGGACCGTGCCGACCTGATCGCCTATCTGCAGGCGGCGACGAAGTAGTTTCTCCTTTAAGGTTTTGTGAAAGCGTTTCGGGTGGGGGGACCAAGTACCTTTCCGCACATCCCATCCTCGCAACGGCCCGGCCCCCTCCCTTTCACCATGGGCGGCGTCCCAGCCGCCCATCCAGCCGACGCATGTCCATGCGGCGGAAAAACCGGGCCGGGTCGGTGCCCGGCCATGGTGAGGCAGGGGGGAGTATCCCCTCCCCGAAATTCGCAAGCGCGAATTTTCGGGGAGGGGGCTCAATTCATTCAGACCGTGCTGGCGCGGATGCGGGCCGCATTCAGGGGCGCGCGGCGCAGCCGCGTGCCCGTCGCCTCGAAGATCGCATTGTTCATCGCCGCCGCCATCGGCCGCGTCGATGCTTCGCCCGCGCCGGTGGCGATCGCTTCGGGATGGTTCAGCAGCACCACATCGATCACCGGCGGCGCCTCCGTGATATCCACGATCGGATAGGTCAGCCAGTCCACGCTCTTCACATTGCGCCGGTCGAACTGCACTTCCTCGTGGATCGTGCGCGACAAGCCCTGCACCACATTGCATTCCACCACGCGCCGCAGCGCATCGGGATTGATGATCAGCCCGCAATCATGCGCCACCACCACGCGCGGCACACGGATCGCGCCGGTGCGGGTGTTCACTTCCACATCAGCAATGACCGCGACA
Source organism: uncultured Alphaproteobacteria bacterium (assembly GCA_963747255.1). Classification (GTDB taxonomy): domain Bacteria; phylum Pseudomonadota; class Alphaproteobacteria; order Micropepsales; family Micropepsaceae; genus CAIYRG01. The sequence continues at coordinate 5,014 of CAVVEG010000006.1, forward strand.
ATCGTGCCGCCGCGCTGCTGATAGGCGACGCCGCGCCCCGTGACGATGATCGCCGCGCCGTGTGCGCCGCGCGCCTGCCCGTCCCGGTTTCCAGCCGGCCTTTTCGGCGGCCGCCTGGATCGCCGCCCGGTCGCGCGGCGCGGTCAGATATTTCAGGCGGAATTCCACCGGATCGGCGCCCACCGCAAAGGCCACTTCGTCGATGAAGGATTCGCTGGCAAAGGTCACCTGCGGGCCCAGCGGATCGCGCATATGCGAGGTGCGCAGAGGCGAAGCGCCCGGAAGCAGCGCCGCGACGGTTTCCCAGCCCAGCCGCTTGTTCTCGAAAAGTGTAGGCGTTTTCCGGCAGGTTGAACGCGGCCGTCCGCGCGCCCTTGTGCCCGAGCAGCATGCCGGCCAGCGTATCGCCCGGATCGGCTTCGGTGGAATTGGTCTCCAGCCGCGAAAAGCCGCGCGACCAGAATTCGAGCGCAATCACATTGCCGTCCTTATCCAACGCGGCGCGCGCCCGATGCACCGAAGCCGGCGCCTTCGGGTCCCAGCCATGGCCTTCGTTGCGCATATATTGCACGCGCACCGGCTTGCCCGACGGCCTGGCTCAGCACCGCGGCATCCATCGCCGCATCGCCCGCATCGTTGCGGCCATAGGAGCCCGGACCCGTCACCCAGATCGCATGCACTTTTTCCACGCGGAACGCCGAGCACGCCGGCGACGCCCTGCGCCGCGTAATGCGGCTTCTGCGTGCCGGTCCATACCGTCACGCCATCCGCGCGCACATCGGCGACCGCGCAGGCGGGGCCCATGCTGGCATGGGACTGGAACGGCCATTCATATTCGGCCTCGCACCACTTTCGCGGCCCGGCGAAAGCGGCATCGACTATCGCCCTGCTCGGTCTTGTCGCTTTTGGTGACCGCGCGCCTTGCGGATATGGTCATAAATCTGCGCCTGATCCGGGAACGGATCGGGCATTTGCGACCAGTTCACCCTCAGCGCACGCGCCGCCTTGATCGCGTCCCATTCGCGCGGCGCCACCACGCCGATGAAATCGCCTTTGCGCACGACTTTCGCGCCGGGAATATTCGCGATCGAGCATTCATCCACCGACACCACCGATGCGCCCGCCACCGGCGGGCGGATCATGCGGCCATGCAGCATGCCGTCCACACGGATGTCCTGCACCCAGGGCGAGGTGCCGAACACCTTGCCTTCGACATCGATGCGCGGCGGCGAAGTGCCGACCATCTTGTACTGATCCGGGGTCTTGGGTTTGGCGGGCGAAGTCAGCGCCAGCGGATTGCCATATTGCTTGTTCCAGCCGATCTGCGAATTGAAATGGCCGCCGCCGATCAGTTCGGCATAACTGACTTTGCGCGCAGGATCGCCGGCAACCGAGACCACGCCGTCGGTAACGGTCAGCGCGGCCCGCATCGACGCCGAGTTTCTCGGCCGCTTTCGAGCAGCAGCACGCGGCGGGCTTCGGCGCCCGCAATGCGCAGCGCCGAACCGGCAAAGCGCACACCGGTGCTGCCCGAGGCGCCGCCCTGATTGACGGTGCGCGCGGTGTCGCCCTGCACGACGCGTCACGTCCTTCGATGCGGCACATCCATTTCGTCGGCGACGATCATGCGCCATCGCAAGGTCGGTGCCCTGACCGCCATCGATCTTGCCGAAGAACACCGTCACCTTGCCGTCGCGGCGCAATCGCAGAGCCATGAATCGAGTTCGGTCGGAGGCAGCGGCGAATTGCCGTCACCGCGCCGTCGCCATGACTGCAGTTTGCGCCAGCACCGTGCCGGGCTCGCCGAGCGAAAAGGCGAAGACCAGCGCGCCGGCGCTCGCCATCATATTCGCGGCGGGAGAGTCCAGATCGGTGTTCGCGTTCATCGCTTTTCTCCTCACGCCATCTTCTCGGCGGCGCGCTTCACTGCGCGCACAATTCGCGGTGTGCGTGCCGCAGCGGCATTTCAGACCCGTCAGCGCCTGGCGGATTTCATCTTCGGTCGGATGTTTTTTGGTCTTCAGGAAGGCCGCGGCCGTCATGATCCAGCCGTTCAGGCAATAACCGCATTGCACCACCTGTTCTTCGACATAGGCGGTCTGCAGCGGATGGGGATGCTCGGGCGTGCCGAGGCCGTTCAGCGTCGTCACTTCCGCGCTTGCCGACCTTGGACATCGGCGTGACGCAGGAGCGCGTCGCCACGCCGTCAAGATGCACCGTGCAGGCGCCGCATTGCGACAGCCCGCAGCCGAAATGCGGATTGTAAAGCTTCAGATCGTCCCGCAGCGCATAGAGCAGCGGCATGTCAGGGTCGGCCTCGATCGTGTGGACGGTCCCGTTTACCTTCAGTCTGTATTCGGCCATGGACGCTCCCTCCGGGTTTGGCCGCAATTTAAATGGTGTCATCCCGGAACGCCACTACGAAGCGCGCAGTGCAGGGCGTTTGCGGGACTGCGCAACTGCCTCCCCCTTGCGGGGAGGCACGCGAATTCGCCGGGACGAATTCGAGGGTGGGGGTGTCGAGAAGCCGCGATCCGGGACCCACTTCGAAACCTGCCTCTGTGGCGGGGTGGGTCCCGGTTCACATTATGCGGGGCCCGTTACGGTGCGATAACCGGGGTCTCCAGTTCGCCTACCACCACCGGCGCCGGCACATTGGCGGCGAGATTGATTCCGCCGGTGCTGCCGTTCACCGCATGGCAATCGAATTGCACCCGGGCGATATCGCGATGCACGGGCAACATCTGGATCACATTTTCCTGTCCCGCGGGCAGAAACCCGCTGAACAGCTTCATGGTCTCGCCGCTGCGGAAGAACCCTTCCACGTTGCGGCACATCACGTCCGTGTCCGAGCGCAACGCAATGGCGTCCACCCGCCGTGGCAGTTCGTTGCCGGCAGCGACAATGTCGACACTGGTATGTCCGCCCAGCGGGACCGCCGCCACGGGCATCCAGGCCGCCGCGGCCGGCGCCGCCGCGCCCGTCGCAAGCAATGCCGCCATAGCCAGAATTCGAGCGTTTTTCGTCATGGCATCAACTCCCTGTGCAGTGGCGGCAAGCACACCCCCGGCTCGCCGGCGCCCCTCCTCATTTCTCAACGGAACCGGATCGCCCACGGTTCCCGGCCATTGCCGGCCACCTCCGCCTTGACGGCAGTTGACGCAAATTCCCTCACCCGAAATTGCGCGCCGTGATAAAACCGATTCCGTTCCCGGAGGATATGATGGCCGGCTTCGGCTTCAGAATTGCCGTCGCGCTTTTGCTCGCCACGCTGTGCAGCAGCGGCCGCGCGTTTGCCGAATATTACGACACGCCAAGGGATATCGACGTCACCGGGCCCTACACGCAGGCGGCTTCCGGCATGGTGTTCCCCGACCATATGCTCGAATTCGAGCGCACTGCGGTCACGCGCTACAACTCCGAAGGCACCGAAGAAAGCGCCGATTACCTTCTCGATGCGCCCGGGCGGCAGGCCGTCGTCAGCGTCTATGTCTATCCCGCGCCCGCCGAAATCGCCGAAGCTCTCGCATCCACTCTGTCCAGGGACGAATTGGCGGATGCACTGTATATGCTGACCGGGCAGCTCTTCGCCGACGAGGAGGATGCCATCCGGCAGCTTCATCCGGGAGCGGATCTTGCGGATGAGGGCGACACGTCGCTGAACCGGCAGGACCGGCAATGGCCGGGCAATTACGCCCGCTTCCGCTACGACGAAGACGCCTTCGGGAAAGTGCAACCGGTGGATTCAAAACTCTATCTGTTTCCCATGGTGGCGGGAAAATGGATGGTGAAATTCCGCATCACGGCGCCCGAAGGCAATGGCGCGGAAGAAGCCGAGCGCTTCGTCCGCGCGCTTCCCTGGACAATCCACGGCATGGAGGACATGGGCCGATGACGACACGGCGCCAATTGCTGGCCGGCATGGCGGGCACAGCCGCAGGCGCTTTCGCGCGCCCGCTCGCGGCGGCGCCCGCAAGCTGCACGGCGCGCAGATACGCCGCCATGATGGGCGATTATCCGCATACGCATGCTCTGGTCTCCGGCGCGGTTTCATCACCTTGCGTCGCGCTGGATTTCGCCAAAGTCCCCGCGCCCGCTGCTGCCTTCGCCCGCACCGTCGCGATGGAATTCGATGTCTCCGAACTCTCGCTGGTCACCTTTCTCATGGCGAAGGCTTACGGGCGCGACCTTGTGCTGCTGCCTGCCGTCAATCTGGCGCGTTTCCAGCACCCCTATCTAGTTTACGATTCCTCGCGCGGAACACTGACACCGAAGGATCTGGAACATGCCCGGATCGGCACGCGCCTCTTTACCGCCACCACGCCCACCTGGCTGCGCGGCATTCTCGCCGCGGATTACGGCGTCGATCTCGGGCGGATCCGGTGGCAGGCCTGGCAGGCCCCCAATGTGCCCGAATACCGCGATCCCGCCAATGTCGGGCGGATTGGGCAAACCGATCTCGCGCGCCTGCTGTTTTCCGGCGCGGTGGACGCAATCGTCACCGACCCCGTGCCGGACGATCCACGGCTGAAATCCGTGATCCCGGATCCCGATGCCGCGGCCAGGGCCTGGGCGGCGAACAATCACGCCATCCAGATCAATCATATGGTCGTGGTGAAGCGGGAGATCGCCGAACGTGATCCGGAAGCGGTGCGCGAAATCTGGCGCATGATGAAGGAATCGAAGCGGCGGGCCGGCCCCGACGGCAATCCCGGATACACCCCCTTTGGCATGGAAGCCAACCGGCGCAATCTCGAGGCCGGAATCGATTACATCACCCGCACGGGTGTCATTCCCCGTAAATTTTCCGTGGACGAATTATTCCATCCGGTAACCGCCGCGCTGGCCTGAAAGCAGGATCCCTGCGCGGCTGGCCGGACCGTGAACCAGACCCCGGAATGCGGCCGGACTGTGGCTAAGACCCGGAAGTTAAACGGGATTTAACCACACTATCATTGCCTTGGTGGTTCCCGGAGCAGATACTTCGCGGCAAAGAGCTTTGGCAGGAGCAAAAGCGATGAAGCGAAGCATAAAAATACTCGGCGCGGTGGGAGCCCTGACCATGCTGCTGGCCGGTTGCGCCTATGACCCGTATTACGACGGTTACAACGGGTACGGATCATACGGAGCCTATGGCGGCTACGGCTATGGTTACCCCTATTACGGCAGCGCCTACGCCGATTACTACGATTACGGCTATCCCTCGTATGGCTACTACGGGGCGCCGATCGGGTTGGGATTCGGCTTTGGCGATTACGGTTATGGCGGTTACGGTGGGCGCGGCTTCGACCGTGACCGCTTCGGCCGCGGCGGGGGATTTGAACGTGGCGGCGTTCGCGGCGGCGGGTTTCAGCGCGGGGGCGGCGGCTTCGCTGGCGGTGGAGCAAGAGCCGGAGGCGGCTTCGCCGGGCGCGCTGGCGGCTTCGCGGGTGGCGGAGGAGGATTCTTCGGTGGTGGATCGCGCTCGGGCGGCGGAACGGGCGGAAGGCGCTGAGCAAATGCAAAAAGGGCCGGAGATTTTCCCGGCCCTTTTCGTAACGGGACTGAAATGGCCGGGTCGCGCTTGTCGCTCCCCGGCCATGACAGGAATTTTTAGAAGTCCATGTCGCCCATGCCGCCGCCATGGCCATGGCCGCCACCTGCGGGCGCCGATTGCTTCTGCGGCCGGTCCGCAACCATCGCTTCGGTCGTGATCAGGATACCGGCAACCGAGGCCGCATCCTGAAGCGCCGTCCGGACCACTTTGGTCGGGTCCACGATGCCGGCTTCGACCAGATCGACATACTCTTCCTTCTGGGCATCGAAGCCGAAGGTGTTGGACCTCTGCTCGAGCAGCTTGCCGACAACGATCGAGGCTTCAACGCCGGCGTTCTCGACGATCTGACGCAAGGGGGCCTGGATCGCCTTGCGGACGATGGCGATACCTGCGTTCTCGTCCTCGTTCGATCCCTGCAAACCGTTCAGCACCTTGGTCGCGTAAAGGAGCGCCGCGCCGCCGCCGGGAAGAATGCCTTCCTCGACCGCCGCCTTGGTGGCGTTGAGCGCGTCATCGACGCGGTCCTTCTTCTCCTTCACCTCGACTTCGGTCGCGCCGCCGACGCGGATAACCGCCACGCCGCCTGCGAGTTTCGCCAGCCGCTCCTGCAGCTTCTCGCGGTCATAGTCGGAGGTCGTCTCTTCGATCTGCTGCTTGATCTGACCGACCCGGGCCTGAATGTCGTTCTTCTTGCCCGCCCCGTCGATGACGGTGGTGTCGTCCTTGGTGATCCGCACCTTCTTCGCGGTGCCAAGCATGCTGACCTTCACGTTCTCCAGCTTGATCCCGAGATCTTCGCTGATCACCTGGCCGCCCGTGACAATGGCGATGTCTTCCAGCATGGCCTTGCGGCGATCGCCGAAGCCCGGAGCCTTGACAGCCGCGACCTTCAATCCACCGCGCAGCTTGTTGACCACGAGAGTGGCCAGCGCTTCGCCTTCAACTTCTTCCGCGATGATGAGCAGCGGACGTCCGGCCTGCACGACGGCTTCCAGAATGGGAAGCATCGGCTGCAGCGAGGAAAGCTTCTTCTCATGGATGAGGATGTAGGGCTCTTCCAGCTCGCAGACCATCTTGTCGGCGTTGGTGATGAAATAGGGCGAGATATAGCCGCGGTCGAACTGCATGCCTTCTACGACTTCGAGCTCGGTCTCGAGGCTCTTGGCCTCTTCCACCGTGATCACGCCTTCGTTGCCGACTTTCGCCATCGCTTCGGCGATCATCTGGCCGACCGTGGTGTCGCCATTGGCCGAAATCGTGCCAACCTGGCCGATCTCTTCGTTCGACTTCACCTTCTTGGAGCGCTTCTTGAGGTCGGCGACAACGGCCTCGACCGCTTTCATCACGCCGCGCTTCAGGTCCATCGGGTTCATGCCGGCCGCAACCGATTTGGAGCCTTCGCGCACGATCGCCTGGGCCAGTACGGTCGCCGTCGTGGTGCCGTCACCAGCCTTGTCATTGGTCTTCTGGGCGACTTCGCGCACCATCTGCGCGCCCATATTCTCGAACTTGTCGGAAAGCTCGATCTCTTTCGCCACCGTCACGCCGTCCTTGGTCGTGCGGGGCGCGCCGAAGCTCTTGTCGAGCACGACGTTGCGGCCCTTGGGCCCCAGCGTCACGCGTACGGCATCGGCCAGCACATCGACGCCGCGAAGAAGCTTCTCGCGGGCATCGGCGCCGAATTTTACGTCTTTAGCTGCCATGTTCTTTGTCTCCAGATTTTAAATTTGCGTTTCTTGGCGGGCGGTTATCAGGCGGCCTTCTTCGAGGCTTTGCGGCCCTCGACGATGCCCATGATGTCGGACTCCTTCATGATCAGGAGTTCTTCGCCGTCGATCTTGACTTCCGTGCCCGACCATTTGCCGAACAGCACGAAATCGCCGGGCTTCACTTCCGGGGGGACGCGTTTGCCGAAATCGTCCAGCGCGCCGGGTCCGACGGCGATGATTTCGCCTTCCTGCGGCTTCTCCTGCGCGGTCTCAGGAATAATGATGCCACCGGCGGTCTTCTGCTCTTCCTTCACGCGGCGAACGACTACGCGGTCGCCAAGAGGACGGAATCTCATGAGTGATCTCCTCAAAGTGTTTAAAATTCAGACTGTTAGGATACGGTGCCCCTGACATTAAGGCTTGGCAGCACTCCCCAAGGGTGAGTGCCAGCCGTCGCGAGGAGGAGATAGGCGCCCTTCGTCAGCGGGTCAAGAGCGAGGTACGAAAGAAATATGAAGTTTCAGCGATCTCTTTCGTTCACGGGGCGTTCAGGCGACAGGTGCGAGGTTCCTCGCGGTTGGTGGGCAAGAGAGGTAAAAAAATGAGACGCGTGACGAAGGCCGTAATGGCGGCGATCGCACTGGCCGGAGCGGCTGCGGCTCTGTCCGCGCCCGCCAATGCCCAGGGACTGAGTTTTGGAGTGACCGTCGGGGATCCCTATGCCGGCGGGTACTACGGACCCGACCCCTACGGGGCGCCCCCGCCTCCTCCGGGCTACGGAGTCCCCGATCCCTATGCCGTTCCCGCACCCCCGCCATACGATCCGTATGCGTATGGTTACGGGTCGAACTACTACGACCCAAACGCCTGCTATACTTATGATTATTACAACCCACCCTGGGGTTACCCGCCGGATTATTGCAATTACCAGGTGTGGTCCGATCCGATCTATGTCGGCGGCCTGTGGTACAGCGGCCCGGTCTACTACCGCGAGTTCGGCGGCGATCGCATGTTCTGGTTGAACGGCGGCTGGCATCGCGACGAGTGGCGTGGAGCGCGTCCGGATCACATCGACTGGGGCCGCAACATGCGTTGGAGCGGACCCATGGTGCATGGCCGGGGATTTGCCGGTGGCGGCGGCTTTGGCCGTGGCGGCGGAGGAGCAGCCCGAGGTGGCAATTTCGGTGGCGGCTTCCGTGGCAACTTCAATGGTGGCGGCGGTGCCTACCGTGGTGGAAATTTCGCCGGCCGGACCGGCGGCGGCCCTGGACAGGGCTTTGCCGGTGGCGGTCAGCCGCAGGGAAACCGGGGCGGTTTCCGCGGCTTTGCGGGTGGTGGCGCGCCTCAGGCCCCAGGTGGTAGGGGCGGCTTCCAGGGCGGTGGCGGTGGCTTCCGGGGCTTTGCCGGTGGCGGTCAGCCGCAGGGAAACCGTGGTGGCTTCCGCGGCTTTGCCGGTGGCGGTGGAGGGCAGCATTTTGCCCAGGGTCCCGCTAACCGCGGTGGATTTGGCGGCGGTGGTGGAGGCGGTGGCGGTTTCCATGGCGGCGGGGGAGCGGCGGCTTTCCGTGGCGGTGGTAGCGGCGGCGGCCATCCTGGCGGCGGCGGGGGAGGCGGTGGCCATCAGGGCGGCGGCGGGGGGGGCGGCCGGGGCCATCACGGTTAGGGAACATGCGGGGAACAGCAGGCAAGTCTCTGAAACGGCCTGCTTTCCCTCGCGTTACCCTTCTGAGCGGCTTGACCGCGTGACTTGACCTGGAGGGCGCAGGAGCAAGGAGAAGACAATGAGACTCATTGCAAAAGCAGCCCTCGGCGCCTTGGCCATGGCATCTCTGGGAGCGGTTGCGGCGACGCCAGCCAGCGCCCAGCGGATGACCGTGGAAGTCGGTCCGCGGACCGGTGTGGTGGTGGAAGAACACAACCCATGCCTGCGCGCCCCCGCGTTCCGTCCGGCCTATTGCTTCCGCCATGAGGAATGGCGGCGGTACGCGTTCAATACCGATCGCGACTGGCGTGCGCGGATGTGGCGCGAACATATGCGCCGCGAAGCGGAACGCCGCGCCAATCTGGAAGGGCGCACCTACACTTACATGCGCTGACCTTCCAGCCGGTTGCAACAGGGGGCGCGGTTCTCCTCCCGCGCCCCTTACTCTTTCGGCACAGGGACGTTTCGTCTACCGGTAGGCCGGGATTGACCCGGCGCGAGCGCAATCAGAGAAGTCATGGCTGAACTGAACGCGACTGCCCACCCCATCCATTGCAGCGGAGAGAATGACGTGCCGGCCAATCCGTCCGCGATCCCCAACGATCTTGAATCCTGCTGGCTGCCCTTCACGCCAAACCGTTCCTTCAAGAAACGGCCGCGGCTGCTGAGGGCCGCCGAAGGCATGTATTACCGCGACGCGGAAGGTCGGAAAGTCCTGGATGCGATTTCCGGGCTGTGGTGCGTGAATGCCGGCCACGGGCGCAAGCCGATCGTGCAGGCCATTCAGCAGCAGGCCGCCGAAATGGACTACGCGCCCTCGTTCCATTTCGCTCACCCGAAGGTCATCACGCTGGCCGCGCGTCTGGCCGCGCTCGCGCCCAGGGGGCTGGACCATGTCTTCTTCTGCAATTCCGGTTCGGAAGCCTGCGACTCGGCGATGAAGATCGCGCGCGGCCATTTTGCCGCCAGAGGCGAGAGCGGCCGCTATCGTTTTGTATCGCGCGAGCGATCCTATCACGGGGTCAATTACGGCGGCACCTCGCTGGGCGGGCTGCCGAACAACCAGAAGGGGTTCGGGCCGTTTGTTCCGGGTACGGAATACCGGCTGCCATTGCCCTATGACCCGAAGAAGGATCGCTTCACGCCGGGCGAGCCCGGGGACGGCGCCAACTATGCGGAGGCGCTGGAGCGGATCTGCGGCGAAGCCGGCGGAGAGACGATTGCCGCGGTGATCGTCGAACCGATGACAGGCTCGGGCGGGGTATTCGCGTCCCCGCAAGGCTATCTGCCGCGCCTGCGCGAGATCTGCGACCGGCACGGCATATTGCTGATCTTCGACGAAGTCATCACCGGTTTCGGGCGGCTGGGCTATGCCTTTGCCGCGGAGCGCTATGGCGTCACGCCCGACATGATCACCTTTGCCAAGGGGGTTACCAACGGCGCGGTCCCCATGGGCGGCGTGCTGGTAAGGAGCGACATCTGTCAATCCTTCGAAGCCAGGGCCGATTACGGCATCGATCTGTTCCATGGCTACACCTATACCGGCCATCCGCTCGCGGCGGCGGCCGGACTCGCCACACTTGATCTGTACAGGGACGAAGGACTGTTCGAGCGGGGACGCGCGATCGAGCCCGTCTTCCGGGACGCCGTTTTCAGCCTGAGGAATGCTCCGCATGTCCAGGACATCCGTTCGGTCGGGCTTGCCGCCGCGATCGAACTGGAGCCGCTCGCCGGCGCTCCGGGAAAGCGGGGCTATGAAGCGCTGCTGAAGGCGTTTTTCGAACAGAACATGGTGGTGCGCATCAGCGGCGACACGGTGGTGCTGATCCCGGCGCTGATTGTCGGCGAAGACGAGCTTTTGCGGATGGCCGAGGGCGTGCGGGCGGTGCTGGAGAATCTGGAATGACGTCGTGACTGCGGGCATCGGCAGCACCGGCGCCCCCTGCCGCAACAGGACGATGGGGAACAGGAGTTGGAGATGAAGATCGGTGTCCCCAAAGAGGTCAAGAACAACGAATTCCGTGTCGGCATGACGCCTGCGGCGGTGCGCGAACTCACCGCGCGCGGCCATCATGTGCTGATCGAAACCATGGCGGGGGATGCGATCGGGCTGTTCGACGAATTGTATCGGCGCGCCGGCGGCACCATCGTCAACAACGCGGACACGGTGTTCGCGGAAGCCGACATGATCGTGAAGGTGAAAGAGCCGCAGCCAGTCGAAATCCGGCGGCTTCGCAAGGGGCAGACCCTTTTCACCTATCTGCATCTCGCACCCGATCCGGAGCAGACGCGCGGGTTGCTGGATTCGGGCGCGATCTGCATCGCCTATGAGACGGTAACCGATGCGCGCGGCGGGCTGCCGCTGCTTGCACCGATGAGCGAAGTTGCGGGGCGGATGTCGATTCAGGCGGGGGCGCGCTGTCTTGAGATGGAGGCGGGCGGCCGCGGCATGCTGCTGGGTGGCGTGCCGGGCGTCCCGGCGGCGCGGGTTGTGGTCCTCGGCGGCGGCGTGGTCGGAACCAATGCGGCGCGCATGGCGATGGGACTGGAGGCGCATGTCACGGTGCTCGATGTTTCGCTGCCCCGGCTCTACGAGCTCGACCTGCAATTCGGCGCCATGCTGAACACGATCTATTCGACAATATATTCCATCGAGGAGCATGTGCTGGCTGCCGACCTCGTCATCGGCGCGGTGCTGCTGCCGGGCGCCGAAGCGCCGAAGCTGATCACCGAAGAAATGGTGAAACAAATGAAGAAGGGTTCAGTGCTGGTCGATGTGGCGATCGACCAGGGCGGGTGTTCGGAGACTTCACGCCCGACCACGCATGCCAACCCGACCTACAGGCTGCATGACGTTGTGCATTACTGCGTCGCGAACATGCCGGGCGCGGTGGCGCGCACCTCCACCTTCGCGTTGAACAATGCGACGCTGCCATTCATCGTGGCATTGGCCGAGCAGGGCCCCGTCAAGGCGATGGGACAGAATCCGCATCTGCGCGCCGGCCTGAACGTGTACCAGGGCGAACTGACCTATAAGGCGGTCGCCGACGCGCAGGCGATTCCCTACAAGCACGCCGAAGAGGTGCTGGGGCTGTCTTATTAGCTCATCCGGTCATGCCGTCAGAGCAGTGAGGCTAAGTGGGGCCCGCATCGGGGCGCGGCGCCCGCGCCTCGTGCGGGATGACATTACATTCCGGGGCGGTTTGGAATCGCGATTACCTCGACATAGGCTTCCGGGATCTGCAGATGCGGATGGCTGGTGAACATTTTCGCCGCTGCGTCATGCGATTCCGCGTCAACGATCAGATACCAGTTGAGATCGTTGCGGGTATCGGAGACGCCCTGCGCCGTCACGCGCTTTGTCTTGCCCAGCGGAGTTCCCCGATCGACGATGCTTTTGCCGTTGTCGTCCATCCATTTTTTCCACGCGCCCATCATCTCCTCGGAGGCGGCTTTCATTTTGTCCGGCGGAGTGTTCTTCATCCACTCTTCGACGACGCGGGCCGGAATGGAAAACAGCACGAAATAACGGTTCATCAGGTGATCTCCTTGTTTTCAGGCCCGCCCTCGCCTGTGCTATGGGCCCAATCTATGACACAAAACTGACAAGGACGAGAGCAGGCCCGACCCCGGTCGTGTTTTCAGGCGTGCTTCTGGTAAAACATTGTTCGAGACCTGAAGTCTGCCTGCGACATGATCACGTTCAGCCATATTCTGTCAGACCGTCCCGAACTGATCGCACTGGCGATCTTTGCGGTCGCATTTGCAACCGTACGTTCGGTAACAAAGCCGCTCAGTCTGCGGCGCATCCTGACGGGCGCGGTGTTCTTTCTCGCCTTCACCTATTTCCTGTTCCAGGCGCGGCAGGTGCCCTATGCGGCGCCGGTTGGGGCGCGCGACCCGCTGGCCGGTTTTCTCGGTGACGGGCTGAAGACCATCTGGTGGTTCTGGGCCGCATCGATGTGTTCGGATTCGCTGCGCCTTTATGCGGCACGCGGGCATACGCCGCTTTCACGGTACCGGCTGTCGCAGGACCTCAGCGTTGCGGGAATCTATATCTGCGCCCTGATCGGTCTCACGACCTTCGTGCTGCACCTGCCATTGCAGGGACTGCTGGTGACTTCGGGCGCAGTGGCGGTGGTGCTGGGACTGGCGCTGCAAAGCACGCTGGGCGACGTGTTTTACGGCATCGTGCTCAGCATGGGCAAACCCTACCATCTCGGCGACTGGATCGCCCTCGACAATGGCGCCGAGGGAACCGTTGTCGAGATGAACTGGCGCGCAACCCATCTGCTGACCGACCGGCAGGATATCGTGATCGTGCCCAACAGCGTGATCGCCAAGGCGCGAATCGCGAATTCGAGTTATCCCTCGCGCACGCACGGAACGGTCATCCGGTTGCCCCTGGCGCCGCAGACTTCGCCGGAACTGGCCGCGCGCGTGCTGTCGGATGCAACCCTCGCATGCCGCCTGGTTCTGACGCAGCCGCCTCCCATGGTTGTGGTCAAAACCATGAGCGCGGAAGCAACAATGTTCGAGGTCACATTCTTCACCGCCGAAGTCGGCCTTGCGCCTGGGGCGCAGACCTCGATTTACGAAAATATTTTCCGTGCACTGAGAGTTTCCGGGATTGTGCTCGGCAGTTCGGGCGCGGCGGGTTCTGGCCTGCGCGCGGCTGCGGAAGCGGCCAGCCTGTCCGAGGCGCGAAGACTGGCGGAAAGCGCGCCGGTTTTTGTCCACGCCAGCGCCGACGAACGGCCGGCGCTTGCGGGCGCATTGCAACGCGAGGAATATGAGCCGGGACAGGTTCTGGTCCAACAGGGCGCCGCGGTGACGGCGCTGCTGGTGGTCGCTTCGGGTGTGCTGTCGCTCAAACGCCGCTCGGGCGAACGTATGGACGAAATCGAGCGCATCGGCGCCGGCGGCTGTTTTGGCGCCCGCGAGTTGCAAAAGGATCAACCCGCAGAGGTTTCGCTGAGCGCCCTGACCAGAACGACGGTTTACCGGCTGGACAAACCCGCATACCTGAATTTCATGCAGTCGCATGAACCCGAAACCGACATCGCCGAGCCGGTCAGCATCGCCGCTGCGGTCAGTGTGGCGGCACAGCCGGTGGCAGCCGGCGACAGCACGCTCGACTGGATCACGCGGCAGGTCGGCCGGCTATAGGCGCGGATGCGCGACCGGAAAGCGCCCGGGTTAACGTAACCCCCCACCCGCGGTGGGCAAAAAAGCTGGGGTTGGGCCTGTCTCCGGGCCGCCGATACGTGTTCTGTTCAATTGCCAGATCGCTTCCGCCCGGCTTACATTTTGCTTACACAAACGCGCTCGGAGGTTGGGGTTGGAATATCATCCGGTGCGAGAGTTGCTGGAGCGGCCGGGGCCCCGCAAGATTCTGGCGATCGATGGCGGCGGGATTCGCGGAATCATTGCGCTTGGCGCGGTTGCCCAAATCGAGCGGGTGCTTCGCGGCCTAAGCGGCAACGACAATCTCGTGCTGGCTGACTATTTCGATTTTTTCGCGGGAACCAGCACGGGGGCCGTAATCGCGGCAGGTCTTTCGACGGGCATGACTGCGGCAAAGCTGGAAGATCTTTACGTCAACCATGGGCCCGCGATATTTCGCAAAAGTGCAATCTGGACGCGGCTGGGCTTTTACAAATTCCGTGACGGCGGGCTGAGAACGGCCCTGCAGGACCTGCTCGGCGATATGACGCTCGGTTCACCACGTATCCGAACCCTGCTGATGGTGGTAATGCGCAATGCGACAACCGACTCGCCGTGGCTCCTGACCAACAATCCGCGTGCAAAATACGCCGATCCCGCGTGTGACGACTGCAACCTCCAACTTCCGCTCTGGCAGGTGTTGCGGGCAAGCGCCGCCGCTCCTTCATTTTTCCCGCCCGAAGTTGTCGAACTCGGGACAGCCAAAAAGTACCGGATGGAATTCGTGGATGGCGCAACCACACCATTCAACAATCCGGCGTTCGCGGCATTCCTCAATGCGACGCTCGATCGCTACAGGATCGAGTGGTCAACGGGGACCGACAATCTGCTGCTGATTTCCGTGGGCACCGGCTCGGGACCGATCATGCACATCGATCGGAGCGCGTTGCGGCGCAACGGGGACAAGGCGAAACAGTTCAGGAGCGCATCGCTGCTGTGGGTGGCAAGAAATCTGCCGGTGGTGCAGATGTGGGGTGATTCTGTGGAACAGGACACGCTCTGCCGCATTTTCGGCGACTGTCTGGAAGGCGAGCCCATCGACAGCGAAATTGACGACCTGAGGAACTGCGCCGGGCCGTGTTCACCAAAGCTGTTCACTTATGCGCGTTACAATGTGACGCTGACATCCGAGGCGTTCCGGCGCTACGGCATCGCCCGGATCGATCCAAACGGTCTGCGGCTCGACGCCTATCAGCGGATTGAAGATCTGAAAGAGGTCGGACGGGTGATGGCGCGCAAGGTCAGTTGCACGCATTTCGCGGGGTTTCCCCTGACCGGCATACCATCCGGCGTTTGGCGGGAGCGGACATCAGCTGTGCAGCAATAGCGTGCTTACGAATAATTCGAGGGTGGAGGGGGCATCATCATGCGACATTTTCTGTACCGCTCGCGGCGCATTCTTCGATCGCTCGGGGCCGCGATACTGCTGACCGGCTGTTCATTTGCGCCAGTCGTTTCCGATTTCTCGATCAGCTATGACGGCTCTCTTGAAGACGTCAACAATCAGCTTCTGGTGACGAATGTTCTCCGGGCCAGCGAGCGCGCGCCGCTGTATTTCAGCAACCTGTCGGACATCAAAGGGGTTCTCAGCGTCAGTCTGGGATCGTCGCTGAGCGCACCGGTGGGCGAAGGGAAAATCACTTCGACCAAGCATTTCGTTCTTGGCGGAACGGCGGGGGTGTCGACCACTCCGACGTTTGACGTTCAGCCGCTCAATCAGCAGGACTTTACCAAAGGAATATTGCAGCCTCTGGAGCTGCAATACGGAAAGCTCTACTGGGACCGGACGGATTATCCTGAATTCGTTCTGGCGCTGCTCTTCGTCGACAAGATCGAAGTGCGCTATTTCACGGGAAACATGCAGGTCGGTTTGCTGGACGAGAAAGGGCGGCCGCGGCCCTGTGCCATTCAGACCGGCTGCACCCAGCAGGATCTCGAACAACGCCGGGGAAGGCAATCTCCACCCGTGCGAGACTCCGGATGGCTGCATGGTGATCGATCCACGCATGCTTGAAACCTACTTCAACCAGCCGGAGATTCCCGCGCAATTTGCCGCATTTCGCGCCGTAATCGGCACAGGGCGCGCCGGCCCCGGCTGGGGTATCGTGCCGGAAAATCCGCGTACGGCGCGTTCCGTTACCTATCACAGTTATCTGGAACCCAATGGCGCCGCAGGAGAGGCTGAGCCGGCAGCACCTGAAGGCGGCAAGCGGCAGGCCGGCAATGCACGGTCCCGGCCCCGCATCATCATATGCCCGCCCGGCACGTTTCTCCGGTACTGGGATGCGCTTAATGTCACCATCGCGGCGCCGCAAATCGTCGACAACGAACTCGACCTCTCGCCACAGCCATCGGAGGCGTGCGGTTCACTCTCGGTTCGCGCGCAACAGGAGACCGAAATCGCGCCGGACATGCGGCACTGGATGCAGATAACGATCTACACTCGCTCGGTCGAAGGCATACTCCGTTATCTTGGCGACATCGTCCGTCAGTATGGCGATTTTGCGGATAATCCGATCAGGTTTTACATCCACCGCGGTCAGCGCGCCGATGAGAAAATCTCGGTCGTTTATAACGGCCAGGCATATTCGGTCGGCCCATATCAGGACGATGCCGGCCACACGATCGGCGTGGACAACACGCTTCCGATTCTCGCGCTTCTGGAGCAATTGCTGAATTTGCGAAAGAGCGCCAAGGAGATCACCTCTTCACCGACCGCCGTGCTCGTTCCGTAGCCAATCCGGAGACAATTGCGACAAGCCGGTCGTGGGCCGTGGGAAGGGGCGAACCGCCATCCAGGCCGAGCGCGGGCGGCACGTGCCCTTTCGCTATCGATCCAGATCACGGGCATGTTTCGCGCAACGGCTTCGCCGATCATTTGTGCGCTGCCGCCGCGGCCGGTCGCGGGTTTGCCATCCCAGATCGCGAGCAATATTTCGCACCGATCGAGCATCGCCCGCCCCGCTGCCTCGTAAGCGGCAGACCGCGCCGCCGGATTTCCCGCGAGTTCGTCGACGCGACGGGCGCGCTTCAGCAGCAAATGGAATTCCTCGCGCGATTCTCGCGATGCGAAATCGCGTTCATATTCGGCGGCGGAAAAGGGAAGGATGCAACGCAATTCAAAACCGCGCGCCAACGCGAGCTTTACCACTATCCGGTCGGCGCCTTCCGCCATTCCCGAAACAATGCCAAGCTCTCCGCAGATCGTGGACAACTCGTCCAGGATCTGTCCGGTTTGCGTCAATATCCGTGCGGTCGCCGCAGGCCGCAGCTTATTCGGCCGATGCCCGGTGACGCCCACCCATAATGGCGTGTACGGAAGATCGTTCAATGCCTTACCCGTGTCTGTCGTGGCGGTGAGCCACGTCAAGCGTTGTTGTCACGGAGCGGCTCGCGTTCTGCCCATGGAAAAATCTACCCGAAGGTCGTTGGTCGATGCCAGCTCCCGGTATAGGTTGCCCGGAGCCACCGAATTCTTGCTGCATCGGGTTCGACCAAAAAGGGATCGTGACGGGGACTGAGTTGAATGTCTGGGGAAGCGCTGGCAGCAACGGGCAATGCATTCAGGTACAAGGCGTTCCTCAGCTACAGCCATCGGGATAAACAGTGGGGCGCATGGCTGCACAAGGCGCTTGAAAACTATCGCGTGCCCAGGCGACTTGTCGGAACTGCCGGGTGCGAGGGGCCGGTACCGGAAAAATTATTTCCGGTGTTCCGCGACCGGGACGAATTATCCTCATCGCCGGATCTCAATGACGAGATCAGAATCGCTTTGGAGCAGTCGGACTGTCTGGTCGTCATCTGTTCGCCAAACAGCGCGAACAGTCATTGGGTAAACGAAGAAATTCTCACATTCAAACGCCTGGGGCGTCAGGACCGCATTCTCGCCCTGATTGTCGATGGCGAACCCGATTGTGCGGATAAACCCGGTGGCGACCCCGGATTCGAATGTTTTCCGCCCGGCTTGAAATACAGGCTCGGACCGAAAGGCGAACTCTCCGCTGTGCGCGCAGAACCCATTGCGGCCGATGCACGTCGCCAGGGCGACGGCAGGGAGAACGCAAAACTCAAACTGATCGCGGGCATTCTCGGCGTCGGGTATGACACGCTGAAGCAGCGGGAGCTCGCAGCGCGCCGGGCAAGAGAGCGGGTTTGGAGCGCTGCGATTGCCACCGTTGTGGTGGCGTTTTTTGGAGTCATCGCATATTTTTTGCTCGGCCAGACGCGTGACGCGAACGCGGCGCAGTTCGTTGCCGAAGCCAGAAGCGACCTTTCCCGGCGTGACTATGCGCGAGCCGAAATAGCTGCGGCCCAGGCGCTCACTTTTCGCGACAGACCGGAGATCAGGGAACTGCTGTTGCTCGCTCGGCTCGGCGGCATACGCTCTGTAGCGCGATCCACGGCCGCTACACTGTCCGAGTCGAACATATTCAGTCGCGACGGTCTTGTCGTTGCGACTCTGTCGAGGAGCCGCGCGGGTGACCCGATTACAATAGCGATCGATGATCCCGGCGAACAAAAGGAGTTGTGGCGCATCGTCCTCCCCGCAAGCGTCGAGCTTCCGGATTCGATGGCTTTCAGCGATTTGTCCGGCGAGACGCGCAGGATTGCGGTCGCCTGGCGGGACAGATCCTCTTCGCCTGGTTCTCATGTCGGTGTCTGGGACCTGGAAAGGGGGAAAGCAGCCGGCCGGTTCCGCGAACTTCTTTCATCGACGGACCCCACACTCGGCCGTCACACGAAGCGGATTTCCTCGCTGGCTTTCCATCCAACGAAACCCTGGATCGTAACCAGCGGCGAGGACGGGAAACTCGCGCTTTGGGACATATCGACGGACAGACCAGAACTGATCTGGGAAAAAGGCGATGCACATTACCCCGACGTAAATGGAATTGCTTTCAACAAGGATGGCTCGCTACTGGCTTCGGGGGGCGGGGACTATCTGGTCAAAATCTGGACGACCAGCGACCTGGCGGGCGCGAACTACAGCACGGGCGCTCCTTACAGGCCACATGCAGTCGAACCTCTTTATACGCTGACCGGCCACAATGATTCGATATTTGCTGTCGCGTTCAGTCCGGATGGTCATCGACTGGCCTCCGGAGGCTATGACAGAACAATCCGGATCTGGAACCTGGATGTCCGGGTTGCCGACGACACAGGAAAGCCGGAACCGCAAACAATCGCGACACTTTCGGGCCATGAGGGGACGGTTCTGGCCCTCTCTTACAGTGACGACGGAAATCTCCTCCTATCGGGCGCGAGCGACGAGTCCGCGCGCCTGTGGGATGCCACGGCATCACATCTGCTCTACCAGTGGACCCCTGGCGACGGAATTATCCAATCCGTATCGGTATCGGGGTTCGAGGGGGGCGTTCATCTGGGTGGCGAGCGCGGGTGGAGTTTGTGGTCCATGAGCGGCAACTCCCTTGTCAGTTCTCTTTGGAACGGGGGGGCCACCGTCGGGGCCATCGCGTTCGATCCCGAAGGTCGATATCTGGCCGCCGGCGGTAACGGCAATGACGGGATCATCCACGTTTGGGACAGGGACTATCACCTGGCCTATGTGCTGGATCCCCAATCACCCGGGGAATATGTGTATGGCATCGCCTTCAGCGCGGATGAGCGATGGCTCGCCGCTGCGGGCATAAATCAGGTTATTCATATTTGGGACCGCAAGAATGGCTGGAATCCGGTTCACCCTGCGAGGACGGACACTCTTCATCACGATGGCCCCATCTGGGGTCTTTGTTTCGATCCGCAAACCAGATGGTTGGCTTCGAGCAACGAGAGCCGCAGCACGCCGCAGAACATCCGTATTCGCCGCTGGAATCCTGACGATTGGTCGCTGAAAGACCAATCGCCGCGACTGGACGATCAAGTCTATGCCCTCGCCTGCGACGCCGGCGGCAAATATCTGGTCGCGGGCGATTCGAGTGCGCGCGTAACAGTCTGGCAAACCGAACCGCTGCGGCCTGCCGACAGCACAATCAATGTTCACCAGGGCGAGGCAGATGTCTGGAGCGTGACGATCGGAAATTCACCACGCGCCATTCTGTCGGGGAACTCGGATGGCCGTGTCTATCGCTGGGTTCCCGATGAGTCCGGATGGACCGAAAGCAGAAGGGGCGAAAAGATCTCGACATCGAGCGAGGACGCCAAAGTCAATCCGACGATCAATAGCATCGCCTATAATCGACGAAATGGCTGGGTCGCTGCAGGTGGTGTCGGATCGAGCATCGAGATATATGACTCAAACCTTCATAAAATTCACAGCCTGCGCGGACAGAACGGCACGATCTGGTGGGTCACTTTTGATCCTCAGGGCTCGCGACTGGCCTATGGCGGACTGGACGGAATAATCCGGGTGATCGACATTGACCAGATGAACCGGCTAGACGCCGCTTCACCGAAGGAACTCTTCGGGGAATCCCGGCGCTCGACCGGTCTGTTCGTGGAGGATGGAAAGATTGTTGTCGAGGGGGCAGCCCAGGGCTCATGAAATCGAACATTGGCGCCGGGGCAACGATCGATGATTGAACCTGCCTACCGGTATTGCTTACGGAAGCCCGCAAAGATTTGGGCAAAATCCGCGCGGCGCCCTGCACCTGCAAGGCATTGCGGGGCCAGTTCGCGGAGTGCGAAGGAGATCATTTCCCACCGGCTCCATTACCCGCGCCGTAGCCAACCCCCGTGTGCCCCATGACAGTGGCGACGATAGCTCTAAACGTCCCAGGTTCTGCCGCGAAAAGCAGACACTTTTCCGTCTGGAAGCGGGCATTGCTGCTACTCGCTCTGGTTTGGGCGCTGCTGGTCATCGTTCCCGACTTTTACCGATTGGGCGGCAGCCTCGCCCAATTCGGCTTTTCCGCAGACAACAGCGGAGCGATCTACGAGCCGGATACAGGAGAACTGCAAACCGGGGATCGTATCCTGCTGAGACCCGGCGCGTGCTGGTCGCCATTGTCGGACCGCTGCCGGGATTTTCTAGCGGTATTCGGTGGGATGGGCGGCCTGTCCTATGTTCTGCCGGGCACGACAATCACGCTGCCGGTCGTGCGGGGCAAGAGTAACCCCATCGATGTGATCGTGTCGGCGCAAACTGCGGATCTCGATCCCGCGACCCAATTCTTCCTCGGGCTCGACGAGATCGCCGGGGTCATAATGATTTTGCTGGCTTTCACATTGGTCTGGGAACAGCCAAGCCGGATGACCCTGGGTTTTTTCCTCTATGCAATGTGGTTCAACCCGGGGCAGTATTTCACGTTCTACGCCTGGCTGCAGCAGCATCCGGCCTGGTTTCTGGCCCAGGAATCATTGCAGGGAATCGCGCAGGGCGCCGGCTATGCCGGCTTCCTGATCTTTGCCTTACGCTTTCCGCACAATCGCACCGAGCAGGAGCTACGCTGGCTTGAGCCGCTCGCGCTCGGACTGGGAGCGACGCTGGCAATTCTGCAGCTCGCGAGCTTCGCCAACGCGTTCGGCCTGTATACGGAATGGATTACCCGCTGCGCGATATTTGGCGGTTATGCGGTCAGTCTGTCCACCATTCTGGTGGTGGGGTACCGGCTTCCGCACCTGCCACCTCTCGAACATCAGCGCATGCGCTGGGTGTTGTGGGGCTGCCTTATCGGAATTCCCGCTTTCATATTTGCCGACAGTAACGAGGCGACCTCGTTCTGGGCCGAACATGTCTGGAACCTCAGCATCTGGAACGGTTGGTCGCCCGATGAATTGGTTCTGGAATCGGGTTACCTGCTCTGCGGAATCGTAGCGATCTGCATTTGGACAGCCGTTCGTCACCCCCGGGTCCTGAATGTCACCCCTCAGCTGATCGCCTTTGGAGTAACGGCGTCATTCTTCGTCCTGGGCTACCGCATCGAAGACATGTTACGCGATCTGTTCCCCGGATTTTTCAAATTGATCCGTGTACCGCCCGGAGGGCAGTTCATGGCATCCATGGGCCCACTGGCTGTGCTGAGCTACATGACGCACAAGGCAACGCTTGAGACGGATTATCTTTTCAACCGGCGTTTCCACCGCGCCTCTGCCGAGCTGGCGCTTCTGGGCAAAAAAGTCAGGCAGGCCAATGAAATTGGAGAAATCGATGCGGCGCTGGTGAACGGTCCCTGCGAAGGGCTGAACCTGGCCTCCGCGGCAACCTTCAGAAGAGTGGATGATCGTTTCCAGCCTGTCTTCAGGTCACAGCGCTGGAACGCCAGCCGATCCGGACTGGATCCGCGTATTTTCGAGCAACTGATGGAAAACCTTGCCTGCGGAGAAACAGAAATTCTTCGGCTTCCTGTGCCCGACGATGGCCAACTGACAGACGTTACCGCTCCCGCAGCAGCGGTCCCCGTCGTTTTCGCAGATGAGCTTCACGCAATTGTCCTGTACGGCGCTCACGCGAACGGCGCCGATATCGATCATCTTGAAGCCGGTCTGCTCGAGGATTTCGCGGCGCGGATGGCGCTGGCTTATGAAAAATACTTCAAGAAATCTGTTCAGGACGAGTTGCGCGCGCTACGGCAACAACTCAGGGAAAAATCCGTGAATTAATCCTGCGGATGCAGTCGTGCCCCGAGCCGCCCGGCGTAATAGGCGGTGATCCACAGACCGGCGGTGAAGAACAGATAAATTCCCATCAGTGGAAGCAATCCCGTGACCACGATCACTGCGGCCATAACCGCGAATAGCCCGAGGAAACCGAAGAAGTGGCGCAGTACGAATGCGGTATTGGCTATCGGGCGGAAATAGCTGCCGTATCGGCCTGACACAGCGAAGCGGATCGTTGCAGCCATGAACACAGGAACCGCGAACACCACCCAGAACACGGGCAAAAGGAACCCGGCGGTATAGACGACGGCCCAGCGCTGGATGAGTGTCAACAGGTCCTGCTGCGGAATGAGCGCGAACTGGTCGGACGCGCCCAAGCCCAATGCCACGACGTTGAGGCCGGTGATCAACGCGTTCTCCCCGGAATTCACCATCCAGCCATGAAATTCCTGGGTGATGATCGCGGTTTCAGCCGCGAAAATTGCGCCCAATAGCCAGATCGGCACCGCAACGTACAAAAACAGCATCAGCCAGTACACGATGCCATGGACGAACATCTGCAGGATATTGCGCGGCTGCGGCAGGCTGTCCGCTTCACCACGGCCGCGCCGTCCAATGGCCTCCATCATCCAGCCGAAGGATATCGTAAATGCCGGCAGCCAGCCGAATAGCGGTATCCAGCCGAGTAGCAGAACCCATAGACGGCCCGGCCAATTCTCCTGCCGGAATGGCCAGGTGAATGCATTGCCATCGCCCGCCGCGTGAGGTGTTCCGGCAAGGGGAGGCGCCGAAGCGACGGCGGCGGGAGCCGCCGCATGGGCAAGGCTCGTCAAGTCAGGCCGAGGTTCACTCGCCACGTTTTTGAGCGGCTTGCCGCAATTTCCGCAGAACATCGCACCTGGGTCGGTTGCATGTCCGCACAACTCGCAGAACGCCATCACCCGCCCCCTGGCCAAGAGAAAGGGCACGATACTGCGAAACCGGATCGCAATCAATTCATTTTCCTGGCCCACCGGCCGGGCGATGCCTGCCCCTGGTCCCGGTGTCAGGCCCCCGATAATCCGGCGGTCATAATCCGGCGATCAGGTCCGGAGCACAATCCGCATACGGAGCAGACGTGCAGCAGGCCGGTTGCGGAGAGATTTCAGATACGATCGTGTCGGCCCGGTGCCTTTTTTTAGCCTTCGGATGCGAGCCCTGCTATATCCGCGGGATGGCATCCGTTAAAAAGGGAAATCTGACAGCGACCGGAGAGTGGTGGAAGCACCTTCGCTGGATGAAGCGCGCATTCTGGAAAGGCGAACGACAGGCCGCACGGGCGGCAATTGGGGATTCGGTTTGCGCGAACGATCATGAATCCAATACCCCCGGCCAGAGCCGTTGCGATCATCATCGGGGTGGGTAGCTCGGTCCGACGCGCGTCGGATTCTGCCGCACAAGCGCGGCCGGTGTAGCCCTTCGGTTAACGCGGTTTGCCGTCGAAATGCACGCCCTGTCGCTGGAGATCGGGACGGGATGCAAGCTCATTTTTGTTTTTTCACCGCTGACGGAAACTCGGGGACAATAACCTGCGGGGGGATGATCAAGCCCTGCTCAGCCGCATCTCCAGTCTTGCCCTTCGGAGGCAATCTTTAAATCGTGAATGTTCCGTCAGGGTTATCGGTGATGAGTGGTGGCCTGGTTGCGGAATTGGCGGGCGTATTGTCCGTTGCGGCGACTGATGCCGCGCTCTGCTTCGGGATCGGAGCGGCAGCCACAAGAAACAGCTCAATGGCGACAAACGCGACGGGGGGACCGAGGAGAAACCACATTCCACGCGACCTGAAGGTGAGAATGCATTGGCCAAACAGAAGAATCCAAACGATTGCCGGGATGTATCTGTAGGATCCCCAATGCGCGGCGACAGGCACAAGCAATGCGCCGGCGGCCAGCAGTGGAGAAAGCCCCATCTCCGCGCCAAACAGGATCCTGACAATTTTGCGTTTAGCCGATGTCATATCGTGGCCGCTCCATCATGGCTTCACCGGCAGCCTGGGGCGGGATCGGTGTTCACGGTGAAATCGCTGCCCGCATTGCCGTGCCATTCTTCCCCAACATCACGAATATCGAGTCTTCGACCTGCAGGGGCCTTGCACTTGCATCGGCTGCAACCCGGAAACCGGAGCGCGCGCGAGCGCCTCATTTCAATGAAAGTCTATTATTCTTGCCGAAGTCACGTCGCGCAAGTCCGACCGCCCGGCAGCCAGTCTGAACTCTTCTAAATCCGCTCGGGGCTGCGCCGCTAGTTTCAAAGGGATCAATCCGCAAACGTTTCGCTGAGCGCCGGCGACAACGCGCTCGACTGTCTCACAGGCGTGGATGCGCGACCCGAAAGCGCTTCGGTTCCCATAACCCCCCACCCGAACCGGCCTTCGCGCTTACGCGCTTTGGTGCGGTTCGGCCTCCCCGCCAGGCCGCCAGGGGGAGGCAAAACTGGGGTTCTGCCCCGCCAGCGAAAGCCGGACGGAAACGAAAGCGTGGGGCGCGCCGGGCAGCCATATTCCGGAATTTGCCGGACAGAACGCGTTGTACAAACTGCGCAGGACAAAGTAGCGTCCTCCCGGCTGCGGGGAGATCCGATGGCAAGCGCCGGGGACAGCGTCTTTGCGAAAGCGGCGTGGCGCCTGATTCCGTTTCTCGGGCTGCTTTATCTCGCCAATTATCTGGATCGCGTGAACGCCGGATTTGCGGCGCTGACCATGAACAGGGATCTCGGGTTTTCGCCCGCGGTGTTCGGATTCGGCGGCGGCGTGCTGTTTGCCGGTTACCTGCTGTTTCAGGTTCCTGCGAACGCCGTGTTGTTGCGATTTGGGGCGCGCCGCTGGATCTGCTGTATTCTGCTGACCTGGGGCGGGCTGTCGGCGGCGACGGGATTCGTCGCAGGCCCTGCCGGATTTTACATTTTGCGCTTTCTGCTCGGTTTGGCCGAGGCCGGATTGTTTCCGGGGGTGATGTATTATCTCGGGCTGTGGTTTCCCCAGGCCTATCGCGCGCGCTTTTCGGCGGCGTTTGTCTGCGCCATTCCGCTTTCAGGCATGGTGGGCGCGCCTTTATCGGCAGCATTTCTCGGCATGGAAGGGCTGGCCGGATTGCATGGCTGGCAGTGGCTCTTCCTGCTGGAAGGCTTGCCCGCATGCCTGCTTGGGCTTGCGGTACTGAAATGGCTTCCAGACGGACCGGGACAGGCAAACTGGCTCGATGTTCCGGATCGTGAAGTCATCGCGACGCGGCTGAGGGCCGAGCGGCGCGGCGACAAGCAGGATCTGTGGCAGGCGCTACGCGACCCTAAAATCATCGTGCTTTCGGCAGCGGGGTTCGCCGCCGGATCGGCGCTGTATGGCACCAGCCTGTGGCTGCCGCAGATGGTGAGCGCGATGGGATTCTCGAATTTCGGTACCAGCATCGTGGTTGCACTGGTCTATCTCGCAGCCATGGTGATGGTTGTAGCGTGGGGCTATTCGAGCGACCGGCGTGGCGAACAATTCCGGCATGTTGCATTTGCCTGGCTGATCGCCGCCGCGGGGTTTGCGCTGTCGAGCGCGGCGACAAACAATGCGATCGCGTTGACGGGACTGGTATTTGCGGTGGCGGGAATTCCCTCGGCCATTGCCCCCTACTTCACCCTTCCATCCACGTTTCTCCGCGGAGCCGCCGAAGCCGGCGGAATAGCCACGATGAATGCGATCGTTTCGCTGGGCGGATTTATCGGGCCGTTTGTCATCGGAATCCTGCGCGGGCGAACCGGGAACTACAGTTCGGGCATGGCAATGCTGGCAGTGGAACTGGTGATTGCCGCTGCCATGGTGCTGGCGCTGGCGCACATGACGGAACGGCGCGCGATATTGCAAGGCGCGGAAGCGTAAACGCATCTGTCCTCTGAAGCGGCGCGAGTTTCACCCGCTTCCATCAAAAGCAGCATCCGGATTGGAAATTCAGCGAAGGGAGAAGAAGATGAAATACGGGATTTCGCTCTGTCTGGCATGCGTTCTCTTGCCGGTCCTTGCCACCGCTCAGGGCCCGGTTCCCCTGAAACTCTCCGCCCGCATCCCGCTCGCGAATGTCAACGGCCGCATGGATCACATGGCTGCCGATATTGACGGGCAGCGGATTTTCGCCACTGCCTTCGACAATCACACGCTCGAAGTCATCGATTTGCGCGCGGGCAAACAGGTGGCGACCATCCCCAATCTCGACGAACCGCAGGGTGCATATTACGACCCCGCAGGAAAGCGGCTGTTTGTGGCCTCGGGCGGCGATGGGACGGCGAAGATCTTCGACGGCACAACGCTGCGTCTGATGAACACGGCAAAGCTCGGCCAGGATGCGGACAATGTCCGATTTGATGCGCGCCGGAATCACGTGCTTGTTGGTTATGGCGGAGAAAAATTCCTTTACGGCAAACCAACACGCGAGCAGGGCGACGGCGCCCTGGCAATTCTGGATCTGGCCGGGAAGGTGGTGGCGCGCATTCCTACCGATGCGCATCCGGAATCGTTTCAATTGGAAAAAGCGGGGAACCGCGTTTTCATCAATGTGCCGGACAAGATGGAAATCCAGGTCTCAGACCTCGCCAGCAATCGAACGGTTGCCGAATGGCCGGCGACAGGATGTTCGGACAACTTTCCAATGCAGCTGGATGAGGCGCATCATCGGCTGTTCGTCGCCTGCCGCAACCCCGCGAGTCTGATGGCATTCGATACGGATACGGGTAAGCCTGCGGCCAATGTGAAACTCGATCCCGCAGTGTTCTCGGATGACATCTTTTACGATGGCGCAAGAGGCCGGATTTACGTGATCGGCAGAGCGGTTGGCGGCGGCGACGAACGCGCGCCTTCTCCGGGATTCGTCGAAGTGTTTCAGCAGGTCGATGCCAACAACTATCGGAAACTCGCGAGCTATCCCACCGGCTGGGGCGCTCAAACCGGCTGGTTCGTACCCGAATGGAGCAAGCTGATCATCGCAACGCGCCGCCAGGACGCCGCGCATCCCGGTGAAATATTGGTCTTTGACGCACAATAACAGCGGGACCGGCAAATCCTTCGCCGAAGAGAGGCGCCCGGGCAGCAGCAGCAGCAGTCGTGGCTGAATTTGGCCAGCTTAAGACGTTCATGCAACGGAAGCAGTCCGAGGCTGCCGCTTTGAAGTGGAAAAGTTACGCTTTTGCCCTGCTACGGCGGCGTAGCGCGCCAAGCCCGAGCAGACCTGCGCCGAACACGGCAAGCGAGATTGGTTCGGGGACTCCAACAACGGTCAATTCGACGTCTGACTGGAACTGGATGGTATCGGTTTCAACAACAACTCCGGCATTCGTACCAAAACCATTCCAACTGATAGTAAAAGCGTCCTGGATGGTTCCGTCCTCGGTTATCTTGTCCCCGGCGGTATAAGTTCCCAAGCCTAACCCATTATCCAGATCGGATAAAAAGTTCCAAGCCTAACCCATTATCCGAATCGGATAAAAAATCGAACTCGTAGCTACCCCTAGCTGCATCGAAACCGGCATTCGTAACGGTATCGCTGATGATCTGACTGTTCGGCTCCAATACGTACAATGTCGTTCCCGGGCTCGATGAGGTGCCGCCATCCGGAGGTGGGCGCACAAAGGCCTTGCAGGAGTCAGGTATCGTGCAGTCAAAAGTCACCCTGCCTGTAGCGTCGCCCGTAGTCGTGACGCTAAGGTTATCGGTCAAGTCATTGAAAAGTATTGTGTTATTTGGGATTGCATCGGCGAAGGATATTGCCGGCTGAAGGATCGACAGCCCCACGGAAATTGCCAATAGTTCCAGCAGCCTGTTCGCGCCTTTTTGCACTACCGTCGCCCCTCTGAGTTGTACTGTTCTGGAGCAAGTTTCCGCATAATAAAGCGTAATCAAATCAGGAACTTAATTCAGCGACCGTAAGGTTATTGTAATTGATCTTTACACTGGGCTAGAAAAACAGAGCTTTTCCGCCAAAGCAGGCCGTAAAAATTCTTTACACAAATGTCAAAGTGCGACAATGCAGCGCGCAGGAACTCTGCGCCGCTGGCGCGAAAAGCCACTGCGTAAAACGATTCGGATGATCTCGCACAACTGCGCATATCGGCTCGGCTGGATCGCGGGAAAACTCCCCACTGCATTCTCGGAAAGTTGCGGAATCCGGCCAAATCCTGTTAGAGGCATAAAGGCTGCCCCACGGGGAGGCCTTTTTGACGGTTCGTTACCTGAATTGCGGCTTCCGCCACGTTGCACCAAACTGTCGTACCCGCTTCCATCTGGCTCGCCGGCGTATGGCGGCGATGCGAACTGGCGCTGGGCTGGTTGCATTTGTGTGCGTTGCATTTGCATCGGGCAGTCCTGCCACAGCCGCTGCCGGAAATGCTTCCCCTGCGCAACTTTCGCAAGTGGAGCGGCTGCTTGCCGATGCCGAAAGCGCCGAAAAGACCGGCAATCTCAATCTCGCACTCATCCAGCTGAAGAATGCCGCACTGTTGCAGCCGGAAAACGGCGAAATTCGCGCCCGTCTCGGCATGGTCCTGTTGCGCACCGGCCAGGCCGCCAACGCAGAGCGCGAATTACGGCAGGCGTACAAGGATTACGGCCCGCCCGAGCTGGTGGTGCCGGGTCTGTTGAACACGATGTTGCAGCGCAAGGAATTCAAGGAACTGTTGGCGGAATATCCGGATCCGCGCCCGGGCACCGAGGACAGGACAACACCGGATGTTCTCAGCGCGAGAGCCTTTGCGCTGCAAATGTCGGGGCAACCGAAGGATGCGCGCGCGGCCATGGACCATTCGCTCGCACTGCGCCAC
This sequence comes from uncultured Alphaproteobacteria bacterium, assembly GCA_963747255.1. Taxonomy (GTDB): domain Bacteria; phylum Pseudomonadota; class Alphaproteobacteria; order Micropepsales; family Micropepsaceae; genus CAIYRG01. Next base: position 34,572 of record CAVVEG010000006.1, read on the forward strand.
GACGCCGCCGGACTGGTTGCGAGCGCCAGACTGGCGCAGCAACAGAATGATTCCGCCCTCGCCGCCAGCCAGGCAGACGAGGCCGTCAGGCTTTCGCCGTCCAACGAAGCCGCCTGGACAATGAAAATTTCTCTCGCCGGCGCGGGCGGAGACCTCGGGAAGGCACTCGCAGGCGCCGACGACTTCCTGCACGAGATGCCGCACAGCGCGCTTGCCCAGGTGATGCGGATCGAGATTCTGGTTGCGTTGAAGGAGGATGCGAAAGCGAAGGCGGCGGTTGCATCGCTGCTGACCGAACAGCCGAAGTCCTTATACGGACAGTATTTCAATGCTGTCCTGATGATGCGCGCGAAGGACAATGCCGGCGCGTGGCGCCTGGCGCAGAGCCTTCCGCCGGGGTTCGTTCAGTCGCGCGCGGCAATTGCCAGGACGGTTGCTGCGATGGCGCAGGCGAGCGGGAACGCCGAGTCTGCGGGCGCAATACTGACCCAGCTTGTCGCGACGCAACCGGAAGACCGACTCGCCCGGTTGCAGCTCGCAACACTTCGCCTGAGCCAGAAGTCGCCGCAGGAGGCATTAAATCTTCTCGAGCCTCTGAAGACATCGAATGATCCGTCTGCACAAGCCGTGCTCGCGCAAGCCTATCTGGCGCTTGGACGGTTTGACGAGGCAATGTCCGCGCTCGAAACGGCGAACAAAGCGCCACGGGCAAATCCTCTGCTGGAGCGGGAACTCGCATTGTTGCAACTCCGGGCCGGTGAAGGCGACCGCGCGGTCGAGGAACTCCGGGAATCCGTGCAGCGCGATCCGGATAACCTGCAGCTTTCGGCGGCGTTGATCGGCGCATTGCTGGTGCAGAAGAAATCCGACGAGGCTCTGGCTACGGCCGACCGCATGGCGCAGCGAGCGCCGGCAAGCCCCCTGCCGGCTTTTTACCGCGGGCAAATTCTGACGGTGCGCGGCGATATCCACGGAGCGGCGGCGGAATACGGCAAGTCGCTTGCCAAAGACCCGAAGTTCCTGCCAGCCCTGTTTTATCGGGCCAATGCATCCGCGGGCATTGGTGAATTCGAAAGCGCAAAAACGGATTTGCAAGTGATCATCGGCCAGCAGCCAGCGAACTGGGCTGCCTGGTCGAAGCTGATTCAGATTGCGGTTCATATTGGGCGGGATCAGGACGCGCTCTCGCTGTTTGACCAGGCGATCAAGGCAGGACCCCAGAACCCGGCACCCCGCCTCGCTTTGGCCAATTACCTCATGACGCGCGGTAAATTCCCCGAAGCGCAATCAGCCGTCGCGGGGCTTCTCCAGATTGCAGCCGACAATCCTGATGCTCTCGCACTGGAGGGGCAGATCCAATTGCAACGTGGGCAGACGTCAGATGCCGTGGCAACATTTCGCAGGCTGGCGGCCGGCAAGACATCGTCGCCCGCCGCGTATGATCTGCTTGCCCGCGCGTTGTATGCGGCGAAAGATTTGCGTGGCGCCGAGGACACGGCGACAAAAGCGACAGAACTCGCTCCTGCTTCGCCCGAGGCGCGCCGGGTTCTGGTGGACCTGCAGATCGCCGGCGGAAAAGGGGAAACGGCACTTGCGTCTGCGCAGACATTCGCGACCGCAAATCCCGGTCCGGATGCAGACCTTATGCTGTCCTACACGCTGCTGCGCCTGAAGCGCGGCAATGAAGCGGAAGCCCTGCTCAAAAGAACTCTTGCGGCGAAACCTGACGCGCGCATTGCGGTGGCGTTAAGCGATCTCTATCAGTCGGCCGGAAAGACTGCCGACGCAAAAGCCGTTCTCGCGGACTGGATCAAAAGAAATCCCGATGACGGCGATGTCCGCAGCCGCTATGCAGGCCTGACCATGGCTTCCGGCGATGCGGCCGGCGCACGCGCAGCTTACGAAGAGCTTCTCAAGCTGCGCCCCGACGATCCGGTTGCATTGAACAATCTTGCGACGCTTCTGCAGAAAACCGACCCGACGCGTGCTCTTGCGCTGGCGTCCACTGCGGCAAAAATTGCGCCGCAATCCGCGGAAATCGCCGACACCCTTGGCTGGATAAAATATCAGCACGGGGACAATCAGGGCGCTTTTCCGGCCCTGCAGCATGCACACGATCTGGAAACCGGCAACCCGGCGATTTCATACCATTACGCCGTTGCCCTCAGGGCCAACGGCAAGCCGGTGGAAGCCAAGAATTTGCTGCAAACCACGTTGGCCAAGAATCCAAATTTTGACGGTCTTGCGGAAGCAAAGGAAGCGCTCGCCCACTGGTAAAGTGCCCCTGGGGGGCGGGACGGTTCGGGCGTAACGATCCCCACTCTTTGCTGCGCCAGTGCGCGCTTGCTTTCGCAGGTGCTGCGGTCAGCGGCCGGCGCGAAGAGTGTCGGGTTTGAACGAACGGGCTGTTTCCCGGATACCGTCAGGATATGAGGTACCGGCAAAGCCAAAAGCCGCTGCAAATTTTCCCGAATCGAAGATATAGGGGAATTCATTCTGGTAGAGCATTTCCCGGGATTCGGCGACCATCGGGTTGAAGAGCCCGGCGAGCCAGATCATGGATTTCCCGAGAACGCGATAATTTGGCGCGATACCAAATTCCCTCGCGGCCATGGCGATGAACTCTTTTCCCGACGGCGGGTTGTGCGCGGTGGGAAGGTGCCATGTCTGATTCCAGGCCGTTGCGCTTTCGGACAGGTCGAGCAGTGCCTGCGCGGCATCCGGCGTGTAGGTGTAGGAGTGCGGAACGGAATCATTCACGAGCCATGAAGCTTTCCGGTTTCTGGAGAGTGGTTCGAAGACAAGCAGATTGGGAACGCCATTCCGCGTCACCGGTCCATAGAAGTCCGCCGAACGCGCGATCATCGCAGTCAGTTCTCCGGAGCGCCAGGCATCCATCACGGTTGTTGCGATCTTCGCGCGAATTTCGCCTTTCCTGCTGCAGGGGTTGAATGCCGTGTTCTCCGTCATCGGACCATTCACTTTGCCGTACATGTAAACATTGTCGAAAAACACCAGCCTGGCACCTGCACGTTTGCAGGCCTCGATTGCATTGGCGATCACGCGCGGCCACATCTCCTGCCAGATCCGGGTATCGTATTTGAGACCAACCAGAAGATAGACAATGCTGGAGCCGGCCACGGCCTGGATCGTCTGATCCCTGTCCGTGACATCAGCGGCAACGCTCTGCACAGCACCCGAAGACCGCTTTGGATTCCGGCTGACCAGACGGACGGATTCGCTTTTCAGCGCCAGACGCCCGGCGAGCTCGTCACCGATGGCGCCTCCAGCGCCAAGAATGGTTACCATCTGATGCAGCCTCTTTTACCAAACTCATAAATAACGGGGGCCGCGGGCGGTAAGGAGTTTCCCCGCAACTGCGCCAAACAGCATTCCGCCGACATGGGCCATATAGGCCACACCTTGCGTGTGGTCCGAATCTGCGCCGAAACTGATCAGCTGAATGAGAAACCAGATCCCGATCAGAACGACCGCGGGGATGAGTGTGATACGGACAAAAATGCCGAAAAAAATCACCGTGCGGATGCGGTCGCGCGGATATGTCACCAGAAAAGCGCCCATCACGGCGGCAATGGCGCCGCTGGCCCCGAGAGCCGGAACCGTGGAGGCCGGATCGGTGGCAATCTGGGCAGCCCAGGCCGCAAGCCCGCCCGCCAGATAGAACAGGCCATATTTCACATGGCCGATGGCGTCTTCCATTTCCGGACCAAAGACCCAGAGAAAGACCATGTTGCCGATGATGTGAAGCCAACCGCCATGCATGAACATTGCAGTCAGCAGGGTGATCCAGTTGTGCCCGGCAGTGATTCCGGCCGGGGTTACGGACCATGCGGTGACGAATGAATCACCCTGCATGAGTTCGATGACGAAGACAAAGGCGTTCAGTGCAATGATCGCTATGGTGACCACGGGGTAGGTCTGTGGCCGCCGGGAGACATCGCTTAAAGGGAACATCGGCTTCCGCGTTATGCGGTGACGTGTGCAGCCGACGCGGGTTTCAGCGCACGCGAGAGGAAGATAAAGGCAAAACCGGTGCTGAGAAAATTTACGCCAAGCAGAATCCCGAGCGCGATCAGCGAAATTCCCGGCCAGCCGGCGACGATCACGACGGACAGGATGGCGCTGGCAATGCCCGAGATCAGCATGCTGCCCCACACCGGAAGCGGCCGCACTTCGAACGCGAAGATGATCTCGTAAGCGCCCTGGACCATGAAGAGCGCGCCGGCAACAAGGGTCAGAGCGGCCTCGCCGGCCACCGGATTAACCAGCATGTAAACGCCGCCCAGAACGGACAGGAGGGCGAGCAGAAGCGCGCCGAAGAAGGGACCGGTGCCGTGGATCGAAAAGGAACCGTACAAAGTGATCAGGCCGGAAACAAGGAATACCCAACCGACAAGAATCGTCGCCACCAGCGTCGAGATCATGGGAAATATAATCGCGGCAAATCCCAGCAAGACCATCAGCAACCCGACCCAGAGCATGGTTGAGGAGGCGGCGCGCAGCCTTTCGTGAAATTGCGTGAACATTGCTTTCTCTCCCAATATTGGAATGATGTTTCCGATTGATAGAAGACGCAACTGTCAACACTTCGCCTGTTTTCAAAATCCGCTGCAATGTTTTGCCGAACAAATACGCAATCCTTCGACGGACAAAGGAGAACGTAGCACAAAACTGCTGGTGCTTGTTCCGGAGCTGGAACGCGCAACGCGGAAAAGCGGTCAAGTGGAAAGGCGTTCGAAGTAGCGGAAGATTTCCGTGTAGTCTGAATCGGCGCCGAGTTCGCGTTCGGCCGCCTGCCAGATCGCGCGCACCGCTTCACCCACCGGCATCGGCACATCCAGCGCGCGTGCTTCTTCGAGACAGAGGCGCACATCCTTGTTCATCAGACCGGTGGCGAAACCATGGGCGAAGCGGCGGGTGAGAATTGCCTGCGGGAATTTTGTTTCGGTGGCAGAATTGCGTCCCGTGCCGGCATTGATCACTTCGACCATCAGTTTCGGATCGAGCCCCGCTTTGATGCCCATCACTATGGCTTCCGAAGCGATGGCGAGCGAGGTCGCCGAGAGCAGGTTGTTGGCGAGCTTCATCACCTGCGCCATGCCGGGAGTATCGCCGATGACGAATACGCGTCCGAAAACAGCGAGCAGCGGTTTCACGCGATCGAGCGCGGCGGGTGCGCCGGATGCCATGACCGCGAGCGTGCCCCGCATCGCGCCCGCGACGCCGCCGGAAATGGGGGCGTCCACCATGGCGATGTTCGCCCGCGCGAGCGCTTCGGCCACGACGATCGTGGTTGGCCGGCCCGTGGTGGAGAGGTCAACGAGGATCCGGGCACGGCTTCCCCCGATCACGCCGTCATCACCGATGGCTTCGCCCTTCACATCCTGCGGCTCGGGCAGGCTGAAGAAGACAATGTCCGCGGCATCAGCGACGGCGCGCGAGGAGCGGGCTTTTGCCGCGCCGCGCGCGATCAGTGGAGCGACTGCCTCGTCGCGGATGTCATAGACGGTGAGGGCATGGCCGGCATCGAGCAGGCGGTTTGCCATGGGGCCGCCCATTTTGCCGGTGCCGACAAAGCCCAGCGTATCAGGCATGAATCACCTCTCATGCTTGCAGCCGGAGCGCCAGATGGTCCGTTCCGGCTGGTCCGTTCCGGCTGGTCCGTTCCGGCCCGATCACAAGCAAGCCGTTCAGATGCGGTAACGGGCCCCGAGCAACGGCGATTCACTGGCCCGGCGATCCGCGCTTGACGGGCGGGCGGCTTGGCCGGGTCAAGTCCGGCCACAAGCAGGGCCGCCCATGGTGAGAATGGGCATGATCACGGGCGCGTGCGCGTGTTGAGGCAAACGTTTTCGACGATCTTGATATCGTCCCGGCGCGCATATTGATGCGTCAGCGTAAAAGGTTTTTTGAAAAATTTGGGATCGTCGATCGTGACCTGATCCTGCAGCATCCTGCCGTCATCGAGCAACTGCATGCGTTCGCTGACATGCAGCGCATCGGAATGCGGCAGACCGCGCATGTCGAGAAAAGTCGTGGGGACGAAATTCACGGTGTCGATCGCGAGCGTATCGCCGTCCCAATGGGCGATGGAGTCGCCCATATAAGTCGGCCAATAGCCTTTGCGGTGGTCGGCGCCGAAATAGATCAGCCGCGGCTGCGCAAATGCTTCCGAAACGACGCCGATCAGCGTTGTCCCCTGCATCACCGCAAAGGGCAGCGGCCCGGGCGAGAGCATGCGCGGCACGCCCTGCGGCTCGCAGCGCAGCGCGGTGTCGATCTCCGGGTCGCTGGCCGCAATGCCGGCCTTGTTGCGATCGAAAGCCGCCTGCCCCGCGGGCGTGAGTTCGAATCCGTTGAAGCTTTGCGCGCCGGGACTGCGCTGCAGCCAGGTGCCGGAGAAATCGGGGTGCTGGTCAGCCGCGCTACGGACGGCGGATGGTCCGGCGATGAGCGCCGCGGCGAGCGCGATGAAGGCGATGTTTTTGGCCATGCGGTGTTACGGGCGGGCATTGCCGGAATTGAGCACGTGTCCGTCGGCGAGCGTGACCTTCATCAACTGTCCGCCAAAGGTACCGTCGCGCATGGGGTGCAGTTGCACGGTGACCTTATCGCCCGGTTTGAGCGAATCGGCGGTCCAGCCATCGCGGTAGAGAAGACCGACGGCGAGCGATTCGAGGCCCCAGGTTTGCGGCTGTCCCCTGTCATCGGTGACCACAATGTCGAGCCAGACATGCGGATTGGCCCAGGTGAATTGCTTGACCACGCCCTGCACCGTGACCTGCTTTGAAGTGTCGAACATCGCGAAGGAATGATGCGCCGATGCGGCGCCGGCTGCGAACAGTGGCGCAAGCGATGCGGCCGTGCAAAGCGCGCGAAGCCGGCCGATTTTGGGCATTGGTTTCTCCCCGGAAGTTCCGGGAGCGGTTATAGCGCAAATCGCCGGCGCGCGAAGGGGAACCGTGGCCGGTTCAGCGAACTGAAGTTGTCGAAAAGCCCTGGTCAGAAATCCGCGGTTGACGCGGAGGGAATCGCGGTCTTGCGGCCGGCATAATATTCGTTGGGATTTTCGGCGCAGATTTGCTCCTGCCACGGACCTTTCAGCCGGCGATAGGTCACGACACCGGACCATGGCGCGGTGAACATTTTCGGGTCTTCCACCGTGAACTGAAGCTGCAGACCCGGGCCGTCATAGGCGCGGTCCACGACCGCCGCGCCGCCGAGACCGGCGGCGCCATTGTCCTTCTGCTGACGTTCGGAGGCTTCGCGCGCAGATTTGCCGTCGATCAGGCGATAGCGCTCGATAACGTGCAGAGCATCGCTGTGCGGCGTCCCGTAGCGGTCCACCAGGCCGAGCGGGCCGGTCCGGATGCCGACGGTGTCGATGACGAGCGTGTCACCTTCGTAATGGGCGACCGAATCGCCTTTCCAGCTCGGGACCAGGTGACGCGGGTGTGTTGCGTTCAGCCGCGCATAGCGGACCTGATCGTCCTGGTTGTGGAGGATCGTGATCTGGTCTCTCTGCTGGAATATCTGCAGGCCGAGCTGCATGGCGAAAGTGAAAGGCGGCGGCCAGGAGGCGCACTGGTTTGAGGGATCGGGAAACGGCTTGCCCGTGAGCGAAATGGCGCCGCGTTCCCGCAGCGCTTCGGCGGCTTCGGGCTTCAGGATGGGATTGCGGTAGTCGCCGACGAGCGCGTCGTTGTCCTGGGTGCCGTCCGGCATGCGTCTGAGATTTGTGACCGGCCGGGGCTGGTAAGGCGCGGGCTCGAAATCGAAGGCGTTGCGGCCCCAGAGGCCGGAAAAATCGGGCGGCTTTTCCGCGGCAGGCAGTTGCGCGGGCGCAAGCGCGAGGAAGAACACGGCCGCAAGGCCTGCGACCGATCGACGTGTGGCGTCGCGCCGACGCGCTTCCACAAGCGGATAATCGCCGCGCTCAGAGATGCGCGGGTTCATCTTTGGGCGAAGTAACTGCCAGATGCCGGGCTTCGCGTTCCAGCGCCTCCCAGTCCGCAGCGATGTTGAGGAAGGCTTCGCGGTGTTCCGGGTCTTTGGCAGCCCGCAGGCGGGCCTTTGCCGCCTCCAGACGAAAGCATTCAACGCGCCGGTCTGTCCTCAAATCCACCCCCGCCTCCCCTCGCCCTGAGGCGAAAGATTAGCAGAACCCGCCCTGCCCCGCATTGGGCAAATTGGCCGGAAATTGCACTGGCGGAAGCGTGACCGTTTCACGAAAATCCGGTTCGATTCATCGGAATCTTGTGACAATTTTGGAACCAATTCCGCTTTGGGGGATTCTCCATACCGCCGACCGGAGGGAATTATGGAAGTATCGGAATTGCCTGAAGAAAGGGGCTGTACATATCGCCTGAGAGCCGAGGCGGCGAACAACTCGGCTGTCCGTGCACGAAATGAAGCGGTTGCTGCCTCCTACAACCGGCTGGCAGAGATCTGGGAGAAACTCGCGGCAACTGTGGAACCTGCCGGGACGGCAAGACACAGCGACGCCGGATAAGGCGCGGGCGGCGGGACGGACCGCCTGACGCGGAACAGGAATGTGAACCGCGGTGAATCCTCACCCGTCCGAATCCCTGGAAGGCCGCATTGCCCGCTGTCTCGACTGGGCGGGAGAAGCCGTCAAATCGGCGGCGCAGGCGCGCAGCCAGGAATTGCGCGACGCGCATCTGAAAATCGCAAGCTCGTGGATGAAGCTGGCGGAAGAGGCGCTGAAGCGGCTCCGCACTGCAGGCGGTTGAGTTTGAGACCGGGCGGATCAGGAATTACACTGCCGCCCTGACGGAATCGAACGGGACAGGGGGGCCGGGAATGGCGGCAGATACGGGTCAGTACGTGAATGAGTTTACGGCGGCGATCTCGAAGGACGGGAATATTTCCGAGCTTCAGGTGAAACGCGCCAACGGTTCGGTTGCCCATCTTCAGTTCCCGACGGAACATGCCGGCGCCGTCATGATGGGTATCGAACAGGCCATCGCCACGCTGTTCGAGGCGCAGCGCAAGATGCTCGGCGGCAACGATCCGCGAACCCATTTTCCGATGGCGGCCAAGAGAATTACGAAATTTCAGGGGGCGATGGCCACGGATGGCACGCCCCTGATGTCGCTGGTGCTGGACACCGGGTTCAGACTTGATTTTGTGCTTCCGCCCGCGGTCATCCACGACCTGATCGATTGGCTGCAGAGGCTGGAAGCGGCATCGATCGGCGCCGCATGATCACAGCGAATTGGCGCCGGGAACTTCGCTGGCGCCGCCATCGATGATGAGTTCGGCGCCCATCATGTAGGCGGATTCGTCCGAGGCGAGAAAGACAGCGGCCGCGGCAACCTCGCCGGCGCTGCCCATGCGCGCCATGGGCACACCCGCTTCGATCCTGCGTCGCAAATGATTGGCCGCCGCAGCATCGCGTCCACGCTCCCAGATCGGTGTGTCGATAGGTCCGGGACTGATCACGTTGACGCGGATGCCGCGCGGCGTCAGATCGGCGGAAAAATTGCGGGCGAAGGTCCGCACGGCCGCTTTGCTGGCCGCATAGAGCGAAATCCCGGGCCGTCCCATTCGCCACGCGATGGATGCATTGAGAATGATGGAAGAGCCGCGCCGCATCAGCGGCAGCATCGCCTGCACGGTGAAGAAGACGCCTTTGACGTTGATATTGAAGACCGCGTCGAATTCCGCCTCGGAGACGTTGCCGATCGGCGCGTTGGTGAACAGACCGGCATTGGCGAACAGAATGTCGAGCCCGGCGAATTCATTGGCGAGGCGATGGGCAGCCGCATCGATCTGCTCGAGACTGCCGGCATCGCATTGGATAGCGAGCGTTCCGCATCCGGCCTCGCGGGCCGCTGCTTCGAGCGCGTCCACTTGCCGGCCGGTGATCGCCACCCGGGCGCCTTCGGCAACGAAGGCTTTGGCGGTGGCAAGGCCGATGCCGCTGCTTCCCCCGGTGATCAGGGCAGTTTTTCCGGCAAGTCGGGGCATGGGAGAGACCTCGCTGACTGCGGGGCAGTTTTAGCACGGCCGCGGGATATGGATAATTTGAGATAAAAGGGGCCGGAGTTCTTAAATGGACCTCCGTTCATTTGTGGGAATGCTTGCCTCAGCGGTGGATTCGGGAGGCATTTGCGTGAGCGATTTGGGTGTTCTGTCAGCGGTATCCAGCGGTCTCGGGGCCTTCGCGGCGGCCTATTGCGTGCGCCTCGTCGTGTCGCATTCCAAACTGAAGTCGGAGTTGCAGCAGCAGACGGCGGCGCTGAACGCGATGCGCGAAGCCAGGGATGCAACCGAGGCTGCGAGCCGCGCGAAAACCGATTTTCTCACCTCCATGAGTCATGAACTGCGCACGCCGCTGAATGCGGTCATCGGATTTTCCGAAATCCTGGCACGCCAGACATTCGGACCGTTGGGCCAGGAACGCTATCGCGATTACGCGAAGGATATTCACACCAGCGGCACGCATCTGCTCGCAATCGTCAACGACATTCTCGATGTGTCGAAAGCGGAATCCGGCAGTTTCGAATTGGCGGAGACGACATTCGACAGCCGCGAGCCCGTCACGGAAGCGGCGAGGATGCTGCGCCAGCGCATCTGGGATGCGGGCCTGAAGCTGGAATTGAGATTGCCGGCCTGCATGCCGCTGCTGCACGGCGATCGCCGGCGCATTACGCAGATATTCCTGAACCTGATCGCGAACGCGGTGAAATTCACGCCGGCTGGCGGCAAGATCACGATCGGCGCCGATCTGGACGAGGAATTTGGCCTCGCTTTTACCGTGCACGATACGGGGATCGGAATCGCGAAGGAGAATCTGAGCTGGGTGTTGCAGCCCTTTGTGCAGGTTGGCGGCATCGCTGAGCGGAACCCGGAAGGCACGGGTCTCGGTCTGCCGCTGGTGGATATGATGATGCGGCTGCATCGCGGGCAACTGGAACTGGAAAGCGCGCCCGGGATGGGCACAACGGCGCGGGTGATGTTCCCCATGCAACGGCTTGGCGGTTATGACGCCGCGGGCGCGGAGCGCGGCCCCACAGTTCTGGTCGTCGATGACGACGAAAATCCTCGCAAGCTGATCGCGCGCATTCTTTCGCGTGGCGGTTTCCGGATCGTCACCGCGACCGACGGCATGGAGGCGCTGAAATGTTTCCGCGCGCAGCCGGTCGATCTGGTCCTGACTGACATGCGTATGCCGGTGATGGACGGAGCCGAGTTGTTGAACGCACTGAAGTCAGACCGACCCGGAGTGCCGGTGATCGCCATGTCGGGCGCCATGGAATCGATTGACCGGTTGCGCAATGCCAGTGATGCCGGCGCCTGCGTCACGCTGAGCAAGCCATTCGCAGCATCGCAGCTTCTTCAGGCGGTGAGGGAATCGTTGAACCGCGCGCCGCTGGCGGCGTAGGCAAAGCCACGTCCTGTTGTTGCTTGAATCAGATCAGCATCTGCTGACGGGCCAGACTGTATAGTTTGCGGCCTGCTCCGCAGATTACCCCCACCCGAAATTTGGTTCGCAAATTTCGACCTCCCCACAAGGTGGAGGTTGGTTTGGGGGCGGGTCAAAAGTCGGGTTTGAGCGCGACGGGGATCGAGGTTTCCTTGCCGGCGTAATATTCATGGGTGTTTTCGGCACAGACCAATTCGGCCCAACCGTCGACCGGCCGGCGATAGGTGACCGTGCCGCTCCACGGACGCGTGAACATCTCCGGGTCTTCCACCGTGATCTCGAGCTGCAGACCCTTGCCGCGATCCGAGAGATCGATTTCGACACCGTCGCCATTGAGGCCGGCCACCAGACCGTTTTCGGCCACCCCCCTCTCGGCGAAGGACTTTGCGGTGGCGTAATCGACGCGGCGGAACTTCTCGATCACATGCAGCCTGTCGCTGAAGGGGGTGCCGTAGATATCGACCATGGAAAGAGGCGTCACCCGGATGCCCACGGTATCGACGACCAGCGTATCGCCCTCGTAATGGCCGACGGAATCGCCATACCAGCCCGGCGTGACATGCGCGGGATGCTGCGCGTTCAGCCGCACGTGGCGGTATTGATGGTCGAACATGGTGAGGATTGTCACACGGTCCTTTTCCTGCAGGAGCTGAATTTCCTGATTGTTGGAAGCGATGTAAGGCGGCGGGTAGGGAAGGCACTGATTGGAAGGCTGCGGGAAAGCGATATTCCGCATCGAGATTTCGCCCAGACGCTTCACGACCGAAGCCGCTTTCGGCGTGAGCAGCGGATCCGTATAGTCGCCCACCAATCGCGAGAGATTGCTGGAGCCGTCCGCGCGCCGGATGCGGTTGTCCACGCCTCCGCGCCCCTGCAAAGGCTTTTCATAACCAAGCGAGGTGCGCGCCCAGGGGCCGGAGAAATCGGGAACCGGCGCTGAAGCTGCAGAAGCGGGAACGGCGGCGAGCAAAAGCAATCCCGCGACACCTGAAACCTTCGACAGAGGACAAAATCCGGGCATGCTTCCGTTTCCGCGTGAGCCGGTTTGATTATTAGCCGATTGGCCGGGGAGCGGCAAAAAACAGCTTTGGGCCTGGACAGAAGGGCTATAGTGCGTGCGGCGGCGCCGGAAAAATCCGTGAAGTATCGGGCGCCCGGGCCGTAACAAAAACATTGTGCCTGCGTCGAGGGGGACAACCTCGACAGAGATTGGTGAATGGATTATCCCGCCGCAACGATCGTTTCTGCTCCGGCCCGAATCCGGGGCCTGGCATCAACCCCAACGGGAGGCGTTCGGCCAAGGATACCCTGATGCGCAAAAGTCTTCTGACCTGTTCTGTCCTGATTGTGGCGCTGTTCGGACTCGGCCGTATTCCGGCACAGAGCGCAGTCGAGAGCCGGGCTTCCGAAGCTCCGGATCTGGAGCGCCGTTTCGATGCATTGCTCAATGCGGCGGAAATGAGCGGCTGGATGAAAACCATGACGGCCGAACCCAATCAGGTCGGTTCCGTGCATGACCGGGCGAACGCGGACATGGTGCTGGGGCTGTTCAGGGACTGGGGCTGGGATGCCCATATCGAGACCTTCCAGGTGCTTTATCCGACGCCGGTTTCGGAGACTCTGGAGTTGGTCGCGCCCATGCGATTCCGGGCAACTTTGACCGAACCGCCCGTGCCGGGCGATGCGAGTACCTCGCGCAATTTCTCCGAACTTCCCGCCTATGTCGCCTATCAGGGCGACGGCGATGTCACCGCGCCTCTGGTCTATGTCAATTACGGGATGAAGGAAGATTACGACACCCTGGAGCGGCTGGGTGTTTCGGTGCAGGGCAAGATCGTCATCGTGCGCTATGGCGAAGGCTGGCGCGGGCTGAAGCCGAAACTGGCGCAGGAGCATGGGGCTGTCGGTTGCATCATCTATTCCGATCCGCGCGACGACGGCTACGCGGTCGACGACGCCTATCCGAAAGGTCCTGCGCGGCCGCCGCAGGGCTTCCAGCGCGGCTCCGTCGCCGACATGACGATCTATCCCGGCGATCCGCTCACTCCGGGAATTGGCGCCACCGAAAACGCAAAGCGGCTGGCGATCAAGGATTCGCCGGCGATCCTGAAGATTCCGGTGCTGCCGATTTCCTATGCCGATGCGCAGCATTTTCTGAAGGCGCTGGACGGGCGCGTGGTGCCACCACAGTGGAGGGGATCGCTGCCGATCACCTATCATGTGGGCGGCGATGCTGCGAAAGCGCATATCGCGGTCAAGTCCGACTGGAGTCTGAAACCCGCTTATGACGTCGTCGCCACGATCAAGGGCAACAGCTATCCCGATCAATGGGTGATGCGCGGCAATCACCATGACGGCTGGGTCTTCGGCGCCGCCGATCCGATGAGCGGACAGATTGCGCTCTTGGCCGAGGCCAAAGCCATCGGAACTCTGGTCCGGGAGGGCTGGCGCCCGAAACGCACCATCGTTTACCTGAGCTGGGATGCCGAAGAGCCGATGCTGCTGGGCTCGACCGAATGGGCGGAAGAACATGCCGCCGAACTGAAGCAAAGGTACTTGTGTACATCAATACCGACGGTTCCGGGCGCGGTTTTCTGAATGCCGAAGGGAGCCATTCGCTGCAGCATCTGGTCAATCAGGTCGCGGCGGAGGTGACGGATCCGGAAACCGGCGCTTCGGTGCTCCGGCGCAAGCGGGCGCAACTGGAAGTGCTGGGCACCAATCCGGGCGCCAATGATGAGGCGAAGGAGAAGGCAAAAATTGCCGCCGATCCATCGCGCGATATTCCGATCGGCGCACTCGGATCAGGCTCGGATTATTCGGCCTTCATTCAGCATCTCGGTCTGCCGGCTCTCAATCTCGGCTTCGGGGGTGAAGGGGAAGTGGGCGGGGTGTACCACTCGGCCTATGACACCTATGAATATTACAGCCGCTTCGCCGATCCGGGGTTCCATTATGCGCCGGTGCTTGCGGAAACGGCGGGGCGCCTGGTCCTGCGGCTTGCGGACGACATGCTGCCGCCGCAGCGTTACACCGATTTCGCCGACACGGTCGCAGGCTATCTGAACGAGGTGAAGAAGCTCGCGGACACGAAGCGCGATGCCGCCGAGATGCAGGGGAAAATGCTGGCGGGTGACGCGTTCCGTCTGGCCGACGATCCGGGCAAGACGAGCGGGCTGCCGGAGGCGGCGAAACCGGTGCCGCATTTCAATTTCGCGCCGCTGGAAAATGCGGTGGACCGGTTGAAGCAAAGCGCCAGGACGTATGATGCCCTGCTTGCAGCCTCGGGAGCACGACTCTCGCCGACGACCGCAGCGCAACTTTTCGAGCTGACGCGCCAAACCGAGGAAACTCTGGCGCCGGAGACGGGCCTGCCGGGACGGACCTGGTACAAGAACCTGATCTATGCGCCGGGCGCCTATACCGGCTATTCGGCCAAGACGCTGCCCGGCGTGCGCGAAGCCATCGAGGAGGAACGCTGGGACGACGCCAACCGTTATGTCGCGATTACAGCGGCAGCGTTGCAGGCCTATGCGGACAAACTGGACAGCGCGGTGCAGCTGATGGGCGCAGTGAGCGCAACGGCAGCGCGGTGAGGCATTCGGATATTCGCCATTGGCGCGCAGACGCGCGCCTGCCTGGTGACCCGGGTAAACCGGGCCATGACGGCAGGAGGACGGAGGTTCGCGGGTGAAGTCGCGTGGCGAAGCGTTGCGGGATTATGTGGTGCGGCGATTGCTGCTGATGATTCCGACCTTCATCGGCATCACCTTCGTGACCTTTCTGCTGACCCAATTCGTGCCCGGAGGTCAGATCGATCAGCTTCGTCTGCAACTCGCCGGAGGCGGCGGTGCGGGCGAACTTGGCGCGCGCGGCGGACGCGTGCAGCTCGAGATTCCGGAAAACCAGTTGAAGCAACTGAAGGCATTTTATGGTTTCGACAAGCCTTTCCCGATTGCCTATGCTGATTGGCTGGGCAAGACTCTGGAAGGGAATTTCGGCAATTCGTTCCGTTACAATGAACCCGTACTGACGGTGATTGCGGACCGCCTGCCGGTGTCGATCTATTACGGCGTCGTCACCGCCTTCTTCACCTATGCGATTGCGTTTCCGCTGGGCATCATGAAAGCGATCCGCCATCGGACGGCCGTGGATAATTTCAGTTCGGTGCTGATTTTCATCGGTTATGCCATTCCGGGATTCGCGCTGGGCGCGGTGCTGGTGAATGTGCTCGCGGTGCGTTACCGGATTTTTCCGCTGGGTGGGTTTTCCTCGCCGGATATCGGCAGCATGCCGTTCCTCGGGCAGGTGGGCGATGTGATGTGGCATTCGGTTCTGCCGCTGCTCGCCTATCTGGCCAGCGCCTTTGCGGTCGAAACCATGCTGATGAAAAACAGTCTGATGGAGAATATGAGCGCGGATTACGTGCGCACGGCACTGGCCAAGGGTCTGAGCTGGCGGCGTGCCGTATTCGTGCATGCGCTGCGAAATTCACTGATCCCGATGGCGACGAGCATCGGCGGATTGCTGGGAATCTTTCTGACGGGCAGCGTCCTTATCGAGCGCGTGTTCAACATTCAGGGCGTCGGGCTGCTGGCCTTCGAAGCGATCCAGACGCGCGATTTTCCGGTGGTGATGGGATTTCTGGTGATTTCCAGCGTCATTCTGATGCTGGGCAACCTGGTATCGGACCTCGCGGTTGCGGCGGTCGATCCACGGGTGCGTTTCGAGTAGACGATGGCGTGGATCAAACTGGATCCGATCACGAGGAGGCGATTTGCGCGCTTCCGGCACATTCGCCGCGGCTATTACTCCTTTCTGATCCTGGTTGCGGCAATCATCCTTTCGATCTTCGCCCCGTTTCTGGCGGAAAGCCGGGCACTTGCCGTCCTGTATGACGGGCGGATTTATTTCCCGAGCTTTCAGTATTTCAGCATGGCGACCTTCCATCAGACGCCGCCTCCAGGCTGGACCGCCAATGATCTGGAAACGGAATATATCCGGCTGCAACGCGAATGGCAGGTGGAGCGGTTTTTCTATGATCGGGAGCGGGCACAGGCCGGGAACGACCCGCAGGCGCTTGCAGCGCTGAACGCCAGATATCCGGATCGCGGGAATTATGTCGTCATGCCCATGATCCCATGGGACCCGTACCAGAGCGACTTCTGGTATAACGAGATTCTTCCGGACATTCAGGCGCGTCTGAACGCCGGCGATCGACGTGGCGCCGAGATGCTCGCCCGCGAAGGTCGCCTCACCGAACTTGCGGACGACATCTATAACGGGTCGATATTCACAATTCTGAAGAACCCGAAGCGGTCTCCCTCCGGCGATCTGCAGGGACTGGCGCGCTCGGGGACGATGCCGTCGCTTAACGGACTGGGCGAAGTGCCGCCGAACGCCCCCGATTTGAGGCAAGACCACTATTTCGGCACCGATGCCGGCGGCAGGGACGTCGCGTCGCGGCTGCTCTACGGATTCCGCATTTCGATTTTTTTCGCGCTGTTCCTGACCATTATCGGACAGGTGATCGGCACCATCATCGGCAGCCTGCAGGGTTATCTTGGCGGACGCTTTGACCTGATAAGTCAGCGCATTATCGAGGTTCTGATCTCGATCCCGTTCCTCTATGTCGTGATTATTCTCGCTGCGCTGATTGCACCGACATTCTGGATGCTGGTGCTGATCATGGCGGTGTTCCAGTGGATCAGCATCACGTTCTATATGCGGACCGAGATGTATCGCGAAAAGACACGCGAATATTGTCTGGCGGCGAAATCCTATGGCGCCTCGGGCTGGCGCATCGTGTTCCGGCATCTGCTGCCGAACTGCCTGACACCGCTGGTGACGTTTACGCCCTTTGCGGTGGTGGGCGCGATTTTTGCGCTCACCGGGCTTGACTACCTCGGTTACGGATTACCGGCGCCGACGCCGTCATGGGGCGAGATGATGGATCAGGCTCTGGAAGCCGACAACCGCGACAAGCTGTGGCTGACCTTTGCGCCGTTCGGTGCGATCACGATTACGCTGGTGCTGGTGGTGTTCATCGGGGAATCGGTGCGCGAGGCGTTCGATCCGAAGCAATATGCGAAATATGAGTGACTTCAGATCTGTCATTCCGGCCAGCCGCGGAGCGGCGCGAGCCGGGAACCAATTTCACGCCTGAGTGTGCGATGGGTGGGTCCCCGGATAGCCCTGCTGCGCCCAACGCTTCGCAGGGCTTCCGGGATGACAAAGAGTTGGAGCGGCCAATGAAGAAGTTGTTTGCGGCGGCGATTGTGGTGGGGCTGATGACGGGTTTCTCCGCACTGGCTGCGGGCGATGCTGCCCCGGCGCCGGCAGAAACGGTTCAACCTGCCGCGCCCGCCACACTGCCCGCCAATATCGTATGGGAAACCAATAATGAGGAGCCGCTGATCGGTTCGCCCAAAGCGCTGAAGGGTGGAACGCTGAATTTGGCGATCGACTCCTATCCGCTGACCCTGCGGCTGATGGGACCCAATTCCAACGATTCCTTCGCCGCCTGGAATCGCGCGTTCACCATGGGATTTTCCCTGGTGACGATGCATCCGGTGACGGACAAATTCATTCCCCTGATGGCGACGGACTGGTCGATTCAGCCCGACCAGAAGACGATCTATTTCAAGCTCGATCGCGATGCGCGCTGGTCGGACGGCAAGCCGATCACCGCGGACGATTACGTCTTCACGTGGAAGATGATGCAGTCGAAAAACATTGTAGATCCCTATTACAACACGTACGCGCAGCAATATTACCAGTCGGTGGACAAGATCGACGATTACACGCTGCGGATCGTCGGCACGCGGCCGAGTTGGCGCCCGCTTGTTGATTACGGGGCCCTGTGGCCGACGCCGGCGCATGCGACCGTTCTCGACCAGAACTGGGTGACACGCACAACCAATCAGCCGCAGATCGCGATCGGACCCTACATCATTTCAAATATGCAGCGCGGCGAGTCGGTAACGTTCAAGCGCGTTCCGAACTGGTGGGGCGACAAGAAGCGTTATTTCATCGGGCAGTTCAATTTCGACCAAATCAATCTCCGGGTCATTTCGGCCGAGCGCACGCTCGATTTCCTTAGGCTGGGCGAACTGGACCTGATGGAAGAAGGGACTGCGAAGGAATGGCACGAGGGATATAACTTTCCTGCCGTGCAGAACGGCTGGATCCGCCGTGCGCGTGTGTTTCTGGATTTGCCGCAGGGAATCAATGGACTGCAAATGAATTTGGAGGCCCCGATTTTCCAGAACCGGGATTTCCGGCTTGCCATGCAGTACCTCTTCAATTTCGACCGGCTAAATCGCGAGCTGATGTATAATGATTATTTCCGGATCAATTCGTTCTTTCAGGGCACCGAATTCGCCAATCCAAAGGTCCATTCCTATCCGTTCGATCCGGAACAGGCGCGACAGCATCTGCTGAAAGCGGGCTTTCACCGGCCCAATGCGATGAACGACCAAAGCTGGCTGGCGCAGGTCCGCAATGTCGCCTATGGGCTGCTTTTTACGCGCTCGGATACCGACGATATTCTGATCGATGATCGGGGACAGAAAGCCAGCTTCACCGTTCTTTACCCAGCGAAGGCTTTGGAGCGTCACTTGACGGTGATCCAGCAGGATTTCCGCCGTGCCGGCGTGGACATGAGGCTGCAACTGCTGGAGCCGGGAACTGCATTCGAGCGAGATCTTGAGCGCAAGTTCGAGATGACTCTGATCGCCATGTCGTCGGGCCTTTATCCCGATCCACGGGAATATCTTGAGTCGGAATTCAAGAACGCGACCAACAACAACGATTTCTGGGGTTTCGGAACCAAGGAAGTCGACGCACTGATCAAGACCTATGAGGACAGCCTGGATGCGGATGCGCGGCTGAAATCGATGTACCGCATCGATCAGATCGTGCATGACGAGGCGTTCTACGTGCCGTTCTGGTATGCCCCCTACGACCGGTTGGTCTTTTGGGATTACGTTCAATTCCCGGATTTTTACCTGCCCAAGCGCGCCGGGGGACTGACCGATTACATGGTGTACTGGGTCGATCCGGCGAAAAAGGCGGCGCTGGCACAGGCGATGCAGAACGGCACGCGCTATCCGCTCGATCCCGATATCGACAAGGATTATTACGGCGTGCGGAAAAAATTGCAGTGACGACGGGGCAAGGTTGTCATGGCCCGGGTCAAGCCCTGCCATGACGGAAGGCGCACGGGGTCAAGGCCCACACAAGCAGGCCCGGTCATGACCGTGTTTTGCCTGCAAATGGTCCGGTAGTCTGTGGCGCTGCTGGAGATCGAGAATCTGAAGGTCGGTTTCGTCACGGAGGCGGGGCTTCTGCATGCCGTGGACGGAGTATCGCTGACGCTCGAACAGGGGCGCACCCTTGGTGTGGTGGGCGAATTGGGTTGCGGGAAGAGCGTCACAGCCACGTCGATTCTGCGTCTCGTGCCGAGCCCGCCGGGACGGATTCTCGGCGGCTCTATCCGCTTCAATGGAACCGACCTGCTGAAACTTCCGCGCGCGAAACTGCCGGAATATCGCGGGAAGAATATCGCGATGATTTTCCAGGATCCGATGACGTCGCTGAACCCGGTATTCACCGTTGAAAAGCAGATGGGCGAAGTACTGAAGCTGCGTTTTGGCCTTGATGGCCGGGCGGCACGGCAGCGCTCGGCCGAGATGCTGACCACGGTGGGGATTTCCGACCCTCTGGCGCGGCTCACGAGTTATCCGCACGAACTTTCCGGCGGCATGAAGCAGCGCGTGATGATCGCGATGGCGCTGCTCTGCGAACCTCAGCTTCTGATCGCGGACGAACCGACGACCGCGCTCGACGTGACGATTCAGGCGCAGATCCTGCACCTGATCCGGCAACTGCAGAAGCGCACGGGCGCGGCCGTGCTGTTCATCACGCATGACATGGGCGTGGTGGCGGAAATGTGCGATGAGGTTGCGGTGATGTATGCCGGCCGCGTGGTCGAGCAGGGCACGATCGGGGACATCTTCAAACGCAGCCGCCATCCCTATACCCGCGGGTTGTTGCGCAGCCTGCCGCAGAAGGGCATGGGGAAGAAGGCCGAGTTGCCCACCATAGAAGGGCTCGTGCCGTCGCTGATCGATCCCCCACCCTATTGCCGCTTTGCCGACCGGTGCTGGAAACGCAAGTCGCTGGATGAGGCGAGCCAGCAGCGCTGTTTGAGCGAAGACCCCAAACTGCGCCCGTTTTCAACTTCGCTGGTCGCCTGCCATTTCCCGGTCGAGGGAGACGAATCGTGAGCGACGGCGACGCGCCGCTTCTCGTGGTCGAAGGACTGAAGAAATATTATCCCCTGCGAGGCGGAGTGTTCGGTGCGAAGATCGGCGATGTTCGCGCCGTCGATGGGGTGGATTTCACGGTGTCCCGGGGCGAGACTCTGGGGCTGGTCGGCGAATCAGGCTGCGGCAAGTCCACGCTTGGCCGGACCATTATCCGGCTGGAGGATCCGACGGCGGGCCGCGTGCTGTTCGAGGGCCGCGACCTGGCCCACGCGAAAGGCGAGGAATTGTTCCGCCTGCGGCGCGACATCCAGATGATCTTCCAGGACCCGTATTCCTCGCTCAATCCGCGCATGACCGTTGGCGAGATCGTGCGCGAGCCGCTGCTGGTGCATCGCATCGGCGATCGCCGGCAACAAACCGAAATGACGCGCGAATTGCTGGAGACGGTGGGTCTGACCGGCGAAATGCTGCAGCGGTACCCACATGAATTTTCCGGCGGTCAGAGGCAGCGGGTGAGCATCGCGCGGGCGCTTGCCCTTAACCCGAAACTTCTGATCGCGGACGAGCCGGTTTCGGCGCTGGATGTCTCGGTGCGCAGCCAGGTATTGAACCTGATGGTGCGGCTGCAGCGCGAACGCAACCTGACCTATGTTTTCATCAGTCATGACCTGTCCGTCGTCGAACATATCAGCGATTCGATTGCCATCATGTATCTCGGGCGGATCATGGAGAAAGGCCCGGCCACGCGGATATTCGCGCGGCCGGCCCATCCCTACACACGGGCGCTGATGGAGGCCATTCCGATGCCCGATCCAGAACAGCGCCATACGGGCGAGCCGGTGCGCGGCGAGGCGCCAAGCGCAGTGTCTCCGCCCCCGGGATGCCCGTTCCATCCACGCTGTCCCTATGCGATCGAAGCATGCCGGCAGATTGTGCCGCCGCTGGAGCCGGTCGGCGCGGCCAATCTGAATGCCGCGCGCGACCATCTGGCGGCGTGCATCCGAAAGGATGAGATCTGATTCGATCCCAGATCGCGTAGTTGCGCGCGTCCAATGGGGTGTTGAATCAGATCCCCACCCGAAATCTTACGCTGCAAAATTTCGGCCTTCCCGCCAGGGGGAGGCCGAAACTTACAACTCCCTGCTGTTCGCGAAATCCGCCAGATAAAGTCCGAACAGCAAAGTGGTAAGCGCAAAGAATGCCAGTATCATCGGGATCTCCTTTTCATGGCCCTGGTCTCCGATCCCTCCACTTCGAAACCAGTCACCATCGGCCGTAACCGTAGCCCGGAGTTGTGCCGTACGAATGCCGAATACGTGCCGCACATGGTACAGCTGTGGCCGAAATGAGGCGGACGTGTACGGACTGAATACGCTTATTCCGTTTACGGATATTTAACCTTCAGGAATCGCCCACCCGAAATTTTGCACTACAAAAATTCGGGTTCCCAGCCAGGGGAGGCCGGACGAGAGTCAGCCGAGTGGGCCGGTGTGGGCGACGAGCAGATCCCAGGCGCGGACCCCGATGGCTTCGCGCCAACGCGGATAGAATTCCGCAAGCGCGGGTTTGAACGAGGCGCGATCCACCGCGTTGAATTGCATTCCCTTGCGGGCAAGCCCCGCGGGCAATTCGTCGTTCAGGCGATCGGTGTCGGAGCGCTGCAGCTGAACATATTTGCGCGTATTGGTCTCGATCACGCGCTGCACGTCTCCGGGCAGGCCCTGCCAGCGCTTCAGATTGGCCAGGGCGTTGTAGCCCGACCACGAATGATTGGTCATGCTGCCAAATTTCTGAAACTCATAGAGCTTGAGGAGTTCGACATCGTCCCAGGGATCGTCCTGGCTGTCGATCTCTCCGGCCTTGAGTGCGTCATGCGTACGGTTGAGATTGAGCGTGTGCACTTCGGCGCCGAGCGAACGGAAGAAATCCTGGTACAGTTTCGAGCCCGGCACGCGCAATCTGAGACCGCGGATATCGGCCGCCGTCCGGATCGGGCGGACCGAACTGGTCAGCTGATGCATGCCATTTTCGAAACAGCCTGCGGGAAGCAGATAGAGACCTTTTGCGCGCGTCTCATCGCGCAGGTAATCGCCGAGATCTCCGTCGAGGGCGGCATAGACCTGCGCCGGTCCGGCAAAGGCGAATGGCGTCGCCTGGACGTCGGCCGGTGGAACCAGTGCGGAGAGACCATTTCCGGCGAGGGTGAGGAATTCGAGTTCTCCCGATGTGAGCAGAGGAAGCGGATTTGCGATGCCCTGTTTTTCGCCGCTGTCGGGAAGAATGGTCACGTGCACACGGCCCGAGGTTTCGGAGGCGACGGCATCCCAGAGCTGAGTCAGGCGCCGGTGCAGCGGGCTGTCCACGGGCTGGTTGTGCACCTGGCGCATTTCGAATTCGGCGGCGCGGGCGAAGCGTGGAATAACGATCGAAACACCGGCGGCAGCAATGCAGAGATTGATCCCGCGGCGGGTGTGCAGTTGCATGTTTGGGCCTCCCCTGATGGCGACGGGATTATACCAGCAGCAGGAGCGCGGCGCCGAAGATTACGCTGCTGACCACGAAAGTAATCACCGTGAGTCCGAGCACGCGCTGGATGCCGATACCCGCAATGGCGACGACCGGCAAAGCCCAGAACGGCTGAAGCATGTTCGCGACCTCTTCGCCCATTGCGACCGCCATGGTGGTTGCGGGAATGGAAGCATTCAGCGCCACCGCAGCCGGGATGGTGAAGGGGCCCTGAACCGCCCAATGGCCACCACCGGACGGAACAATCATCGAAATGAATATTGAGGAGATGAAACTGAGAAAAGGCAGCGTGTGCGCGGTCGCGAAACCGGCAATGCCGCGTGAGATCTGCTCCGCCAGTCCGGTCGCGGTCATCACACCCATGATCCCGCCATAGATCGGATATTGCAGCATCAGCGCACCGGTTTGGCGCGCGGCGTCCTTCACCGCTTCGGCATAGGCGATCGGCGTCCGATGCAGCGCCAGTCCGGCGGTCAGGAAGAGAAAAATGATGAAATTGATGTCGAAATCCGCCGTTCCAGTGCTGACGGCGACCGCGACATAACCCATACCGGCTGCAACCAGAATGATCGTGCCAAGGGGCGAGTTCTCGATCAAGCGGGCAAATGAACGGGGCGCTCCCGGAACCGGCGGGGTTGGTTCAGCCGGTTGTTCATGGGTTGGGACAAATATCTGAACATCCGTGCCGCGCGGCCGCACCAGCAGCAGAACAACCGGCATCACAAGGATGATCGACAGCATGGGAATCAGATTGAACGCGGCAAAGATGGACTGGCCGAAGGGGATGACATGGCCGGTTACCTTCTCGACGATATTGAGGGCATTGCCGTGCGATGCCTGCGATAATGGAATGGAGCCGGATGGTCCGCTGGCATAGATCACGAATCCGGAATAGGCGGCAGCGACGAGCCAGGCAAAATCGACGCGTATCTGCCGCGCCACTTCGCGCGCCAGCACGCCACCGACAACCAGACCAAATCCCCAACTGATCCACGATGCCGCGGCAGCGGTGAGAAAGGTCAGCACAACCGCCTGATTGGGAGTCTTTATCGTTGCGACCAACCGCCTGAGAGCGTGCATGCAGGGCGGGGAATGGGCCAGCGCATGTCCGGTGACGAGGATCAAGATCATCTGGAAGGCGAAGCCCAGAATTCCGAAAATTCCCGAATACCAGGAGGCGAGAATCACCGGCAGAGAACCCCGCGGAGCGATCAGCGCAGCAGCGATGGCGACGAGCACCGCGAGTCCGATGGCGAGTATGAAGGGATCGGGCATGTAGCGCTCGAAGAGATCGATCGAGAGCGCAGCGAAACTGCGCCGGCGCGTTTCGGCTGCTGCGCTTTCCGTGCTCATGCACAGACCCCTTCCCGGCGCATGGCGGCGATTTCGTCGCCGGTGAAGCCTGCCGCGGCAAGCACCTCGCCGGTATGTTCGCCGAGTTGAGGCGCAGGCCTGCGCCACACTCCAGGCGTGGCGGAAAAACGCGGAACGATGTTGGGCATCGGAATCGATCCGAGTTCAGGGTCCTCGACTTCGACGAATACCTCCCTCGCGCGGAAATGCGGATCCGCGAGTCCATCCGCAACATCATAAACCGGTCCCGCTGTGACACCGGCCGCCTGCATCGCATCGATTGCCTCGCCGCGACTGCGGGCCGCGAACCATGCGCCGATGATCTCGTCGATGACTGCGCGATTTTTCACGCGCGCATCATTGGTTGCAAAACGCGGATCGGCGATCATCTCCGGCCGGCCGATGATTTCAAATATTCGCCGCGCTGTGGCAGCGGTAGAACCGGACAGCGCCGCATAGGTGCCGTCGGCGCAGCGATAAATATTGCGCGGTGCGGAAATGCTGATGCCGTTTCCGGAGCGCTGCCGTACCTGTCCTGTGCGCCGGTAAATCGCCGCTTCCGGGCCGAGAATGGAAACCAGAGGTTCCAGCAGCGAAAGATCGATCACCTGCCCCGGCGCGCCATGCTCGCGTGCGAAAAGCGCCGTGACGGTGGCCATCGCACCCGAGAGGCCCGCGATCATATCGGCAAGCGCAAGGGGCGGCAGCAGCGGCTCACGGTCGGGAAAGCCGCTGCGCGCCGCAAGCCCGCTCATCGCTTCCACGAGCGTCCCGAAACCCGGCAACCGGGCGTATGGTCCGGTTTGTCCAAAGCCGGAAACCCGCACCACGACGAGGCGCGGATTTTCTTCGAGCAGCCGATCAGGGGCGAAACCCATTTTCTCCAGAGTTCCGGGCCGGTAGTTTTCGACGAAAACATCGGCATCCCTGATCAACCGCCAAAGCGCAGCACGCCCAAGTTCGTGGCGCAGGTTCAGCACGATGGAGCGCTTGTTGCGGCTGTAGGTTTTCCAGAACAAAGGCTCGCCCCCGTCGAGCCAGGCGCGTAACGAATCGCCTTCGGGGGCTTCCACCTTGATGACGTCTGCGCCGAAATCCGCGAGTTGCAGCGACAGCATATTGCCGGCGACAAGACGGGAAAGATCAAGCACCCTGATGCCGTTCAACGGCCCGGCCGCCCGCGGTGAAAAATTCAGAGGTTCGGGAGAGGGCATCCGGGCTCAGAAATCCGCAGTCGCCGCCTGCGGAACCGGAACATCGGCACCGGTCGTGTAATTGTGCGGATTATCGGCGCAGACGCGTTCCTCCCATGGTCCTGCCGAACGGCGATAGGTGACCCGCGCCGACCAGGGCGTGGTGAAAACACCCGGATCGTCCACGGTGAAGGCGATCTGCAGGCCGGGACCCTTATAGGCCGGATCGATGCTTGCGCCACCCATTTCGACTTCGACGCGGCCACTGTCGCGCTCGGCCTGTTCCGCGGCCCGGTTGGCGTCCCGTCCATCGATCAGCCGGACGCGCTCCACGAGATGCAGCTGCTCGCTGAATGGCGTTCCGTAATTGTCGATCATGGAATTCGGGCCGGGCTTGAAGCCCACCGTATCGATGACAAGTACATCGCCCTCATAGTGGCCGATGGAGTCGCCCATGGCGGAGGGAATCAGTTTCGCCGGATGGCGGCTGTTCAAGCGCACGCGGCGAATTTGCTGGTCGCCGACGTAAAGGATTGTCACCCGGTCGGTGCGCTGCAACATCTGCATTTCCAGCGCACGCCAGGCATAGGGCGCAGACCAGGGCGTACACTGATTGGACGGCGTCGGAAAATTCACTCCCGTCCGGGACACGGCGGCCGCCTGCCGCACCTTCTCGGCTGCAAAGGGCTTGAGGATCTGATTGGTGTCATCACCGACCCGCATATAAAATGTGCGGGTCTTGTTCATGACCGGGCCGGGACCGGCTGCCGGAGGTTCGTAATCGACCGAAGTCCTTCCCCAGACACCAGAGAATTCCGGCACCGCCGGCGTTGCAGCGGAAACTGCGGAAACAGAGAGCAACAGTGCCGCGCAATGGATGAATGCGATTCGGATCATGTTGCGACTTTAGATGCCGCCGCGCCCCTGTAGAAGGGCCTCAGCTGTCGGGACAAAAATGAGCGCAGATCGCGCGGTCCTGTGCTGCGTCATGACAACGGTCAGGGCGCGGTCAGTTTTTGTCCGGCAGGTTTTGATCGAGCCAGTTCGCGATCACGGCGGCAATTTCCCGATTGTTCTTTTCCAGCATCATGACGTGGCTGTTGCCGCGGATGCCGAGATCGGCGAGATGGATGGCTGCAGGATGAATGCCAGCCTGGCGCAGATACTTCACTGTGCAGTGGTCGTATGGCGCGTGATAGGAGGCCTCGGACGTGAGGACAAGGATCGGCATCTTCTGAAGATTGGGAAGCTGCCGCGCCGGTTCCTTCTGTTTCCAGCAGGTCACCAATCCGGGCCCGTCCGCTTTGCTTTCGCGCTCGAACTGCAGATCCGCGGGTTGGTTGACGGCCGGCGAATAGGCCAATGGAACCGACGTTATTCCGTAAGGCAGTGCTAACGGACCTTCCCTGAACCAATCCGGCGCCCCGACAAATTCAACGCCGTGCACCGGCGGACCATTTGGCTCGATTGCCAGAATCGCCTTTATTAGATCGGGGCGGGAATCCGCAACAGGCCAGGCAAACGCGCCCGCCTGGGAATGAACCATCAATATGCCTGGTCCTGTTTTTGCGAACAGCGCAATGAGTGCGTCGCGATTGAGGAACTGCTGCTTTTCAAAGCTGGCGATGGCCGGAAGCTGGCTGGCCATGAGTTGCTGCGCTGCAGGATCGGTTTCCTCGCCGCTGCCGGGCCATTGCGTGTGCAGCACGGCCTGCGGCCACAAGCGCGCTTTTTCCTGGGCAACGAAACGGGGGAATGAATTGTTGCTCTCGACATTGCGCGCCGGACCATAGGCTTGCGGGAGATAGCCGGAACGACCACGTCCGGGCTGATCCACGACATAAACGGCGTAGCCGCGGCGGACGAAATATTGCGCCCATCCTTCCCGGCCGTCTGGCGTTCCGGTGTAATTGACTCCCGACATCGTGCCGCCATGCACCATCACGATCGGATAGCGATGTGTGCGGCGAGCCGGAATGCGTTCCTCGACATACATCTGATCGGTGACATAGGACTTGCCGCCTGCGGAAAAGCTTTGGGCGTTAACGTAGAAATACCCGTCCCGCGCCAATGCGAGAGGACCGTCTTCTTCGGCAGCACGGCCAGGGGGAATCGCGCAAACAGCGGCCAGGATTGCAACGCTTGCCAGGAACCCGGAGCGCTTCATGAGAACCTCGTGAGTGGTGAGCTGCCGGTTCCATATTAGCACGGGCAATCGCTCCAAGGGTCAGGCCCCGCGATAGCTTTGGAGAATCGACCAGAGGCCGATAAGGACGAATATGAGTCCGGCGATCAGCTTCAGCGGGATCGTCGCGAGCCAGTTTCGGGCGAGCGTGCCGAGTGCAACCGATAATGCGCTGCCCAGCACCAGTGCGAAAGCAGAAGCCGCGAACACCAGCCATGGCGAATTTTCGCGGTCGGAGGCAAACAGCACAGTCGCGATCTGCGTCTTGTCGCCGAGCTCCGCGAGAAAAATGGTGAGCGACATCAGCAGTAACTGCGTCATCGAATCCTCCCGCCAGTTCAACAAACTACACTGCGGGGAAACCCTGGCCGGAAGAAATCGTGATACGGATAGTCCCGACGAAAGCAGAGAAGCGAAGCAATGACGGATTATCGCAATATCCTGGTGAGAACCGAAGGTGCGGTCGGGACGATCACGTTGAACCGTCCGGAGGCGCTGAATGCGCTGAATTCGGAACTCATGGACGAACTTTCGACAGCAGTGGACGGATTCGAGGCCGATGAACGGATCCGTTGCCTGATCATCACCGGCTCGGAAAAGGCTTTCGCGGCGGGCGCGGACATCAAGGAGATGGCCGGCAAGAATTTTTCCGAGGCCTACCGGGAAGATTTCGTCACCCGAAACTGGGAACGGGTTGCGCGCTCGAGAAAGCCTGTGATCGCAGCGGTGTCCGGATTTGCACTCGGCGGGGGTTGCGAACTCGCGATGATGTGCGACTTTATTATTGCCGCGGATAACGCGAAATTCGGTCAGCCCGAGATCAATCTGGGCATCGGGCCTGGCGCCGGAGGAACGCAGAGGCTGACGCGGGCCATCGGCAAAGCCAAAGCAATGGATATGTGCCTCACCGGGCGGATGATGGACGCGACCGAAGCCGAACGGTCAGGGCTGGTCGCGCGGGTGGTCCCACTGGCACAGCTGCCGCAGGAGGCCAAAGCCTGTGCTGAAAAAATCGCGGCCCAGGCGTTGACTGCGCTGCTGATGGTCAAGGAATCGGTTAATGCTGCGTTTGAAACGCCTTTGGCGCAAGGGATTCGTTTCGAACGCCGGCTGTTTCACGCGCTGTTCTCGACCAACGAACAGAAGGAGGGAATGGCCGCCTTCATCGAAAAGCGCCGGCCCGTTTACGACAGGAAAGTCTGAACGCCGGAGTTTGCCTAGACGGCGACGCAGAATTCATCTATTGCTCCGGCCCTCATAACAAAAAGCAGAGTTAAGCCATGCCAAGCCATGTTTCGGCCGAAAAACGCGTACGCAAGACCGCACGCAGGACCGCCGTCAACAAGAACCGGAAGAGCCAGATCCGGACTGCGGTTCGCAAGGTCGAGGAGGCTTTGGCATCCGGCGATCACGAAGCAGCGGTAGCGGCGCTGAAAGCCGCGGAGCCGCAACTTATGCGCGGCGTGTCCAAAGGTGTTATCCACAAGAATACCGGTTCGCGAAAAGTCTCGCGCCTGACTGCCCGGCTGAAAAAGCTCAAAGGCTGACCGGAGGGTTTTGCGGGAATCCCAGGCTGAATGCCTACCCGTTTGATCTCAAATGATTTTCACCTGTTCATGAGAAGCCCGCCCAAAGCGGCGGCTGTCTTGAATTGTTCACATGATGAAAAATGTCGCAGGCAATAAAGCGCGGGAACTCTTAATTTTTGTCAGTGAACTGAAAAAAGGTTCACTGAACCGTCATCCTCCGAAAATTTCACGGTCAGGAGTACGGACGGTTCCACTAAGTCACTGAATCCCCTTGCGTCCAAAACTCCGTGTACTCCACGGCCATGTTCCGTGTACGGCAAGTCCCTATTTTTGCGTGGATTTTCGGAGTTTCGCCAAATCGCGATGCAAGCCCTCGGCGCGAAAATTTTGGCGAAGCCAGGCCCTTGCACGGTCTGAGCGGGTGCGTATAGATTGGCTCTCAACGGCGGCGGGGCATGAAGATGATGCAACACAAGGCAGCGGTAATACCGGGCACAGTTCCAGTGTTTGACCGGCCTTTGCCCCTCACTAAACAGTAGCCGGCAAGAAAAGCTCCAATCAAAAATTGGACGAATACTTGTGGTGCCCTTTGGCGCCTTGGGCGGAATTTTACCTTCACGGGAACATTTTAATGGACGGGCAAAAGCGAACCGATTCGGTTCCTTCCGCGACCGGATATGCCGGCGATCTGTCGCCGGAGGAAAGCTGGAACCGGCTATCGCAGAACGGGGGCGCCCAGTTGGTCGATGTCCGCACCGTCGCCGAATGGAATTTCGTCGGCGTGCCCGATCTCCGGCCGCTTGGGAGGGAAGCCCTGTTTTGTGAGTGGCAGCGTTTCCCGTCAGCGTCCAATCCATCCTTTCTACAGGAGGTCTCGGAGGCGCTGAAGCAGACGGCGTACCGTCCGGGAGCTGCGCTGCTGTTTTTATGCCGCTCAGGCGGGCGCTCTCGCGCGGCGGCCATCGCCATGACCAAAGCCGGTTATGGGCCCTGTTTCAACATTTCGGACGGTTTCGAGGGTGGCCTCGATCCACAGCACCATCGGGGCAAGGAAGGCTGGAAGGCGTCCGGACTGCCCTGGGTTCAGAGTTAGGGGAGACCAGCGTTGCACACGCAGACAAGGGGGCCGGAGCAATCCGGGTGAGAGCTTTGGGAATCATGGGAATGTCCGTGCAGCATGTGGCGGAGCCGTCAATGTCCGATGGGTGGATGGCAGTTCGGGATCGGTTAAGACTGGAGCTTGGTCAGGGGGTGTTCGACACCTGGATTGCGCCGCTGTCGCTGATTGCCGCGGCGGATGGCGTGGTGCGGCTTTCCTCGCCGAGCAGGCTGGTGCGGGATTACACCGCCTCTCATTATGGCGAGCGGATCGAACAGGCATTCACGGCCGTGCTTCCGCAGTTCTGTTCGCTGGAAATTGTGGTGGCGGTCTCGGATGGACGCGGGCTGACCGCGAGAGCGGCGCCGGCTCTGGCGGTGCCCAAACTGCCGGTGATCCCGGGCCATTACCCGGCTGCAGGAAAAATAGCCGGCGCATCCTTGCAGGGTATGTGGGATCGCATACCCGACCCGGCGCAGAGCTTTGCGACGTTCATGGTTGGTCCGTCCAATGAATTTGCCTGCAAGGCAGCGCAACGGATCGCCGAGCATGGAGACAATCTTGGCCTGCTGTTTATCCATGGCGGGTTTGGGCACGGCAAAACCCATCTGCTCAACGCCATCGCCCTGGAAGTGCGCGAGCGGCACAAGGCACGTGCCCTGTTTCTGCGCGCGGAAGATTTCATGCGGCGCTTCCTGGCCGCTCTGCGGAATCAGGAGACGCTTGCCTTCAAGGAGGAATTGCGGGCTGCGGACATCCTGCTGATCGATGACCTGCAGCACATTTGCGGTCGCACGACCGCGAGCGAATTCCTGCATACCGTGAACGCGTTCACCGACCTGAAGCGCAAGGTGGTGATCGCCGCGGACCGGGCGCCATCGGCCCTGGATGGTTTGTCCGAAGATATCCGGTCGCGCATGAAAGGGGCGATTGCGATTGCAATCGACAAGCCGGATA
This sequence comes from uncultured Alphaproteobacteria bacterium, assembly GCA_963747255.1. Classification (GTDB taxonomy): domain Bacteria; phylum Pseudomonadota; class Alphaproteobacteria; order Micropepsales; family Micropepsaceae; genus CAIYRG01. The sequence continues at coordinate 66,159 of CAVVEG010000006.1, forward strand.
CGGCAACGCGGTTGGCAATTCTGAGGGCCAAGTCGGCCGAACTGGAACGGAAGCTGCCCCGCGCGAAGCTACCGGATTCGGTGTTGAAGCAACTGGCCGAAGAAGTGAATGCGGCGCCTCGTGAATTGCTGGGCATGCTGCTGAAACTGGCAACTTACGCTGATCTGACCGGAAAGGCGGTGACGCCGGAAATCGCCGAGGAAGCGATCGGCAACCGTGGCTCAGCGGCGGATCGCAGGACGACGATCGAGGAAATCCAGCGCAAGACTGCGGAATATTACAAGCTCGAATTGCGCGAGCTGCATTCGTCGCGGCGCGCGCGGCGGGTCGCCCGCCCGCGTCAGGTTGCCATGTTTCTGGCGCGGGAACTGACCGCGCGTTCACTGCCCGACATCGGAAGGCGGTTTGGCGGACGCGACCACACGACCGTATTGCACGCCTGCCGCAGGATCGAAGAACTGTGCCGCAGCGATCCCGTGTTTCAGCAGGAGGTGGAATTCCTGCGCAAGGTGCTGGGCCGGCCCGGCTTCGCCTAGACCTGGGCTCCCGGGCAGCCGGCGAAGGCGCGAATTCGCCGAATTGTGAGGCGCGCGAGTCGCTTGCAGGCGCAAGACAGGCTATTCTCCAATTTCGAGAATCGCCCGCGGTCGCGAGTCATTTTTCTGCGCCCGGGGGCCCAGAACAACTTCTCCAGCTCTATATTCCGGACTGCAGCCCGCATGAAAATAAATGTCGAACGAAGTGCCTTACTCAAGTCCCTGGGTCATGTACAGAGTGTGGTGGAACGCCGAAATACCATTCCCATTCTTTCCAATGTTCTGATTGAAGCGGCAAAAGGCGGATTACGGCTGACAGCCACGGATCTGGATATCCAGATTGTGGAATCGCTGCATAGCGATGTGCTGAGAACGGGAAGCGCAACCGCGCCGGCACATATGCTCTATGACATCGTCCGCAAGATGCCGGACGGGTCCCAGGTTCAGGCGGAAACGATCGGCGGCGATGGCGGGCGACTGTCGGTTTCGGCGGGCAGCATCCGCTTTGAACTGTCATGCCTGCCGCACGAGGATTTTCCCCAGATGCAGGCCGGAAGCTTACCGCACCGGTTTCGCCTGGGCGTGGCCGACCTGGTGACGCTGATCGAAAAAACCCGCTTTGCGATCTCGAGCGAGGAGACCCGGTTTTACCTCAACGGCATCTATTTGCACGCCGCCAAGCAGGGCAACGAGGACCGGCTGAGGGCAGTAGCGACGGACGGGCACCGCCTGGCGCGCTTTGATCTGGAGCTGCCGGAGGGCGCACGGGAAATTCCCGGCGTGATCGTTCCACGCAAGACGGTCGCGGAGTTGCGCCGGTTGCTGGATGACGCCGACGGCGCGATCGAGATCGCGCTTTCGGAAAACAAGGTACAGTTCGGTTTCGGCGCCGTAGAACTCACGTCCAAACTGATCGACGGCACGTTCCCTGATTATCAGCGGGTCATTCCGACTGCGAACGACAAAGTCCTGACCATGGACGCCAGGGATTTTGCGCAGGCGGTGGATCGGGTGTCGACAATTTCGGCGGAGAAGACCCGCGCCGTGAAGCTGAACCTGGACAGCGACAAGGTGGTGCTTTCGGTGGTCAACCCGGAATCGGGCACCGCAACCGAGGAAATCGGCGCCAATTACAGCGCGGACGCGGTTGAGATCGGGTTCAACTCTCGCTATCTCCTTGATATAACCGGCCAGATCACAGGCAAGGACGTGCGCTTTCTGCTTGCCGATGCCGGATCACCAACCCTGATCGAGGACACCGAGGACAAGCGCACGCTTTATGTCCTGATGCCGATGCGGGTTTAGAGCATTTTGAATTGCGCATTTTCGGCGCCGAAGCGGCAGCCCGTCCGGCGGAAAATGCCCAGGAAAAACATTTGGGATACGTCGACTTGTCTTCGAGTTTCGCGGAAGCGCGCGGCGCCGCCTGTTTTTCGGCTGCAGGCGATTGCGCTTTGGCGGTTACGCGGATCGCGCCGAGCGATTTTCGCTCCTATGCGGCGGCAGAGCTCTGTGCCGAGTCTCGTCCTGTTGTGCTGTGCGGCGCCAATGGAATCGGCAAGACCAATCTTCTGGAGGCGGTTTCGCTGCTGTCACCGGGACGCGGATTGCGCGGCGCCAGGTTTGGGGCGATTGCACGAAAAAAAGCGGATGGCGAATCGGCTGCGAGCTGGGCCGTATCCGCGACGGTCGCGCGCGCACCACATGGCGAATGGCGGATCGGCACCGGCTATATGCCGCCCGGGCCCGGGGGACAGGCACGGCGGATTTTTCAGCTTAACGGTGCGCCGGCGGAAGCGGCGGAAATCGCCGAACTTGTTCCGCTTTTGTGGCTGACGCCGGCGATGGACCGATTATTTCTGGAAGGCGCGCAATTGCGCCGCCGCTTTCTTGACCGGCTGGTGTTTGCGCTTTTTGCGGGTCATGCGCGTAAATCGGCGCGATATGAACGCGCTCTGACGGAGCGCCTGCATCTCCTGCGGGAGGGAACACGGCGCAGCCAGTGGCTGGATGCGCTCGAAACCACGATGTCGGAGGAAGGTGCTGCAATCAATGCCGCGCGTCAGGAGATGATCGAGGCATTAAACGCCGAACTCGTTGCGCGCCGGGCGGAGGGAGCCTTTCCCTGCGCGCACCTGTCGCTGGCGGGCGAACCGGGCGATACGGCGCAGGAACCCGGCGCCCTGAGAGAGGTTTTTGCCGCATCCCGTGAACGCGACCGCGAGTCGGGGCGCACGAATTGCGGGCCGCATACAACCGATCTGGAGGTGCGGCATGCGGGTAAGCGCAGCGACGCGCGAGAATGCTCAACGGGAGAACAGAAGGCATTGCTGATTTCGATTGTGCTTGCGGATGCGTGGCTGAAGCGAAAGCGTCATGGGGCTGCGCCCATCCTGCTGCTGGACGAAATCGCGGCGCATCTGGATTCAGTTCGCCGGGTGGCGCTGTTCGAGGAGATCGTGGCGCTGAATTCGCAGGCATGGCTGACCGGCACGGACCCGCAGCTGTTTTCGCCACTGGCCGATCATGCCGCTTTCATCACCGTCGCGCATGGGCAATTCATGGCTTTGGAGGGCGAAGGCGCATGATTTCCCTCCACGCACATCTGTTGGCGAGCCAAAGAGCGCGCCGGCGGCTCAATCGCGGAGCAGGCATTGCGATCATCGGCACGGCGCTTTCAATTGCGGTGAGCCGATGAGCGACGAATTGTCCGGACCGAACGGCAATGGCGCCGCGGAACCCTATGATTCGGGATCCATCCGCGTGCTCAAGGGTCTCGATGCCGTGCGCAAACGGCCGGGCATGTATATCGGCGACACCGATGACGGCTCCGGCCTGCACCACATGGTCTATGAGGTCATCGACAACGCGATCGACGAGGCGCTGGCGGGTTTCTGCGACCTGGTTGAGGTTGAACTCAATCCCGACGGCTCATGCACGGTACGCGATAACGGCCGCGGCGTTCCCGTGGATATCCATCCGTCGGAAGGCGTGTCTGCAGCCGAAGTGATCATGACCCAGCTGCATGCGGGCGGAAAATTCGACCAGAACGCCTACAAGGTTTCGGGCGGATTGCACGGGGTCGGTGTTTCGGTCGTCAATGCGCTGTCCGAATGGCTGGATTTGCGTGTCTGGCGGGACGGTAGCGAACATTACATGCGCTTCCGCGATGGCGATCCTGTGGCGCCTCTTGCTGTCACGGGACCCGACGGGGGGCGGCGGGGCACGGAGGTCACTTTCCTGCCGAGTCCGAGGACCTTCAGCAAAACAGAGTTCGATTTTGCGACATTGGAACACCGGCTGCGCGAACTGGCGTTTCTCAATTCCGGCATCACCATCCGGCTGCGCGACCGGCGTGGTGTCGAGAAGAAAGAAACGACGCTGAAATATGACGGCGGGCTCGAGGCATTCGTTCGCTATCTCGACCGGGCCAAGACCGGTCTGATCCCGCAGCCCGTGCTGATCGGCGCCGATCGAGACGGCATTCATGTCGAGGCGGCGCTGTCGTGGAACGACTCCTACCACGAGAACATGCTGTGCTTTACCAACAACATACCGCAGCGGGACGGCGGCACCCATCTGGCAGGATTTCGCGCGGCGCTGACTCGCGTCGTGACGAAATATGCCGAAGAGTCCGGAATCGGAAAAAAGGACCGCGTGCCGCTCACGGGTGACGATTGCCGCGAGGGACTGACCTGCGTTCTTTCGGTGAAGGTGCCGGATCCCAAGTTCTCTTCGCAGACAAAGGACAAGCTGGTGTCGTCGGAAGTGCGCCCGACTGTCGAAGGGGTGGTCCTGGAACAATTGGGCCGCTGGTTGGAGGAGCATCCTTCGGAAGCGCGCTCTGTGGTCGGCAAAGTGATCGAGGCGGCGCAGGCCCGGGAAGCGGCCCGGAAAGCGCGCGAACTGACGCGGCGCAAGGGCGCGCTGGATGGAAATTCGCTGCCCGGAAAGCTGGCCGATTGCCAGGAGCGCGATCCGGCGAAATGCGAACTGTTCCTGGTGGAAGGCGATTCCGCGGGCGGCTCCGCCAAACAGGGACGGAACCGGGCCAATCAGGCCGTGTTGCCTTTGCGCGGCAAGATCCTGAACGTAGAACGAGCACGTTTCGACAAAATGCTGTCGAGTCAGGAAATCGCAACGCTGATCACGGCACTGGGCACCGGCATCGGGCGCGAAGAATTCAATCCCGACAAGCTGCGCTATCACAAAATCATCATCATGACGGACGCCGATGTGGACGGCGCACATATCCGCACGCTTCTGCTGACCTTCTTCTACCGCCAGATGCGGGAGCTGATCGAACGCGGGCACCTCTTCATCGCGCAACCGCCGCTGTACAAGGCGGCGCGCGGAAAATCCGAGCGGTACCTCAAGGACGAGCGGGAGCTTGAAAACTATCTGATCTCGGAAGGCATGCGGGATTGCGTGCTGACACTTTCCGGCGGAGAGCGGATTGCGGGCGCCGATCTCGAGCGCCTGGTGGAACGCGCCCGGGTGGCGCGGTCGGCGCTGGAGGGTTTCCCGCGGCACTATCCGCGTTTTCTGCTGGAGCAGGCTGCGATAGCCGGCGCCCTCAATCCGGAATTGCTGTCCGACCGAGCCAAAGCGGAAGAGGCGGCAAGCTACATCGCGCACCGGCTCGATCTGCTGTCGGATGAAACCGAACGCGGCTGGAACGGCGAACCCACCCCCGATGGCGGTATGCGCTTTCGTCGCGAAGTGCGGGGAGTGACGGAGACGATTGCGATTGACGGTCAGCTGATCGCAAGCGCGGATGCCCGAAAACTGGATCGGATGGCGGCTGAATTGCAGACGACCTATCTGAAAGCCGGCATGCTCGGCCGGAAAGATGATATCCGGGAGGTGCGCGCACCCACGCAGTTGCTGAATGCGGTGCTGGAATGGGGCCGACACGGACTCTCGCTGCAGCGCTATAAAGGTCTGGGCGAAATGAATCCCAATCAGTTGTGGGAGACCACGCTGGACGAAAACGCGCGCACATTGCTGCAGGTGAAGGTGGAACATGCGGACGATGCCGATGATCTGTTTGCCAAGCTGATGGGCGATGTGGTCGAGCCGCGGCGGGAATTCATTCAGGAAAACGCACTCAACGTCGCCAATCTGGACGTCTGATTTCGCTCCCCCTTTGCTCAGCTGAGAAGCGCACCGGCCGCCCTGACTTCAGTTTGAGGCTTGGCTTTTGGCCTGTGAGGAACCATGTTGAGGGCGAAATCCCCCGAAGGAACAAGATGGCTTCCCTGATCGATGCGGCCGGGCGGCCGCTGAAAAGCAAAGCGGCGCCCGGGAAGGGCGATGGCCCGCAGGCGGCGAAAAAGAGCGCGACCCCCGGTGCGCTTATTAAAGACTCCGGTCTCGAAACATTCACCGCCGACGTGCTGGATGCCTCAATGGAGCTTCCGGTCATTGTTGATTTCTGGGCGCCCTGGTGCGGCCCCTGCAAACAGCTGGGACCTCTGCTGGAGCGGCTGGTGACAGAAGCCAATGGCGCGGTCAGGCTGGTCAAGGTCAATATCGACGAGAACCCCGAAATCGCGCAGCAACTTCGCATTCAGTCGATCCCGACGGTCTATGCCTTCAAGCAGGGGCAGCCGGTTGACGGTTTCATGGGCGCGATTCCCGAAAGTCAGTTGCGGCAGTTTGTCGAGGGCCTGGCCGGTCCGATACCGGCAGGCGCCGCACCGGAAGATCAGGACCTTCTGGCGCTTGCCACCGAGGCCCTGTCCAAACATGACCTGTCCGGCGCCGCGCAATTTTTCGGGCAGTTTTTGCAGGAAGACCCGGGAAATCCCAAAGCGGTGGCTGGGCTGGCGCGCTGCTATCTGGAGAGCGGGGATCTCGACCGTGCCAAGAAGACGATGAAGCTGGTGCGCCCCGACGGCGCTTCCGACGAAAGCTATCGCGCGATGGAAGCGGAGCTTTCGCTGAGGGAACGGGCCGCGAAGGCGGGTGACGTGGAGGCGTTGCGGGCGAAGGTCGCGTCAAATCCGGCCGATCTGGAAGCGCGCTTCGACTTTGCGCTGGTGCTGGACGGGAAAGGCTCGCGGGAAGAAGCAATTGGCCAGCTGCTCGAGATCATCCGGCGCGACCGCAACTGGAAGGAGGATGCGGCGCGCAAGCAGTTGCTCACGCTTTTCGATGCAATGGGACCAGCCGATCCGCGCACATTGGCAGGACGGCGGCAGCTTTCATCGATCCTGTTTTCCTGATCCATGTCCGCACCCCGCCGCTATCGCAGCACAGCCGATCTGCCGCCGGTGATTCCGATTTTTCCCCTGAGCGGCGTCGTGCTGTTGCCGCGCACGCGTCTGCCGCTGAACGTTTTCGAGCCGCGCTATCTCGCCATGGTCGATGCGGCGATGGACCAGAGCCGCGTGATCGGGATGATTCAGCCGCGCGACCCTGCCGAAGAGAAGGCGAAGCGGCCCGCTTTGGCGCAGGTCGGCTGCGTCGGGCGAATCACGGAATATACGGAAACCGATGACGGGCGTTATCTGATCACGCTCACGGGAATTTCGCGCTTTCATGTGTCGGGCGAGCGCGATGTTTCCACGCCGTTTCGCCAGATTGCAGCAGATTATGCCGTTTTTTCGCGGGATCTTCTGCAGACGGAAGATCCGCCAATTGCGCGCGATCGGTTGTTGAGTGCCTTGAAACCCTATCTTACGGAACGTGCGATGCAGACCGACTGGAAATCGGTGGAGGACGCGCCGCCGGAGACGCTGGTGAACGCGCTGTCGATGCTGTGCCCTTTTGCGCCGGGCGAAAAGCAGGCGCTGCTGGAAGCACCCGGCCTGAAGGAGCGCGCGGATGTGCTGATTGCATTGCTGGAACTCGCCAATGCATCCGCCGCGCCGACCAGCGGTTCCGCTGCGATCAATTAGAGAGCCGGTCATGGAAGTCGATCCGAAACTGCTTGAAATCCTGGTTTGTCCGGTCACGAAGGGGCCGCTGATCTACGATCGCGAAAGACAGGAATTGATCAGCAAGCGCGCAGGTCTCGCCTACCCCATCCGGAACGGCATTCCCGTCATGCTGCCGGAGGAAGCGCGCAACCTGGATGAGAGCGGGCATACATGAACGGCCCCCAGCCATGGCCGGTGGAGTTGCGCGTGAATGCGGCGAAGGACCTGCTCACCATCGCATTCGACAACGGCGAGAAATTCGAGCTCGCCGCAGAATATCTGCGGGTTGAATCCCCCAGCGCGGAGGTTCAGGGCCATTCACCGCGTGAGCGCCGCTTTGTTCCCGGCAAAAGCGGCGTGAAAATCCGCGCCCTGGAACCGGTCGGTCACTATGCCGTCCGGATCATCTTCGATGACGGGCACGACACCGGGCTTTTCGCCTGGAATTATCTGCGGGAATTGGGCCGGGAGCGCGAGACGAAATGGGCCGCGTATCTGGGCGGGCTCACAGCCGCAGGCCTCAGCCGGGATTAGAGCAGCAGCGCGTTCGGCGGAGACGCCATGCTATTGTGCGGCGAAGCACTCACCGGGAGCAAAATATGAAAATGCTCGTCTTCGTTCTTGCCGCGGCTGCCCTGATGGCCGGAGCGGCCAATGCGCAAAGCGTGGTGGAGAAGCTCGATCCTGGCCTGGACGCGCTGGTCGCACCGGATGCGAAAGTCGATAAGCTCATCGAAGACCAGGACGCATTTTTCGAAGGTCCGGTGTGGCACCACGGACGCGAGGGCAATTTCCTGACTTTCAGCGATCTGGTGCGCAATCGCGTGGACAGGCTCGACCCGCGGACACATCAGGTGTCGGCCTCCATTGCCGATGTGTGGAAGGGCAAAGACAGTTCATCGGCGATTTCCTTCGAACGAAACGGCATGAAATATTCGCAAGTCGGGCCAAACGGCGAAACGCTGGACAAAGAGGGCCGGCTGGTCTTCACCGCAATGGGCTCGGGCCGGATCATGCGACGGGAACCGGACGGCATGATTACGGTGCTCGCAGACAAATTCGAGGGCCGGCATCTGAATGCGCCCAATGACCTCGTCATCCGGTCGGATGGCGCGATTTATTTCACTGATATCAGGAAGGGGTCGGTGACGACGGACGAGACGCCGCCGGAAGGAGTACCGCACACGGGCGTTTACATGCTGAAGAACGGAAAATTGAGCCTGCTCGACGGAGAACTCGACACGCCGAACGGGATCGCATTTTCGCCGGACGAAGAGACGCTTTATGTCAACGATATCCGGCCGAAGAAGGTTTATGCATATGATGTCCATGCCGATGGGACGACGGCCAACCGCCGTCTGTTCATCGACATGAGTGCAGATAACCGGCCTGGTGCGCCGGATGGGATGAAAATCGATATACGGGGTAATGTCTGGGACAGCGGACCCGGCGGCATCTGGATCATCTCGCCCGCCGGAAAACATCTGGGAACGATTTTGACTCCGGAGAGACTATCGAACCTTGCCTGGGGCGATGCCGACGCGATGGGGCTGTACACGACGGGTGGCACCATGGTGACGCATATCCGGACCAAAATTGCGGGCATCAGGCCGTAATCGCTTCTTGACCGAGAGACTGAAAACAACGGACGGGCACGCGCAGGGCGCGGAGAACCGGACGCGCATACCAGCGGATTACCCGCGGCTGATCGGCGGAAAGAACCGCAAACCGGTCATCACCGGGGTGCGGCGGAGCCTGGGCGCGGATTTCTATGTGGTTCTGCTGGAGGCCCGCTGGGGCGCGTTTCTCTGCGGACTGGCGGCATTCTATCTGCTGATCAATGCGCTGTTTGCCGGTCTTTACATTCTCGATCCGCATGGGCTGTCGAATGTGCGGCCGGGATCGTTCATGGACGTCTATTTCTTCAGTGTCCAGACATTCACCACCCTGGGATACGGCCAGATCGCGCCGCAGTCCGTCTATACGAATGTCGTGGTTACGGTGGAAGCCTTTGCGGCGGTCCTGAATATCGCATTGGCGAGCGGCCTTGTGTTTGCACGCGTCTCCCGCCCGCGGGCGCGCGTGCTGTTCAGCAAGCCGGCGGTGATTGCGCCCTATGAGGGAACGCCGACCCTGATGTTCCGCGTTGCGAACGAGCGGGGCAATCAGATCATGGAAGCCGCGATCAGTGTGTTGCTCGCACGACAGCATGTCACGCGCGAGGGCATTGCAATGCGCCGGTTCGATGAGATGCATCTCATTCGCAAGAGCACACCACTGTTTGCGCTGTCATGGACCGTGATGCATCCCATTGACGTAAGCAGCCCGCTGCACGGCGCGACACGCGCATCCCTGATCGACCAGCAGGCGGAAATCATCGTTTTGATCAGCGGCACCGATGAGTCGTATGGCGAGAAAATCTATGCCCGCCATTCCTACATCCCGCACGATATCCACTGGAACAAACGCTTTACGGACATTCTCTTTACCCGCCCCGACGGGCAACGGGTCGTCGATCTCGGAAAATTCCACGAGCTGTCCGAAATCCAGATTGGCGCTCCTGTTCCGCCCGGAACGTGAGCCACCCCTTTAACGGACGCGGGTTCCGGCCCTGAAATCCCAGTGCAGTTCGTGGGCGAAACGCGGCAGCGGCGCATCTTGCGGTCCGATGCTGACCCCGTATTTCCAGTCCGGCGGGCAAATCGCGATGTAGCGCGCGTATCCTCCGGTACCTCCCTTGAATTTGGGATAGCCGATGGCGACCAGCGCGCCGGTTTCGGGAACCATATCCAGATTGGCGACACCCTCTGCCTGCGTATAACCGTGGTGCATGAGCCAGGCTTCGCCTTCGAGGTTGGGCGTATCGTCGGTATCCAGTGGTTCATGCCCGTGGAACAGAATGTGCCGTTGTTCGTGAAGGAATTGCAGGGCTTCCAACGTTACACCCGGGAATCGGGTTTCGTCGGCGAGGCGGGGATCGGGCCAGCGCTTCGACCAATCGGAGCGGACGAACACGACCGAGCCCGCAGGAACCTGTCCATGGCGGCTTTCCCAGCGCTGAATGTCAGAAACGCGCATCTGATAGGCGGGATCTCGCTTCACCTCGGAAACAATCGAGATGACCACAAGCGGACGTATGGCATAGGTCGGAGGAAGCTCGTCAATGGCAGGATATTCCGGCGCCCAATGCGCGGGGGGATCGAGCTGGGTACCGAGTTGATCGGTCGCGAGTTGATATTGCGTCGCCTCAAATCCGTCGTCCTTGTAAGTGTACGGTTTTCCGGTTTGGGGATTGACGGCGGGAGCAAAATGCGAGCGGTCGAAGCCACGCCAGAGCGGAATGGCGGGCGTAATGGTATGCGTCAGATCCACATATCTGGCGTGCACGAGCACGTCATCATAGATCCTCCACAACACCTGCTGGTCAGCCGGCGCGGTGGACGGACCTGGGCGCGCGGCAATCAGGGCCAAGGCGGCTGCAGCCGCGGCACAGGCTGCGAAGAACAAACCGATTCTACTCGCGGGCATCAAGGGCCTCCTCATCGGGACTCCGCCGGTGCGGCAATTCAGTCCTTTCGTCAAAGAGGGCGGCAAGGCTCATTTGGCGCTTGAGCGCAACATGGCCACCCATTAGGTTCCGGCGCGATGCAACCATTTACCACACTCTCCGGCGTCGCGGCGCCGCTTCCGATGGTCAATGTCGATACCGACATGATCATTCCCAAACAGTTCCTGAAAACCACAAAACGCACGGGGCTTGGTTCAGCGCTGTTCTTCGAGATGCGGACCCGGCCGGATGGTTCCGAAAACCCCGATTTCGTGCTCAACAAGCCCGCCTACAGAAACGCGAAACTCCTGATCGGGGGTGCGAATTTCGGCTGCGGTTCATCGCGCGAACACGCGCCCTGGGCGCTGCTGGATTTCGGGATACGCTGCGTCATTGCGCCGTCTTTCGCGGACATCTTCTACAACAACTGCTTCAAGAACGGCATCCTGCCGATCGCGCTGCCGCAGACCGAGGTCGATCGACTGATGGAAGATGCCTCGCTGGGGGCAAATGCGGTGATCAGCGTGGACCTCGAAAAGCAGGAAGTCGTCAGGCCCAATGGCAGCCGCTTCCATTTCGACATCGACCCGTTCCGCAAAAAATGCCTGCTGAATGGATGGGACGATATCGGGCTGACATTGCGCCATGAAAAGGACATTTCTGATTTCGAATCCCGCCGGCGCGTTTCCGAACCCTGGATCTAGAGCAGCGACCCGCGGGCCGGGTTCAACCACTGCGCCATTGCGATTCTGACAGGACAATTCCATGAGCCACAAGATTCTGTTGCTTGCCGGTGATGGCATCGGCCCCGAGGTCATGGCCGAAACCGGGCGCGTTCTGGACTGGATGGCAGCGGAGCGCAGCATCCGCTTCGAAACCGAACGGGGACTTGTGGGCGGCGCGGCGCTGGACGCGGAAGGGGTTGCGGTCAGCGAAGCGACGATGCGCCTCGCGCACGGCGCGGACGCAGTGCTGTTCGGCGCGGTGGGCGGTCCGCAATGGGACAACAATCCGTTCGACAGGAAACCCGAACGGGGTTTGCTGCGCCTGCGCAAGGACCTGGAGCTTTTCGCGAATTTGCGTCCGGCCCTGTGCTTCGATGCACTGAAAGATGCCTCAACGCTGCGGCCCGAAGTGGTTTCCGGCCTTGACATATTGATTGTCCGTGAACTGACCGGCGGGGTTTATTTCGGAGAACCACGCGGGATCATCGAGCTGAACGACGGCACGAGGCGAGCGGTGGATACACAGGTTTACACGACGGGCGAAGTGCAGCGCATCGCGCGTGTGGCCTTCGGCCTGGCGCGGCAGCGCGCGAACCGCGTGGCTTCGGCGGAAAAGTCCAATGTGATGCATACGGGCGTACTTTGGCGGCAGGAAGTGCAGAAAACCCACGATGCCGAGTTCGCCGATGTGGAGCTGACCCATATCCTGGCCGACAACTGCGCCATGCAACTCGTGCGCAATCCGAAGCAGTTCGACGTGATCGTCACCGACAATCTGTTCGGGGACGTGTTGTCCGACGAGGCGGCTCAATGCACCGGGTCCATCGGAATGCTGCCCTCTGCATCACTGGGAGCGAAGGACGAGAGGTCCGGCAAACAGCCTGGATTATACGAGCCGGTGCATGGCACGGCGCCGGATATTGCCGGGAAGAACCTGGCCAATCCGCTGGCGTGCATTCTGTCTTTTGCCATGTGTCTGCGCTATTCGCTGAATCATGCGGATGAGGCGAAGCTGGTCGAACGTGCGGTGGAACATGTGCTGGATTCGGGTCTTCGCACCGGCGACATCATGCAACCCGGCAAGACGCGCGTGGGCACGCAGGAGATGGGTGACGCCGTGATTGCCGCACTGAATGCAATAAACGCGTAAACGCGCGACTGGTCACCGTGAGTTCCCGGCCGCTGCTTCGGCAATTTCGACGAGGCCGTAACACAGCAGAGCCGCGATCTGCGTCCGCCGACCGGCATCGCTACCGGGCCCGCACGCCCGCGGTGTTATGACCGGCCGCCGGAGAGTTGCGAACCCTGCAGACGTTCCACCGGCAGTGTGGCCGCATCGAGATCGTCGATGCAGCCAAGATTGACTCCGATCATGTCTGCGCGCGTGCGCGGCTGATGATGCGTGTAGATGCCGCAATGCCTGCAAAAGTAATGCTTCGCCGCACGTGTGTTCCATTGGTAGAGCGAGAGCGCGTCTTCACCTTTGAGAAGGCGGAAATTGTCCATTGGCACACGCAGCATGATTGCGTTCCTGCGCTTGCAGAAGGAGCAATCGCACTGCACGCCCGAGGCGATATCGGCGTCAACCTCAAACTGGACGGCGCTACAGTGGCAGGAACCATGATGCGTTGCCATAACAGATCCTCAAATTTTCGGCCGGCGCGCGTTGAGGTTTTTTGGTTACCGGACTGATCGAGATCAAAGGCGGCCATACACAAGTCCCTAGATTTCCGCAATGGCCGCTTATCGAATCGATTTCGTCAATCACGCCAACCATGTTTTCCGGACAGAGCATTTCGAGGCTGATCACGACGAGCACGCGAAAAGTCTTGCGCGGCAGCATTACCGGTCGGGCATTGGCAGAGGTTACCGGATCTGGCTCGGCGATCGTCAGATCCATAGCGAAGACTATTCGTGACCCGCCGCTGAGCGGCGGGGATATCCAAAATTTAATCTCGAAGGCGCGGGGCAGACAATCGCCTCCCGGCTGCGTCAAATCTGCACGTTTTGAGCCTCAACTGCCCTTCCGCGTTTGCTTTTTTTCGTGCTCCGCTCTAGATGGCCAAGACATCTGGGGGCAGTCTCTCCGTGAACATCCGCTTCGTCGCACTCGGTCTCGCCGGTGTACTGCTCAGCAGCGCGGCAGCTGCCGATAATCTGACGATCAGCAGCAAGACCACGTCTTCCGTCGCAACCGCTGCGGCGGCCAACAACAGCCCAGGCGACATCACGATCAATTCCGGTGGTTCGGTCGAAGTTTCGCGAAGCGGCTACGCCATTTTGCTGAATTCCAACAACGCCGTCTCGAACGCCGGGACAATTTCGAATGGCGGCGGCGCGGGCGCGATCGGGGTCGAGATCGTGCCGGGGTTCACCGGATCCATGACCAACTCCGGCACGATCAATGTCATCACCACGGGTACGGCGCCGACGACCGCGGGACAGTACGGAATCCTGCTGATGAACGGCAACGATGTCGCGTTCACCGGGACTGCCGCCAATGCCGCGACCAGCCTGACCGCATCCTCCGTTATCGGAGTATTGTCGCCGGGCGACGTGGTTTCCGGGGCGACGGGATTCGTCAATGGAACCTATATTGTCAGCCAAAGCTCCGGAACGCCCGGGGGCGCCGGCGTGTATGTCCTGAGCCAGCCGGTGACGGCCGCATTTTCAAACACCGCACTTTCGGCAAGCGGCGCAACCCTGCTGGCCACAAGCTCTGGCACGACTCTCACGGTTTCTTCGGTGACCGGATCGCTCACGCAGGGCGATACGGTTTCCGGATCCGGGATTCCCCCGGGTACGACGATTGTAAGCCAGGTTTCCGGCACGCCCGGTGGAAGCGGCGTGTACAAGACGAATCAATCGACCAACGTCGTGAATGGCACCCTCGCGGCATATCCCCAAATCGCGCCATTCACCGGGGACATCGTTACCACTTCGACTTCCAAAATCACCGTGGCGGGATTCGGAGCCAACGGCATCGGCATCCTTTCGGAGCTGAACGGCAATCTGCTGCAGGGCGGAACGATCACGGCGCAGGGCACAACATCGAGTGGCATTGTCACGACCGCGCCCATCGACCACGCCTTCGTCAACACGGGAACCATCGAGGCAACGGTGCCAACCGGCGTCACCACGGCGACCGCAACGAGCATATTGTCGCCCGGCTGGGCTGCCGCTATCGGCGGAAATGTGGGGGGCGGAATCCTGAATGCCGGGCCGGTAAGCAGCGCGGACAAGACTGCTGCGGCAGTGATGAGCACGCTTGGCGCGTCGCCGGCGCTGATCATCGCTCCCACCATCGCTTCGGACCAGGCCAACATCACAATCGGAATGGTTTCCGATAGCAACACACCGGGCTACAGCATCATCAACCGGGGCAAGATCACTTCGACCGGAGTTCAACCCGGCGTCTCACCCGTCGCGGTGCAGATCGGAAACGGGGCATCCGACACCAGCGGACTGACAACGACGCTGACCGGAGGGTTCTACAACAGCGGTACAATTTCGGCCGTTGCGACCAGCGACAGCCCCTTGCCCATCCAGCTTCCGCCCTCGGCATCGAACGCGACAGGCATGTTCATCGGTGTGGGCGCTACCATCCCAAATCTTACAAATACGGCGACGGGCACAATCTCGGCGACGACATCGGGACCGAAGGGCGGCACTGCGACGGCGCTGATTATCCAGGGCACAGGCCAGATTCAGAGCACGGCATCCACTCTGACCGGGGGTGCGCTGCAGTCCCTGAACAATGCGGGGATCATATCCGCGAGCGCACAGACGTCGGATGCCACGATCAGCAATCTTGGAGCCTTTGCGATCCAGGATTTCGGCGGCGCGCTGACATCGGTGACGAACAGCGGCACGATTTCTGCAACGGCCACGCAGATCAACAGCAATACGCAATCCACGATCGCGGCGGATCTCTCTGCAAACCTGAACGCCGTGACCTTCACCAATACCGGCACCGTTACCGGTGATCTGTTGTTTCCCAACGTTGCCAATAGCCAGCTGAGCATAGAGGGCGCCAATGCAAAGGTGTCCGGAAGCATTCAGGCCGCAGGCCTCGGCACGGTGAATATCGGGGTTTCCGCGGGCGGGACCGGGGGCTTTCTTCACACCAACCAGATCGTCAACGCCGGGTCCCTGACCGTCGGGCCGCAGGGCACCCTGGATGTCGGGATCGGCAGCATCCCGCAGGTCGTCTCGGCAACGGGGCCGGTATCATTTTTGACGGGCTCGAGGATCACGGTAACGCCGGTCACGATATTGCCCACCAATTCGTCGATCCGGCTGGTCCATTCGGACACTTCGCTCACATTCGGAAATTTCGCTAACACCACCTCTTCGATCCAGGTGCCGTTTCTGTTCACGGGAACCGTCACCCAGGATGCCAACAACCTGACCCTCAGTCTGCAACGCAAGACGGCTGCGCAATTGGGCCTGATCGGAAACGCCGCGGCGGTTTACGAGCCTGCCATATCAGCGTCGCTTCGGGACCCGCAGGTCGGGGCGGCGCTGGGGACGCTTGGCAGCAGTGCCGCCGTGCAATTGGCGTTATTGCAACTGTTACCCGAGTCGACCGCGGCCGAATTGTCGGTGGCAGAGAGCCTGAGCGATCCGAACATCAACATCGTCGGTGTCCGGCAGCGCTCGCTGCTTCTCACGGATTTTCCCCAATCGGGGTTCAGCCCATGGTTTCAGGGAAGTTACGACAGGATCAGCGGCCTGGGCTCGGATCGATTCAGCGACAAGGGCGGTGGCGGAACTATCGGAGTCGACTTTACCGATCCGGCCAACGGACATTTCGGAATTGCGCTGACCGTGCAACAGAGCCAGATCCTGCAGAAAGCGCCCATTGCCGGCAGTGAATCCGGAAGCTGGTACATTTTTTCTCCGTATCTGGGATTTCGTTTCGGCGATTTTTTCGTGGACGCGCAACTGAATGGCGGCGGCGCCGCATTGCAGGCCTCGCGAACCGTCACCATTGGATCGTTGACACGCATCACCAATTCCTCACCAAGCCTGACGCTGGCATCGGGAAGTGTTACCGGTGGCATGTTTGTCGATTTGGGTTTCGTCCGGTTGATGCCCCAGTTGACACTCAGCGGCCTGGCTCTGTTCAACCACAATTACGTCGAGCAAAACGGCGGAGCCGGGATTGATTTGACCGTCGGCTCGCACACACAGGATGAATTGTCCGGTTTCGCCGGACTTGGCATCGGAGACGCCTATGATTTTCTGGGTGGCGAATTGGTGCCCCAACTGCTCGTCGGCTGGGGCCGTGGATTGACAGGCGCCGGCGGCAACGCAAGCGCCGCGTTTGCGGCGATTCCGTTTTCGACTTTTTCGTTGTCCTTACCCTCGCTGTCACAATCAGAAGCCATTGGCGGCGTGAGTTTTGATTTTATTGCCGGCAGTGTTTCGATCGGAGCAAGCTATAACGTGATCTCAACTCCCGCGTGGCGGGAGCAGTCTGCGCGGTTAACCTTCAGCACGCGTTTCTGATCCTGATTAAAAAAGCGTTCAGGGCGGGTTGCATAAAAATTGCATGATTCTGTCCCGTCGTTATGCCTTGATACAAGGTTGAACAACAATTCATACCGTGCGGGCTCAAATTTGTGCCAATGAACATGCGGTTTAAAAGGCCTTTCCGCAGCGCACCATGAATCTGTCCGAAATCTTCATCAGGCGTCCGATCATGACCATTCTGGTCATGGCAGCCCTGCTTCTCGCGGGGTTGTTCAGCTATTTCTCGCTGCCGGTCAACGAGCTGCCCAATATCGACTTTCCCACCATTGTGGTGAACGCAAACCTGCCGGGCGCAGACGCTTCGACCATGGGCTCCGCGGTCGCAACTCCGTTGGAGACGCAGTTCTCGGAAATTCCCGGCCTCGACACGATGAATTCGGTCAGCGTTCTGGGCTCAACCCAGATCACGCTGCAGTTCCGGCTCGACCGGAACATCGACGGCGCGGCACTGGACGTGCAATCGGCAATTTCGGCCTCAACACGCCAGCTTCCGCCAAGCATGCCGACGCCGCCAATCATGCGGAAGATCAACCCGGCTGAAGCCTCGGTGCTGCTGATCACGGCGACTTCGCCCACGCTGCCGCTTCGCACCGTGGACGAATATGTGGAAACGATCGTCGTTCGCTCGATTTCGACGATCGAGGGCGTCGCCAGCGTGGATATTTTCGGCCAGGCGCGTCCGGCAGTTCGCATTCAGCTGGATCCAAACAAGCTGGCCGCCCGCGGCATCGGCGTGGACCAGGTGATTACTGCGATCCGCAATCAGAATGTGAATCTGTCCACCGGGACCCTGGACGGGCCTACCCGTTCGGCGGTCATCCAGGCGGACGGCCAACTGTTCAAGGCAGCTGATTTTCTCAATCAGATCATTACCTACTCGAATGGCAGACCGGTGCGTTTCGGCGACATCGGTACCGCCGTGGACAGCGTCGAAAATGTCTGGCTGTCGGGGCGTTACAATGGCGTCACGGGCGTGACGATGGGGGTGAACCGTCAGCCCGGCGCCAATACGATTGCCGTTGTTGACGCCGTGAAAGCGAAGCTGGACCAGATCCGGGCGCAGCTGCCACAGTCGATCCAACTGGAAACCACGCTGGACCGCGCCGAGGGTATCCGGAAATCGGTGCGCGACGTTCAGGAAACGCTGCTGCTGGCCGCGCTTTTGGTGGTGGGGGTGATTTTCATTTTTCTGCGCACCGCGTCCGCGACCTTCATTCCGGCGATTGCATTGCCCATCACGGTCATCGGCACTTTCGCCGGAATGGCATTTTTTGGCTTCAGCCTCGACAATCTTTCGCTGATGGCGCTGACCCTGAGCGTCGGATTCGTTGTCGATGATGCCATCGTGATGCTGGAAAACATCATGCGGCATGTCGAGGACGGAATGCCGCCCTACCGGGCCGCGCTGATCGGCTCGAAAGAGATCTCCTTCACGATTCTTTCGATGACGGTGTCGCTGGCCGCGGTTTTCATCCCGGTTCTGTTCATGAACGGCATCGTGGGGCGGCTGTTGCATGAGTTCGCGGTTACCATCGTAATGACCATTCTGGTCTCCGGCTTCGTATCGGTGACCCTCACCCCCATGCTGTGCAGTCGCCTGATCAAGCCGGTGCTCCCGGGGCACGCCGCCAAACATGGCGTCTTCTATCGCTGGAGCGAGAAAGCCTTCCTTGGAGTGCAGGAGGGATACCGGCGCACGCTGCACTGGTGTCTCAGGCACCGCCGCTTGACGTTGGGAGTATTCGTTACGAGCCTGGTGGCCACGATCTGGCTGTTCAAGATCATGCCGGCGGATTTCCTGCCGGCGGATGATGTGGGCCGCATCTATGCCTTCACCGAAGGCGCCAACGGAATCTCTTTCGAGGAGATGAAACGGCATCAGGACGAAGCAGCGCAGATCCTGTGGAATGACCCTAATATCCACGGTGCGATGTCGTCGGTAGGATCGGGCGGCGCGCGCGGCGGCGCCAATCAGGGCTCTTTCTCGATTGTCCTCAAGCCGCGCGATCAACGTCTGGGCGTCGATCAGGTGATGGCAGAATTGCGCCGGAAATTCGCGCGCATTCCGGGCATCAATGTGTATCTGCAGAACCGGCCGGTAATCACGATCGGTGGCCTCGTCAGCAAGGCGCAATATCAGTACACGTTGCAGGACGCCGATACGAACGAGCTTTATACCTGGGCGCCCCGACTGAAGAGCGCCCTTGCCACGACGCCCGGTTTTCTCGACGTCACCAGCGACCTGGATCTGTCGACACCCTCGGTGCATGTCGTTGTGGACCGCGACCGTGCCTCGGCTCTCGGTATTTCCATGCAGGAGATCGAGGGGGCTCTCGGGGCGTCTTTTGGGGGCGAGCAGGTTTCACTGATCAATACGCCGGCCGATCAGTTCCGGGTCATTCTCGAGCTGCTGCCGGAATATCAGCAGGATGCATCCTCGCTTCAGCGCCTGTTCCTGACCGGCCAAAATCTCGGGGCCCTCAGTTCCACAGCAACCGGTAATCTGGTTCCGCTTTCGGCAATCACAAAGCTCGAAAACGGCAATTCGCCCCTGGCGGTAAATCACTATGGGCAGCTTCCGGCCGTCACGATCTCCTTCAGCCTGCCGCCGGGCGTAGCGCTGAGCGACGCGGTGGACAAACTCAATCAGGTGAAGGCCCAGATCAATATGCCCGCGTCAATTCTGGCGACATTCCAGGGCACCGCTAAAGCATTCCAGGAATCGATGCAGGGAATGGGGTTCCTGCTGATCGGCGCCATTCTGGTGGTCTATATCATTCTCGGGATTCTCTATGAGAGCTTCATACACCCGCTGACGATTCTCTCCGGCCTGCCTTCGGCTGCCGTAGGGGCGCTCATTACGCTGTACCTGTTTCACTTTCCGCTGACGCTCTACGCCTTTGTCGGGATGATCATGCTGGTCGGCATCGTCAAGAAGAACGCAATCATGATGATCGACTTCGCCCTGGTGCGGGAGCGCGAGCATGGCGTCGATGCCGACACGGCGATCGCCGAAGCCGCGCTGATCCGCTTCCGTCCGATCATGATGACGACCATGGCAGCCCTGATGGGAAGTCTGCCGATCGCGTTCGGTTTTGGCGAAGGCGGCGCAAGCCGGCAGCCACTGGGATTGGCCGTGGTCGGTGGTTTGATCCTGAGCCAGATGCTAACTCTCTACATCACGCCGGTGATCTATGGTTATCTTGATCGAGTGGGACGGTTTGCCGGACTCAGATGGAAAGCCGGGGCCGAAGTTCCAGCGGAATAGTTCCCGGACGGTGATGCCGGGCTGAGATGGATAGCAGCCGGTGGCCGGTCCGAATGACGCCCAACCATTTCGTGAATGCACAAAACCGGACGACATCGATTCCGTTGAGCGTCTGGTGGGCGCGACCGGCGTATTCAGCGCCCCCGAAATCGCCATTGCCCGGGAACTGGTCGAAGAAAACCTCGTAAAGGGCGACGTAGCCTCCGGGTACCGTTTCATCATTGCCGATGGCCGAGACGGAATGGACGGCTACACCTGCTACGGCCCGATTTCAGGCACCGAGCACCGGTATGAGCTCTACTGGATTGCGGTAAGACCCGATATTCGGGGTAGCGGTCTCGCCAGACGCCTCCTCGATGCGACAGAAGACGCGGTTCGCAAGCTCGGCGGAGCATGGCTTTTCGCCGAAACCTCTACCAGGTCCGACTACGCTGCGGCACGCCGTTTCTACGCCACGCATGGATACCGGTTGCTGGCTGAAATTCCGGACTGGCACGCCGATGGCGATGGATTGGCGATTTACGGCAAGAAATTGACGTAACGACAAAAGGGCGGCTTGGCGCCGTCCTTTCCTCAAGCAACGGCTCAGGCCTATCCCGGAGCGGCATCCGGAGTTGCCGGAACGGTCTGCCACTGTGCCGTGCATTGCCGGACATAGGGATAATAACCCTGAGGGTCATTGCAGTAGTACCAGTAAGCCCCATCTGCGGGCTGTTGAGCATAGCCGGGCGCCTGAGGTGCGTAGCCGGCGGGCGGAGCCGCATAACCCTGCTGCACGACAACGGGCGGTGGCGCGTAATAGACGGGCGGCGGAGCCCACAGGGGTGCATAGACGCCAAATCCGATGGAAGGCCGAAAGAAAAAGCCACGTCTCGGTCCCCACCAGCCGCCGCGCCAGGCGGCAGGCGTGAGGACGGCGCCGGAGGCGTTCGTCCGCCCGGTTTCGGTATACGCAGCGCTCGCCGCGCCAGCAATTCCAAAGGCAGCAATCAGCGCCGTTGCCCCCATGAACACAATTCTGGGCATCTTCCTCTCCGCTTTAACGCGGGTGCCCGAATCCGGGTATTCCGCGTTGTGATTTCGTGGCGGAGATATCGGAGCTCAGGTGAACCGAAGCTGAACCACGCCCAAGTCCGAGGCTCCGACAGCCACGG
This sequence comes from uncultured Alphaproteobacteria bacterium, assembly GCA_963747255.1. GTDB lineage: Bacteria > Pseudomonadota > Alphaproteobacteria > Micropepsales > Micropepsaceae > CAIYRG01. The sequence goes on from CAVVEG010000006.1 coordinate 87,853, forward strand.
CAGACGGAAGGTTTGCTTTGTCTGGAGCAAGGGATTTTGGGTGCCGGAACTCCGGGCCTTCACAAATTTGGGGTTGAACCGCCGGCGAATTGATTGCAAGCAGGGGAATCGCATTCGGGTGAGGGACGCGTGAGAGCCGGTCAATCGGTCAAAACAAACCCATTCCGCCAGCAATTGCTGTTTCTGCGCGGGCTGATTGCCAATCCGCTGGCAGTCGGGGCCATTGCGCCATCAAGTCCGGCGCTGGCGCGGGCTGTTGCGGCGCAGGTTGATCCCGCGCTCGAAGGGCCTGTGCTCGAACTCGGACCCGGGACGGGATCCATGACGCGAGAGCTGCTGGCGCGTGGAATCACCCCGGAGCGAATGGTCCTGATCGAATGGGACCCGAATTTCGCACGGACTATTGCGGCTGAGTTCCCAGGGGTAAAAGTCATCCGCGGGGACGCTTTCGACCTTGACGGGACATTGCCGAAGGTCGGGTTTCGCCAGTTCGCGGCGATCGTCTCCGGAATCCCGCTTCTGAACCATTCGCTCGCCAAACGATCCGCGCTTGTAGAGGCTGCGTTCCGTCGGCTCGCACCCGGCGCTCCGATGATCCAGTTTTCCTACGGACTTTCCGCGCCCGTAAAGCCGCCGCCCGAAATCAGCGTCCGATCTGCCGCATTTGTCTGGAAGAATCTGCCACCTGCGACCGTCTGGGTGTATCGCCGGCGCACGTAGTGCACCGAGAACGGCATCAGGTCTCGGGCTGTTCTTCTGCCGCTTCCTCGATTGCCGCGTGAATACCGAAGGGAATTGAGCCCAGATAGATGGCAAGTCCGAATATCAGCGTTGTCCATGGAAGGTAGACCATGGCCGGAATCAGCGCGGCGGCCAAAACATAGGCCGCAATTTTTCCGTTGTGGTCGAGCTTCACATATTTCAGCGACGGTGTCGGCACGCGACTGACCATCAGAATTGAGGTCACCCCGATCAGCACCAGTGAAATGGCGGGGGCGCGGACAAATTCGGTCGAAAACTCAAAGCTGAGCAGCAGCGGCAGGAGCATGATGCAGGCGGCAGCCGGGGTGGGCAGACCTGTGAACCAGGGGTGCGATTGCGATGCGCCTTCGTCGCGTGCAGCCTGGATGTTGAACCGCGCCAGGCGTAGTGCGCTGCAGGCGCAGAAAATCAGCGCCGCGACCCATCCGGCGCCGCCCATCTGCGACAGGCTCCAGGTGTAAATCAGTACCGCGGGGGCCACGCCAAAACTGACCAGATCGGCAAGGGAATCCAGTTGCACGCCGAACCGGCTGTCGGCGCCGAGCCAGCGCGCGGCGCGGCCGTCCAGCATGTCGAAAACCATTGCGCAAAAGATCGCAGCGACCGCAAGACGCCAATCGTCCGTCAGAGCAAAGCGGATCGACGTTGCCCCGGAGCAAAGGCCAAGCAGCGTCAACGCGCTCGGGATGATGCGGCTGACGGACAAATCTTCCAACCTGTCTTCCAGCCGCTCAAGCCGCGCGGAGGCCCATTGCCTGGGAGTGAGTCTGTCGTCACGCATCTGTCGCATGGTCCTGTTAAAGCACCTTCTGCCGAGGTGTGCGCAGATCGGCAGAAAATGCATGCCAAAACAGTAGGGCTATTCTGCCGTCAAAAGCGAAATAAGCCCTTAATTGCCTACCAACCTTGCCAGAACCGTTTCCCCGGCCCTGACGCGTTGTTTCTCGCGCACCATCACTGTTGCGTCCGGCGGTAGATACACATCCAGCCGGCTACCGAAACGGATTATCCCAAAACGCTCGCCCCGGCGTACCTTTTGCCCCTCCAGAAGATCGCATTGGATGCGCCGCGCGATCAATCCGGCAATTTGTATCACGGCCAACGCGGCGCCGTCTCGGTTTTCTTCGGGCTCGATCCGGATCGCCATCCGCTCATTATGTTCGCTGGCCTTGTCGAACGAGGCATTGAAAAACCTGCCATGGCGGTATTTCAGCGCGATGACGCGGCCGTCAACCGGGATCCGGTTCACGTGAACGTTGAATACGTCCATGAATATACTGAGGCGCACATGCGGAGTTTGGCCCATTCCCAATTCATGTGGCGGAATCGCCTGCACAACGGGAAGCATCTTTCCGTCCGCCGGGCTGACCACGAGTCCCCTGCCCTGCGGCGTTTTTCTTTCCGGATCGCGGAAAAACAGAACGCACCACAGCGTGAAGGGGAGAAAGACCAGCCCCACCCAGCCTGCGACGGCGAAAAGCGCAACATTGGCTATCACGGCCACCGCGATGAACCGCCAACCCTCGCGGTGGATGGGAATTCTCAAACCTCTCTCCCGCAAATTGGCGGTTGGACGGGCGTGTTTCGACGCCTGCGCATCGTGGAGCATCCAGGAACAGCCGCATGCCGGCCAATAAGGGCGCGGCACGGTGTCATTGTCCGACGCTGCCCCCGGTTATGACGCAGTCACTCCACTTTTGCCAGCAACGCAATTGTGAGCCATCTCAACGGTTCAGGCCCGGCTGCCAGAGCACGTCCGCTGCACCACCGTCATTGGCAAGGCGCGCCAGCACAAACAGGAGATCGGAGAGCCGATTCAGGTATTTCAGCAGTTCGGGATTGAGAGGTTCGCCGGCCCCGAGTTCGGCGACGTTACACTCCGCCCTGCGCACAATGGTTCGGGCAAGATGCAAATGCGCGGAGGCCACCGACCCTCCCGGCAGAACAAAGCTGGCAAGTGGCCCAAGCGTGGGGCCGATACGATCGATTTCAAGTTCGAGGGCATCAACCTGCCCGGCAGACAGGCGCAGACGCGGACGCTCCGCATCCTCCTGTTGGGGAACGCAAAGATCGGCCCCGAGATCAAACAAATCGTTTTGTACACGGAGCAACAGGGCCTCAATTCCTCCACCGCCGGAATGGGCAATTGCAACGCCGATTGCGGCATTGGCTTCATCGACGCTGCCCATCGCGCGTACCCGCAGCGCATACTTCGCGACGCGGGCGCCATCGCCGAGAGAGGTCGCGCCTCCGTCGCCGCCGCGGGTGTAAATGCGATCGATCCTCATGGGCGTCCTGCTCCACAGCGATTCAATTCCTCTGCTGTTTTAACGTTGACCGATTGACGGCGAAAGCGCGAGTCACCTAAACAGCGGTTACGCAGGGTCAAGGGAACGCGGTTTGAAACCGCGGCTGCCCCCGCAACTGTAGCCGGCGAGCCGTCGCTCACATGCCACTGGGCCAAACCCGGGAAGGCGAGCGATGGCGCAAGAGCCGGGAGCCAGGAGACCTGCCCTGTGCGTCGTCCTGCTTTCGGCCGGGGTGCGCCGTGGGCTGCGGGGATATCCCGCTGTGGCGACTGGTTTGAAGTCGTCGCCGTGGGTGCATTCGCGATCCAACCGGAATCCGATCACGTTCGCCGGCAACTCCTGGTTTGCACAACGGGAGGGCTTGATGCGTCGTGATTTCATTGTGCTTCTGCTTTCGGCTGCGATTCCTGCAGCCGCTCTGGCGGAAGAACCGGTTCCCGGAGACAATCTGGAGCGGGTGGTCGTCAGCGCCACGCGCAGCGAGCAAAATCGCGACCTGACCGGAACGTCGGTGTCGGTGATCACATCCGGCGATCTTGCAACCGAACATATTGATATTGTGACGGACGCGCTGAGCGAAACACCGGGGCTTACCGTTGTACGGAATGGTGGCCCCGGCCAAACAACTACATTAGGACTGCGTGGCACAGCGGCCGGGCAAACGATGGTCGTGGTGGACGGCGTTCGCATCAACGATCCGAGCGCCACCGACGGCACCGCCATTCTTTCCGATCTCCTGGTCAATAACATCGATCGCATCGAGGTGCTGAGGGGACCCCAGAGCACGCTCTATGGCAGCGACGCGATCGGCGGCGTGGTGGATATTCTGACACGGCGCGGCGGCGCGACACCGTTTGTCATGACCGCGACGGGAGAAGGCGGAAGTTTCGGCGCGTTCCGGCTGAACGCCGCGGCAAACGGCACTGCCGGAGGGGTGGAATACGGCGCAGGGCTCAATCTGTACACAACGGAAGGGATCGCGGCTGCGGACACGAGGCCGGTTAGGGTCGACCCCGACGGTTACCGGAATATCGGGATCACCGGCAATCTCCGGGTGCCCGTTGCAGCCAATGCAAGCGTGGATGCACGCGCCTATTACGTGAATGCAGAAACCGTGTTCGACGGATTTCCGCCGCCAGATTACAAATTGCAGTACACGGGTGAATATGGCCGGGACGAATTGCTCGCCCTTTACGGCGGGTTGAATTTCAGTTTGTTGGACGAACAATTCCGCAACCGCATCGCCGTGACCGAACGCGACAGCGATCGCATAAATTACAATCCCGGGCTGAGCCTTCCTGAAGATTTTTATGCCAAAGGAAGCGCCACGGATTTCGAATACCAGGGCATATTCGATGCAACGCCTTCGGATCAGCTCACATTCGGCGCCGAGAGTCTGCGCACGGATTTGCGTACGGGATCGCCTGCTCCGGGCGAACCAAACCCTGCTCCCGTGCGGGGACATACGCGGATCGACAGCGTTTATGCACAGTATCAGACAACATTGTTGCGGCAACTGACGCTGACCGGCGGGTTCCGCCATGACGACGATTCTGATTTCGGCGGTCATGATTCGGTCAAAACGGCCGCGGCATGGGCCTTGTTCGCCGGCAACACGATTTTGCGCGCGAATTACGGCGACGGGTTCAAGGCGCCGTCGCTTTACGAATTGTATTCCCCCTATTCCAACCCGGTCGAGAGACTGGCGCCCGAAACGTCACATGGCTGGGAGGCCGGTCTCGACCAGAAGCTTCTGCAGGGAAACGGGACCATCTCGCTGGTGTATTTTCAGCGGCGCACCAATGACCAGATCGACTTCTTCGACTGCTTTGCCGTCACCTCATCTGCCTGCGCGAAGAGGCCATTTGGCTATTACGCGAACATCGTGAGGACGCGCGCCGAAGGCGTTGAGATCGAGGCCGGAGCAAGAATTTTCGAGACCCTTCATTTGTATGGGAATGTGACCGATATGAAGGCTGTCGACCTGATGACAGGCGGCGATCTTGCGCGCCGGCCCCGGTTGACAGCGAACGCACGCATTGTCTGGACACCGGATGGGCGCTGGTCGTTGGGCGCGAGCGGGTCCTTCACCGGAAAGCGTTTCGATAATGCCGCCGACGCCGTCGATCTTGCGGCGTTCACGGTATTCGATCTCTTCGGCTCCTACGCGATCAACGACCGATTGCAGCTTTACGCAAGGGGAGAGAACATTTTCGACCGTCGCTACGAAACCGCGGCGGGGTATCGCGCCCTGCCCCGCACACTTACCGCCGGTCTGAGGCTTTCGCTGTAACCGGCGCGGCGATTTCGTTCAGCTTTTGCGGTTTGACTTCAAACATAATAAAAGGCGTCATCCGTTTACATGATCCATTTTTCGCGCCGAAGGGGAAGCCAACCCGGCGAGAATGGTCCAGGGAGGAAACAATGCAGCGATTTCCGGTGATCTATGCGGTTGCGTTCATCGTCGCCGCCCCGTCTGCGGCGCCCGCACAACAGAACGAGAGCTCGGGACCATATCGCGTACTCAAGACCGCAAAAGCGGGCGGCGAAGGGGGCTTTGACTATGTCAATGTGGATGTGGACGGCCGCCGCCTTTACATCGCGCGGCGCGGAAACGGCGCGCGGATCACGGTGTTCGATCTTGATACGCTGAACCAGGTTGGAGAAATCCCCAACACGAATGCGCATGGCGCGGTGGTGGATGCGAAGACCGGCCACGGGTTCGCCAGCAGCAAACCGGTGCTGATGTTCAACTCAAAAACCCTGAAACCGATCAAGACAATCGACGTGCAGGGTAATCCCGACGGCATGTTCTTCGACGCCTATAATCAGCGGGTTTATATCCTCAGCCATGTGGCGCCGACGGCTACCGTGATCGATTCGAAAGACGGTTCGGTCGTGGGAACAATCGATCTCGGCGGTGCGCCGGAACAGATGGCCAGTGACGGTCGCGGGCATCTTTATGTCGATATCGAAGACAAGGGCAATGTCGCGGTGGTGGACGCGAACACGCTGGCGGTTACCGCCCACTATGATCTGTCAGGTCAGGGCGGCGTTTGCGCAGGACTGGCGATGGATCCCAAAAACCGCGTTCTGTTCGCCGCCTGCCGCAATCCGCAGAATATGGTGATGCTGAATGCGGACAACGGAAAAATCATGGGCACCGTTCCGCTTGGCAGAGGCACGGATGGCGCGGTTTTCAATCCCGTTTCAATGGAAGCATACAGTTCGCAGGTCGATGGCACTCTGACGGTGGTAAAGGAAAGCAGCCCAACCCGTTTTGCGATCGAACAGACGCTGCCGACCATGCCGAGCGCCAAAACCATGGCGCTGGACAGCAAGACCAATCATCTGATTCTGATCGGCGCCGATTTTCCACCTGCGCCGCCCCGGCCGGCGCAGGGCGGACAGGGCAATCCCAATCCGATGATTCCCGGCTCCTTTACGATTCTGGTCGTCGGAAAATAGATTTGCGCATCAATAAAGTTGGTAACTTTTTGATGATGCAAAGGGCGTTCATCCGTTATTCAGGTGCGAAGGCTTAAGCGATCTGCCCGGCTGGGGCCGAGGGCAGCGCATGAGCAACCGCCAACGTGTTGCGGACCAGATTCGGCATTACCGTCAACTTGCGCAAATCGCGTCGGACTGCGCCCGCACCAACAGCGTGCATTCGTCGGAATATCTTCAGCTATCCCGGCAGTGGATTGCTTTGGCCGACAGGCTGGAGCAGGAGCCGCAGGACAAAGCCGGTTCCTGAACGCTGATCCTCTGGTCGTGCGATGAGATGCGCGATAAAGTCTCGCTGTCTTCGGGAGAGCCGCGATGTCGGGACGTGTGTTTGCGGCAATATTGGTCGCTCTGGCAATCGCACAGCCCGCGCCGGCCGCGGAACGCGGGGCGTTCCGGGATAAAACGATCACCTACATCGTGGCCACAACGCCGGGTGGCGGTTACGATTCGTATGGCCGTCTGATTGCCCGATATCTGCAGGCCCATCTGCCCGGATCGCGTATCATTGTGAAGAATGTGCCCGGCGCCGGTAACATCATAGGCGCGAACGCAATCTATTCGGCGCGGCCCGACGGCCTGACCATCGGCATGTTCAATACGGGCCTGATTTACGATCAGTTGATTCACCGGCAGGGCGTCATGTTCGATCTGACGAAGTTCAGCTGGATCGGAAAAGCGGCCAATGATACGCGCGGATTGCTGATTGCGACCAATTCGCCTTACCGGAAAATAGACGATCTGCTGAAAGCAAGAACGCCGATCAAATTCGCGGCGTCCGGCGTCGGCGCGGCGTCCTACAACGACACGCGCATTCTCGCCGATGCACTTCATCTCAATGTGCAGATCGTAAACGGCTTTACCGGCAATGAAGGCGAAATGAGCATGCTCCGCGGCGAGGTCGTGGCGCAGGTGGGCACGGTCAATTCGCTGAAAGAGTTTGTCGCAAGCGGCCATGGATTCTGGGCGCTTGCGCTGTCAGGAGATTCCAAAGCACTTCCGGGCGTCCCCAGAATGGCGGATTACGTAAAGGACGACCGCGGAAGGAAATTGCTGGCGCTTCTGCAGGCGCTTTCAGAACTCGGGAGACTTACCGCAGGACCGCCTGGAATTCCGCCCAATCTGCTCGCCGCCGAGCGGGCCGCCATGACGGAAGTGATCCACGATCCGGCATTTCTCGCCGATGCGAAGCGGCTCGGATTGCCGATCGATTATTTGCCGGGTGAGGCGGTTGAAGCCAGAATGAAAAGCGCAATGAATCAGCCGCGGGAAACCGTGGAAGCGCTGCAGAAGGCCGCGGGCGGAGGAGGCTGACCGGTCAGGGCTTCGTCTTCACGGCAAACAGCTCCATCTCGAAGATAAGATTCTGATTGGGCGGGACATTGCCTGCGCGATTGGCGCCGTAACCAAGGGCGGAGGGTATGACCAATTCCCACTGATCACCCTCCTTCATCAGCGCAAGCGCCTCCCTCCAACCGGGAATGAGCTGCGCGACCGGCAGGTCGTGGGTTTGGCCGGGCTTCGTCTGGTCGAAGACGTAGCCGTCCACCAGCGAGCCCTTATAGGAAACCGTAACGATATCGTCCGGCCCGGGAGAACGGCCGGTTCCGGACTTGATGATGCGGTATTGCAAACCGCTCGGGCGCACAATCACGCCCGGTTTCATAGCGTTTGCGGCAAGATATTCCTGATTGGCCTGGGGACTGATGTCGCCGGCCACCGCGGGGCCGGCGACAGCAACGGCGAAGACAGCGGCTGCTGCGAGTGCTTGTCGGATCATGACTTCTCCGCTGGGGCAGGACTGCGTCCGGTTCCAGATATGTGCGGGCACAAAGTCGAGTCAACCGATTCGTTCGATCAGGGCGCGTGCGGCTGCGGGCGCCCGCAGTTTTGCACCCGATATGAAATAAATGAAGACGTCGCCGCGCTTTGCCCAGGTTCGGGCGCGATTGGCCCAGTGATCAAGTTGAGCTTCGGAATAGCCCGTGGGTATCTCTTCCTCCGCCCGCATCAAACGCGCATAAGTGAAATCCCCGGTCGCGGCTGCGATTGCAGGAAAATCAGGAGAATCCGCAAACACAACGGCGCAGGCATAATGGTCTGCAAGGTCATGGAGCTGCTGACAGTTGAAACTCGCATTGCGGACTTCGAGTGCGTGCCGCAGCGGTTGACGGTTGATCTCCCGTGGCAGCAGTTTCAGGAATGCTTCGAAATCTCCGGCATGGAATTTCTTTGTCGCGGCAAATTGCCAGTTGATCGGGCCCAGTCTGTCCCCCAGCTCCGCGATGCCCTGATGGACAAAACGCTCAATCGCCTCGCCCGCCCCGGCAAGCACTTTGCGGTTCGTGCAATAGCGCGAACCCTTCAGCGAAAAGACAAAGCCATCCGGGGTTTCATCGCGCCATCGGGCAAAATTTTCCGGTTTGAACGACGAATAAAATGTGCCGTTAATTTCGATCGATGAGAGCTGGCGGCTGGCGAATTCGAGTTCGCGGCGTTGCGGCAGACCTTCGGGGTAGAAGACGCCGCGCCAGGGCTTGTAATCCCAACCGCCGATGCCGACGCGCGTCCTGCCGGTCATCTCTGCGGGAGTCTTCCTACTGCGGAGTGGGCGGAGGAAGAACCGACGCGGGGACCGCCTGCCAGGGGCCATTGCAGTCCCGCACATATGGGTAATAGCCCATAGGATCCTGGCAGTAGTACCAGAGCGGCTGCGCCGCGGCCGGATTCGCTGCTGGAACGCCTGATGCCGGTGGCGGGTAGGTTTCCACAGGAGGAACATATTCCGGGGGCGTATAAATATCCGGTCCATAATAGGGTTCGCCCGCGCCGGGGTAAAAATAGGGATACTCAAAGCCGTCGTAATAGGGCAGGCCGAGCAGATCCGGTCCTGGCACGAATGCGGGAACGCCAATCACCGCGCCGCCGCCAAAACGCCCTTCCCTTCCAGGGAATTCGCCCCTGTCCCGCCGAAATCCACCCCTTTCGCCGCGGAATTGGCCGCCGCTTTGACCAAGTCTTCCGATGCCGTCGCGTCCCAAACCCGGACCGGCAAACCCTCTTCCTCCCATTCCGGCTCCCGGAAATCCCGGGCGGGCAAAACCCGCGTGCGGACCGCCGGAGAGTGGACCAGCATGCGCCGCCGCAGAGCTGCCGCCGTGCCCCGCCGCAGAGCCGCCGCCATTCCCCGCAATGCCGGTCGCAGCGTGCGCTGTTCCCAGCAACAGCGCACCTGCGAAGAGCAATGCCAGAGATTGTGCAACCGCCCTCATGACGCAGGACTCCGGCGTTTCCGGCGCAGCATACTCCCGAGAACAGCGAAACGGAAAAGCGATACCAATTAAAATACGTTCACGGAGCAACTTCCGCTTTGCGCATCCACCGATTGGGCGCGTCCACCTGGCCGGGTGCCGCCTGGAGCGCCATTCCTGCCGCGTCTGATGCATTCGGCCGCATACCAGGCGAGCGCAAAAAGCGTTTTCAGATCCGGATCAGGTGTTTATCCAGAAGGCCATGCCTCCCGTTCTTCACATCCGGAATGCGCATTTGCAGCTCGGCCGAACGCATTTGCTCGAAGGCGCCGAAATGGCGCTATCGCCCGGCGAACGTCTTTGCCTTGTCGGGCGCAACGGATCGGGAAAATCCACGCTGCTGAAGATCGCCGCGGGAATGATGCAGCCGGATTCGGGTGAGCGTTTCGTGCAACCGGGCACAACGATCCGTTATCTGCCGCAGGAACCGGACCTTTCCGAATTCGCGACTACGGGCGAATATGTGCTTGCAGGCCTGTCGCCCAGCGAAACGCCGCAACGCGCGATGCAACTGCTCGATCAGTTGGGACTTTCGGGACAGGAAGCCACCAACGAGTTGTCCGGTGGCGAGGCGCGCCGGGCGGCGCTGGCGCGGATTCTCGCACCAATTCCCGACATCCTGCTGCTGGACGAGCCAACCAATCATCTCGATCTGCCGACGATCGAATGGCTGGAGACCGAGTTGGCGGTAACGCGATCGGCATTCGTCCTCATCAGTCATGACCGCAGATTTTTGAGTCGTCTTTCCAGCGCAACGATTTGGCTGGACCGTGGACAAACCCGCAGGCTGGAACAGGGATTTGCGGAGTTCGAGTCCTGGCGTGACGACATCCTGGAAAAGGAAGATCTGGATCGCCACAAGCTCGATCGCGAGATTGCAAGCGAGCTTCACTGGCTGCGGTATGGGGTGAGCGCCCGGCGCAAGCGCAATCAGGGGCGGCTGGCCGCACTAACAGGATTGCGGCAGCAGAAACGCGAACAACGAAGGACGGCGGGCAACATCAAGCTGACGGCCGAGATCGGCGCTGCTTCCGGCACACAGGTGATTGAGGCCGTCCGCGCCAGCAAGTCCTTCGGCGGAAAATGCGCGGTGCGCGATTTTTCGATGCGTGTGCTGCGGGGAGACCGGATCGGCATTGCAGGTCCGAACGGCGCGGGCAAATCCACGCTGATCAAATTGCTCACCGGACACATAAAACCGGACAGTGGTGAAATCCGGCATGGTACGAATCTGGCGATCGCCTCTCTGGAACAGGACCGGACGGGGCTCTCCTCCGGCACGCGGCTGGCAGACGTGCTGACCGGCGGGAAGGGCGACACGGTCACAGTGGCCGGCCGTACGAGACATGTCATCAGCTATATGAAGGATTTTCTCTTCACCCCTGAACAGGCGCGCACGCCGGTGGATGTTCTGTCCGGTGGCGAACGTGCACGTTTGCTGCTCGCCCGTGCACTGGCTGCGCCTTCCAATCTGCTGGTGCTGGATGAACCAACCAATGATCTCGACCTGGAGACCCTCGACGTTCTGCAGGAGATGATCGCGGATTATCCCGGCACGGTATTGCTGGTCAGCCACGACCGCGATTTTCTCGACCGGACGATCACATCGCTGCTGATGGCCGAAGGCGACGGGCGGTTCACAGAATATGCCGGCGGCTACTCGGACATGGTCACCCAGCGCGGTTCGGGCGTGACGGCGAGCGTGGACCGGAAGGAGCGTCGCGAACCGGCAAAGCCGGCGGGCGAGCGCAGGCGTGAGCGTGACAGGCGGCGGCTCAGTTTCAATGAAGCGCACGCGCTTCGCGCTTTGCCGGACCAGATCCGTGGTGTGGAACAGGAGATCGCCAGAATTCAATCCGCGCTGACAGATGCGGGATTGTATGCGCGCGATCCGGCCGGTTTCGCAGCCCTGACGGAGAAACTTGCAACCGCGCAGAAATCTCTCAGCGCGATGGAAGAGCGCTGGATCGAACTGGAGATATTGCGCGAAGAGATCGAGCGGGACGGCTGAGCCGACTAACGGACGACAACCGGATCTGAACGTTCCCGTTCAGGTTTTACCGCGAACCCTGTAATCGCCCGGGACGGTGCGGAATGCGATGTTCATGCGATTGGCGCCGTTGATCGCGATAATGGCGAGCGTCAGGTTGACCAGTTGTTCTTCACTGAACTGTTCCCGGGCCGATGCATACAGATGATCCGGAACATCGGCGCCATGCAGCGCGGTCAGCGCTTCCGTCCAGGCAAGCGCGGCGCGTTCGCGCGCGGTGTAGAACGGACATTCGCGCCAGGCACTGAGAAGGTAAAGACGTTGCTCCGTTTCGCCGGCAGAGCGCAGCTCTTTGCTGTGCATATCCATACACCAGGCACATCCGTTCATCTGGGAGGCACGCAATTTCACGAGTTCGAGCAGATTGTGTTCGAGGCCACAATTCCGGACATGGACATGGAGACGGGACAGGGCGTTCATCGCCTCCGGTGCGGCGTCACGCGGATTCAGGCGTGCCTGCATTTCTTCACTCCTCACTGGAAAAGCTTTTGCGCATCTGCATGACGAAACGTGGCGGTCAGCGCATCGAAACTGCCGGTCGCGCGAAGATCGTTTGCAAGCTTCTGAACCGTGGACATCGCGACAAGTGCAGGTGCGGAAGCAATCGTAATCCGGGCAACGCCAAGCCGTTCCAGTGCGGTGGCGTCCGGCATTCCGGGCCGGCCGGTCACGTTCACCGGGGCGGCGACGGCGTTGACGAATTCGGCGATTGTCGCCGGATCACGCAGACCGAAGGGATAAACACAATCGGCGCCGGCCGCGATATATGCCCGGCAGCGTTCGACGGCGACGCCGAAGCGGTCTTTATCTCCCAGATCCCGCGCGTGATAGATGTCACAGCGGGCATTTATGCAAATCGGAACAGCTTCCCTCTCCGCGCCATCGCGGGCGGCGCGCAACCGCTCCGTCGCGTCCTGCAAGGAGCGGATCGAAATCGCCAGGCAGACCATCTTCAAGATTGATGCCGACAACTCCGGTCTGAACGATATCGCGAACATGTGCCGCCACCTCGTTGGGCGTTTCGGCATAGCCGGCTTCGATATCGGCCGTGACGGGCACCTGGGCCGAACGGACGATGCGTGCCGTCGCTGCGAGAATTTCGGGCCACGGGGCAAACTCGCCATCCGGGTATCCGAGCGCCCACGCAACGCCGCCACTTGTCGTCGCGATGGCGGCAAAACCGGCTGCGGCGAAGACGCGCGCGCTCATGCCGTCCCATGCGTTGGGAAGGAGAAGGACCGGCTTTTCCCGGTGTCTGGCGCAAAATGCCGCCGCCATTTCAGCCTGTTGTGTTCGGTTCATTTCAATTCCGTCCGGGGCCGGGAACATCGCGTCCAATGCTGGCATACACAGTACCGAAGGAAAATCACAGCGTCCGGGAAACAGTTCGTCACATGGTTAGCGAAAAGCTAACCAAGCTGAGCCCGGGTTTGATTACGACGCTGACGCGTGGCTGCGGTCATCTGCGGAGAAGAATCGCCAACGATAAGAACACAGCCGGCAGTACGACCACATAGCCAATTACAGCGACAAACTGGAACTTCATATTTCCTGAAACCGGCCCGGAGGCGCCCAAAACACAGAGGCAACCGACAAAAAACATGCCATATCGCACCGATGCTTCGAGTCCGCCTCCGCGTAATGCGAAACCCGCAAAGATGAGAGAAATACCGAACAGAACATCCCACGCAAGCAACTCAAGCGCATACGGAATCGAAGGCCATGCCAGTCCCGCCGATCCCATTTGGCGCAATGCGGTCAATTCCACGAAATGGACGCTCATCGTTACGCCCGCTGTCAACCCCATGAAGACGAGCGCAACCAAGCTGTAAATCCTGTAATCCATCAGCGTCCGCAAATGGACGGCTGCCATTGTTGTGACCAACAGAGGAGCAGATAACAGCGTCAGAACCTCCATGACTGCCAGAACCGGATCAACGATCGGTTTGTTCAAACCAGAGTCAGTCAAACCAATCGCAACGGTCACCATGTAGGCCGTGCCGATGGCGAAAACTCCCATCGCCGAACAGAAACCAAGCCGTCTCATTCTCACTCGATCCCGATTGCAGGTCTGAGGGGAAGCTGGCGATAGCCTATGCGGTAGCGCGAGCGGAATGGAGCGAATTTTGGACGAACCGACGTCAACCGGGCACCGGCAAATCGGCATCCCAATTCCCCGGTGACACAACTCCGGCTTGCCGAACCGTTGCTGCACGAACGAAGTCTCATCCGCCTTCTCATCAGCGTATTTCGGCGCCTCAACCTCTTTGGGGGGCGAGCTTCAAACTGGTATCCCGGCAGGAACCCGCAGACCTGCCTTTCGTTCTAGGAGCATGCCTTCCTGGAAGAGTGCAGCTTCTTTTAGCTGGAAGAAAGTTCCAGGGCGGGCATTGGCTGATCATCCCGCAGGATTTCCAGATGAGCACAGACCCGCAGACACCACGCCCCGCCGAACAGGCCAAGGCAGAACATGAACATTATACCGGTCCCGCCGGTGGCTGGGGCTCGCTGCAGGAAGTCGGTTCTATTCTTACCCAGGAAGAGGTTCTGCTTCTGGGTAGCGAAATCCTTCTGAAGCAGAACAAACCGGACGGCTATATGTGCGTCAGCTGCTCCTGGGCGAAGCCGGCGCATCCACGCCCCTTCGAATTTTGCGAGAACGGCGCCAAGGCGACGGCGTGGGAAATCACCAAAAAGAAGACGCCGCCGGAATTCTTTGCCGGGCATACAGTGAGCGAACTGCTCGCCTGGAGCGATCACGATCTTGAAGACATTGGGCGCCTGACGCATCCGTTGCGCTACAATTCCGCGAGCGACAAATATGTTCCGGTGAAATGGGAAGAGGCGTTCCGCGAGATCGGCGCCGAATTGCAGAATCTCGATCCCAAATCGGTGGTGCTATACACCTCAGGACGCGCCTCGCTGGAAGCAACTTACATGTATCAATTGTTCGGCCGCATGTATGGCACGAACAATTTCCCGGATTCCTCCAACATGTGCCACGAATCGACATCCGTGGCGCTTCCCGAAGTTCTGGGTGTTTCGGTGGGTACCGTTCTTCTTGAAGATTTCGAGAAGACGGATTGCATTTTCATCTTCGGCCACAACACTTCGACCAATGCCCCGCGCATGCTGCATCCGCTGCAGGAAGCGGCAGAACGTGGCGTGCCGATCCTGACCTTCAATCCGTTGCGCGAGCGGGGACTGGAACGTTTCGTCAATCCGCAGAGCCCGGTGCAGATGCTGGCCGGCGGAACCCGCATTTCGAGCCAATATTTTCAGGTGAAAGTGGGCGGCGATACGGCTGCCATTGCCGGCATTTGCAAAGCCGTCATCGCTGCCGATGACGCGGCCGGGCCGGAAGGCCATCGCGTGCTCGATTGGCGGTTCATCCAGGAGCATACCCATGGCTTCGAAGAGTTCGCGGAATATTGCCGTCAGCAGGATTGGCACGCCATCGAGAGCGCGTCGGGTCTCACGCAGGGGCAAATGGAGGCAGCGGCCGCCTGTTACATCAATGCCAATGCCGTCATGGGCAATTACGGCATGGGAATCACGCAACACAAGCATGGCGTCGAAACGGTAAAGATGATTGTGAATCTCCTGCTTCTGCGGGGGAACATCGGTAAACCGGGCGCAGGCATTTGCCCCATTCGGGGCCATTCCAATGTTCAAGGCCAGCGTACTGTCGGAATTACCGAGAAAACGAAACTGGCGCCGCTCGACAAACTGAAGGAACTCTACAATTTCGAGCCGCCGCGTTGGGATGGCCGCACCACCGTCGATGCGTTGGCGGGGGTTCTCGACGGATCGATCCGTGGCTTCATCAGCCTCGGCGGCAATTTCGCGCGGGCAACTCCCGAACGGGCTCTGGTGGAATTGGCATGGCGGAAATTGCGTCTGTCGGTTTTGATTGCGACAAAGCTGAACCGTTCCGCGCTGCTTCCCGGCGACGTGACGTATCTTCTGCCCTGCCTTGGGCGCATCGAGAAAGACGTCCAGGCAACGGGGCCTCAGGCGGTCTCGATGGAAGACTCGACGGCCTGCATTCATGGCTCCCGCGGCGTGCGCGAACCTGTGAGCGAAGCTCTGCTTTCCGAACCGGGGATCGTGGCGGAACTTGCCCGGGCAACCCTCGCACCCAATTCCAATGTTCCGTGGGATGAATGGGTGGCGGACTATGGGTTGGTGCGGGATGCGATCGAGCGCACTTATCCCGATCAATTTCAGGACTTCAACAAGCGCATGTTCACACCCGGCGGGTTCGCACGGCCTTTGGGGGCACGCGAGCGAAAATGGAAGACGCCAAACGGCAAAGCCAATTTCACCGTGCCCAAAACGCTGGAAGAAGATGTGCCTGCGGGAGCTTTCAAGCTCATGACGACCCGTACCGACGGCCAGTTCAACACGACGATTTACAATGTCGATGATCGGCTTCGCGGAATTCGTGGCAGTCGCAATGTGATCCTGATGAATTCGACCGACATGGAGCGACTCGGACTTGAAGCGGACGATTGGATCACGCTGACGACGGCGGCCAATGACGGTATCGAGCGAAAGCTCGAGAACATGCAGGTGGTGCCTTACTCAATTCCCGAAAATTGCGTTGCCGGTTTTTATCCGGAATGCAACGTCCTCGTGCCGTTATGGCACTATGCTGAGGAGAGCAAGGTGCCGGCGACAAAGTCCATCCCGGTGCACATTCGAAAAACGGATGCCGGCATGCAGAGGCCACACTAAGGCAATTGTCAGGGTGCCCGTTGCGAGTAGCGCGCGCCGTTTTCCTTGCGGGAGGGCGATTTGTGCGGGTAGATCGTGCGCCCGGAGACGCCCCTGTGAGATTTTTGTATCCGACCGCCAGCAAATTCGCTTCGCGGAGATGGAATCGTCGTTATTCTTGCCGGGCATTTGCGTGAGTCCCGAATGTACATTCCGCCAAGATTCGCGATAACTGACCGTGCTGTCCTGCACGAATTGGTACGAACGCATTCGTTCGCAGTCATCGCGGGCGCGATGGACGGCACAGTGCGATTTGCGTATGCGCCGACGCTGTTCTTCCCGGACGCGCAACACGGTCGTGTCCAATTTCATTTGGCGCGCGCCAATCCGATGGTGGCGATAGACAGCGGAACGGTTCTGACGTTGAGCTTTCTCGGCCCGCACGCCTACATCTCCCCGAACTGGTACAAAACTTCCGACCAGGTGCCGACCTGGAATTATGTTGCAGCGGAAGGCATGGGGTACTCACGGCGACTGAGCACGGACGAACTGAGGCGTCAGCTCGAAGCTCTTGCTGCGCAACATGAAGCACAGATATCCGCTCCGGCGCCGTGGACGCCCAGAATGGTGGCTGAAAACCGAATGCTTGCGCTTCTCGACGCCATCACCGGGTTCGAAGTCGAACTTGCCTCGCTGGAAGGCAAGCTGAAGCTATCTCAAAACCAGACTCGGGCGGATATCGCCGGCGCGATTGCCGGATTGGAAGCGCGCGGGGACCCGGCAAGTGTTGCGGTCGCTGCTGCGATGAGAAGTTATCTCAACCTCAATTAATATCGGGCCGACTGGCCCGTGATTGGCGCGACAGACGCAGCCGTGTCTCACCCCAAGGCGTTTAGACTAATGCCAGCCGCCTTTGACTTGAGGCCAGATCGAAGCGATCGGCGTTCATCACCTTCGTCCATGCCGCCGCGAAATCGTTCACGAACTTCTCCTTCGAATCCGCGCAAGCATAGACTTCCGCGAAGGCGCGAAGCTGGGAGTGCGAACCGAAGATCAGATCGACGCGCGTGCCGGTCCATTTGAGCGCGTTTGTCTTGCAGTCATGGCCCTCATACAGGTTGTCGCCGGATGGCTGCCAGACCGTGTCCATGGTGAGCAGGTTCACGAAGAAGTCGTTCGTCAGTGTCCCGGGCGCTTTGGTGAAGACGCCGTGTTTGGAGCCGCCGGCATTCGCGCCGAGCACGCGCAGGCCGCCGAGGAGCGCTGTCATTTCGGGTCCGGTGAGGGTCAGCAGTTGCGCGCGGTCCACCAATGCTTCTTCGGGTTTCATGAACTGAAGCTTCCCGGCGTTGACATAGTTGCGGAAGCCGTCAGCGCGCGGTTCCAATGGCGCGAAGGATTCCACGTCGGTCTGCTCCTGCGACGCGTCCATGCGTCCAGGCGTGAAGGGGACCTTCACGCCGATGCCGGCATCCTTCGCCGTTTTCTCGACCGCCGCGCAGCCGCCGAGAACGATCACGTCTGCCAGCGATACCTTCTTGCCGCCGGGGGCCGATGCGTTGAACTCCTTTTGAATCGCTTCGAGCCTGGCAAGCACCGCCGCAAGCTGCTTCGGCTCGTTGGCCTCCCAGTCCTTCTGGGGCGCCAGGCGGATGCGTGCGCCGTTGGCGCCGCCGCGCTTGTCGGAGCCGCGGAACGTCGAAGCCGACGCCCACGCGGTCGCGACGAGCTGCGGCACCGTCAGGCCGGAGGCGAGAATCTTCGCCTTCAGAACGGCGATGTCCGGCTCCCCGATCAGCGGATCGTTCACCGGCGGAATCGGGTCCTGCCAGATCAGCGTCTCTTTCGGCACGAGCGGGCCGAGATAGCGGGCAATCGGACCCATGTCGCGGTGCGTGAGCTTGAACCATGCGCGGGCGAAGGCGTCCGCGAACTGATCCGGATTCTCCATGAAGCGCCGCGAAATCTTCTCATAGATCGGGTCGAACCGCAGCGAGAGGTCCGTGGTGAGCATGGTTGGCACATGCTTCTTCGAGGGATCGAAGGCGTCCGGGACCGTCGCTCCCGCATTTTTGGCCTGCCACTGCTTCGCGCCCGCCGGGCTCCTTGTCAGCTCCCATTCGTAGCCGAACAGGTTCCAGAAGAAGTTGTTGCTCCACTTCGTCGGCGTCGTGGTCCAGGTGACTTCCGGCCCGCCGGTGATGGCATCGCATCCGACGCCCGTCCTGTATTTGCTTTTCCAGCCGAGCCCCTGATCCTCCAGCGCGCCGCTTTCCGGCTCCGGCCCGAGCAGCGACGGATCGCCCGCACCGTGGGTCTTGCCAAAGGTGTGGCCGCCCGCGATCAGCGCCACGGTCTCCTCATCATTCATCGCCATGCGGGCGAACGTCTCGCGGATGTCCTTCGCCGCCGCGACCGGGTCCGGATTGCCGTTCGGCCCTTCCGGGTTCACGTAGATCAGGCCCATCTGCACGGCGCCAAGCGGCTCCGCGAGCTGACGCTCGCCGCTGTAGCGCTCGTCGCCCAGCCAGGTTCCTTCCGCACCCCAGAAGAGCTCTTCGGGCTCCCAGACATCCTTGCGCCCGCCGGCGAAGCCGAAGGTCTTGAAACCCATCGACTCAAGCGCGACGTTGCCGGCGAGAATCATCAGGTCGGCCCACGAGATTTTGCGGCCGTATTTCTGCTTGATCGGCCAGAGCAACCGGCGCGCCTTGTCGAGATTGGCGTTGTCCGGCCAGCTATTGAGCGGCGCGAAGCGCTGCTGACCGGCGCCTGCCCCGCCGCGGCCGTCGGTGATGCGATAGGTGCCCGCGCTGTGCCATGCCATGCGGATCATCAGGCCGCCATAGTGGCCGAAATCGGCCGGCCACCAAGGCTGCGAGTCCGTCATCAGGGTACGCAGATCCCTGATCACCGCGTCGAGGTCGAGGGTTTTGAACTCCCGAGCATAGTCGAACGCCGCGCCCATCGGATCGGACAGATCGGAGTTGCGGTGGAGGACCGAAACGTCCAGCGCGTCCGGCCACCAGTCGCGGTTCCTGCGTCCGCGCGCGCCGCCCGTGAACGGGCACTTGCCCGCGTTTTTGTCATCGACTTTGGCGTCCATGTTTTCCTCCAATCAAACAAACAGGCTATTCCTTATTTCAGCAGAGATGGCTTGATTTGCATCAAGAAGATGAAGGTTTTTCAAAGCGGGATTATTTTGGGTGGGCCGCTGTGCAGTGGCAGGTTGATGCCGTGCGAACTGCCATGTCAGGTTTGGCCCTCCCGCTGCGATCGCCACCGGCATGGCGCCAATCGCTGGCCTTAATGTGACGACAACCAATCAAGCACGCCCTGATCGAAGCCATCGGCATGCAGTTGCGCCTTCGACCAATCCACGAAGGAATAAGTTGATTTGAGGTCGGTGCCCTCCCTGTCGCTACAGCGGAGGTCGACGATTAGGAGTGGATCTCGTTCAAGAACGCCGATCGAGACCTCTTCAAGGGAAACCTTCTGGTAATTATCCACGATTTCATAAATCACTTGATGTGCGTATCGATCATGGCGTGGCAGGGAATATCCAATGATCACCATTCGGAAATTGGCAGCTCCGATGAAATTCAATCCACTCCAAAAATCCGAGAATCGATGCGCATAGTTTCACTCCTTGAAACGCGATGCGTAGGTTCTCGGGTTGCCGTTTTGCCTTGGTTACATCGATTCCAGTTGTCAAATCTGGATTGATACTGTCCACCAATTCTCCGTTGAGGAAAATATCCTTCACAGTCGCCCGAAAGTTTGGCGCTACAGCACAAATTACACTCACGCGCACCGCTGCACCTTCGACGATCCACGGCTCATTTGTCCAACAGTTGAACAGGAGTTGTTCTCCTGTGGCCGTGAGTTTGTCCAAAGGCGCACGGCTCGCTCCTTTGGCAATCGATTTTGTTGCTACCAGCCCAAATGCACCAATTTCATTGGCGATAAGCTTCTCAGTGGCCTTTTGCACCCAATAAGTAACCAAATCCGCACGCCCAGGAACACGAACGGAGTACGTTTGCCTCATCTGCGCCGTGTAGTTTTCACCTAATCGAATGCGATGTTGCCTGTCTCCCAAGAATGGTGGATTGCCAATAACGACGTTGGCAAACGGCCATGTTGCTTCTGTCCCGTCTTCATTCAAAATCGCATCCCGGCATTCAATGTTGTTGAGTGGCTTCAAGATGGGATCGCGCGATACGCTAAACCCATTCCGCAGCATCCATTGAATTTCACCTATCCAGACGGATACCCGTGCCAGTTCGGCAGCATACCAGCACTGACCGACTTTCATATTCACGATTGTTGGCTGGTCATCCAAGTTCCAACTGGTGAACTCGACCTTGGGATTGGTCTGAATCGGAAAGTGGATGCGAACCTTGCGTCCCTTGCCGAAGCCTAATGTCTTGTCGGTCAAATCTGTGTGGCGCTCCGCGCGTCGGTCCAGTGGCCCGGCCGTGACGTTGTACTCACGATCGCCATTTTCCAAAACGGCTTCAACGCTGAAGTCGTGAACTCTCGTCGAAACCACCACATCGCCCAGGGTAAACTCGTCCGACGGGCGACCACCAGCAATCCCGACGACGAGCAGCCAACCCGGCCTTAAGTCCTCAATGAAGTCGCGCGCAGCGTCTTGAGCTGCACCACCACCTTGCTCTGGGCAACGCATGATCGCGACGTGACATTCACCACCGCCCGGCACGTCAACATGTGATAGGCTATACCAACGGCTGCCAACCGTCAGTCCTGTGGCAGGCATGAACTTGCAGACGGCCTCAAATTCGTCTGGACGAATCGAAATGATGCCGCAATCGATCTTCCCTCTGACTTCGCTTAATGGCTTGAGCGGCGTCGGATTGGCTTTGCCGCCGGCAGGTGAGCAATCCGTTCCTGTCATAGATGCTTCCGCCACCGTATCGGGTCCGCGGCAACAGAGGCAAAGGTGAAGAAGGTGAAATTCTTTCCGGTGCTTACCATGTGCTTACCAGAGTGCGGTTTAGTGTCTTATCCGGGACACATCGCAATGCCGGTTATTCTCATAACGCATTGTACCTTATCATATTTATTGAGAGTGGGCGCAGCAGGACTCGAACCTGCGACCCGCTGATTAAGAGTCAGCTGCTCTACCGCCTGAGCTATGCGCCCCGACCTGGAATTCGCGGGAGGGCGGGTCTTAGCAAAGGGCGGGGAACGAGTCCACCGGACGGGCGCGCCGGGCCACGAAAGGAAAGTTCAAATTCGCCGCACAGACATGCGCCGGGTGGATGGCCAGGTCGCAGCCCGGCCATGGACGAGGATGGTCAGATCATGCCGGAGGAAGAACGGGGAACAACGATGCTGCGGTGGACATGCACGCTCATCAGCAAACCGAACCCGAACATCACCGTCATCATCGCGCTGCCACCATAGGAGATCAGCGGCATGGGTATTCCGACCACCGGAATCAGGCCCATGACCATGAGCGCATTGATCATGATGTAGAGGAAGAAATTGATGACAATGCCCATCGCGAGCAACCGTCCGAACTGGCTGCGCGAGCGCCACGCGATCTGGGTCCCGTAATAGAGCACCACCCCAAACAGCGCGAGCAAGGCGATCGAACCTACGAAACCGAACTCCTCCCCCACCATGGTGAAGATGAAATCGGTTTCCTTCTCGGGGAGAAAGTTGAGCCGGCTCTGGGTACCCATGAGAAAGCCCTTGCCGAGCAATCCGCCGGAGCCGAGCGCGATCTTCGCCTGGGTGATATTCCAGCCGGCGCCCAATGCGTCGGTCGCGGGATTGAGAAAGGTCATCACGCGGGCCTTCTGGTAATCGTGCAGGGCGAATTGCCAGACCATCGGCACGGCGATCAGCACCGAAATCACCGAGGGCACAATCCAGTACCAGGAGAGACCGGCGAGAAACAGCAGCAGCACGCCGCACATTACGAGCAACGCGGCAGTACCGAGATTGGGCTGCAGCAGCACCAGAACCACGGGAGCGGCAATCAGCGAAAGCGCCAGCCCAAGCCGCAGCGGGCGCGATATTGCGCCGGAGGGGAGCCCGTGCAGATAACGCGCGAGCGCCAGCACGAGGGCGATCTTCATCAGTTCCGAGGGCTGCAATTCGAGGGGGCCCAACTCGATCCAGCGCTGCGCGCCGAGCCCGACATGGCCGGCAACCGCAACCGCGACGAGAAGCAGCAGAGAGAGGAAATAGGCGGGGTAAGCGAGCCCCATCCAGACCCGGATATCGATGCAGGCGACAGTGACCAGAATGATCACGCCCACGCAGAATCGCAGCATCTGGCGCCCGGCCCATGGGGAAAAGCTGCCGCCCGCGGCGGAATAGAGCATCGCGAAACCGGCGCATGCAATGAGAGCGATCAGCGCCACAAGGGTCCAGTCGATCCTGGACACCTTGTACCGGAACGGCGTCTGGCGCGATTCGCCGTAGAACAGATCGCTCATAACGATGCCGCCGTCAGCGGGTAGGCTGCCGGGCGCCCGAGAATGTCGCGGCTCTGCGCCAGGGCCAGCGCATCGCGCGCGATCTGCACATGGGGATGCGAATTCAGACCGCCATGCTCAATCACAACCGCGCAGGCATAGCGCGGCTTGTCCACCGGCGCGAAACCGATGAACAGTCCATGATCGCGCAAATTCCAGGGCAAACTCTCGTTGCTGCGGACGCCGTGTTGCCGCTCTTCCTTGCTGATCACGCGCATCTGGGCCGTGCCGGTCTTGCCGGCCATGGCGAATGCGGGATCGGTAATGCGCCAGGGATAGGCCGTTCCGCCCGGCTCATTTGCCACCGCACCCATGGCATCCCGCACGGCGGCCAGCGCATCGGGGGCAAACCCGATCGCCTCCACGGCGGGACGCGCCTGCGGTTGCGCACCAAGCGAGTGGACGACGCGGGGCACGACCTGCATGCCGCTGGCGATGCGGGCGGCGAGAACGCAAAGCTGCAACGGCGTGGTGAGGATATAGCCCTGCCCGATGCCCGCCACCACGGTCTCGCCCAACTGCCATGGCTCGCGGTAGGTCGCCTGCTTCCAGTAACGATCGGGGATGAAACCGTTGCGCTCGCCCGGTATTTCGATGCCGGTCGGTTGTCCGAGACCGAGGCGGCGGGCGCCTGCGTGGAGCGCATCGATGCCAAGTTTCAGCGCGACCTGATAGAAATAGCAGTCGCAGGATGCTTTCAGCCCCTGCCGGAGATTGAGCACGCCGTGCCCGCCCTTTTTCCAGCAATGGAACGCATGTGAGCCAAGGTCGAATTCACCCGAACAGTGGAACAGCGTGTCCGGCGTGATCGCGCCGGTATCGAGGGCGGTCAGCGCGGTGACGGTCTTGAAGGTCGAGCCTGGAGGATAAACGCCGGCGAGCACCTTGTTCACCAGCGGCTTGTGATCGTTTCCGGTCAGCGCAGACCACTCATCCGCCGTGAGCCCGCGATTGAACGCATTCGGATCAAAGCCCGGGGTCGAAACAAGCGCCAGCACGTCGCCGGTCTCCACGTCCATCATGGCGGCGCCGGCGCTTTCGTCCTTCAGCCGCCCGTAGAGAAAGCTCTGCAGTTCCCGGTCCAGCGTCAGATAGACTTCATCGCCCGCTACGCCGGGCTGGCGTTCGAGTTCGCGGATGACGCGTCCATAGGCATTTACCTCGACCCGGCTGGCGCCCGCCCGGCCGCGGATTCGCGTATCGAATGTCTTCTCAATTCCCCGTTTGCCGATGCGAAATCCCGGCACGTCGAGAAGCGGATCGCCATCCCGATCCTTCAGCTTGTCCTCGGGCGAGACCGCCGCGACATAGCCGAGAACATGCGCAAACTGCTCCGAATACGGATAGTCACGCGTTTCGCCGACTTCGGGCTGGACGCCGCGAAAATAGGCGAGGTCGAGATTCAGACGGGCGAAGTCGTCCCAGGAGAGATTGTCCGCGACCAGAACGGGCATGAATGGCTTGCGCGCGTCTTCGCCCTTCAACAGACGTGCGCGAACCCGGTCGTTGACGGGAATCACGCTGGCAAGCGCGTCAAGAGTCCGCGCAAAGCCGCCGGTCTGTTCGGGAATGACCATGACGCGGTAATTGCGGCGGCTGGCTGCAAGCGGCACGCCGAAGCGGTCCATGATGCGCGAACGCGGCGGGGCCAGAAGCCGCTCGCTTATCCTGTTCTCTTCCGCCTGGGCGAAATATTCGTCGCCATTGATCACCTGCAGCTGATACAGCCGGCCGGCGATTAGGCCGAAAATGGCGGTAATGCCACCCGACAGCATCAGGCTGCGCCGCGTGAAATTCGCGTGCCGCTGTTTTTCCTTGCCGTCGAATGAAGACATCGCCCCCTCTCTTCCCGCTAACCGCTGCTGCGCAGGAGCCGGCCGATGCTTCGGTCAACCAGTTGCAGCGGACGGGCCACCAACGGATAGAGAATCACGGTCACGACGCTCTCGAGGAGCAGCGGCGGCAAGGGTACAAAACGCAGATAGATGGCAGAAGCCAGCGCATAGGCGGTCAGGGCCGACAGCAGCATCGCGCCGGTGAAAGCGATCAGGGTGCCGGAGCCGTTCAATTCCAGAAAGATCTTGCGCTGGCGATCGATCAGCACATAGGCGGCGAGAAAGCCGGCGGCCCATAATCCCGGCGGGCCACCGGAAAGCAAATCCTCCGCGAGACCTGTCACCAGAACAGCGACCGGAGGCATCAGATCGGGCCGCGCCAGAGTCCAGAAATAAATCGCCGCCAGAGCAAGCGCAGGCGCAGGCAAAAGGCCGCCGGTGAACGAGATCGGCAGATTGGCAAGCACCACAAGCAAGAATGCGATCAGAAACGGCGTGAACCGGCCGAGAAGCCACACCGGCAAGTCAAAAAACAGAAGAAAAGGACTTCGCTCCGTCACCGGTCGAGCTCCTCCGGAATATCGACCGGATCGCGCGCTGCCGGGACGGCGCGGGGAACCGGCGGCGCAGGACTCCTGGCCGACGCAAAGGAGCCGAGGGCGTCGGGGCCGGGATTCAGCGCGGCCGCGGCGGGAACGGGATCGGCCGAGCCGGGCGGATCCGGAATGCTGTAATCCAAGATGTTCACCGCATCCGCGGTTGCAGGGGTTGCGAACAGTACGACACGCGCGTCGGAGCCTTTTCCGGTGACCACGCCGACCGGCACATCCGGCGGGAGCAATCCGCCGTCTCCCGTCGTAAGCACGCGATCGCCCGGGCTCACCGGCCCGTCTCCGACATCGAGTTCCAGTTGCGGCGCCGGAGTGTTGTCGCCGATGAGAATTGCGCGCCGATGCGACGGTTCGATCACGACCGGAACACGGCTGTTAAGATCCGTGAGCAGAATAACCCAGGACGTATTCTCTCCCGTCACATAGATTCGCCCGAGCAGCCCGCGCTCATTGACGACCGCCTGACCTTTGGCCGCGCGCTGCGCGGACCCGGCATTCAGGATCATGGTCTTGACGAAAGGCCTGCTGGATTCCCCGATGACACGGGCGGTGACGAACGGCGTTTTCGCTTCCGGAATGGCATTCAGCAGTTGCTGATAACTGCGCACGCGGTCTTCGAGTGAAAGTGCCACCTGCTGCCATTTGTGCAGCTCGGCGTTTTCCCGCCGCAGCTCGGCGTTCTCGCCATAGACCGTGAACAGGCCTGCGAACCCGCCGATTCCATTCTGGACCGCGGTCAGAGGGCCGCGCAACGCACTGAGCGCAGGAGCAGTCCAGTCGGAAAGAGAGCCCCGGGCAGTGTCAAATAAAGAAGCGTGCGTCCGTCCCATAACGGCGATGGTGACCGCTATGACGGCACAAAGGATAAGCGGAAACTGCTTTGCCCCCCGGCCCCGCGTCCATTTCCACCCCGGTCCCGCCATCCTCGTCGCCTGTCCACTCCGTCTGCGGGTTCTGTTTCGCTTTCTGCGTTCAGAATGCGGTCGTCAGCATGTGGCGCATGTTCTTGGCATTCTCCAGCGTTCGGCCTGTGCCAAGAGCGACGCAGGAAAGCGCGTCATCGGCGATTGACACCGGCAGATTGGTCTCGTCCCGCAAGACCTGATCGAGATTGGCCAGCAGCGACCCACCGCCCGTGAGCACAATGCCCTTGTCCACGATATCCGCAGCGAGCTCCGGCGGCGTCGATTCGAGCGCAACCTTCACGGCTTCGACAATGGCGCTGACAGGTTCGGTAAGAGCCTCCGAGATTTGCCTTTGGGTGACGGTGATTTCCTTCGGCACGCCATTCAGGAGATCGCGGCCCTTGATTTCGATCGTGGTTCCGGAGCCATCGGCAGGCGGCGCCGCGGAGCCTATCTGTTTCTTGATGCGTTCAGCCGTGCCCTCACCGATGAGCAAATTCTGGTGCCTGCGGATATAGGCTATGATCGCCTCGTCCATTTTGTCGCCGCCGACGCGAACGGAGCGGGAATAGACGATTCCGCCGAGCGAAAGCACGGCCACTTCCGTCGTGCCGCCGCCAATGTCGACCACCATCGAACCGGTTGGTTCGTTCACCGGAAGACCGGCGCCAATCGCCGCAGCCATGGGCTCTTCGATCAGGAATACGCGCCTCGCCCCGGCCGAAAGTGCGGATTCCTGAATCGCGCGGCGTTCCACCGCCGTCGAGCCGGAGGGCACGCAGACAATGATCATCGGGCTCGCGAAGCTGCGCCGGTTGTGCACCTTGCGAATGAAATGCTTGATCATCTCTTCCGCGACTTCGAAGTCGGCGATGACCCCGTCACGCATCGGACGAATCGCCTCGATATTGCCAGGCGTCCGTCCCAGCATCATCTTGGCGTCATTACCGACAGCCAATACCTGCTTCTTGCCGCTCTTGTTGAGAATCGCGACCACCGAGGGCTCGTTCAGAACAACCCCGCGGCCCTTCACGTAAACCAGTGTGTTGGCGGTACCGAGATCGATCGCCATGTCACTCGAAAGCATACCGAACAGATTCCCTAACATACTCTCTCCACTCGCCTCCCCTCACCGGGGAAAATCAGGTCCCGGCACGATCGTGGCGCGCCACCGTGAGCGTTTCCGGAACGCTCTTCTTCCTCTTCACCAGCAGTTTGTTCAGGGCATTCACATAGGCATATGCCGCCGCGACGAGCGTGTCGGTATCGGCGCCCCTGCCCGTAACCGTTCGGCCTTCCTCGTCCAACCGTACACTGACTTTTGCCTGCGCATCGGTACCCTCCGTCACGGCGCTGACCTGGAACAGTTGCAGCGTCGCGGGGTGCGGATACAGCTGGCGGATGACATTGAAAATAGCATCCACCGGGCCGTCTCCCTGGGCCGTGCCGGAACGCAATTCGCTGCCGACGCGCAGGGACAATTCGGCGGTCGGGACCACATCCTTGCCCGCGGAGATCTTCAGCGCGTGTACCTGGATCGGATCCTGCCGGCGGAGCACGGAATCATCCACCAGCGCGATGATGTCGGCATCGAAAATGTGCTTCTTCTTGTCCGCGAGATCCTTGAACCGGCGGAAGGCATCTTCCAGGGCATTATCGCCCAGCACATAACCAAGAGAAGCGAGCTTGTCCCGGAAGGCGTGGCGGCCGGAAAGTTTGCCCAGCACCAGCGCGGTGCCTGTTACGCCAACCGAAGCGGGGTCGATGATTTCGTAAGTCCGGGCGTTTTTCAGCATGCCATCCTGGTGAATGCCGGATTCATGCGCGAAGGCATTCTTGCCCACGATCGCCTTGTTGTACTGCACGGGAAAAGCGGTAACGTTCGACACCAGTTTCGAGGCCCGCGCCAGCATCTCTGTCCGGATTCCGGTGGTAAACGGCATGCGGTCCCTGCGTACACGGATTGCCATCACAATCTCTTCGAGAGCGGCATTACCGGCGCGTTCGCCGATGCCGTTGATGGTGCATTCGACCTGGCGCGCGCCGGCCAGCACGCCTGCCAGGGAGTTCGCGACGGCGAGGCCGAGATCGTTGTGGCAATGGGTCGAGAAAACAGCGCGCTCCGCACCCGGGACGCGGTTCTTCAGCATCGCGATCAGCTCAAAATATTCCTGCGGCGTCGCGTAGCCGACGGTATCGGGAATATTGATGGTGGATGCGCCCGCCTTTATCGCCGCTTCCACGGTCCGGCAGAGGAAATCATGCTCGGTGCGCGTTGCGTCTTCGGCGCTCCATTGCACATCGCCGGTCCAGTTGCGAGCCCGGGCGACGGATGCCGCGACCGCTTCCAGAACCGCGGAGGGCTCCATCTGCAGTTTGTGCTTCATGTGCACCGGGCTGGTGGAGATGAAAGTGTGGATGCGGCGCCGTTGTGCCGGCTTCAATGCTTCGCCGGCGCGATCGATGTCCTTGAATCCCGCACGCGACAGCCCACAGACGACGGCATGTTTCACTTGCTTCGCAATGGCATTCACCGCTTCGAAATCGCCATTGGAAGCAATCGGAAATCCGGCTTCGATGATATCCACGCCCATTTCGTCCAGAAGGGCGGCCACCTCGATTTTTTCCTCATGCGTCATGGCTGCGCCGGGCGACTGCTCGCCATCGCGCAGTGTGGTATCGAATATCCGTACACGGTCCAACTCGACCGGGTAAGCGTGACTGGTATGGCCCGTATTCGTCGTCATATCCCGAAAGTCCTTCCGTTCGCCTCAAGGCATTGGTCATTCCCCTTTGCTCTTGCCCCCAGGCGCCAGCCGCAGATGCGGCAGCATCGCCTAGGGGCGGCTAAGGAGAAGCCGCCCGCCTTTAAGCGAAACGCCGGAACGCCCGCCCGGTGACGGCAAAAGGCGCAAGGCTGAGGGCAAATCGACCCCCGACAAACCCCACGTGTTCCTCTCCGTCATCGCGATCGTTCCATTTCGGATGCGTTCGTGATTATTCACGAATCTTCGATAATTATCCGTGAAGACGGCGGATTTCCGCGCGTCGGCAAAGTTATGCCGGTTCAGACCGTTGCACGCAAGCAACATGTCGGGGAATTATTCCGCGTGCCGGAATATCACAAGTATGTCACAGAAATGCGAACAGGAGCCTAATTTCGCGACCTGTCCACGAGACGGTTCTTGGCGATCCATGGCATCATTGCCCGAAGCTTCTCGCCCACCTGCTCGATCGGATGTGCTGCGGAGAGTGCCCGCATAGCCTTGAACGAGGGCTGGCCGGCCCGGTTCTCCAGCACCCAGTCGCGGGCGAATCGGCCCGCCTGGATATCGGCCAGCACCTGCTTCATTGCCGCGCGACTTTCCGGTCCCACCACCCTTGGCCCGGAAACATATTCGCCATATTCCGCCGTATTTGAAACGGAATAGTTCATGTTGGCGATGCCCCCTTCATAGATCAGGTCCACAATCAACTTGACCTCGTGGAGACACTCGAAATAGGCCATTTCGGGGGCGTATCCCGCCTCGACCAGGGTCTCGAAACCGGCACGGATCAGCTCTACCAGCCCCCCGCAAAGGACCGACTGCTCGCCAAAAAGGTCGGTTTCGCATTCTTCGCGGAAAGTGGTCTCGATTATGCCGGCGCGGCCACCGCCGATCGCGGAAGCATAAGCCAGACCAAGGTCGTGAGCGTTTCCACTGGAGTCCTGGTGGACCGCAAGCAGGCAGGGAACTCCGCCACCGCGCTGGTATTCGCTGCGGACGGTGTGGCCGGGTCCCTTGGGCGCCACCATGATGACGTCCAGATCGGCGCGCGGTTCGATCAGCCGGAAATGAATATTGAAGCCATGGGCAAAAAGCAGAGCCCCGCCATTCTTCAGATGAGGGGCGATCTCCGCCCGGTAAAGATCGGCCTGCAATTCATCGGGAACAACGCACATCAGGATGTCGGCCCATTTCGAGGCGTTGGCGGTGTTCATCACCTCAAATCCGGCACTTTCCGCTTTCTTGGCGGATGCCCCGGGACGGGCGGCAATGGCGACTTCCTTTACGCCTGCGTCGCGCATGTTGAGAGCGTGGGCATGACCCTGGCTGCCGAAACCGATGATGGCGACACGTTTGCCCTTGATGAGGTTGATATCGGCGTCACGGTCATAATACACGCGCATGATGTGGTCCTTCGGCGAGAGACTGGTCTGGTTTGTAAAGACTGTCTGCGATGCAGGGTCAAGCATGCATCCGCGGCCCGCCATTACATGGGCTCGGCCCCGCGGGAGATCGCAGCGACCCCGGTCCGGCTGACTTCCACCAGACCCAGGGGGCGCATCAATTCAATAAAGGCTTCGATCTTGTCCGGTGCGCCGGTGATTTCGAAAACGAAGCTGGAGTGGGTGGTGTCCAGCGCCTTGGCGCGGAAGACCTGAGATACGCGCATGGCCTCGACGCGTTTTTCCCCCGTGCCTGCAACTTTGATCAGGGCCATTTCACGCTCGATGCCGGGCTTTTCGATCGTGATATCCACCACCCGGTGCACCGGCACGAGCCTGCCAAGTTGCGCCCTGATCTGTTCGATCACGGCCGGCGTTCCTGACGTCACCACCGTGATGCGTGAGGCGTGAGCCGCCCGATCCACTTCGGCAACCGTAAGGCTCTCAATGTTGTAGCCGCGGCCCGCAAAAAGGCCGATTACCCGTGCAAGCACGCCTGGCTCGTTGTCCACGGTGATCACCATGGTGTGCCGTTCACTGCGGGGTTCCTGCGCGTTCATGTTTACTCCGTCCGGGGCGGGAAGAAGAACCGGTTCAAACCATCATCTTCCCTTCTTCCGAAACCTCGGGCTCGGTTTCGGAGTCCGAGAGAATCATCTGATCATGCGGGGCGCCCGACGGAATCATGGGATAGCAGTTTTCGTGCGGATCGACCCGGACATCGAACAGCACCGGCCGTTTTACTGAGATCATGGCCATTATCTTTTCGTCCAGTTCATCGGGTTTTTCGGCCCGGAGTCCGACTGCGCCGTAGGCTTCCGCGAGTTTCACGAAATCGGGTAGTGCTTCGGAATAGGAATGGGAATACCGCCCGCCATGCAGCAACTCCTGCCATTGGCGCACCATTCCCATGTATTCATTGTTCAGGACGAAAATCTTGATGGGCAGGTCGTACTGCACGGCGGTGGACATTTCCTGCATCGTCATCTGAACCGATGCCTCGCCTGCAATATCGATCACAAGCGAGCCGGGATGGGCCATCTGCACACCGACTGCCGCGGGAAGGCCATACCCCATTGTGCCCAGCCCGCCCGATGTCATCCAGCGATTCGGTTCCTCGAATTTGAAACGCTGGGCGGCCCACATCTGGTGTTGGCCAACCTCGGTCGTGATGTAGGTGTCATGGCCACGGGTCAGGTGATAGAGGCGATCGATCGCGTATTGCGGTTTGATGAGCTTCTTCGAATTGCGATAGGCCAGCGAGTTACGCGCGCGCCATTCGGCAATCTGTTTCCACCAGGATGGCAGGTCCGCATCGGCCGCAAGCTTCTCCTCTTTCCAGACGGCGATCATGCGACGAAGCGCATGCGCCGCATCGGCGATGACCGGTAAGTCGATCCGGATGTTCTTGTTGATTTGCGAGGGATCGATATCGAGGTGGATTTTCTTCGACCCCGGAGAGAAAGCATCGACGCGTCCGGTCACCCTGTCGTCGAACCGGGAGCCCAGCGCGATCAGAAGGTCGCAGCGATTGGCGGCGAGATTGGCCTCAAACGTGCCGTGCATGCCGATCAGGCCCAGCCATTGCGGGTCGGAAGCCGGATAGGCACCGAGGCCCATCAGAGTCGAAGTGATTGGAAACCCGGTCAGTTTCACCAGCTCGCGCAGCAGCCGGCTGGCTTCCAGTCCGGAATTGATGATGCCGCCACCGGTGTAAAAAACGGGACGCTTCGCCGCCGCCATCATATGCATGGCGGTTTTGATCGCGTTCTCCTCGGGTTCCACCCTGGGGTGATAGGCGCGCGGCGGAGTATCGCCCGGGCCTGTATAAATGGTGCGCTTGAACTGGACATCCTTGGGGATGTCCACGACCACCGGACCGGGCCTGCCGGTGGCGGCAATCTGGAAGGCTTCATGCATCACGCGGGGAAGGTCTTTCACGTCGCGGACCAGCCAATTGTGCTTGGTGCAAGGGCGGGTAATGCCAACGGTATCGCATTCCTGGAAGGCATCGTTTCCGATCAGGTGCGTAGCCACCTGACCCGTGATCACCACCAGCGGGATCGAGTCCATCAGGGCATCGGTCAACCCGGTGACGGCATTGGTAGCACCGGGTCCCGAAGTAACGAGAACCACCCCCGGCTTCCCCGTTGAACGCGCATAGCCTTCGGCGGCATGCACCGCGCCCTGTTCGTGCCGCACGAGCACATGAACAAGTTCATTGTCCTGGAAAAGCGCGTCATAGATCGGCAGTACCGCGCCGCCGGGATAGCCGAAGATGTGTTTGACGCCGTGATCCTTAAGGGCGCGGATGACGATCTCCGCACCACTCAGTTCCACATTACCTGCAGCCTGGACTGCGATCTTCTGATCCATGGCGCGCTCCCTGGCGCTTGAATAACAGGGTCGATTCAAAACGAAAGGGGCGTTGCCGCCCCTTGTGAAAACCGCGCCCACGGAGACGAAGCGTTCAACTTCGTCCGTGTCGCGGTGCGCTAAGTACGAGAATGGTGCCCATCGGCGGAAACTTAGATTCCATCGCGGGAGGGGGTCAAGCGGTTTTCTTTAAAGCTCGCCGGTGATTGAAGACAGGATGCTGCCGGTTTCCCCTGATCGGAGCCAGTACCAATCCCCCATATACCGGCGAAACCAGGTCAGCTGACGCCTGGCAAACCGGCGGGTTGCCATTTGCGCTGCCGAGACCGCGCCGGAAAGCGAGATTTCCCCACGCAAGTGGCCCGACAGTTCCGGAAAACCCAGGAGCCTCGCAGCCGGGAGTGACCGGTCCAGATGAAGCAGCGCTCGGGTTTCCTCCAGCGCTCCGCGGGCGATCATCGTTTCAAAGCGGCGATCAATCCGTTAATTCAACAATTCCCGATCCGGCGCGATCACAAATCGCGCCACCCTGAGCCCCTGCAGCACCGGGCATCCGGCCACGGATTGCCACGCGCTCAGCCCGCGGCCGGTCGCTTCCAGAACATCGGCGGCACGGAGAATCCGTTGGGTGTCAGACCGGCGCAATGCCGCAGAAGCAGGATCGCGCCGCACCAGTTCGGCGTAGAAATTCTCGCGGCCTATTGATGCAAATTGCTGACGCACGCTTGCGCGTATTTTTTCCGGCACAGGCGGAATTGGCGAAAGGCCCTGGGTCAGGACGGTGAAATAAAGACCGGTACCGCCGGTAAATATGGCGATGCGACCCTCGCTGCGCAGATCCGCAAGAACAGCCGAAGCTTCCTGCTGATAGCGTCCCGCGGAGTAGCCTTCGGTCGCGCTGACGTGACCGTACAGGAAATGCGGAACGCCGATCCGATCCTCGGCCGATGGCTGGCCCGAAAGGATCGGCAACTCCCGGTAGACCTGCATTGAGTCGGTATTGATGATGGCGCCATCGACCCGACGGGCGAGAGCAAGGGCCAGGGCCGACTTGCCGGCTGCGGTCGGCCCTGCAATAAGCACAGCATCCATGGTCATATTGGCGCGCTCGCGTCCTCAACGGGCCGATCGTCTATCATGAGGACTGCAGCGGTGGCGCCGCAATTCCCCCTCGTACTCAATGCCACAAGTGGCGCACACGGGATTTCGGCCGGGACCGCAGAGATGATCAGGACTGCGGTGCGATCCATGGTGACCGCCGGCGACATTGACTGGCTCAAAGCAGAAAAGGCTTTCGATATCGGGTTTGACGGCGACCCTGACTCCGTGCGTGCCGGCTTGCGGAGCCTGGGTGACGAAGAGTTGCTCGATATCAACATCCTTCCTGCCGCCAACCGTCGCAAAAAGCTGCTTGTCGCCGATATGGATTCCACGATCATCGGCTGCGAGTGTATCGATGAATTGGCGGACATGGCGGGAATCAGACCCAAAGTTGCGGCCATCACCGAGCGGGTGATGCGCGGAGACATGGATTTCCCCAGCGCGCTGCGAGAACGCGTTGCGCTGTTGAAGGGATTGCCGCTCGCGGATCTGGATCGTGTCTATAGGGAACGTGTAAGCCTCAATCCGGGAGCCCGGATTTTGACCGCAACGATGCGGGCAAATGGCGCCCGGACGCTGCTGATTTCCGGCGGCTTCAGTTTTTTCACCTCGCGGGTTGCAGCCGCTGCGGGGTTTGAGGAAAACCAGGGCAACCGGTTGCTCGATGATGGCAGCGTTCTGAGCGGAAAGGTCGGCGAACCGATTCTCGGGCGCGAGGCGAAACTCAGGGCGCTTGAAAATGCTGTTAACCGCTACGGGCTTGAATTTGCCGATGCCCTTGCGGTTGGGGACGGGGCCAATGATCTCGACATGATCAGGCGGGCCGGACTGGGCGTGGCCTATCACGCGAAACCCATCGTAGCCGCAGCCGCCGGCACCAGCATCGCGCACGGCGATCTGACAAGCCTGCTTTATCTGCAAGGCTATCGGGCCAACGAATTCATCGCGCCATGAGCCAGGATTTTTTCGTTCGTCCCCTGGCCGATTCCGATATCAATGCACTTGCCGAAATCTTCCGGCGCAGCATCCGCGAAGTGGCATGCCGCGATTACCGGCCGGCGCAGATCGAAGCATGGGTGCGGTTTGCGGAAGAAATTACAGACTGGGAACAACGCATGCGTTCGCATGAGGTATGGGTTGCGGAGCGAAACGGGCGGCCGGTTGGCTTTATCCAACTGGATCCGCCAGACCATATCGATCTCACTTATGTGCATCCCGAGCATCAACGCTGCGGGGTGGCGACAGCGCTGCTGGCGAGAGTGGAGAACACCGCGCGGGAAAACGGCGTCGCACGTCTCAACGTGGAAGCCAGCATCACATCCCGGCCGTTTTTTGCGGCCCGGGGATTTGAAACGGATTCACCGCAGATCGTCACTGCGGGGGGGCAGGATTTCCTGAATTACCGGATGCACAAGCGATTGAGGACTGCAGCAAAGTGAAAAGCGCCATGCGATTGCCCTCGCCGGTTTCCCGCTTTGCTACGGCAGACGGATGCCGATGAATGTAAGTTCCCCACCCCGGCTGACCTGAAGCAGCACAACCTTATGACCGGCCTTGCGCTCCGCATCCAGCTTCATGGCGATATCGTCGGGCGAAGTTACCTTCTGCTGCGCCACTTCCGTGATAACGTCCCCGGCCCGGATATTCTTCTGCCCGGCAGGGCTGTCCGCATCCACGTCGGTGACGACGACACCTGCAACTTTGGCGTCGAGGTGATAACGGCGCCGCGCGTCAGGTGATACCGGCGCGAGCGTCATGCCGAGATTCACCGTGACCGGCGGCTTCGTCGTGGCGCCCTGTTTCACCGGCTTGTCCGCGCTCGCCACCTTCTCGTCTTCAACCAGCTTCTGAATGGTTATCGGCAGCGTCTTGTGCTGACCTTTGCGCAATATCTCGATATTGACGGACTTTCCGATCTGCGCATCGGCCACCATGCGCGGCAAAGCGCGATTGTCGGCCACCTGCTTCCCGTCAAACGAAAGCACCACGTCCCCGTTCTGCACACCGGCTTTCGCCGCCGGGCCATTATCCGTCATACCTGCAATGAGCGCACCCTGCGGTTTCGACAGACCCACCGATTGCGCAATGTCGTCCGAAACCTGCTGAATGCGGATGCCGATCCAGCCGCGCTGAATTTTGCCCGTTGATCTCAATTGCGCGACGACATTTTTCGCGGAATTTGCCGGGATGGCAAAGCCGATACCGACCGAACCGCCGCTGGGCGAATAAATGGCCGAGTTGATGCCAATGACTTCGCCGTCCATGTTGAACAGCG
The DNA here is from genome assembly GCA_963747255.1 of uncultured Alphaproteobacteria bacterium. Lineage (GTDB taxonomy): Bacteria > Pseudomonadota > Alphaproteobacteria > Micropepsales > Micropepsaceae > CAIYRG01. The sequence goes on from CAVVEG010000006.1 coordinate 124,336, forward strand.
GACCACCGGAATTCCCCTTATTGATGGGCGCATCGGTTTGGATAAAATCATCATAGGGGCCGCTGTTGATATCGCGGTTGCGCGCCGACACGATACCTGTCGTGACCGTTCCGCCGAGACCAAACGGATCGCCAATCGCCATCACCAGGTCACCGACGCGGGCCCTGTCCGAATCGCCCCATTTCGCGACGTTCAACGGCTGCTTCGAATTCACTTTGAGCACCGCGAGATCCGTCTTGTCGTCCCGCCCGACGAGAGTTGCCGGCAACGACGTGCCGTCGCTAAGAATGACGGTAATCTCGTCGGCACCTTCAATGACGTGATTGTTGGTGACGATATAACCGGCCGGATCAATGACGAAACCCGAGCCGAGGGACTGGACGCGGCGCGGCCGATTGCCACGATCCATGAAGTCTTTGAAGAAGTCGTCCAGGGGCGAGCCCTCGGGAGCTTGCGGAGCCGGGCCATTGTCCGCCGACTGACGCTTCAGGGTTTGCGAGGTCGAGATGTTGACGACCATCGGCAGCAAACGTTCAGCGAGATCGGCAAATCCCTGTGGTCTCGCCGCAACTGCAGGAGGTACTGCCACCAAGGGTGCAGCAGTGACGCGCGGCGGCGGGGCAGAAGCGGGTGCCGCGAAACCGTAGGGCAACGCGATCGAACCGACCGCGAGCGCGGAAATCAATCCGGTAAGGACGAGAGTGGCCTTGCGCATAAAACTTTCCTTGGCAGTCCAGACGAACCGGCAATGCCGGAATCCATGCAAATCGGTAAGCGGGCAACGCCATTACGGGTCACCGCCAGCGGGTATCATGCTCTTGCCCGTGAGCGGCGGCAAGGCGATTTGGCTATCGGCGCGCGGGCCCGGGACCACCGCCGAAATAGCGGAAAAAGTCGCTGTCCGGAGAGATAACCACCGTGGTGTTTTCCCCCTTCAGCGAAGTCTCGTAGGCGTTCATCGACCGGTAGAAGGCGAAGAAATCGGGATCCTGCCCGAAAGCCTGCGCATATACCTTGTTCTTTTCCGCATCGCCCTCGCCGCGCGTGATTTCGGCCTGCCGGGTTGCTTCGGCCACGATCACGGTGGCGTCACGATCCGCCTTGCTGCGGATTTCCTGGGAGATTTGCTCGCCCTGTGCACGGTACTCATTGGCTTCGCGCACGCGCTCCTGGGTCATGCGGCGGTATATGGCCTCACTGTTCTGCTGCGGCAGGTCAGCGTGCCGGATGCGAACGTCCACGACCTGGATGCCGAAACCCTTACTCTCCGCGTTCATGCCATCGCGGATGTCTACCATGAGCTTGGCGCGCTCGCCGGAAAGGACAGCAGCAAAACTCTGGGAACCGAGTATGCGCCGCACATTGGAACCGAGAATTGGCCCGAGACGGACATTGGCCAGATCTTCATCGGTCAACGACTGATAAAAGCGCAACGGATCGGTGATGCGCCACCGGGCAAAAGCATCAACCACCAGACGTTTGCGGTCCTGTGCGATCACTTCCTCGGCCGGCAAATCGAGATTGAGCACGCGCTTATCGAGGTAAAGCACGTTCTGGAAAGGCCACGGAAGCTTCGTGTGCAGGCCGGGCGTCGTCACAACGGCGCGTGGCTCGCCGACCTGAAGTACGAGAGCCAACTGGGTCTGATTAACCGTAAAGAGCGATGAAGAGACGATGATGGCCAGCAGTACGGCAGCCACTCCGATTGCGATTGCATGATTGCGGGTCATCTGGAGGTCCCTCCTGCATCAGCGACCGGAGCCCCTGTGGTTCGTGGCGGCGTTCCCTGGCGCAATTCCGGCAGCGGCAGATACGGCAGGACGCTGGAACTGTTCTTGCTATCGAGAATGACCTTGTTGGTTCCGGCGAGGATGTCCCGCATCGTGTCGAGATAAATGCGCCGGCGAGTCACATCGGGGGCTTTCTTGTATTCCTCGTAAACCGAGATAAAGCGGGCGGCTTCACCCTGCGCCTCGGCAATCACCTGCTGCTTATACCCTTCGGCCTGCTGAACGATGCGAGCAGCCTGACCACGCGCCTCAGGTACGACTTTGTTTGCATAGGCTTCGGCTTCGTTGCGCATGCGGTCCTGATCGGTGCGGGCCGCCTGCACGTCGCGATAGGCTTCGATGACCTGGGCCGGCGGGTCGGCCTTTTGCATCTGCACGCGGGTAATTGTGACGCCGGTCCCATAGGAGTCCAGGATCCGCTGCATCAGCACGCGGACTTCATCCTGGATTGGTTCGCGATCGGCGGTCAGGATCGGTTCGATCTGATTCTTGCCGACAACTTCGCGCATGGCGCTTTCCGCCACCGCTTTGATGGTTCCGTCCAGCTGACCGTCCGGATTCTGAACATTGAAGAGAAATTGGGCTGCGTCCTTGATGACCCAGAAGACGGTGAAATTAATGTCGACGATATTCTCATCACCGGTCAGCATCAGACCTTCTTCGGGCACTTCGCGGGTGCCATCGGCGCTGCCCAGCCGATAGCCGATATTGAGCTGGTTCTCACGCGTGACCTTCGGGGTTTCGACAGCCTCGATTGGCCATGGCAGGTGGTAATTTATGCCCGGTGTCGTGCGGCCGACGAATGCGCCAAAACGGAGCACCACACCCTGCTCCTCTGGATCGACCACATAAATTCCGGAAGCAAGCCAAACCGCGACAGCAATGAGACCGACAACGGCGATGCCGCTGCCGCGAAAATTGAGCGGCAGAACCCGCCGAAGGCGTTCCTGGCCTCGTCTCAACAGCTCTTCGAGATCAGGGCGCGGGCCGCCGCCGGGCGGACCGTTGCCCCATGGGCCGCGGCTTCCTCCGCCGGGCCTGCCCCCGCCGGTCTGGTTGCTCCAAGGCATGCGCTTGTCCTCAGCCTGGTCGCTTCACTGACTTTACAGCGAAGCCGCCATCATTGGCTTCGACCGGCGGGTCTATATATGGTCTTACCGGGATGTAAGGCAATTCAAGAGAGATTTATGGCCGCCCCGAACGAAGCAGACATCATCAAGGTATTGGAAAAGATACGTGATCCCGCCTCTGGCCGGAATGTCGTGGAGGCAGGTCTTATCGATGGCATCGCCATCCAGGGCCGGCATGCAAGCTTCACCGTCGAGGTGCCTGCGTCGCGGGGCGCATCGGCCGAACCCTTACGCAAGGCTTGCGAAGAAGCCGTCGCACAAATTCCCGGAATCCTGTCCGTGACTGCCGTTCTCACGGCTCATCGCGAGCGCAATGGCGGGCCCAAAGAAGGGCCTGCGGGGTCCGCGCGCGCTCACGCACACGACCATGGCCCGGCGCCGGAGCGATCCGTCCCCGGCGTGAAAGCCGTCATCGCGGTCGCATCCGGGAAAGGTGGCGTCGGCAAATCGACCGTCTCGGTTAATCTCGCGCTCGGCCTGGCCGCGCTCGGGCTGAAAACGGGATTGCTCGATTGCGATATTTATGGGCCCTCCGTTCCACGCCTGCTGGGGATTACGGAAAAGCCACGCGCTATCGGCAACAAATTGTTGCCGATCGTGAAATTTGGTCTGAAGGCGATGTCGATCGGTTTTCTCGTCGAAGAAGACAAACCGATGATCTGGCGCGGTCCGATGGTTCAAAGCGCGATCACGCAGATGCTGGGCGATGTCGATTGGGCGCCGCTGGATGTGCTGGTCGTCGATATGCCGCCCGGCACAGGCGATGCGCAATTGACGCTGGTGCAACGCGTTCCGCTGAAGGGGGCGGTCATCGTGTCAACGCCCCAGGACCTGGCGCTGATCGATGCACGAAAGGCGCTTGCGATGTTTCGCCGCACGGAAGTGCCGGTGCTCGGAATGATTGAAAACATGAGTGTTTTTGTTTGTCCGAATTGCGGGCAGGCGAGTCACATCTTCGGGCATCGCGGCGCTCGCGACGTCGCGTTGCAACTTGGCTGCGATTTCCTGGGTGAAATCCCATTGGTGACATCCATCCGTGAAACTTCGGACGCGGGCACACCGGTCGTAGCAACTGCACCCTTCAGTCCGGAAGCGCAGGCATTCTCCGAAATCGCACAACGGGTCGCAGTCAAACTGGCGATGCAGGACGCGCGTCCTGCGCCAAAAATCGTCTTCGACTGATTCGAAAAGTCGTTGCCTTCTGGAACTCCGGCAACGCTTCCGGTGTTTCATTTCATTGGCGCGACCGGAGGAGACATGTGATGGCGCGAAATAGTGGATCGGACAAGCAAGAGAGCGAAACCATGGATGATGAAATGGATAACACCGGGTCGGCTTCCGGCAAATCCGGCGGGGGCGCCCCAAAAGGGCGGAAATCGACACGCGGCCGCACGTCCCGCAAGAGTGGCCGATCGCGGATGAGCGCCCGCAACAGTAGCCGGCCAGCCGGACGGAGCAGTTCGAAGGCGGGCGCATCAGTTGGACGGACGAAGTCTTCCTCCGCCGGTCGTTCGAAAGCGAAAGGCAGCCGGTCCAGCGTGAGTTCGAGCCGGACGAAAGCGGCATCGACCAAAGCCAGGTCGAGCAGCTCGCGTTCGAAGACCCGGGCCACTGGCAGCAAGAGCAGCAGTTCAGCGGGCAGCAAAAGCACAAAATCCAGAAGCGGCTCAAAAGCTGCATCGCGAAGCAGCACGGCTTCCAGTCGATCCGGACGTTCGCCCGCGGCTTCGAAATCGCCCAAATCGAGCGGTCGGGCTCGGCGGTCCCGCGCCTCGGGCAAGGGCGAACGGGCCGACAACAACACCAACCCGTTCAGCCTGCTGGCGAAGCTGTCGCCGTTCTGATTTGCCAGGAAAAATCCATATCCTCGCTTGTCGTGTGTGGACGGCAGCCGTCCACACACGATGCCGCATCAGACCAGTTACGCTCGTTCGAGGATCACGAACGAGTATCGGAAACCGCCGGTTTCGTGCGGGCCTTCGCGGCACAACTCGAACCACTCTGCGCGATCAATGCGTGGCATGAAGACGTCGCCTTCGGGACTGTCCATTACTTCCGTGAGATAGATGCGGCTCGCGCGCGGAAGCGCGGCTTCAAAGACTTTCTCGCCTCCAATGATGGCGATTTCGGTGGGATCGTCTTCAGCGGCGATTTCAAGGGCGATCTCGAAACTGTTCACGCAGCGAGCGCCTTCCGCCCGGAATCCGGCGTCCCGCGTAACCACGATGTTGGTGCGACCGGGCAGCGGTTTCCGCGGCAGCGACTCCCAGGTTCTGCGTCCCATTATGCAAGGCTTACCGATCGTCAGTGCTTTGAAGCGCTTCAGGTCTTCCGGGATACGCCAGGGAAGCGCGCCTTTGTTGCCGATAACCCTGTTTTCGGCGACAGCAACAAAAAGGCCGATGGGCGGGGATGGGATTTTTGCGGCGGCCGATCCGGTTCCCGAACGTTGCGCGCCACCAGCGAGAGTTCCCATCACATCGTCATCGCGTCCGGTCAAACGGCGACCGCAGCTTTGATGTGAGGATGAGCCTGGTAGTTGTCCAGCGCGAAATCCTCAAAGCGGAAATCGAACATATCGGTAACTGCCGGATTAAGTCGCATCACCGGCAGCGGATAGGGACGGCGCGCCAGCTGTTCGCGCGCCTGCTCAAGATGGTTGAGATAAAGATGGGCATCACCAAAGGTGTGCAGGAATTCGCCGGGTCTGAGGCCCGTCACCTGGGCGACCATCATTGTAAGCAACGAGTAGGACGCAATATTGAAAGGCACACCCAGAAAAATGTCTGCCGAACGCTGATAGAGCTGGCAGGACAACTTGCCGGCACTGACATAGAACTGAAAAAGGCAATGGCAGGGCGGTAGCGCCATGCGGTTCACGTCGGCGGGATTCCACGCCGAAACGATCAGTCTTCGCGAGTCGGGATCCTGCCTGATGCGCGCGACCACTTCCGCGATCTGGTCAATAAAACCACCATCCGGTTTCGGCCATGAGCGCCATTGCTGCCCATAAACAGGGCCGAGGTCGCCGTTTTCATCGGCCCATTCGTCCCAGATGTGAACCCCATGTTCCTGAAGCCACCGCACATTGGTTTCGCCGCGGAGAAACCAGAGCAACTCATAAATAATCGATTTCAGGTGCAGTTTTTTGGTTGTCAGAAGGGGAAAGCCGAGCGTGAGATCGAAGCGCATCTGATGGCCAAAGATCGACAACGTACCGGTGCCGGTTCGGTCCCGTTTTTCGGAACCCTCAGCCAGGACCCGTTCCATCAAATCCAGGTATTGTCGCATAGCTCATATCATGCGCGGCGATTCGGCGGCAGTTTAGCCAGCCGCGGGCAAGGAAGCTCCCTCCTTCAAATATTTACCCCCAAGCCCTATATTGTCGGCGTTCGGCTTGTCCGAACTATGGCGATAAACGGCCACGTAATAAGCGGCCCGGACCCGGGGGCGGTACCCGGCGCCTCCACCAAGTACCCATCCGAAGCAGAAGCTTGGGTGGCTACCTGTGGGGGCGAAACAGGATCGACGGACGTGTAAAGGTGGTACTTTCGCCCGGTATGGTATCCGCCGTTATCGGGCTGTTCGTATAGGTGCCAACGACAATGAAATGGCCCTCGCTGCTTAATTAAAACCTAAGCAAGCGCGGCTCGAGGGGCGCCGGGCAACAGAAGCCCCTCACCTATCCGTTCCGTTGAGATTCCGCCGGTTCAAAGCAACATCATGGCAAAAGACTTCATCGGTTACGACAACATGGTGGATCAGGCGCTGCGCGGCGTCGTGCGTGATGCACTGATCCGGATACAGAAGCAGGGGCTCATCGGGAGCCATCATTTCTACATCACGTTCAAAACCCACGATCCCGGCGTCGAGATTCCCGACTTTTTGAAGGAACGCTATCCGGACGAAATGACCATTGTGCTCCAGAACCAGTTTTCCGGACTGCGGGTCTCCGGCGATTTACTCCAGGTCACGCTCAGTTTTCAGAAATTGCCGGCGAAGCTTCTCGTGCCCTTCTCGGCATTGACAGGATTTGCAGATCCCAGCGTCCAGTTTGGATTGCAATTCAAAAATGCCTCTGCCCTCCAGCAGAAGGAGCAATCAACATCCATGACCCCGGCCGATAAAGCGCAAGCTCTCCCCGCACCGAAAACAGGCAAAGAAGCCGCCGACACACCGAAAGACAAGCCGCCTCAGGCGCCGCAGATTGTCAGCCTGGACAAATTCCGAAAGAAATAGGCGACTTGTCGCTACGCCGCCGCTTTCGTAAATCAGCCAAACATCTCCCTTATGGGGCCGATAATCGACACCGGACCCGGCTCGTGGCGTGACATGTGTTCCCAAGGGGCGAAGAAGGCGAATGAAAGGCGATGATGAGCAACACCCGGACTGAAACCGATACGTTTGGCCCTATCGAAGTGCCTTCCGACCGATACTGGGGCGCGCAATCACAGCGCTCGCTCGGCAATTTCAAGATCGGATGGGAAAAACAGCCGCTCCCGATCGTTCGCGCGCTGGGCATTGTCAAACGGGCAGCCGCCGAAACCAATATGGAGTTGGGGCAGCTCGATCCGGCGCTTGGGCGCCCAATCGTTCAGGCGGCCCAGGAAGTGATCGACGGCAAACTCGACGACCATTTTCCGCTGGTGGTCTGGCAGACGGGCTCCGGTACGCAATCCAACATGAATGCGAATGAGGTGATCTCGAATCGCGCCATCGAGCTGCTGGGCGGGAAACGTGGCTCAAAAAAGCCGGTTCACCCGAATGATCACGTCAATATGAGCCAATCGTCGAATGACACCTATCCGACGGCAATGCATATCGCATGCGCGGAAGAGATCGTTCGCAGGCTCATGCCGGCGCTCGGCAAACTACATGCGGCGCTGAAACAGAAGGCCGCAAGCCTGGAAGAATATCGTGAAAATCGGCCGAACGCATACCCAGGACGCGACCCCACTGACACTCGGCCAGGAATTCTCCGGTTATGCCCGGCAGGTCGAGAATGGAATCGAAAGAATTGAGCTGACGCTGCCCAAACTGATGCAACTCGCCCAGGGCGGAACGGCGGTAGGCACCGGGCTCAACGCGCCACCCGGGATTTGCCGATGCTGTGGCGAAGCGGATCGCATCCATTACCGGACTGCCTTTTACTTCGGCTCCGAACAAATTCGAGGCTCTGGCCGCTCATGACGCGATGGTGTTCAGCCATGGGGCAGTAACGACAGTCGCAGCGTCGCTGTTCAAGATCGCGAATGACATCCGTCTGCTGGGTTCCGGACCACGCGCCGGACTGGGAGAGCTTTCGCTGCCGGAGAATGAGCCGGGATCGTCCATAATGCCCGGCAAAGTCAATCCAACGCAGTGCGAAGCCATGACGCAAGTCTGCATACAGATTTTCGGCAACAATTCCGCGATTGCATTCGCCGGCAGCCAGGGTCATTTCGAACTGAACGTCTACAATCCGGTCATGGCGTATAATTTCCTGCAATCGGTGCGCCTGATGGCCGACGCCGCGGAAAGCTTTACCGATAACTGCGTGAGCGGAATCGAACCACGCCTCGACAATATCAAGGCGGGCGTGGAACGGTCGCTGATGCTGGTTACGGCTCTAGCGCCGAGAATTGGTTATGACAGCGCGGCAAAGATTGCCAAAGCGGCCCACAAGAACGGCACAACGCTGCGCGAAGAGGCGTTGAGGAGCGGATTGGTAACCGCAGCGGAATTCGATGCATTGGTCCGGCCGGAGGAAATGGTGGGCGCGGTGACGCCATCCCGGGATTGAGGAAACGGTCGTTCTCGATTGCGGGACATCGCACCAGCGTCGCGCTCGAACCCGAATTCTGGGCTGCACTTGAACGGGAAGGAAGCGAAATCGGCCTATCCCTTGCCGCATTGGTGGCGCGGGTGGATGCCGAACGCGGAGGCCGCAATCTCGCCAGCGCCCTCAGGGTCCACATTCTGGCGAAAGCCCTTGAGAAGCACGACGACGAGTCATAGCGTAATGCCATGGTCACACTGTTTCATGCTCCGCGTTCGCGATCGTTCCGCATGCTTTGGCTGCTGGAAGAATTGGGTGCGGCCTATGAACTGAAGGTCGTGAATATACGGCGTTCGGACGGGACTGGCGGTGCGGATCCGGCCAACCCGCATCCGCATGGCAAGGTTCCGGCGCTGATCGACGACCGAGCCCTGATTTTCGAAACGCCTGCCATCGCGCTTTACCTTACGGACAGATTTCCTGAAGCAGGGCTGGGCCCTCGCGTGGGAGAACCAGACCGCGGCGCCTATCTCAGCTGGCTATCCTACTATACCGGCGTATTTGAGCCTTCGCTAACTGCGAAGTTCCTGAAAGTCCAGCATATTTACGGCACGTTCGGATGGGCGCCATTCGACGAGGTGATGACCTATGTCACGGATGCGGTGAAAGGGCAGCCTTACTTGCTGGGTGCGCGATTCTCCGCTGCAGACATCGTGATTGGCGGCAGCCTGCCATTTTTGATGGGCCGGGGCGTCGTGCCGGAGTCGGAGAGCTTAAAATCCTATACGGCCCGACTTACGACGCGCCCCGGGTTCGCCCTGGCGCAGTCGAAAGACGAGGGCTGATGGGCCAATTGGTGAACCTTCGGCGGGCGCGAAAAGGCAAAGCGCGCGACGCGGCAGAAGCGACCGCCGCGGCCAATCGAAATGTGCACGGCATTCCAAAGCGCGAGCGTGTGGCGGCGAAAGCAGAAAAAGACCGCGAACAGCATCGTCTGAGGGAGCAGCGTCTGGATTCGAAGAATTCGGATTGACGGGCTGCGACGCTTTGCCATGGCCCTCTGTTTGTGTATTCTTCCGGCACAAGCCTTTGTTTCCGTCACACAAACTCCAGCCAAAGAGGTATCGATGTCCGGCAGAAAACTTTCGGCTCTTCTTTCCGCGGTAGCCACCGCCGCTCTGCTCAACATTGCGGGCGCGCATGCGCAGAACGGGATTGCGCTTTCCGGAATTGTGTCTTCTCCGGAAGAAGGCGCCATGGAGGGTGTTCTGGTATCGGCCAAAAAAGACGGCGGGCACATCACCATCACGGTGGTGAGCGATGACAAGGGTCATTATGCCTTCCCGGCCGACCGTCTGGAACCCGGACATTACAGCATCAGAATTCGCGCGACCGGATACATTGCCGTGAACCGCGCCGCCGTCGATATCGGCTCGGGAAAAACAGTAACGGTCGATGTGAAACTCGACAAGACGGCCAACATTGCGCCACAACTGACCAGTGCCGAATGGCTGGCCAGCATGCCTGGCAGCGATGAGCAAAAGGCATTCCTGCAGGACTGCACCACCTGCCACACGCTGATCCGGCCGCTATCGAGTGGCTTCACCGCGGAAGATTTCATGAAAATCATTCCGCGGATGGGCACCTATGCTCCCGGTTCGCAGCCTCAACGCCCGCAAAAGCTTCTGCCGGGACCGCGAGGCAATCGCGGGATTGTCGATGCCACCAAGGTCAAGGCCGCCGCCGAATATCTCGCAAGCGTGAATCTTTCGAAGGAAGAGACCTGGAATTACCCTCTGGTGACTTTCCCCCGGCCGAAGGGCCGCGGCACGCATGTGATCTACACGAGTTATGATCTCGCCCGCCCCGAAGCCATGCCGCACGACGTGATCTATTTGAACGGCAAGGTCTACTACAGCGATTTCGGCAGCCAGTTCATTGGCGAGATGGATCCCACGACAGGCAAGGTCATCGATCGTCCTGTGCCGGTGTTGAAGCCGGATGAACCGCGCGGATTGCTGGAATTGAAGCCCGATCCGGAGGGTAATGTCTGGGCCTCGATGATGTACCAGGGCGGCATTGCCAGGCTGGACGTCAAAACAGGCAAAGTCACGACCTATAAAGTGCCTGAGCAGTGGCAGGGGCCGAACACGCAGGAATCCATGGTTTCTCCCGAACATTGGACTGTGGACGGCTATGTCTGGACGAACAACCAGGAGGACCATTCAATCCTGCGGATGAATGTCAAAACCGGCGAATGGGAGAATCTGGGCGCTCTAAAGGATCCGAAAGGTCGCGGCATCAATGGCTATGACATTCCGAGCGACGCACAGAACAACCTTTACCTTCTGGAATTCGGCGGTACCAAGGTCGGACGCATTGACGCCAAGACGAAGACGCTGACGACCTGGGATCCGGAATTACCCCATGCGCGGCCACGCCGGGGTCATTTCGACCAAAATGGCGTGTTGTGGTACGCGGAATATGGCTCCAACGCGGTCGGCCGCTTCGATCCCAAAACGCAGAAGATCACCGAATGGCAAATGCCCGTGAAGTGGCAGATGCCTTATGACGCGCTCGCGACCAAAAAGGGTGATGTTTATACCGGGTCGGTCATGAGCGATCGCATCGTGCGCCTCAATCCTGATACCGGAGAGACCGTGGTGTACGAGTTGCCCAATTCCACCAATATCCGGCGCGTCAATTTCGATGACGAGCACAACGCGCTTTGGGTCGGGTCCAACCACGGCAACCAGATCATCAAGATGGAGCCGCTGGACTAACTGCATTAACCTGATGTTACTGCAGGGGCGGATGCTGCAAGTCATCCGCCTTTTGCATTTTGAGCCATGATCCGCACGCTATTTGTTATCGGGCATGCGCTGCGCCGGGTCTGGTGGCGTGTTTGGCGCCGCCCAAGCCTGGGTGTTCGTGTCATGCTGCACCGGGAGGGCAAAATGCTGTTCGTCCGCCATCGGTATGGCGGTCCGCTCATGTTGCCGGGAGGCGGCGTCGAACCGGGCGAAACGCTCTGGGCCGCGGCGCGGCGTGAGTTGTTTGAGGAAACCGGGATAGTTGAATGCGCTGCACTGACACTCACTGGCGTCTATCTTCACCTGGCCAATGGCAGACCCGATTACGTCGCGCTCTTTACTGGAGAACTGCCTCGGGTTTTGCCGCAATATGTGTCGACGCCATTTTCGGAAGTTGAATCGGTTCACGTCGAAAAGGCGGATTCACAGGATGAGAACATTTCGCCGGCCACCCGGCGGCGAATTTCAGAACTGCTCGACGGCGCTCCGGCCAGCGAGTGGTGGTGATCAACCGGCTCCGGAAGCCGGCATATGCAGGCGAGCAGCGGTTTGTGATTGCAGCTCTTCGAAATCGAGACCCGGAGCAATATCGAGTACTTCGAAACCGCGCGGAGTCACGTCAAGTACAGCCAGATTGGTGTAAACGCGCTTCACGACGCCTCCGGCAGTTAGCGGATAGGTGCACCGCTCGACGATGCGGCTGCGTCCATCCCTGGTCGTATGTTCCATCAGAACCCAGAGGCGCTTTGAGCCTGCCGCCAGGTCCATCGCTCCACCGACGGCCGGTATGGCGTCATATTGCGACGTGGACCAGTTCGCGATGTCACCGTTCTCCGCAACCTCATAGGCGCCGAGCACGCAGAGATCGAGATGACCGCCGCGGATCATCCCGAAGCTGTCGGCGTGATGGAAAAGCGAAGCGCCCTTGACCAGCGTGATGTTCTGTTTCGTTGCATTGATCAGCCATGTGTCGACCTTGTCCCTGGGCGGAATTGGCCCCACCCCGAGTACGCCATTTTCGGAATGGAACACAACTTCGCGTCCCGCCGGAATGTAATCGGGGATGAGCGTCGGCAGACCAAGCCCCAGATTGACATACCAGCCCTCAGGGATGTCACGCGCGAGGCGCGCTGCCATTTCGGTCCGGCTGAAGAAATTCTGCGCGCTGCTCATGCGGGTGGAGGATCCGGGCTGTCAATCTGCACCAGGCGATCGACAAAAATGCCGGGCGTGACGATGACTTCCGGATCGAGTTCGCCCAATTCAACCAAATGACGCGTCTGAACAATGGTCAGAGCCGCCGCCATCGCCATCACTGGATTGAAGTTGCGTCCCGTGCCCCGGTAAGTGAGATTGCCCCAGCGGTCCGCCTGCCATGCCTGAATGAGGGCAATATCGGCTTGCAGGGCACGTTCCATGACATAGGTGCGGCCGTCGAATTCACGAATCTCCTTGCCTTTGGCAAGTTCGGTTCCGACTGCGGTCGGGGTGTAGAATGCCGGAATACCGCAAGCCGCCGCGCGAATGCGCTCCGCCAAAGTGCCTTGGGGCACGATTTCCAGCTCGATTTTACCCGCCCGGTACATTTCCTCAAAGGAGGGAGGCGTCGGACGTGGAAAGCTGCAGATCAGTTTTGCGACACGCCCGGTTGCAAACAGCTTCGGCAGACCGGGCGAAGCAAATCCCGCGTTATTCGAAACGATTGTTAGATCGCGCGCATCGTGATGAACGAGCCCTGCAAGCAATTCCTGTGGCTGCCCCACAACCCCGAAGCCACCCAACAGGATGACGGCGCCATCCTTTATGCCGCTGAGTGCCTCGTCGAGGTTGCCAACCCGTTTGTCGATCACGAAATAACCGGTGAGTTCATCACTTTGCGTTTTGACCCGCTTCTGCTCGCCGTGGCAAGAGAGTCGTTTCAAGGAAATCATGATGTCATCCGACCCCTTCGCCGATCCGCTGGATGCCGCCTTTGGCGCAGCCTCGGCGGCACCGGTATCCGCCGCCGCTCCGGTTAGCGACCCAGTCTATCTGCGCGGGCTGAATGCGGAGCAGCGCGAGGCCGTGCTGATGCTTGATGGGCCCGTCCTGGTTCTGGCTGGTGCAGGCACGGGCAAGACGCGCGTGCTGACCACTCGACTGGCGCATATTCTTGCCACACGCCGTGCATGGCCGAACCAGATACTTGCTGTCACTTTCACCAACAAGGCTGCGCGGGAAATGAAGGAGCGTATCGGCGCGCTCATTGGCGGGACTGTGGAAGGCATGCAGTGGCTCGGCACCTTCCATTCGGTCGGAGCGCGGATTTTGCGGCACCACGCCGAGCTGGCGGGCCTCAAATCGAATTTCACGATTCTCGATCAGGACGATCAACTGCGGCTGATCAAGCAGATCATCGAGGCAGAAACCATCGATGAGAGGCGCTGGCCGACGCGGACGCTGGCGCTCCTGATCGACGGCTGGAAAAATCGTGGGTTGTTGCCGGAGGAGATACCGGAGGGCGATTCGCAATCTTTCGCCAATGGCAAGGGCCGCCCGCTCTACCGGCAATACCAGTCGCGACTAAAATCGCTGAATGCTGCCGATTTCGGCGACCTGTTGCTCGAACCAATCTCCATTCTCCGCGCTCACCCGGAGATCCTTGCCGATTATCGGCAACGCTTTCGTTTCATGCTGGTGGACGAATATCAGGACACCAATGTCGCGCAATATCTCTGGCTTCGGCTGCTTGCCGGCACGAACCGGAACCTGTGCGTCGTCGGCGACGACGACCAATCCATCTATGGCTGGCGGGGCGCGGAGGTGGAAAACATCCTGCGGTTCGAACGCGATTATCCTGGGGCGAAAGTGGTTCGGCTGGAGCGAAATTACCGCTCGACGGCAACGATCCTTGGGGCCGCCTCCGGACTGATTGCCGCCAATCGGGCGCGACTCGGAAAGACTTTGTGGACCGAGACACAGTCCGGCGGCGAAAAGGTTCAGGTGAAGGGGGTCTGGGACGCGGAGGAAGAGGCACGCAATGTCGGGTCCGAAGCCGAGAACCTCCAGAGGAAGGGTCACAAATTTTCGGAAATGGCCGTGCTGGTACGTGCGTCCTTCCAGATGCGGGAATTCGAGGACAGGTTCCTTGCGCTGGGCATTCCATATCGGGTGGTTGGCGGGCCCCGCTTCTATGAACGTGCCGAGATTCGCGATGCGCTCGCGTACTTGCGCGTTGTTGCCCAAGGGGACGACGATCTGGCTTTCGAGCGCATCATCAACAAACCCAAGCGGGGTCTGGGCGATGCGTCGATTCAGGCTCTGAATAATCACGCCCGCGCGGCCAATATTCCGTTGCTCTCCGCAGCGGCAGAACTTGCACAGACGGACGAATTGTCGCCCAAGGCGCGTAGCGCAGTGGCGCAACTGACAGAGAGCTTCTTCCGCTGGCAAAGGCGGGCTGCGCAGATTCCGCACGGCGAATTGGCGGAAATGGTCCTGGACGAATCCGGCTATACCGACATGCTGAAGACGGACAAAACACCCGAGTCTGTGGGACGGCTCGAGAATCTCAAAGAACTCATACGCTCGATCGAAGAATTCGAGATCTCTGGCCGCATTTCTGGAGCATGTGTCCCTCGTCATGGAACTGGAACAGAATGATTCCGGAAAAGACCGCATCAGCCTGATGACGCTTCACGCAGCCAAGGGACTCGAATTCGAGACCATTTTCCTGCCCGGATGGGAAGAAGGTCTGTTCCCGTCGCAGCGGACCATGGATGAAAAAGGCACAACCGGCCTCGAGGAAGAACGCCGGCTCGCTTATGTCGGCCTGACCCGGGCAAAGTCACGGGTGTTCATCAGTTTTGCGGCCAATCGCCGGGTCCATGGACAATGGCAAAGCGCGGTGCCTTCGCGATTTGTCCGCGAAATGCCCGAGAATCATCTGGAAAATCTCGTCAGCGAAGGTTTTTACGGGAATTACGGTGGAGCAGGTTTTCGCGACAATCAGTCAGAGTTTGAAAGCACCTATGCCAGTCCGGGATGGCGGCGCGCCCAGGCTGCGCGCGCGGCGGCATCTGCAACACATGCTGCGCCGATCATCGAGGCGCGCGCCAAATCGGTCACAACGGCCGAATCGGACAGTTCGGATTATGGGCCGGGCGAACGCGTATTCCATCAGAAGTTTGGCTATGGCCGGGTTGTGGCGGTGGAAGGCAACAAGCTGCTGATCGATTTCGACAAGGCTGGTTCGAAACGCGTCATGGACGGATTCGTTACCCGCGCATGATCGGTTTGCAGACCCGGTATTCCATTCCCGATTACGCGGCTTGGCTTTGCACCACCATAAGCCGGAGGGCGCGCTGAGTTCGGTACCCCTGTGGAAGGCGGCGGCGACGGTGCCCAAGCGCCTGTCCGCTGATGTCGCGGCACTGTTCGAATTGATACCGCCGAGGCCGCAATCGGTGCTGATAGCCGAAGATCCGTTTGAAGCGGACGCGACTGTCGAGGCCCTGTACGAAACTCCGCCCGACGCTGAACTTCTCTCGCGCGTTTGCGGATGGTCTGTGCATTGCGAACCTCTGCCGGACCTGGACTGGATTCGCGAGAGCCTCCACGGACTGCCGCCGGTGCGTGCGGGACGATTTTTTCTGTACGGCAGGCACGATTCGGGAGCCGTACCGCACGGGGTCATTCCGATCCGGATCGAGGCTGGATTGGCCTTTGGTACAGGCCATCACGAATCCACCGCGCTGTGCCTTGAGGTGATGTGCCGGCTTGCAAGGTTGCGGCGTTTTGCGCGAATCCTGGATGTCGGCTGCGGAACGGGTGTTCTTGCCATCGCCGCCGCCAAACTTTGGCGCGGGTCCGTCGTGCTCGCGTCCGACATTGATCCGGTTGCGGTCGAAACGGGCGCGGCAAATGCGCGACAAAACGGAGTTGCGCCACATATCTGTTTTGTTTGTGCAGATGGCCTCGATCATCCGGCCCTCAGGGCGGCGGCACCGTACGACCTTATTTGCGCGAACATCCTTGCGGGACCGCTGATGCGGCTCGCGGCCCCAATCGCCAAAGTCACGGATTTTGGAGGAACCGTGCTGCTGTCCGGCCTGTTGCGTAGTCAGGAAAATCTGGTGCTGAGCTTCTACCGAACGCAGAACCTTGTATTCTGCGGTCGTTTGCGCAATGGCCCCTGGTCGGCATTGTACCTGAAGAAGGGTCCGTTGAGGTTAGAACAATGAACATGCCTTTTCAAACTTTCGATGAACACAGTGACGCCGCGCGCTGCGCCGAACGCCTGTCCGCGCTGCGCTCGGAACTCGTGGACCGCGGTCTCGACGGATTCATCATCCCCCGCGCCGATGAGCATCAGGGCGAATATGTACCCAAATCCGCCGAAAGGCTGGCTTGGCTGACTGCCTTCACAGGTTCCGCCGGGCTGGCAATTGTGCTTGACGAAAAGGCGGCGATCTTCGTCGATGGCCGATACACGCTTCAGGTGAAGGATCAGACCGATACAGCCCTGTTCCAAACTCTCGATCTGGTGAATGAAGGACCGGCAAACTGGATTGAAGCCAATCTGCCGAAAGGCGCGAAGCTCGGCTATGACCCATGGCTCCATACGCAAGCTGCCGTTGAAAGGCTGCAAGTCCCGGTCGAACGCGCGCAGGCGCAGCTTGCGCCCTGTGATTCAAACCCGGTGGATGCGATTTGGCTCGACAGGCCGCCGCCGCCGCAAGAAAAGGCAATTTCCCATCCGCTGGAGTTTTCCGGCGAAACATCGCAATCCAAGCGTTCACGAGTTGCAGCGGATCTAATACGCCTGCACGCCGATGCCGCAGTCCTGACACTGCCCGACTCGATCTGCTGGTTGCTGAACATCCGCGGCAGCGATGTTCCGCATACGCCGTTTGTGCTGGCGTTTGCGATAATTTACGCAGACGGCAGCGTCGATCTGTTCATGAACAACCGCAAATCCTCTCCCGAATTGCTGAGACACCTTGGCGACGACGTTCGCGTGCGCGAGGGGCGTGAATTCAGTGTCGCGCTGGAGACGCTGAAGGACAAAACGGTGATTGCCGACCCAATATGGGCGGCTTCGGCAATCTTCCGCCAGCTGGAACGGGCGGGGGCGAAATTGGTCCGTGCATCCGATCCCTGCCAGTTGCCCAAGGCCTGCAAGAACCCGGTTGAACTCGACGGGGCTCGCCGGGCGCATATTCGGGACGGACAAGCGCTGAGCCGCTTCCTTGCATGGCTTGAGCGCGAAGCCCCCAAAGGCGGGCTGACAGAGATCGACACGGTAGAGAAGCTGGAATCCTTTCGCCGGAGCGCGGGTGCAAGAGACATCAGCTTCGATTCCATATCCGGTGCAGGCGCGCATGGAGCCATCGTCCATTACCGAGTGACACAGGAAACAAATCGGCAGATCGGTAGCGACGAATTGTTTCTGATCAATTCAGGCGCCCAATATGACGACGGCACGACCGATGTAACGCGAACCGTCGCTATCGGCGCGCCTAGTCCGGAAATGCGGGATCGCTTCACGCGCGTGCTGAAAGGACACATTCAGCTTGCAATGGCTCACTTTCCGGAAGGAACGACGGGGGCCCAGCTGGATGCATTTGCGCGACGCCCGCTGTGGGATGCCGGGTTGGACTATGGTCATGGCACGGGGCACGGCGTCGGGTCGTATCTTTCCGTACACGAAGGGCCACAGAGCATCTCAAGCCGCGGCACTACCCAGGCGCTGAAGCCGGGGATGATCTGCTCCAACGAGCCCGGGTATTACAAGACTGGCGAATACGGTATCCGAATCGAGAATCTGGTCGTCGTGCGGGCACCGGAGGAAATTCCCGGTGGAGAGAGGAAGATGCTGTCCTTTGAAACGGTCACAATGGCGCCGATTGATGTCAACCTCGTAGAGGTGCAGATGCTCACGACGGAGGAGAGGGCCTGGCTGAATGCGTATCACGCGCGGGTTCGGGCGGCTGTTGCTCCGGCCCTGGATGACGCAGACCGTATTTGGCTGGAGCAGGCGACCAAGGCGATCTGAAATCCTGCGGCGGCCTGGGAGGGCGGCGATCATGGGCTATTCATCTGATGACACGAAGCACGGTGGCTTCGAATTGCTGCCGGGGGGCGGGAGTGTTTCGCGAAGGGACTTGCTTGGGGCCGGCATTGCAGTTGCCGCGGCCGTTTCGGTAGCGCCACCGCGGGCGGAAGCACAGATTTCCGGAGTAGGGGTTGCAGAAGGCACTCTTCCGGGACGAAGCGCCGCTTACACGTTGGAGGGAGCGGCTTCGACCGCGGTGCCAGGGGAACGGCTCGGGATTGACATTCACGCACATTATTACCCTCAGGCCTATCTCGAGGTGCTGGGCCGCGACGGAAAGCCGTTTGGAGGCGAATATACAGAGACCCCGCAGGGTTATTTTCTGAAAGGCGGAGGATTCTCGGGCGGACCATTTCCGGCGAAGTTTACCGATCTGAAGCTCCGCCTTGCCGACATGGACGCACAGGGGGTGCAAGTTCATGCTCTGTCGCTGACGCGGCCGATGCCTTATTTCGGCGGCCCCGACTTTTCTCTCAAGCTGGCGCGGGCATTCAACGATGCGGCAAATGACGCACATCTGAAATATCCAAACCGGTTCGTCGGTCTGATGACGCTTCCGATGAATGATCGCGACCGGGCGATGGACGAACTTGAACGGGCGGCAAAACTGCCGGGCATTCGTGGCGTATATCTCGGCTGCAATGTGCAAGGACGGGATTTTTCGGATCCGGAATTTCTGCCCATCTTCAAGCGAATCGAATCGTTGGGGCTGCCGGTGTTCCTGCACCCGAATGGAGCCATCGGCGGGAAACGCTTCGACCCGTTCTACCTGGCGAACATTCTGGGTAATCCTTTTGATACTACGATCGCCGCGTGCCACCTGATTTATGGCGGGGTGATGGACGAATGCCCAAATCTGCAGATAACCCTGCCGCATGCGGGTGGCGCGCTACCAATGCTGATCGGACGCATGGATCAGGGATATGCCGTTCGCCGCGACGTTCCCAATCTGCCACAGCCACCCAGCGCCTATATGAGCCGGTTCACCTATGATCTCATCGGACACAAAGCATCCGTGGTTAAATTCCTGATCTCGGAAGTTGGGGCGGGCCGGGTGATGCTGGGGAGCGATTACTGCCTGGACATGGGCTATCTGCGTCCGGTGCAGGATCTCGACGCCTTGAATCTCAATGCGCGCGACCGTGACCTTATTCTACGCGGCACCGCGTCCCGCTTGCTTAAGATTTGATCAGGCGATGACAGCAAGTGTCATGCGGCAGGCTTGACGGAGCGAGCGGTCCCGTGCGGATCGGCCGTGCGGGAATGTATGGCCTCGATGAACAGGCGGCGTGCGGTTTCCTCAGGTGACTGGCCGTTCATCCAGGCAATCTTCTTCAGCCGATGGATCACGGAATCTTCCAGATTACGGATAACGATCTGTTTCATGTGTTCCTCCCATGGCCGTTTGTTGGCGCTGATTATGGCTTGCAAATGTGTCGGTTTTTTTTGCGCTGTTCGCGTACTCTCTATTCGTGATTCTCGTGGAGGCTGTACCAACGCTCTCGCCAGCATGACAGATTTGTCCGTCGCATTTTTGTTATCGTTTTCGGAGATGCATGTTCTGTGCCGGAATTTTGGTTTCCGCGAAAATTGCTCTGAGCTGGTGATTTGAGCGCGACTGTTGAGAGCAGTTTTTCGGGTTTGTCGGTTCCCGCGCTGGCGCTGACAGGCGGCGGCACGGCAATCGCCGAAATTTCGGGCGAAGTGCGCGAAATTTCGGCGCCGGACGCGCGCGCAATCCTGAACGAAGGGAACATCATTGTCTGCCATGCCTCATGGCTGATTCGCAGACTCGGAGCCCGGCCGAGGCTTCCGTGTTATGACCTTCTGGAACTTTTCGCTTTTGTGCATCCCGGCCGGATATGCCTGCCGGCTCCTGCCGGAATTGCGCGGATAATGAAAATGCCAATTCCGGAAAACGCGCAGCAGGCTGCGTTGATCATCGCACGCGCCGCTGCGGATCTGCTTCGCTCGCTGTCGCAAATCAAATCCCCGGAACAGGAACAGCTGCGAAATCTCGCAACCTTTCTGACGCGGCAGGGTTGGCGGTGGGGGGCAGCGGTGCTGTCCATCCTTGGAGAGTCTGAACGCAAGCTTCGGCCGATGGCCGGGCTGGAGGTCTGGCGCAAGCTTCCCGAGTGGGAGGACGAACCGGCGGCGGGCCCCCAGGGGCAGGAGCCAGTCGCAGGTGCGGAAGCGCAGGCGCGCTTGATTGCGCTGGTCGGCGCCGCAGGAAGTCTCAGACGCCAGCAGCAGGATTTCACAGTCGCGGCTTCAGGCGCGTTTGCGCCACGGGAACGTGCAGGATCGCCTAATATCGTATTGGCGGAGGCTGGAACGGGCACGGGCAAGACGCTCGGCTATCTCGCACCGGTTTCGATCTGGGCGGAGAAAAACGGGCCGTCTGTGTGGGTTTCGACTTTCACGCGCAACCTGCAGCGCCAGATCCTCCAGGAATCGCAAAAACTCACGCGCCGAGCCGGGCGCCCCCTGACGACCGTGTTGCGCAAAGGGCGGGAAAACTATCTCTGCCTGTTGAACTTCGAAGCTGCGGTGAAACATAGCACGATGGGTGGAGGCCAACGCGCGATCGCGCTGGCTTTACTGTCGCGTTGGGTAGCGGCGACCGGGGATGGAGATATCTCGGGCGAAGGATTTCCTGCATTCCTCGGACCGGAGTTGCGTCCGCGGGAATTGACCGACCGGCGCGGCGAATGCATTTACGCCGCTTGCCCCCATTACCGGAAATGCTTTATCGAGCATAGCATTCGGAGCGCGCGAAACGCCGACATCGTGATCGCCAACCATGCGCTTGTGATGGCCCATGCGGCACGAAACGCGCCGCGCACGAACGATTCTGAAAAAGATGTCCCCGTCGGACCCGCGCATTATGTTTTCGATGAAGGGCATCATATTTTCGATGCGGCGGATTCTGCATTCGCTGCGCTTTTGTCGGGCGCAGAAATGGCTGAATTGCGTCACTGGGTTCGCGGTCCCGAAGGCAAACATTCGCGCAGCCGCGGTCTTGAGGAACGATTGCGCGATCTCGTCACAGGCGACGAAGCTGCCAATGAAATGCGGAACGCTCTGTCTGCCTCTGCCGCACTGGCGGGCGATGGATGGTTGTCACGCATACGAAACGGTATGGCACGTGGAGCGGGTGAAGAATTTCTCGTAGAGGTCTTCCGCCACGTGCTCGCGCGCAGTACCGACAATGCTTCTCCATACGGAATCGAAGCCGATGCCCGGCCGGCCGGCACAGAGTTGCAGGACAGGGCGCGCGAACTCGATATCGCTTTGGCCCGGTTGGCGGCGCCAATGAAGCGCCTTGCAGGACACTTGCGCCACAGGCTGGACGATGAAGCGGCGAAACTGGAACCGCCGCTGCGGAGACGTATCGAAGCTGCAGTCCGGGGCCTGGAACGGCGATCCCAACTGATTATCCCCGCCTGGCGGGATATTCTCGCCTCGCTTGGACAGGACCCGCCGGAAGACAGCCCGTTTGCCGCATGGTTCGAAATCCGGCGTGAGGACGGGCGCGATATGGACGTCGGATTGCACCGCCGCTGGATCGACCCGACCATCCCGTTCGCTGAGTTTGTCCTGAAACACGCCCATGGGGTGCTGATTACCTCCGCCACACTGCGCGATAGCGGGGACACGGCTCCGGAGTCGGGTTGGCGTGCGGCAGAAGTGCGGGTCGGCGCGCACCATCTTCCGGAGCCGCCACAACGCGCTGTATTCGATTCGCCTTTCGACTGGCCGAGGCAGGCTCGCCTGTTCGTCGTGCGCGACATTCCCCGGGGCGACCGCGCTCAGCTGGCCGCGGCTTTCCGCGAACTGTTTCTCTGTGCCGGGGGCGGGGCATTAGGACTGTTTACCGCAGTAACCACCATGAAGGACGTTCACCGGCGGATCGCCGATTCGCTAGCAACCGCAGGATTGATGCTCTACGCACAACACGTCGACGCCCTCGACACCGCCACGCTGGTAGACCTTTTCCGCGCTGATGAGAACGCGTGCCTCATCGGGACAGACGCGCTGCGCGATGGCATCGATGTTCCTGGCCGATCGCTGCGACTTTGTGTATTTGACAAGGTCCCATGGCCCAAACCCTCAATCCTGCACAAGGCGCGCCGAGCCAGGTTCGGCAAGGATTACGATGACGTGATTGCCCGGCTGAGGCTGAAACAGGCCTTCGGACGGCTGATCCGCAGCGAGACGGATCGCGGGGTGTTTGTCATTCTGGATGGCGCATGTCCCAGCCGGCTGCTGTCAGGGCTACCCGGGCAAATTCCGGCGATCCGCTGCGGTTTGAAGCAGGCGGTGGAAGAGACACGCAGATTTCTTGGTGCCCATACGCAATTGGCTTGATCGAGCCTCGCGTTTGAACGACGGTCAGGGATGCGGGACTTTCCCGGGAGAAGGCAATGCTAAGGCGTGGGCTCGCGGCAGTGCTGGCGGTGGTCCTGATTTTTTCGGGCGTGGTCATAGTTCGTACAGTGACTTTATCTGCCCCTGCGGTGCCGGAAGCGGCACCTCCGATCCCGGTGGATACGAATGTCGCGGCTCGGCATTTGTCCGAAGCGATCCGTTTGCAAACGGTCTCGTATGGAGACGGAAACAGGGAAAAGGAAAAATCCGCCGCACTGGAAGACATGCGGCGATGGATGGAGCAGTCATATCCGAATTTCCATGAAGCCGCGGGTCCGGAAAAATTCAATCAAAGTCTGCTCTTCACCTGGATCGGACGAAATCCCAATCTGCCCCCCGTATTGTTGATGGCACATATGGACGTCGTGCCGGTCGTCCCCGGTACCGAAAGGGATTGGACCCATGCTCCATTCTCGGGCGACATCGCCGGTGGGTTCGTCTGGGGCCGCGGCGCAATCGATGACAAGGGTCAGCTTGTGGCCATTCTGGAAGCTGCCGAGCATCTGGCAGCCTCGGGATTCCAGCCGGACCGGACAATCATGTTTGCATTTGGCGAAGACGAGGAAGTCGGTGGCGGCAAGGGTAACGCAGTGATTGCGAAATCACTGCAATCGCGCGGCACCCATTTCGCCTGGGTTCTGGACGAAGGCAGTTCGGTCCTGAGCGAACCGTTCCCGGGAGTACGCCACCCGGTTGCGCTGATTGCCACCGGGGAAAAAGGTTTTCTCACGCTGCAATTGACGGCGCATGGATTGGGCGGACATGCGGCACGTCCTTCGGACAATCTGGCGGTGGTGCGACTCTCGTCGGCAATTCTCAATGTGACCAGTCGTCCCTTCGCATCCGATCTCGACGACATCCAACGGGCCAAACTGGCGGTGCTTGCGCCGTTTGCGCCATTGGCTGAACGCCTGGTTCTGACAAACCTTTGGCTCACCAAACCGCTCGTGATCCGGGGTATGGCTCAAAATCCCAAATCGGCCGCAACACTGCACACTACGATTTCGCCGACGATGTTGAGCGCTGGAGTGAAGGAGAATGTAATTCCGCCAACTGCGCAGGCTGTCATCAATTTCCGCCTGCATCCGCGCGACAATATCCAATCCGTGACCGATCATGTCCGGGACGCGATTGGCGATTCCGGGGTCGACGTCTCCGAACGAGAGGAGACCATCAGCGAAGCCAGCAAGGTGGTCGATAGGGACAGTCCGGCGTTCGCCACAATTTCAAATGCAGTATCCGAGACATTCGGTGTTCCGGTGGCGCCGGAGATCATGACGGGGGCAACTGATTCGCGCCACTATCTGCCGATTGCAGATGCAGTGCTGCGTTTCCGGCCGTTTCATACGGAGCCGTCAGACGTCGCACGGGTACACGGCACAAACGAGCGGTTGGCGGTAAGCGATCTCGCCCCCGCGATCGGATTTTACACCAGACTTATTCAGGGGGCGAAGTAAATGCCTGATGTCCTGGTTTGGCGACCGCCGCCTGGAAAATGGGGGGACTTTCTGCTTCGCCGCAGCTTGTTAAGCAGCAAATTCGTGCAGGTGTCCTGCAGCCCCTGAATGGCCATTCTCTGGGGATAGTGTTCATGGAGGATAGGAGCGCGTCCGGAATCGGGCTACAGCAGCGCAGAACAGGATGGAATGCATGGCTGAGACTTGCGATCTGCCTTTTGACGATCCGGAACGAACCGGATTGGCGGAAAGTCCGTACGGCCGATATTCCACGGGCATTCTGCCATCGCATGTGTTACGGCGGCTGATCCGTGCCCGCCGCGAGATTCTGTCCACGGAGGATATCAGCGATCTGCAAATTCAACCGGCCAGTCTCGACCTGAGGCTTGGCGCTGTCGCCTATCGTATCCGTGCCAGTTTCCTGCCCGGAGAAGCCGCGCGCGTCGCCGACAAGCTGTCGAGCATGGTAATCCACGAAATTGACCTCAAATCTGGCGCCGTGCTGGAAACGGGTTGTGTCTATCTGATCCCGCTTCTGGAACGGCTTGAGCTTTCGTTCCGTGTGTCAGGAATTGCAAATCCCAAGAGTTCGACCGGCCGGCTGGACGTGTTCACCCGGCTGATCACCGATCACGCCCAGGCCTTTGACCGGGTCGAGGAAGGCTACCACGGACCTCTTTATGCGGAGATTTCACCGCGTACTTTTCCGATTCTGGTGCGCAAAGGTTCGCGGCTCAACCAACTCAGGCTGCGGCATGGCTCGCCCCAGTTCACGGATACGCAATTGAGAAGGCTGCACGACAAAGTGGGACTCGTCGATGGACCTGCGCAGATCGATGGCGGCCTCGCGCTGTCAGTCGATCTGTCGGGCGATACCGTTATGCGCCAGGCCGGCTGGCGCGCGCGCCGGCATGCCGGCGTAATCGATATCGATACCCGGGACCAGTATGACCCACTCGACTTCTGGGACCCGGTTTATGTCCGCAAGGGGTCTCAGGCGATCATCCTGGACCCGAACGAGTTTTATATCCTCGCCTCGCGCGAAGCGGTTTCCATTCCGCCCGACTTTGCTGCGGAAATGATGCCTTTCAATCCTCTCGTCGGTGAATTCCGGGTACATTACGCCGGATTTTTCGATCCCGGATTTGGTCACGAAGCCGGATTCGGGCGCGGCGCCAGGGCCGTGCTTGAGGTGCGGTCACGTGAAGTGCCGTTCGTTCTGGAACATGGGCAGATCATTGGCCGCCTGGTATTCGAACGGCTGACGGAAACGCCGCCGCAAGTCTATGGTGCGGCCCTGGGCTCGAATTACCAGCGGCAGGGACTAAAGCTCTCGAAGCATTTCAGGCTGCCCTGAACGCCTTCGGGGTACCGCCGATGTAAGGTTTAAGCGCAGCATAAACAGCGAAAAGCGCGGGCGTGGGAATGCCCTCTCTTTCGCCAAGACGAACCGCATAGCCCTGAAGCGCCTCCAATTCGAGCCGTTTGCCCGCGACGAGATCCTGGTAAAGGGACGACGTGGCTTCCGGCGCAAGGGAATCAAGAAACGCTGCACAGCGCTGCTTCATATCGGGATCAAGGCCCGCGCCCACATGATCCGCGAGAAGCAGCAATTCATCGACTTGCATTTCCCACAATTTATGCGTTTCCGCCGTTTCGCGAATAAATCTGACCGGCAGGCGGGTCAGCGCGGTGGTTCCAGAAATTGGTGCAATCGAGAGATACTTTTCCCATAGAGTCTTCCGAATATTCGGCACAATTTCGGCCGGAATACCCGCTTTCGCAAATGTCGCCAATATGCGTTCGGCGCGGCTGGTGTGCCCGCCATCCATTTCGCCAAATTTGATGAGTCCCAGCTGACGGTGGGCGATTACACCCGGTGCTTCGATGTGGGCGAAGACATAAGCCACACCGCCGATCACGAGGCCCGGGCTCAGCAGCCGGCTGATCCGGTCTTCACTGTCCACTCCGTTCTGAACGGAAAGGACCGCGGTATCCGGCGAGATTATCGGGCGCGCCAGTTCTGCGGCGCTGTCTGTGTCGAAGGATTTCACGCAGAAGAGTACAAGGTCCGCCGCTGGCATTCCTTGAAGCGTTTCGACCGCATTCGCCTGAATGGACCATTTGCCTTCGACGGCCGAATTGATTCGAAGGCCGAATTCGCGCATGGCGCGTAGATGTTCGCCGCGGGCCAGAAAGACTACCTCCTCACCGGATCTGGCGAGCTTGGCTCCAAAATAACCGCCGGTTCCACCGGCGCCGAGAACAACGATGCGCATGTTCTTTTCCTACCGATTCCGCAGTGTACCGTCATTCTCCGAGTTCCACAGAGGCGTGACACCACGGCGCCAGAAATTTGTCGCTTTCGACCGGTCAGGGACGTATAGGCAAATGTAAGCCAAACGTAAGCCTCACATCCGAGATGGCCGAAATTACCGAGCAAGAGCTCTCAAATTTTGTCGCTGCATCTTTTCCCTCGGTGTGGGCACTCGAAACTCTGCTGCTGCTGAAACGCAGGGCCCCGGGTGGGCAGAGTATGGAACAACTTATTTCCGGATTGCGGAGCAGCGAGCTGGCAATTTCACAGGGCCTGCGCCAACTCGGCCATGCTGGAATGGTCGTCCAAAAAAACGACGAATATCACTACAGTCCGGCATCACCCATTTTGGCAAGTCTGGTCGATGCGGTTGAACTGGCCTACGAGACCAAACCGGTCTGGCTGATGAATGTGATTCTGAGGGCCAAAAATGAAAACCTGCAGGTATTTGCGAATTCTTTCAAGCTGAAGGAATAGGGATGCTTAGCCTGTCCAGCTTCATTTATTTCCTCTCGTTTGTCGCGAGTTCGGTTTGCGCAGGTTTGCTTGTGCGAAGTTATATGCGCAACCGAACGCGCCTGCTGCTGTGGAGTGCAGCCTGTTTTGTATTTCTCGCCCTCAACAGTCTGACGGTGATTATCGATTTCGTGCTTTTTCCCAGCGTCGACCTGGGAATCATTCGGCAAGCCACCTCGCTCGCCGGGGTCGCAGCGCTGTTATATGGATTCATCTGGGAGGCTGATTGATGGAACAGGCAGAAGCTTTTCTGTCGGGAATGGTGACCATGGGCTTTCTGCTCTCGGGTCTCTTCTTTTTCCGCTTTTGGTCGCGCACGAGGGACCGGCTCTTCGCTCTTTTCGGAATTGCCTTCTGGCTTATGGCGGCCAACCAGGTTGTGTCGCACGCGTTCGGATTTCCGGAGCAGCAGCTTTTTTGGGCTTATCTCCTGCGTGTTATCGCATATCTGCTTTTGATCGCGGGAATCGTGGCCAAAAATCTGGAACAGGGCAGCCCGGGACAGGCATAGAATTCAAAAATGTACTCCCGACCGGAATGGTCCGTGGCGGGTTGAAGCGGCGACAAGATAGGCCGTGGACCATCCGATCAGAATAAACCCGTCGATGCCCTCAATTGATCCGAGCAAACGCCAGTCCGGACCAAGCGAGAAATTCCCATAGCCTATTGTCGAGAACGTCGCGGTCGAAAAATAGAGTGCATCCGGCAGGCCGGCTATTGCGCCGGTAGCCATGTAGAGACCGGCCCAGGCCCAAACTTCGATGGTGTGGATCAGGAAAATGCCCAGGACGGTGGCGACCATGGCAAGCATTTTGCCCAAACCGTGCCGGTGCAGATGAAACAGGCGGATGAAGCGTTGCATCCAGTGTGAAAGCGTCAACAGCCCGAGGCTGTGAATGAGCACCGTGAGAGATACCAGCAAAGTGGCCAAGCCGAGATTTTCCAGCAATGGAGGTTATCTCCGGCCTCGAGTTGATACCCAATCGAGGAGGTATCTTTCGCGCGCTGTGGATGCAAGCGTCGCAAAGGAAAGTCCGACCGAAAGGCTATGCATGAAGAACAAGAGCGCGATCTTTTCAGCTCGGAAGCGGCTCAAGTCTATCTTGCGCACGAAAACCTGCTCAAAAGGGCCGCAAGAGTGCGGCAGCGCAAGCGCTCTACAGCACAAACCGCAGCCCGAAGGTTGCAAAAGTACCGTGTTGGCGGTCATCCGTGCTGACGCGCAGGATAGGCCGCGCCACGACAGCGCCAAACTCAATTGTGGTGGAAATCACATCCGCAACCGTCAGACGTCCAACGTCAAGCCATGAGACGGTAATACGTTCCTGAAATGGAAACGCGAACAACCGGAATGCGACATCCGTACCTCCGTGGACCATGGCGATGTGTTTATCCCGCGGGATCTGGAGCTGATCCTCGACACCGATAAATGGCGCCCATTCGCCGAGCGAACGCGACAGTGTTGCCTTCGCGTCGCCGAAATTGTTGCCAGGGCCTGCGATCTGCCACCACGCGCCCTGCGCTTTCAGCAAATACGAGCCAATCGCGCCAAGCCATCCACCCGTCAGGTCAAGTTCATCGCCACGCGCACCAAAGAATTTCGTGGGTTCATAGAGTTGATGCGAATACCAGAGGTCGCCGAAAACTCCGCTGGGGGATGGAAGGAAGATGTCGGTCTGCACGACCGGCCTGTTGGTCACGAGGTAATTTGATTCCGCCAGCAGATAGCCGGACAGGATTTCGGTCGTGACCACCGGGACCTGTGCAGAAATCCGTTCGGAAAATGAAACGAGGAAGATGAATTGCGCGATCGGGAAAATCAGCCGGACGGGACGCATGATCTGCCGGGTTGATTTGGACAGTATTCCTCAGATGCCGCCATACCAGGTGGCCGGGCGAGCCCCGGGATGCATGCCATATTTTTCCATACTGTCGGTCACGATGATGCGGGAAAGGAATTTGGTGTTTTTGTAGCCGAGTTGGCGTGCGACGCGCAGGCGAACTGGTGCACCATGGTCCGGAGGAAGGGTTTCGCCGTTCATACCATAGGCGAGCAGGGTTTGCGGATGCAGCGCATCTGCCATATCGATGCTGTCCCACAACGTTCGAACCGCCAGTGTATGCTGATTGGGATTGGGAAACGGCATGAAGATGACGTAGCGGGCCTGAGGCCTCGTCTGCACGAGCGCGAGGACCGTGGACAGCCGCACGCCGGTCCATTCCGCGATATATGACCAGCCCTCCTCGCAGGCATGGAGCGTAATATGGCTTTCCGAGGGCAGGCCCTTCAGCTGATCCAGCGAGAAGGAAGCCGGACGCGCAATGAGCCCTTCGATAGAGAGGCGCCAGTCCTGAAACCCGTTGGCCAGCGCGTTGCGATAGTTCGTGTCCTTCGGGGCCCAGCCATTGACCGGAGCGATCTTTGAAATCTGACCGGGGCTGAACTCCCGCGCCAGGGGCTGGCCCGAGGTGAGAAGCCGCTGGGCCGAATAGGTAAACGTTTCGCCCAGGCCAAGGATTCCCTGCGCATCCGGCGGAACGAGACCAAAACGTCCGGCAAGCGCTGCCGCGGCTCCGAGGCCGGATGCGCCAGCAAGAGTGATGATCCCCGCGGTTGCAATCCCGCGCCGGGTCGGCAATCCGGTCACGGAGTGCTTCTCCGTTGCGGAATCTTTCCCGTGATCATCGCCTGTACGTGGCTCCTGAATCCGACAAGGAACAGCATCGCGAGATGCACGATCATGAATATGATCAGTAGGCTGACGAATACAAAATGAAGCGTGCGCGCCGACTGATGCCCACCGAGCAAGGTGGCGAGGAAGGGAAACACCGAGGTGACCGTGAACGACATCGCAAGACCCGTCCAGATGAT
The DNA here is from genome assembly GCA_963747255.1 of uncultured Alphaproteobacteria bacterium. Taxonomy (GTDB): domain Bacteria; phylum Pseudomonadota; class Alphaproteobacteria; order Micropepsales; family Micropepsaceae; genus CAIYRG01. Next base: position 154,519 of record CAVVEG010000006.1, read on the forward strand.
CGCCGGGAAAACCCCAAATACGACTGCAAGGTAAACGAGCCGTTGCACGACATTGTAGGTCCAGGTCTCATCGGTTTGAATCGTTTTCCACCGCAAATGGGCACGGAGCACCGCCGTGATTCCGTTCCAGCTGAGATCGGACCGTGACGGCAGCAAATCCTCGCGAAAGTGCCGGGTGAAAAAACCGGCAACAAAATACGCCGCGCCCGAAGCCACGAGGATCCACGCGAACAGGAAATGGATGGGCCGATTCCAGACCGACGGCCCGATAATCATCGGAAGGGGAAGATCGACAAGAGATGGCGTCCCGATCGCGCCGGTTTCTCCCCAATAGAGCCTTGGATGGGAAATGAGAATGCCCACCCCGCTTACCAGCAGGCCAATAACCCCAACGACCATGGTCCAGTGGGCGAACCGTACGGCTGCGCCATGCCGCACATGCCGGACTGCGAAAGTGCTGCGGTCCTCCAAACTGACGCTGCCCAGTGGCTGGTCTGGAAAAATGCGCCCTCTCGAGGATGCCGTGAACAGATTTGGCAACATAGCAATCCGCTCCATCAGAACGATCAGCCTAACACAAGTTGCCGCCTTCGAATGGCGAATGCCAGATCTACATTCCGAGGTCGCTCAACCCCGGATGATCTTGCGGCCGCGGCCCCCATGGCTCCCAGAGAAAGCGGCGCTCAGTGTTTTCTATCGGCACGTCATTGATGCTGGCTTCCCGCCGCTGCATCAGGCCAAGTTCGTCGAACTCCCACTGTTCGTTGCCATAAGCGCGGTACCAATGGCCGGCGTCATCGCGCCATTCATACTGAAAGCGCACCGCGATCCGGTTTTGATGAAAAGTCCAGAGCTCCTTGATGAGGCGATAATCGAGCTCCCTTGCCCATTTGCGCCGCAGGAACTCAATGATGGCCGAGCGGCCCTCAAAAAACTCCGACCGGTTGCGCCAGCGGCTGGTTTGCGTATAGCCAAGCGCCACGCGTTCGGGATCACGCGTGTTCCAGGCATCTTCCGCCATCCGGACTTTCTGGGTCGCCGTATCAAGCGAAAACGGCGGAATTGGCGGCCGACCGTTCATCTCATTTTGCGGATTTGCGCGTGTCCAACGCGAACGCATTGCAGCGCAAAGCTGCGAGCAAGCCCGCAAAGTACAAAACATAATGCATGTTGTTGCCGACCGTGTTCCAGTCCTGTCGCACATCATTGCCAAACACGAGGAGCAACATCATGACGCTCCCCCCGATCAGGGCCCAGCGGGTGTAGAGGCCAAGGAAGGTGAGTGCACCGAGGGTAACTTCGACGAAGGGCAGCACATGCAGAAAGGCGTTAACCGACCACATCGGAAGGAGCGTCTGTTTGTTGAAGAGGCCAGCTTCCATGGCGGCCCAGGCGTCAAGACCAGTGATGAGACGCATGGCGCCGTGGAAAAAGATGTTCATCCCAAGCGTAATGCGAAAGGCCGAATAGGCGAGCCGCGCGTCGCCCGTAGTCTGGATTGCGGAGAAAAGGGACGAGAGCCCGAAGCCCTTGCCCGAACCGACGACATCCGTCTGAGCCATGAATTCCTCCCTCGTCATACCTTTTGTTGACAGGGATATTCCCTGCCCCCAATGGGTTTGGCAATCCGCCCTCCGACGAATTTGGGCAGCAGGGAACGGAGTCGCCTTTTTTAAGGCGATGGATCAATCTGCCGCGAGGGTGCAGCTGATCAGGTAGCGGGGAGCCTAACGGTAGAGATAGCCGTCGAGAAACGCGCGCAGTTCCGCGGCCCCGCGATCGAGCCATTGATCCAGTTGGGAGGCGCCCCCCTTGACCGAGCGGGGAAATTCGACCGGGCTGATTGGCGGATAGGCAAACCCGGCCCAGGCCGCACAGATGCCGAACAGCAAGACAAGCGGGAGCAGGGCCCGCGTTTTTGGGGCCGTTTCCGAGCTGTGCTCGTGGTTCATGTTTATCCGTTTGGTCATCGGCCCTTCCATCCGCTCCAGTTTGCTGTCCGTTTGCTGGACCACTCTTGGCCGCCCCGTTTTTCCCCGAGGAAACCGGCCCCAGATAAAATAGCCGTTATTGGTTAATGCCTCCTTATATGGATGCTACAGCCCATCGCCGCCCCACCCTACCTCGCCGGTTCGTCGCTAAGGACAGCTTGAATGGTTTCAGGCGCGTCCGATGCTGTACGACACAGGCGGCGAACTGGCACTACAGCGGCACTCGACGAACGCTTATGTGAGCCCTATGGATTTCGAGCGGAAAGCGGGATTAGCTTAACTACGTGTCAGCCAAACCGGCAGCAGCTCACATGCCCCGAAGCATCCTGGTTACCGGCGGTGCGGGATACATCGGAAGCCACACGTGCAAGGCGTTGGCTGCACGAGGCTACCAACCGGTTGTGTTCGATAACCTGAGCCGCGGCCACCGGTCCGCCGTCAAATGGGGGCCGTTGGTTGTCGGTCAACTGCACGACAAAGATGCGCTACGAGAGGCAATTCTGACCCACAACATCGATGCCGTGCTTCACTTCGCGGCCTTTGCCTATGTCGAGGAGTCGGTAAAGGCGCCAAGCCTTTATTTCCACAACAACGTTGTCGGCTCACTCAATCTGTTCGATGTGCTGGCGGAAACGAAGGTCAACAAGATCGTTTTTTCGTCCACTTGCGCCGTCTATGGCATCCCGGTCGGCCTTCCGATCACCGAGGATACGCCAACCAATCCGATCAATCCGTATGGTGAAAGCAAACTGCAGGTCGAACGGATGCTCGCCTGGTATCGCGCCGCTTATGGCCTGACTTCGGTCGCTTTGCGCTATTTCAATGCCGCCGGTTGCGATCCTGACGGCGAACTTGGCGAGTCGCACGACCCCGAGACGCATTTGGTGCCGCTCGTCATCAGAGCTGCACTCGGCACCGGCCCGGCATTACAGATTCGCGGTACCGATTATTCTACGAGAGATGGCACGGCGATTCGCGATTTTGTCCACGTCAGCGACCTCGCGGAAGCCCACGTGCTTGCGCTCGATTACCTCGACCGAGGTGGGGTCCCGGGCCCATTCAACCTGGGTACTGGAAACGGCTCCTCCATCCGCGAAGTTATAGCGGCTGTTGCGCGGCATACGGGCTGCAATGTCCCCGCGGTCGAAACAGGCCGGCGGGATGGTGATCCGCCGCAGCTTGTCGCCAATCCTGCCCGTGCAAACGCGATCCTTGGCTGGCGGCCATCGCGCTCCGATCTTGATACGGTCGTCAAAACGGCAAAGGATTGGGAAGCACGGCATCATCAGAATTGCCTAGCCTGAGACACTTCCCCTAACCTTTTGTCCTGAAGAGGCTGGGGGTGATGAGCTCAGAATCAATTCGGTTGGTCAATCTCTACTTTGGGACGGGACTTGCCCCGACGGGCACGCTGCTTGAAAACCTGGCCAGAGAGCTGGTCCGTCGTGGGCACCACGTCGAGGTACTGACAGGAGACGTCGGATACAAAGGGGCTGGCCGGGCAGATCCGAAGACAGTCGGTGCGGATATTCGGACTCTAGGCTGGGGTTCAAAGAAAGCAGGGGGGATCGAGGGTCGTATCGCCTCGTGGCTCAGGTTCTATCTCGCCTGCGCCTGGTTCGTCGCGACCCATCCGGTTCCAGCCAGAACAGTGGTGATGACGACGCCCCCTTTTCTGCACCTCATCTTTGCGGCCCGGAACTGGTTCGCACGGCAGCCCTCTGAATTGACGCTCTGGAATCAGGACATCTATCCCGAGGTCATGGCCTCGGTTGGCGTTATCGGCTCTGGATCACTCACCTGCCGGCTGTTGGCCTTCATCCAGCGCTTTTCAACAAGCCGGGTACAGAAGGTCATCGTCCTCGACCGCGCCATGAAAACCATTCTGGAAGCTCAGGGGGCAAAAAACATCCGCATCATTCCCAACTGGGAGCGTGCGCCAAACGACGTGGAACCCGTTGAGCCAATCGAGCTGCAGCAAACGCTCGAGGAGGCAAAAGCGAAATTCCGCTATCTGGTGCTCTACACGGGGAACTACGGCTGGGGGCATGACCTGACGATTCTGCTGGATTACCTGGGGCGGCGGATCGATCAGCGCGAGTTCTTTTTCCTTTTCGTCGGCGGCGGCGCCCGATGGCAAAGTCTGGCTGATTTCCAGCGCCGGCAGCGCCTCCTCTGCCTTGCAGTTTTTCCCTATGTGCCCAGGAAGAGTCAGGTGGCGAGCTTGCTCAAGCAGGCAGATTTTGGCCTAGTTGCCCTGAAAGAGTCCTGTGTCGGCCTTCTGTCGCCCAGCAAGATTTACAGCTACCTCATATGGGGAAAGCCCCTCCTCTATATCGGGCCGGAGGGGTCCAATGTGGCGGACGCAATCCGGGACTATGATTGCGGCTTTGGGATCGGGGAAAAGGATCTCGCGGGGCTTGAAAACTGCCTGACCCGAATTGCGCAAAATGAAATCGATTATGCGAAACTGTCTGAAAACGCCTGCCGGGCGGCGCGAGAGCGTTACACCGAACCGGTAGGCGAACGCGAACTCGCGGACTTCATCCTATCAAGCTAACCGTTGCTGCCGTGGTAAGCGATTACCTGATAACGATCATCACGATCGCCTTTATGGGGTGGGTACCCGCGCGCGTTCGGCGCGCCAAGCCTTGACGAACCGGTGCACGCTATCATGGGCGCCGTCATAACCGCGGCCGCGCAGATCCTCGAACAGGCGCTGCGTCGAGCGGCGCTCCCGTTTGGGCAGGCCGCTTTCCTTCTCAAGTATCTGCGTCAGCACCTCGACCCAATCGCCGAGCTTCGGCGTGGGCTGCACAACGCGCTCGTACTTGAACTCGGTCCTGTTTCCCGCGGATGACCTTGCGCACCGTCGCGCGCGACACTGATAGCGTGCGGACGATCTCCTTGATCGGGCGGTGCTGCTCGAAATAGGCGCGCCGTATCTCGCCGATCTTGTCCACACCAATCATCCCCGTCAGCCCTTCCCGGCCGATCAAGGCCAAAAGGAAGGACGCTGACACAACACATCACAGGGGGTCGGAATTGGACGCGAAATTGCCCCCTCAGGGGGTCAATATTGCAAGCGATTTTACATGCCAAGTTCTGCTCACTGAAGAAGCCGCGATCCGAGCCATACAGCTCCGGGGCCAGGCCAAACGCTTGCCGGTGGCGCTGGAGGGAGAAATGCCACGTGAACTTCGTCGGGCGGATTGCCTTCCTATGAACATGGGGTAGGATCGAGGCGCAACTCAAGGCCGAAGTTGCCGAACTCCTGGCCGAGCCGAGGCTGCGACAAGGCGGACATTCCGATGGCATGTCGATTCCCGACGAGTTGGCGCGCCGCGAAGACCGTTTGCAGAAGATCGCCCAAGCTCGCACGAAGATCGAGGCCCGCGGCCGGGAACGCTTCGCGCGCGAGCAGGCCGAGCATGAAGCCAAACTCGCCGCGCGCGAGGCCAAAACCACAGCCACGGGTAAGAAGCCCGGCGGCAAGCCGCCGCAGCCTCCGGCGCCGGGTCCGCTGCCGGCCGATCAGATCAATCTCACCGACGAAGAATCGCGCATCATGCCCGTCGCCGGCGGCGGTTTCGAGCAATGCTACAACGCGCAGGCCGCGGTGGCGCAGGGCAGTCTCCTGGTCATCGCCAGCGATGTTGTTCAGGCTTCGAACGACAAGCAGCAGATCGAACCAATGCTGGGCAAGTCGCTGCCCTGCCCGAAGAACTGGGAGGGACCGCAACGCTGCTGGCCGATAGCGGCTATTTCAGCGCGGGAAATGTGGCGGCCTGCGAGGCGGCAGGGATCGAGCCGATGATTGCCATGGGCCGCCAGCCGCATCATCCGCCCCTGGCCGAACGCTTCGCTGATGCACCGCCCGCGCCGGAAACCCCGACGCCGGTCGAGGCCATGGCACATCGGCTGAAGACGCCCGAAGGCCGCAAGCTCTATGCCCTGCGCAAACAGACTCCTGAACCGGTGGTTGGCATCATCAAATCGGTGCTCGGTTTCCGCCAGTTTCTGCTGCGAGGCCTCGACAAAGTGCGCGGCGAGTGGAGCTTGGTGACCATGGCCTGGAACATCAAGCGGATGTTCGCCCTCAGCCCTGCTTGAAAAGGCCGGGCTGAGCGTCCTCTGCTGCGAAAAAAGCGGGCCACAGGGTGATCTGGGACTCGCAACGTGAGCCGGGACGCCATCGGGTGGCCTCGCGTGGGCTTGCTGACGGCAAAATCGCCCTCGGCGTTCAATCGCAAACCTCAGTCCGACAGGCTGCTAGTCTTACTGAGTCAGAAAGCCGCGGGCTGATCGTGTAGGGACTCGGGTATTTTGAGGAGATTCGTTTTTCGGCAAGAGGAGCTGAGATGGATCACCCGCGGTCTGACGCCAGTGAGTTGCGGTTTGAAGCTTATGTCGAGGGGCTTGTGAGCGTTATCGGCCATGCGGACCGGGCCCAGCCGCTGCGGGATTATTGCACGGGCCTGATGCTGCCCTGCGAGCGCAAGAGCGTGGAACCGATGGCGGCGATCACCGCGCCTGCGAGGGCGGCGGCGCAGCACCAGTGTCTGCTGCATTTTGTCGGCGAAGGAGGCTGGTCGGACGAGAGGGTGTTGACCAAGATACGCGAGATGGTGCTGCCCAGGATTGAAGATCACGGGCCGATCGCGGCCTGGATCATCGACGACACGGGTTTTCCTAAGCAGGGGCGGCATTCTGTTGGCGTAGCCCGGCAATATTGCGGCCAGCTCGGCAAGCAGGACAATTGCCAGGTCGCGGTATCGTTGTCGCTTGCCAACCGCTACGCCAGTCTGCCGGTGGCCTATCGTTTGTATTTGCCGGATGAGTGGGCCGCAGATGCCAAACGCCTGCGCAAGGCAGGCGTGCCTGAGGAGATCGGCTTCAAGACCAAACCCGAGATTGCGCTCGAGCAAATCCGTGCGGCGTATCAGGCCGGTCTGCCGCGCGGGGTTGTGCTGATGGACGCCGGTTACGGCGCCAACACCCAACTGCGTATGGACATCTCGGCATTAGGGCTGACTTACGTAGCGGGCATTCTGCCGAACACCTCTGTGTGGGCGCCAGGTACGGAGCCGCTGCGTCCAAAGAATTGGTCTGGCCAGGGACGGCCGCCGAAATTGATCCGGCGCAATGGCAAACATCGTCCGGTCTCGGTCAAGGAACTCGCGCTGAACCTGCCCGCAAGAGCCTGGCGTACCATCAAGTGGCGCGAAGGCTCGGCCGAGCCGCTGTCATCGCGCTTTGCACGGATTCGCGTGCGGGCTGCCCATCGCGATTACAATCTCAGCAAGAGCCGCCCGGAAGAATGGCTGCTCATCGAGTGGCCGAAAGGTGACAACGAGCCGGCCAAATACTGGCTCTCGACACTGCCGGAAAAGATTGCCTTCAACCATCTGGTCGATTTGACCAAGCTGCGCTGGCGTATCGAGCGCGACTATCAGGACCTCAAGCAAGAGGTCGGGCTTGGGCATTTTGAGGGGCGTGGATGGCGCGGATTCCATCATCACGCCACGCTCTGCATCGCGGCCTACGGATTCCTGATCTCCGAACGGGAGACGATTCCCCCCTCAGCGTCTCGTGCCACCGGGCTGTTCCAGGCGCCTGCCGTTCCCGAAGGTTACAAACCCAGAGGCTCCGCCGCTGCGCCCCGAGCGGCACATTCCAAACTCGATTGCGACCATGCGACGACGGCTGGTTCTGGCCCTCGTCAGAAGCCTGCCGCGATGTCCATGCTGCGCCGCTCCAATCGCACGCCCGGCACAGCGCAAAACTTTATGACGCAGTAAGACTAGATGCCGGACAAGCCCCGAGACGAAACACGGAAGGCGGTATCCAACCCGCGAATAAAAGTTTGATCGACCGTCGTCTCGAGCGCTCCATCTCCTGCCCTGTGCAGTTCGTAGGCCAACTCAATCCGGCGCCGTTTGGTCGCCCGGCCGCATCGCTGTTATCTTTCGCGTTGACTACGGACATAAGAATTCTAAATGGTCACCGCCGTCCGCCGCTGTGAACGGCCTGCCGCGATCACTCCCCTTGATTCCGTGACTGAATTCTGTGGGCGGTTGCATTTTGTGAATTTGAATCTTTTAAGTGTTGGTCCAAGTTGAGGGGGCACGACCGAGAGGGACGATCATGGCCCCCCCTGAACACAGCATGGGCGACATTCTGACCAAAATCCGGGAAATCGTTTCGGATGAACCAGTGGGCGGCCTGCCCCACCGGCCGGCAAGTCAGCCGGAGGCATCCAAGGCGAGTTCCGAAAAACCGGGCGAAGAAGCCATCGTGCCGCTGCCGCGAACATCATCGCGCAACCCGGCACCGGACTATCCAGCCGTCTCCGCGGGCATGCTCGAGGCCGTCTTTACCAACGCCGTCCAGGAAACCATGGCACCGGCGGCCGAACAATGGGTGAACAGTCATCACACCGAGCTGGTCAACACACTGAAGCCATTGATCCGGAGCTGGATGGATGAGCGGCTTCCGCAGGTTGTGGAAAGCATCCTGAGGCAGGAACTCGGGCGCGCGATCGGAAAGAGTCTGCGTCCCTGATTTTGCGTGTTGGACATTCTGACGATACCGGCGTTCGGATCGCAGGGGCTGGAGCGGACGGCGGGAATCGAACCCGCGTATGCAGCTTGGGAAGCTGCCGTTCTACCATTGAACTACGCCCGCTTTTTCCCGATTTGTCTCTTTTTTGTCTCTTAAAAACACGGCTCTTCCTTACCGCAGAGGCCAATTTCGTGCAAATCGCATTCGATCTGGTGAGACCGAAATCGACCATCTCGACTGCTGTCGCCAGTGCAGCAAGTCGTGCAGATTCGCCGGGCGCGCGTAATCCGCAGCGCGGGACACCCATTTGATTTAGCCCGGGTTCAAATAAACGCGACAGCCCTACGCATCTTCACTCGTGTCGCGATTAGCGACGCGCTGGTCGATCCAGGCCAGAACTTCCTCCATCAACCACACCACCCGATTCTGTCCGAGTCTTATTCGCCTCGGAAACTGACCAGCGGCCTCGAGCCGCGCTATGTGTTGTTGGCAGTATGGAATGCCGAGAATTTCCCGGAGCTCCCGTTTGGTTACGAGCCGCTTCATCGGCAGCGCATGCTTGCCTGAGACTGGTCGGAGATGACCGACATCGGTTCGACTATCGCCCTCGAGTAATGTCATGGCCGGTTCCTCTGGAATGATTTTGACTCGCCGATTGAAAAAGGAGATTGCGGGCGGTGAAAGCCAGGCCCGAACGAAACGCCCACTGTGGACAATGAAACCTGGTCCCTCGTGGCAGCCAGCGCCCCGGTTGGAGGACAAGAGCGCCGCACAGCGCCGGCTCGGCATCGGTCGTGGCTCCCGCGCGGCGTTAACTGTTCGCTGACATACCTGATTGCGGCTGGTTGCGGGGCAAGGTCGCGCTTGATGCGCGCCACCGCATAAACGTCCGTATGCAGACTACATACGAAGATCGCGTGGTCAAGCGTGGTCACGTTGTCTTATCCGTACCGGGTTTTCCCAAAGGTCGCTCAGCCGCCAGTTGCGCGCGACGCAGCTTTGAGAAGGCGCGATCGGTCGCCATGAACCGCGCGAGCATCGGGCCGATCAGCTTCGCCGGTTCGGTAACCGTCTGTCCGGTTTCGCCGTTCAAAATCCTGGCGTAGGCGACGAGGTCGCGATGGACGGCTGCTGGCAGATCGATCGTTAGCCTCACGGGCTTGTCGTCTTCGATCCCACCCAACTTGAGTTTCACTGTGCTCATGTGCGGTAGGGTTCGAGCACGAGGTCATGGGTGACGACGACCCGCACCGGAAATCCCGGCCTTATCGTGACCGTCGGGGGGACGTTAAGCGAGCGGCTAATCACCTGCTGGCCGGCCTGGTTGAGACTTTGCGACACGCCTTGCTGAATGGCCTGGGCGAGAGAGCCGTTGTTATTGCCGTTCATCCCCGCCTCTGAGCCGATGCCGAGAATCGTGGAAAGGGCTGCCGCCTTGAAGAGCATGTCCCAGTGGTAGTCGACCTCGTCTTCAAGACCAGCAAAGCCTTCGGCATCGGCGCCCGGCTGACGTTCCAGTACGATTGACTGACCGTTCGGCATGATGATGCGGTTCCAGACGAGCAGCGCACGCGATTGACCAAAAGCCAATTGCGCGTCGTATTGGCCGATCAGCCGCGCGCCCTGGGGAATGAGCAGGAAATTACCTGTCGGGCTGTCATAGACATCTTCGGTCACTTGTGCAGTGACCTGGCCCGGCAAATCCGATCGCAGTCCGGTGATAAGGGCTGCTGGGATTACAGCGCCCGCCTGGAGGACGTAAGGGCTGGCCGGATGCTGAATTTGGTCGGGGCTGGCGGTGCGGCGGTCGATGCTGCCGTTGAGGAACGCAAGCTTGTGGTCTTGCAACGTAAGGTCCGACGAAGCATTTGCCGTTGCTGTCGCCGGCTGACCGGGCGCTGATTGGGACACCGCTGCGACCGGTGGCGCATTGGTCGCCGCGAAGAGATGGCTGGTGCGGGCTGCTTCCTGCTCGTCTTTTATGCGCTGCTCCTCGGGACTGGGGCCGCCCGGCTGAATGGCAGGTGCAGGTGCGCCAGCATTCAGAATCGGCTTTCCGAGATCGCCAGGCAACGGCGGACCGAGCTGCGGCACAGAATTCGGAAGACCCGTATAATCGCGCGGCAGACTGGTGAGACCGGCGGGTGCGTTTTGGTTCTCCACATTGTAAAGCTCTCCGCCGTTTGACTGCAGCTGCGGCTTCAGAGCGAACAGCGCCGCGGCGCCGATCCCAATGGCGGCAAGCGCAACCAGGCCAAACAGGACCTTTCGCGAAAGCCGCGTAACCGGCTGCCGGCGCGCCCGCAACCGCATGTTCTCTGCAGAACGGGGATGCGTCGACGGCTCATCCCGCCCGAACGAATCCGTCACGACTGCGGCCTCCCGTCGGTGCGAAGGATGCGCACAACCTGCTGGTGCTCGCCGCCGAGTCTCAGTTCGGCGGCAGCAAAGAGCCGGTCGACAATCATGTGGTTGCCCTGGACGCGATAATTGACGAGTTGGCCGTCGCCTTCGGCGCCAATGACCCAGAGCGGCGGCATCTCGCCTTGCGATATGCCGGAGGGGAACTGGATGAACACCTGCCGTCCGTCATCGAACGCACGCAACGGCCGCCAGGATGGATCATCGCCTTCGATCCGATATCGGAAGTTCAAAGCATTGATATCAACACCGGTGGCGTTGGGTGCAACGGCATCGGCTGCCGCGTTTTGTCTGCGCAGGGCGATGATCTGGTCTTCCGGATAAGCCCAGGAGACCGACGCCATGTAGGTTTTCGGATCGGAACGCAGCTCGAGGTGATAGGTCCGGCGGTCCGTGTTGATGACGAGGTTCGTCATGATGTCAGGGCGCGTAGGCTTGACCAGGATATGCACGCGCTTGCCGCACCAGCGCCACTCTCCGTGTTGCCGATAATCCATCGCACGGTGTCACCGGCAGCGACGGGGCCAGTGCCGGTCAGCTGCTCGCCCATTTCGAGCGCAATGTCGGTAATCTCGCCCGGCGCCGCATAGACCTGATACAGCGCGCCATCGTCAAAAAAGGATAGACCGGATCGCGTTGAGAACCCGCTCTACTCGGCTGCACACGCGCCGCGCTGTTGGCCTGTTCGACACTCGGCTTTGAGGATCGGCTGGTTGGGGCAGGAGCCTCGGCATTCGCCGGCAACGGCTTGAGCTGCCCCGGCAACGGCAGCTGGCTTCGGTATCTCGACGATTTGTACCGGCCTCGGCGGCTCGGGTTGTCAGCACCGCCTGCCTGGGGTGTGTCGTCATAGCTGATGGCTGGCGGTTTAAACGTCGTCGAACAGGCGCCGAACGAAATCGACGCAAGCAAGAGGGCAGAAAATTTGGTGATGCGCATCAGCCGAGCTCCTTTGACCAGTTGAGGGCGTGCACGTAGATACCGAGCGGGTTCTTCTTCAGCCGATCGGCGTCGGTCGGCATCTGCACGACAATTGTGAGGATCGCGCTCCAGCGTTCGCTTGAGGTGAGCGCGTTTTCGGCGTAATTGCGTTCGACCCATTCCACGCGAAAGCTGTCGTCGGAGGCGCGAATGACGCTCGAGACCTCGACTGACAACCTGAACCTTGCCAATTTTGGCGAACGGATCATTGGCGCGCGCATAAACGTTGAGCGCGAGCGCTCCCTTGTCGGTGGCGTAGTTGTAGGCGTCGAGCCAGTTCTGGCGCAGCACGACCGGGTCGGCTGGAATGCTGCGAACCCCCGATCCAGCCGCGCGAGATACCAGGCGATCTGGGGATCCGTTGGCCGATAGCTGGGACGCAGCCGGTGCTACGGCCTGGGCCTGACCGAGCTTGTCGATCTCGACCACCCAGGGCGTGATCGTGCCGCGTGCCGATTGCCAGACGAGACCGGCGGCAAGCCCGCCGCTGAGCGCGAGAGTTCCGAAGAAGGCGAGACGCCAGTTCTTCGCTTGCACGCGGGCGGAGCCTATGCGCTCGTCCCAGACCTGACCGGCGCGCTGATAAGGCGTTTCGGGTTGTGGCGTTTTGCCATAGCGCACGCTCGATCGTCTGAACACGGACTATTCCCCTTCGGAAAGATCAATCTGGTGCCCGCCGGTCGATCGGTCCCCGGAGCGGAACGCGTGGTCGGCGGCCGTAATGCCACGGCTGATGGTCTGGCTGCGCTTCATGCGCTGCGCCCAGGCAGGCGGGCTGTCGGAGGAGGCCGGCGGGCTTGCGGTTGATGGCGCGCTGCCACCCATGACGGCCCGCTCGCCCGACACGAAGCTTTCGTTCAGGCTGGCGGCGGCACGCCGGAGCGGGCTCAAGGCGAAAGATCCAGCGGCCTTTCCGACACCAAGAGCGCCACCCGCGCGATAGGCCGCAGTCGCGCCACCCGCCACGGCCGCACTGGTGCGCGCAGTGCCGCCGATCATGGCGCCCGCAGCGGCGATGCCTCCGGCGGTGGCGGCAAACCCGGCGGTTGAAATCCCGGCCATCGCCAGCCCGGTTCCGAGGGCAGCGCCCGCGCCGAGCTGTGGCCCGCCGGCGACGAGTCCATTGGCAATGCCGGCGCCAAAGATCGTCAGTCCAAGGAGCGATAGCGCGGCGAGGATCAGTGTAAGCGCATCCGAGATGGTTGGCGGATTGTTGAAGCCACTGGCGAACTGATTGAAGATTGTGGAGCCGATGCCGATGATTACGGCGAGTACCAGGATCTTGATCCCGCTCGACACAACATTGCCGAGCACGCGCTCGGCGAGAAAAGCGGTGCGGCCAAACAGACCGAAGGGCACCAGCACAAAGCCGGCGAGCGTCGTCAGCTTGAACTCGATCAGGCTGACGAAGAGCTGGATTGCCATGACGAAGAAGCTGATGATGACGATCAGCCAGGCGATCAACAGAATGACGATCTGCACGAAATTCGCGAAGACGCTGGTGAAGCCCATCATGCCCGATATGGCGGTCAGGATCGGTTTGCCTGCGTCGATGCCGACCTCGGCGATGCGGCCCGGCTGGAGAAGCTGAGCGGCGCTGATCGTGCCGCCGCCTGCCTTGATACCAAGCCCGGCAAAACTGTTGTAAATGATTTGCGCGAGGTTGTTGTAGTTGCCGATGATGAAAGCAAAGGCGCCGATATAAAGCGTCTTCCGGATGAGCCGCGCGAGCACGTCCTCGCCGGGCTCCATTGCCCAGAAGAGACCCGCAAGTGTGATGTCGATGGCGATCAGGGTGCTGGCGAGCCAGCGCACGTCCCCCTGCACCAAACCGAAGCCGGAATCGATATATTGGGTGAAGGTGCCGAGGAAATTGTCGATCACGCCCGTTCCGCCCATCGGTGATTACCTGCTGGATCCGGTGGGCGTTTTGCTGAACAAGCGGCGGTTGTCAGCCCAGGCTGCCTCACATTCTGCGTCGTCCTTGGCCTCGATCGCGATGGGCTGACACCGCTTCATTTCATCGGCAAGGCGATCAGAGACGACCGGTGAATCGCCGTGATGCGGTTCGATGCGGGATGCGGGCGCGTGAATGTGGGGCACCGCGACCAGCGATGCGATCACAACCGGTGCGAAAGCGAGTAAGCGCGCCATGCCAGACGGATCACGGTGACGGGCGCGCATTAATGGAACATCTGCGCGTTGCCGGCCTGGTAGCCCGGGCCGTAGTTGAGGAAGTTGGCGGTTTGCGCCTGCGCCTGGGCCTGCGCCTCGAGTGTGTGCGCGCCATCGAGACTTTGGGCGCGCGCGATCGATGCCATGAGCGCCGTGAGGTCGGCCAGCTGCGTCGTTTCCAAGGCAACGAGCTGGTTTCCCGATTGGGCTGCCTGCAGTGCGCCCGTCGCCGACTGACTGGAGGATACGAGCGTGTTGATCTGCGCGCGCGTGTTGTTGAGATTGGTGACGACCCCTGCCTGGACATGCATCGTGTCCTGGAAGGCGGCGAGCGCGTTCTGCCAGCGGTCCTGGGCGTCAACGAGCAGCTGCTGTGAAGAAGTCGAGCGGGAATAGGCGCGTGGATAAATTCGTGCGAAGGCCTGGTCGATGGTGCCAACGTTGTAGGCAACGCGCTGCGCCTGCATGAGGAGCTGCTGCGTCTGCGCGATTTGCTGCTGGAGCTGCGCGAGCGAAGAATAGGGGAGGCTGGCGAGATTTCGGGCCTGGTTGATCAGGGATGTCGCCTGATTCTCCAGCATGTGGATTTCGTTGTTGACCTGCTGGAGCTCGCGCGCAGCCGTCAGCACGTTCTGCGCAAAATTCGTGGGGTCGAACACGGTCCATTGCGCCCGCGCAGGTGCACCGGCGGCAGTGACGATGAGAACGGCCGCGCCAGCGATGAGCGCGGCGCGGAAGCGGCGATGGGTCATGACGAAGTCTCCATGGAGGTGTTGAGCATATCGGCCGCCCAATCGAGGTCCTTGTGCCGCAACCAGGCCGCGGCGAAGCCGTCGCGGCCGTGCCCGGCAAGGAGCTTTTCGATGGCGGTCTGGTCGGATTTTGAGGAAGCGGCCGTGAAAGCGAGTGCGACTTCTGAGAGGCCAAGTTCGAACAGACGATTGCCGCGGCGGGACTGGCAGTAATATTCGCGCTTCGGCGTGGCGCGACTCAAGGATCTCGATCTGGCGGTCATTGAGTCCAAAGCGGCGATAGATGGTGGCGATCTGTGGCTCGAGCGCGCGTTCATTCGGAAGAAGAATGCGGGTCGGACAGCTCTCGATGATCACCGGCGCGATCGTGCTGCCGTCAATATCGGCAAGCGACTGGGTGGAAAACACGACGCTGACGTTCTTCTTGCGCAGCGTCTTCAGCCATTCACGCAACTGGCCAGCGAAGCCGCGATCATCCAGGGCAAGCCAGCCCTCATCCACGATCAGCAAGGTCGGGCGGCCCTCGAAGCGATCCTCGAGGCGATGGAACAAGTAAGACAGCACGGCGGGTGCCGCGCTGGCACCGATCAAGCCTTCGGTCTCGAAGGCTTGCACGTCGGCTTCGCCGAGCTGCTCCGTCTCCGCATCGAGCAGATGTCCCCACGGGCCTGCTACCGTGTAGGACAGCAGCGCTTGTTTGAGGGCATTCAATTGCAGCAGCACTGAGAGGCCTGTGATTGTCCGCTCGGCGACCGGCGCTGAGGCGAGCGAGGTCAGAGCCGACCACAGGTGTTCCTTCAGCTCTGGAGTGACAGTGATGGATTTCGCGGCTGAGCAGCGCCGCCACCCATTCGGCGGCCCAGGCTCGCTCGCCCGGATCATCGACGCGCGCCAGGGGCTGCAGCGCAACGTGCTCAGTGCGGTCCTCCGACACCATGCCGCCGAGGTCGTGCCAGTCGCCGCCCATCGCAAGCGCCGCAGCGCGGATCGAACCGCCGAAATCGAAAGCGAATACCTGCGCACCGGGATAACGGCGAAACTGCAGAGCCATCAGCGCGAGCAGGACGCTTTTGCCGGCGCCGGTGGGGCCGACAATGAGCGTGTGTCCGACGTCGCCGACATGCAGACTGAACCGGAATGGCGTTGCACCGTCGGTCCTGGCGAAGAACAATGGCGGCGCACTCAGATGTTCATCCCGTTCCGGCCCGGCCCAGACCGCCGAGAACGGCATCATGTGCGCGAGATTGAGCGTTGAGACTGGCGGTTGTCTGACATTGGCGTAGACGTGCCCCGGCAGGCTGCCGAGCCACGCTTCGATGGCATTGACACCCTCGCACATGCAGGTGAAGTCACGGCCCTGGATTGTTTTCTCGACCAGTCGGAGGCGTTCGGCGGCGATCCGGGCGTTCTCATCCGAGACGGTGACCGTCGCCGTGACATAAGCCTCGCCCACGAGATCTGTGCCGAGCTCCTGCAGCGCCGCATCGGCGTCGAGCGCTTTGTTGGCGGCATCAGAATCCATCAGCACCGATGCCTCGTTGGTCATGACTTCCTTGAGAATCGCGATGACGCTCTTGCGCTTGGCGAACCACTGGCGGCGGATTTTGGCGAGAAGCCTGGCGGCATCGGTCTTGTCGAGGCAGATGGCACGTGTCGACCAGCGGTACGGGAAGGCCAGGCGATTGAGATCATCAAGCAGGCCGGGCCAGGTCTGCGACGGAAATCCCATGACACTGAGTGTGCGCAGATGTTCGCGGCCGAGCCGCGGTTCAAGGCCACCGGCCAAGTCGTCATCGACCAGTACGGCATCAAGATACATTGGCGTCTCGGGGACGCGCACGCGCTGGTGGCGCGTCGAGATGCAGGAATGCAGATAGGTTAGTGTTTCCACGTCATCGAGCCATTCTGCCTCCGGCATGAATCCTTCGAGCAGCGCGAGCACGCGCCCGCTACGGTCGACGAACCCCTCCAGCGTCGCGCGCCAGCCGTTGGCGGATTGCGCCCGGTTTTCGTAGAGCCAGGCTTCGGCACGAGCAGCGTCATCCGCGGGCGGGAGCCACAGCAGCGTCAGAAAGTACCGGCTCTCGAAATGCGCGCCCTCTTCCTCGAACTGCGCGCGGCGCTCCGCATCGACAAGAGCGGAAACCGGATCGGGGAATTGACCGAGCGGATAGCTGTGTGCTGGCTGACGCTGGGCCTCGATGAAGACGGCCCAGCCGGAGCCGAGCCGGCGTAATGCGTTGTTGACGCGAGAGGTTATGACAACGAGCTCGGCGGGCGTCGAGGAAGCGAGATCGGGCCCGCGGAACCGCGCGGTGCGCTGGAACGAGCCATCCTTGTTGAGGACCACACCTTGCGCCACCAACGCCGCCCACGGCAGCAAGTCGGCGAGGCTATGGTTGTGGCGGCGATATTCGGCGAGGTTCATCATCTCTGGGCCTTACGCGACCATGTGCTGCGGATAACGGAGGTGCCGCCGGACGACATCGACGAATGCCGCATCCCGCTTGGTTGCCCACACGGCGGCGAGATGGCCGAGCAGCCAGATCAGGCCGCCCGCCATCCAGAGGCGAAGGCCGAGACCGATCGCAGCTGCAAGCGTGCCGTTGACGATTGCAACCGCGCGGGGGGCGCCGCCGAGGAGAATCGGTTCGGTCAACGAGTGGTGGACCGGTGCATAAAAGCCTGCGATAGCCGCCTCGTGCTCCATTACACGGTGACTCCACCGCCGAATTGGAAAAAGCTCAGAAAGAAGTTCGAGGCGGCGAACGCAATCGAGAGACCAAAGACAATCTGGATCAGTCTCCGGAACCCGCCGCTGGCCTCGCCAAACGCGAGCGTCAGACCGGTCATGATGATGATGATGACTGAGATCACCTTCGCGACTGGTCCCTGGATGGAGTCAAGGATCTGCTGGAGCGGCAGCTCCCAGGGCATGTTCGAGCCGGCGGCGTAAACCGGCGCGCTGGCCAACACGAGGAAGGCGAAGACCGAAGCGGAAGTTAATCCGCGTTGGATGCAATTTGGCAACATCACGGTTCTCCTGCGGGAGTGAGGACGTAATCGCCGGCGGGTGATAGGCCCTTGAGTGTCGCGAGTTCGGCGAGGCGGCGTGCGGATCCACGGCCGGCGAGGACCGCGATGAGATCGATCGTCTCCGCAATGAGTGCGCGCGGAACGCTGACAACTGCTTCCTGGATGAGCTGTTCGAGGCGGCGTAGCGCACCGATGGCGGAACCGGCATGCAGAGTGCCGATGCCGCCGGGATGGCCAGTGCCCCAGGCTTTGAGGAGATCGAGCGCTTCAGCGCCGCGGACCTCGCCAATCGGGATGCGATCGGGGCGCAGGCGGAGCGAGGAGCGGACGAGATCGGAAAGCGAAGCGGCGCCGTCCTTGGTCCGCAGCGCAACCAGATTTGGCGCGGCACATTGGAGTTCGCGGGTATCCTCGATCAGCACAATCCGGTCGCTCGTCTTGGCCATCTCCGCGAGGATCGCGTTGACGAGCGTCGTTTTGCCGGTCGAAGTGCCGCCGGCGATGAGCACGTTCTTGCGCTCGCGCACCGCGATGCGCAGGAGTTCGGCTTGCGCGGCCGACATGATCCGGGCTTCAACGTAGTCGGCGAGGGTGTAAACACTGATCGCCGGCCGCCGGATCGCAAAGCACGGCGCGGCCACGACTGGAGGGACGAGTCCCTCGAAACGCTCCCCGGTTTCCGGCAGCTCCGCCGAAACGCGCGGACTGTTGGCATGTACTTCGACACCGACATGATGCGCGACGAGACGGACGATCCGCTCGGCGTCTGCGGCCGTCACGCGGCAGCCGGTGTCTTCAAGACCTCCCGAGAGCCGGTCGATCCACAGCCGGCCATCCGGATTGAGCATCACCTCAACGATGCTCGGGTCTTCGAGAAAACCGGAGATTGCCGGGCCCAGCGCAGTGCGCAGCATCCGCGCGCCGCGGGCGAAGACTTCTGAGCGAAGAGAGATCGTTGTCAAATTGAACCCCGTTAAATGCGCCTCGGCAAGGCGGAAACTGTCGACGGGGTTGATTAGAAAAGGCCGGAAGGGTTGGTTTGCAACAACGGCGATAAGGCGGGAGGGCTAACGGATAGAAAGACAGGCGGTCGGGACGGTTCATAGCGAGCTGTGCGGATGCAGCGCTGTTGCGTGCGCGTTCAGACGAATCGAATCTGAGCCTGGGACACGACCCTCAGCATCGCTCGTATCATGTCGGGCGCTGTTGCGTTGCCGCCAACCCATTGCGCCATATCAGGTCGCAGTCGATAGCGCTTCGATTAACGGGATATCCGCCGTGAAGGGCAATAGCGGGCAGCTGGGATGGCAGGGCATTTTTGTGGCTGAACACTCAGAGGACGCTGGCGTGAACAGGTCGGCGTAAGCGTAACTGATCATGACGACGCAGACGTGCCGAGGCTGCGGTTGATATCGACGGAGTGGCGCCGCCGTCGACAGCGATAGCGAACAGAGAATTGCGATGGCTTGCACCACCGGCACGCCGCGTTCGCGTGCAATCGGGGGCGATCCGGGGAAAGTTTCGAAGAGACGTCCAACAGCACGACAACTTTTCCGGGTGCCTTCGCATAGAAACTCCGCGGCACTGTCTCAGTTTGAAATGCAGGCGGTCGCCTGCGCGAACGCAAGAAATGTGAAGGCTGAGCCAGCCAGCACTAGAAGGACAACAGTAGCCCAAAAACTGGCGGGCGTTATCGAGCGGTAAATCAGCCAGTTACTATGACCTGTCCATGCCTGCCCAGTGCGGATAGTCCTCACTGCAAGCGTGGCAAGTGCAGCCGCAAGAGCCAGCCATAGTATCAGGTGAGGGACATTGCACATCGTGCTCGCAATTCGTTCGGACTGTGCAATATTACTCCCATGCCCAAAGGCCCCCAAGGACAGAAAAGACCCGCCGATGTGATCGGAGCCGCCGTCATGGTGGGGAAGATCGCGACGGGGGAGATTGAGGACAAGACGCGCGATCCGGGCACGGAGGCGAACCGCAAGGGCGGTCTGAAGGGCGGAAAGGCGCGGGCCGCGAAGTTATCGCCAGAGAAGCGTCAAGAGGTAGCGAAAAGAGCTGCGGCAGCCAGATGGAATGACAAGCGCAGGGACTGATCGTTCACAGTTTCCATTCGCGCAACCGCCAAGACTGGCGCAATGTCATTTTTTCGTCAGAGGACGGTTCAACGCCTTCCAATTCAATATTTTCCCACTTTTCGCCCCTTTTGAATTGCCCCTTAAAAAGCTGCAAAATCTGAAACCGAGATTCCGCGAACGCCTTTGCAGTCTGTGTGGGGTCTTGTTGGCTATTTTCCACTAGGACGATTCTTAACGCGTACGGGTCATCCTTTCCGTCGCGTTCGACATCCTGATTCCTATCAACGAGAAAATACATTCCGGTTAGAGAATTTCCTGTTCGATCCATGATTTTCGCTAGCCTATTTTCAATTGGCCTGATCCTGTTGTTGAACTCAGTTGGAAATGACGTTCGGCGGTAGCGAATTGTAAGCCATCTCTGAAGCGCGGAAAGATCGTCAGGCGAGAGTCTGTGCTGAACTGTCCGGATCGTCCCCTTCCAGGTCACCCTTCTTGATGAAAAACTTTTGGCTCGCGAAAAAATCACCCGCGATCTTCCTTTCTCCATGGGTGAACGAGAGGTGCAATCGGCGTTGATGTTTCGCTTGCGTGTACGATCCTTGGATTTTGTCAATTTCGACAGCTTTTCCGACGATAATTTCGCAATGGGGTTCCGCCGCTAGGTCGGTGTGCGCCAAATCACAGTCATGGGAAATGACCAATATAATGCTTTCGGCTGCATCGCCGATGCCCAATTGCGCCGCTAATCGTGCCGTGGTTTGAGCTGAAAGAATTTGCCCCTGACGCCAAGGAGTATCTTGTCCCCACCCCGGCATCTTTCGCCGTCATTCCTCGCGAAACGCTGGCGCACCATAATCAACAACGTCGGGCTTCCGAGAAATGCTGTCTGCAAGCAGGTCATCGAGCGTTCGCCGTTGCGCTGCTTCCGCAGTCACCACATTCATTAATGCTACCGCCGCCGCAGCGCCGTCGCCATCACTAGCAATCTGCTCTAATAGCGACTTGCCACCGGGGAGCTTCAGATCCAGCATGGATGGCTGGACCGTGAATTTGGCCTGCACAAAAGAATTCGCTGCTAATTTGAGGTTCTCAAGCTTCGAAATGTTATGCGGCTTGATGTATGAACCAGCCTTCCAGTTGTACAAAGACTGCCGTGAAACCTTCAATGTTCGTGCAAGATCGGACGTGGTTATTTTAAGCACAGAACGGATGTAACCGAGGTCTTTGGCAGCGGACGCAACGTCAACCGAGTTGTCTGGATTTGGCGTCGCATCGCCGCCCTTTGCAGGCCCTACGATAATCTTGGCATCCAATATGCGTAGATAATCAGGCGTGTAGTCACCGCCAGTTCCGATAGCGAACACAATCGTCGCCGGAAATGCGAACCGGCGAACATTTGGAGGCACTCTCAGGTTTGTTGCAGCCGTCATCGCGATCATGCCCACATGTTAAGGGCGCGTTCTGTTGCCATCAAGTCGAATGCACGGCCAATATTTTTTCGTAGGTCTTTGAAATGTCTTTCGATTGATGCGACGCTGAAATCCTCGCGATTGTCGTGCCATGAATCATTGTCGAATATGGCGTACGTGCCTGTGGCTTTTTTGAATTTCTCCATAAGCACAAGAGAATCTGTCCCAAGGTCCGGTGGAAACGCCACGTCCGTGTCGGGGTTACCTTCGGTATGTTTGTAGAAAAACACGCGGCTCGTTAGAAAGTCGTCTCCGCGCCGGTATCTTGTTTCCGAAACCGATTGTATCAGTTCGCTGTCCTCGAATTGCCCCACGAATCCCAGAAAGCGGGGGGAAACATAAGGGGACACATCCTTCCCGTCCTGAGGTATGACCGCGTCTAAATAACGTAGGCCGATCCGCTCCGAGTAACTCCATTCAGTGTAACGATTAACGATGCTTATGCCGCGCAGAATCGTTTCCAAAAACGGTTCAAACGTGTCGTAGTGCGTTGTGTGAAACATCAAGAATGATGGGTCGAGAACGAACCCAGCCGTGCGTTTCGCATCGATGAATTTGTATCTCACCTGGGGCACCATTACGGCTCCCGTCGGTTGCTCAGGCGGAGGTTGGCCCGGTGGTCCAATGTTGAGAAGCGCAATAAAATTCTTCTGGAAATCCGGGAATCCCGCTTTTCGCATGCTGTCTTGAATCGCAGGAATGTACTGCTCCAAGGTCATGATGGGATTCAACCTGACTTGGGCCAGCACGTAGTACACTGGCGCGTTTTTCATCTTTGCCATTGTACTCCACGACTTGACATCCCACTTGACACTTTACAAGGGACTTTACACTTCCGCGTAGAAATAACGTCGCATCCTCAAAAAAGTCTACTGAAACGTATGCTTGACACTCAAGCAAAAAGTTCAGATACTAGGGGCATGAACAAGCTGCCCCTCGAAAACCGCGTCCAAATCCTTTCGATGCTGGTCGAAGGCTCTTCCATGCGGGCGATCTCCCGCGTGACCGGCGTTTCGATCAATACCGTGACGAAACTGCTGGAAGATGCGGGGGAAACCTGCATCGCGCTTCACGATGAGAAGGTACGCAACGTCAAATCGCGCCGCCTGCAATGCGATGAAATCTGGTCCTTCAACTACTGCAAGAAGATCAACCTCGCGGGCGCTAAAGCGGCTCCTGAGAAGGCTGGTGACGTGTGGACGTGGACCGCGCTGGACGGCGACTCCAAGCTGATCGTTTCCTATTTTGTCGGAAACCGCGACGGCGAACATGCGCTGGAATTCATCAGCGATCTGGGCTCTCGCCTTGTGGACCGTCCGCAGATCACGACGGACGGCCTCGCCAGCTACATTGGCGCGATTGAGGAAATCTTTGGCGCAGACGTAGATTTTGCGCAGTTAGTCAAAGTGTACAGTGAGACGCCAGATCAGAAAGGTCCGGAGAAGAAATACAGCCCCGGCATTTGCACTGGAACGTTTACGAAAGCGATCACCGGCAAGCCGGATGCTGCCCATATCAGCACGTCGCACGTCGAAAGCCATAACCAAAAGATGCGCGCTCACATGCGGCGCTTCACGCGCCTGACGGCCGGTCACTCCAAGAAGTTCGCGAACCATTGCCACGCGCTCGCGCTGTATTTTGCATACTACAACTTCGTGAAAATCCATTCGTCGGTTCGCATGTCGCCAGCAATGGCGGCGGGAATTGAAACGCGGCTTTGGGATATGTCGGATATCGTCGCTGCTATGGACGCTCGCGCACCAAAACCGGGACCGCGTGGACCTACCGGAAAACGGCGGAAGAAATTTCAAACTGAGACAGTGCCAACTCCGCAATCGGGTTGAAATCTGTCTAATGGTGTTTTACATGAGGGTTTGGTGATCCGCTCATTCCGCAGTCGGCCGCTACGCGATTTCTTCCTCGACGATGAGCCCCGCGGCATTCGTCCGGACCTGGTCGAGCGGGTGCGCAGCAGAGTACAGGCGCTTCATCGTGCGAAATCGCTCGACGATTTGCGCGTGCCGGGATGGCGGCTCCACGCCCTCCGCACGAAGCCGGTGCGCTACGCCATTGCCGTGAACGGACCTTGGCGAATCACGTTTGAATGGGAGGGCGGCGACGCCCTGCATGTTGATCTTGAACAGTATCACTGAGGTTTTGCCATGCCCCGTGAATACAAACTTCGCTCCAGGCCCAAAATGCGACCCCCGCATCCCGGTTCAATCCTCAAGCAGGACGTACTCCCGGCATTGAACGTTTCGGTTGTCCAGGCCGCGCGCGAGTTGGGCGTATCGCGTCAGCTCTTGCATGGCATTGTTGCTGAGAAACTGCCCGTGTCTGCCGAAACGGCTGTCCGTCTGGGCAAGTGGTGCGGCAACGGACCGGACATCTGGATCGCGCTGCAGCGGGATTACGATCTTTGGGTTGCCGAGCAGCGGTTGGCCGGGAAGCTCGGCAAAATCCCTACGCACAAGGCGGCGTAGCCGTTCTACCCAGCGACATCGTCCCAAGGGTAGCGCTCGTCGCCGGATCCGGTCAGTACCGATACTCTGCCTCGGCGGCTGCTGTTGGTTGCGATTCTGAGCGCGAGCGCACCAACGTCGAAAGCCTGATTGATGGCGCGGTGTTCGACGGGTTCGAGGGCAGAACTGCACCCAACGGGTACAATGTGTTTTCACGGCGAGCTTCGCCTGGTTGTCTTTTCATCAGGAGCCATTCAACGTGTGGAATCGCCGCCCGTGCTTTACGGCATCCTGAGAAAAATATTCGTTCGGATAATTTGCGCGAAATCATTCGCGCTGCTGAAACGAATGCAAAAGACTTCGAGGTGGTGTACGGGGTGATCTGACTGCAGACGCAAATTCGGCGCGAGACTACCTTTACACTGATCAAGAGACATCGGGTTTCACATCCAGGCTCACCTCGTCGGCAAGCTTCTGGCCGCGGGCGAGCCGGCGGCCGAGCGCCTCGACAAAGCCATCGTAGCGTTCGCGGCCTTTAGTCTGTGCCGCCGGAAGTGCGGTGTCCGGCAAGGGTGGCGTGCTGGTCAACCAGAAGCGGACGAACACGGCAAGCGCCTCGTTGGAGATCGTCACGTGCCGTTCGATGATCTCCAATTGCCGGTTCATGCGGTCGAGCCGGCGCGCCAGTGCAGCTTCCAGCCGATCGGCGCCATCTGGCGACAGGTGGGACGCGAGCGCCGCTTCGACGATGAGTGCCTGCGGCACGCGCTTTCGCGCGGCGTAGTCCGCAAGCCTGGTGGCGAGATCGGGCGGCAGGCGGAATGTGTGCTTGGTCCGCATGACTACTTCTCCATATCGTCGCCGAGATCGAGCGATGCCTGGCGCGCGACGCTGCCGAAGGCACGCTGAATGGCGCGCTGGCGCCGAATCGCATCGTCGGGGGCCTCCCGGACTGGCTCGAACTCCTCGACCGGCTTCCGTGGCTCGGGCGCGATTTCCTCATGTTTGGGCAGTTCCGGTTCGCGCCGTATGCCGGCATTGGCGGGATCTTCGCTACCTGAATCCCGCCCGGAATCAGTCGTGGCGACCGCCCAGTCCGTCTCGGCAGTGAGACGACGCGGATCGATCGGCGGAGGTTTTTTCGCCATCAGGATTGGCGGCGGCAGGATGCGCGCCGCCAGTTCGGGATCTTCGTAGTAGCGCACTTTTTTTGCGCGGATGGGCGGGCATCCCGATACCATGACGATCTCGTCCTCTGGCGGGAGTTGCATGATCTCTCCGCGCGTGAGCAGCGGTCGCGCGGTTTCCTGGCGCGAGATCATCAGGTGCCCAAGCCAGGGACTGAGCCGGCTGCCGGCATAGTTCTTCATGGCGCGCAATTCGGTCGCCATGCCGAGCGCATCGGAGACTCTTTTCGCGGTCCGCTCATCATTGGTGGCGAAACTCACACGGACGTGGCAATTGTCGAGAATGGAATTGTTCTCGCCATATGCCTTCTCGATCTGGTTCAGGCTCTGTGCGATCAGAAAGCTCTTGAGCCCGTAGCCCGCCATGAAGGCCAGCGCGCTCTCGAAGAAATCGAGGCGCCCGAGTGCAGGGAATTCATCAAGCATCAACAGCAGGCGCTGCCGGCGCCCGTCCGACGCCAGCTCCTCCGTCAGCCTGCGGCCAATCTGGTTGAGGATCAAACGCACGAGGGGCTTGGTGCGGCTAATGTCCGAGGGCGGCACCACAAGGTAGAGCGTTACGGGGCGCTCCGCCTCGACCAGATCGCGGATGTGCCACGCGCAGTGCCGGGTGACTGAAGCCACCACGGGATCCCGATACAGGCCAAGGAATGACATCGCGGTCGAGAGCACGCCGGAGCGCTCGTTCTCGCTCTTGTTCAGAAGCTCGCGCGCCGTGCTGGCGACGACCGGATGCACGCGGCTCTCGCCGAGGTGCGGCGTGATCATCATCATCCGAAGCGTTTGCTCGATTGGCCGTTTCGGATCGGAAAGGAAGCTGGCGACCCCGGCGAGGCTCTTGTCCTGCTCCGCGTAGAGGACGTGCAGGATCACACCGACGAGGAGCGAATGGCTGGTTTTTTCCCAGTGATTCCGTTTTTCCAGCGCGCCTTCAGGATCGACGAGCACGTCGGCGATGTTCTGCACGTCGCGGACTTCCCACTCGCCGCGGCGCACCTCGAGCAGCGGGTTGTAGGCCGTGCTGTTGATGTTGGTCGGATCGAACAGGAGGACGCGTCCGAATTGTGCGCGCCAGCCGGAGGTCAGGCTCCAGTTCTCGCCCTTGATGTCATGTACGATTGCCGAGCCCGGCCAGGTGAGCAGCGTCGGGACAACGAGTCCGACGCCCTTGCCGCTTCGGGTCGGCGCGAAACACAGCACGTGCTCAGGGCCGTAGTGGCGGAGATAGACGCCGCGCCAGCGCCCCAGGAGCACGCCATCGGGATGGAGGAATCCGGCCTTGCGGATATCGCGCGCATCGGCCCAACGCGCTGAGCCGTAGGTGGTGATCCTCTCCGCTTCCCTGGCGCGCCAGACCGACATGGCCACCGCGACGGCAAACGCAGCAACGCCGCCCGAACCGGCGATGAATCCGCCAGTGACAAAAATCTGGTGCGCATAGGCGTCGTAAACCAACCACCACCAGAAGAACTCGGGTGGCAGGTAGAACGGCAAGCCCAATATGCTGAACCATGGCGGACCAAGCTGCGCCTGAAACCCGAGCTGCCACGCCGTCCACTGCGTCGCCACCCAGATGAAGCCGAGTGCAGTGGCGCAGACGAAGAGGATCTGGAGCCAGAGTATCTTGGTCGGGTTCATGACCAGATCCGTTCAGCTGCGTCCCACCCGACAGCTGCAAGCCCGGACGGGAAAGCATCGGCGGACCGGACATGCCGACATAGCAAGTGGACGATGGTGTTTTGTTTCATCACAGACCGAGACCCCGCTTGCGGCCGATGCTCCATTCGACATTCCCGCCTGGCGCGATGACGCCGCGAACCTCGCGCCCGAGTTCCTTCTCCAGAGCCGGGCGCCACGGGACGAGTTGGAAGCCGAGTCCATCGTCGATCATGGCGAAACGGCCTGAGGCGAGCGTTACCCGCTGCCGGTACACCCCCGAAACGCGCTCGCCTTCGGCGCCGGGCTGATACGGAAGTCCGATGTCGGCCGACAACTTCGCCGCGGCCTCTTGCAACTCCCGCAGACGGAGCGTGGAGAGCAGATCGCGTGCGAAGACCACGCGCTGTCGCTCGCGATGTGCAAGACCCTGCTCGACGAGATGATTGGCTCGCGCATTCATGGCGGCGCGAACTTCGCCGCCGAACCCGGCGCCGCCGAGACGTGGATCGCTGGAAAGCAGTTGGCGGTCGAGCCAGGTCGCACCGGAGGCTGTCACCTGCGCCTCAATGGCGAGATCGGAGCGGGTCGTGAGCGACAGATGGCGGCGACCATCTGCGTCGTTGTAGACCCGTGCCTCGACAATGGCCCCAACGGGCGCATCACCTGTCATGTCGAGATCATTGAAGCGCAAATGATGAGTGCGGCCATCGACGCCCGCGACAATGGCGTAGGCGGTGGCTTTCAACTCGTCATCCAGGCCACGCTGGACCAGCCGCCCCAGCACCGGATCAGCAGGCTCATCGGCGTGAAGCGCGAAGGTGCTGACGTCAGGCTCCTGCCCGCTGCCGCTCATGGCGCGGTGCATGGTCCTAATGATGTCGCCGCGGATGCCTAATTGCCGCAGCGTCGGCTCAAGTCCGGATTTCAGGGTCCAGCAGGCGGGACCGACTTGTTCAGCGAGACCCAGACGCTCGAGCTTTGCCGCCCTGCCCAGGAGCAAGCCACGAAACTCGTCCGTACCGGCGCCGGGTCGCAAATCGGCGATGCCGCCGCATTCATCCGAGATGTCGCGCAGCGCGCGATCGAGACTGGTCCACCGCTCCGCCTCGACTTCTCGCTCGAGAGCCGTGCGGATTTCGTGTTCGCTCCGTGGCCCCAGCTCCAGCGTGACCCGTTCGGCGGCGCGGTCGCGAAAGCCACGGCCGATATACGCGCGGCTGATGACGAGGTCGTGCCCGTCGTCGGCGCGCCCGCGGATGAGCACATGGACATGCGGGTTGTCCGTGTTCCAGTGATCAACCGCAATCCAGTCGAGTTTCGTGCCGAGATCGGACTCCACATCGCGCATCAGCTCACGGGTGAAGGTCTTGAGATCGCCGAGCGTCGCCCCATCCTCCGGCGAGATGATGAAGCGGAAATGATGACGATCTGCCTCGCAGCGCTCCGCGAAGGCGCGCTCGTCCGCGACATCGAAAGCACCGTCGAACATGCGGGTGTTTTCGCTGTCGCGCGTCACGCCTTCGCGCTTGAGATAGGTAATGTGTCTGGAAAGGTGCGCCGAGCGGAAGCGCGCCCCGTGTTGGCGCACCACCCGGGCCTTCATGACGACGCGCCGGGAATTGGAGCGCAGCCGGATCGAAACCGCCGCGCGGCGGCCCCGCCCAAACCGTGACCCGCTCCCGCCTCCGCTCGATCGGATGGAGATTCCGATATGGCCCGCCTTCTTCGCGGCTCGCATGACTTCCCCGACAAAAGTCTTTGGACGCCTGGCGCCGCGGTTGCCGTGCTGGATCCGTCCCGGCCGGATGAGCAGCTCGTCGTCGCGCGTTGTCATCGGCCGTGAGCCGGACATTTGACGGTGAGATGGCGCTGCGGGCCTTGATTCTCTTGCCAAATCCGACGAAAGCGCCAGCAGGGGGTGTCGGCGCCGTGGGCAAATGTGCCAATGCAGCCAGCCACTTCGTCCGGGCCGCAGGCCGGCCTTTTCCCTTGCCTTCGCCGGTTTGGGCTGCTGCACCGCCCCCCGCCCACACTCAAATCGGCGCTACAGCCCTCCGTGCCCCGACAGAACACGATCCGGCTCATTGAGATCGATCCCGGCTCGACAAGGAGACGAAAAGCCTTGCCGGCTGCGGCGCGAATACAGGCCAATTGAGCTTTGCAGCGTCGTTCGTGGATCGAGCGGCCGGCACAATGGACGTGATTGCTTTGTCAGTCTTTGGCTGTGGGGAGAACGCCGGGAACAGCGATGCTTCGGCCCACGAGTTGGCGACCACCATGCGGACTGTGGTGCTGTCGTCGAGCCATCCGCCGATCATGGGCGCGAGGCGGAGAAGGTAGTTGCGTGTCTCCATCGGCAGTGGCCGGCCGGTCGCCAGATGGTCTTCCCAACGCGCGGGCCCGGCATTGTATGCCGCAAGGAATCCGGGAATGCCGTAGCGGTCGTTCAGTTCGCGGAGATAGGCTGCGCCCGCCATGATGTTCTCGCGCGCGTCATAAGGATTCGCGCCGAGATGGTAGCGCCGACGCAGGTCCGTCCACGTCTCGGGCATGATCTGCATCAGCCCGATGGCGCGTTTCGGTGATGTTGCACCCAGGTCACCAGAGCTCTCCGCGTGCAGCACGGCGCATATCCACGTTGCGGGAATGGCGAAGCGTTGCGCGGCCTCAGCGACGAAAGCGGCGAAAAGGGGACAAGCCGGACTAACGGCGAGAGGCCGGGGGTTCGCAGATTCGGCGTCTGCGCGGTTGCAGCCGAGCGTGAAGAGGATCGCGAACGCGACGCCCGGTTCCGTCAGGCGAAAACCCGTGGCCGGAAAGCGGAAGAGAGATCGGTGGCGCCGGTGCGCGAGAACTACGGTGCCGGGTCTGGTCTGAGGCACGCTCAATTCTCCTCGCGAGTCCAAAGCGGATCGGCGCGGGCCACAATGGTGCTGGCAGGAAGCGGGCCGAAGTAGCGGCTGTCGAAGGACTGCTCCGACTGCGCGTTCATGAGGAAGACCTCGCCGATGGCGAGGACGCGACAGCCACTCCATATGGGCAGCGCTCGGCCACGGCTGTCGCGGACAAGCGCCCTGCCCATAGGCATGCCGTCGACTGTGATGGTCCGGCCCCTGCGGCAGACTGTTTGTCCGGAGAGCGCGAGGATGCGCTTCAGCATCGGCACCCCCTTTGGGAGATAGCCACGGTCGTCGAGGAAGACCGCGAGCCGATCGGGCGGCCGCACGGCCACGAGTTCGGCCACGTATAGCTTGTCGGCAGGGCGCAGGGCGTAGAGCCCTATGGGCACGCTCGTGCTGGCATTCCACATGAACCTTGGCGCCGGCGGAAATGCCGCGGCTGCGGCGAAAACGAGAGCGGCGAAATGCGCTGTCATGACATAGCCGAAGCGGGTCATGCGCCGAATCTCCAGCGCAGCAGCCAAGCGCGATGCTGCTCGCGGGCGTAGGGCCGCGGCGGCTCACCAACGATGACGCGGTTGTGGAGATGCCGCCAATAATCGGGTGCAACGTCGGCGGGATCTATGCCCAGGGACTCCACTGCATCGATCGAATTCAGCACACGTTCGACGTTCTGCCAGCCGCTGATCCGCAGCAGAATCTCGCCGCCCGGACGAACGAAAGGCAGCGTCTGCCAGGAATCGCCGCGGTCTATCGTGCGCAGGATGTCGATGCGCGAGACGATGGTGCCAAAGTCGTTGCAGGCCCAGCGGACGAAAGCAAAGACGTTGCGTGGCGCAAAGCGCAGAATGCGACGGTTGCGCTCGAGGATCGTCTCGCCGCAATCATGGCCAAACCGGATCCGGTGCTCGATGCGCCCTTCAAGCCAGGTCAGCTCGACATCGGTGTACAACGGTCCAATGTGATGGTGGGCCGTGCGCTCAGCGTTGGGATCGGCGCTCACGGGCGGCCTCCAATAATGTGGGGAAGTTCGCGCGTGAGCACATCGGGTGATCCACATTCGGCGAAGCCGATGCCGCTGCGCCGCGAGCCGTGGCTCGCATCGGGTCGGGCCTTGAGCGGTTCCGGGCGCGATGTTGCGCGTCGGACAGCGGTTGAGGACAAAGCGTGTGCGCGGTGCCCAATCGCATGGCTAGACCCGAAACAAACTCGAGCAGCTTGCGCTTTGGCAGAGTGGGATGCTTCGGCATGAATGTTATCAGCGGCGCGGATGGCGGGCCTGTTCGAGTTCGGCCGCCGAGTGGCGCCGCGCGGGCAGCACGACAATCTTGCCTGGATCGGAGGTCGACAGTTTGACGGCGGATTGGACCCAGCTCTGCAGGTCTTCGACGGCGTAGACGACGCGGCCACCGAGCTTGAAATAGCGCGGCCCGCTACCGTAGATGCGATGCTTCTCAAGCGTGCGGATGGAAAGACCGACAAAGCGCGCGGCCTCAGGTGTGCGGAGGTAGCGCGGCGGCAGTCCCGGGGGAACGGTGGACAAAGGACAACTCCGTGATCGACTCGAGGGCCGCCGAATGGCGGCGGCTGTCACGGACGATGGCGGAGATGACCCGCTCGATGGGATGGCGATCTCACAAGACGGGGAGATCGCCATCCCTGCTGACTCGATCGGTTCGACGCCGGTAGGGATAGAGCAACAGCCGGCGATAGCCGCCCTGCATTAGCGCGAATCCCAGGCGCGTGAGGCGCACGGTCCGATCGCGAATGTCGTGAGTCTTCCAGCCGCGGTCCGGTATTTGGCTGCTGCCGAAGAGCGCTTCGGCGATGGTGCGATAGCTCGCTTTTTCGAGCCGGGCATCGACCGCGCGCAACGCGAGGATCAGACGCCCGCGGCGGGCAGGAGGCAATTCCGTGGGATCCCGTCCCGCGGCGCGTCCGGCCAGGCAGCGCCACAGGCGAATTGCCGCTGCGGCGCGAATCCCGAACACCTGGTCGAGGGGCAGAACGGCGCAAGGCATTTGCCCGCCGTTGCGATCGAGGATGTGCAGGCGGAATTCTGTATTCCGTATCCGGACGAGTTCGCGCCGGTTCTTGTTGGGTAACCGCGGGTCCGAGCGGGACAGGACCGCCTTTCCGGTTCGCGTCCGCGAGGTCGCGCGGGAGTGACATCAATGGGATCACGCTCGGCAGACTGGCTGGCAACCAAAAGACCTTGGCTAAGCGGGCGTCGCGTTCGGGAGATTCAAAGCGCACAAGCCCCCAAACTGCGGCGTCAGACGAAAACGGGCTGCGTTGTGAAACAAAGGCGCGCCAGGCTTCCTGATAAGCGGGATTGCGGCGAAGAAACTCCCATGCGCATGAGGCAGCCGGCAGTGCTTCAACAAAGGTGTAGTTGGCCGCATCACGCCACCCCGAACAGGTATTGTCGAGCTTCCCTGGGCCCCCCGTGAACATTGAGAATCTCGCTTTCGCAATTCATGTTTTCTTTGCCAAGCATGGCAGATGATTTGCACCGTGGAGAATTCCGGCACTTGTCCTGATGGCCTTGGCAGATGACCTGTGTCTTCGCGGATGAATGTCGGAACGATCGAATCTTCTGATTGCGGGCCAGGTTGAATGCTCTTGTTTCCGTTAATCATTTATTTGGCTGTTTGCCGCGGCCACGCGCCTTGCCCGGCGACCGGTGGCCTCCTGTTGGAATAGAAAGCCCCTGACAAGTGTCGGATATCGTTTTGCTGCAGAAGAGGGTAGCTGAGTTTAGTTGGCAGAGAAGATCATGAACCCATCAAGACGATTGCGAATTCTGCTTCTGGAAGATCAGGCGCTGGTGCGTGCGGGCATGAAAGCGCTGATCCAGATTTCCGAGCCGCTCGCCAGCATCCATGAGGCATCGTCATATGAAGAGGCCGTCAAGGCCGTAGGAAACACGAATTTCGACATCGCCTTTCTCGATGTTGATCTGAAGGAACAGCGGAGCGGTTTGGATTTCCTCCGCTATATCCGGTCGCTTGATGTCGACACCCGTGCCATCATGCTCTCGGGCAGAGTTGAAAAAGATCTCGTAATGACCTGCATAGAAGCGGGTGCGAGCGGCTATATTCTCAAGGATATGGAGAGCGATGGCCTCTTTCGAAGGGCGCTCGACACGGTCTTCCAGGGAAATATTTTCCTGCCTGCGAGCGTCATCGGACGTGGAGGCTTCAGTCCGGCGCCCACCGTCGCGCCATCCAGCATATCAGCCGAATCGATTGGCGTGACCGGCCGGGCTTTGGAAGTCCTTTATTATCTTTGCCAGGGTCTTCCCAACAAGGCGATCGCCAACCGGATGGGAATTGAGGAAACGACCGTGCGCAAGGATTACGTGCCGAAGCTGTTCAGGCTGTTTCGGGTCACGCGGCGAACAGAGTTGCTGGTGGAAATCTCGCGGCGTGGAGTCTCGATCCCTATGCCGGCTCCGGCGTCTTCTCCCGTTGCTGGGGGCAGCTTGAGGCAATAGCCGAGAGCAGCGCTTCTGGCGCCACCGGCTTGCAAAGCAGCTGCGCTCCAGGGTGTTCCGCGACAGAACTCGACACCTCAGCCGTCACGATGACGACCGGCACCTCGGTCTCGAAATGCGAAAAGACAACGTCAATGACGTTCCGTGCTGTCCAGCCATGGGGAAGACGATCGTCCGTTATCACGAGATCCGGCAGCCGCTCCATTAAATGAAGTCTCTCTTTGAGCTCCTGCATGGATCCGACGGCTTCATAAAGAATGCAATATTCCTGGAAGAGTGCCTCCATGGATCCGCGCACGAGAACGTCGTCCTCGACATAAATTACATACACACCGCCGACGTTCTCAAAACGCGCCGCTTGCTTGGACTTTTTGGGTTCCACCCACTCGCGAACCTCATCGGCGCGGGGGATATCCAGCGAAAATCGCGTGCCCTTTCCCCCGGTCGATCGCATGTCGATGCGATGCTCTTTCAGCAACTGCATGATCGACTTGACGATGGACAATCCCAATCCGAGACCCTTCTCCCGGTCTCTCTCGGCATTCCCGAGCTGGAAGAACGGCTGAAAAACATCTTCCCAATGCTGCGACGGAATACCGATGCCGTTGTCGATGATGTCGATACGGGCGCGATTTGGCAGCCCGACAATGCCAACCACGACGACTGGCTTGGGCTTGGACGGGTCGCTGTATTTGATCGCATTGCTGATGATGTTGGTAAGGACTCTGGCCAGCAGCTGGCGGTCGCTGCGCACGATTGTCTTTGTCGCACTGAAGCGTGTCAGCAACTCAACACCCCGCTCATTTGCGGTCACACGCAGAGGCGCGATCACTTCAGCCACCAGGTCGTCAATTTGAAATGAGTTGTACTCGGCGCGGACAAAGCCGGATTCCAGCCGGGAGATATCCAGGATTGCGTTGAACGACGACCGTGTCACCCGCAATGCGGTTTGGGCGCTGGTCAGCAGCTTGCCGCTGGTTTCCTGGTCTTGCCGCACCAGCGCATGCTGCGCCGCCTCAAGCAGATTGCTCAGGGCTTGCATGGGCTGACGCAGGTCATGCGCCGCATCGGCGAGGAAATGGGATTTTTTCAGATTGGAACGCTCTGCTGCGGCGCGTGCTTCTTCCTTTACGGCAACGAGAGCGGCGGTCTTGAGCTGCGTGTCGCGCTTCGATTCTTCCAGCGCGGTGTTGAGCTGTTCGAGCTGCGCGTTCTTCGTTGTGATCGCCTGATTCGAAACGGTGAGCTGACGTTCTCTGGCATATGCGTCGCGAGCGGTGCGCTCAAGCTCGACGACGATGGCGCAGCCGATAACGGCGAACGATGTGAGGTACAGGCTGGAAAACAGAAAATAATACAACGAGAAAATCCGGTGGGCGCCATCGAACGGATTATTGGCCATGAACGCAAAAACGATTTCGCTGAAAATGACGAATAGAAAAGTGAGACGAATTGCCGGTGCCGCCCGCAGGCGAAACATGCCGTAGGTGAAGATCATGACCATGAACAGGCCAGGCGAGTAGTACATGTAATTGGTCGGGAACGGGACCAGCAGCAGCATCAAACCCAGAAGCAGATAGGCTATGCTCACCATCGCGATGAGCACGCCTGTTGCAGAGCGCTCATCGATGAACGACTTCCGGAAGCTGAGCCAGGCACAGCCAGCCAGGCCGATGATGCCAACGATGCGAAGAGCCAGGACATAGGGAAGGACGCGTCGAAATTGATCGCTCCCCACAGCCTGGGCGATGTCCCAGGCGCAAAATGCGGACCAGTACACGGCACCGAGGATCGAAATTGCCCGCCGCTGGGCAAGGAAACGCCTGGCATAATCTTGCAGAAACTGTTCCTCAGCGGCTTTCGGCTCGAAGCGATCGGGAGCGGTGAAGGTGAACTTCAGGAAGTCAACAAGCGTGCCGCCGATTATGCGTCTCTCCCGCCCTGGGCGGTTCGTTAGACCGGTTAATGAGCAATCTGCGCTGCAGTCGGACATGCCCGTGCGTATCCCTCTGACTCCCTCGACAACCGGGTTGAACTTGAAACAGTTGCATCTCAATGTTTAGTAGAAATTAACCTTAACCCCGGGAACGGGGGAGAGGGCCGCGTCAGGCTGCGCGCAACCTGAGTGCCAGGACAGGGTCGTGATGCCGCGAATGATTCGCCCCCGCGAGCGCAGGAGACAGCGAAGTTTATGACTCGCCCTTGTCCTTCTGCAGCAAATGACGGTAGCCCTGCTCCGTCATCCAGCGGGCGCGCGCCATATGCGAATCATAGGCCCGCTTGGCGCGTGCATATTCTTTGTCCGGATCGATTTTGAGCACAACACGGGCAACCTCACGCCAATCCGCCCCGTCGGCCTCGGCATCGAGCAGGCGGGCATAGACGATGAACAATCTATGGTCGTAATCGGTGAGCTCTTGAGCCGTGGGAGCCTCGTTCGCAATCGTCGGATCAACCATTGGCATAGGGCCTCTTGACCATCGTAGTCGCGCAAGCGTCGGCGTACACATCGAACGCGCGCCCGCTCAGGGCCGGTGCACCCCCGAAAAACCATCTCCGCAAACGAGAAAAATGACAATAACTGTCTTTGCCGGCTTCAACGCCGCGCGTTGCGCCAAATAAGAATGTCAAACGAGTCCCCGCCCGGGGGAGCCGGGCGGGGGGCAGACGGGATTCAGTCGGCGTTCTTGCGCGGCCGGGACCAGATCAGGGTGTAGCCTTCGCCACCCTCGTCATCGAACAGGTTTGCGTAGATCGGTGCGTTGAACGAAGGATCATCGAGCTTGAGCGAGAGGTAGTCGCGGCCCTCTTCGGAGCGCTTCGACCATGCGGCCCCGATCTCCGCCCGGCCGACGTAGACGCGGTGGCTCGGAGCTGCGTCATTGGAGCGGTTGGTCTCGGCGACGATACGGACGCCCCTGGCCTGTACGCTCAGGGTGACGATCTCGCCCTGGTAGTCGTTGCCGACCTTTTTGAAAGAACCGATATTGGCCATGTCACTTCTCCCTGGTTGTTTCGAGCCCGCGACCACCGCGGCCTCGATGGTGATCGACAGGCCGGGGACGATCGACGACGCACCCGCTCGCGGGCCGGAGCGCAGCGGAGGATGTCGAAGGTCGAGACTTTCTTGCTTCGCGAGGAATGGGCTTTAGCCCAGGGGAAGAAAGTCGAACCGGCGACATTGCGGTTCAGTCGATCGAGGCGCAGCCGGTCTTCGGCCAGATCAGGCCATCAAGAGGCCAGGTGCGTCCGTGCACTGAACAGCAGCCTCAGGAGAAGACATTGCGGGATATCGGTTGTCCCGAACAAGACGTCGGAAAGTTCAGGCGTAGAGAAAGAAATCATGGCGCAGGAAAAGGCGCGCCTGCTTGCCGCAGAATGGCCGCTCGGAAATCGCAATTCTCCGGGACAGCGATTCACCGATGGGCGATCGATCTCCACCGCATCGACGAAGTGCGTCTGCGAGCCAGCCGCTGCGCGTGACCTCAGCAAATATTCTCGTCAGCGCCCGATCGCCAGAGCACCCATTGGCGGGACGGCGGAGGTCTAACCCTGTCGTGTCGCGGTGGTGAGGACGGGCTGAGAGTTGTTCTGTGATGCTCCGCCAGATCGCAACGGAAGGGGCTCCGCGAACACCGTCATCCGCGTCCAGGCCGTGCCGCCGATGAAGAGCGCCCCAATCCAGGCGAACACCTCGCGCCAGACAGGCGAGGGCACGCCGTTCTGAGAGAGGCCGAGGACCGCGTGGTAGCCGGCAATTGCTGCAGGAATGACGTACGTGGCGGCGATGATGGCGCGAAAAACGGGCGGGCGAACCACGGCAAATGCGATCTGTCCGATTGCCAAAGTAACGGCGCCGGTCACGATGCCGACAAGAAGTGCGCCGAGGACGCCTGCGCCGCTCTGGAGAGCGGCCATGCCAGCCGTAAGCCCAATGAAGAATGGCAGCGCATAGACGGCGAGCGTGAAGATCAGCCAGCAGAAGAGGCCGATCCCGAACACGCTGACAATGAGTCCGATCACAAGCATGGTGGTGGCTTCCGCGACAAAGCTGCAACAGTCGCGCCTTCCACCACCACCACGGCGCGATCCAACATATAGTCGAAGGTGGTCCAACTTGCGAGAGCGATGCACACAGAGCCCACAGAGCGACGCAACGGAATGGGCTGCTGTTGCGGGTGTGGCGGCGCATCATGCACCGCCCCTGGTCTCGGCAGGTTTGCCAAATTTCCAGACGGGAATACCGAGCTTCTTCGCCTTGTCGGCGAGGTTATCCTGGATACCGGTGCCCGGAAACTGCATGACGCCGATCGGAAGGACCGCGAGCAACGCGTCGTTGCGTTTGAACGGCGCGGCTTTCGCGTGCTTCGTCCAGTCGGGCTTGAACGCGATCTGCGGCACCTTGCGGTTGATCGCCCACTTGGCGGCGATCAGTTCGGCACCTCTCGGAGAGCCGCCGTGCAGCAGCACCATGTCTGGGTGCCTGGCGTGAACCTTGTCGAGACGGTCCCAGATCAGGCGATGATCGTTGAAGTCGAGCCCGCCGGTGAGCGCGATCTTCGGCCCCGGCGGCAACATCATTTCGGTCTCGGCCCGGCGCCTGGCGGCGAGGAAGTCGCGGCTGTCGATCATCGCGGCGGTGAGGGTCCGATGACTGACGAGCGATCCCGAGCGGGGACGCCAGGAGCTGCCGGTTTGGACCTCGAACCGTTCGGCGGCATGATCGCGGAAAAGCTCCACGCAGTTGCGGCGCTCGGTCAGCGTGATGCCTTCGGCCGTCAACCGCTCGAGCTCGACGGATCGGACCTCAGAGCCATTCTGCTCCCGCTGGCTCCTGTGCTGTGCCTGTTCATTGTCATCGAGTTCGCGTTCGACGCGATCGACCGCACGGTGGAAGAGATTGACCGTCGACCAGAGGAGGTCCTCGAGGTCCGGTTCGAGACGAGTGTCGGTGAGGGTCGAGACCAGGGTGTCGAAGATGTCCGCGACGGCTCCAGCCACGGCATCGGCTTCGGGAAGCGGCCTTGGATCGGGTTCGCCGTGGAAGGGACGGTAGCCATAGAGCTGAAGTTCGTTGAGAACGCGATCGGTTGGGGATGAGCTGTGCAGTGGTTCGGGATCGGTGTCATCGTGGTCGGTCGTCATGGGTAGAGGCCCCTTATCGGATCGGCCGCGCCCATCGCGGCCTTCGAGGCGATCACCTGACGGTGGCCGGTGCGGCCCAGAACCCGAAGCGTCGCGTCCACCGAAGCCCGAAGGGCGCAGGTGGAGCGAGAGGGCCGCAGCGTCAGCGGAGGATGGCGAGCACGGCTATTTTGTCTGGCGATGCAAAGGCCCGACAGGGCCGGCGGAAAATAGCCGGGCGCAGCCATTGCCGGGCCGCGCCGGCTGCCGTCGGATCGCCCTCTCGAAGGCCGGGGCGCGGACTCTCCCCGGGTGATTTGGGCCTTGCCCGACCGGTCATCACGAAGTTCGAACCCGGGATCAGGTTCAATCCGTCCCGGCTGCCGCCCAGAGCATGAACCGGACGACGTCCTGGGGCACGAGTTGCATACGCAAGGCTGCCCGAATTGCGTCGAGGCCGAAGGCGCGCAGATCCTCGTTGAAGTCGCCGAGTCTGGGTCTCCACACGATCGTCTCGACGCCGCTTGCCTGGGCACGTTCGGTCAGGGTCGTGGCGGCTGAACTCGCCGGCCTTATCGGCGTCACGAGCGATATAGAGCCGGCGCAATGCCGGCGGGAGCAGAACAGCGGCCAAGTGATTTGCCGAGAGCGCAGCAGCCATGGGCAGGGTTGGCAACACGCATCGCAGCGACAGCACGGTCTCGATGCCTTCTCCGGCCGCGAGCACGTCGTTCGCCGCACCGAAGCGGACGGCATTGCCAAGGAGGTCGCCCATCGCGCGTCGCGGCGTGTCGATCGGCGCCTTGCCGAGACGAACAGGATCGAATCCCTGGGGATCGAGCCAGGTGCGGTGTGCGCCGGTGATGTGCCCGTCGAGACCGGTAACGCAGGCGATCATCGCGGGCCAGATTTCCGTCGGCGAACAATCATCGGGCCGGTAATAGCAATGCGGGTGGAAGCGCAGCGCGCCGTCATCGTACACCGGGGTAATGCCGCGATGAGCGAGATACGCCTCTGCGGGAGTGCGGTTCAGCGGCTGTGACATGGCGAACAGCCGTCGTGCAGCTTCAGGCGAGCCGGTCTGCGGGGGAAGCCGCGGGTGTTTCGGCGGAGAATCGCGCTCGCTGTCGGACAGACCCAGGAAGCGGCGGGCTTCCTCGGCGACATCGTGGAAGTCGATGAGGCCGCAGCTTTCGCGAATGACATCCAGGAGATCGCCATGCTCACCCGTGGCAGCATCGGTCCATTTGCCGGCGGGTCCCTTCTGCAACTCGTTCAGCCGGACGAACATTGAGCGGCCCGGCGTGTTGCGCACATCACCGACCAGCCAGTAACGGCCTTCCCGGCGGCCATTGGAGAGATAGTGACGGCACACCGCCTCAGCCTCGCGCGCGAGACGGTGCGCCAGTTCGGAAGCGTCGCGCGGCATCACACGTTCTCCTGTTGGCCAATTCGCTCGACGGGATCGCGATCGGGCAGATTGGCCCGCACCGTGACGCCGCGTTCCTGCAGACGCACAAAGGTCTCGCGCCAGGCCGGTATCTCCGGTCCGAAATCGGCGCCGGTGATCGTCACCAGTCGCCCACCTTCGGTGAGGGGTGCGCGGGCCGAAGAGACATGACGACAGGCAGCAGCGGTCATCCGTCTGCTGACATTTTCCACTGCCGAAAAGGGTGGGGCTGGGCGGTTGCAGTCGGGACCGATCCGGAAGGGATTGGCCCAATTCGGGCCACGCCCGATCGGGACGGCGCACCGGCGTGCCTGCATGTGTTTGTTGAGAACCCTGCTCATCTGATTGCCTCCTGACGACTGTTGCCACGGACCGGCGATCGTTGCGGCGAGGCCCCGGGGAGGTTATGTGTCGCGAGCGATGCGGAAGCGGCTTGCCCGTTTGACTGGCGGCTCGTCGCCGTCCAGAGAAAATGCGCGGGGCGGCCGGAGCCGCCCCGCGACCAGCTACTGGGCAGCGACGGAGTGTTGCTCCTCAGCGTGCCTGCAAACGGTGCCAGCGTCTTCGCCTGCAAGAGACGCGTGCAACAATTCGGCTTCCGATACAGGTGCGTCGGGCGCAGCAGGCGGCGGCTCGATGACCCCAAGCCTCAGGGGCTCCGGCAACCAGCCTGTGTCCGCGAGCAGGCGCTCGGCTTCCTTTGCCATGTCGGATTTCTTCAAGTGGTCGATGTGCTGTGCGGCAGGTTCTCCGGCGCCCTGGCGCACCGCCTCGAGGATGCGCCGCTTGGGCACGCGGCCGAGATAGTTGTCGACCGTGGGCCGCCATCCGGCCATCACCATATCGAGGCCGACAGCACGTGCGATTCGGTCGGCATCAGCAATGCGCTGTTCAACGCCATGGGACGTGATCGCGTTGCCATAGCGATCGGCCTTCTCGTAAAGCGCGTTCACGGCGAAGGACGAGCAATGGGCAAACAGTGCAGCCTGCTCGTTACTGTCGAGCGTGGTGAGCCAGTCCCATAGATCGGCGCGGTTTTTCGGAAGGCGCTGCTCCCAGGCCTCGTGGCGCCCGGCGATTGCACGTGCCGCCGGCGTGTCGTTCAGCCCCAGGGCCTGCACCGGGAAGGTGGTGCTGCGGATCGTCACTTCCATCGCGGCGCCGTGCGGCGAGTGACGGGAGAAGACATCGAGACAGAACCTGTGCAGCACCGCCTGGAATGCAACCGAAGGTGCGCTCGCCAGCTTGTCGCGTAGCGCCAGCGTCCGTTCGGCGGTCAGCTCTGTGGTCAGGCGGTCTGGCAATGGTTTGATCGCGTCGTCATCGTCCTCCTCCGGTTCACCCCCCTGCCCCGCCATGGTGATGATGGCGCGCTGCAGCGATGCCGATGCCAAAGTCTCGCCATCCGGGACATCAGCCGCAGGTCGCCTATCCGGGGCAGACGTGCCTCCGGCTTCGACCGGCGCTTCGTCCTCCGGCCGCACATGGCCGCGATCAACAACGAGCCGGCCATCACGATCGATGCTGACGAACGCACCGGCGCGGGCGACGTCGGCGGGATCATAAATGCGAGGACGGTTCTCGAAATTATCGAGTGCGGTCTCGATCTCACCAAGCCGGGCGTCGACCTCCTCGGGCAACTCGTCAGCATCCCCATATTCCATTTCGAGCTGCTCGCGCTCATTGCGCAGCGCGTCACGCGCGGCCCGCTCCTCCCCGGTGAGATCGGCGAAACCGCCATGGAGGGTGCGCAGACCCTGCGTGTGGCCGTACGGAAATTCGAGCGCGACTTCGATCCACTTCCAGCCTTCCGCCGCGATCGCTTCGGCTTCGGATTTCAGCTTCTCGCTAACGAGCTTCTCCAGCAGCGCGACATCCTGCAGCCAGCCGCCATCGTCTGACTGGAACAGGTCGCGGATCACAGCGCCGCCCGCGGCCTCGTAGGGCTCGATGCCAACGAAAAGTGCACGTTTGTCGGAGGCGGGGACGGCCTTCTCCGTCAGCATGCGGCGGATCTGGTAGGGCTCCTTCGACCGGGAGCTCTTGATCGCATCCCACACCTGCTCCTGGCGTGTAAGGTCATCCGTGATCGTGAATGCCATGAGCTGCTCCAGACTCATCGCATCTTCCTCGTAGACCGCGAGCAGGGATGGCGAGACCGAGGCGAGCCGCAGGCGCTGCTTCACGACCTGGACCGGAACGAAGAAAGCAGCGGCGATTTCCTCCTCGGACATGCCCCTGGTGCGCAAATCCTGGAACGCGCGAAACTGGTCGAGGGGATGCAGCGGCGCGCGCTCGATATTTTCCGCAAGCGAGACCTCTTCGAGCAGGATCGGATCCCTTCGGTTGCGGACGAGGCAGGGAATGAGCGCGGTTTTGGCGAGGCGCTTGCTCTTTACCAGGAGCTCGAGTGCCCGGTAGCGGCGCCCGCCGGCCGGGACCTCGAACATGCCGGTCTCGTTGCCGTCAGCGTCGACCAACGGATGAACGCAGAGGCCCTGGATCAGGCCACGGCGCGCGATGGAGGCGGCGAGCTCGTCGATCGACACACCGGCCTTCACGCGCCGGATGTTTGCCTGGCTCAAGACCAGCTTGTTGAAGGGAATGTCGCGGGAGGATGACAGGGTGATCTTCTGAATGGCAGTAGCCATCGGGATTGTCTCCGCGACGGGCGCCGAAAGACGCTCTCTCGGCTTCCGACCCGTCACAAAGACCGGCGCAGCCCTCTTCCTCTGGAATACCTGAATTCCGTGTACAGAAGATACGTATACATACAAATCAACTTTTGCGTGACGGTCGGCTTACTGTCGCGACAGCAGGCATATTATGCGGCCGCCCGCTCGTTGGCGTTGGCGGTCTTTGTGTCATCGCCGGGAAGAAATCCGAGAA
This sequence comes from uncultured Alphaproteobacteria bacterium, assembly GCA_963747255.1. Taxonomy (GTDB): domain Bacteria; phylum Pseudomonadota; class Alphaproteobacteria; order Micropepsales; family Micropepsaceae; genus CAIYRG01. Next base: position 197,159 of record CAVVEG010000006.1, read on the forward strand.
GGAAATCGGCAGCCTTGCTCGCCTGCGACGCCGCGCGAACGATCGCACGATTATCTTCCCGCAACACGTCGAGCCATGAGCCGATGTAGTCGGCATGCCGCACGGTCGGCACGATGCCGAGCGAGGCGCAACAAAACGCGGCGTTCATCTCGGCGACCAGCTCTTCGAAAGCGTATTTCCTGGAGCCGAAGGAACCCGAGAGATCGCGATTGAGCCGGTGCGGAGCGCCGCTGGCGTGTCCGAGCTCGTGGAGAGCGGTGCGGTGCCAGTCGATCGGCTTGAAATAGGCCTGCGGCGGTGGGACCTGCACATAGTCCTGTGCGGGCATGTAGAAGGCCCGGTTGCCGCCGATACGGAAATCGATGCCGCTGGCTTTGATCAACGCTTCCACTTTGGGCTCGATCAGTCCCGGCTCGGGTGGTGGCGCCGTGACCACGAGATTCTCGGGCAGACCTTCGCACTGCGCCAGGTTGAAGACGGTGAAGCGCTTCAGGAAAGGGATCGCTTGCGCATCCTCGCCGGTCTCTTGCGCCCGTTTCTTCTCGTTGTCGGGAATGAAGCGGTCGGCATAGACGACGGTCGTGCCGTGCTCGCCCTTGCGGACGTTGCCGCCGAGCGTGAGGGCCTGGCGGAACGTCAGCCAGCCCTGGACCGGGAAGCCATGTTCGATCACCGAACCCCAGAGGATCAGCACGTTGATCCCGGAATAGAACCGGTTTGTGCTGGCGTTCTTCGGCATGGCGAGCGGCGCTTTCGCCGCCGCCGTGCCCCAGGGCTGCACCCAGGGGACTTGGCCGGCCTCCAGCTCGGCAATGATCCTGGTGGTGATTTCATCGTAGAGGCTGGTCCGGCTGGAACCAGACCAGGCGCAAGCGGCGTCTCTGGACATCGCGGATCTCCACGACGGGCGCCGGGAGCCTCTCCCCCAGCCCTCAACCCGTCACGAAAGACCCGTCCACACTCTCACTCCGGGCGCTTTGCGTGTCACCGTCCGACGTCGGCCGCGACCACAGGCTCGGCCGCAGGGGAAAGCCTTCCCCCGAATCCATTTGAAATGGAATAAATTATCGCAGTCTGGCTACGATCCAAACGCCTGTTCAAAGCTTGCCCGAGAGCACCTCAGAGACCTTGGCGCGGCTCCCCATAAAAGGGATCAAGTCCCGCGGCGTCAGTCCTGCTCCATGCGGAATTGAATCGCCGCGAGCGGGCTGGGATAGCCCATCGGAACATGCTTTTCTTCGTAGTGCTCGACGAGGTCGGCGAGCACATCGAGTTCCTCGCCCTCGGGGGTGCCTGGCTCGGCGTCCATGAGCGCGTCGATGCGCGCAAGGGCCGCCGTGTAATCCGCCTCGCCGCGGATTGCCCGGATCTGGCTGCTGCTCATGTCACACCTCCTCTACGTCGATCGCGTCGTATTCCACGTGCGTGCCAACGAACCGCACATAGATCACCCGGTAGGGGTAGTTGGCACCGCAATCAATCTCTTCGTGCGCGACATGCCGCGGCCCTCGGTCGATCTCGATCTCGTGTTTCCGATCACACGGCGCCGCGCGGAGGCGCAGTCATCGTGCAGCAAAAAGAACTTGTACCTGTCAGACATATTTGACTTGTAACAGAACAACATTATATACTTGAAAACGTGACACACAAAAGACTTGCAATTCTTCGACCCGCAGCGGTCAGGCTCTGATGCCCGCCCCCAACGCAAAACTGGCTGGCTCCCTGGATGCCCTGCAAGCGCTTCAGAAAGCGGGGCGGAGGGTCTTTCAGTCTAGAAACCTCAGCCGGGTCCATCGCGAGCGCTTGCTGAAAAACGGATTCGTTCGGGAGGTGATGAAGGGATGGCTAATCTCTTCAAACCCGAGCGCGAGCGAGGGTGACAGTACCCCGTGGTACGCCTCCTTCTGGGAATTCTGCGCCCGCTATTGTCAGGAGCGATTCCGCGACGAGTGGCACCTATCGCCGGAGCAGTCGCTCCTTTTGCATGCCGAGAACACGGTCATCCCCAAGCAGGTCGTCATCTACGCGCCGCGCGGGACGAACAACGTCGTCAAGCTCCTTTTCGGCACCTCCATTTACGATCTCAAACAGGCCGAGATGCCGCCCGCGACCGACGTGGTTTTGCGCGACGGATTGCGGCTCTATTCGTCTGCCGCCGGCTTGCTCAAAGTGCCGGAGACATTCTTCAACCGTTTTCCGATCGAATCGCAGGTGGCTCTGGTCAGCATTAGAGATGCGTCAGAAGTGCTGCGCCGCTTGCTCGACGGCGGTCACTCCGTCGTGGCCGGACGCATAGCGGGTGCGTTCCGGCGCATCGGCCGCCCCGATGTCGCCGATGAGATCGTCGCGGCGATGAGAAGCGCGAACTACGCCATCCGCGAGACCGATCCGTTTGCGGCCCAGCAGACATTCGGCACGTTGCGGCCCGCTACCGCGCCGATTGTCGGACGAATGCAGGCGATGTGGCAGGCGATGCGCGAACCGGTGATGACAGCGTTCCCGAAATCGCCGGGCTTGCCGCAGGATCGCGGCGCGTATCTCAAGTTCGTCGATGAAATCTATAAAAGCGACGCCTACCACTCGCTCTCCATCGAAGGCTACGGCGTCACGCCAGAGCTGATCGAACGCGTGCGCGCGGGGGGATGGGACCCCGTCAATCACGACAATGACCGCAAGAACCGCGACGCGCTGGCTGCGCGCGGTTATTGGCAGGCGTTTCGGGTCGTGAAGGGAAGCGTTGCCGAGATTATCGGCGGCGCCAATCCGGGCGCGGTTGTGCGCACCACTCACCGCGACTGGTATCGCGAACTCTTTCAGCCGTGTGTCGCTGCCGGTCTGCTTCGGGCCGGCGCGTTGGCGGGGTATCGCAGTGAGGCTGTTTATCTCCGTACGTCGCGCTATGTGCCGCCGCGGTGGGAAGTCGTGCGCGATGCCATGCCGGCCCTGTTCGATCTGCTTGAGCAGGAGACCGAGCCGGGCGTGCGCGCCGTGCTGGGGCACTGGATGTTCGGTTATATCCACCCCTATCCGGACGGCAACGGGCGCATGGCGCGCTTCCTGATGAATGCGATGCTCGCCTCCGGCGGTTATCTGTGGACAGTGGTGCGCGTTGAAGACCGCAATCCATATTTGTCAGCGCTCGATAGCGCCAGCATCGATCTCAACATCACGCCGTTTGCCAAGTTCATTGCGGAACGCGTGCAGTGGTCGACGAAGCAAAAATCCACGGCAGCCCCTCTACCATGACCCGGTATCCTCGATACTGCCGTCAAAGTTTAGAGTTCGCGGACAAACGCGCGACAGCTGCAGCCGCGGGGCGCTGGTCCGCCGCGTGAGTGTAGCGTTCGACCTCCTTCAGTGTCATATGACCTGTGACCGCCGCGATCTCATTCGCGGGAGAGCCAGCATCGGCGAGCCGCTGGGCTGCCGCCTTTCGGTCCCCCTGCCCTTCGTGATTGTCCCGACATCCATTTGCCGAAGCTCTCTTTGTCAGGGTTTGCCATGCTCACCGGTGATTGGCGCCACATGCCTCCGACGCCACCTGGCGAGGGGCCGCTGCAATTCCGGATGGAGGGGAAGCCAAAGCTTCGCCTCCGCTTTGCTCTGCGTCACCCGGATCGCGCTTCCCGCGATGTCGGGCCAGCCCATGCGGCAAACGTCGCTGCGGCGTTGCCGGTGTAGAGATGCAGAGCGACCGCCATTCGCTCGCCCGTACCTGCCGGCCAGAATTTTTCAAAGATCGCGATCTCCTCGTCCGTGCAGGTATGGAATTCGCCGCTCTTGAATTGCTTCATGCGAAGCGCCGGATCATGGACTGGAAGTCGGCCACAATTTGTCGTGCTTTCGACCAGGAGCGGCACGCCGCCTTCGATCGCGGCAACGGTTACCGCTTCGGATTCAGAAAGGCCGTCGCGGCCGAATGTCAGAAGCCGGGCGATCGTTCGGGCCGAAGGTGCCCTCGTCAGGTTCGCGCCACGATCTTTTCTGTTCGTTCGGCAGCGCTCCGACGCTTTGGATGGTCACTGTGCCGATCACCCGCCGAATCCCGCGCACCGACTCGCTGGACCGCGTCAAGAAATGCGTGGCTGGCATTCTCCATCTGATGCCAGCGATCGGCGACCTGGCCCACGTTCGGCAACGCCCTTAATGCGGCCGCAGCAAAGTGCCCCTCCGATCGAGCGACCGTGGCAATCTGCGGCTGGCCGGAAAACCAGGCTTCTGCCCTTGCGGGCTCACGATCTGGCAAGAGTGCAATCGGTTTTCGCCGTTCCAGATCGCAGAGAATCGTCCCGTAGCGCGGCATCATGCCCAATCATCGATCCCCACGGTCGGCGGGACAGGGCGCGGGATTCCCCCTCCGGCTCTTCCTGATTGCGGCAAAGATCACAAAGTTTTCGACTGGGAGCGAAATGTCAACGATAAGTAACATTTCGTATTGTCAATGAGTAATAACATTGCCACAATGTCAATGATCGATAACATTGAGCATTCATGTTGATCCGTACTTCCGCAGATGTTGGCGCGGTCATCCGCGAGCGCCGCAGGCAGCTCGGCCTGGATCAGGCGGAGCTGGCGACGCGCATTGGCGTCAGCCGCCAATGGGTGATCGGCATTGAGCGTGGGCGCGCGCGCGCCGAACTCGGACTCGTGCTGCGCGCGATGGACGCGCTGGGCATCCGCCTGAACGCCGCGACCGGACCTGCGCCGTCCTCCAAAATATCGGCCGGTTCGGACATCGATGCGATCGTGGCGGCGGCCCGGAAAGGTCGATGATGACCGAGGAACTCATCGCCCTGCTCGGGGGACGGGAAGTCGGCCGGGTCCGCCGCGACAAGCGAGGGAAAATCTCCTTCATGTATGACGAGAACTGGCGGGAAAGAGCGGATGCCTATCCCCTCTCACTGTCTATGCCTCTGGCGGCGGCAGAACACGGCTCGGGCGTGATCGAAGCCTTTCTCTGGGGCCTGCTCCCCGACAACCAGCGAGTCCTCGAAAGTTGGGCACGCAGATTTCAGGTCTCCGCGCGCAGCGCCTTCGCGCTGATTGCCCAAGTTGGGGAGGATTGCGCCGGCGCGGTACAGTTCGTTCCGCCGGAGCGGCTGGACGCGGTCCTCAACGGCAGCGCGGACAGGATCGAATGGCTCGATGAAGCGGGCGTCGCCGAACGCCTGCGCATTCTGCGCGAAGATCACGCCGCATGGCGTCTGCCGCGCGATACAGGGCAGTTCAGCCTCGCCGGGGCGCAGCCAAAGACCGCCCTGTTGTTCGACAACGGCCGGTGGGGGATTCCGTCCGGCCGCACGCCCACAACCCATATCCTGAAACCGCCGACCGGCCAGTTCGACGGCCATGCCGAAAACGAACATGTCTGTCTTGCCCTGGCCCGGGCCGTCGGCCTGCCCGTCGCCTCCTCGCGCGTCACGCGCTTTGGCGAGGAAATCGCCATCGTCGTCGAACGCTATGACCGCATCCGCGCCGGCAACGACATCGTCCGGGTCCATCAGGAGGATATCTGTCAGGCGCGCGGCATCATGCCGGACCGCAAATATCAGAACGAAGGCGGCCCTGGCGTCGCCGCTATTGTCGAAACGCTGCTCACCCATTCCAGCGCCCGCGACGAGGATGTGTGGACCTTCATCGGCGCGATTGGCTTCAACTGGCTGATCGCCGGCACCGACGCGCACGCGAAGAATTATTCCCTGTTGATTGCCGGCGGGCCGCGCGTCCGGCTTGCACCGCTCTATGACCTTGCCAGCGTCCTGCCGTACGGCCAGTTCGATATCCACAAGGTCAAGCTGTCCATGAAAGTCGGCGGCGAATACCGCCTGCGCGAGATCGGCATGCGCCAGTGGCGCAAACTCGCCGCTGAAATCCGCGTCGATGCCGACGAGCTGCTGGCGCGACTGCGCGCGATGGCCGGGCGACTACCGGACGAAGTGAGCGTGGCCCGCGCAAGGGCGCAGCGCGAAGGACTGAAAAAGCCTTTCATCGCCCGCTGGGCAAAAGAACTGACGAAGAGAGCCCAGGCCTGTCAAAAGGCGCTGGCCGGCTGATTTCACGGTCCCGGCCCGTCCTCAGCGCTGAAAGGACAATGTGCCTATTCCCAATCCCCGGCGTTGTCGGCGCCAGACGCCGCAAGCCAACGGGCGTCATTCATGTTGCGCTGACCCAACGCAATTTCAACTGCCGCCGCCCCTGGGCGCGGACCGTCCTTTCCATACCGGGATCTGTGCGGCGATCGCGCGGAACGACCTCCGTAATGACCTGATCTTCGATGATGTGCTGAGAGTGACGGAGGCAAAGTTGTCACCCGTTGTGCTGACTGAGCGCCGAGATCATCTCGAATGTCTTCAAGGCCGCTTTTCGCGCTTTGTGCCACACTCTTGTTGTCCTTCGAGGTGGGATGTCAGCAGCCGAACGCAAGATATCAGATGCCAGGCTGCGCGTGGCGGACAATCAGGAACGGCTGGTCCTTGCGACAAGGCGTTACAGAGACACCTACGCGAAATCGGGCTCAGCAATTCCATGTTCGGCCCCTGCAGGTGCTGGTTTCCCGGCGTTTATTTGTTGATAAACTTTCTGTTTCGAAAGCAAATCTGTCAAAAACGTTTCCAGCTTTTCCAACGCGTGTCGCTTTTCCTCGAGTTGATCATAGCGGTCATAGATCTCGTCAAGCACTGGCGGTGCATGATTTATCAGCACTTCACACAGATCGCGTGGGACCCTGAGGCGTGCCATGCTGGAGCGGAATGTTCTTCGTATGTCACGAATTTGCCAGTCGCGCGTGCCGGATTCCGCCTGGATCTCGCGCCTGAGTTTGCTCCACGCGCCGGAACTCATGTGGCCATTGTTGTCCCAGCGGGCGGTGAAGAAAAATTGTCCACGCTGCGGAAGCGAGTCGAGCACCTCGCGGGCAAGCGGAAGAATCGGGATTCCGTGGGGTCTACCATTCTTGGTCCATCCACCTGGAATGGTCAGCACGCCGTCCGATATCCAATCCCGGCGAATACAGGCCGTTTCGCTGTTTCGGGTGCCCCACAGGATGAGAAGCCTGAAAATGCTGTAGGGAGCGGAATCGCACGCCCTCCAAACTGCGACTAATTCGCTATCGGTCAATATTCTCGTTCTGCGGCGATCCCTTCCCGGCGCCTGATAGCCTTCCATGGGGTTGTGTTTGAGCCATTTTCGCGGCGGCCGCATGCACCACCTGAAAAAACATCGAATGACGCGGAATGCATGAAGCTTCTCGTGCGGCCTCACGATTGCTTGCAACTCCCGGGCTATATCCAGGTCCGTAATCGAAGAAAGCATTCGCGCGTGGAGAGTTTTAAAATGCTTCTCAAGGAGCCGGTTTGCCTCCTGGCCTGTGCGCAGTTTTGCTTCCCGGTAATTGTCAGCAATGAATGCGGGCCTTGCTTCTTTAAATGTGATTCGGACAACAACGTTCTGTTCCGGTGTCTCGGCCAGAAGTCGCTTGGCTTGAGCACGTGCCTCCGACAGCGACAGCCCGCCTTCTCCATAATGTCCAATGGTCATGCGCTGACGGCTGGCGCCGCGCATGATCGTCCAGGTTTTTCTGTTCTTCCCGACACGAATTCCGAATCCAGGGGTGGTGTCGTCCCAGTATGTGAGGCTTCGTTCGGTTGCCTTGAGGTTCCGGACCGTCATGTCTGTCAGATGAAGCCGCATGATTTTTGTCTCTTTTTTGTCTCCGAAATCGCATGCGTAGGCAGGGGTAGCCAACTGCATCGACGAGGCCATAAAATCAATATAGCCGTGTTATTTCAGAGACTTATGAGAGACTATGCGCTGCTATGCGCAGGTATCAAATTCGCTTGGGAAGCTGCCGTTCTACCATTGAACTACGCCCGCTTTTTGCGAACTCCCGCGCGCACGAATATCGTTGCCACGCAGCTTGTGCCCGAAAACGGCACTGTCTCATGTGTGGATGCATGGCGCTGGTCGAGCAAGGCCGGCCTAAGAATGACCCACTGCTCCGCGCTGCTCTGAAATCGCTGGAAGCAATGGAAGCAACGTTCGAGGCATTGCTGGACAAGGAAGAAAAGCAATAGCCATGCCCAAAGGTCCCCAAGGACGGAAACGACCAGCCGACGTGATCGGTGCCGCCGTTATGGTGCCGAAGATCGCGACGGGGGAGATTCTCGAAGATGCGGGCGAGACCCGTATCGCCCTGCACGACGAGCGGGTTCGAAACGTCAAATCCCGCCGTTTGCAATGCGATGAAATTTGGTCCGCCGGATTCTGGCGTATAGTGAAATTTGAGGGTCTGCTTGGCGAGGGGGCAGAGGTGAGTATGAGAAATTTTATAGTCCATGCCACATGGGACAGCGAAGCCCGAGTTTGGGTTGCATGGAGCGATGATATCCCTGGCCTTGCTACCGAAGCGGAGACGTTCGAGCAGCTGGTTCAGCGGGTGACAGCCGTTGCGCCCGAATTGCTGGCGCTTAACCATCAAAGTTTGGATGAAGGGGCAGAACTGTCGTTCCACGCGGAACGGCGCGAGCATTTGGCTAATGCCGCGTAAATGCCTGCGACTTACAGGCCGCTAATCAAAGCCCAGCTGAAGGCTCACGACTGCTACTTCGCAAGACACGGGAGGGGCGAGATATGGTTCAGCCCCATCACAAACAGATACCTGACAGTGGATAAGGGAACGAAATCTCGGCACACGGCAAATGCGGTGATGAAGCAGGCTGGCATCGACTATCGTTTTTGATAATCCATTTTGGCGCTCAGATGCCGTGGGGGGGCCATCCACCCCATCAGTTTGAAATTCACTCTGATCGCCAACTTCGGGCGTACCCGTTCTGGTGCGCGCCACGCCTTTGATATTGCTGGACAGTTTTTGTTTTTGAAAAAACAGACGTTCAATTTGTACGCTATTGCACCTGTGGTTTTCGTATCTAAAGAACCCCTTTAGGACTATTTTCCCGGAAGGGCGACCCCCTCATCGCTCGCGGCGGTACGCAATTCGCGGTCCAGGGTGGCCAGAGGCAGACCCCGCCGTCGGGCCAGTTCGAGATAGGCCGCGTCATACAGCGTAAGTCGCTGGCGGGCGGCCAACTGCGCTGTGGCACCCCAAGCCTGGCGATCGGTGTCCGGGTCGACCCTCACTGGCAACAGCGCAAGGTCCGCCAGAGTCGCGTCCCGAAAATCGGCGTCGTGGCGACCGCGCCGGACACCCATCTCGAGAATGTTGGCGACCTCGAGCCTCCACAGGCCCGGGACCCACGCCCCATTGTCCGTAACCAGATGAAAAACATGGCGAACAGCTTCGGTCGTTTCATCACTATAGATCCAAAGCATCGTGGCCGAGCAATCGAGCACAATGCTCATCGCCGGCCTGTATCCCGGTCGGCCCTGACAGTGTCCCAGTCGAAACCGCCTTTGACTTTGTGGGCCCGCGCGCGGATGCGTGCGACGGCCTCTTTCACCCGCGCTGCATCCATCGGATCAGTACACGGAACGAGGCGGGCAATGGGTTTGCCATTCCGTGCAATGACAATTTCTTCCCCGCGCTCGAACCGGGCAAGGACATCTTCGGGCAAAGGCGCGTCGAAATCGTCCGGTACCGTTATCTGTCCCGCCAACAGGCCCAAGCGGCGCTTTCGGCGCCCTCCAGAGCCAAGTGGAACCAGTTTGGCAATTGGCTTTCCAGCCTTCGCAATGATGACTTCTGCCCCGGCGGCCGCCTGTTCCACCAGCCGTGAAGAAACGAAAGCTGGCGCTTCAAGAACCGCGTCTGATTCCCGATCCTACCATCAGTCCACAGCCATCCCCCGCGCGACGCTGCGCTCCGCAATGGCTCCGCTGCGCGCGGGGTCCCTCTGTGGACTGACACCAAAACAAACCGGGTCACTTTTGCACGCCATCAGGGGGTCAGTTTTGGACGCCGATTGACAAAGTTGGCTGGGCAAATCCACAAACGGCCATGGCTGGCAATGGTGATCAGCCCGGCGTCGAAGAAACCGCTGATGGGCACGCCGCGGGAAGCGGGAAGTGCTGGATGCGTTGGCGAACCGCAATGAAAGCAAACCGAAGAGCATGTCGCATGCGTCTGCCGAGTTGGAGCGGGGCCTCCCCAGCAACGACCTGCCGACATGTGCTGCAAACGTCCTTTTGGCCCCTGTAATCGTTTTTCGCAGATTCGACCTTGAAAAAGTTCTTTTCATGATATGGAATGGTTTTTCGTGGACTTTGGTTTAAGGCGGGGCAGTTTCAGTTCTTGGAATCTTTTTTCATGGAAATCATAGGAGAACACCGTTTTTCAGGACCGGTAACGGTTTTCCACGACAGGCCCCTGCCAGAAAGGGGTATTCCGGCGGGCTATGCTGCTCTCATTGACCGCTATGCCTTGGCGGTGCCCTTTCCGCGTGTGCTGAGCGCGATCGGCGAGCACCATCGGGTCGGCGAGCGCGACGGGTGGCGAATGTTCACGCCGCGTCACGCGCCATCGGCGGACCTCGAAGGTCATCTAACCTTCGCCCTCAAATACGAGGGCCTCGACCTGACCATTCTCAAGCGGCTGTTTCGCCAGGTCGGTGCCGATGCCGTTGCCGCACTGGTCCGCGCGAAGCCGACCGGTAGCTACGCGCGCCGCATCTGGTTCCTGTCCGAGTGGCTGACTGGCGCGCGGCTTGAATTGCCGGATGCGGCGACGGGCACTTATGTGGCTGTCGTAGACCCCAAGCAACAGTGGGCCGTTCCGGGCGAGAATTCTTCACGCCACCGCGTGCGCAACAACCTGCCCGGCACGCCGGAGTTTTGCCCCCTCGTCTTTCGGACCAGGGCGCTGGAGGAGTTCGGCACAATGGACCTGGCGCGGCGCGCCCGGAGCGTCGTCGCGGACGTGCCGCGCGGTCTTCTCTCGCGCGCGGCAGCACTCCTGCTGCTGAAGGACACCAAATCCAGTTACGCCATTGAAGGCGAGCGCGCGCCGCAGGACCGCATCGAGCGCTGGGGGCGGGCCATCGGCGAGGCCGGCCGGCGGCCGTTTGATCTCGACGAACTCCTGCGCTTGCAGCGCATCGTCATCGGCGACGCACGGTTTGTGAAGCTGGGGTTGCGGCTGGACGGAGGCTTTGTCGGCGAGCACGACCGGGAAACGCGCATGCCGCTGCCTGATCACATCAGCGCCCGGAACGACGATTTGCCTTCTTTGATCGGCGGTATGATTGCCTTTGACCGTGGTCCCGCGGCCGGGATCGATCCGGTGGTAGCGGCGGCCGTGTTGGCTTTTGGCTTCGTCTATGTCCATCCCTTCGAGGACGGTAACGGCCGCATTCACCGCTATCTCATCCATCACGTTCTGGCGCAGCGCGGATTCAATCCGGCCGGTGTGGTGCTCCCCGTCTCGGCTGCAATTCTGGAGCGGATCGAAGAGTACCGCACCGTGCTGGAGGATTATTCGCGCCGGCTGTTGCGGCTCATCCAGTGGGAGCCTACGGCTGACGGCAATGTCCATGTCCTGAACGACACGGCAGATTACTACCGCTTCTTCGACGCCACGCCGCATGCGGAGTTTCTCTATCGCTGTGTGCAGGCGACGATAGAGACGGATCTGCCGCGTGAGACAGAATACTTGCGGCGCTATGACCAATTCCGCGCGCAGGTGCAGGCAATTGTCGAAATGCCGGACAATACGGTTGATCTATTGTTCCGGTTCCTGAGGCAAAACGGCGGCAAACTCTCCCAACGTGTCCGCCAGAACGAATTTGCGCAGTTGACGGACGCGGAAAGGGTGTCTGTCGAAGGAACATATGCTGACGCCTTTACGGATGAAGCGCCGGACCGCGCAGAGGGAGGGAAGAAGAAGAATAAGAAAGTAGTAGATGGTAATAGGATTGAGGATGAAGATGGGTTTTGGGTGATTAGAGGGGAGAAAGAGATGATGGGATGATGAAATATTATTTGAATATGGATGAAAATAGAATTTTGATTATTATTTGAGAAGAAATATAGATTATTAATAAAAGAAGAAAAAAAATAAAAATAAAAAAAAATATAAAAAAAAAAAAAAAAAAATAAAAAAAAAAAAAAAAAAAAAAAAAAAAAAAAAAAAAAAGGCCGAAGCACATTCTTAGACCGTGCAGATTTAATGGCCTTAACTTTAATGAGGCTGGCCGAAGACCTGCGCCTTCCGCGGCTCACATGCACGGATCCCGCGCTGGTCCCAAGAACGGAATTTTTGCACTGTTCGGGAATGGAGAACGCGCGCATGGCGGGGATCGCATCATCCGCGATGGCCCGCACCGAGACAGAACAACCTTTCGGGTCGCATATGCCGCGGTGTTCCTGACGCCATCGGCCCACTCGTTCCGTCACCCATCCAGGGAAAAGCGGTAGATCAGCCGCACGGTGCCCGCATCCCAGACACGATAAGCGTATGCAAGGTCGCGTTTCTTTCGTGCGTCTGGCGCCGGGCAGCGGCGCGCCAGGCATTGAAATCAGCATCAAACGATGCCATAGACATGCCTGCATGGGAGGTTGAAGTGCGTACCACGTTGGCGCTCGACGATGAACTTGTGGCGAAGGCTCAGGCTTTCACGGGCCTGAAAGAGAAGTCGAGTTTGGTCCGGGAAGCTCTGAAAGCGCTTATCGAACGCGAAAGCGCGCGGCGTCTTGCACGCCTGGGCGGCAGTGAACCTGGTCTGGAAGCGCCCCGTCGTCGGCGGCCGGTTCGCGATTGATCCTGGTCGACACGTCGGTCTGGGTCGACCATCTGCGCAGAGCCAACGCGCTGCTCACCAAGCTCCTGCACGCCGGCGGCGTACTGATCCATCCGTTTGTCATCGGAGAAGTTGCGTTGGGCCAAATGCAGCAGCGCAAAGCCATCCTGGCCGCCCTTTCGGACCTGCCGCGGGCTGAAGTCGCAACCGAGGAAGAGGCGGTGAGCTTCATTGAGCGCCATGCCCTTTATGGCCGTAGCGTCGGCTACATTGACGTCCACTTGCTTGCAGCCGCGCAATTGACCGCCGGCGCGACACTCTGGACGAGCGACCAAAAGCTGAACGCCGTTGCCGGTGCACTCGGTTTGGCGATGAAGCCGGGTCGCTGCTCATAGGCTTTTGGCGTAGACATAGAGGCCCAACTTGCGCAGTTGAGGGCGGAATGATCGGACAACTTGTCGCGGCTGCCCTGATGGATCAATGGCTTAGCGAGTACGCATGAGCGATGTGGGCATGTAGCGGCGACCTTGGGTATTTTCCGGGAACGACGCGTCAGATTTGATTCGGCTGATGCATTTGCGTCATACGATTTGCAAGAAGAACGGCAAGACCAAGGCCAATGAGGTCCGGGCGTGCCGGGCTCCTTCAGTATGACGTCGTTGTGCTCGGCCACTGCCACGGCGCCTACCGGCGCGATGGGCTGACAGAGAGCAAAAAATGTCCATGACATTAACCCAAGGCCGCTCGAAACGTGCTAGATTTTTCTTTGGGATGATCGGGCCGGTCGGTCTCGCAGCGCCCGGATACGGTCAGAGATTTTTTACGATTCCCTGCCGGTTTGGACGTTTGACTGCGGTAAGTGGTTGAAATTATGTGGTTTACGAAAACTCAGCCTCAATTTGCTTTCTGGTTAGGACAGGCACATGGATCGGGAAAAGGAAGCTACGCCGGGTCTGCAGACCGGCCACACGCCCTCGGAAGGGGCGATCAACGCCAGGGCTGCTCCGGCGGGGTCAAGCGCCCACTCTGAGCTGCGACGGCGCCTGCTGTTGCGCGGACTTGTCGGCGGTCCGGTGGTTCTCGCCGGGATGCGCCCGGTCCGCACGCTCGCCAAGGCCAAAAAGTATTGCCAATATAGCGGCTGGCATTCCTTCAAAGTGGACGCTCAGACGTCAGCGTCCCCCAACGGCAAGTCGAAATGCACGTCCGGCAAGAGCCCAAGCGTCGTAAAAAGGAAACTCTCCAAGCTTCCCAAGAGCAAGAAACAGAACGGCGGCAAACGAAGCTCGTACACGATGCCCAATCACACGGGCACAACCGTCTATCTTTATCAAAGCACCACCTTCAGGAATCTCTTCGGCAGCGGCAGCACAAATACGCTCTCGCAATGCTTGCAAGGCGGTGGCACTTACGCCGCCTTCCTCACGGCGCTTTACAACGCCTATGAGTATAATTCCTCCGGCGGCTACCCGCTCAAATACACTGACGTCTACGCCGTTTGGGACATGCAATTGGACAAACCTGTCGCCGGGTGCCAGCGGGCTGAAAGGATTGACGTCGTCACAGGCTGCGCTCTTCTTCGAGCAGCTCGAATTCAATCGGCTAGGCGGCCCCTCTGCATGGACGCCCGACGATGGCGGCTCGCGCGTCGCGCGCGCCTGCGCTGGCGACAATTGGATCATGAATGGGTGGTGTTCGAATCCGGTTCCGGCGATACGCACCGGCTTGATGCGATTTCTGCGGCGGTGCTTGTTTGTCTCGAACTGGACGCTCAGGATGTGGAAGGCCTGTCGCAGTTGCTCGCAAGCGAACTCCACTTGCCCGGCAAAGATTTGTTCGGCAGGCTTGAAATTCTGCTCGACCAGTTGTGCCGGCTCGGGCTGATTGAAGCCACCGAAGCATGATTGTGTCGGCGATAGCGCAGGCCGAGCTGGAGCGGCGGATTGGCAGCGAGGGCCTCGCCTTCGAATGCGGGCCGTTCGTGGTCCGGGTTCACTCCCAGATATCCGCAATTCCGGAGGGCCTCCAGCTTCTCTATGCGGATTACCCGCTTACGACCGCCGACGAGTTCGCGGATGTCGAGCTGCGTTTAATGCCCCGAAAACCGTTTGGCGGGTTCGGAGGCGCGCAGGTCATTTTCGACTTCAGCGGTGAACGTCCTTTCGCACCTATGCCCGTCGCGCATGCATGGCCTTGTTTCGAATGGGCCCTCAACTGGGTCATTGCGAGCAGCGCCAATAATTACCTCATCCTCCACGCCGCGGTCGTGGAGCGCAATGGTCGGGCACTAATCCTGCCCGGCCGGCCGGGATCGGGAAAGAGTACGCTTTGTGCCGCGCTGAGCGGCCGGGACTGGCGTCTCTTGTCCGACGAGCTGACCCTGCTCGACCTGGAGCTCGGCACAATTGTGCCGCTGACCCGTCCGATCAGCCTCAAGAACCAATCGATCCAGATCATTCGTGAATATGTAGGCGATGCGGTGCTCAGTCGCACAGTCCATTACACAACCAAAGGATCGGTTGCGCATCTGAGGCCACAACGGGATCATGTCCGACGCATCCGCGAGACAGCGACTCCCGGCTGGGTCGTGTTCCCGAAATACGTGCCTGGCGCCTCGACGAAGTTCAGCCGGCGCTCCCGTGCGGATACCGTGCTTGAGCTCGGCGACCATTCCTTCAACTACCACATTCAGGGAGAGGACGGGTTCGAGGGACTCGCCAACCTCGTCGAAGCGAGCGAGTGCCACGATCTGATCTATGGCAATCTGGACGACGCCATCGCGACTCTCGATCAGATGGGCGGGGCCACGTGATGGTAACGGGCAGCCTCCTGATGTCGGTCCTCCGCCACGGCGAGGCTGCCTTGCCGGTTGCACCGCGCGCATGGGAACGGTTGTTGAGCGACGCACGCCAGGCGCTGTTACTGGCGCGACTTGCCGACCAGGCTCGCCGGCAAGGCTGGTTCGATCGGATTCCGATCCGACCGCGACGGCATCTCGAAGCGGCGAGCCGCTCCTGTCGATCGCAACAGCACACCGTCCGCTGGGAGGTGGGTCAGATCGAACGTGCCCTCGCCGGGATCGGCGCACCCGTCGTGCTGCTAAAGGGCGCAGCCTATGTGATGGCAAACCTCCCCATCCCGGGCCGAATTTTTACCGACATCGATATCATGGTGCCGCGAGAGCACCTGGGTGATGCGGAACGAGCCCTTGTGGCCGGTGGCTGGCTGTCCCGGGCGTCCAGGTACGATCGCGCCTATTACGAGCGGTGGATGCACGAATTGCCGGCGCTTCAGCATGTGCAGCGGCTGACAGTTATCGACCTTCACCACACGATCGCGCCGCCAAGTTCGCGCACCCCGGTCGACGCGCGAAAACTGTTTGCCGCCATCCGCCCGCTCGACGATTCCCCGATACTGTCCGTTCTCGCACCCGCGGATATGCTGCTTCACTCAGCCGTCCACCTCATGCAAGAGGGCGAGTTCGTACACGGATTGCGCGACCTGCTCGATCTCGATGCGCTGTTCGCGGAGTATGGCCGCGACGCTGAATTCTGGCCCGTGCTGGTCGCACGGGCTGCGGAACTCGGCCTTGGACGACCACTTTATTACGCGGTGCAGCAGTTGCGCGCTCTTTTCGGCACAGCGATGCCGCAGGATTTCCTTGCCGAGGTCGCGGAGTTCCGCCCCAATATCTTCACGCGCGGCATCATGGGTTCGCTGCTCGGTATGGCGCTTGCGGGACCGGCTGCGGGAACGAGCCGGTCCACCGATCTCGCGCGCTGGCTCCTTTATGTCCGGGGACATTACGTGCGCATGCCGTTGTACCTGCTGGTTCCGCATCTTGTTCGCAAGACCGGTATGCGTCTATCCGCTTTGTGGGCGAGGCTTCATCGCCGGGCGCCGGCCAATCTCGTTGCCAGCGAAAGCAACGCCAATTGAGGAGGACATTTTCCTGCCATTTCACCGTTCAAAAAAGGCAGACACCGCCGTGCCCCTACGCGAGATGATCGGTGCCGAGTTCGCACGGGTTGCGGTCGAACATGACAAGACGCTTGCGCCGCTTTCGGACGAACTTCCGCTGTTGGACATGGGCCTCGATTCGCTGTGTTTCGCAATTGTGGTCGCCCGGCTGGAAGACGCGCTCGGAATCGATCCGTTTGGCTCCGCCACCGAGGTGGAATTTCCGGTGACGTTCGGCGATTTCATCAGGCTCTACGAAGATGCTTCGAAATGAGGCTCGCTCGCTCTGGCAGGAGCTGAGCGTCGGTCCTGATCTCGCCGATCGCCATCTCGGCAGCGACACGACAACGGTGCGTCTCGAAGATCTGCGGGGCGGTTCGAGTCTTGATCCGGAGCCTGCCGGGCTGTCGGGGCGGTCGGTGTTGCTGGCGGCCAGCGATCAGCTATCGGCGGCGCTCGCGATGATCGAACTCGATGGCATCGCCCGGCGAATTGTTCTTTGCCCATCAGACCTGCCGCCGGCGCATCTCGCATCGATCGTGGCGACAGCCGAGGTTGATGCCGTCGTGTCCGATGGCTTGCCGCTGCATCATCCTGCCAGAGCGCTCCCGATCGTTGCACGCTGCGGCACGCGGATATTTCCATCCGGTCTGCGGCCCCGGGAAACCCGTCACACCGAGTGGATTCTGCTCACCTCCGGCACGACCGGCGCGCCGAAATTGGTAGTCCACGATTATGCGAGCCTCGCCGGCCCGGCTCGGACCGGCGCTCCGTCGCGCGGCAAGCCCGTATGGAGCACGTTCTATGACATTCGCCGCTATGGCGGTCTGGCGATCTTGTTCCGGGCGCTGCTGGGTGGTGCGTCGATGCAGCTGTCGAGCTTCCGGGAATCCACGGATGCCTTCCTCGCGCGGGCGGCTGCTCGGGGCGTGACTCACATCTCCGGAACCCCCTCGCATTGGCGACGGGCCCTGATGAGCGCTGCGCTACGAGGCTTCACTCCGCAATATGTCCGGCTCTCCGGTGAAATCGCCGACCAGGCGATCCTCGACCGGCTTCGCGCCTGTTTCCCCGAAGCCCGGATCGTGCACGCTTTCGCCTCGACCGAGGCCGGTTTCGCCTTCGAGGTCGATGACGGACAGGCCGGATTCCCAGCGCGCCTGCTTGACGAGTGCAGCGGTCGGGCGGCACTCCGGGTGGTCGGCGGATCCTTGCAGGTCAGATCCCCCGGAGCGGCCTCCCACTATCTCGGTCCCGAACACCAACAGATCGCCGGGGTCGACGGCTTCGTCGATACCGGTGATATCCTGGAAGCTCGCGGCGACCGCTATCACTTCGCCGGCCGGCGTGATGGGATCATCAATGTCGGGGGCCTGAAAGTGCATCCCGAGGAGGTCGAAGCCGTGCTCAACGCGCATCCGGACATTCGAATGGCCCGGGTGACGGCGCGACCCAATCCCTTTACAGGAGCCGTGGTCATGGCCGAGGTGGTGGTCGACGACACTTCCGGCCGGGACCGAGCGGCGATCGAGCGCGAGCTCTACGCGGCCTGCCGCGACTCATTGGCGCGGCACAAGGTTCCCGCCGCGATCCGTTTCGTCGCCGCGCTCTCCGTCGCGCCGTCCGGGAAATTGAGCCGGACCGATGCTTAACGTCATCGTCACCGGTGGCAGTCGCGGCCTCGGCCTGGCAATCGCTCGAGGGCTGCGAAACGCGGGTTATCACGTGATCGCCATCGCGCGACACGAAACCGCCGCGCTCGCTGCGGCTCGGTGAGGAGCCGAGCGCCGGCGGGCTCGATTTTCGCTCCTTCGACCTCGCCGAAATCGCGGCGCTTCCAACGCTGGTACGGCAGGTGCGAACGGAATTCGGGCCGATCTACGGGCTCGTCAACAATGCGGCGATCGGCACCAGCGGGCTCCTTGCCACGCATGCGCGACGACGACATCGAGCGTCTGGTGCGCGTCAACACGCTGTCGCCGCTGATCCTGACGAAGCATGTGGTTCGCTCGATGCTGGCGGCGGGAACCGGCGGCAGGATCATCACGATCGCATCGGTCGCCGCCTTCACCGGCTTCAAGGGACTTGCCGCCTACAGCGCGACCAAAGCGTCGCTCGTGGGGCTCACGCGATCTCTGGCGAGGGAGATCGGCGCCGCGGCTATTACCGTGAACGCCGTCGCACCGGGCTTCATGGAGACGGACATGACGCGCAGCCTGACAGACGCACAGCGCGCGCGAACTTGTCCGGCGCAGTCCTCTCGGACGTCTCGCCGACGCCGACGACGTAGTTCACGCGGTCGAATTCCTTCTCGGCGAGAAAGCCAAGACGATCACCGGCACGGTGATGACGATCGATGGCGGCAGCTCCGCCTGAAATTCAGAGCCGGACCGCGCCCGCAAGAACGCGCTCGTACAGTGCGCGATCGAACCGCACGAACGCCTTGCGCGCGCGGTCGTTGAGATAGACCGGATCGCCACTCGCCTCAGGATCGAACCCGTCGCGCAAGAGGTCGAGCTTGCGCGGCCGGAACGTGCCGGTGGTTTCGATCGACGATACGAGCCGCAGGAAAAGCGGCATGGCGTATTCCGGAAGTGCGCGCTCGAGCACGCGCCGGAGCTCGGCCGGATCAAACCCGGGCGCGGGAACGATCGCCGCCATGCCGGCGCGGCCCTCAAATGCGGGCACGCGTACGCCATAGACGACCGCGTCCAGGATACCGGGGCAAGCCGTGATTGCGGCCGTGACTTCGCTCGCGGACACAGTTCTCGCCCTTCCAGCGATAGCTATCGCCGACGCGGTCGACGAAATAGTAGAAGCCTTGCTTGTCCCGCCGCATCAGGTCGCCGGTGCGGTACCAACAATCCCCGACGGCGAAGACATCGCGCAACAGCTTCGCGCGGGTCGCCGCGCCATCGGTGTATCCGTCGAAACGTCCGGAGCCTCCGGCGCCGTCCTCGATGATTCTGGCCGAGCGCCTCGCCCGCTTCCTCGACGGCACACCGAACGCAGCGTCCATCGCTGCCGCGCAGCGGCTCCTCGGTGTCGGGATCAAGCCTGATCAACGCCACCGGCGCGCGGTGGCCGAGGAAGGGCGGAATACGACCAAGCGCCCCGACCTTGCCCTCGACATTGTAGAGCGACAACGCGCCTTCGGTGGTGGCATAGAATTCGAGAACGCGCGGAATCGCGAACCGCGCCTGGAGCCGTCTCCCAAATCTCGCGTCGCAATCCGTTGCCGCAGGCAGAGTCTGATCCGATGCGCCGTCTCGAGCGGATGAACCGGGCTGTCCACGAGGTAACGGCAAAGCTCGCCGATATATTGAAAAACCGTGCAGTTCCAGCGCGCGATGTCGTCCCAGAACATGTGGGCCGAGAAGCGAGGCCGCATGGCGACGGACCCGCCGCCCACGAGCGCAGCGCCGATCGCGACGATCCCACCGATGCCGTGATACATCGGCAGGCAATTGTAGATGCAATCTGCGCGATCGATTCCCATCATGCCAGAGAACCAGTGACTCCATTCCATGAGACGACGATGGCTGATGCTCGCGGCTTTCGGGAATCCGGTGGTCCCGGAGGTGTAGAGATAAAGGGCGCAGTCCCCGAGTGAAGGCGCAGGGATAGTCATGGCTGCGCCGTCCGCACGCGCGACTTCATCATCGATATTCGGGAAAGCATCGCAGGGTCCGCCGATCGCCCAGCATCGGACATGACGCGGAAGGAGCGCCAGTGCGGCCGCATTGCCCGCGGCGAGCTCGGCGTCGATGACGATATGCGCCGGCGCGACCATACCGATCGCGCGCGCCAGCAATTCGCCCACGAGATTGCCGTTCACCAGTGCAACCGCGGCGCCGATGCGCGTCAGCCCGAGCCAGAGCGCGACATAATCCGCGCTGTTCGGCATGACGAGGCCAACCACGCTGCCTTTGCCGATGCCCTGATCCATGCCCCAGCGCGCGTAACGGTTCATGCGTTGCGCCAGCGCGCGGTAGCTCCACCGGGCATCCTCACAGACCAGCGCGGTTGCCTCGCCGAACCGGTCGGCGAGCCCGCCGATGAGCACAGGGAAGACCGGAGCGTCATCGTGCCGGATCGGCGCGGTCAGTTCGAGCGCCCGAATCCAGGCCGCGCGCGCGACACCGCTCTGCTCCGTCGCCTCCACAGGACGTCGTTCCATTTCCACGCGATCTTATATAAGTGATCGTTTCTAAAAGACGAATCGAACCAATCGGGGCGCATGGCGGCGGAACGAGCACCTGAAGCGGGCTGGGAAGACGCGACAGGAATCGTCTCCCCCACCGCTTCGCCGCGCCGCGTCGCCCCGCGACCTGCGGTCGATGTCCGGGTCTATTCGACCTTGGACGCGCTCTCCGAGCGGGCGGCCGAATTCCTGTCCGCCGCAAGCCGGCAAAGCTTCTTTTTCAGCAAAGAGTGGTTTCGCATCATCCTGGACACGGCCGGCCTCCCGGTAGAGCGGGCGCGCATCTACGTCGCCGAAACGGCCGCCTGCGTCGCCGCGATCCTCATCGTGCGCGAGCGCGAGCATGCGGGGCCGCTTAAGACGCACGTGGTCACGAGCCCGTCCCGCGGCCTCGACGCCTATTTGCACGGACCTTTGCTCGATGCCGAACACGGCGAGGCCGGCTTGGACGCGATCGTCGGCGAGATGCTGCGCGCCGCACCGCCGGTCCATGTTTTCCGCTTCGAATGCCTTGATCCGCAATCCCGGGAGTGTCAGACGCTTCTGGCGGCGCTGCGCCGGCGTCACTTGCTCGTTCGAACCTTTGACGACACCTTCGTCCTCTACAGCGAGGATGTCGGGGGACTGACGTTCGACGAGTACCTTCTCCGGCGAACACCAGAAATGCGCGATTTCCTTGCTCGTCAGGTTGATGCCGTGATGGGGACAGGGCGCGGCCGTTTCGCATTCGTCGCGGGGGGCGCGGAATTTGCGGCCGCCCTTGTCGATTACTGGCTCGTCGATCTGAAATCCTGGAAAAGTCCCGAGCCCTATCCCGATTGTGGCGCGAAACTGATCGCTACCGCGTTGCGGGCCGGCAGCGTGCGCCTTGGTCTTCTCTACGTCGACGGCGAGGCCGCGGCGGCGCAGATCTGGATCGTGAGCGCCGGCCGCGCCACGCTGTGGCGTGCGCGGTTCAAGAGCAAATTCGCGATGTTGTCGGTCGGAGCCGTGGCCACCTTCGAAATGATTCGGCATATCATGGCGACCGATCGGCCGCGCGTCCTCGAATTCGGCCCCGGCAACGATCCCGGGCGTCGCGAGTGGCTCGCTCGCCGTCATGAACGCATCGGCTGCACCGTTTTCAATCTGCGGACTGCAAAGGGTCTCGCCGTGTTTGCCCGTCACGGCGGCGGTTTGCTTGCGGCTGGCCTGCGGCAGCGTCTGCGCGATCCCGTACGGCGCTTGCTGGCGCGCGTGCGGGGGTGAAGTGTGGAATGACGCCTGACCCACGCTTCCACCTGCCGCGCATCCGCTGCCGCGAAATCGGCGAGCCGGATCTCGATGGCATCCTCGATCTCCTGGCAAAAAGCCCGTTCGGACGCCCGCGTGAATTCTGGATCGAGGCGCTGCACCGGCTCGGTGCACACGCCACGCCGCCGGGCTATCCGCGCTATGGCTACATGCTCGAGGTCAAGGGCGAGGCGGTCGGCGTGCTTCTCGTGATTTCGGCATCGGTGCCATTCGAGGGACGCACCCGGGTGATCTGCAACCTCTCGAGCTGGTATGTCTGGCCGCCGTTCAGGCCTTATGGGTCGCTTCTCGCGTCCCAGGCCTTGAAGCGCAAGGAGGCGATCTACACCGATATCTCGCCGCTGCCGCACACGCTGGACCTCCTCGCGGCCCAAGGCTTCAAACGCTATTGCGAGGGTCGGTTTATCG
Source organism: uncultured Alphaproteobacteria bacterium (assembly GCA_963747255.1). Classification (GTDB taxonomy): domain Bacteria; phylum Pseudomonadota; class Alphaproteobacteria; order Micropepsales; family Micropepsaceae; genus CAIYRG01. The sequence goes on from CAVVEG010000006.1 coordinate 219,713, forward strand.
GGTTCCCGGCGTTCAAACTGCGCACGCCGCGCCGCATACGGATCGTCACCGCCGAACCCGGACTGGTCGCGGGACCGGATTTGTCGCCTGAGGAAATAGCCGTCCTGCTCGACCACTCGGCCTATGGCTTCATCAGTCTCGTTGTGACGGCGGGGGAGTATCGCCATCCCTTCGTTTTCGAGCCGACAAGCCGGTTCCGTTTGCTGCGATCAGCTTATCTCGTCTATGGCCGTGGCATCGAAGATTTCGTGCGGTTTGCCGGCCCGATCGGACGGTATCTGGCGAGGCGCGGTTTCCTCACGATCGAGCTTGATACAAACGCTCGCGTACCGGGCCTGTTGGGGTGGTATCGCGAGACGACACCCAAATATTACAAGGGAACGGAGCGTCCGCGTCTCGGCGATATTGCCTATTCCGAGCGCGCGGTTCTTGGCTTGCGCTTTCCTGCGCGCGTGGCGCCACTCGAAGAGGGCGATTACCACGACTTGAACCCGCCGACGCGGCCACCATAATGGGCAATCGCACGGATATTCAGAGGTAACTCGATATTAACCCTCATTTCTTAAAATTCGTTGCCGGGGCGCAGATCGCGGCAGCACTGGCGGCACTCGCTCGCTTCAGCGGCAGGTAGTCAATGCACAGGGAAACCATCGCGGTCCACGGCGGCTTTACTGGTGATCCCGCCACGAAGGCGGTGGCGGTACCGATCTACCAGACCGCGTCCTATGCCTTCGACAGCGCCGAGCATGGGGCCGCGTTGTTCAACCTCGAGGTCGAGGGCTTCCGCTACAGCCGGATCAGCAATCCGACGGTCGACGTGCTGGAAAAGCGTGTCGCGGCGCTCGAGGGCGGCGTCGAAGCCCTCTGCGTAGGCTCAGGACAGGCCGCCCTGCACTATGCCGTCCTGAACCTCACCTCGATGGGCAAGAACATCGTTTCTGTTCCTCAACTTTACGGGACCACCCACACACTTTTCTCGTACATCCTGCCGGGGCTCGGCGTCGACGTGCGCTTCGCGCGAACGGATGCACCGGCCGCGATTGAGGATTGCTTCGACGAGAACACGCGCGCCGTTTTCTGCGAAAGCGTCGGCAACCCGGCGGGCAACATCTGCGACATCGAAGCGCTGGCAGAAGTCGCGCACCGGCGCGGCGTGCCACTCATCGTCGACAATACCGTGCCGTCTCCCATCCTTCTGCGTCCCCTCGAATACGGCGCCGACATTGTCGTGCATTCTCTGACGAAATTTATGGGTGGCCATGGAACGACGCTTGGCGGAGCTATTGTTGATGGCGGCAAATTCCCCTGGGCCGAACAAGCCGTGCGGTTTCCGATGTTCAGCGAGCCCGAGGCATCCTATCACGGGCTCGTCTATACGCGGCATTTCGGCACGGCCGCCTATATAGCGCGCTGCCGCACCGTCTATCAGCGCACGACCGGCGCGGTTTTGTCGCCGTTCAACGCGTTCCTCCTTTTGCAGGGGATCGAGACGGTCGCTCTCCGGGTCGAGCGGCATGTCGACAACGCGCGGCGGGTGGCTGAATTCCTGCGCCGGGACCCGAGGGTTGAATGGGTCAATTACGCCGGCTTTTCGGAGCATCCCTCCTACGGGCTTTTGCAGAAATATTTCGCCGGCCGCGCCTGTGCGCTCCTGACGTTCGGCACGCGCGGGGGCTATGTGGCAGGGTGCAGGTTCTATGATGCGCTGAAATTGATCAAGCGCCTCGTGAACCTGGGCGATGCGAAGACGCTCGCCTGCCATCCTGCATCAACGACGCACCGGCAGATGTCCGCCGACGAGCAACGCAAGGCGGGCGTGCTGCCGGACGCGATCCGTCTCAGCATCGGCATAGAGCATATCGACGACATCATCGCCGATCTCGACCAGGCGCTTGCCGCCGCGGCTGCCTGACCTTAAGCCATGAGCACAATGCGCCGCCTGACCATCGCCCTCGTCAACAACCTGCCCGACGCCGCGTTGCACGCGGCGGAGCGGCAGTTCCGCGAGCTCCTGTTGGCGGCGTCCCACGGGTTCGACCTGTGTTTGCGGCTCTTCATGCTTCCGGGAAACGCGCGCTCCGATGCTACGCGCGCGGAGACGCGCGCGCATTACCGCGAGATCGGCGAACTGTGGTCGGGCGGTCCGATCGACGGGTTGATCGTGACGGGGACGGAACCGCACCTGGCGATCGAGGACGAGCCGTTCTGGCCCGCGCTCACCAGGACCTTGGCCTGGGCGCAAGAGCACGCACGCTCGACCATCCTGTCCTGTCATGCCGCGCACGCCGCCGTGCTCTATTTCGACGGCATTCGGCGAAGGCCGCTTCCCCGCAAGCTGAGTGGCCTTTGCACTTGCGTCCGGAGCGCGGACCATCGGCTTTTGGCAGGCCTGCCCGAGAGCTGGGTCACGCCGCACTCCCGCTACAACGACGTGCCGGAACCGGCGCTCGTCACTCATGGCTACACCATTCTGTCGCGCTCGGCCGAGACGGGTGCCATCGACATGTTTGCGGCTAAGCGAAACTCTCTGTTCCTATTCTTTCAGGGCCACCTGGAATATGACGCCGGCGCTCTGCTGCGGGAATATCGCCGCGATGTCCGGCGCTTTCTTTACGGCGAACGGGACGATTATCCGACCATGCCATCGGGCTATTTCGACGCCACCATGGCCACAAGCTTCGACAGTTTCGAAAAGACGGCGCTCAGCCGCCGGGATCCCGCGCTGCTTGCGCAATTCCCGCTCGCCGCGGCGGAACGACGCTTGGCGCAGGCATGGCGTCAGCCGGCTTTGAGGCTTTATCGCAACTGGGTGGACGATCTGGCGGGGCACAGCGGCGCAGCGCACAGCACGACGACATCGTTCGCGGCGGCTGACCAGCGGTGACCGGGCCGGAGACGGCGTCGGCGGGACGCGCGGCGCTCTTCCCGGCGCCCGCCGAACGCGCGCGCTGGGAGGATAGCTTGACCAGCGAACTCGCGGCCGCGACCGCGCGGCTCGCGAATGGTCCAGTGACGCCTACATTCGATCCCGCCCGGTTCCGGCACGAGCTCGCCGCGTTCGACTTTACGAAGCCTTGCGCAATCGAGGACGTCCTGGTCTGGACGATTGCGCAGATGGAGCATGGTACCGTCCATATCACGCATCCGCGTTATTTTGGCCTGTTCAATCCGGCGCCGGTCTTTCCAGCGATATGCGCCGACCGCATCGTCGCCGTTTTCAATCCGCAGCTCGCCACAGCCACGACCTCGCCGGCCCCGGTGGCGATCGAAATCGCATGTGATCCGGGCGGTGGCGCAGCGCGCCGGCTTGCCGCCGTCGGCCGGCGGGCATTTCACCACAGGAGGGTCCGAGGCCAACTACACCGCGCTCATCGCGGCGCTGGTCAACGCGGACGACCGGTTTGCCACCGATGGCGCACGCGGGTTCGGCGGCCAGCCAGTCTTCTACGTGTCGCGCGACTGTCATCTTGCCTGGATCAAGCTCGCCGTGATGGCCGGCCTCGGCCGTTCAGCGGTGCGGTTCATCGCGACCGACGGCTTCGGCCGCATGGACATCCCGGCTTTGGAGCAGGCGATCGTCGCTGATCGGGTGGCCGGACACGTCCCGGTGATGATCGTCGCGACTGCCGGCACCACAAATGCGGGAATGATCGATCCGCTCGCGGACTGTGTCGATGTTGCGCGTCGCCATAGCCTTTGGTGTCATGTTGACGCCGCCTGGGCCGGCGCCCTGATCGCGTCCGACCGGCTGCGCGGCGCGCTGGCGGGCCTCGAAGCGGCGGATTCCCTCACCATCGACGCGCACAAATGGTTTGCGACGACGATGGGTTGCGGGATGTTCCTGACCACGCGGACCGAGCTCCTGGCAAAGGCGTTCCAAGTCTCGACCACCTTCATGCCGTCCAACCTTGCGGACCGCGACCCTTATCTCGCCTCAATCCAGTGGTCGCGCCGCTTTCTCGGTCTCCGGCTTTTCCTTTCGCTGGCCGCGGCGGGCTGGACGGGCTACGCGGCGCATGTCGAGCGTGCGGTCGAACTCATCGCCATCGCCAGGCGTGCGCTGGTGGCGCGCGGATGGCGGGCGGCGAATCGAGTCGCCCGCGGCCGTCCTGTGCATGGTCCCCCCGGTTCGGCTGGGCGATGTCCGCACCCTCGTCGAACGTACCGTCGCGTCCGGCCGCGCTTGGGTTGCTGCCACACAATTCGAGGGCGAGGACGTCGTGCGGATATGTCTCACGCATGGCGATACGGCGCCCGACGACATTGCCGCGCTGGTCGACGTGCTCGATCCTGGATGAGGCGGTCACGGACGTGACCGATATCGTTCCGCCCGGGCCCAGCGAGACTTGGAGCGGGGGGCAGGATCTGTTGCCTTGGCTCAGTGAACAGCTGAACCGCTACGGCAACATCTATAAAGCCGTGATCGACGGTTTCGCTGTCTACGTGGTCAGCGATCCTGACCTTGTGCAGCATGTCCTGCGCACGAACTGGCGGAACTACAGCAAGGGCTGGGCGATTAAGCGCGTTGCCCTCGCATTGGGCAACGGTCTCATGGTGAGCGAGGGCGAGTTCTGGCAAAGGCAGCGGCGCCTCATTCAGCCCGCCTTCCATCGTGAGGCTGTCAGCGCGCTCGTGGGCGTCATGCGTGCCGCCAATACGGCTTTGCTGGACCGCTGGCGCGCCGCGGCAACGAAGAACGAGCCGGTCAACGTTACCCGAGACGTTAGCCTGCTGGTGCTCGAAGTTACGCTGCAAGCGATCTTCGGCCACGACCTGCCGCAGGTATTGCCGCCGTTCGCGCTTCTCTCCGAGCAGTCGGCTCGCGACCTGCGCTTTGCCGGCGCGCTGCGGTCACTGGGCAGGATCGTACTCGACATCGTCGCCGCGCGCCGGGCGCACGCCTCGGGAGCAAGCGATATTCTTGGCATGCTGATGGCGGCTCGAGACCGCGACAGCGGTTCGCCGATGACGGACCGACAGCTGGTCAACGAGGTCCTCACTCTGATCGTTGCCGGTCACGAGACCACGGCGAGCACCTTGAACTGGGCATGGTACCTTTTGTCGCGCCATCCGGAGGTCGAGGAACGATTGTCCTGCGAGCTCGATCGGCTGCGCGACGGCATCTGGCCCGCGCCTTCTACTGTTCGGCAAACTATTGAGGAAGTGCTGCGCCTTTACCCTGCGGGCTGGCTCCTGACGCGTCGGGCGCTCGAGAACGACCGGCTCGGCGACTATTTCGTCCCGGCCGGCACGGAGATTTATATTTCCCCTTATTTAATTCAGCGCCACCCTGATTTCTGGGATGAGCCGAACCGGTTCGATCCTGATCGCTTCGCGCCCGATCGTTTGTCGGATCGACAGCTGCGGGCGATGCTGCCGTTTTCCGCGGGGCCACGAAACTGCGTCGGCGAAGCCCTGGCGCGCGCCGAAATGCAGGTCCATCTCATGACAATCGCGCGCGCGCTTCGCCTTCGCTACGAAAACTCGCGTCCGCCGGTCCTCGATGTCGGCATCAATCTGCGCAGCAAGGGCGATTTCATGATGCGCCCGGAGATCAAATAGGCGCTTTTCCGGGCTCGCGGGACACCGCGAGGCGCGGCGCGGCTTCGACGAGTAGCTGGTAAAATGCGCTCCACAAGCGCAGAACCTGATCGTCGGGCGTCAAATGCCGGCATAACGTACCATGGCCTCCCACCGGATCGGTGTCGAACCGGATATGCTCGGTCAGGAAATGGCGGAAGGCTCTGACAACCGGATCGTCCCAGGAGGGTGCAGTCAGGATGGCGCGAAACACGGCGACGAGACCGCCGTTCTCATAGCTCGCGATGCTCAAGGCGCGGCTCTTTCGGTCGATCGCGCGCATCTTTGCCAAGTAGGACCGGCCGGCGTCTTCGAGCCGCCGCCGCCGGCTTTCATCGATAGCCGTCAGCGCCAGGGCCCGCCGCATGAATTCGTCGTGGTGCATCTTCTCGTCGGCTTCGGCAATTCCGGGCCAGGGCGAGAGATTGCCGGTGTGGCGTTCGCCGCGGTCGAGTTGGCTGAGCGACAAATCCTGCGGGTAGATAGCGCACGCGATTTCGAGGTTCTCTCGAAATTGGATCGAGAAGTAGTGGTAAGCCCATGCGACGCTGATCAGGTCGTCGGTGGAAAGGGCCCGCCAGTTCAAATTGCAGATATCGACGATAACATCTTGTGGCCCTGAAACGGCCATTGCCAGCTTCCCACGCATGCACCCGCTCCGGGAATGTTAGTGACATTCGTTAACGATTTGCTGCTCACAAAGCGTTAATTCGTGCGGACTATTGCCCGGAATCAGAGTTGAGTGATACGCCGGTCTTTGAAGCGGCGCTGCGAATGCATCAATGTGCTCCTGCAATTTCTTGATCGCGGTGAAGGAAGCCCCGTTCAACGACTGACCCTGCAGGATGGAGAACCAGGTCTCGACCTGATTGAGCCAGGATGGCGCCGCCGCTTGATCACCCAGCTGATTACCCGCGCCAACTGACAGGAGTCCTCACGGGCTGCAACGAACGGCACCTCGTGGCCTGTCTGTGCCTGCTGGAGGCCGGAAACAAGGGAGCCAAATTGGCAGGAAATTCCGAAGCTCGTGCTGCGAGGCTGCGATGGTCAAGCAGCCTGATCTCAGCGCTCAGCCCGGTTCAATTCAGCTGAAATCCAATTTGCTTGCCCTGCTCGAACAGATGCCGGCCACGTGTTAACCATAAGGACTGGTTAACCAATCCATTCTGACTTGAGCATTGCGCATCCGCCACTGCCGTCGTAACATTCGATCGGGGACAGAATGCAGTCTGCCGTCGCGGGGGCAGCGCAAAAATGAAAACAGCGAATTTGCCGGGTCGCCGAACTCTTCTGGGTTGCACTGCGCTGCTTGCAATCGCAAGTGCTGCGCCGGCACAGGCGGGAACCGTATCGGTCACTTTCAATTTCGATAATCTCTGCGGCTACGCCAATACGGCGTGCACTGGTTCGAGCAGCCAGAACGCGGCGAGCGCAGATATCGCGAACTATATGACCGACGTGCTGAAAAGCGCGGGCTTCTCGGTCGGTTCGGCGAGTGTGACAGGCGCAGTCGGGCAACAGGGCAATACCGGCAGCAGCTATACCGCCGACAGCAACGTGGTCGGTCCAAGCAGTAGCGATCCACTGACTTTGGGCAGCACCCAGGGTTCAACTCCGAACAATACGACGTTAAGTCAGCAGGACACGGGCGCAGGCAGCGGCACGAACAGTGAAAACGTGTCGGCTGACGGTTACATCATCAATTGCAATGGCGCCGATTACACAAGCTACTGCAGCGCTCAGAGCGATAACATTTCTCTCCAGTTCAACAACCTCACGATCAATGGTCAGCAGTACCAGATCGCGTCCGTGAGTTTTGATCTCCAAATTTTCCCGGACATTAGCTGCACGAGCATCACTAAGCGGCGCAAACTGCGGTGGCTGCGGGTAACCCAAATCTGCCCGGATTTTACCCTTTTGACGAGCCCCCGGTGGCACGCAACTCGCCCCGACCTGGTATGCGGCGGTACCGGGTTCGGGCACGACTGGGGCGTCGGGTTATACGGTGTCCGGGAACTCCAACAGCGAGGCCGCGCCGCAGCTTCTGACCACCAGCGGACTTATCAATGTTGCGTCGGGTCTGAAGCTTGCAAGCCTGGACTTCCAGGATTGGCCGGCCACGATCGCCATCGACAATCTGGTGATCACGTTCCGGACGGCAGTGCCCGAACCGATGACGTTGATGTTGTTCGGATTTGGTCTTCTGGGTCTCGCAGGGATGACGTTCTGCGCATCCGGCGTTCCACCACTGCGAACTGAAGAATCCTGAACGTCACCAACCCGACAGAAGTTTTCTCGCATCTTCTGAGTCTGCAAAACCGGTTTTCGTCGTGAGAGCCGATCGCAGTACGGTTTTTGCTTCGTCCCGCCTGCCGGCTGCGTTCAGCACGACAGCGTAGTGATAGGCGACTTCGCTATCAGCGGGCTCCAACTGATGGGCGCGCCGAAGCAGCAACAATGCGCCCAGCAGGTCGCGCCGCTGATATTTCAGCCACGCCAGCGTATCCATGACATCCCTGGAGTCCGGAACGATCCGTGCAGCGAGCGACACGAGCGCGTAGGCGCGCGCCGGATCGTCATCGCGAAGCAACCAGCCGAGATTGTTCAGCACCAGTGGATCTTCGGGCCGTTGCTTCAGCAGAGCCTCGAACTCCTTCCGGGCCTCCACCACATTTCCCGTATCCAGCAGAAGCGACGCATACTGACGGTGAACGTCATAATCAGACGGGTTGCCGTGCAACCAGTCCTGAAGCCAGGACAGCGCCTTTCGCTGATCGCCGGACTTCAACGCAAGTTCGCTGAGTTCCCGTGCAATAAGCCCGTTCGGTCGCGCGGCAAATCGGCCCTGCAGATAATCATAGGCCTCACGATCCCGTTTCGATTGCGCCAGCGCGCTGGCGACCAGCAGATCCGCATCGGGCGAGGGATGAAGCGAAGCGTATTGCCGTCGCGCTGGCAACGGCTTCGTCGGGTTTTCCGGCGCCCGCGAGATATTCGACCAGAACGGCGCGAACGCGAACCGAGAGCGGAGACAAATTCCGCAGCCTTCTTTGCCGCATCGACTGCGCCAACGGGGTCATTGGTTGCGTGGAATACCTTGGCCAGCAGAACATAGGCGCCAGAGGAGTTCGGATATGCCGCAGCCAAACCGAGATATGTCTCGACCGCTTTTGCTTTGTCGCCCCTGAGCAGTCGGACGCGACCGAGTTGCTTCAGTGCCTCGGGATTACCGGGCCAGATTTTCAGGAGTGCATCCAGCGTTGCTTCCGCGTCGCTGAATTTGCGCAAAAAGGTTTGCGTCAGAGCCAGCGCCAGTCGTGGGGCCGGATCCTTCGGAGCCGCCTTGATCGCGGTGTTCAGCAGCGCGATCGACCGCGGTTCATCGCCTTCGTGCAGCGCGATTTCCGCCAGCGCGAGATAAGCGCTCGCGTCGGCCGGATTTTGCGCGATCATCTGTTTCAGATCTTTTTCCGCTGCCGCGGGGTCGCCACGCGCCGCTTCGACATGGGCCCGGAAATACCGTGCAGGGGCAAATTTTGGCGCGATGTCCAGCGCTTCCGAAAACGCTGCTGACGCCCCTGCCAAATCGCCCGCCGCGGCCAAAATCCGGCCGCGATAGTAGGGCGCCAGTGGCGTTCGAGTTCCTCCCTTCGCGGTGCGATTGACGACATCCAGCGCTTCGGCCGTTTTTCCCTGCTGTATCAGCGCAAGGATGACCGGCTCTGCGGCATTCCATTTTCCGGGCGAATGGGCCAGCACTTCATTGAAATTGCGCAGTGCAGTATCTAAATCACCAAAATCGAGCGCTGCCGCTCCGATTTCCTCTTCAGGAAATCGTTATCTGCCCCCGCCTCGGCTGAATTCCTTTCTGGAAGGAAGCCATCGCATCGGTAAACTGGCCGAGCCGATATTGGGCTTCGCCCAAAATCGATTGCACGCGCGGGTCATTCGAATTCTGTATCGGGTCAAGCGTGTTTATGGCCTTATCCGGATGTCCCGAACCCAATTGAAGCGAGGCCAGCCGGATGCGTGCTTCCGCGAGAGCTGGCCGGCGCGAAACCAAAGCGGCAAGAATGCCTTCGGCGCTCACGGTATTGCGCGAAGAAACAGCGATCTCCGCCACCTTCATGGCCACGCTTGGCTGCTGCATGATGAATTCCGGCTCAAGCGACTGTTCCGCCGACCAGGCGTCGTTGAAGTCTCCTGCGCGCGCCAGCAGCAGTCCGCGGTAATAGGTAAGGAACAACGAATTGGGAGACTGCGCTTCCAGCGCGTCAACTTCGGCTTCAGCAAGCGCGTCCTGCTTCATCGCGAGCAGTACTTCGATCCGGATCACTCTGGCAGCATTATTGACCGGAAAGCGGCGGACAAAGTCATCTGCCGCCGCCAATGCCTTGCCGAGGTCGCCACTCTGGTACGTGATCGCCACCCGTGCAGCCAGCACTTCCGGGTCTTTGGGCGCAATCGTCATCGCTTCATCGACGAGCCGGCGTGCAAGCGCCAGATTATCCTGATCAGCGGCAAGTCTTGCCCGTGTGGACAGGCCCAAGCCGTCGCGGCGGATCGCAAGAGACCGGTCCATTGCCGCGTCGGCGTCAGCCTTGCGGCCGAGCATCTCATAGGCCAGCGCACGCGAGCGCAGGATGTCGGCCGCGAAGCCGGTTGTGGCGCCCGTCCCCGGTTCGGCGAATTCCTCCAGGATCTGGTCCGCCTCATCGCGTCGAAGCATCGCCTCCAGCAGCGGCGGCACGACCAGCTCATCCGACCCCCTGGATCGTCTGGCGTCGCGCAATACGCGTTCGGCCGCAATCGGGTCGCCCGCTTTCAGCAGCGCGATGCCGAGCCGCGCCTGGACGTCGCCGTTTTGAGGCGCCGCCCGGACCGCCTCCTTCAGTTCGATAAGTTCGACGCCGAGATTGCCGTCCTTGTCGGCGCGATCGGCCGCTTCAAGAAGTTTGGTCACTTCCGGCGGGAGGCCAGGGCTCGCGCGTGCGGCCGCGCCAGCGGCGAGCGTGTTCGAACTGGTCCATGTCACGGCGGAGAGCGCGACGCAGGCGAGGCTCGCACGCGCCACCTGCCGGTGAAACCGACCAGCCCAATTCATCTTATCTCCGTTACCCGACCTTCAAGGCGCCGGGCGCCACGTTATACGCGGCGAAGCGGCAGGCGGGCAATCGATCCGGGGCCAAGTGGTTAACGTGAGCAACGCAGGAGGCCACCGTTATTGGCCAGCGTTCGCCATTCCCGATGTCCGGGCGGACCGACGGGCGTAAACGAGATTGAAGATCGCTGATCAAGTGTCCTTCGAATTCCAGTTTGTAACAGCCTAACCAATTATGTTCGGAAGCAAATGTCCTCGAAGGGAAATGTGAACCGCAATTGGATTGCATTCCTTCTTACGGCTCAGGATGCGATCGGGGTTGTTGCCGGGATGGGCGTGCAGACCTTGTTAGTGTTTCTGATGTTCGGATGGGGTTTGCATATTCTCGGCACAAACCTAATCGCTTTGGACCGTTGGTTTGCCAGTCTTCAATTGCCAGCGCTATTGCTGGCTCCGCTGAGTGGCGGCTGACGCCGCTCACGCGGGGTGGGGTGCATTTCAGCTGACCTTTTCATTTCATCATTACAACAAGGATGACCGCTTGTCGGAAGCGGTAGCACTTGAAGTTCCGACGATACGCGCATCCTGTGATCAGCGGGTTCCATCGCAAGAAAAAGCAGCGTTTTGCAAATAGTGACGCGCTTCCCAATCCTTTGCCGTTTTGACGACCGTATCAAGATCGGAGCGCGATGGCCGCCAGCCAAGGATCGCGTTTGCACGGGCAGGATTGGCGACAAGCTGCGGCGGATCACCATCCCGCCGGCCTGTTTCGACCGCGGGGACATTGCAGCCCGTATGCCGCGCAACAGCCGCTATAACTTCGCGGATGGAGGAGCCGTTTCCAGTACCCAGGTTGAATGGGCCCGGGACCCACCTCGGTCGAGGTAATCGAGCGCAAGCACGTGGGCTTCCGCGAGGTCGCTGACGTGGACAAAATCGCAAATCGCCGTGCCATCTCTCGTAGAATAATCGGTACCGCAAATCTGTAATGCCGGGCCGGTGCCGAGTGCAGCTCTGATGACGAGCGGCACCAAATGCGTCTCGGGGTCGTGCAACTCGCCAAGTTCGCCGTCAGGATCGCAACCGGCGGCATTGAAATAGCGCAAAGCGACCGAAGTCAGGCCATAAGCGGCGCGATACCAGGCGAGCATCCGTTCGACCTGCAGTTTGCTTTCACCATACGGATTGATCGGATTGGTTGGCGTATCCTCGGTGATCGGAAGGCCGACCGGGATGCCATAGACGGCGCAAGTGGACGAAAAAACGATCTTGTTGACCTTCGTTTCCGCCAGCACATCGAACAGATTGAGTGAGCCGACAACGTTGTTGTGGAAATAAAGGCTTGGCGCCTTTACCGACTCCTCGACATAGGCAAAGGCCGCGAAGTGAAGCACGGCATCGATGTTGTGGGTCAGAATTGCCTCTCGTAGCGCATCTTTGTCGTGCAGTTGACCGACAACCAACGGCCCCCATTTGACGGCGGACCGGTGGCCGCGGCTCAGGTTATCGAACACAACCGGTTGGTAGCCTCGTGCAGCCAACGCCTTGCACGTGTGGCTTCCGATGTATCCCGCACCGCCGGTAACCAGGATGCTTCGGGGCATGCCCCCTCCGTAGATTAACAATTTGAGGATCAGATTACTTGCCGGTATCGTCGGGCCGGGCCGAGTTGTCCTGGATGATGATGACCGGGGGAACCCCCTGGCCCAATCGCCTGCCGGTTGCGTGCTGAAGGTTGCCGGCGAAATATGGGGCTGGGCAAGGGACACGATCCAGGAGATCCCCACCCTAACACGCCAAATGCCACAATCGAGACCACCCAGATCTACCGTCCGGTTGGCGCGGATCGGGGCGGAATGCCGCCGCTTCTTCCGGTATTTCCGGTAGCGCCGAACCAACTCGTCTTTCCCGGTCATGTTTTCAGAATTAGCATGACCCTTCAGTGGGTTTCCATGGTTTGGTTACAAGTTGGTTTATCCGCTCCACCCTGTTTGGCCCAAAAGGCGGCCTAGAGCGGGATGAATTTAGGCCGAATTGATAGGGATTCCCAAAAGGTCGCGAGTCAGATTCAACATGCTGGCTGGAGATGGAGGCCGGCATGTCATGGCAAAGCCATACTCGATGGATCTGCGGGAACGAGTTGTTGCAGCGGTTGAGCAGGAAGGAATGAGCCGCCGGGGAGCCGCGCGCCGGTTTGGCGTTGGGCCCAGCCGGGTGGTCGAGTGGATCAAGCAGTTTCGGGAAAAAGGCCACGTCAGGCCGGGACAGATGGGCGGCCACAAGCCCAAAGCGATTTCGGGAGAGCATCGCGTGTGGCTGATCACGCGATGCAATGCCGGCGATTTTACGCTGCGCGGGCTTGTGACGGAGCTGCTCGCCGAACGTGATCTGAAGGTGGATTACCGTTCCGTCTGGGAGTTCGTCCACGACGAATCCCTGAGCTATAAAAAAAACAATTCTGCCCAGCGAACAGGATCGTCCCGACGTCGCCAGAAGGCGCACGCAATGGGCGCGATATCAAAAACGGATTGATCCCTCACGGCTGGTGTTCATCGATGAGACCTGGACCAAAACCAATATGGCGGCTTTGCGCGGTTGGGGTCCGAAAGGCGAGCGCCTGCAGGCCAAAGCTCCCTATGGTCATTGGAATACGATGACCTTCCTCGCTGCGCTGCGATATGACCGGGTTGACGCGCCATGGCTCATCGACGGTCCGATCAACGGCGAGTGGTTCCTGCTGTATGTGGAAAAGGTGCTCGTTCCGACACTCAAGCCTGGTGATGTCGTGATCATTGATAACCTGGGCAGTCACAAAGGCAGCGCCGTACGTCGAGCGGTTCGCCAAGCTGGTGCCCATTTGATCTTTCTGCCGAAATACTCGCCCGATCTGAACCCGATTGAGCAACTGTTCGCGAAGCTGAAGCACTCGCTCCGCAAAGCTGCTGCGCGAACCATGGAAACCGTCTGCGCCGCAATCGGACAGCTGCTCGGCACCTTCACCGTCGAGGAATGTGCAAACTACTTTAGGAATGCGGGCTATTGCTGAGCCGATTTAAACTCATCCCGCTCTAGCAGCCTGTCGGACTGAGGTTTGCGATTGAACGCCGAGGGCGATTTTGCCGTCAGCAAGCCCACGCGAGGCCACCCGATGGCGTCCCGGCTCGCGTTGCAAGTCCCAGATCACCCTGTGGCCCGCTTTTTTCGCAGCAGAGGACGCTCAGCCCGGCCTTTTCAAGCAGGGCTGAGGACGAACATCCGCTTGATGTTCCAGGCCATGGTCACCAAGCTCCACTCGCCGCGCACTTTGTCGAGGCCTCGCAGCAGAAACTGGCGGAAACCGAGCACCGATTTGATGATGCCGAACACCGGTTCCGGAGTCTGTTTGCGCAGGGCATAGAGCTTGCGGCCTTCGGGCGTCTTCAGCCGATGTGCCATGGCCTCGACCGGCGTCGGGTTTCCGGCGCGGGCGGTGCATCAGCGAAGCGTTCGGCCAGGGGCGGATGATGCGGCTGGCGGCCCATGGCAATCATCGGCTCGATCCCTGCCGCCTCGCAGGCCGCCACATTCCCCGCGCTGAAATAGCCGCTATCGGCCAGCAGCGTTGCGGTCTGTCCCAGTTCTTCGGGCAGGGCAGCGATCTTGCCCAGCATTGGTTCGATCTGCTGCTTGTCGTTCGAAGCCTGAACAACATCGCCGGCGATGACCAGAAGACTGCCCTGCGCCACCGCGGCCTGCGCGTTGTAGCATTGCTCGAAACCACCGCCGGCGACGGGCATGATGCGCGATTCTTCGTCGGTCAGATTGATCTGATCGGCCGGCAGCGGACCCGGCGCCGGAGGCTGCGGCGGCTTGCCGCCGGGCTTCTTACCCGTGGCTGCGGTTTTGGCCTCGCGCGCGGCGAGTTTGGCTTCATGCCCGGCCTGCTCACGCGCGAAGCGTTCCCGGGCGCGGGCCTCGATCTTCGTGCGAGCCTGGGCGATCTTCTGCAAACGGTCTTCGCGGCGCGCCAACTCGTCGGGAATCGACATGCCATCGGGAATGTCCGCCTTGTCCGCAGCCTCGGCTCTGGCCAGGAGTTCGGCAACTTCGGCCTTGAGTTGCGCCTCGATCTTACCCGCATGTTCATAGGAAAGCGCGCTGTGCCGACTGGCGTTGGCGTGGACTTTCGTGCCGTCAAGCCCGATCGTGCCCAGCTTCAGCACGCCCATCTCGCGCGCCAACTGCAACACCTCAACGAACAGAGCCTCGATCTCCTTGAGAAACCGCCGCCGGAACGTCGCGATCGTGTCGTGGTCAGGATGATCGTTGGCCGCAATGAAACGAAACGCCACGGAGTCATATGTCGCCCGCTCCAGTTTGCGGCTCGAAAATATCCCCGTCGCATAGCCATAAACCAGAATGCCCAGAAGCATCCTCGGATGGTAAGACGCCGAACCCGAGCCGCGATAACTTCCGCTCATCGTGCGAAGGTCCAACCCTTCCATCACCTCCACCACGAACCGCGCCAGATGCTTCTCCGGCAGCCACTCGTCAACCGAGGGAGGCAGAAGAAATCCAGTCTCGCGGTCAATCGTGCGAAAATTGCTCATCGGAAACCAAGCTTACCATCGCAGAATCAATCAGCAGATTCTACGCATGTTGCCGTGGTGCGTTAAGTCCGACAGGCTGCTAGAGCGGGGCGGTGGGCGAAGCGCTTTACACCATCGATCATCTTTGCGAAGGAGCCATGCGCTGCAACAAGCGAACTGTTGATGCCCCCGTTGCGCACCAGAATGGCATGCACGCGTTCGTCCATGTCATTGTGCAAACGATATTTTGGTTCACCAAATCCATAGTCGATGCGTCGTGCGAGCCTGTTTTCGATGAGGTCTTTCATCATCAGGGTATGCAAGACCGTTCCAGGGGAAAGCCGACTGATTCCCTCGTCGTGCCTGAGAGTGTGGATCATGAGCGTGTCCCGGAAGCGCGTACCCAGGACCGCGCCGCAAGGGCTGCCGTTGATGCTCAACACATAGCTCAGCAGAAGCCGGCGCTCGGCCAGGTCGACCAATTCGGTCAACGGGATTTCGCCTCCATTTTTGCGCTTTGACTGGGGTCCCAAAGCGACCCACGCGTCGTGGAAGAGCCTGGTGGTCGGCACACTGTCGATCCGTTGCAACAGCAGGCTGCCCCGCCCGAACTGATCGAGCAGGCGGATCTGCCGCCTCAGATTGTACTGCTTCTTGTGTCCAAACCTCCCGAGATATTCCGTATACGAATCAAGTATATTGGCCGTGTGGCAGTTTCGGGGGCCATAAGGAGCATACAGGGTAAAGTCCCCCTTCAGCGTCTCACTGTCCTGCAGGAACTGCCACAGCGAGGACACCGTTGGTATTCCGGTCATTTCAACGGCCTCGCAACCCGGCAAAAACCTGTCGATCGCCCGGAAGAGCCGCTCGAACACGCAAGATGATTGGGGTGCAAGCAGTGTTCCCCCGAGGATCCGTATCCCTGCCAAAGACACCTGCCCCAACTGGTGCCGGCCGACCTCGAATTTGAACGCGACCTGAGTTTTACGCATGGGCACGATGCCGATCGGCAAGTGGAAATCGCTTTCGATAATTTCCCAGGAACGCGCAGCCGAAACGCCGATCCGTCAGGTGATCAAAATATGGCGGGCTTTGAAAAAACAAGGTGGAGTTGGAGTTTTCATCCAGCAGCTGTTCCCAGGCTGCACGGATGCGGCCATCATCGGCGCCCAGGTCGGACGCGGCAACGATCCGGACCTTCGGATGCGTCAGATTTGGATTGAGCAATTGGCTGGCCCCCCCGGGCACTAACATAAATGAATTTTCAGAATTGGCGATCCAAAAGTTCGGCAACCGGAGATCCGAGCGGAAAAACGTTCTCCCGGCGAGTCGCCCCCAAAGATTGCCTAGCCCGGAATTCTCAAACTGATGGGTGCATCAGGATTCCAAATCACGGAAAGTCGTTTTGCGAAAGCGATTTTCGAGTGTTTCGAGGGGAAATCCCGATGCCGACAGAGTGTAGTGCGGAACGGTTCGAGTTTGCACCTGTTGAAGGCCGCAAAGTGGTAAGCGGCTTTGACGGCGGGTCGATCACGTCGGATGGGGGAGCGCTGCTTCTTGGGGCGGCTGACCGGGTGCTCGGTGTTGTTGGGCGATTTGCGGAGTGTTTCCGCGATGTCCGGCGTCAGGATTTGATCGAGCACGAGGTCAAGACGCTGGTAGGCCAGCGGGTATTCGGGATCGCGCTTGGCTACGAGGACCTCAACGACCACGACGATCTGCGTCATGATCCGGTGATGGCGGTTCTGGCGGGCAAGCTGTCGGCCCATCGCAGGGACTGTGCGCCGGTGGCCGGCAAGTCGACGCTGAACCGTCTTGAGTTGAGCTGTCCCGAGGCGACGCGCTACCACAAGATCAGTTACGAGGTGGCCGGGATCGAGGCGCTGTTCGTCGCGCTGTTTTTGGAATCGTTCCGGGAGCCGCCCGCAGAGATCATCCTCGACCTGGATGCCACCGACGATCCACTGCACGGCCATCAGGAAGGCCGTTTCTTCCATGGCTATTGTGCGCCGCGACGGCGTGGGAGGTAAGGCTATGACATAGCGTGTCTTCCACACTTGCTGATCTTTGACCGACGGCTGCAATGCCGTCCCGTTTGTAAGAGTAACGAACGGAAGGGGGCCGAGGAGCTCGATCGGGCGTCGCCGATCGGATGGCATAAGCAGATCGGCCTAAACTGTTCCGGATACGGACCATCGACCGTAGGCCGGGCTACCGCAATGTCCATGGTGAGAACACGAAGTGAGCGACGGACGCCTCTGTATTTATTTTATGGAAATCCGCCTCCAGCACCGCGATGGCGGGGAGGCCAAGCGATCCGAAGCGGCGCGGTTAGTTGCTCCTCGCTGCTCGATGCGCAAGCTTTATCAATGGAGTAAGGCGAATCCCGACGATGCTTGGCGGGACGTGTGGGGTTGGATGACCGATCTCCGCACGCTCCGAAGCGCCTGGCGACGCGTGGCCTCGAACAAAGGCAAGCGCTCTGCCGGGGTCGATGGGATGACGGTGGGCCGCATCCGGCTCAAGGTTGGTGAGCAACGCTTTCTGCAAGGGTTGCAGGATGAATTGCGCTCCGGCGCATATCGCCCCAGCCCATCACGGCGCAAACTCATCCCCAAGGCCGGGAAACCAGGACAGTTCCGCCCCCAGGACGTGATCCCGGCGCAGTTCCGGGTGATTGTCACCCACCGCCCCAAATATGCATGCCGGGGCTGTGAGAAGATCGTGGAAACCGCGGCGCCGGAGCATCTGATCAAATCCGGCCTTCCGACCGAAGCCATGGTGGCTCATGTGCTGGTGGCCAAATACGGCTGGCACTTGCCGTTCTACCGCCAGGCGCAGATGTTCCTGGCCCAGGGGATCAAACTCGATCGTTCGACACTGGCGTTCTGGGTGGGCTATGCCGCGGCCGAACTCCTGCCGCTTCACGAGCGGATGCGCACGATCCTGCTGGGCTCGGCCAAGCTCGCCGTCGATGAAACAACGGTGCCGGTGCTCGATCCCGGACGCGGGCGAACCAAGACGGGCTTCTTCTGGACGATGGCCCGCGACGACCGGCCCTGGGGCGGGCCTGATCCTCCTTGTGTCGTTTACAGCTATGCGCCGGGGCGCGGTTCTGTGCACGCGACCACTCTGCTTGCCGATTATCATGGCATCGTGCAGTGCGATGGCTACAGGGCCTACAAGAAGCTCAATCAAAACAGGATACAGCTCGCTTTCTGCTGGGCGCATCTACGCCGGCAATTCAACGATATCGCCAAGAAAGGCAACGCGCCGCTCGCAAGCGAAGCGCTCGTCCGAATCGCCGAGTTCTACAGAATCGAAGAGATGGTCCGCGGCAGAAGCGCCGATGAACGCCGCGCCGCGCGCCAGGAGAAGAGCAAGCCGCAGGTCATGGCCTTCCGCGACTGGCTTGAAACGCAGCTCTCCAACGTCTCCGCCAAATCGCCCATTGCCGAGGCGATCCGCTACGGCCTGAACCACTGGGACGGGCTTGCCCGTTTCCTCGATGACGGGCGCATCGAACTCGACACCAACATCGTCGAGCGATCCATGAGGCCTGTCGCCCTTACAAGAAAGAACGCTCTCTTCGCCGGCCACGACGACGGGGCTGAAAATTGGGCCTGCATTGCCTCGCTGATTGAAACCTGCAAGCTCAACGGCATCGACCCGCAAGCCTACCTCGCCGATGTTCTCGTTCGCCTCGTCAATCTCTGGCCGAACAACCGTCTCGACGAGCTCTTGCCGTGGGCCTGGGCCGTGGAACGCCAGACGATGCAACGCGCCGCGTAAATCGCCCCCGATCAATCGCGCCCGCCGAAATCAAGCCGGCCCGTAAAGGGCCTCGGAGCATCGCTTACGGAACTGTTGCCAGCGTTCGTTTTCCTAAGGCAGGGATTTGGGCCCGATGGCAGCGCAATTCCGCGCAGGCGGCCCTTAATGGCATTACCCAAGGGCATTCTGAATGATTTGAAAACCCGGTCAGCCTGACCGGGGAGATGCGCGAGACTTGGCCTGTGTCGGGCCCGTACGGATTGCAACGGTGTAGTTGGATCGCGTTCGGGGGCCCATTTTCTGGTCGAGCCGGACCAAGCCGATTTTCGAATTCGTCTTATGAGTTCTGGACTTCAAAAATCAAGAACGGGGAAAATCAGTTCAAAGCTTCCCGTGGTGCGATCCGTGCGGGGCCCACGATGCACCGCGGCAGGAGGAGGAGCATGCCCGACCACAGGAGTAACAAAGGCACGAGCGTCAGTTGCGGTTTCAGCAAGTGGAAGCGAAACAACAGAACGCCATCCCAAGCTCCCATTTTGAATCGAGGAAGGAGATAATCGAAGAGCAATCGTGGTGCCGGTCCTGCCTTCATTCCAACACTGGCACAGATCAACGAAAGCAGTACGCTGAGCGCCAGCAAACCTGTTAGCGCGAGTCTTGTT
This sequence comes from uncultured Alphaproteobacteria bacterium, assembly GCA_963747255.1. Classification (GTDB taxonomy): domain Bacteria; phylum Pseudomonadota; class Alphaproteobacteria; order Micropepsales; family Micropepsaceae; genus CAIYRG01. The sequence continues at coordinate 239,398 of CAVVEG010000006.1, forward strand.
CTTGGTTGTGCATCGTTCCACAGGGTGGCGAGCGGAAGACAAACGAACGGCAACATGGCTGTGATGTGCCGCGGACCCGTAGAATACCCACCATCCCAGTAATAATAGCCGGCGTTGACGCTAAGGTAATACGCTGCAATCGTAATGATCAGCACGGTAAGCGCCGTATGGCTACGCCATAACCCGGCAAGGGCCCATGGTGTTGCGAGCAGGATCGGAGCGATCCAAACAATTCCGCGATATTGGCCAAAAAGGATCGCGAACGCGACGCTTGGACTAGGCAAACTGATCCCGAAGAAGCCGGCTTTCATGCCTTTGAAGCCGACCACGTGACTGTACCCGACATCGAACGGTGAGCCAAAGGCCAAACGGTTGTAAAGTAGAAGAGGGAGGACGCCCTAAAAAAGCGCGACAAGCGCTGTTGCGATGAGTGCCGTGCCGCGTCGTCCTCCTGTTGTTCTCAAAACCCTCGCTACCGCGTAAAATGCTATAAACAACGCGGCGCCTGCGGCAGTGAACTCGACAACTACGGCGCCGCCGAGGAGCATTCCTGCCGCGCCGGCTGTGATCAATTTGCTTAGCCAACGCGCCTGGCGGTACTGCAGCGTCTCCAGTCGGATGACTAAGCCCAGGGCGAGGAAGAGAAAAGAAGCGCTCGTGGCATGACCGTACAGTGTTGTCGCCCAGCCCCACATCGGAGTTCCCAAGGCAACGCTTATAGCCGCGAACAAAGCGCCTGCCGGACCAGAGCCGACGCTTATCGCTGTTTGAAACACCATCGCCACGGCCAGGACGGCCGGGACAATCGACACGAAGATCCCGACGATGTATCCAAGCAGGACGAATCGGGCAGTTGGGGTGTCTCCGTCAAACCAGGTCGGTGGATCGCCAGACGCGAGCAAGGGCAGAGCGGCCGCGACGACTGGGAGAGCCAACAGGCTCACGCCAGGCGCCTTGTCCACATAGTAGTGAGCGCCGACTTGCGCCTTGTCGTTTGTGTGTTCCGCTAGTAAATCGATTGCGACCCAGCTGTGTTCGACGAGGGAGAGAGAAAGTGCAAGTCGGGTGGCTGCCTGGCCAAACCCGACGGCGTTGGCGAAATAGGCATAGGTTGTGAACACAAGCACGATCGGCCAAAAAATCAAACGGCCTCGATCGGCCACGGAAATTGCGTTTCCGAGGGTGGTAATCGACCGTTCAGCGCGAGATAGGGCGTTTCTGATGCCGTTCATTCTGCCGATTAATTATCTGACTTCCAAGCGATCGTGAGTTTGCAAGATGATCGCCCTTTGATGTGAATAATAGCGATTTCCCAAGCCCCGGGAAGCGAGATACGCAAGCGAAGCTCGCAAATGCAAGTCAAGACAGATTGTTCGTTTTGCTGCTGTTATGACCCAATCCGGAAAGCAGGCTAAG
>CAVVEG010000007.1:0-104129 GCA_963747255.1 uncultured Alphaproteobacteria bacterium
CGATGAAACAACGGTGCCGGTGCTCGATCCCGGACGCGGGCGAACCAGAACGAGGGCTTCTTCTGGACGATGGCCCGCGATGACCGGCCCTGGGGCGGGCCTGATCCGCCTTCTGTCGTTTACAGCTATGCGCCGGGGCGCGGTTCTGTGCACGCGACCACTCTGCTTGCCGATTATCATGGCATCGTGCAGTGCGATGGCTACAGGGCCTACAAGAAGCTCAATCAAAACAGGATACAGCTCGCTTTCTGCTGGGCGCATCTACGCGGGCAATTCACCGATATCGCCAAGAAAGGCAACGCGCCGCTCGCAAGCGAAGCGCTCGTCCAAATCGCCGAGTTCTACAAAATCGAAGAGATGGTCCGCGGCAGAAGCGCCGATGAACGCCGCGCCGCGCGCCAGGAGAAGAGCAAGCCGCAGGTCATGGCCTTCCGCGACTGGTTTGAAACGCAGCTCTCCAACGTCTCCGCCAAATCGCCCATTGCCGAGGCGATCCGCTACGGCCTGAACCACTGGGACGGGCTTGCCCGTTACCTCGATGACGGGCGCATCGAACTCGACACCAACATCGTCGAGCGATCCATGAGGCCTGTCGCCCTTACAAGAAAGAACGCTCTCTTCGCCGGCCACGACGACGGGGCTGAAAACTGGGCCTGCATTGCCTCGCTGATTGAAACCTGCAAGCTCAACGGCATCGACCCGCAAGCCTACCTCGCCGATGTTCTCGTTCGCCTCGTCAATCTCTGGCCGAACAACCGTCTCGACGAGCTCTTGCCGTGGGCCTGGGCCGTGGAACGCCAGACGATGCAACGCGCCGCGTAAATCGCCCCCAATCAATCGCGCCCGCCGAAATCAAGCCGGCCCGTAAAGGGCCTCGGAGCATCGCTTACGGCGAAGCCGGCACGCAGCGGTTTTGCGGAGGGCGACGGCTTAGGGCGCCCGCGACGGCGTCGGCTGCCGCCCGATCCGGGTGAGCGGCGGGCCTCCGCGTCGCTCCCAACGTGCTCGACCGCTCCTTTTCCGCCGCCGCCCCCGATCGCCGATGGATTGCTAACTTTACGTATCTCTGGATTCTGGACGGCTGGCTCTACGTCGCCGCCGTTATCGACCTGTTCTCCCGGCGCGTTATGGGCTGGTCGATGAGCGCAAGGATGACCGCCGAATTGGTCACCGATGAGCTCATCATGGCGTCCCAAGTGACGTGCGACCTTTACCAGCGTGCCATCAATTGCTGGGCGCTCTGCGCATCAGTGAATTTTGAAGTTTTCGCCAAAACCGATTTGAGCAACGTCTTCGCTTCGGCTCGTTTTCCCGCCGCGTCAAGAGCCAGGGCAAAATGGTAACCGATTTCGGGATTATTCGAATTCAAATCATGGGCGCGCTTAGCAATGGGAGCGCGCCTTGAGTGTCTTGGCGCTGGTATTTTATCCATCCCAGCGTGTCGATAATATCCGGTGAGCGCGGAGCGATTTTCGCTGCGAGGGAAGCGAGGGACAGCGCCGCGCAAAGAATCCTCCTTTTGGAGAAGTCCAGCTAAGGCCATCCAGCGCAGCTGGATCCTCCGGTCGTTCTGTTACGAGTTCTTGATATTCGCGCCGGGCGCCGGTTCGTATCTCCCGCCTCTGACAGTAAGGCCGCATATTGCTGCCGAACGGCAAAATCTTTAGGATTCTTGGCGAGCCATCCGGAAAGCACAGCCACCGCCCGGTTCGTACGTCCCAGTGCTTTCTCATTATGCGCCAAAGCAATTGCCAAGACGGGTTCCGGTCTTGCCGCATACGCTTTTTCCAGCAGCGCGTTCGCATCGCTGGTTCGCTTCAATCCCACAAGGGTGTTTGCCACCAGAAGATCGCCAGTCGGCCCGGGATAAGCGGAACTGTATTCGCGCGCAATCGCGAGTGCAGAATCATTTTTCCCGCGGCAATCTCATATGCGGTCAAGATCGAGCGAAATTGAGCGGTTCTGTGGAGCCAACTCGATGGCTTTCTTTATCGCGTTTTCGGCGCCTGTCATGTCCTTGGCTTCATATAGCGCATTCGCGAGCAGGGCCTGAGCCATGGGCAACTGTGGATTGGCGGTTACCAACGCGCGAAGGGTCGCAATTGCGCCCTTTTTGTCCCCCATTGCCAATTGATCTTGCCCTGAGCCGCCAACCCATCTGCATTGGCCGGCAACTGCTTCAGCAATTCATTTATTGTCGTTTGCGCTTCGCCATAGCGTGCGTGTGAAAACTGATAATTCGCAAGCGCCAATCGAGGCATCGGGTCCTTGGGTGCGACACTTATAGCCTTGTTGAGCAGGTTCACCAGATCGGAGTCGCGCGCCGTCGTTAAGCGCGATTTGCGCCAATCCAATGTAAGCCGCGACATCCGCCGGATCCTGAGCCAGACTTGCTGAAGATCTTTATTCGCTTCCTCGGGCATTCCGCGAGCCAAAAACACATTGGAGCGAATGAAACGCGCCGGCAGGAATTTTGGATCATTAGCTAGAGACTGTCCAAGTGCTGTCGATGCGGCTGCAAGTTGATCTTGCGCGCCGAGGATCAGACCGCGATAAAAAAACGGTAGCGGACTTTTGGTTGTGCTTTGGCAAACCGATCCACCGTGGCAAGAGCATCGTCCAGCTTGCCTTCGCGCATCAGCGCTAGACTAAGTTGCCCCGCAATCTCGGGATTTCCGGGATCGTGGGTTGCAAGTTGCTGAAGAGTTTGCACCCCCTCCTCGGGATTTCCGCTTGCGATCTCCGAAAAAGCCAATTGCGTTCTCAGCAGCTCATTAGAGGCGAACCCGGAAGAGGCAGTCGCTTTCCTCAGAGCTGCGGTCGCATCGACATAACGGCGAAGCTGCAGATAGGCTTGGGCAAACATCGCCTGGACCTGGGGAGTATCAGAATTCTTGAGTGGTTCTAACGTATCCGAGCGCCGCTTCGGGCCGTTTCTCACGCAGCTGAATTGACGAAAGCTGCACGCGTGCCTGTTGAATTTCAGGGTTGCGAGAGATGAGCGCAGCAAGAACCCGGCACCGCTTTCTGGATTTCCGCTAGCGATGGCGATTTGGGCTACTTCCATCGCAATATTGGGTTGATACTGGACAAAACCAGGCGGCAATTTCTGAGCCTGAGCCCAAGCTTCCTTGTAGTTCTTGTCCCGCGCCGCGATCACTGCACGATAATAGAAACCCACCAATGACCCCGGTGCCTGTTTTAAAATCGCTTCAACGTCTTTTTTTGCCCCTGCTTCATCGTTCAGACTGAACAAAACTTCGATCCGGGCGGTTCTGGCAGCAATACTTGTTTTATTACGTTTCAAAAATTCATCGATAGCGGCGAGCGCTTTTTGGCTTTCACCCCTCTGTCGCATGAGCGACACCGACATGGCAAAAGCATCTTCGTCGTTGGGATCGTCCTTCAGCGCTTCGTCGATGAGCTGCCGGGCAAGGATAGGGTCGTTTTGAAGGCCAGCAAATTTTGCACGCACCAATAGCGTCGGTACATCACGCCGGAGATGGAGAGAACGATCCAGTTCTGCATTACCGGCGGCATATTGGCCGAGAACGCCCAGTGCGATCCCACGCGACTTCAGTCGTTTCCGCAGCCAACACGCCCTGGGCATCAGGAGCAGGTGCGGGAAATTCCGCCAACAACTCCTTTGTCTCACTGCGTAGAAGCATCGCCTTCAGAATTCCGGGCACCACAAGTTCATCTGGTGCCTCGTCCCGTCTTGCCTGGCGCAATTCACGTTCGGCCGCGACCGTAGCGCCCTGCTGTAACAAAACCAATCCAAGTCTTGCTCGAGGTTCGCCTGCGCCAGGAGCCAGCTGAACAGCGTTTTTGAGCTCGATGAGCGCGAGGTTCAGGTTGCCCGTCTTCAGCGCGCTGTCCGCGTCGCGCAAGAATTGCTGCACTTTCGTGTCCAGTGCTGAGGGAATGGCGCCGGCACGTTGTGGTTTGTGCGCCAGCCGGCGCAGAATGCGCGGGAGGAACCGAAGCAATTATCAGCGCAAGCAAGGCTGCTGATATCAGCAGCCGCGCCTTTCCAATACTCCCGCAAACCACTTAATCTCTCTCCCTGGGATCCCACTCAGTCGCTTCTCGTCCCTCGAACAACACTATACAAATGCGACCTGCCGTCCGCGAAGAAATTTTTGCCTCCTTGGAAATTTCCGCGGCTGAAGGTAAATACCGGCAGCCGGTCGCTCGCTCAGCACCAGCGAGACACGGTGGGACTAAGACGAGATAACGTACGTGCGCCTGAACAGGATCACATCATATGCGTTTGGACGGCGGTCAAAGCGGCCAAATGATGATCTGTGCCGGTTGGAGACAACTGCTTTCACGACACTCGGTCGCCGCCGCGGCCATTGGCTTGACCTGCCGCTTCAAAAGCCCATACCGGGCGTCTCAGGCGTAAGCCAGCGCTGCGGCGTCGGCGCTTCGCCTGGCTTGAAAAGTGGATGCGAGTTCTTCGTTGATACGGCCACAACTCGCCATCGCGCGTCATCACTTCCCACACTTCGCGCCGTTCCACCCACGTCCTTGCCAGCAGCTCATCGATGCCTGAATAGCAGGGCTGCCGCAGTCCATGATAAATGACAGGGGGCCCAAGCGGAATGAAATGAATTCCGAGACGCGCCAGCATTCGCAGCAGACGCGGCTCCACGACAGCGCAAACGTGAGTCACCCCCGCGTTCGCGGACATCGCAACCATGGCCTGCATGAGACCGATCGAAGTTTCGGGAATACGACGCCTCGCGTCCTCCCATTCGGTAAATGCGCCCATCGTCGTGGTATCACCTGAGCGCCGGCGCATTTTTTTTGAAATCGCTAAACGCGATATTTCCGCTGTGCGTTGCCCAAGGCAGCACGGTATTATTTGTCGTTACGATGTCGTCGTGGCATACGTCCCGAATGGGCAGTCCCGTCCCTTCCATGCCGGGACCGGACATTGGCAAAATCAGGCGAACGGTTCCGATGACGTCCTGAGAGGGGCGGTGCAACAGGAGAGAATGGAAGGCCCACGCATCATGAAATCGGTTTCCATCCCATCTGGATTTTCCGCAGGGTTCTCAAACGCGTTTTCGACGCAGTAGACTTCATAACGCAGCCGAAAGACGGATCTCAGTTGATCTGTCGTTTCCGCCGGAATGATTTTGAAATAGCTCTCGTATAGTTCCAGGAGCCGCTTCTGTTGCGCGCCGCTCGCATATGCGTTGGCCGCAGCATTCAATGTTTCCAGGCGGGATTCTGCGACAGAGGAACTCGTTGCGGGTCAAGATCGGCATCGTTCAAACCTTCACAAGGGCCGAATTCGTATGACTGCCGACACCATAGCCGTGCACGTTTAAGTTTTATTTGATAGTCACTGAAAATGCTGCGGAAACTGCCCGGACAGTTGGCAGTCGGCGCAAGCAGAATTCCGCGGCCTTAAAGCCGCGCTTCGCGCGGATTGCCGAGAGCCAAAGCCCCTGTCGGGATTTGTTACCTGTCAAAATTGTTTACACATGTGCCATCGCCGGATCTGAATTCGACGGAACATCAGGAAATCTATGCGTTTTTCGCTCAGAACCTGGTCACCGCGGGCTGAAGGCACGGCGTGGCCTGTAAAATTCGAATACACTTGCATGTTTCTGACGCCACGGACAAAAATGCTAAGTCACTGATTTTATCAAATAATTTTTTTAACAAAGGGGTTGGCATCGGTCTTGCTTCTACTTTGGACAGTAGGACAGTTTTGAAAATTGGAGCATGACGCATATGGGCCTTAAGAATTTGAAGACGACGCTGGTCGCAGTAAGCAGCATAGCCGCGCTTTCTTTGGCGCTGGGGGTTAACCCCGCTTTGGCCATCGAGCCTCCATTCACCATCAATCCGAATGTGACTGGAAGCGCCACGCTTGGGGGTCAGCGGATATCCCACAACTCCTCCAGTAGTCGCCAACCAGATGAACGGCCTCTCTAATGCCCTGATCCAGCAAACTGGGCCCAGTACGCAAGTGGAAACGGGCACGTTAGAGCTTGAAAATTACTCGAACGGTGGCATCCCTCTATTCTACACCAAAACAGGTCTGGTTGCAGAAGACAACGGCGGAGTACAACTCGCCCCAAATACATACGGTGCATACTTCACATATAATGTAACCGCGACAGGCATCACAGGTTTTGGCCCAAACCAGAGCGGCACCATTACGAGCGGCACTTTTGCTTTTTATGGCGACGTCGGCCAGAACGACATATTCAACCGGCCAGTACGAGTTCCACTGGCGGCACCGCACCGACAGTGACCGATACCAATTCGAATGATGTCGTCATCGCGGTAGGCACTGCGTTGGGTGGAACCGTTGGCACGAACGGAAGCGGTACCCCGAACTTCACAGCTTACGCGAGCTTTATCCTGTGTGATGGCACGGCAGGCCAAGGTGTATTGGGTTCCATCGTGGTAACCGGTGGAGCTGCTAGTACCTGTGGCACTTTCGACGCCACAAAATACTTTGTGGAGCCCGTGCCGTTTTATTCACTTGACGTCAATTCCGCGATCGTGGCGGGCACTCTTACTGTTGATGCTGCCCCCCCGGGTCCTTACATGCCAAACGGGACCCTCAATGGGCTTGGCGCCGAAATCGCATTTATCCAAACTCCTGAACCGGCATCGCTGGCGATGTTTGGCTTCGGCCTGATCGGTTTGGGGTGGTTCGCGCGGCGCCGTCACAAGAGGGCTTAACCGGCGCACTCGATTCGAAATGAAAGTAAGCTCGCTGCCTGGCGGCGGGCTTACTTTTTTTGAGAATGGATCGCGATCGAAGGTCAGGCTGACAACCAGCTTGGCAACGACTATGCCGTCACGTCTTCAAAGGCCTGTTTGTTTCACCGGTCGCCGTGACGCCGTCACGACGGTTGTTGCAAAAATACCCCCCAATGAGCGGAATGTGTGCGCTTTGATTTCGAACTTTGCCTGCGCGCCCTCGGGAAACAAAGAGATGATTTCATCGGCCGTATAAGCACGGAGAACGCTGGCAACGCCATCAAACGTCATCATCAGGGGAATGATGGGGATTATGCACGAGAAGACCAGTCGCCGGGCCGTAAAGTGCGGGGCTGCGAACGGCATGACGAACATGTACACCGGGAGGAGCATTGCCATCATGAAAGCTGGCAGCACAGCACGACGGACACCTTCGGCGACCAGGATGCCGTCTGAATCCGAACAAGCGCTTGCCAGCATCTGACGTGCTTGCTCCGGGGTCAGATGATGAAAAATGCTGAACATCGAGCGCAGCCTTATCGTGCTTACCTCCGGCGCGCAGGCATCAATGGGGTCGGCCACATACCCAACCTTGGTGATCCCGTGTCTGGACTGAATGGTTTCCCAGGTTGGTAAGTTCGCCTTCGGGAAAAGATCCGAGAGGATGAACTTTGGAATCGGCAGGCCCGACGCATCGGCGCGACGTATCAGCCAATCCACGTGACCGCCTCCGCCAGAGCCCATGTCGAGCACGAAGCCCTTTGGCCCGTCAGACGCCCAACGGGACAGAATTTGCTCGACCCCTCGGTAGGGCTGCGCCATCCGGTACAGTAGGAAGTTGAGATACTCCAGCATGGACTGGCGAACCCAGCCCCCGATCCAGGGCAGATCAAGAAACTCAAACAGTTGAAGACGTTTTCGCAGGAGCATGGTCGGACCGCTGTGACAAGTAAGCGCAAACCCGATATTAACCAACCTTGGTGAAAATAGAGTTTAGACTTCGAGACAGACTGATGCAGGCAAATTTGCGAGGCAATCGCGCCATGCAAAATGGAACAACAGCAGGGCGGCTCGACGGGGCCATTCCCGTGAATGACACACTTGCCACAGACCAATCGCAGCAGCATGGCGATTTTACCGGCAAACCCGCATCGACGCCAAAGCCAATTCCGCGCTTGCGAGTGATTCCGCGTGGGATCTCGCTGCACTATCTGGTCAGTCGCGCGCTCCGGGCGTTCGATCTTCACGGCGACGTATTCCAATTGGTTTTGCCCGTACCGCAAAAAATTTTCTGTCTCCGGCGGCCCGACCACATCAAGAGCGTCACATCGCTCAAACAGTGCGGAACAAGCAAACCACCCAATATAGTTCCGAAGGCCGACTATTTTATGGGGGATGGTGTCTACAATGATCTCGGGGGAGCTACGTGGTTCGGAAAAACGTCGTGCTTTGGCGCCCGCCTTCACCGAAGCGATGGCTCTGCGGGGCAGCCAATCACTTCCGCGAAGCTTTGAAAATTTGGCATCGCGATGGACCAGGAGCGGGATAGGACCGATCGATGTGTATGCCGAGATCCAACGACTGGTTCTGGATTTTGCTGCATCGGCGTTGTTCTCGGAAGACCTGAGCGCGGCTCAACTCGATTGGATCGTGCCCGCCACAAACTTTGCCGAAAAGATGTTTGTGACACTGACACCCCTTTGGCTGCCTACGCCCGCAAATCTGAAATTCCGCCGCGTTGCGCGTTCCTACGGCGACCTGATGGACGAAATCCTACGGCACCACCGCGGTGCAAATTTCAACCAGGATATCGTCCGGACGCTCATGGACAAGGCGAATCCCGCGACCAATCAACCATACTCCGGCAGTGAAATCAGGGCCGAAATGTTGTCGGCCTATCTGGGAACTCCGGCAATGGCGTTGACCATTCTGTGGGGCGTTTTTGTTCTTTTCACCAGACCCGACATTTTGAACCAGCTGCGGGAGGAACTGAAAAACGTCATTGGAAGCCGGACGCCGTGCGCTGAGGATCTCTCGACCCTGCCTTACCTGGAAATGTTCGTCAAAGAGGTGTTACGGCTTTTCCCGTCATTTTGGGGCTCCCTCCGTTATGCGAAAGAATCGGTTCAATTCGATGGCTATCGATTCCCGCCGAAATCGGTTTTCGCAATGATTCGTGTTGCTGCTCAACGCCTTCCAGATCACTGGGAAAATCCGAATGAGTTTATTCCGGAGAGGCATGCAAAGCGCAATGAATGCCCGCACGCGCTCCTGCCTTTCGGGCTCGGCCCACGCATGTGTCTGGGCCGGTCATTAGCAATAACGGTGTGTCCTCTTGCGATCGCCCTGATTGCACAGGCCTTTGACCTTCAGTTCAGGTCGCACAGCGTTCAGTTCAAGTATGGATTCGGGATGTATCCGGCGACCCCCATGTTGGCGACGGTGATCCCCGCTCAGATTTGAGGCCATCCCTATGGCGTAAGCAGAATTCTGCTACCGCCGAATGTGGGGTAGGGCTCATGGTAAAGCGGTTCACCTTGTAATGTAGTCTGCCAGATGTCTTCGGACAGACCGTGCAGTGACGAGCATCCGCTTTGGTACCCCAATGCGGCCGAGGAAAAGGACGGTCTCGTTGCCCGGAATGCAGTCCTCAGCTGAAGCTGCGAATGTCTTGAATGCAGGCACCGTCGAGCGACTGGTTCGGCCGTAATAAGCAAAACAGAGCGGAGCAATTGTCGGCTGGACCGCGAGACCCAGCGCAGTAGCGGTTAGCCAAAACCGCTGCAGCCGGCCGCCCGCCTCAAGCAAATCTTTTGCCTGGTGGCTGGCGGAAGAATCGGCCCTGAATTTGATAACAAAGTACGCGCCACAAAATAATCCCGGAATGAGATCGAGCTGAATGCGCGGGATTGCAGTACCGCCAAGAAAGCGGCACATGAAATCCGCACGCTCCCACCTTTTCATCACCCAACGCATCAAACTGAGCGTTACTGGATCGAGACCGACCGCGGCGGCAGGAACGTCCTTCAGGGCTAAAGCGGCGATCCCAATCCAGGATCCGTTGATGGATCAGGAAAGTCTCCCTTGTTCTCAGTCGAATGTCAGTCGCCCTGGCACCCAGCCGGGCCAGCTTCCACCGCTGCCCCAATTCCTCCCGCCATTCAATGCTGAGCGGCTCACCCAGACAATGTTCAAGCTCTGCTTTTTGCCGGTCCGTTAATCGGCAATTGCGATACCGTCGGCGATCGACGCTCCGAATTGCGAATGTAAGCGAAACGGGGGTCCTCAACCACATCAGCGTCTTTCGGCAGCGCGACCTGTATCCGGTGATCAATACCGCTTTCGCCAACAATGCTGCCCAGATAGCTCCAGCTCATCCGGCGCTGAAAGTGGGTCGCGGCAACGCGTAATGTTTCCAGTAGGAACCCGGCCGACAGCAGCGTCGGGCGACCGCCAGCGTAATCGTACATATTATTATTTTCGCATTCGGCATGGATGCGAAGAATTAGCCTGTCCTGCTGCAGTATCTCAAATCGCCATGGTTGGGCGTTATCTCCGCTGGGGGCCCAGCGGGCGAGTTCAATTATCTTTTCAATTTCCAGATCCAGTGCGTCTGTTTCGCTCGGGTACGAATTACGCGACAAACGGGAATAGACGCGGTAACCGATTTGGCACTTGAGTGACTGCAACGGCCCAGCATTGCCGAAACGTAGCTTTCCCCGTTTCCAACGTCCCCGATAGGCGTCGAATTGATGGTAAAAGGGTGCCGCATAGACTCTGCCACGGCCAAGCAGGATTTTAACCGTTTCTGCAGCTGTCACTCCAGCGCAGATCTGTACCGCCGCCGCGGTTGACGGTCCGCGGCGGTTGGCGAGATCCATTCGCGAAGGATCGATGAGATACTGCCTGTGAAAACCCTTTGGGGCGAGTCCCAAACCAAACTTCACATACTGCCGACTTTCGGGCAGACCCTCCAGACGGAAGTATTGTTCGAATGTCATGCCTCCCGGCATAAAAATAAGGTAACATGAGCCAAATCCGATCGGAGCAGCCGTGATCGCGGGAATGCCAAGTTCGGCGCAGCGCTTAAAGACCATGCGTCGAGTATCGACCACAAAGAAATCCAGCCCGTCGACAAACACGTCGGCGCCGACAAGAAAGTCATCAAGATTGCGCTCATCAATGCCGCGATCAAACACTTTCAGGCGCAATTCTGGATTAATGTCACGAACCATCCGCGCCGTAATGCCCGTCTTTTCCTGACCGAGCGTGGACAGGAAGGCCGCGCTCTGCCGGTTGAAATTCACAATGTCAAACCGGTCAAAATCGGCTAAATGAAAACCACCGATGCCAAGGCGGGACAGCGTTAGCGCGTGCGCGCCACCGACCCCGCCAAGACCTGCAATGGCAATGGTCTTTCGGCGGAGCTCTTGTTGTTCCCATTCGCTGATCCAGCCGATGTTACGGCTGAAAGCGGCACGGTAATCGAATTCACCTGAAGGGACTTCGGGGTCGCGTAAGTTTACCCGCATACCGATCCTCGTTTAGCGCCGGGATTCCAAACGGGCAATCCCTGACAGTGCTGTCTCGCACGGCTTCAACCCCTCAAGCGCCGCATCCAGCTGAACCTCATCGCTTGCTCGCGATTTCAGCGGACGCTTACGCTGAGATCATCCTGAACTATCACGGGAAGGATCAATATGATCCGGCCCGAGACCCGCCTCATGCCTTTTCAACATAGCTTCATAGACCGACTCGATATTCCGAGCAAAAAGCTTAGGGTTGAATAGAGGAAAAGTCGCGTGGTTTTGCGCCAGCCGTTGCCTGATCGACAGCTGCTGCTGCGGATTTAGAGCCAAACGGGTGGCCATTGCTTCATATTCACCGTGAGTGCCGGCGATGAGTTCCGGGAGACCAGCTGCATTCAGTAGACTTGCTGCAACTCTTCCTGGAAAAGTTGTCCCGAGGCAGGTCAGAACAGGTAAGCAAGCGCAAAGTGCGTCAGAGGCAGTAGCATGCGCATTGTACGGCAACGTGTCGAGAAAAAGATCCGCAAGAGTTAAGCGGGAAAGATGCACGTCCCGTTCGGGAATTGAGCGTGTGAAAACGAGGCGCTCCTCGCCGATACCCCGCGCGGCAGCCGCCGACCGCAGATTTTGCAGCACCGGATCATTATTGTAACCAAGCCAAAGCACACTATTCTCAACCCGCTTCAGCAGGCGCATCCAAATATCGAACATGTCGGGTGAGATTTTGTATGCGCCGTTGAAACAACAGAACACAAAAGCGCCTTCAGGTAGATCAAACTGTTTTCTCAAAAAGCTACGCTCGGGCACGCGAGTGTCTGCACTGCTCGGCATATAACTGTGAGGCAAATAGGCAATCTTCTCTGTGTAGTATTGTCGGTGCTCTTCCGGAATTATCGTTCGATCCGCAATAAGATAGTCTATGTAGTCGGCACCCATGGTTCCGGCATAACCGAGGTAGTTGACCTGAATAGGCGCCGGTCTGAATGCAAATATTCCGGTTCGGCTCCCCTCGGTGAAGCCAGTTAAATCGATGGCGATATCGATCTCAAGTTTGCGCGCCTGCGCGGCTACATGATTGTCCGAGACAGTACTGACATCGAAGAAGCGATCGAACGACTTTTCAAGCCGAAGCCGCACTTGATCTCTCTTTGATTTAGCAAGCGCAAAGCCGATTAGCTCAAAGCGATTTCGGTCATGGTGTTCAATCAGGCCGGATATCGCGCGGCCCACGGGATGGTCACGAAAATCTGCCGAGAAATAACCCAACCGAATACGACTGTGTTTAGACCGGTTGCTGTATCGGAATGGGGGAGGCCAAAGGATAGTTCCGCTGAACATAGAGTTCCGCGCAGGTTTTCTGTTCCTTGGAGCTTAGCGGTGACGCAAGAACGGAGAAAGGTTCGGCCACGGTCCGGCCAGAGACAGCCAACTCAGCAAAGCGCTGAAACTCTCTATGGAGATCGGTCCAATCACAAATACTCATTTTGGACAACAACCTCTCACCAAACACGGAGGCGTTGTCGGGATCGATCGCAAGACAGCGGTCAAAACTGGCAATTGCATCGCTAAAACGTCCCAAACGCTTCAGCAGGAACCCGCGGTCGCTTTGCGCGATCAGGTAATTGGAATTGATAGAAAGAGCCCGGTCGTAGCTCAGCAACGCTTCATTGAGACGATTCAGACCCCTCAAAGTATTGCCGCGGTTATAGAGCGCTACGGCGTCGTCCGGGTTCAGTGAGAGCGCACGGTCGTAACACGCCAGTGCATCGTCGAAATGCTTCAGGCTCGTGGAGTGCTGTACCGCGGCCCGTCCATGCCTTCGCATAGTTCGGCTTAATTGCCAGTGCGAGACCGTAACTACGGAATGCCTCCTCATAGCGCTTCAAGTCGAGCAGGGTGTGACCGCGGTTGCCGAGCGCTTCGACGAAGTTCGGGCTTATCGCGAGCGCCCGATCAAAACTGGAAAGGGCTTCGTCCAAGCGTTTCAAATCCCGGAGGGCACTGCCGCGATTACACCAGAAGGCAGCGTTCTCCGGATTGATTTCAGTCGCTTTATCGAACAGGGGAAGTGCAGCCGACGGATTTTGCTTCTGCAACTCTATGGCGCCCAAATTGTGGAGCGCTTCAGCATTGTTCGGATCTCGCTGCAGAACCTTTCGGTAAACAGCAGCCGCAGCAGCAAATTCGCCTTTTTGGTGTAGCGCCAGAGCTTTTCTGAACATGCAAATTGATGCGATTGCCTGAGAAACGGGATCTGCATCGATTTATCCGGATCCCATTTTGTCGAATTGCCGCCATGCACAGAGGTCGAGAGTGACCTGGATTGGAAAGCTCCTTCAGTCTGAAGTTTGCACGTTCGCGAAACGCGTAAGCCGTTGTTCCGACTCACAAATGCCGGAAAAGGCCTTTTTCGCTCGTGGACACATAACTCCGCTTGAGCCGACGAATGCGTCGATCTCCCAATCGAATCACAAATTCGGAGACTTGTGAATACCTACATGGTCACTTTTCGAAATCGAATTTCGATGCAAACGATTTAAAATATTTCAGCTTTCAGCTAATTGAGAGCGCGAACTTCAGTTTAGTCTCCGGCTCGTGTTTTCCATCTGCCGTCGATTACAGAGTGATGCTCAACATCTTGCCCTGCGAAGCACTTAAAGCGAGTTTCGCAGCGCTGCCGACTTGACCGGCCCAACAACCGCCCTGTCAAGGACTCCTGAGAGTCGTCCCACTAAGACCTGCGCTCGAGCAATTGCACCTCGGCTCAACCCTGTTTATGACGCCGCCACCAGACAAGACGTGCCCTGCCCCTTCAGTTCCTCGCATCGAGATGCGGCCGCAGCATTCGACAGTGGGCCAAAGCGCAGCCGATACAAAGTTCGGTCACCAAGATTGGCCTCACGAATATCTGGCGATGATCCCGCCACCATTGCGGTATGCTTGGCGCTGAATTCGGCCCATGCGCGTTTGGCCAAATCGGCCGTCGCATAGGAACCAATCTGCACCATGGCAATCCCGGCCTGATGAGGCGCAGCAAATGCGACCTTCGCCACTTGTTGCGCGGCTGCGCTGGCCGTCTCCGACGTGATCGGCATCTCTGGAACCAACCTACGGGGTGTGACGGGCAAGGCGCTTGCGTCTTCCTCCGGATGGATCTCTGAGCTGATTTGAGGAGTAGGCCTGACTGCGCGATCGATGACAACGTCCACCGGTAAGCCGATCGGGAGCCGCGCGCCCGGTTCAAGGTCGATCAGCACCTCAAGGATTTTTGTATCGATTCGTTCTTCAGGTGCGTCGGTGCGAAAGGTCTTGCGCCCGAGTTGCGCGCCGAGTTGCACCACGGTCCCATGAAAGCGTTTGTTGCCAAAAGCGTCAGCGGTAACCGACACGGCCTCGCCTGGCGCGACATTCGCCACATCAGCCTGGTCGACATCGGCCCTGACACGAAGCCGCGTTGTGTCGCCGATCGCCGCGATTGGCGTCGGCGGCAGATTGCTGACAGTTTCGCCTTTCCGGCGATACAGCTTCAGAATGACGCCGTCGATAGGAGATCTGATGATGGTCTTCTCGATTGATGCTTTGATTTCCTCGATGCGTGCGCGCGCAGCCTCAACATTGGCCTTGGCGATCGCGGCGTCCTCGGCCCGCGGCGGAGCGGTGATTAACGATAGCTGCGCGGCAGCCAAAGCGAGGCGTGCCGCGGAGGTGTCACGGGTGGCAAGCGCCTGCTCCAGTGCCGCTGCCGACACGATTTGCCTTACCTGCAACGCGTATTGCCTCTCATAATTCGAGCGCGCCTCCGCTGCCGCGGCTTCCGCTTCGCGAAGCGCCGCTTTGGCCTGATCTATTTCCTGCGGGCGCGCTCCCGTGAGCAGCCGCCTGAGTTCATTCGTCCTTAACCGCTAATGTGGCTTCAGCTTCTGCCAACTGGGCTTTCAAATCCGCGTTTTCGATCTCCGCGATGCCCTGGCCTGCAGTGACATGGTCGCCTTCGACGACGTTCATTGTCACGAGTTGACCTACCGTCGTTGCTTCGAGTTGGCGTGTTTCCGAAGCGGGTTCAACAAGACCAGCAGCGGCAATCAGGCGGCCCGGCGCCAAGGGGACTGCCGCTGCGCTGCCGCTTCGCCAAACGGGCGGGACGTTGAACGCCTGCTCCAGTCCCAAGGCCAAGACGCTGATCGCGCTTACCCCGATCGCCAGTTTCCAATTCATCGATACATCTCCCTTGCAATGCGGGTATTCATCGGCGCAGCATCTTGGGTTGAACGGATTTTCCCATCCTCAAGAAGTATCGTCCTGTCCGCGATGCCATTGATGCGCGGGTCGTGAGTCACCACAATTACGGCGCGCCCTTGCTCATGTGCTATCTTGGCCAGCAACTCGGCCACTTGCGCCCCACTCGTCGCATCAAGTGAGGAGGTTGGTTCGTCTGCGAGGATGAGATCCGGCTCTCCAACCAGCGCGCGCGCGATTGCAACACGCTGCTTTTCTCCGCCGCTAAGGTCGGAAGGATATGCGTTGGCCCGATCTTTCATGCCCAAAAATTCCAGAACCTTGCGGCTCGAATTCTCAATTCGGACACCCGGTTTCCCGCGAAGTTCAAGCGCCAAACCGACGTTCTCCCATGCGCAAAGTGCCGGCAATAAGTTGAAATGCTGGAAAATGAATCCAATCTTTTGCAGTCGTACCCGGCTGAGGTCTTCTTCGGACAGACCACAAACATCTTCTCCACAGATGCGAACAGTCCCTCGTGTAGCCTGCCGGATGCATCCAAGAACCTGAAGAAGCGTGCTTTTGCCGCTACCCGACGGACCCATCATCAACAGGACTTCCCCGCGATGCACGTCGAGCGAAACCCCTCGGACCGCGTGCACGACTGCGGCCCCAGAGCCATAGACGACGGAAACGTCCTGGAGTATTGCGGCCAATTGCGGAAGTTGTGCGATGTTTTCCACTGCAGCTCTAACGGAAGAGGCTCGCTGGAACTGCGTGCAGGAATCGTTTTATCGGGATCAGCGATGCGCCGGCGCACATAATCAGCGTGATTACTGCCGTTATGGCCATCAGTGAAACGGGTAGACTGAGGGCAACAGTGCCGTGGCGGAGGAGTGATGCAAAAACAAGGCTGATTTCAGTGCCAATGGCGTAGCCGGTTACTCCTGCAAAAGTGGCTTGCTGCAAAATGATCGATGCAACAAACTTGTTGCCTGCTCCCATTGCTCGGATTGCAGCGAATTCCTCCATGCGCTCTACCGCCGCTGAATAGAGCGTCTGTGCGACAATCACCATCCCAACAATGACACCAAGAACTGCTGCCACGAGCAACGCGGCGCCGGCGCCGGTGGTCATGAGCCAATAGAAGCGCGTCTGCCAGGAGAATCCGTCCGTAGTCCAGATGTCTTCAGAAGGGAACGCCGTTTGCAGCGAGCGCATGAGGCTCCCGAGATCTGTCCCGAGCTTCGCGCGAACCAGCAGATAGGTCGTCCAACCAGCGGGCACGCCACCGAACCTTCTGGCATTTTCCAGACTGGCAAAAACATACGGTGATTGCGTGAAAGTGCGAATTCCCGATGTGATGCCAACAACCCGCGCACGACGAGACAGGATTTCAACTGTTTGACCGATCCCGGTTATGCCAAGCTTGCCAGCATAGAGTTCATCTATGACGATTCCGTCGGGTCTCCGAAGATCTTCGGCAGAACCCGCAACAAAGTTCCAGGGATGAAGCCCACGCCCATTTGGATCTGTCCCAATCACGATTACGTTCTCGGTACCCCCGTCAGGGCGCTTCCAGGGGCTAAATGCCACAATCAAGCTTTCGACAGATTTAACGTCGGGAAGCCCCAAGGCGGCAAACTTTTGTCGTTCGAGAATTTGTCCCGCCTGATCAACGTCCTTTGCCCCACGTGGGACGATCCAGAGGTCTGCCTTGGCTTGGTCCACCAGGCTTGAAGAAGTGGTGGCAAATCCGATCAGCAACCCGAGCTGCAGGGTCATCAGCAGAACTGCAAAAGCAACCCCCGTGACAGCGATCAGCAGACGAACGCGATCGCGGGCAAAGTTTCGCCAAGCAAGCCGGAGGGCGATCGAATGGTGCCGCCTCAATCGGCATTTCCATGGCGCCGACTCAGCCGAATTGACTGTAAGGGAATCCCCGGACATCGAACTCCACGGAATCAATTTCCGCCGACACTACACGTATTACGCGAAATTGGTTAATCGGCCATTTACGCACGGTTTCCCGCACCTCTTCACGTCCTCACCAAACGCGGCGTGCGCCACCCAATCTGGGACAGGCATTGGTGTTGGCATTCTCGCGGCGCCAGCGAAACAGAAGATCTCGCGCCAAGACACGCGCCGCGCAAATTCCAATAATCTGCTCGCGGCCAGTTCCGACAGGAGTGCGCGCTTTTCCTGTCAGGCCACCGGTGCGGCACCGTGAATACAGTTTCTTCCGTCGCCCTGGTAATCGCACGCCAAGCGGTATGAGAACTCTGCCGGCCTGGCAGCCGATAAATTCTCGACGTGCGATACTGGGGCTGCGTGGGCTCTCACGCGTGGCGGCGTACATGCGGAGGCTGGGCACGTTGCTGTGGTTCATTCACCGGACTAATGGCGCTGTGACAATTGTGTAAAAAGATGGCCCCACACCGATTGGAATCTTCCCCATGCCTTGCATCCGTGGTTACTAGCCGTACGGAAACAGCCACCAGGAGCGCCGGACCCGACAACCTCCGGCTATGTGATTTGTACAACGGTTACTTTGAGATTAGCCCCGCCGAAAGGCCTGATCAGTTGATGGCGGCGTTCCGGCTAAGATATGAAGTTTATTGCGTCGAGAACGCCTTTGAGGATCCCGCAGACAGTCCACATGGGTTTGAGACCGATGCGTTCGACCCGGGATCGCTTCACTCGCTTCTGATCCTGCGTGAAACCCAGGAAGTCATCGGCACCGTCCGCCTGATACTCCCACTGTCACGCTGCGGGAGGGAAGGGACGGGCCTTCCAATGCGGGATGTCTGCCATCACGAACTGGTGGAAACCGATAATAAGTTCCTGCCCTGGAAAACGACTGCGGAAATCTCGCGTTTTGCGGTGTCAAAAAAATTCCGAAGGCGTGCCACAGACCAAAAGACCGTCGGCGGATTTGTCGAACCTGATGGAACGCGACGCCGCATACCCGATACTTCGTTAGGCTTGATGCAGGCGATCGTCGAGATGGCGGCTAGTCCGGTGTCACGCATCTCTGCGCCGTCATGGAGCCCCCATTACTACGAATGCTTGCCCGGCTAGGTATTCACTTCAACCCATTGGGGCCGTTTGTTATTTACCATGGCAAACGCCAACCCTGTTACGCGGATCTTGACGAATTGCTGGCGAGGACATGGACCGAACGGTTCGACGTTTGGCAGGTGTTGACGCGCGACGGCCTGTTGTGGCCCGTCAATCGTCAGCTCTCGGCCAAATTTTCGGCGCGGGCGGCTCCTGTCCCGATCCCCGCCGTGGCCGCTTACGCTTAAAGGCATATCTGGTCAAACAGAATTGAGCCGACTTTCCCAGCCGTAGGCTGTTGCGACGATCACTCCCAGGTCGTCATATTTCGGCTCCCAACCGAGTAGCGATCTCAGGCGAGCTGAAATCCGCAACGAGTTCGGCCGGATCTCCCAGACGGCGTGGTGCTTCGTGCGTTCGGATTTTATGGGACGCGATTTTTTGAACGGCGCTCGATCACTTCCCGCACCGAAAAGCCGCGCCCATATCCGCAATTGAGTGCAACCATCGATCCGCCCTTTTCAAGGTATTCAAGCCCGAGCAAATGTGCGCGACGAGATCGCTGACATGGATGTAATCGCGAATGCCGGTGCCATCGCGGGTCGGAAAATCTGTTCCGAAAATTTCCAACACTGGAATGCGCTCCAATGCCGCCTGACACGCGCGTTTGATCAGATGCGTTGCGCGTGGCGTCGACTGGCCGGTGCGGCCCATCGGATCCGCGCCGGCAACATTGAAGTAGCGAAGGACCAGTCCCTGAAACTCGTGGGCACGGCAGGCATCTTCGAGAATCCATTCCGTTGCCAGTTTCGACCGCCCATAGGGGTTTATCGGGTTGGTGGCCGCGTCTTCGCTCACCGGATTGTCCGCGGGTGTTCCGTATACGGCGGCCGTAGACGAAAAAATGAAATTCTTTACGCCTTCCTGCACGCAGGTTTCGATCAGATTGCGTGCGACAACGGTATTGTTGAAGTAATAGTCAAGAGGACTCGCGACCGACTCCGGGACGACGACGGAGCCGGCAAAATGAATGACCGCCGTTACCGAAAATCGGCGGAAAATCTCGCGCAAAAGTTCCTGGTCTCCGGCTTCGCCCTGCACGAAATGTGCAGCCTCGGGGACCAGCGAGCGAACGCCCGTCGAGAGATTGTCAATAACCACAACGTCGCGCCCGGCATCAAGGCAGGCATAGGCCATATGGCTGCCGATATATCCGGCGCCTCCGGTGATCAAAACTGACATGCGTGTTCCCGACCCGCCTAAACCACGACGGCTAATGAGTTTTGTTTGTTATTGGAAAATGGTTTTTGCAAAATTACCAACCCGCTGCCAAATGTTGGGAGATTTCCGGTTCAAAGTTGGCTCCGGCATAGTTCGCGTCCGGCAGAGACGCCAATGGAACCGTATGCGGACCGCTTTCGCACGCATCTTCCGTGGCACCTTCCGCGAACGAAATCTGGGCTACATACGGTGGTTACACGCCCGGCTATTGGGCGCAGTAGCACCAGCCCGTTGCCGGTTACGTTCTCGGTCTACCTATAGACTTCAATTACAGCAACAATTACTTGGTCGAAGCTCGGGAGCGCGCGGAAGAGACCGGCCTAACCCGTCCGCTGTTTTACGCGCTCCGTCATGCTTCACGACTCTTCGGGACGCCGGTTCCCGAATCGGCGAGAGAAGCGCTCACCCGATTTGCTCCACCGCAGCCCATCGTGTGGCTGATGGATTGGGCGCTGACCCGCGCGCTTACTCCTCATCACAAGAGCTGCAACGACCCCCTCACGCCGATCGCGCTTTTCATGCTCTATGTCAGGGCCCATTATCTTCGCATGCCGCTTCCGCTATTGCTCGTCCATCTCGCACGCAAGGGTTGCGGCATCTCAGTTTTCAGGAAGCGAAAACCGCTGCTCCCGGGATCTGACGCGTATCCTCTGCGGAGCTTGGCTGTGCGGCTGAGCAATCGGTATTGATCTATACACTGTCATGGGCTCGTTGAGCGGCAGTTTCCCCAAAGCCGGATGGACGCGGTCGATTTCGGCAATCGGGACACGCGCTCCACCAGCAAATAACTGCAGGTAACCGGCCAATTCTTCGATGGGGAATATTTCCGGCGATGCGCGTGACATCACCGGCGCGGATGCCTTGCCGGAACAGCCAAACGAGATAGGTGTGGCGCAGCGCTGACGGAGTTACTTCTTCGGGGCGTTTCAGGGCTGCATCATAGGCGGCGCAAAGAATTTCGTGCGCCAATTCGTCCAGCGTCCATGGCGCGTTGCTTTGATCGTGGAGGACAGTCGATGAGCGTCCCGATAAATCGTGCTCCTGACGCAACAACGTCGCAAACGGTTCTTCGATGGCGATAGTTCGTGGCGACGAGCCCCCAAGGCGAATCTCGCCTGCCTCCAGGTCGATCTGGTCCCAAGTGAGCCCAATCAGTTCACTGGCATTGAGGCCGGTGAGCAGACCAACGCAGGCCAATGCGACAGGACTGGTTGAATTGGTGATCAGCGCGATAATTTCGTCGTCTTCGAGTTCACGCGGTGAAGGCGCGCGTGGCAAGAGGTTGATAACGGGTTCGCTTGCCAGACGCGGGGATTCATCTGGCGAATTGCGCGAGCGTCGGTGCTTGTAACGGCGGATGCAGATGCACCGATTGCATCGCGAGTTCACGCTGCGGCCTGCGCCACCAACAAATCCGACAAACCAGACAGCAAAAATTCCAAGCGCGAACGAGCCGGTTACGGCAATGGCAGCATTGGTCGCGTAGTCGGGCCGGACCGGACGCAGGCTCGGTGCCGCGCGTTCCAGGATTTCAATATGCGGTGCGCTCTCGCGCTCGGTGGCTTCCATTTTGATCAGCCTGTCGGCGGTCAGGCGCTCGATATTCTCAAGATGGTCGAGATCCTCCTGCATCGATTTGTATTGCGCCAGTCGTGTCGCGAATTGCTGTGCCTTCTTTTGATTGTCGGCGAGTTCGACGCGCAGCCGGTTGACTTGCGCCTGGGCCGTCTCGAATTCTTCTTCGGCACTGGCGATTGCAGTTTTTTGACTGGCGGCTCTTTGCGCAACGATTTGCCGTTCCAGGCCGGCTATCCGTTCGCGCAAAGCAGTGGCATTTGAATCGAGCGCCAGATATGCAGGCGTGAAGCGCCGTTGCAAATCGGTCAATTCATCACGCAGGTTCGAAACCTGCTGCTCCATTGCGGCGATCGCCGGATCGTCCTTGCCACCGATGAGAGGGCGCGCCTGTACCGCGAGCACATTCTTCAGTGCCTGCAGATGACCCTGTGCCTTGCGCCAAAGCCTCGATGCTCGAGGAATAGGAGTGGCTCAGATTCTCGACGTCGGCGAGAACACTATTTTCGTCCCGCTCCAGTGAGACAATATTGTTCGCTGCGCCGAATGCGTCGAGCGCGTTGCGCTTGGCGACGGCCTGTCGATGCAGGTTTTCGACCTCATCTTTCACGTCATCATAATTGCCGGAAAGATGTTGTTCGTACCGGCCGGCCGTCTGTTCGCGGTAGGCATCCGTCACCGCATTGACCAGTCGCCACAGCAGATCACGTTGTGGGCCCTCGGCCGAGAGTTCGACAATCTGCGTGTGCTCAACCGGTTGCGCATGCAGGAGCTGTTGCGCTGCGTCAATCGGATCCGGACCCAACCCGGTAATTCCGACCGTTTGCCCAAGGCGATTGAGTGCTTCCTCGATGATCGGACGACTCGTAAGGGTTTGCACTTCCGTCAGAAATGACGCGGGCTGGTCCTGCAGGCTGGGCGGGCGGGTTTGATCGCCCTCGCCGATGGTGCGGGCCGGCGATATCTCGATCCGGGCTGCCGCCCGGTATTCCGGAACGCGGGAGAACACATAAGCCAGACTTGCGCCGGCAGAGACAATGAAAACTGCAAGAAACACAATCCATCGACGCCAATCGTGACGTTCTGCGAGCTCGATCTGGCCGGAGTGCCCGCTGACCAACATACAAAGCCCTTAACGATCGGCGCGTTACATTAGGCGAACACGTCAGCTCTTTTCCACATGAACTTGTGTCGCGGCACGCATCCGCGGATCGAGGTTAATTCCAGCACCCGATCTGGCGAACGAACCCATGCGCCCTGTCCAGGAGCTCGTCAGGCGAAAGGTTGATCGCTTGAGGAGCCAGGTCGACTGAAACATGATTGGCGCGAAGGAACGAAAGGATGGTGGAATTGATATGGCAAATCCAATTCTGTCCACGACCTCGCCCGTCGCCCGATAGAATGCAGGCGTATCAATCTTTGCCCGACCATTCCAGCACCGCCCCACGCTCGTCGAGCACGGGACTGCCACTGTTTCCGTGGCGAACCGGCCCGGCGAACGGAAAATAGGGCCTCCCGCTTGCGAGATCGTCAGGGCTGGCCACGACTTCATCCAATTCGGCCTGCAAAACAGGAGCCCATGTTCCGGATAGCCGATGATCGCGAGGCCCGATCCGGTTTCCTGATATCCGAAATCGGCTGCTGAGGATCGCTGCCGAGATAGCCAATCGTGGACATCCCCGCGAAAGGTTGCGGCAATTCTTCGCCTTCGCTGTTATTGCCGACGGTTAACGCTTTGCAGCTCCCGGCCACGTGGAAATTTGTCAGGACAATCCCTTTCGCAACAAAAAAACCGGTCCCGGTTGCTGCAAGCCGCAGACCCTCGACATTGACCGGATGGTGCGGATGAAGCGCACGGAGAATCTGATTTGTGCGGTCGGCGTCAGATTCGGTAGCGCGTCTGCGGCTGATCGTGTTTCGGGTATGACTGAAGTTGCGAACGAAACTGTCGCGTGCCCCCAAATCAGCGAGCACAACAGGGCCAAGCCAAAAACCGGCAAGGTGCGACCAGCCGACATCGATCGTCAGCATGAACCGGCCTTGCGCTGCTTGCAAGGATGCTCCAGCCAAATTGGACGCCATCGACGCCGAGAATGGCTCAAGAGCTGTAGCCGCTTCGCCATACCGCTCAGTAATGTCTGTGAACGAGTCCTGTTGCGGCTTTCATTCGCTCGGTCGCCGTCTCTGTGCGGCAGCTCGAATGGCCGACTGCTTCTGGCCGGAAGCCGGATTGCCAGGCAATTCGGCTGCCACTTCCGGGGTAATGTGGTTCACCGCCAAGTTGCCGCGAAATCACCGCACCGATAGTCGGAGTGGCCACAAAGGAGAGTGCCACCCAAAAACCAAGAGCGAGCGAAATTGTCATCAATCATTCCCCGGCTGGCAAATCACCAGACTCGAAGCCAATTTTCGCATGACAATGGTTAAGATTGCCTCACCTCGGGAAATTTTCAGGCTTCCGCAGTTTGGGCGAATCTCTGGATCGCGGACGGATTGAACGGAGCGACATTTCGTCGGTTCGGGTCAGCTGATCCTCTTCGACATTGCATCGAAGGATCGTGTAAAATACCTTGTAAATTGCTTCAGATGCTTGTGACGCCGTTGTGAGGGGGCCTTTGATGACCAGGTTATAGTCCGCAACCGCTGACCTGCTTTGGTGCAGGTGGATCAGCGCGATTTTCGCTATTTTCGCTGCGTTCGGGTTATTCGCGCCGGCACAGGCGATTGCAGCTCAGGCAGGAGCCGCTCTCGCAAATGAGCCCGAATACATAATTGGTGCGGGCGACTCACTTCAGATCTTCGTCTGGCACAATGCCGATCTGAGCGCGCCGGTTCCGGTTCGGCCCGATGGCCGGGTTTCAATCCCGCTGGTGGAAGATATTCCGTGTGCTGGCAAAACACCAACCCAGTTGGCGCGTGACGTCGAAGAGCGGCTTCGGAAATACGTGCAGGATCCCATCGTGACAATAATTGTCAGCGGTTTTGTCGGCCTTCCGAGCCAGCAAATACGGGTCGTGGGCGAGGCTGCACAGCCGAAGGCGCTGCCCTATCGTGCCGACATGACGGTTCTCGATGCCATGATCGCGGTCGGCGGGCTGACGCAGTACGCGGCTGGCAATCGGGCGAAATTGACGAGGAATGGTCAATGGCCGTCCGGTAACGACAACGGTGCGGCTGCAGGATCTTTTGCAGGACGCGGATCTGTCGGCAAATGTTCCAGTCCAGCCGGGCGACATTCTCATAATTCCGCAGTCGTTCTTCTGATCGAGCGATAATAAGGCAGCGCAATATGCTCGCCCGGCAATCCCGTTGCGAACCGCGCATGCGCGGCAGCATGGTCGTTGGCATTTTGTCGATTGCATTTGCATTCGGCGCATCACCCCTTTCTGCTCAGACCATGACCGCCCCCGGAGGTGAGTCCGGCAGCTGCCGCCGCTGCACCCCCGATGGGCGCAAACGCTGAAGAAGCGCCAGCTCTGGCGCTTCCAATCGGAAGGCCATTCGGGTTTACGCATAACGAATACGTCGATCTGAGCGAAACTTACGAGACCAACTCCCCTTGGCCTTACGGCTACTGCCGAACAAAGGCGGCGGCGACGCATTCACGACGCTCAGCCTGGGAATTGGGCTGCACGAACATACGCTTCGCTTCACGGGAGACCTGCAGTATTCGCTGTCAGGCGTCGCATATGCGCGCAATTCGCGGCTACGACCAACTGTACAATTACTTGACCGCACTCGGAACGGCGACGATTGTGCCGGAGCATGTTTTCGTCCGTGCGACGCGCCTTCACTCGCCGGTTCTGGTGAACGCGTTGGGCCCCGTAGCGGCTCCGGGCGTTCCCGTTGCTCCGGGCGTGAACTCGGGATGGGCACATCACTATGGATATATCGTTTCCCCTGATCTGACCTTTCGATTGGAGAATTTTGCCCGCTCGACCACGACCCTGACGCAGTCGGCGATGTTTCTTTGGCGAACCAGCAAGGTCCCCAGGTCAGCCAAATTGTTCCATTCTCCGGGTCCGCCGTCGCAGGTGGTTACTTACTCGGCCGTCGAACAGCTCTCGAGCGGAAGCGATTTCGCGCGGCTCAATTGGCAAATTATCGGGATCCGCCGCTCGCGTCGAAACTGAATCAGGCATCAATTATGAGCTGGTCTCGGGTGGTGCCAATGCTGCGTATGCGATCACTCGCGAAATTGCAGTGCTTGGGTCAGGGGGCTACGAGACGTTCAGTTCCAACCAGCAATCTGACCGAACAAATCAGCGGTGCCTTCTGGTATGCAGGGTTGCAGTTGGGCTTGGGCCCCGCGGCCACGCCAATTTCCTCGCCGGCGAGCAGTTTGGCGGGGCCAGTTATCTTGGTGATGTCAATTACCAGATTTCGCCATTGACATCGGTTGTCGGTACACTGACGGATACGATCACAACACCGGCCGCCGCTCTGCTTGGCGGTTTGGGTCAGCTTGGCGTCAATTCTCAGGGGAACTTTTACAACACAAATTATCAGGTAGGAAACGTTCCGCCGCCGACGATCTCCAATGTCACCGGGTTTCACGCCTGGTTCCATAGGCGGCGTGGCGATCACCGACGTCATTTCGCGTTACCGCGCGGCAAATTTGTCGCTCGTTCATATTGTCGGCCGGACACAATTCCGGCTGACCGGATACTGGTACAAATACGATGCCGTCGTCACAAATTCCGCTTTCCCGGAGCAGACATTCGACCGGTGGGGAGTTTGCCGCTTTCCGCAACATCAACCCGTTTCTTACCGGTAGGTGTGACAGTCGACTATTTCACACAGAGCATCCTCGGAGGAAATTTCGGCACTGTTTCCGGAAGCGCAATCGCGACCTATCAACTGGGCCCACTGACGCAAGTCTATTTTCGCGCGACTTACATTCAACGGTTGGCAAATGCTGCTTCGCGTCCCAGATCACGACCAATTCGTCGGATACGGCCATTACGGTTGGCATTCGACGGCAGTTTTAGGCGGGTTGGACGTCATTGGCTGGTACCGGACTTATGGCGCCGGCGCAGAGCCTTGACGGGTCATCAGAACGCGCAGCAATCCCGCAGTCGCGGTGCGGCCAATGTCCCGAGAGGACATCGCGGCATGGGATCAGGTTCGTTTTTGCCACAAGCGGCGGAACATTTTTTCACCGTGCCGGCTGGCGCAGGATCTTCGAAGAAATATTTCGACTGAAATCACACTACCTGTTGGCAGAGCGGGGAAGCCAGATTGTCGGCATTCTTCCGCTCGTGCACCAGAAAAGTTTTCTGTTTGGAAACGCCATGATCAGCGCTCCCATTTTGTGTTGAAGGTGGTCCGCTCGCGGCAGACGAGGAAGCGCGCGATGCGCTTGATCAGGCGGCCGTTGCGTTGTTTGAAGCGACCGGCGCCGATTATCTTGAGTTCAGGAGCCGAACGGCATCGCGACCAGACTGGCAGGTCAAGCGTGATCTGTATGCGGACTTCGCAAGGCCGATCAGCGGCAACGACAACGAAAATCTTCTGGCGATTCCACGAAAACAGCGTGCGGTCGTGAGAAAGGCGCTCTCTGGCTCCCTTTCCAGCGACGTGGATCACACGCCGGAGCGGCTCTACCGCGTATATTCCGAAAGTGTCCGAAATCTCGGCACGCCAATGTTTCCGCGGAAATATTTCTCGGCACTCCTGGAAACATTTGGAAGTGATTGCGACATCGTCGTGATCACGGACGGCGGGACGTCCGTGAGCGCGGTCATGAACTTCTATTTCAAGGATTCTGTCATGCCGTATTACGGCGGCGGTACAGCCGCAGCCCGCCGCAATGGCGCCAACGATTTGCTTTACTGGGAGGTGATGCGCCGCGCAGCCGCGAGAGGCTATCGAAAGTTCGATTTTGGCCGGAGCAAAGCGAATACCGGGGCATTCGCATTCAAGAAAAACTGGGGATTTGAACCCTCATGGCTGCGAATACGAGTACTGGACAAAGTCTGGCAAAGGTCTGCCGGAAAGAAATCCCTTAAACCCGAAATATGCCCTGTTCATTGCCGCATGGAAACGACTTCCGCTGTGGCTCGCAAACAGCTCTGGGGCCGCTTCTGATCGGAGGTCTCGGGTAAACGGCTACCAGCGAGCCAGCAGCTGCCGCGCAGTTTGCGCATCGTCAAATTTCGCGATTTTTCGCCAACACGGATTTCAGCAGCGCCTTTGCGTCCGCCCGCTTGCCGGTTGCATCCAGCGCGACAGCAAGGTGGTAGCCAATCTCGGGGTCTTCCGATTTCAGGTCGTGTGCGCGCTTTAACAAGGGCAGAGCGCCCGCAGAATCCTGACGCTGTAACCTGATCCAGCCAAGCGTACCCGTCACATCAGGCGAACGCGGGGCAATTTTGGCTGCGAGAGAGGCCAGCGAGAGCGCGCGCGACGGATCATCGTTCTGCAAGATCCAGCCCAATCCGTCGAGCACGGTCGGATCTTCGGGCCGCTCTTTCAGCAGCGCCTCGAACTCTTTTTGCGCGGCCGGTCGGTCGCCGGTCTGCAGCAGCGGTGATGCGTAATCCGTCGAAGAACGAAATCTTGCGGGTTTCTGCGCGTCCAGTCGGCCAATATACCCAAAGCTCCTTTGGAATTGCCAATCGCCGAAGCAGTCAGCGCAAAGCCTGGGCCAATGCAGCATTCGGTTTGGCGGCATAGGCTTTCGCCATTGTGGCGTATGCCTCCCCCATCCGATTCGTTAAATCAGCGTTTGTCCAATGAGAAGATCAGCAGCTGTCCCGGGATACGCCGCCGCATATTCGCGTGCCGTAGCAAGTGCGGCGTCGGTTTTTTTTTCCGCCGTTTGGAACGCAATTAGCACGGCACGAAATCCAGGATCCTCCGGAGCGAAAGCGATAGCCTTTCTTATCGCGGCCTCTGCACCGGTGCCGTTCTTGGACGCGAACAGGGCATTGGCAAGCATCACTTGAGCAATGGGTAACTGCGGATACAGAGACACCAGACTGCGCAATGTGGCAACAGCATCACTTTGAGCGCCCCGCAAGGACTGAATTCGCGCCCGCAACACCAGGCCATCTGGGTTGTTGGGGACAGCCTTTAAGAGCTCATTTGCGGTCGTTTCCGCATCCAGGTATTTCGCTTTCGAATCTGATAATTCGCAAGAGCAACTCTCGGTAGCGGATTCTTCGGAGCGACATTTATCGCTTTTCCGAGAACAGACACCGCCTCCGCATCATGTCCGGTATCAACGGCGATTTGCGCGAGCCCAATGGACGCGGCAATATCGTTAGGATCCTGGACAAGCGCCTGTTGGAGATCCTTCTCGCTGCCTCTGGGTCCCCGCGCGCCACGAGGAGGTCGGATCGGTAGAGCCGGGCAGGCAGAAATTTTGGGTCAGCCTCCAGCGACTGCGTCAGCTGGTTCGAAGCCTCTGCGAGTTTGCCTTGATTGGCGAGTATCAGGCCGCGGTAAAAGCCTGCGAAGGGCGTTTTCGGTCGCGCCTTGGCGAACCGATCGACAGCAGCCAGTGCCTCGTCCAATTTGCCATCCCGCAGAAGAGCCATACGTGCCCGGCTGTCACTTCGTTTGCGGGATCACGGGCGGCAACTTGCCGGAGCTCTTCAATACCCTTCTCAACATCGCCGGTCGCGAATTCGGAAAAAGCCAACTGTCGTTGTAATGTTTCCGAGTTCCGGAGCGACGGTGCGTTAAGCGTGTTCTGCAGCGCTGCTCTCGCCTCGGCATAACGGCGGAGCTGCAAGTAAGCTTGGGCCAGTGTCGCTTGAACCTGCGGATTATCCGAAACTTTCACGGGACCGAGGGTAGTTAGGGCTGCGTCGGCGTGTCTTTCCCGGATCTGCTCCGCAGCAAGAGCAATTCTCGCACCCAGAATTTCGGGGTACCGGGCAACAATACCTGCAAGGATTCCTGCGCCGGTCTCGGCATTTCCACCGGAGATCGCAATCTGGCCCACTTCAATTCCGATATTGGGCTGCGAGAGCACGAAAGCAGGTGCCAGCCGTTGGGCAGTTCGCCATGCGCCAGCAAAATCTTTGGCCCGTTCGGCAAGAACGGCACGATAGTACAGCCCAATCTGTGCGCTGGGCGACTGCTTCAGAATTGCGTCGACATCCTGCTTTGCCCGAACCTCGTCATTCTGCGAAAGCAGAACTTCAATTCGCGCAACCCTCCCGACGCTGCTCCTTTGGTTGCGTTTAATGAACTCATCAGCGAATGCCAGAGCCTTCTGCGCCTCACCACGCTGGCGAAGCAACGATACACAACGCCATCGACTCTTCGTCGTTTGGCGCTTTCTGCAGTGCTTCCTCAATCAATTGGCGGGCAAGAACCGGGTTATTCTGAACACCAGCCAATTTGGCACCGACCAGCAGAGTTGGCACGTCACGATTGAGCCGCAAGGCGCGCTCGATAGATGCGCGCGCCGCCGGAAATGATCGCCAGTGTTGAAACAATGCAATACTACGCGATTTCAAGACCTCCGCAGCAACTGTGCCGCGGGCGTCTGCTGGGGGCTCGGGAAATTCAGTCAGCACATTGTTTGGCCTCGCCCCGCATGATCATGGCTTGCAGAATGCCGGGCACGACCAGTTCTTCCGGTGCCTTGTCTTTCCGGGCCTGCCGGAGTTCACGTTCTGCTGCTACCGCCTGACCTTGCTGCAACAGTGCCAATCCAAGTCTTGCCCGTGGTTCGCCAGCATTTGGTGCCAGTTGGACCGCATTCTTGAGTTCAATAACCGCAAGATTCAGATTGCCGGTTTTCAGCGCGCTGTCTGCATCGCGCATGAACTGCTGCACTTTCGGCGGCAGCGCTGAGCTGGTATGCCGCTGCTGCGGCTGGCGCGGCTAAGGCAGGCGTGATGCCGGGCTTGGGCGAACCCAGAACTGCCACTATTGAGAGCGAAACTCCTGCAAGCCAGATTGCGTGCTTTCGCCCAACTCGCTGGCCGGTCATCTCGATTTTCCACATAATCTTTTTCATTCTTGTTCGGCCGTCTGCCCCTTCATCAACCCGTACAAATGGGGTCGGCTGATCCCCAATAGCTTGGCCGCTTTGGAGATGTTGCCATTGCTGGCTGCCAAAGCCCGCTGCACGAGTGACGCCTCGAGTTTCTGAATTTCCGACCTCAGATCAAGACTGAGATCGTCAACTGCAGGTGACGGCAGGTCGAGATCGGCTGGCGAGATAATTTTTCCCTCCGCCATCACAATCGCACGTTTCATCCGGTTCTCAAGTTCGCGCACATTGCCTGGCCATGAATAGCTGGCGATCGCAGCGATTGCCTGCTCGGAAAACCCCCTCAATTGCCGTGTCTGGCTTCGGTTGAGAAGATGCAGGAAATGTTGCGCGAGCAGCTGGGCGTCATGTTTCCCGTTCGCGCAGTGGCGGCAGCTCGATGCGGATCTCATTGATCCGGTAATAAAGGTCTTCCCGGAATTTTCCCGCTGCGACCAGTTCTTTGAGGTCCCGATTGGTCGCACAAACCAGCCTCACATCGACATTGATCTGCGTCCGCCCGCCAACCCGCTCAAACTGGCGCTCCTGGAGGAATCGCAGGAGTTTGGCCTGCAGGGCGAGCGGCATATCGCCGATTTCATCGAGAAACAGCGTGCCGTTATGCGCAAGTTCAAATTTGCCCGGCGTCTGCTTGATCGCACCCGTAAACGCGCCTTTCTCGTGACCAAATAACTCGCTCTCGAGGAGATTTTCCGGAATCGAAGCGCAATTGATCGCGACAAACCGCGCCGATGCCCTTGGCGAGCGTTCATGCACCGCGCGGGCCACCACCTCCTTGCCGGTTCCGGTTTCGCCAACGATCAGGACACTGACATTGGTTGGTCCAACGCGCTCAATCATGCGCTGGACCTGCGCCATCCTGGCCGAGGAGAACACAAGGCCGGAAAAACTCTGTGAAGCCTGTTTGAGTTCGCGGTTCTCACGCTCCAGCGCATTCATCCGGTGCGCGCGGGCGATGATCAGCTTCAATTCATCGATGTCGACCGGTTTGCCGAAATAGTCGAATGCGCCTCTTCCGACCGCATTAACCGCGCTCATCCGGTCGGTATGGCCACTCGCCACAATGACTTTGGTATGGGGAGCATGGGCGAGGATTTCACCAAGCGCGTGCAGCCCTTCTGTGGCGCCGTCCTCATCCGGTGGCAATCCAAGATCCAGGATCACGATCTCAAATGGTTCATCGGATTTGAAAAGCTGCATGGCTTCCGGCCGCGAACCCGCAAACGAAACAACGCAGGGCGACAGTGCCCATTTCATCTGGCGCTGCAAGCCGGGGTCATCCTCAACCAGAAGAACCCTGATTGCGACTTCGTTTTCCGATCCCACCGCTGTTGGTGCCGTCACGCGCTTACCGCCTCCCGTTCAGGGATATACTCGGGGAGCATCAAAAACACGGCTGTTCCCTCGCCCGGTTTGCTCCTGACGCCGATATCACCACCGAGGTCATGCATGATCTCGCGGGCCTGATAGGTACCGATTCCAAAACCGGCTTTCTTTTTGCTCTTCAACGGCCGGAACAGCTCGTCGGCAATGAACTGTTCACTCATGCCTGGCCCTTTGTCCTCAATCGTGAGCGATACCGAGCCGGCAGTGTTTCCGGTTCGAATCATCACCGGCCGGTTTGGAGGACTGGCTTCCAGCGCATTGCTGACAACATGTTCCAGCACGCCAAGAAACGCGTTCGGATCCACGAGTCGAACGAATGCCGGCCCCGTCACGTCTGCCTGGAGATTGAGGCCCAGGCGACGCTTGTCTTCCACAAATGTCGCTGCAAGCTTGCTGATATCGACCTTGCCGCCTGTCGCCGATATCGGGGCTGCTGGTGCGCTGCCGGTGAGGCTCGCGAGCAGCGCCTGCAGCTTCTCCACCGAATTCTTCAGCGTCGCCACCATGTCCTTGCGAAACTCTTCATCATGGCCGAACTGCTCAGCGTTGCGCGCCAGCAATGCGAGTTGGCCCACCGCGTTCTTGGTATCGTGCAGGATGAAGGCAAAGCGTTTGTTGAATTGCTCGAGTTGTCTGGCATCGGCCAGCGCCTGCGCGGTTTCCTGCTGCACGACATAGGCGGCAAGCTGCAGGGCGACGAGAGAAATCAGGCTTCTGTCCTCCCAATGCAACGGCCGTTCTGATCTTGACCGGTTGATCAATGCAAATCCGGCGAGCCGCGAGCGATACCGCAATGGCACAACGAGCCAGCCCCCCGGAAATCTTTCGCGCCAGACGGAAGAGGAGGGTTGGCCGGTGAGCGCAGTCAGGTCGAGGAATGAGCAATTCTCGTCAGAAAATGGTTGCAGGCAGGGATCCCCCGCCGCAATCGGAATCAGCTCCCGATCCATGCACCAATGGGCGACCGGCATAAACCGGTTCCAGCGGTCCCTCCACACCCAGAGAGCCCCACCCGGGCTGTCAACCAGTTCGGCGAGGGTGCGCAAAGCGCCCAAGCGGTACATTGTCTTCCTGCCACCCGGAGACGGCCTGAATGAATTTCTGCCATTCAAGGCGATAGTCATATTTGTAGTTGAAGAAATTCTCGTTGATAAAAGAGGTGAGACGCGAGCGTGCGGCACGGGATGCAAGCACAACGAAGAGCGCGACTATGCTGGCAAAACTGAACAGAATTGCAAGAACCGTCCCGTTATCGCCGCCTCTTGTTCGCAGGTAATAGGACGCGATCGCCGCGCCCTGCAGAACCACGCCAATCGCGATCAGCGCCGTCGTCTGGAATACGACTTTGCGCGATGCATGGACCCGGAGTTCAAGATCCGGGATGCGGATTGCTGAAACGATAAACAGCGGGATAACGAGGAGATAAACCAGCGGTCGCGCGATGACCATTCCGGCAGGGATCGTGTTCGTCAGAAGGTTGGGTACCAGAATGAGTGCCTCAAAACTGAGCATGGCCCCGAGGCCAATGCCAAAATGCTTGGCCGACCAGAACCGGTCCTGGTCCATGTTGCGGACCATGTTCTCGAGCAGCACGAATCCCAGGCAAAGCTGGATTACTCCGATCGCCCGCGCATCGATTGGCACCCCAAGCACCGGGCCGATATGAAATTCCCCGGCGGCAAAGGCGGCGTTCGCGAGGACAACCGCAACCGTTGCGCCGGCGAGAATTCGCCACACAGTCCGGTCCTGCCCGAGAATCCGGAGGATGATCAGTACGATGGCGTACCAGTATCCATCGCGAAGGGGAGCGAGAATCGCGGGTACCGAGATCAGGGAGCAATCCCGTTTGGGCGAGGACGACTGAACCTGACCACAATGCGGTGAATAGCGCTGCAAGAATAAAGCTGGCTGTAAGCCAGGACCGCGAGCTGCGCAGGCCAAGCATGACGGCGAACAAGGCGTAGCCCAGGAAACAGGCCAAATACGCATAAAAGGACACAGCGGAATTCATTCGCCCCAACCACCCCACAGCCTTAATGAGAATTACTAGAACAAATCGAGTGTAAACGGAAATTACAATCGGAAATTTACCTTATTTTTCATAGATCTTGCCGCTGCAGAGGCTCAGCTCGCAAGCTTTTGCGGGTCGGATGCGGTCGTGCTTTCCCGGAGGTCGAAAAGGTCCCGATACGCCGCGAACATTCGCGATTGGTCGAACGCTTCGCGGGCACGTCGCGCATTGGCAGCGCCAATCGCTTCGCGCCGTCTCTCATCCTCAAGCAGGTGCAAAATGGCATCGGCAAGCTTTATTGGGCTCTTTTCAACCACGAATGGGTGGTTTTCTGGTGCCACCATCTGTCGGACGTCTCCGACATCAGTCGCCGCAATCGGCCTTCCCGCCGCCATCGCCTCCAGAACCGACAGTGGCATTTGTTCGGTATCTGACGAAATCACCGCAACCGAAAACGCCGGCAGCAGTTTTTCCGGGGTGGAGCAGAAGCCGGTGAACACGACATCATTTGATATCCCGAGCTCGACCGCCCGCGCCTCGAGTTCGGCCTGTTGCGGTCCATCGCCCACCAGTACCAGTTGTGTAACGCGGGTCCGTCGAACAATCGCGAAGGCTTCGACCAGCCGGCCCAGATTTTTTTCCGGACGCAACGGCGAAACCGCCCCGATCACCGGCTTGTCGCGTGTGATCCCAAATTTGGCCAACAGCTCCGGATCGGCAGGTATGCAAAACCGCGCACAATCGACTCCGTTTGGAATGTGGAGAATTTTTTTTTCGGGCAGGCGCCAGACATCGCGCGCAATCGCAAACAGAGTGAGCGACGGCACAACAGTCATCGCGCGCCGGAGCAACAATCGCCGGGCCATGATCCGCCGGGTCAACTGGCGCGCTGCTTCATCGGGGCCAAAGCCATCTTCCATATGGATATGACGTGGAATCCTGGCAAAACGGTTTGCTGCCGCCCATTCAATTGTTCCCCAGTTCGAGGTCACGAGGACGTCAGGCCGCAGTTCGTTCAGTACACGTATGAACCGACGGACATTATGCATTCCCTGCCCGCGGCGGTTTTCGATTTCGATCAGAGTGGCATCGAGCCCGGGCACCAGCCGCTCAAATGCGCTCGTCTTTCCGTCCATCGCCACAACAAGATGGCGGTAAATCGGTCCAAAATGATTGGCGATCTGGACGAAACGCATTTGTGGTCCGCCCACTGCGAAGGTGGAGAACACATGCAGCAGGGTTGGGACGCTATGCTTCACGCGCTGCCAAAAACGTCGATTGCGCGCTCAACAAACCGCTGACGATCGGAAACCGGCTGCCATCCAAGCTCGCGTTTCGCGTCCTCACAATCGAACTGCGCCAACAATCCACGCGACAGCAGGTCACGGTAGGAAGGTCGTTGCACATTGCGCCCGGTCACCCGCTTCACACCCCACTTGCCCAATTCCTCGAACCACAACAGAAGGGGCCGCTGGGGATGAAACCGGAGCGGCCGCGACGTGGCGCGCGCCAATTCCGCAATATACTCCCGCGCGCTCAGGCGGACATCGCCAACAATATTGTAGGCGCGCCCGACCACATTGGGCGCGTGACACGCCAGCCAAATTGACTGCGCCACATCTTCCACCAATACGAAGGGCAAGGGATTTCCGCCTGCATTCCAGCCGATGCAGTGTTGATCATTATTGAAAAACCCAAGTCCCCCATGGAATGGAAGGCCGCCTTCACCAACAACCAGGCCTGGGCGCAAAATGCATATCGGCAGCCCTTCCGCCTGATGCATGCCGAGCAGCAAGCGATCGCATTCGGCCTTTGCCCGCGCATAATCGGAGCGGACATCCGACTTTGGATCCGGCAAAGTGGCTCCCGTGATCTGCGCCCCCCGGTCGCCGAGATAAAGGCTTGCAATCGAGCCGATATGGATGAGGCGGCGGACTCCGAGTTTGAGGCAGGCATGCGCGACCACTTCCGCGCTGCCAACCATTGCTGTTTTGATCTCCTGGTATGTTCTGCCTCCTCCGCCGTGTGCCAGGTTGATCACGATCGAGGCATGGCCGATCGCTCGCTCGACATCGGCCGGCGACCGCACGTCGCCCGCGATCGCTACAACGTTGTCGTGAAAGAATTCGGGCGGAAGGTTGATGGTGTTGCGCGCCATGACCCCGACGCGTTGGCCTTCCGAAACAAGCCGGCGCAGAACATGCGTGCCGATGAACCCGGTACCGCCGAGAACAACAATGTCGTAATCGCCGGATGTTTTCGGCCGGCGCGGTGAAACCGGAGCCGTAAACGCGGCGTGCGCCACGTCTTCGCAAACGGAGACGAGGTGCGCACCAAACTCCCCATCGAGTTCCGGTGAGCGCCCCTCATCGATGGCCCGGTGGAAATCGGCAATTGCATCCCGCATGCTCGAGGCAAACCCATCACCTGATCGTTTCAGATGAAGTGTCGACAGTGTGAAATCGGCCGCATTCCCCAGGCTCTCCCGAAGAATGGCGGATGCGGTCCGGGTGCCCGAGAGCAGTTGGTCAAAGGACGGCAACCAGCGCCCGCGATCGTAACCGAAGAACCGGTTGTTCAGGATATCGGCAACCAGAACCCCGTCATCACACACGACCGAAAGCTGCCAGCACGGAAAATTCTCGCCGACCGCAAATCGCAGGATTCCCGGAAGCCTTTCTCCTTTCAGCGCGAGACTGACCGCGGGATAGAATGGCACGCCGGGTGAGATTTCCCTCGGCATCGGGGCCGACGGCTCAACGCTTTCGATGTGACCAATGATTTTGACCAGCTGGGACAGCGGATGAACGGCCTGTTCAAGCAAAATGTTCTTCGGTTCACGGAACATCCAGTGACCAAACTGGCGTGCGGTGATTTGACGTAATGGTACATTGTAGATGGTTTCAGCAAATCGCGGCCTCCCCAGTCGATGGGTCGCAACAGCCCGTAACAATTTGCGAAATGCAGGATGAAACACGAAATTCTGATTGACGCCAACCGGAGCGCCGTTGAGCCGGCTTTCCGCCATCAGTGCACGGCATTCAGTGCTGCTGACCGCAATCGGCTTTTCGATCAAAGCCGGTATGCCGGCCCGAAGAAATGGCAGTGCGGTTTCGGCATGGACATTGGGAGGCGTCAGTACGTGTACGGAATCAACCTCGCCAGTCGCGAGAGCCTCGTTAGCGGATGCGGCGATATGCTTTACGTCATAGCGAGCGGCAAATGCCCGAGCCTGGTCGCGATTTGAATCGACTATGCCGTGGAGCCGCACATTTGACAGTGTACGGAGTGCGTCCGCATGAGCCTGTGAAATATACCCGACACCAACCAGCCAAACTCGCCGCATGATCCGCTGCTCAACCTCTTTATCCATGGCCTTAACGGGCGGTCTTTCGCCGCGCCAGGATTTCGCGGAAGAGGCGAAGCTGGCCGTTGGTGGTGGCCTCCCAGCCAAAGCCCTCGGCGTAACGGCGCGTGGCCTCGCGGGAAGGGAGCGCCCCGAACAGTTGCGACACGCCAGCCACAACTCCCTCGGCATCGAGGAAAGGCATCAGGACTCCGGCCTCAGGAGAAGCTACAATCTCGGGCGTCCCCCAGACCGGTGATGCCACAACCGGTGTGCCGCAGGCCATGGCCTCAAGCAGCACATTGGCCCACCCCTCGCGACTGGAGGCAAGAACCAGCGCATCGATGGCATTATAGATCGCCGGCAACTGCCGTTGCTCGACTCCGCCGAGGAAACGGACCCGCTCGCTCACACCGAGTTCTGCCGCCAATCTCTCGAGTGCACGCCTTTCCGGCCCGGAGCCCACAACGATGAGGTCGGTTTCGGGTAAACTGGCCAGAGCCCGGATGACATGGTGATGGCCTTTGCGCTCCACCAGATGTCCCACCGAACCCAATGTGCGGCGGGTAATCCCGAATTCGCCGCGAAGGTGCGATCGGTCCAAGGGGCGGAACAGCACGAGATCAACACCGTTGCGGAGAACGGTTACCCGTTCCGCCGGTACGCCCAGCTCAACCAGCCTGGTTTTTAGCGCCGCACATACAGTGATCAGGCCATCGGCTTTCCTGGCTGCGTGCTGGATCAGTTTGCGGGGGATCGAATATTCCGGGATCAGGTTGAGGTCCGTACCCCGTGCCGTGACGGTGACCGGAAGACCAAATTCCCGCGCGAGCCAGACCGCCGCCACGCCATCCGGGTAGAAATAATGGGCATCAATCAGGTCCAAGCGCTCCCCCGAATTCAAGATCCGCTTCAGAGACTTCCGCATTGATAAATATAAGGTATACGGGGTGACATTCATGCCGAGTTTGGGCACGACGACATAGCGGGGATGCTCAACGGCAAGCCCATTTTGCAAGTCCTGCCGCGGCACCTGATGCAGTGGCCCGACAGACGGATAATCGACGAACGACGGGAGCCACGGCACCGGCGCCAGTACGCGGGCAACCGCTTCGCCGGTTGCCACCAGTTTTTGCAATCTGGTTTCGACAAAAATTCCATGTACGGTCTGAACCGGGTTTGGAAACAGCGTGGTGACTGTCAGAATCGACAGTTGGCCTTCGCCATTCAGGCGCGGCGAATCAATAGCCATAGCGGAGTTGGTACCAGATGCCGCCGATGAGTTCGTGCATGCCATAGCCCGACATGCGGAATGTCGCGAGACTGGGGGTGATGGTGGACAAGAGGTCCTCAGGCATGGGCGAATAGAAGGCGGTTGGGGCGGGAATCACGGTCATCCCGTTGGCCTGGAAAGCCGCCACAGCCCGTTTCATGTGCCAGGCGTGGGTGACGAGGATCACCCGGCGCACGCCATCGGCCTTCAACATGGCGGAAGAGAACATGGCATTTTGCGCGGTATTGATCGATTTACCCTCGATCCAGCGTGGGCTTATCCCGTAATCCTCGGACATGGCTTCGGCCATCAGCGTGCCTAACGGCACGGGATCCAGTCCGCCGCTGACCAGAACCGGGAGCTGGGTTCGCCGCGCAAGATAAGCCCCATAGCGAAGCCGCTCGAGGCTTAGGCCATCGAGCGTTCCCTTGTCGCCGGTTTGGAATTCCGGGGCATATGTTCGTCTGCCTGCGGACAGAATGACGATGGCCGCAGGTGAACCGGAAGCAAGCTGCGATAACCGCGGTGGCGCAAGAGCAGGATAAATCTGCAGATAGCCGAACAGTGCTCCGGCGCCGGCAGGCGTGCTGAGCCCAAAAACAACGCAGGCGGCGCAAATCACCAAACCCGCAATGGCGTTGCGCGCGGAAACAAATCGCCGCGTTCTCTTGCGGGGGCGGTTTACCGGAACAGCAATCATTGAATAAATCCGGACATGGGTGAGCGTGTCATTACCCGATAACCGCACATTAACCACAGCCAATGATGCGGCCGAGTTATTAATTTGCTGTCAACCATCTGTCCCGGACGAAGAAGGTTCGGGCATCCTCCCATTAGACTTATCGAACACCGGGATGTAGGGCCCGATGCCGCGTTCATGAACCAGCCAGCCGAGCAATGGCACCGCCGAAGGCCGCATCGTTGAGAACGGCAAGATACTCATCGACGGCGCGGCTAGACCTTGCGATCCATCGATACCCTGCTGCCGGTTCACATCGGCCCGGATCAGGCTCGCCGCAAAGCCCTCACCGCCCACCACCCCTTCGGCCATGCAGCGCCTTACGACGGTCTCGAAGACTTGGCGAAACAGATCGCCTTCGCGGAAGCGGCCGTGACTCCGTGATGGCCCTCGCGATTCGCATTATGTCGAGCAAAACCGATAACTGCGCGGTGGACGGGGAGCAAACGTTGCGCCGCAAGCGGCATCGAATGAAATCGAGAAAGCGCTTGGGATTAATCAATTGACGATTGTGAAATCGCAGAAACTCACACAGAAACAAATCACACAAGGTCTCGCCAAATCACTTCGGGATCGCTTTGCTAAATGATCCTTCGTTGTTCTTGTTCCGGAACGCCCAATGGGCGAAACACGGCGGCTTAATCATGTCACTTCGCGTTAGCGGTGCGCTTCAGCCGAACCTCCGCCTCAGCGGGTCGCCGGAGCGCTCCGTTAGCACAACCAGCTTGGCGCATCTGCGTCTGCCGACGTTGACGGCGGCCGAGTTCTGCAAGCAATGCTCTGCACCCATCCCGTTTCAACCTGCTCGCCGCGATGAGGCATGCGCACCTCCACGCCGAGGGCTTGTAAGGGTTGGTTAAACTCGCTGCCCAAGGCCGTTTGAATTCATCTCGCTACCGGCTCGACGACCGCCTCGCCGCCCAACGCCTCGATCAAGGGACGTAGCATCGCAAGGAGCGGCTGCGCACGGCCGACTGAACTGGCATAGATCGGCTGGCGGACTGAGCGACGCTAGCGGTGCGGACCGGACGCTCAGTACGGTGGAAGGCGAGGCAGGCATCATCCCATTCGAGGCCAGAATGGGCGACAATTCGGCGCGCCTGCCCTTCGAGATCATTGATCACGTCCTCGTACCGCACGTCGATCATCACTCCGTCCGGGAGGACGTTGTACTAGTGCGCCATCAGCCGCTCATAAGCCCGGTAATAGCGGCCAAGTTCGGCAAGATCATAGACGTAGGGAATGGGAGCGGAAAACAGCTTCGAGAAACACGAAAGGCAGGTGTCGAGTGGATCGCGAGTTGTGTGGATGATCCGTGCGTTCGGTAGGGCGAGATGAATAAGCCCAACATTGATGAAATTTCCGAGCAGCTTGTCCGTTATGCGCGTTGCCGTGGGCGCAACCGCGGTGAGGGCACGGAGGTAGCGCGCGGCAAGCGTGCCAATCCACGTGTCGTCGAGCGCGCAAGTCGCCTCGAGGTAGGCTTGGGTATGGCGAATTCCGGCGCTTTGGAGCGTCGCGATCAGGAATTTTTCGAAGAGCGGGCGCTCTCCGCCGCCGAACACCTGCGGATGGCTCGCCAGGATTTGCTCCACCAAGGTGCTACCGAGCGCATCATACCGACGATGAACAGGGGTACGCGCGAGGGGTCGCCGTGCCCTGCCTTCCCCGCAGGAGATCAGGCGTGAAAAAATCGCGGCAACGGTCCATGAAGGCTAGCGCCTTCGCCTCGTCATAGACGAGTTGCCGCCGCTTCATGCGATTGCCTTCGAGTAGATGCCTAAATGAACGTTTATGCTGGCCGAGGTCGTCATAGGCCTTTCCCAGCCCGAAATGGAGAAATATCCCGTCGTCCTC
The DNA here is from genome assembly GCA_963747255.1 of uncultured Alphaproteobacteria bacterium. GTDB lineage: Bacteria > Pseudomonadota > Alphaproteobacteria > Micropepsales > Micropepsaceae > CAIYRG01. The sequence continues at coordinate 41,024 of CAVVEG010000007.1, forward strand.
CGACAGCGATGAAGGCTGGCGCGCGAGGGCTTCCAGAGCGGCGAGATGCGGATCGTTGGCGGCGAACCGCTTTGACACCCCGAGCCCGTAATAGGCAGCGATCTTCTTGCGGTCGATGCCGATCACCGTCTCGAAGGCGCGGTGCGCCTCGTCGAAACGGCCGAGCTCCCGCAGTACGTTGGCGATGCCGAGTTGAGCATCGATGAGGTCGGGCTTGATCGCGAGCGCTCGCTCGAAATTGACGAGCGCCAGGTGCGTTTCGTTTAGCGCCTCGAGCGAACATGCGAGATTGTGGTGCAGCATGGCAACGTTGGGCGTAAGCGCTAGCGCCTGCTCGTAGCGCGCCACCGCCTCGTCGTGCCGGCCGAGCGCGGCCAGCGCGTTGCCGAGATTGTTCAGAATTTCAACGTTGTCCGGCTGGAGCGAAAGCGCCCGTTCATAATGGGCGACTGCGTCGACGTTGCGCGCGCGTGCGCGCATTACGTCTCCAAGACCGACATGCGCCCGTGGGTCGTTGGGCCGTGTGGCGACGGCGCGCTCGAAGCAGGCGATCGCCTCGTCATGCCGCGCGAGCTTTCGAACGCGCCGGCAAGGCCGCGCAGGCTTGCGAGATTATCGGGTTCGATCTCAAGCGCTCGCTCGAAGCTGGCGATCGCCGCTTCATGACGGCCCAGCAGCGATCGGGCTTTGCCAAGGCCGACATGCGCCCGCACATCATCCGGTTTGGCCGCCGCGGCGCGCTGAAAACAGGCAATCGCCTCGTCGCAACGCGCGAGTTTTGCGAGTGCGCCGGCAAGGCCGAGCAGACTGGCGAGGTTGCCAGGTTCGATCTCAACCGCCTTCTCGAAGCTGGCGATGGCCGCTTCATCGTGGCCCAGCAGTGCCTGGATCGCGGCAAGGCTGGCATGCGCCTGCGCGTAGTCCGGCTTCAACGCGATCGCTTCGGCATAGGCGGCCATCGCCGCGTCGAACCGGCCAAGCGCTTGCAGCGAGACACCGAGATTGTAATGCGCGGCGGGGAATTGGCGTTCGACGACTATTGCCTGCTCATACGCGGCGGCGGCATCGGCGAGGCGATCAAGCGCCTGCAGCGCGGCGCCGCGATTATAGTGCGCGAGGGGATCTTCGGCGTCGATTGCGAGCGCCCGATCGCAGGCGGCGACCGCCTCCTCGTTCCGGCCCATCGCCACAAGCACCTCACCCAATCGGCTGTGGCCCTCGACGTCATCGGGGTCCTGGGCGATCGCTCGCTGCAGCAATTCAACCGCGGTCTCGAGCCGGCCTTGCTGCGCCCGCAACGCGCCGAAATGAAGCAGTACTTCGTAGTGGGCGCTATCGACGGCCAGAAGGGGACTAAAGATCCGTTCCGCCTCGCGCCATCTTCCCTGCTCGTGAAGACGGATGGCATCCTCGACCGAAGCCGGTCGGTCGCCCGCGTGCATAGTTGGGCGCGGTAAGACCGGTTCACTCACGCCACTGCCGCGCGGCTATCTTGAACGATTGGCCGAGAGTACTCGCGCAGAGTCAAGACGCCCCGACGATCGGCGCGCACGGCCAGCGAACCCCATCCCTTCCTCGTCATCCTCGCATCGGAAAAAGCCGGGGCCTCCGTCCGGGAGTTGATTCCACCTCGAAGCTCACCCGGCGCGGCGGCGGCGCCGGCGCACGGCTAATCCGAGCAGGCCGGTCCCGAACAGCGCCAGCGTTCCCGGTTCGGGCACCGGTGCGGGGTTCGGATCGAAGTTGTACGTCGTGTTGCTGCCATTGATGCCGACAGTTAAAGCATCGACGTAACCGTTGAAGACATCCGCGGCGCCGGCGAAGCCGACGTCGAGTTGGAGGCCGCCAACTCCCCCCAACACTGAAGGATAAGGCGTTATACCCGATCCCCACGCGTTGACGATTTCCGGATTGGTTAGCTCGCTGGTGCAGGCGGCGAGCGTGTTGACGCCTGCTCTCGGCGGCGACGTTTCGTATGCCCCTGGAAGACAAATTCCGGCGTTATCCCACCAACCCCCTCCAAGTGCGTTCCAAAGTTGCCAGGTGTTCAATGCCGTCGCGCCCTGGTTGGGAAGTGATGGGTTGCCACTACTTGGCGTCTGATAAGGCGGCTCGAAGAAAAGCTGGTCGTAATGAACAACGCCCCCAATAGTCCCCTTCAATTTCAAGTTCGAGATAGGGAAATTGCGACCCGTTGTTGCTTGTGACGTATGTCGAGTAGGTCAATGCCGTGAGTGAACTAAGCGGGGTCAAGTTGTACCCGGTACTGCTCAAGATCTCGGCGCCGTTGCCGCCGTTTGTGCCGTTGCCCGTCGCGAGATTGGCGCTTCCAGTCCCGATTGGAGGCGCGGCCGGCCCGGTGACCATCCCGCCACTGCCGTAGGGATTGGCGCTAACGGCGCCGCTGCTGTTGGCGTTGGCGAACGACCAGAGGCCCATGTCAGCTGGGTCGACCAGGATGGTCGTGGCGAAAGCCGACTGACTGACGACGGCCATCAACGCCACTCCTGCGCATGACGAAAGAAGCCTTATCCGGAGCCGATGGCCATCGATCTTCCTGTGCATTGCTTCTTGCTCCCTCACTGAAAACCGTAACTTCCGGTCAACAATTAACCAAGCAAGAATCGTGCCCTGAAATTAACCATAACTTTCAATAGACGAATCCGGGCACTGTAATCAGAAGTTACACATTCGCCGTTTTTATTCGTTTTTTGTTGTTAAATTTTTTTACACATCATTGCGCAATCGACCAGATCGCCGAGGGAACTCACTTCCCTTGCCTGAGCCGTCAGCCTTCGCATTTGGCAAAGGTAACCGCCGACACCAAGCTCGTGGACGCCAACCGGGATAAGATCAAAGCCTGTCGGGACGCGATGGCGAAAACGAAGAACGACGAACGCTGCGCCATTAGCGTGAAGGCGGCCGGGTCATAACCCTGCATTTATATGGTTCGATACAATTCGACCGGCGCAATCATTTGCAACCGTTGGACGGGCGCCGCTCCAACAAAGTGAGGCGGGACATGCGGACGGTCATCATTGGTATCGAGACGCAGAACGATGTGAACTCGCCAAATCCTGGCGACCGCGCGCGGCCGGCGTAAGGCCGGCGATGACCGGATTTCGTTCGAGAACGTAAGCGAGCTTTGGCGGATGCTGGCGCCTAGCTTACAGTGTCGTTGAATCTCTTAAATTCATGGGCAACCATGATTGGCAGGTCATGGATGTCCGGTGCATCGATTGAGACGACGTTAGAGGCTTTGGGCGTCGCTCATTGCGCGATGTGAAAGCGCGTATTCGATTGTTGTTTACGCAGGAGCGAGTAGCGGCGTCGGCAGGCTTGTTCCTGGACGGTTTGCTTAGCGATGAGCGGCGCAAGACGGCTGGATGCGCGCGAAGCGGCGGGCGATCCGGTCCGTGGCGCAGCAGGCGATCTGGGCCGCGGCGGTGGGACGCGGATGCGTTGCGCGACATCGTGCGCGATTACGCGCTGGAAACGCTTGCTGATGAGGATGCGGTTTCTCGCTCATCGACGAGACCGGTTTTTTGAAGCAGGGCAAGATTTCGTGCGGTGTTGCACGCCAGTACACGGGCTCGGCGGGCAAGATCACCAACTGCCAGATCGGCGTCTTTGCCTCCTATGTGTCGCGTCACGGCCACGCCTTCATCGATCGGCGCTTTATCTGCCGAAAGATTGGACGACGATCCCGAGCGCCTGAAGACGGCGCATGTGCCGGACGATGTGGGCTTTGCGACGAAACCCCAGATCGCCGCCAGATGATCGCCGCGATCGCCGCCAAAGTCCCTTCTCTTTGTCGCGGCGGACAGCGTGTATGGCATCGGGGACATCGAGAGCGCCTGCGCAAGGCAGGCAAGGGCTAGTCCTGGGCGTGGCCAGCAACCATGTCTTCCGTTCTGGGGCAAGAAGCAGCGGGTCGGCGGCACGGCCGCGAAGATTGCGCAAATCTTCGCACGAAACGCCTGGCGGCGCGCTGTCGGCGGGCGAAGGAACCAAGGGGCCGCGCCTGCATGACTGGGCCTATCTCGAACTGGCCGATCTCGATGCCGGCCAATACAACAGCGTTCTCGCCGGGGCGTGGACGCGAGGCCTTCTGATCCGCCGCAACATGCCGACGGCGACCTTGCGTTCTTCCTACGTGGTGCCCCAAGGGCATGCCCATGGAAAAGCTGGTATCGGTCGAAGGCCATCGCTGGGCCATCGAAGAAAGCTTTGAAGCCGCCAAGAACGAACTCGGCCTCGATCACAATGAAAGCCGCTCCTGGCAGGTGGCACCGGCATGTGTCGCTGGTCATGCTCGCCTTCGCCATGATGGCCGCCATCCGGCATCGCGCCAAGTTCCGCGCGCCCAAAAAAACGATGCTCGTCTTCGGACCAAACAGCGTCCTGATCCGATGGTCGGCCAGGAAATCGCCGCATCGCCATGAAACTCGCGCAACGGCGCATCCAGCCCGCCCACGTCATCGCATGGTCTTTATGGCGCGCGCCATCAAGCGAAGCGCGCGGCGCATCAAAAGAAAAGGAATGTAATGCTAGGCGCGTGGAGATCGTGCGGGCCATGACCGGGACTGGCCCGCTGACGATCCGGGAAGTCGCGCGCCTTGTCGGCCGCGATTTCAAGGCCGTTCATTCGGACGTGACGATGCTCGCCAATGCGGGGATTTTGCAGCGGACAGAAAAGGGAGCCGTGGAGTTTTCCTATGACCGCGTGCATGTCGAGTTCGACATGATGGCGGCGTGATCGTTACGCCGCCCGTCGTCCTTTTGCGGTGCGAGTCACGGCTTTGCGGTGTGCCCCGCCGGGGCCGGAGCGCGGTGCGGGAAAGTTGGATTTCAAACCGCCACCGAAAGCGGCCATCACCTTGAGGACGGTCGAAAGCTCCGGCTTACCTTCGGCGCTGAGGGTCTTGTAAAGCTGTTCGCGCGCAAGACCTGTCGCTTTTGAGATTTTGGCCATCCCGCGCGCCCGTGCCACATCGCCAAGGGCTTCGGCAATGCGTGAAAGGTCGCCGCTCTCAAATGCCGCGTCGAGATATACGGCAATCATTTCGTCGCTATCGAGATAGTTGGCAACGTCATACTTTTTGGTCTTGAGGCTCATGGCGTACTCCGTTTTGCCAATGCGAGTGCCTTGGCGATGTCTTGGCTTTGTGACGACTTATCGCCGCCACAAAGCAGGATGATGAGCGTGCTGCCGCGCTGGACAAAATAGAGCCGATAACCCGGCCCGTAGTTGATCCGCATTTCACTGACACCGCTGCCCACCGGCCTAACATCGCCGGGATTGCCGTCCCGTAACCGACGAATCCGGGCGAAGATACGTTCCTTGGCCTGCAAATCGCGCAGGCTCCTGAGCCATTTGTCAAAGGTGTCTGTGACCTCGATTTGGATCATAGTTGGGACTGTAATCTATAGAATACAATAGGGCAAGCGCCCAAACCGGAGGATTCCCAGGCCATATCCAAAGCGCCCGATCCACAGCACAGCTTGTCCGTCGCAGGATTTGCCGGATACCGCAGATTTCAGCGAAGACGAGGGCAACCCTGCCGGAATGAGGCTCCGCACGGGCAGAGCCGCGCGGATTGCGGCCATAGCCTGGATTCGATGGCTGCCCAGCCGCAGTTGTTATTCGCGCGATCACCGACCCGACTGTGTGCAGGTGATCGATGTGCATATTCCGACCACCGACGCGCGCACAATCACACTCACCCGCTACACCGAGCCAGAGCCCGAACTCAAACTGCTCCTGGAAAAGTTGAAGCTCGGCCTCCCGCCCCAGCGCCCACCAAAAATCACTGCCGCCCAGGCCCCTCCGCATTCACCGCTGTAGTGCAGACCTGCAAACTCGCCCCAAGCAAAATCAGCCACTTACCATTTCAAACTCCGCGAATCCGCGAAGATCGGTTAGACAGTTGCGTTTAGCGAAGGGAAAACCGCCCGGCCAATCCGCAGGTGAGGACGGTCAATTCCCGGCCTCTCCGAGACGCCGAACGCGTGCGAGCCAGCGGTCGTGTTGGGCCGCTTCCACTCCCCCGATGATCGTCTCCCGAACCGGGTGTATGCCGACAAATCCCAGGATGTTTCGTTTCAGGCTGGAGAGGCTGTGCTTCAGGAAGTACCAGCGATACACGATTGCCGGCATGCCCATGGTGACAATGATGCGGGCTGATTTTCCTTTCAGCGCGCCTGGTGTGGGCGAGACGCCACTATGTCCGAAGGCAAAACCGGGGCGCGCCACCTGCTCCAGAAACGCTTTCAGAAGCGCCGGCATGTCGCCGAGCCAGAGCGGATAAATGATCACCAGATGATCGGCCCAGCTCAAACTCTCCTGGGCGTATTTGAGCTGCGCCGGCAGTTCGCCATGCTCCCATTCTTCCCGCGATCTCAGAATTGGAAAATCCAGCTCTGCGACAGCAAGCGTGCGCGCCACATGCCCGGCTCGCCGGGCGCCTTCCGAATAGGCGTTCACCAAAGCATGGCAGAACCGCTCTTTTCGCCGGTCCGGATGTCCATCGATGATGGTGATATTCATGGTCGCGAAATGCGCCTTGTACGCGTCGCCGTCACTGATGGAGATCAATTCAGCTGCTGCGATCGATCACCCATTGCGTCACCGGCTGATGAAAATTGATGGGGCCGGGCACGGTCAGATAGGTCTTCACATATTTGAAACCGGCCTTCTGCAGGGTTCTGTGGGCCGGCACGTTTAGCGCATGGGGCTGACAGAAAAGCTGCCTCAGCCGGAAGGTTCGGAAGTAGATTTCAACGCTCTGCCGCACGCATTCCGAACCAATGCCCTTGCGCCTCTGTTCAGGTTCTATGACATGCAAATGCATGTTCGCACACGCGCCGAATGTGATCCTGTCGCAACTGGAATAGCCGACCGGATCGTTGTCCAATAGCCAGATCACCGGAAACAGTTGCCGCTCCTCAAACGGCAACGCGAATTCGCTTTGAAATCGGGCAACCCATGCCCCGGGCGACATCAGCCGCGAAGGATCGACTCCCATCATTTCGAGATATTCGGGTGTCGCGCTGTAAAAATACTCGATGATCCGATGAACTTCGTCGAGTTTCATTTCCCGAACCGACAACCGCATATGAATCTCCGGCCCATCGAGGCGAAGCATGCTCCGTAGAAATGCTCCGCATTTTTCGGATCATCACAAGGGGGGCAGGCGAGAAAGAGCCCCGGAAGCGACGGCTATTCGGAAGCGACCTCTTCAAGCGAGACTTCGTGACCCCAGAGCCGCTCAATGTGCGGAAGCACCTGGCCTTTCAGCGACGCGTTCAACGGCACCCCGCGATGCATACGGTGTTCCACGAACAGCTTGCGGTTGCCCTTGAGATTTGCGCCGGTGACCTGGATATTGGGATCGGAAACGCCGATGTCATAGTGCCGGGCAAGAGTTGAGCGAAGCCGGCGATAGCCGCTCTCGTCATGGATGGCAGACACCGTCACAACCGGTGCTTCGGCGCTGTCCGAGAGCGCAAACAGCCTGAAATCGCGCATCAGCCTGGGTGACAGAAATTGCTCGACAAAGCTTTCATCGCGGTAATTCGCCCAGGCATCCTTCAAAACGCGCCGCCAATCACCCTTGCCGGCAAAATCCGGAAACCAGATGCCGTCTTCTTCGGTCGGTTCTTCCGAAATGCGCCGGATATCAGCCATCATTCCGAATCCGAGCGCATAAGGATTGATGCCGGAATAGCGCGGGTCGTCAAATTCCGGCTGAAACACCACGGCGGTATGACTGGCCATGAATTCCAGCATGCTCGCCCTCGGTAAGCAGGCCCTTGTCATACAGACTGTTGAGGATCGTGTAATGCACGAAGGTGGCGCAGCCTTCGTTCATGACCTTGGTCTGGCGTTGCGGATAAAAATACTGGGCAAGATGACGGACGATGCGAAGAATCTCCCGTTGCCAGGATTTCAGGGTCGGTGAATATTTTTCCAGAAAATACAGCAAATTCTCTTCGGGCAATTTTGGACCGCCGCCCAGTTCCTCGCCATCGGCATCCCACAGATCGGGTGCTGGCGGCGGCGGCTCTGGTCCCTGCGGCAGCGTACGCCACAATTCATTGTAGTCTTCCTCCGCGAACTCGGCGCGACGGCGCTGTTTTTCGATCAGCCGGGCGCGCGATGGACGCGGCGGGCGCCGATAGCGAAACACGCCCTGATCCATCAGCGCATGGGCGGAATCCAGGACCGCCTCCACATCGCTATGGCCGTACCGCTCCTCGCAGGCCACGACATAGCCTTTTGCGAAGGAAAGATATTCCAGGATGCTTTCGGCATTGGTCCATTGCTGAAACAGATAGTTGTTCTTGAAAAAATGATTGTGCCCGAATGCGGCATGGGCAATGACGATCGTCTGCATCGTCATCGAGTTCTCCTCGAGCAGATATGAGATGCAGGGATTCGAATTGATGACCATCTCGTAGGCGAGACCGATCTGGCCGTGGCGGTAAAGGCTCTCTTCCCGCGCGAAAAGTTTGCCGAAGGACCAATGGTGATACATCAGCGGCATGCCCATCGCGGAATAGGCATCGAGCATCTGCTCGGTGGAAATGATCTCGATCTGGTTGGGGTATGGATCCAGCTTGAGATCGTTGAGCGCGACTTCCTCTGTAGCCTTCAGCACGCGGTCAAGCGTCTGAAAGGTCCATTCCGATTCCGTGAACAGCGGCGCGGTCAACCCGCCTCCTGCTTTTTGAACAGTTCGTGGAATACCGGGAAGATGTCCGAAGGTTTGGCGATGCGCTTTGTTGCGAAGTTTTTCCAGTGCTCGGCAACGGTGCGATAGGCGCGCCACAGCTCGGCGCCGGCCTCTTCGCTGGAAAAGACCTCCATCTCGCGTTCATCGAGAATCTCGATATAGGCATAATACTGGCAGATCGGCATCAGCTCGATCTTCGAGCAACTCGACGCACCGCTTTGCATCGCCCGATTGCGTGTAGCCATCGGAAGCCTGCGCTGCATAGATGTTCCAGTCCGATGTGGTGTAGCGCTGCCTCTGGATTTCGAGCATCTTTTCCAGCGCCGTGGAAACGATCGTACCGCCCGATTGGCGTGAATAAAAAAACGTCTGCTCGTCCACTTCCTGGGCATCATGCGTGTGGCGGATGAAAACAATATCGACTTTCTCATAGCGGCGGCGCAGGAAGAGGTGCAGCAGAATAAAAAAGCGCTTCGCGAGATCTTTTTCGCGCTCACCCATAGAACCCGAGACATCCATCAGACAGAACATCACCGCCTGGCTTCTTGGCTGCGGCTGCTCCACAAAGGAATTGAACCGCACATCGACGGGATCAATAAAGGCCACCCATTTGCGGCGGGCATTTGCGCGGTCCAGTTCAGCCTTTAAGGACGTCAGACGGGCGTCGTTCCGTTTTGCCGGCTCTTCCGCTTCGAGCACGGCAATCTCTTCTTCAAGCGCTTTGACCTCGGCGAGCGACGGCCGCCGCAGTGCGAGCCGTGCGTCCGAAGGAATTCCGCATTGTGCGCAGCAGATTGATCTGACTTGGTGCGCCAGCCGTGGTGATGCCCGCGCGCTTCCAATTCGACATCTGGACGTCGGACAGGGCCGTACGAACCAGGTTCGGCAATTCGAGATCCTCAAAAAAAATGTCGAGGATCTCGTCCTCGCGCAAGGTGAATTCGAAGTCATCCTCCAGATCGCCGGAACTCGCCGCATCTTTCCCGGACCCGCCGCCCTGCCCCTGCAGCGGTTTTTTGATCTGGTCGCCGGTGACGAAGTGTTTGTTTCCGGGCAGAACGAAATCCCGATTGCCACCTTTGGACGGGTCCATGCGGAATCTTGGCTCCCGCGTGCCCTGGTTTGAGATTCGGACCTTGCGATCAGTTCCTGCGTCGGCGACCCCGGAATCTTTGAGACTCTTTTGCACGGCTTCGCGTATCTGCGCACGTGCCCGGCGGAGAAACCGCTGCCGGTTGGCGAGGCTCTTGCCCTTCGGATTCAACCGGCGATCAATGAAATATGCGGTCATGGCAGCGCCGGCGGGTCACCCCGCTTTATTGACTCGCATATACCATTCCACCAGACGCCGCACCTGGCGTTGCGTGTAACCGCGCGCCAGCATCCGTTTAACGAATTCGTTGTGCTTGGTTTCTGTATCGCTGTCCTTCTTCGATTCGAACGAGATCACCGGCAGCAGATCTTCAACCTGCGTGAACATCCGCTTCTCAATCACGTTGCGAATTTTCTCGTATGCGGTCCATTGCGGATTTTTGCCATCGTGCTGTGCCCGGTAACGCAGCGCGAATTTCACCACCTCGTTGCGGAAGTCCTTGGGATTGGCGATGCCTGCCGGCTTTTCGACTTTGGACAATTCCGCATCCAGCGCATTGCGATTGAGCAGTTGTCCGGTATCCGCATCCTTGAAGTCCTGGTCTTCGATCCACGCATCGGCATACGCAATATAGCGATCGAACAGGTTTTGTCCGTACTCACCATAGGATTCGAGATACGCCTTCTGGATCTCCTTTCCGATGAACTCTGCATAACGCGGCGCCAGCTCGGCTTTGATGAACTCAAGATATTTCTTCTCGACTTCGTCGGGGAACTGTTCGCGGCGGATTGACTGCTCGATGATATACATCAGATGCACAGGATCGGCGGTTATCTCCGAATGATCGTAGTTGAACGTCTCCGACAGCGTCTTGTATGCGAACCGCGTGGAGAGACCCGTCATGCCTTCGTCAACGCCCGCTGAATCCTTGTATTCCTGCAGGGTTTTGGCCTTGGGATCGGTATCGCGCAGCTTCTCGCCGTCATAGACGCGCATTTTTGAATACGGCATTCGAGTTCTCGTGCTCCTTCAGCCGCGTCAGCACACAAAAACGGGCCAGCATCTCCAGCGTTTCCGGAGCACAGGGCGAGCGGTCAAGCTGGCTTTCGCGGAGCAGCTTCCTGTAAATCTGCACTTCCTCGCTGGCACGCAGACAGTAGGGTACGGTTATCACGCAAATCCGGTCGAGGAACGCTTCGTTGTTCTTATTGGCCTTGAAGACCTGCCATTCCGCCTCGTTCGAATGCGCCAGGATAATGCCATTGAACGGAATCGGCCCCAACGTTTCGGTGCCGATGTAATTGCCTTCCTGAGTGGCTGTCAGAAGCGGATGCAGGACCTTGATCGGCGCCTTGAACATTTCGACGAATTCAAGCAGTCCCTGATTGGCGTGGCAGAGCCCGCCTGAAAAGGCGTAAGCGTCGGGATCGTTTTGACTGAAATGTTCAAGTTTGCGGATATCGACTTTGCCGACCAGCGACGAAATATCCTGATTGTTGTCATCGCCCGGTTCGGTTTTTGCGATTGCGATCTGGCGCAGCTTGGAGGGGAAGAAGCGTGCGACTTCGAATTTCGAAATGTCGCCGCCGAATTCGTCCAGCCTTTTCACCGCCCACGGGCTCATGACGCCACTGAGACGGTGGCGTTCGATCCCGTATTTGTCCTCGAGAAGATCCGCCAGATCGGCCGACCGGAAAAGTCCAAGCGGACTCTCAAACACGGGACTGATCTGATTGCCGGCCTTGAGCACATAAATGGGCCGATTCTCCATCAACTCCTTGAGCCGCTCGGCGAGCGAGGATTTGCCGCCACCGACAGGCCCGAGCAGATAAATGATCTGCCGTTTTTCCTCGAGCCCCTGGGCCGCGTGCTTGAAATAGCCCACGATCCGCTCGATGGTATCTTCCATCCCGTAAAAGCCTTCAAAGGCTTTGTAGCGCTTGATGGTACGGTTGAAGAAAATTCGCCCCAGTCTTGCATCCTGGGCGGTGTCGATCAGCTCCTGCTCGCCGATCGCAGAGATCATCCGCTCGGCTGGCGACGCGTAAAGCATCTTGTCATCGCGCGCAGCCAGCAGCCAGTCGCGCAGGCTCATGGTTTCCAGTTGTTCACGCGAATAATCGCGATTGAACAGGTCAAATACATCAAGAAGGTTACTCATCGTTCCCCGCTCCTTCGGCCGGGTTTGCTGCGATGTCAGACCAACAAAGTGTCGTTTGCATGGCAGTCACCTAACGCTCAGGATGATCCCAAAAGCCCAGACAACGAGTTTTTAATTTTGGGTTCAGGCGCCTGTCACAAAGCCCGGCAAGTGGCGGGTAATTCCCGCACATTGTCTGTCCCCGGCTCTTTCGCGATTCGCCCAAATGGGATTACCGCCTCATTGCGGATTGGAATTCACGAAGCCTACAGCCAAATTGCGGGCCGTACATGGCGACGCGCTCGCCTCGTCATCTGGATTCACAGGAAAATCTCAAGGAGCGACGGCTCGATAACGCGCAGGCAAGGTGGCCGTTCCGCTCAGGGTTTCGGCGGGTTTGCCATCGGCTGCGACGCTGAAGGGCGCGAATTTTTCTTGATAGCCGGATCGCGTGTTGTCAAGCTGATCGGCATGGGCTCATCCCCGGTTTTCCGCAAAGCGCGCCCTGCTGATGCCGAAGCGGTCGCGCGGATCTATGTCGAATCCTGGCGTGACACTTACCCGCTGGTCTTGCCGGCTCGCGCCCTTGCCGCAATGACCGTACAGGGCCAAAGCGCCCGCTGGCGGAATGCGATCGCACTTGCAGTGCGCGAAGCTGTCTTCGTCGCGGAAGATGAAAAGAGCCGTATTCTGGGCATGACGAGCATGGGACGTGCCCGCGACACCGGCGTCGGTTACGACGCGGAGATCTATACGCTCTATGTGGACCCTTCCATGACCGGACGCGGGGTGGGACGCCTGCTTTTGGCGGGCGCCTTTGCCGCCCTCGCCGAGGGAGGGCATATGCGGTGCGTGATTTGGGCGCATGCAGGAAATCCCGCCCGCTTTTTTTATGAGGCAATGGGAGGCAAGCTTATCGCCGAACGTACGACCTCGATGATGGGCGTGAGGGTTCCAGAAGTTGCATTCGGCTGGCCGAGACTCGCTCTTTCCGAACGCAATCGGAAGTCTGCAATCGGAACACAAGAACCTTAAACTCTGTTTTCGCGCAAATGGCTCTACCGGGCCGCCGCTACGCGATGGGCCAGTTCATCGGCGACAGCCGAACCAGGCGACAATGAAGTCCGGGATACAGATTGCCGGGTTTGCGCATTACGGCGCGGTTACACACGCAAGCTCGACGCCAATACAGCAGAAGCGCCCGTCACAAGCGCCGCTTTGCAGGCTCCCGCACGCTCTGCCGTCATATCTGATGGTCAATTCCGATCAGATTTTTCGGCCGTAAAAATTCGACCAGACTTCCGGACGCAGGCTGCAGTTCGTGCCATTCATCACAGCTGAAATCGAGAACGGCGAGGCCGGCAGTCGGAAATTTACGTGAGAATTCGGCCAATCGTTTCTTCGCTCCTCCCCTTTGACGAGCGAGCAGAGCAATCCCAAGTTCTTGCAGTCCGGGATTGTGGCCGACGAGCATCAACGGCGACAAACGCGGAGCAGCCCGAATTTGCTCCAGCAACAATGGTGCTTCCGCAAGATAAAGCGCCGGATCATAGCGAATGTCAGGGCGCGGTTTCATGAACGTCTCGATCAGGGCGAGTGTCTCCCTTGCCCGGGCTGCAGGCGAGCACAAAACAAGCGCCGGCACCACTCCCGCTCCCTTCAGCCGTAACCATGACCCGATCAGGGAAGCTGCCCGTTTTCCGCGCTCGCAAAGGGGGCGATCGAAATCATCCACGGATGGTGGACGGGCAGATTTTGCATGGCGAAAAATCAGCAGACGCATCGGCCCACCATGCAACAGAATGGGAGGTGCACGCAAAAAATCCGGCCCCGAACCTTGGGCCGGACAGGAGACTCCGGGCTTCTTTAGTGACGGGATGAATCCCGAATTTCGTCCTTCACTCCACCGACGGCATTTCGCACCTTGCCCGCGACACGGAGCGGATCGCAAAAGCGCTCAATATTGAGGTGCAGACCCTCCGCCACAAGAAGAACCTGCTGGTCGGCACCCGTTGAGCTACCAACTTTCACCAAGGGGAGGTGATTGTGAACGACAGAATCGAGAGGAAGGCCGCCTGGTACTGCAATCAACTATCGGTAACGATCGAAGGCGATCCCGCAATGCACGGCCTTTGCCACTGTGACCAGTGCAAGCGTTTGTCCGGCGGCGCTTTCACCTATTCCGGTTACTGGCCGAGATCGGCAGTCAAAGAGATCTCGGGTAAAGCGGTGCGGTATCGTAAGATCTCCGAATCCGGACGATGGCTGGATGACCTGTTTATTGAGGCGGGCAGGCCACCGCCCGACATGCGCGTGGATCTGAGCACGTGGTGCAAGCCTATCGCCGGATTCGCCAACAGGGACATCGCACTTAAATCTGGTTTCCCAAATGTCTCTTCCACCACGGTCGTTCTATTCCATCACCGAAATCGCGATCCGCTGGTCCTGTCGCCGTTCGACATCATTGGCTGGTCAAATGACGGCCTGCTCGCTCGACCGGTTTGCTGTACGTGCGAGTCCACGACCTGCGCCATACCAGGATTTGAACCTGTGACCTTCAGGTTATGAGCCAAAGTTTCACGTTTCGTTCTCGTCGCGGAAAACCGCCATTTTTGCCGTAAGCAATTGAACTGATTGTATTTCACTCCCTACACCCGACCGCATTCGAGGGCATTCGGCTGCACCCGTGGGTTGCCGATGTTGGGAAACCGACGGACACAGTGCGGACACGAAAATTTAGCGAATGCGCCAGGTTACGGGAGAGGACCAACCGCCGGTCTGAGCGCCGGAAGCGGCATCTCTGCTGTTCCGCCGCATTGAACATATCCCAAGCAACCAAATACGTGCCGTTAGCGTTCTGTAACCACTACTTTGACGAAAAAATTGCAAAGTTAGCCGCAGAAGCATAAATGAGTAGAGTTATATTGGCGAGTTTGAAAAATGCTCTACCGCCTGGAAGTCGAGAATTTTTACTCAATTCGTGGTCCTGCAGACATTGATCTGCGGATCGCGGACAACGTGCCGGAATACCCTGAGCGCTTTGATGAATTGTTCCCTGGGGCAGACGACAGGGCGCCGCGCGTGGCGTCATTTTTCGGACCGAACGCTTCCGGCAAGTCCAATGTATTAAAGGCGCTAGCATTCCTCGCTTGGTTCGGGCGCGAATCCTTTCAACTCCAGCCCAATGCGTCGCTGCCCTACGAGCGGTTTAACGACGTGGAGGCGCAGCAGTCGCCCACTCGCCTTGCAGCAGAATTCAGCGGGCTTATGGATCTGACTGCCGAGCAAAGTGATCAGAACACTGGCTTTGGAACCTGGAGATATGAATTGCAAATGGACGCGCGTGATGGACGCAACTGCGTCACGCATGAAGTGCTGCGTCAGAAGATTAATGGCAGAGGCAAATGGACCCGCGTTTTTGAACGCAGTGCTGACGGTACGGTTCAGGCAGGGAAAGCTTTTGGCCTGGCCGGATACAGCATGGTGACGGATAAGGTGCGGGACAATGCGAGCCTGATCTCGACGCTTGCGCAGTTCGATCACAAGCCATCTCTTCGATTGCGAGAGGCCGCTGCGAGAATCTTACCTCAATATTCTCGTTGATAGGGCAGAAACGACGGATGCTGACCTGATTCGCTACTATGCGACCAATCAAGACACAGTAGAAGCTCTTAATCGTGAGATCAGCCGGATCGATCTCGGCATACGTCAAATGCGAATTGTTCAGTCGCCCACTGGCCCAATCGCATTATTCGATCATGACGGTCTACAGCAACCGATGCCGTGGATTCTCGAAAGCCACGGCACGCGATCTTTTGTGCGTTATTTTCCGATGGTGCACGTTGCACTTGCCACTGGCGGCCTGGCAGTCATTGATGAAATGGACGTTTCGATACATCCATTGGTGCTCCCGGAGATCGTGCGATGGTTTCACGACCCAGCACGCAACCCAAATCGAGCGCAGCTTTGGATGACATGCCATGCTGCATCCCTGCTCGAAGATTTGGCGAAAGAAGAAGTGTTCTTTTGCGAAAAGGATAGCCGCGGCCGAACGAACGTGTACGGATTACAGGACATTCGCAATGTGCGCCGCACCGACAATCGTTATCGCAAATACCTTTCAGGCGTTTACGGTGCGGTGCCGCAAATCGGATGAGTCGCCGGCGCCCCGTTATTCGGCCTCGCAAGCCGATCTTCATTGGTTGCGAAGGGAACAGCGAATTTGGGTACGCCGCACTGCTGCAACGCATTGCACGCGAAAGTCCAGGGATTCACATCCACATCCATCCGGAACCACTGCAGCCCGGCGCTGGTGATCCACTCGCGCTAGTTGAGCGTGCGATCAGATTAGCGCGCGCAATCGAGCAACGACGGGACCGATTTGCGGTGAAAGCCGTACTTCTTGACCGAGGTAGCGCAGCTAAGATGGCGGCTGCGATCGCAAAAGCCAGACAGGGCGGAATACATTACCTCGTATGGCAAGAGCCGGACCACGAAGCGTTGATACTCCGTCATCTGCCTCAATGTCAGCAATTGCGCCCGCCCGCTGGTTCGACACTTGATGCCCTTCGTCGGCACTGGCCGGACTACGAAAAGGGAATGTCAGCGCAACAGCTTGCCCAGCGCATTGCTATCGAAAACATTCGCCTGGCATGCACCGTTGAGCCAGATTTGCGCGCGCTCTTGAATGATCTCGGGTTGATCTGAGCATTGGGAATCAAATTCGCCTGCAAACATCTCCGGACCGAATGTGCGGCATCGGTCTTGTCCGTTGAATCTCGATTGTTCCTTCAGGCGGTACGTGGCGCAGCGCGTGCGTACGTCTGAATCAGTAGGGAACCCGACGGACACAGTGCGGACACGGAAATTTAGCGAGCGCAATAGGTTACGGGTGAACAGGCCTAGAGCGTTTTCACGATTGATGGAATCGGAGGGGATTCCTATTCGGGGCGATTTCTAATTCGTGGTTCTCATGATTGATTCGGGATGAGGACCAAAATGGGCAGGCCGTATTCGCAGGATTTGCGTGATCGCGTGCTGGTTTCGATCGATGGCGGGATGTCTGCTTCAGAGGCGGCCGAGCTGTTCCGGGTCGATGTGTCCTACATTTACAAGGTGCTGATCCGGCGGCGCACGACCGGGATCACGACGGCGCGGCCCTGGGCGGCGGGTGCGCGGCCCAAGCTCAAGGACCACGAGGAGAGGCTGCGCGGCCACGTCACAGAGTTCTCCGATGCAACGCTTGAAGAGATCCGGGCATGGCTCATGGCCGAGCATGACCTCAAGGTGAGCATCGGCTGTCTTTGGAACACGCTCAAGCGGATGCGATTGCCGTTAAAAAAAAGTCGCAGCACGCCGCCGAGCAAGACCGCGAAGACGTCGCCGAGGAGCGCAGAGCCTGGCATGCGGCTCAAGGCGAGCTGAACATGGAGCGTCTCGTCTTCATCGACGAGACCGGCGCACAAACCAACATGGCACGGCGCTACGGGCGGGCGCCGCGCGGCGAGCGTCTCATCTCGAAAGTGCCGTGGGGACATTGGAAGACCATTACCTTCGTCGCCGCCCTCAAATGGGACCGCATTACGGCGCCTGCTGTCTTCGACGGCCCGATGGATGGGGATTGTTTCCTTGCCTATGTCGAGCAGGTCCTCGCACCGGCGCTTCTGCCGGGCGACATTGTCGTCATGGACAATCTCGCAAGCCACAAGGTCGCCGGCATCGAGGAGGCCATCGAGGCAACGGGCGCTGCGTTGCGATATCTGCCGCCCTATTCACCCGACCTCAATCCGATCGAACAGGCGATCTCGAAGCTCAAATCACATCTGCGCAAGGATGCCGCGCGAACTCTCGAAACCCTCATCGAGGCGATCGCAAACGCACTCAAAAAGTTCACACCGCAAGAGTGCGCCAACTTCATCACAAATGCCGGCTATCGCCACCAATTATGAAAATGCTCTAGTCGCTTCAGGTTTTGGGGCTCAATCCCTGTTCGTAGAAGCGTAGGCGTAGCGCATGGTATATGTCGAAGAATATGGATTTTATCGACATATTCCGCCAATGTGTCGATGGTATCAACATATCCGCCCTAACCCGTCGACAATTCGGAAAACCATCGACATGCCGTTCCGGCCAGACAAGCCGTTCAATGATCTGCCGCCGTTGCCGCCGGGGTCGGATATTGAGACCCGATCCGTTCTGAAAGCCGCCATCGAGGCAAGGGCGGCGCTTGCCGAACTCAAAGTGGCCGGCAAGCTCATTCCCAATCAGGCAGTTCTCATCAATAGCATCCCGCTCCTGGAAGCCCAGGCAAGTTCCGAAATCGAAAACATCGTCACGACGACCGACCGGCTGTTCCGCTTTGCTGATCGCGCCGCGGAAGCGGAAGCCGATCCCGCAACCAAAGAGGCCCTGCGTTATCGTACCGCCCTTAATGACGGATTTGCCGAATCTGCGAAACGACCGCTCACAACCGCCACAGCGGTCAAGATTTGCCGCACGATTAGGGGAATTGAAACCGACATCCGTGCCACGCCCGGCACTGCCCTGATGAATGAAGGCACGGGCGCCGTCGTATATACGCCTCCGGAGGGGCAATCGCGGCTTCGGGACTTGCTGGCGAACTGGGAACGGTATTTGCACGAACATGAGGAAACCGATCCCCTCGTTCGCATGGCAGTGGCGCATTACCAATTCGAAGCCATTCATCCGTTTACAGATGGAAATGGGCGCACGGGCCGTATCTTGAACCTCCTGTTTCTGGTCGAAAAGGGATTGCTGGCGTTGCCCGTCCTGTATCTCAGCGGATACATCATTCGACACAAATCCGATTACTATCGGCTGCTTCTCAGGGTAACGACCAACTCAGCCTGGGAAGAATGGATCGCGTTCATGCTGCGTGCGGTCCTCGAAACGGCCCATTGGACGACAATCAAAATCGGCGCCATCCGTGATTTGCTCGACGAAACAGCCGCAACAATCCGGCGCGATGCGCCCAAGATTTATTCCCGCGAGCTCGCTGATCTGATTTTTGTCCAGCCTTACTGCCGAATTGGCAACCTAGTGGACGCCGGAATCGCGCAACGGCAATCCGCGTCGGTCTACCTCAAAAAACTTGCGGACATCGGGATCCTCGAAGGGCGAAAAATTGGACGTGAAAAGCTGTTCGTAAATCCGCGGCTTCTGGAACTCTTGACCGGCCCACAGCCGCAGTAGGCCGCGAGAGACGTGATGAAATTCCGACACAATGACTTTGAATTTGAAGTCCCTGATCGATGGTGGGTCGAATCAAAAATGACGGAGTTCCGGCCCGCAGATAATTGCTATCGGTATGATTCGCCAACAGATGATCCGGTCGTAATCATAGCTATCACCGATGTTGAACCGGTCCGGCGTTCATGATCTGCGAGGGTCTTCAACGATAACGACGAGGGTAGCGCTGAATTCCGCGTGAAACGTCTGTTTGATGGCTTCCGGACCAATGCCGTCGTGCCGCCGGTCAAATGCGTTGAGGTCAAGGACGGGCCTTACCGGTACAAATTGAATCACGGCGTACACAGACTATATTGCTCAGTCGCTGTAGGTTTTACTCATATTCCAACGTTCGTGGTGGAGCCGTTCGATCCTGGCCCGCCAACTACTAAATTCGCGCCACACGACAGCGATCTTGCGCCGGACGGTGCTTTCATCGGGAGCACCGTCGCCGGCGATAGCTTCGAACCACACCCGACCGCATTGGAGGGCATTCGACTGCACCCGTGGGTTGCCGAAGCACGGAAACCGACGGACACAGTGCGGACACGGAATTTCGCGATCAACCTTCGGCGCGCATAGTTCTCAAGCGGCTGCGAAAGCAATGGCGGGCAAAAGCGGATCTGCTGCCCACACGCGCCGTTACCGCGCCACGGCGATTGCGGAAATTTCGATTTTCACATCGCGCGCGAGACGGGCAACCTGGACAGTCGCGCGCGCCGGCGGCGCAGCTTTGAAGAAAGTCGCATAAACCTGGTTCATACGGTCGAATTCATTGACGTCCGTGAGATACACGGTAGTCGAAACGACTTCTTCCATGGTCAGCCCGGCCGCGGCGAGGATCGCCCTGATATTTTCCAGCGCGCGGCGCGTCTGCTCCTCGATCGTTGCATTCGCCATCGCCTGGTTTGTCTTCGGATCGATGGCGATCTCTCCGGAGACATAGACGGTGTTTCCAACGCGTATGGCTTGCGAATAAGGGCCGATGGCGTTAGGCGCCAACGGCGTCGCGATAACCTTTCTGCTGTTTTCCTGGGCGGTGCCGGGCGCGGCCAGGGCAAGCAATGTCAACGCGGCCAGAATGCCGGTCCTATGCTGCATGGTCGAAGTCTCCAGATGGCAGATCATGGCGGTACCTGCGGAAACGCTGGAATCTCCGGTGGCAGGATGATCCAGTCGTGTTTGTGCTGCGTCCCGACGCTGCGCTTCGGTCGGCCGAATTCCGGGTCGGCAAAATTTCCTGCTGCGATGCCGATGTGCTGCGGTCGCAGGTCGAGCATCCAGTACACCGTGCCGCCGCATTCCGGGCAGAAATAGTTGGTGAGGGTGCGATCGGTGCCTTCGACCTCACGCGTATAGGTTTTCGGCGTGCCTTCGAGTTTTACGTCTTCGCGCCGGAAGTAAACGCCGACACCAAACGGACTTCCGGTTCGCCGCTGACACTGAATGCAGTGGCAAAGCACGGTAAAGCTGGGCTCCGCACTCACCATCGCGGAAATCCCTCCGCAGGAGCAGCGCGCAATACGCGTCTTGCTCATGTTATGGCATCCAGGAATGAGAGATGGTGGCCGAAGTAGTCCCAACAACCCATCAGGCTCGGCCGCGTCTTCTGGCGGAGCACTTTTATCTCCCTCAGTGAGCTTGCACGGGCAGTTTCTTCAGCTCGCGACGCATGATTTTGCCGGAACTGGTCTTTGGAAGATCGGCGACAAACTGGATCGCGCGGGGAACTTTGTAGGCCGCCAGTTGCTTGCGGCAGAGGTCGAGAATCAACTCCGGGTCTGGCGAGGTGCCGGATTTCAGCACCACATAAGCTTTCGCAATTTCACCCTTCAGTTCATCCGCAACTCCGCCGACCGCGACCATCGCCACCGAAGAATGCGCTGCCACGACGTGCTCGATTTCCGCGGGCCAGACCTTAAATCCAGCCGTGTTGATCATGTCCTTCTTGCGATCGACGACGTAATAGTAACCCTCGGCATCCCTGTACGCGATGTCGCCGGTATGCATCCAGCCGTCCGGTTCGATCGTCTCCCGTGTGGCGCTCTCATCGCCGAAATAGCCTTGCATCACGATTGGACCGCGGATCATCAGTTCGCCGTCCTCGCCATCTGGGAGGGTGTATCCGGCATCATCCACATTTGCGATCCGGCATTCGACAAATGGAATCGGAATCCCAATCGAGCCCAGCCGCGAAGGCGCATGGAACGGATGTGTCGTGCCAAGGCCTGAGATTTCTGTCATCCCCCAGATTTCTTTTAGCGGACAGCCGAAGCGGTCTTCGACGTCAGCCATTTTGGGAATCGGCATGGTTTGTCCGCCTACCATGCAAACCCGCAGGGACGAGAGATCGGCGGCCGGAAGACTCGGGCAATTCAGCATGTACATGTACATCGTGGGCACGCCCTCGATCATCGTGACGCGATGTGTCGCCGCGAGGCCGACAGCGGTATCCGGATCGAAGCGCGGCATCTAAATCAGCGTCGCGCCCGAGATCATGCAGGCGTTCAGGAGGCAGGTGCCGTACACATGCGGTAACGGGACAGCCGTCAGCACCGTATCGCTTTGGGTACGGACGATCATGTTGCTGTACATCGCTGCACTCAGGATCACTCCGCGATGCGTCGTCATGGCGCCTTTCGGATGCCCCGTGGTGCCGGAAGTGTAGCCTACCGATGCGGTGTCCGGTGGATTTCTCGCGGGGAACCCGTCGCCGATTGCCGCGCGCGCGATCAGATCATCAAAAGCCACTCCACCGGTTAGTGGCGTCTCATCAAGAAGGATCACCTGCTCGACCGGCGTGTGCCTTTGCACATCGAGGAAGGCGACCGCCTTTTCGTGCGAGAAGATCGCAAATCGTGGCGCGCAGTCTCTCGCCGCAAAAACCACTTCATCTTGGGTCAGCATCGAATTCAGCGGATTGACGACCCCGCCCGCCTTCAGCGCACCGTAATAGGCGACGACCCATTGCCAGCAGTTTGCGGCGGAAAGGCTGACGCGGTCGCCGGCGCGAAGCCCGAGGCCGACGAGGCCAGTGGCGAAGCGCGTCGACAGCTCATCGAGGCGGCCGAACGAGAACGCCGTGTCGCCGATGATGAAAGCGGTTTTCGCGCCGAATTTCGCGGCGGCTGCGGGAAGCACCTGTGCCAGCGACGAAATCATCGGTGAGCCCTCCCCGGCACAATCGACGATGCTTGTGCATGCTCACGACCGAAGATTGGAGTCCCAACACTCCCGCGAGCGCAACCTTAAAATATATTTCTTCAGGCCATATCTCCAGCGATTGTCGAGGACGAGGACGCGGTCAACGTGTATCGCCGTCTCGTTCCGTAGCGCTGGCTGGCACGGGATCCGGAGCCAGCCATTTTGCTCCGAGGCGCGGTTACGACCGCGGCCCAAATTTCGCTGCCTCTCTCATTGGCGGCAACACGAACTGACGCAAAGCAGCGACAGTTTCTTGCAAGCTTGGCGGCTTCTCGCTGAGGACATTACGGTTGGTGAAAAACTCCCAGCGCTGGATCGCGTCGGGGTCGCGGGAGAACTCCTCCGTCAGACCAACCGGCGGGTCATCCGGGATTGGAGTTCGCCGGCGAGCGAAAGTTGCCGCAATGGCCTTGGCCAGTTCTTCGACATCGAATTCCAAATGCCGGGACATCATCCAGAGATCGTAGAAATCCTTCATGCGCCCATTCAATTTCCCAAGCACGGTAATTGCTTGAAGCTTCTCGGCGACAACCGTTTCCTTGGGGTACGCTCGAATTCTTGGTGGCGGTGCATCCAGCAGGGCGGGATACTCAATGTCCAACGGTTCGGGTGTAACGGCGTCGCCAAAACCGATGTCCACCTGAATTTTCAATCTCGCGCCTGCCAGTTGGGCTTGGGTCTCCAGCCTCAGTCCACCATAGGCGTTCGCTTCGCGGATCGGCTCAACTGACAAGCCCCCAACGTCGAAAACAATTCCATCATCCGCTGTGATCGAGAGAATCTCCTGGAACATCTTTCCTATCCCGGCCGGATCATCATGTCCGAAGCCGGCCAGATCGAGGTCACGTGTTGGCCGGAACGGATTGTCCAACCAGACCGTCTGCAGCATTGCCCCTTTGAGAATGAGCCGCTGCCGGTATTGCGATTGGCCGATTCGATACAGCAGCCGCTCGTGGGCTTAGCGTACGAGGTAGAGTTCTAAATTGACTCCCTGCGCGCGCGCCAGATTGGCAAGGCGCGCACGGACACTCGCAGCTCTTCCGGATTCATCCTTCAAGCGTGAGCGCCTCAATGTAGGGTCGGATTACGCTCGCGGCGCGCAGCGACTGTGCGCATGCCAGGATTTCATCCGGCGAGCAGCGGCGTTTGGCGATTACTTCGCGCAGTGCTGACACAGCGATATCGATTCCGATCTTCCGCCGAAACCGGAAGCAATCGACAATTGTCCTGGCGGGATCTGTGATTTTGACTTGGGCTCCCTCAATGGAGTGCTCCTTCACGCCCTCAATCAGTGCCTTTTTGCTGAACCGGACGAAGCGCATCGGCGGATATTTGCGTTTGGGCTGGCGGGTATGGGTTTCGATTGCCACCCAGACGTAAGGCGGCATTTGTAGCGTCAGCTCATGAAAGGCGAGTGCCGAAATCAAGCAAATCACACCTTTCGGAACGATCTTTGCCACTTCGGCAAGCGTGTGCGCGGTTTGAATGTCGGCGTTCGGAAGCTGATAGAGGCCACGGGCCAGCCGGATTACTCGGCCCGCACCGGTTAGGCGGGCAAGCACCGTTTCCGGAATTCCGGCGGCCTTGAGTTCGTGCAGCCGCACCATGCCGCGTTCAGCCATGATCGCCAGTGCGCGGTCGGCGGCGGTCTTGGACGCTGTGGCTGCCGTCGTTTTGGCCATGTTATAAAACGTACCCTTTCATGACTAAGTACAGCCGTTTTATAACATTGGTCCACCCAGGTCAAACCCGCAGAGGCCGCGAGGGACTCGCTATCAGCGATGCGTGTGGTTGCGCGAGCGCCAGGGTCAGCCAACCGATCCTGTCTTTCCAACGATCTCCAGCACGGCGTTGAGCCATGGCGTCACGCGCTTGCCGACCAATGATGGGCAGTGAAAGCCCGCGAAAAAATGGCGCGAGCCTACCCATCCGCTGCCAAGGAGTCATAATCACTGTGCAGAGGTACGAGGGGGATTAGGCGGAGACCGGCCGAAACAGGCGAAAATGACTGTGGTATGGCGGGTGGCGCGCGGGTCCTTACATCCGACCGGATTGGAGGGCATTCGACTGCATCCGTGGGTTGCCGACGTTGGGAAACCGACGGATACAGTGCGGACACGAAATGTTCGGGATCAAGTTGGACGCGGAGAGACGCCGCCCCAAGTTACGCGAATGATTTTATCCGGGTGCGGCAGATATCGAGCATCTCATGAATCATGTTCTTCGATTCATCAGCGATTCTAATTGCGCCGGGAAATTTGAATCCATCGATTGCGCGCGCGGTGCCCGACAGCATTTCATCGATTGCCGCGTCAGCATCGGCAGTTTTTAGACCGGCCGTCGCAGCGAAGATTCGAAAGTCGGCCCGGCGCAAATTATCGTCCTTTCCGGAAATCTTGAGGGCCATGCGATCATGCTTGAGTCTGGAAAAGATTCTTGTCGTTACGGCGTCGTATAGCGGAGCCATGCGGACGCTGCGGAAATTCTTTTTGCCTGAATCCGCGATCTTCAAGAGCGCCAAATTCTTAAGGTGCATGTCGCCGTCGGCAATAAGCCACGCGAACAACGCACGCTTGATGATTACGATAAGGTCATCATTGGCCGAACTGGACAACGGTCGGGCACCTCGCGCTACCCGTTCAATGGTGCCATCGTATTTGGCTTCGGTTGGCAGGTCGAGAACGGAACAAAAATCTTCGAGCGCCAGCATCCTCGTATCATCTGGGCCTTCTCTGATATCGAAGCGTTCGACGAGCAGTGCAGGCGGCAGCTCGTCTGGCATTGCGACTAGCGCGACGGTTGGTGCTTCGAGACCGACAGCCCGACCAAGAACCATGGCGGTCCATTCGACAACCGGAAGTGCATCATAACCGGTGGTGCCGGCCGGTTTCAGAATATGAGTGAACGGCTTGCCTTCCGCGGGTGACATTGCGCCGCCGCCATCTAGGTACATTGGCGCTTTGATCTGAATTCCTGATAGACGGGGTGTGTCCGCGCGCGCGTAAATATTTGCCAAGTTGCGCTCGAAATTACTCTCGATTCCCGTGCGACCAGGCCCACCATAGGTTCCGATGAACGCGCCGTCTTCTATGTACTGCGCGAGCCGTGCGGTCAGAATGTCCTGCGGTAATTGCGCGAGGGCGGCTTCGCTCTCAGCAATAGTGATATTGGACATATAACGCTTGCCCGAGCGCAGCAGAGAGCGCTCGTCTTTTTCGTTGAGGACTTGCGCAAGCCAGCCCTCCGGCTGGAGTGAGCTGATGAATCCCGGTAATTTCCCTGGCGTCGTCTGGCGAACCAGCGGTGGGCCGTCGTAAGCGATTGGCGTCCAGCGCCATTCGAAGCCGTCATGGCTTAAACGGCCAATCAGGACACCATGCCATGCTACAGCGAGGTCAACCGCCGCTTCATTCTTCACCGCAACGGCGGTTTTGCGCCGCAGAAGGTAACGTTCCGCGGCCTCTCCCTCTCGGTACCATTCGTTCTCGCGCGCGAGCGTCCAAACGGCGCTGGCGGCGGCTTGCGTGCTTCCATATTCTTCGATCAATCGCGCCGCGATGGTGGATCGCATTTCCGCATCGATTGCTGTCGCATGCTCACTGCGGAGCCGGAAAGCTTCTAGGAAGCGCTGACGTATCGAGGATATCCCAACCCGAAATTCTCCCATGCCGTCATCAATAATTGCTTCGTTCACGGACGGATGTTGAGGAGCCTCATTTTGGATGATTTCCAGGGATTGAATTCGGGTGCGCTGCTTGCGCCGCGCGCTCAGGAACAGGCGTCCATCACCAGTCGGACCCAAGAGACCAGCGCTTGGTCCTGACAGGTATGCTTTGGGATAAAGGTATTTGGCGATCCGGATTGCGTGATTCAGGACGACGGCATCGGCATCGTCCCCCAGATCGACATAAATGCCGCGCATAAGCTGGACCAGTCGGCCAATTTCCGCCCGGTAATGGCCGCGGCGTTTGTCGAGATTTTCGCCTATCAGGTAGAGCATTTTAGAACTATCCCGTACTTCAGGTACGTGAAAGTTACATAATCCGATGTCGACCTCAAGTGAAATTAGAACTTTACCGTACCTCAGGTACGAGAGAGTTACATATTTTGTTCCTAGTTGTTCCTAGACACGTTGCTCTCGGTCAGGATGGCACACCATGGTTAGCGACTTGGAACAACTTTGCTGCGGGCCGAAGGCTTCGACACATTCCCGCAGAATCTCGCCCACCGGCTTGGCAGGCCTGGAGTGGTGTAATGGCAAAAAGACTTTCCCAGCCGGTCAAGATGGCCTTCGAGGCCAAGAGCGAGACTCTCCATCGCCGACATCGTGCCGCTACGCCCCGTAACCAGTGATGCGAGGAAGAGCGCGAATTACGCCAAAATCGCTGCGTCGATCCGCGAGATTGGGATCGTTGAACCTCCGGTGGTCGCCCGCGATGGGTCGAACCCGGGGAAATACCTGCTGCTGGACGGCCACCTTCGGATCTCCGTGTTAAAGGACCTTGGTGCCGAACGCGTCACCTGCCTGATTGCCGCGGATGACGAGGCATTCACGTACAACAAACGGATCAATCGCCTCGCTACGATCCAGGAACATAAAATGATCCTCAAAGCGATCGAGCGTGGAGTTCCTGTCCCTCGGTCTTGAGCTTTTCATCGCCCATGACTTTCCCGGCGGTTTCTTTGACAGAGCCTTCGCCCTGTTTCGCCATCCCTTTAATCCGTTCTTTGTCCATGCTGGCAGTCCGATCTCTCTCCATGGCCTGCGCTCCTTTTCGGCGCCTCACTTCAGAAAACGTCGCCAAAATCCGAGATTCCCAACCTTGACCTCGCCCTTGACGGGAGCCCATGGCGGCTCTTATCGCTGCTGACAATCGCCTTCTGCAGATGGGTATGAAATGACCACGAATAAAAGCTCGAGCCGATGGCGGGCGCAGACACTTGCCGTCCGCGGAGCCCAGCACAGGAGCGAATTTCAGGAAACCAGCGAAGCGCTCTATCTGACCTCCGGTTATGCCTATGAAGGTCCGGAGCAGGCAGAGGAGCGTTTCAAGGGTGCTCCCGGCTACACCTATACAAGATATGGAAATCCGACGACGTCTGTCTTTGAAGGACGCATGGCGCTTTTGGAAGGCGCGCCGGTTGGCCGCGCCACTGCGTCGGGCATGGCCGCGGTGACGGCGACTTTCCTCTGCTGTCTCAGCTCGGGCGATCACATCATCGCGGCAAAAGCTGTTTTCGGCGCCATCCGTTACGTCATCGAGGAGGTTCTCGCGCGTTTCGGCATATCAAGCACGATTGTGGATGGCACCGATCTTGCCGCCTGGCGATCCGCCGTCCGGGACAACACGCGCATACTATTCTTTGAAACACCATCCAATCCAACGCTTGAAATCGTCGATATCGCAGGCGTAAGCGGGATTGCGCACGCCGCCGGCGCACTTGCGGTGGCCGACAATGCCTTTGCATCTCCCGCGCTCCAGCGGCCGATGGAATTCGGCGCCGATGTCGTGGTGCATTCCTCGACGAAATACATCGACGGCCAGGGCCGAGCGCTCGGCGGCGTCATTCTTTGCAAAGAAGATTTCCTGAAGGATCATCTGCAGATCTTTTTGCGCAACACCGGCCCTGCGATGAGCCCGTTCAACGCCTGGCTGCATCTCAAGAGTTCTCGAAACGCTTCAACTGCGGATGCGGGAACATTGCCGGAATGCTGCAGCGATTGCCGAGTTTCTCGGCAGGCACAAAAATGTGCGGCATGTCCTGTATCCGTTTTCAGAACGCCATCCGCAACGCGCACTCGCGCAGAAACAGATGTCCGGCGGGGGCGGGATCGTGACTTTCGAGGTTCACGGGGGCAAAACGGAGGCGTTTCGGGTAGCAACCGCGCTGAAACTGATAGACGTGTCCAATAATCTTGGCGATGCAAAATCCCTGCTGACGCATCCTGCGACCACGACACACCAGCGTCTGACGCCGGAAGCCCGGTTGGCCGCAGGCGTAACCGACAACATGCTTCGGATTTCGGTAGGTCTGGAGGATATCACGGATCTTTGCGAAGACCTCGACCAGGCGTTGTCAACCATCTAGGGTAATCCCATGGAGCACCACGCAACGATCGTCTGGCGGCGTACCAGCAGCGGTTTCACCTACGATACTTATAATCGCGCCCATGAATGGCGAATTCATCAGCATGTCATCGCCGCCTCCGCAGCACCGGATTTCCGCGGCGATACCGATCGGGTCAACCCGGAGGATGCCTTTGTCGCCGCGCTGTCTTCGTGTCACATGCTGACATTCCTCGCCGTTGCTGCGAAAAAAAAGTTCACGCCGGACTCCTATTCCGATGACGCCGTTGGCTGGCTCGAAAAGAACGCCGCCGGCCGGATGGCGGTTACCCGTGTCGTCTTGCGTCCTCGCATTGTTTGGGCGCCAGGCGTCGCGGTATCCCAGGAAGATCTCGCCGCACTTCATCGGGCTGCGCATGAGGGCTGCTTCATTGCGAATTCCGTAACCACCGAGATTCGCGTGGAGCCTGTATCATGACCCGTCATCGCTTCGAAGAAACGACCGGCAAAATTCATATTGCCGTGGAACCGGATTTCCTCGACGAACAATCGCAACCGGAGGAAGGGCGTTACCTCTGGGCTTATCGCGTTACCATTGAAAACCGCGGCGAAACCCCCATACAGCTGATTTCGCGCTACTGGCGCATCACCGATGCACGTGGACGCGTACGCGAAGTCCGCGGGCCCGGAGTCATCGGAGAACAACCCGTCATCCGGCCGGGCAGCAGTTTTCAATATACAAGCGGCGCGCCGCTCGAAACCGCATGTGGTTTCATGACCGGCAAATATCAGATGCGGGATGCTGCCGGGGAAGGCTTCGAAGTCGGAATTCCGATGTTTGCGCTCGAGAGTCCCTATGAGAGGCAGAGATTGCAGTGACGCCGCGGCCATCTCGCGCAGAAGCGGAAGCCGCCATACGCACGCTTCTGAGCTGGGCTGGCGATGACCCCGATCGTGAAGGTTTGCGCGACACACCGGCCCGGGTTGCCCGTGCTTACGAGGATTGGTTTTCCGGATACGCGGACGACCCCGTGTCTTTTCTGCAGCGCACCTTCGAAGAAGTGGAGGGCTATGACGAGATGGTGGTCCTGCGGGATATCCGGTTCGAATCCCATTGCGAGCATCACCTTGCGCCAATCATCGGTCGCGCGCATGTGGGATACCTTCCCGTACGAAAAGTGGTCGGGATTTCCAAACTGGCGCGCGTGGTGGATGCCTATGCGCGCCGGCTCCAGGTGCAGGAGAAGATGAGCGCCCAGATCGCCAATTGCATCAGCCAGGTCCTGGAACCAAAAGGCGTCGCTGTGGTCATCGAAGCGGCACATCAATGCATGACCACGCGCGGCGTTCACAAAACCGGAGTCACCATGGTGACTTCCATGATGCTGGGCGCGTTTCGCGAAGACTCCCGCACCCGGCGCGAATTTCTGGCCATGATCCGCAATCCGGACGGGATCGGAAGTTGACGTGCTGCCCGACCCTCCGGTTGTTCATACCGTCGAAAAGCTGATCGCTTTTGACACCGTCAGCCGAAATTCCAATCTGCTGCTGATCGAGTTCGTACGCGATCTCCTCGCGGGCCTCGGTGCAAGAACGCGTCTCACTTTTGATCGCGCGGGGATCAAGGCAAATCTCTTCGCAACGCTCGGGCCGGAAGAAAACGGAGGTCTTGTGCTCTCCGGCCATACCGATGTCGTGCCGGTGGACGGTCAGGAATGGACGAGCGATCCCTTTTCCCCGCAGATCCGGGAGCATCGGCTGTATGGGCGGGGCGCCGCGGATATGAAGGGGTTTCTCGGCGCCGTTCTGGCCCTTGCGCCAGAACTCGCAAGACTTAATCTGAAGCGCCCGCTGCATTTTGCACTTTCCTTCGACGAGGAAGTCGGCTGCACCGGCGTGCGGCACCTGTTGAGCGACTTGCAGGCTGCCGGGATCAAACCGGCACTGGCGGTGATCGGGGAACCGACGGAAATGCGCGTCGTCAGCGCTCATAAGGCGGGTGCGGTGATCGAAACGCTCGTGCGCGGCCGGGAAGGACATTCCAGTGCGCCGGCACTGGGCGCCAGTGCGGTCATGATGGCGGGCGAATTTGTCGCACTGCTCGCAAAACGCCAGGCAACGCTTATGGGCCAGCGTGACGGGTTCTTCGACCCTCCGTATACGACTTTGCAGGCGAACATGATCTCCGGCGGGACTGCCGTAAACGTGCTCGCGCGCGAGGCCAAAATCGTATGGGAGTATCGTGCGCTTCCGGATCGCGATCCGGACGAGATCGTCTCTGCGATCACGGACGAAGCGGATGCCACCATTCTCGCCCGATACCGGGACGGTGCGCCGGATGCCGCATTTCACACATATGTCCGGGCCGCATATCCGGGTCTTGCCCATGATGACGAATCGCCGGCGCTCCGACTTGCCTGCGCCGTCAGCGGCAGCAATCGCAGTCACGCGGTGTCATATGGCACGGAGGCGGGACTATTCCGTCAGGCCGGGATTCCGGCGGTGATTTGCGGTCCGGGATCGATCATGCAGGCGCACAAACCCGACGAATACATTGCCCTTGAGCAACTCGGCGAATGCGTCGCATTCCTGCGCCGCCTTATCGCCCGATGGAATCACCTTCCGGCGGCATCAGGGTAACATGCAGAAGCAGAATTACGGCTCAGGCGTGCCCCGTGACCAACCAGAGTATGATGATGATGGGAATGGGTATGCCTATCAGCCAAAGCAGTGCTGAGCGCATGTGGAACTCCTGTATCGTTTCGGGATAACAGCTCAACCGCTACTTTGTTCCGCATGCGAATATCAGGAGAAATTCGGGAACGCGGCCCCCGCAAGAGCGTGGGGGAGTCGTTCCTAAACCGTTTCCCGGGCTGCAATTCTCGGACTGGCCGGCCGTGCTGCGCGCCCGGCCGACATGCTGTGCGCGAGGAGCATGGCGACATGCATGGCGGAACGTCCGGAACCCTCCCTGATCTGATGACGGCAGGATGTGCCGTCCGCGACGATCAGAGTGTCCTCTGCGGATCTGCGCACGGCCGGAAGCAGCGAGCGCTCGGCCATCGCCAGTGAGACGTCGATCGTTTCCGACTGGTAACCAAAGGCGCCGGCCATTCCGCAGCAGGAAGAGTCTACCGGCTCTGTCCTCAGTCCCGGAATAACCGAAAGCACTTTGGTAATCGGCGCGATCGCATCGAATGCTTTCTGATGGCAATGTCCGTGCAGCAGCGCGTTCGTCCCAACCGGGCCAAGTGAGGGCTTGAATCGGCCGGCATCGATCTCGCGGGCAAGGAATTCCTCGAACATGTAGCTGTTCGCCGCGAGCGTCCTCGCCTGATCGCGGGAGAACCCCGATTTCCCGTCGCCGCGATGACCTCGCGACGACAGCGAGAGCAGTTCGTCACGGAAGGTGAAAATACAGCTCGGCTCCAGACCGACGACGGGAATCCCGCGTTCGACGAAGGGAGCCAGCGCGGTCAGAGTGCGCGCGGCTTCATCGCGCGCCTGATCGACAAGACCCGCGGAAAGAAATGTCCGCCCGCAGCAGAGCGGGCGTGCGCTGCCTTTCGCTGCAACCGGCAGACTAACGCGATAACCTGCGCCGGTCAGCACGGCAACCGCCGCCTCGAGATTTTCCGGTTCGAAATAGCGATTGAACGTGTCGGCAAAAAGCGCAACTTCCGGACCGTTCCGGGTTTCCGTGTTTCCCCGTCCGGTGAAGTAATCGCGCCTCCAATCCGGCAGCTTGCGCCGCGCGGAAAAGCCGGTCACCCGTTCCATCATTCGTGCAATCGCCGGAACGCGGTTGCGCAAATTGAGCAGCCCGGCGGCCTGTGATGCCAGAGGCGCATAGCGCGGCAGATATGCAATCAGCCGGTCACGCAGCCCAGGGCCGTATTTGGCAGCACGCGCCGCCAGAACCTCTATTTTCATTTTCGCCATATCGACGCCGGTCGGGCATTCCCGGCGACAGGCCTTGCACGATACACAGAGCTTCAGCGTTTCCAGCATATCGTCGGAATTGAAAGCATCCGGCCCCAGTTGTCCTGATAGCGCGAGTCGCAGGGTATTGGCGCGCCCCCGGGTCACGTCGCGCTCATTCATGGTCGCGCGATAGGAAGGACACATCGCGCCGCCCTGATGTTTCCGGCAAGCGCCGTTGTTGTTGCACATCTCGGCGGCACCCTGGAAACCGGATGCACCCCCGGGATAATCCGACCAGTCCAACGCCGGCGTCATGGTGGATATCTGGTAATCCGGCCCGAACCGCAGATAGGTGCGGTCGTCAAATTTCGGCGCACCGACGATCTTTCCGGGATTCAGAAACGACTCCGGATCGAACAGGGCCTTCACTTCGCCAAAGGCGTGGACCAGTCGCGCGCCAAACATCGATTCGTGGAATTCCGAACGCACAATTCCGTCGCCATGTTCGCCGGAATGCGATCCCTTGAATCTGCGCACCAACGCGAAAGCCTCTTCGGCAATGGCACGCATCGCCTTCAGGTCTTTCTCCTGTTTCAGATTGAGCACCGGCCGCACGTGCAGGCAACCGACCGAGGCATGCGCATACCAGGTCCCCCGCGTTCCGTATTTTTCGAAGACCTCGGTCAGCCGGCTGGTGTATTCCGCCAGATATGGCAGCGGTACGGCACAGTCCTCGATGAAAGATACCGGTTTGCGCTCGTCCTTCATGCTCATCATGATATTGAGCCCGGAAGCGCGGACATCGGCGATCGCGGTTTGCAGGCCGGCGTCGCGGACCTCAATCACCCCACCCCATTTGGCCCCGATCTTGTCCCAGGAAAAACCGAGATCGCCCATCATTTCATCGAGGCGCTTCAGGCGCCGTTCGTTTTCCTCATCACCTTCGTCGAATTCAACCAGCAGCAGAGCTTCGGGGTCCTCACGGACAAAGCGTTCGATGGTGGAACGGAACAGCGGAATTTCGCGGGCGAGATCCAGCATTGTACGGTCGATGGCTTCCACGGCGATCGGTCCGAGCGTCACCAGATGCTGTGCGGCATTCATGGCTTCGTAGAACTGACCGAAATGGCAGACCCCCACCACCCGCTTGCCCAGAACGGGCCAGAGCTTGAGCTCGATAGCGGTAGAAAAAGCGAGCGTGCCTTCCGAGCCTACCAGAATATGGGCGAGATTATTCTTTGCGTTTCTCGGCGTCAGCGCATCGAGATTGTAACCGCCGACCCGGCGTTGCACTTTTGGGAAACGCTCTTCGATTTCCGTTGCTTCGCGCGCGCCCAGCTGAAGCAGGGAACGGGCGAGCGGCCGCAAGGGTGAATCCGCAGACAGTTCCGACAAATCGGCGGAAACTTCGCCAAAATGCGCCGCCGCGCCGTGCGCCAGCACCGCATCCACCGCGATGACATTGTCCCTCGTCGTCCCGTAGCGGAGCGAGCGTGTGCCGCAGGAATTATTGCCCGTCATGCCCCCGATGGTCGCGCGCGAGGAAGTTGACACGTCCACGGGAAACCACAATCCATGCGGTTTGAGCTGGCGGTTAAGTTCGTCCAGCACAATGCCGGGCTGCACGACGCAGCGCCGTCCGGCCACATCCAGCGAGACAATCTGGTTGAGATGTTTTGAGCAGTCGACGACCAGCGAATGATTGATCGTCTGCCCGCATTGGGACGTGCCGCCGCCGCGCGCGGTCACCGTCACGCCCTCGCTGCGTGCGATCGCCATGGCGCGTTCTGCCTCCGCAACATTCCGCGGGACCACAATGCCTACAGGCATCATCTGATAGGACGATGCGTCCGTCGCATAGCGGCCGCGGCTGAATGTGTCGAACAGTACTTCTCCGGCGGCTTCCGACTTCAACCGGCGTTCCAGTCCGGGGCGGGCGATCACGGTCATGGCGGGAGTTATGCTGTCCGCCGCGCTTGCCTACAAGGGCCGGACATGGGAAAGAAAAGTCATAAAAGCGCAAACAGATCGAGGCGCCATGCCAACGAACGCCCCGAGAATGGCCGGGCGGCATTTCCTGCAAATCCCCGGTCCTACGCCCGTCCCCGACCGCATTCTCCGTGCGATGGATCGCCCCACGATCGACCACCGCGGGCCGGAATTCCAGCGATTGGGCCAGCGTGCGCTTGCCGGTATCAAGACTATTTTCCGTACCAGCGGCCATGTTTTCCTTTTCCCCGCCTCGGGCACCGGCGCCTGGGAATCCGCCCTTGCCAATGTGCTGTCGCCCGGCGACCGCGTTCTGATGTTCGAAACCGGGCATTTCGCCAGCCTTTGGAAAAACATGGCTGCGCGACTGGGCGTCAATCCCGAATTCATCGCATCGGATTGGCGCAGCGGCATTGATGCCGGTCAGATAGAGAAACGCCTTCGCGCCGATCCCACGCACGAGATCAAGGCTGTCTGCATTGTCCATAACGAGACCTCCACCGGCGTAACGAGTGCGGTCGCAGATGTTCGTAAAGCGATTGATGCCGCTGGACATCCGGCCCTGCTGCTGGTCGATACGGTTTCGTCCCTCGCCTCGATTGACTTCCGGCATGATGAATGGGGCGTCGATGTCACGGTGGCCGGTTCGCAAAAAGGTCTGATGCTGCCACCCGGTCTTGGACTTACGGCCGTCAGTGAGAAGGCAATCAGGGCGTCCAAAGGCGCAAAAATGCCCCGGTCATTCTTCTCCTGGGAAGACATGATCGGTCCCAATGCGTCAGGCTTTTTTCCATATACGCCGGCCACCAACCTGCTCTACGGGCTCGTGGAAGCCATTGACATGCTGCACGAAGAAGGAATGCCGCGGGTTTTTGCGCGCCATCAGCGGCACGCGGAAGCGACGCGACGGGCCGTACGCGGATGGGGGCTCGAAATCCTGTGTCGCGATCCGAAATATTATTCCGGCACGGTGACCGCGATTCTGATGCCACCCGGGCACGACTCCGATGCTTTTCGGAAAGTTGTGCTGGACAATTTCGATATGTCGCTGGGCGCAGGGCTGTCGAAACTTGCCGGCAAGGTGTTCCGTATTGGCCATCTCGGCGACACCAACGACCTGACGATCATGGGTGCGATATCGGGGGTTGAAATGGGCCTGCAACTCGCTGGCGTACCCCACCGGAAGGGTGGCGCGCAGGCAGCCCTGGACTATCTCGCCGAAACCGCGGGTTCTGCGATGCGCAGCTCGGCGGATTAGAGGGAGGCGCAGATGCATCGCTGGTTCAAATGCACCAATCTTGTCCTGGTGCTGCTCTGTGCGATGTATTTCATCACCTATATTGTGCGGCAGAGCGTCAGCACAGCGATGCTCGACATCCGTCCCGAATTCGGTCTGACCAATACCCAGGCGCTCTTCATCTTTTCCGTCTTCGGTTACCCTTACCTCCTGTTTCAGATCATCGGCGGAATCACGGCCGACCGCTTCGGTCCGAGGAAGACACTGTTCGTAAGCGGCCTGGTCTGGGCCGGAGCAACGGTCGTCACTGGCCTGGCAACCGGGTTCGCGACCCTGGTACTGGCGCGCGTCGTCATGGGATTTGGGGTAGGCGCCACGCTGCCGACCGCGACCCGCGCGATGCAGCACTGGGTCGAAATGCGCAAGCGCGGTTTCGCGCAGGGCATCACGCATGCGTTCTCGCGGCTGGGCAACGCTCTGACTCCGGTGATGACCGTGGCGTTAATGGCGGTGGTCACCTGGCGCGGGTCTTTTGTCGTCATCGGGGTGGTCGGCTTCGCCTGGGTCCTGGTCTGGTGGTGGTACTTCCGCGACGACCCGCGGGAGCATGAGTCGATTACGCAGGAGGAACTCGCGATACTTCCACCTGCGCCGAAAGGACCGCGGCCGGTGATTCCATGGGGTCCGTTGATCGCCCGCATGTGGCCCGTCACGCTGACTTATTTCTGTTACGGCTGGTGTCTCTGGCTGTATCTCAGCTATCTCCCGGTGTTTTTCAAGGACACCTTTTCGCTCAGCAACGGTCAGGCGGCGCTATTCTCGACAATCGTGTATTTCATCGGCGCAATCGGCAATACGGCTGGCGGAATCATATCCGACGCGATTTTGCGCCGTACACGCAATGTGCGGTTCTCGCGCATTGCGGTTACCGCGACGGGGTTCACCGGCGCACTGCTTTGGCTGCTCCCGATCATCTATGTTCATGATATGACGATCGTCGCGGTCTGCCTTGCGGGCGGTTTCTTTTTCGCCGAAAGCGTGATCGGTCCGATGTGGGCCATTCCCATGGATATCGCGCCGAAATATTCCGGGACGGCTTCCGGGCTGATGAATTCGGGATCTGCACTCGCCGCGATACTTTCCCCGCTGGTCGCCGGATTGGCGACCGATTTCAGCGGCAACAGTCAGCTTCCGTTCGTGCTTGCGATTGGCGTCCTCATGGCCGGGGCATTAGGCTCGTTTCTGATGCACCCCGAGCGGCAATTCGAGGAATTGCCGCTCGGCGCCGGAGCGCCGGCCCCCGCCGAGTAGCGAAAAATCACTTCACGACCATCATCGTAAACGGCCAGACATAGGCCTGAAGCGTCACGAACAGGCCAACCAGAGCCGCAAGCACGATCGACTGCTTGAAGACAAACCGCAGAATCGAGCCTTCATGGCCGTACCAGCGCGTCGCGGTTGACGCGACAACGATGGACTGCGCATCAATCATCTTTCCCATCACGCCGCCGGATGAATTCGCCGCCGCCATCAGGATGGGGGAAAGACCCAATTGCTGGGATGTGATCTTCTGCAGACTGCCGAACAGCACATTGGAAGCCGTATCGGATCCGGTCAGCGCTACGCCGAGCCAGCCCAGCAATGTTCCAAAGAACGGGTACAGCACGCCGGTGCTGGCGAAAGCGAGCCCGAGCGTCGCATCCAGCCCGGCATAACGGGTCAGAGTCCCGAGCGCCAACATCGCCGAAATCGTAATCAATGAATAGCGCACGACCCGGATGGTTTGGAAATACGAGACAAACATGCGTTTGGGCGAAAAGCCCATGAAAACGGCCGCGATTAGCGCCGAGAGCAGTATTGCGGTGCCGCTATACGAAAGGAAAGTGAAGTTGAACACGGCGGCTTCGGCCGTTGGCGCGGCAACCACGGGCGGCACCCGATTGACCAGATTATGCAGACCTGCCACCTGGAACGCCGGCGAAAACAGCTTGTTGAGTGCCGTCTTCACGGAATCCGTGCCCCAGATCCACAGCACCGCGCAAAGAATCAGCCACGGAATCCATGCCTTCACCAGCATCGAAGTGGTTGGCCTCACGGTCTCGCCGACCGGTGGCGCGGGCATGGTTGCGGACGAGTTGTCGTGGATTCGAAGCGCCGCGGAGGTCCAGATTTTCGCAGGGTGCCACACGGCAAGGAATGCCCGCAATGAAATCAGGCAAACGACCGATGACGCGATCGACGCGATCCATGGATTGATGAAATTCGAGATCAGATATTCGGGCACAGCGAAGGAAATGCCGCAGACGAGGATAGGCGGAATCACACCTTTGGTGCCGCGCCAGCCGGCAAAGGCCCAGATCAACCAAAATGGCACCAGCACCGCGAAAATCGGCAATTGCCGGCCGACCATGGCGCCGAGTTGGTAAGGATCGAGCCCGGATGCTGCAGCCAGTCCCACAATCGGCGTTCCAAGCGCACCAAAAGCCACCGGCGCCGTGTTGGCGATCAGGGATAGCCCGGCTGCGGCAAGCGGCGAGAAGCCCAGACCCATCAGGATTGAGCCCGTGACAGCCACGGGCGTTCCGAATCCCGAAGCGCCTTCGAAAAAAGCGCCGAAGGCGAAGGCAATCAGGAGAAGCTGAAGCCGGCGATCTGGCGTAATATCGCCGATCGACTTCTGCATGATCGCGAACCAGCCTTTTTCCACCGTAAGCCGGTATAAAAAGATCACGTTCAGAATGATCCAGCCGATCGGGAAAAAGCCCGTCAGCGCACCGAACGCGACCGCCCGCAGGGCCATGCCCCCCGGCATTCCAAAACCCAGTACTGCAATGATGACCGCGACGCGCCAGCGCGACCAGAGCCGCAATGTGAACCTTGATCTTACCTGTTGCGATCAGGACGAGCAGGAATCCAGCCGGCACCGCGGCGGCCAGTGTTGAAAGCACGCTGCTGCCAAACGGATCATATCCCTGATTCCACATTGCCTCCCCCCGCTTTGTTTTATGCAGTCTTGGCGTTTTGCCACGCCCGGTAAAGACCCGGCACGGATGAATTATGATAAGAGATGCGACAAATGATTGAACTTCCCGAGCCGGACCAGCGGATTATTGCGCGGCGCAGCGCGATCGCAGCAGCGCTGACGCGCGATTGTACCGGATGGCGTGGCCGCCGACACCGCGACGCTGCGCGCCTATGACCGCGATGCCCTCACGGCCTATGGTCAGCTTCCCCTGGTCTGCGTTCTCCCGGCCAATGCGGATCAGGTCTCGGCCGTGCTGAAATTCGCCGAAAAGGAAGGTTTGCGTATTGTGCCGCGTGGCGCCGGCACGTCACTTTCCGGCGGTGCGCTGCCGCTCGCCGACGGCATCCTGCTCGGGCTTTCACGAATGAAGGGGATTCTTGAAATCGACTATGAGAATCGCTGCGTCGTCGTACAGCCAGGTGTCACCAACGCCGCAGTGACGCGTGCCGTCCAGGCCAGGGGCTTTTATTACGCGCCGGATCCTTCGAGCCAGATCGCATGCACGATCGGCGGCAATGTTGCGGAAAATTCCGGGGGAATTCATTGCCTGAAATACGGCCTTACCACACACAATTTGTTGGGCGTTGAACTGGCGGTCACCGGCGGCGAAAGACTGCGAATCGGCGGCAAATTTGCGCATGGCGGCGGGCTTGATCTGCTCGGGATTGTCTGTGGCTCGGAAGGCCTGCTCGGGATCGTCACAGAAGCGACCCTGCGGATTCTGCCGCGCCCGCCGCTCACGCGTACGCTGCTGATCGCATTTGCCGAAGTCTCCGCGGCGGGGCGGACGGTGGCGGACATTATTGCGGCAGGTATCATCCCCGCGGCGCTGGAATTCATGGACCGCCGCTGCATCGATGCCGTCGAGGATTTCTGCTCACCCGGTTATCCGAGGAGCGCCGAAGCCATTCTGATTGCCGAGTTGGATGGAATGCCCGCAGAGGTGTGCGATGATGTTCGTGAGCTTTCGTCGATCTCCCTTCAATTGCGGCGCTATTGGAATTCACGATTGTTCCGATGAGGCGGAACGCGCACGCGTGTGGTTGGGGCGCAAGTCGGCTTTCGGCGCCATGGGGCGTCTGAAACCTGACATGCTGTGCATGGACGGCACAATTCCGCGCGCGGCCCTGCCGGAAATGCTGGAGAGGATTTCGCAACTGTCCGATCGTTACGGCCTGATCTGCTGCAACGTTTTCCACGCGGGAGATGGAAATCTGCATCCGCTCATTGTCTTTGACTGCATGCGGGATGGTGAACTGGACCGTGCTGAAGCATTTGGTGCGGACATTCTCAGGCTCTGTGTGCAAATGGGTGGCGTGCTGACCGGCGAACACGGTGTCGGAGTTGAGAAGAAAGCGCTGATGGGCGAGATGTTCTCCGCGGCAGACCTCGCGCAACAGCAGCGTGTCAAATGCGCATTTGACCCCGATTCGCAGCTCAATCCCGGCAAGGTGTTTCCTGTGCTGCATGCCTGCGTCGAGCTCGGGCGCATGCATGTCCACAATGGACGAATGCCCTATGCCAATCTGCCGCGGATGTAAGTGTGCAGAAATTTGCACCGGCTGGTGAGCATGAACTCGCCGACCTGATCCGCGGAGCCGCGGAAACGGGTCAGACGCTGGAGATTGTTTCTTCAGGCACAAAGCGAAGCATTGGCCGCCCTGTTGCCGCCGATGCGATCGTGCACATGGCTGCTCTTTCGGGCATGCTGGATTACAAACCGGAAGAACTGGTGTTCACCGCGAAAGCCGGCACAAAGCTTTCGGAGATTGAACCGGTTCTTGCCGCGCGCTGCCAGATGCTCGGGTTCGAACCGTCCGACTGGGGTCCGCTGTTCGGTGCAGCGGCGGGACAGCAGACGCTTGCCGGAATTGTGGCCGCAGATGCCTGCGGTCCGCGGCGCGCCAAAAGCGGAGCGCGTTCGGGATCATGTCATCGGCTGCCGGTTTGTGAATGGCTCTGGCGAGGCCATCAAGGCCGGTGGTCGCGTGATTAAGAACGTCACCGGATTCGATATCGCCAAACTGATGTGCGGCGCCTTTGGAACGCTGGGCGTACTGACGGAGATCACTTTTCGCGTGTTGCCGCGGCCTGCCCGCGCAGCGGCTTTCATGATCGCCGACTGTGCTCCCGAGCATGGTTTCGCGGCTCTGATAAAGGCAGCGCAATTTCCGGTCGAGCCCACGGCGCTGGCCTATTTGCCTGGCGACGCGCTGCGCCAACTTGATCCGGCCCAGCCAGGATCCCGCGGTCAGGTCATCATTCGGGTCGAGGGCACGGCGGCAGCCGTCGCAGAAAAACTCGATTTTCTGAAGCTGCATTTCCGCGATTGCGAATGTCTCGTTGCCGGCCAGACGGAAACCGAATCGTTTTTTCGCAGCATCGGCGACGGCGCGATGTTTGGAACCGAAAGCGACCTTTGGCGCCTGTGCGTGCCGCCGAATTCTGCAGCGGATGCCGCTGCGCAAGCCGGAGCGTCACTGTGGTATGCGGATTGGGGCGGAGGATTGCTCTGGCTGCAAATGCCCGCGACAGCCGAATCCGGGCAAGCGCTGCGGCGAATTGCAACCAAATTGGGAGGGCACGCCACCCTGTTTCGCGCCACGGCCGCGGCGCGCCGCAGTATCGGCGTGTTCGGACCTGAGTCTCCGCTGCGGGCCAAATTGACGAGGACATTGAAACAGGCTTTCGATCCCAAAGGCGTGCTGAATCCCGGAAAAATGTTTGAGTATCTGTGATGCGAACCAATTTCCGCGCCGAACAGCTGACAGA
The DNA here is from genome assembly GCA_963747255.1 of uncultured Alphaproteobacteria bacterium. Taxonomy (GTDB): domain Bacteria; phylum Pseudomonadota; class Alphaproteobacteria; order Micropepsales; family Micropepsaceae; genus CAIYRG01. The sequence continues at coordinate 82,462 of CAVVEG010000007.1, forward strand.
CCCTCATACGCGGGAAGCCGAACGCGCGCTTCGGACCTGTGTCCATTGCGGCTTCTGCACGGCAACCTGCCCCACTTACGTGCTGCTGGGGGATGAACGCGATTCCCCGCGCGGCCGAATCATGCTGATGCAGCAGATGCTGGAGAGTGGTGCTGCGCCGAATGTGGAGACGGTGCGCCATCTCGATCGTTGCCTGTCATGCCTGGGCTGCCGCAGCGCCTGTCCATCGGGTGTGGATTACGCGGCCCTGATCGATCGATCGCGGGTGCATATCGAAGAAAAGTACAAACGTCCGCTACGCGAACGGCTGTTGCGCAATTTCATCCTGATCGTGCTCACCCGTCCGTTATTGTTTGCCGGGCTTTCTGCGATGGCACGGATCTTTGAGCCGATCGTCCGCAGGCTGCCGGGACGTCTTGGCTCGATGGCCCGCAAATCGTCGCGCACCCACAGACAAATTGATGCTTTTCATGGCGGGAGGCTGACAATCGCAAAGCCTCTTTCGGGTGGGGATAACCGCTCGAAAATTGCGCCAGCCGAAATTCGCAGGGAAGAGTCAGGTCCCCTCCCGCAAGGGGCAAACAAAACGGCTGACGCGGAAATCCGGCGAATCCTCCTTCTTCCGGGCTGTGTGCAACGGGCTTTGGCGCCCGAAATCGATGCCGCCGTGAGGCGCGTGCTCGAACGCGAGAACAAGCACGTTGACTCTGCGCGCGCGACCGGCTGCTGTGGAGCTCTGGCGTTTCATCTCGGTAAAGCGGATGTCGCAAAGCGGCAGGCGAAAGCGATCATTCGTGCGTGCGAAGCGGCCGAGAAGCGCGACGGCGTGGATGCGGTACTGGTCTCCGCCAGCGGTTGTGCGGCATTCCTGAAGGATTACGGCAAGCTCTTCACAGACGAACCGCAATGGATGCCGCGCGCCGGGCACATTGCCGCCAAAACCCGCGATTTCGTTGAACTCGCTGCCCCCGCCGCAGTACCCGCCCCCCTCGATGCTCCGGTGATCGCCTTTCATCCCCCATGTTCACTGCAACACGGTCAGAAAATCTCTGGACGCGGTGAGGCTCTGCTCCGCGCGGCAGGTTTCAGGCTTGCCGTCATTCCCGACGCGCATCTCTGCTGCGGCTCGGCCGGAAGCTACAGTCTCCTGCAACCTGAAATCGCCGAGCGCCTGCGAACCAGGAAACTCGCCGATATAATATCAACCGGTGCGGCGGCGATTGCCTCTGACAATATCGGCTGCCTGACGCATCTTGCTGGGGAGCTGCCGGTCTTCCACATCGCCGAGCTGCTCGACCACGCCTTGTCAGGCGATTTCAGCCGGTCGCTTCGCGCAGAAGTTCAAGATTCCGCAGCACCGGTTCGTCGCTGACGCGCAGCAGAACGGCACGGTTGTGCGCGCGGTGGCTGTGCGGGCGCCAGGCCGGAACCGCGATTACATCCCCGCGCGACCAATCAAAAGTCTCGCCGTCAACGAGCGAGATCCCCGTTCCTTCCGCCACCGCATAGATATTGTTCGCCGTCGTGCGGTGTGTTTCTGTCTCGATACCGGCTGACAGATGCATCATGTGAAGCGCGATCGTCGCCATTGCCGGATCGCCCAAAGCAATCTGCGTCGCGTATGGCCCCGACGGCGTCGGCTCTGCCTCCCGCAAGCGGCGCAAGGTTTGATTCCAGCCAAAGCGCAGCGGCGAATTCACCGTGATCTCCCTCACCGGTTCATATATGTCCGGGTGCGGTTCGAAGAACATTGGTTCCAGTGCATGGATCAGTGGGGTGTCGAGAAAATCGATCCAATAGGCGGGTGCGGATGACTCATTTCCGTGACCATGCCAGCTCCAGTTTGGTGTCAGCAGGACATCGCCCCGTCCCATCGGGAGTTTGACGCCGTCCACGATCGTATAGGCGCCATCCTCCGCATCGAGAATCAAACGCAACGCATTGGGCGTGTGCCGATGGGAGCGTGCTTTCTCCTGCGGCAGAATCATCTGGAAAGCCGCCAGCAGAGTGCGCGTGGTGGCATAATCATTACCGGGAACCGGATTAAACAGAATCAGATTCCGGCGTTCGGCGAGCTCGGTGTTAATCAGTCGCCCCGCCGCATCAAGTGCCCCTTTGGCGTCATCATAGCGCCAGCGATAAGGTACGAATGTTTTGCGCGGTGCGTCCCACAGTGACGGCTTGGGCTTGTTCCAGCCCGGCCCCGCGCTTAACGGTCCTAGCAGCGAATGGAGTTCATCAAGACTTCCGGCGCGGACAAAACCGGCGGACGAGAAATCCGTCATGGCACGCCCCGAACAGCATCGAGGATAAGCTCGGGATCTTCCGGAATTGCATCGCCGCGCCAGCAGACATGACCGTCGGGGCGAACGAGCACCAGCTGGTTTTCGTACAGGTCCAAGATCTTCTGCGACGCGATTTCAACCTCCTGAAGCGGTATCCCGGCCCGTTCCGCAGCATTCACCCAGGGACCAGCGCCGGGTGCATTTTCGCCCAAACGCAGCAGCACAAATTTGCGCCCGAACAGATCAAGCGTCGATTTGCCCGGCGCAAGCCATGCATGCGGCGCACGATGCCCCGGGCGCGCAGTTTGAACATAGGTCATCACGTCATCGGGCGGCTCAGGCGTGCCGTCCGGAATGATCAGCGGTGATCCCTCATACCGGTAGCCCAGATGTATCCCGATGGAAAACCATTCGCGTTTCATCATCTCGGTATATTCCCGGCCAAATTCCTTCCGCGCAGCATCGCCCGCTTCCCCGGGAAGGAAAGCTTCCGGCGCAGGTTTTGCGTCGCGCGGTGAACAGCATTCGCCGCAAATTGCTGCTCGCCTCGCGGACATTCCGGATCGAGACCGGCCGCCGCTCGATATCATAGGACGCAAGCAGGTTCTTCCCGCCCCAACCCTCCAGCATCGCCGTGAGTTTCCAGCCGAGATCGACCGCGTCCTGGACTCCCATGTTCATGCCAAATCCACCCGTGGGTGACGTCAGATGTGCCGCATCGCCCGCGATGAATACCCGCCCCGAGCCGAAACGGTCCGCCACCAATTCGCGGCGCACCCATGGCATGATTGAGAGAATCTCGAATTCGAACGGCTTTCCGAATGCCGTGACGATCGCCGCCCGCACTTCTTCTTCGCCATGGATGCGCTTTTCCTCGTTACCGACGATGGAAAAACGGAAGCGATCGTGCCCGTTGATCGCCACGATGGTGGCGAAAGTTCCTTCCGGCCGGATTATGATGAAGCGGTAGAATTCGCCCTTGTCGTGCAGCCGATTGAAACCGGGACAGCGAAAGATCGCATTGGTCGTATAGGTGAGCGCAGGGTTGCCGCTCATCGGTATGTCAAGCAGACGACGCACGGTGCTCGCTGCACCATCCGCACCGACGAGATAGGCCGCCTCTATTGTCTCTTCGCCCGCAACCGAGACAACCGTTGCCGTCACAGCCTCCGCATCCCGCACAAGCCCGGTCAGCTCGGTGTTATAGCGCATCGTGACGGTTGGAAATGTGCGCACGAACCGCGCAAGAATCGGATCGAACATATCCTGCGGACAGCGCTCCCGCTTTTCCGGACTTTGTGGCGGACATGGTTCGTCACCAAGCGCCGGGAAGGGCTCGCGCCCGAACTCAAAACCGGTGACAGCGGAAACCCAGATATAATCCTGCCGGTAATCGCGCGGGTAAGGCGATGCCCGCACCCAATCTGCGATACCCCAGCGGCGGCAGAATTCCATGGTCCGGACACCAACCAGGTCCATGCGTGGCTGAACAATGGCACCGTCCGTCTTTTCAATGATCGTGCAGGAGATTCCGCGCCAGCCAAGATCGCCGGCCAATGCAAGGCCGACCGGCCCTGCGCCCACGATCAGAACGTCCGTCTTATTCACTCCCTGCAGCGCCGCAGAACGTATTCAAAGACGCCCGTGTGGATATCCGGCCGGCTGGCATAGGCCCCTTTTGTTTTTGCCTGGTCCGGGTCGCCCACGCGCTTCGGTCCACCCGCCCATTCCGCCATCAGCTGCATGTGGCAAGCCTGGTTGAGCTTCAGCGCGAGCCAAACCGCTTCTTCCATTGAGGGCGCCGCGGTGACGATGCCGTGGTTGCGCAGCAGCAGCGCGCCATATTGCCCCAGCATGCGCGCCACGCTCTGTCCGCGCGCTTTGGTGATGATCAGTTCGGTCGTCTCCTCGAAGACCGGTAAGCCGTTGGCAAAAAACGCGCCATCATTGGAAACCGCCAGCAGCGGCTTGCCGAGCGAGGAAAATGCCACCGCATATTGTGCATGCGTATGAACCACTGCGACGCAATCCGGCCGCGCCCGCAGCACTTCGGAATGGATATATACCTCGTTGTGCCGGCCGGCCGTGCCTCCGACCTTGTTGCCTTCGAGGTCGACCGTGATGATATTTTCGTCGGTCATTTCCTCCAGTCCAATCCCCGCCGGTTTCATCAGGAAATGGTCCGGCTGGTCCGGCAACCGGAGCGACACATGCCCCGCCACGTAATCGCCCTGCCCTTCATGGGCGAGCACGCGGCCCGCATCGGCGAGCAACCGTCTCGGACTTCTCATTCTAGTGGCGGGCGAGCGCCGAACGCGACGCCATCTCGCGGGCGCATTCCGGTGTCATCGAACGTTCCAGCATAAAAGTCGCAGCCCCTGCGGCCAACATCGGAAGCGCCGCCACGAGAAATATGGTCTGCAGTGGGGCCTGTATGTAAATCAGGTACCCGGCGATCGCCGGCCCCATCAAGGCGCCAATACGCGCGGCCGCAAATGCTGCGCCCGTGCCGGTGGAACGGATCGCCGTCGGATAGACCATTCCTGAGACGGCATTCACCCCAATACCGCCGCCCAGAACCAGAATACCCGAAACCAGGGCCAGGACGATTGTGAGAGGATCGCCGCTGACCACGCCCAGCGCCGCAACGGGCAAGGCGCCCAGAAGCATGATCAGCGTGATCACCGGAATGCCGCGCTTGTCCAGCAGCCAGCCGACACACCAGGCGAAGCCTGCGCCCATCTGGAACACCGCAGAGGTTCTCTGAGCCGTCGGTATCGACATGTGGTGCGAAACCTTGGACAGCAGAGTCGCAAGCGACGCCGACAGGAAGAAATGCGTAACGAAGGACAGGCCGAGCGCAAGCCAGAGGAAAAACGTCATCGCTGCACGGCCCTCCGTGAACAGATGCTTCACGGGAACGCCTTTCTTCGCGGTCTCCTGTATGACGAACCGCGTGTCGGGCCCAAACGCCGCATTTGGCTTCAGTTTGCGCGCATATTCGAGAATGCGCTCGGGCGAGCCGTGCTTGAGAACAAGGTACCGGACCGACTCCGGAAGCGCGAAAGCAAGCGCTACTCCGATGCCCAGTGATACCAGTCCGCCGACAAGGAAAATGGCCTTCCAGCCGTAATTCACCGTCAGGACCGCCGCGAGGAAGCCACCGCCGGAAGAGCCGATGGTATATCCGAGATACAGCAGCGTGATTTTCAGCCCGCGGGTTTTCGTCTGCGCGTAATCGGCAACCAGCGAAATCGCCATCGGCATCCCACCGCCGATACCAAGCGCAGAGATAAACCGCACAATGGCTAGCTGGGTGATGTTCGTCGTAAACGACAGCGCGACGGTGAAGACAGAGAATACAAATACTGCGAGAAGTATCGATTTTCGTCGTCCGATATGGTCGGCCAGCATGCTGAAAGCGACCGCACCCACCATCCATCCGAAAATGTTGATGTCTGCCACCAGACCGGTCATCAGGGCCGCCGGAACACCCCAGTCTTCTATGATTGCCGGTGCAGCATAGTTCAGAGACTGCTGATTGAATCCATCCACCAGCATGACGAGACAGCACATCAGGAACAGCATCAGCGGAAACCAGCCCCGCTCCTGATTCTCGATTACGTCGGCGATGTTAACGGTATCGGCCTGTGCCATGCTGATCTCCGGGCTGGCCCTCAGATTCAAGATGGCAAGCTAACCGAGCTTCCCGCATCCTCCAAGGGGCGCGGCTTTTCCATGCAAACTCGCACCGGCTCAGAAATCGGCTTTTCCCGCAACCGGATTCTGTCGCGGTGGCCCCCCAATCTCCAGCAGACTGTCGGCGCAAACCATCTCCGGCCATTCGGTCTCGGGACGGTATGTGACCAGCCCGGTCCAAGGTTGGGTAAACATCTTCGGATCCTCAACCGTCACCTCGACCTGCAAACCTTTGTCGTTCGTGTCAGGGTCGAATATCCCGCCATAAGCGTCAAATTTGGCCAAGGGGGCTTTGGTGAATGTGGCGTGGTAGTCACGCATTGCCTTCAGCGAAGCTGCCCCGTCAATCAGCCGGTACCGCTCCACAACATGCAGCGCGTCACTGTGCGGCGTCCCATAGCGGTCCAGAACCGGCCACCGGCTCGGCTTTATTCCGGTGGTATCCACGACCAGCGTGTCCCCTTCGTAATGGCCGATGGAGTCGCCGATATAGGTCGGTACAAGCGGATTCGGATGCGAGGAGTTCAGGCGGATGTGCCGCACCTTCTGGTCGTTCGAGTATATCAGCACCACCTCGTTGGGCCGCTGTAACAGGAAAATCTCCAGTTGAATGCTGAGCCCAAAAGGCGGCGGCTCAGGCCAGCATTGATTATGCGGATCGGGAATGGACTGCCCGGTCATGGAAAATTCGCCATGCTTCTTGAGGATTGCCGCGGCTTCTGGCGTGAGAAGGGGACTGTTATAGTCGCCCCACCCGCCCTGCATCGTCATCGGTCGTTCCGTCTTTTTTCTTCAACGTGTTGGAAATGAATTTCGGCCCGTTTGGCGGCTGCTCCAGGTTGAAGTTGCTCCGCCCCCAATGGCCGGAAAGCTCGGGAACCGGTGCCTCGTTATCGGCCGCCGCAGATCCGGTGACCGCAACCATCGAGCCAAACAGAACTGACGCAAGACCTATCCGCATTGTGGTGAGTGCCAAAATTCCGCTCCATGCATTTGCACGCCTTCTCATCTTAGCCCAAAAGTGTAGGGACGCCCATCACTGGGCGCCCACCGGGTCACCGAAGGCGGTCGCCCGCCCCGGGTTCCCAGTCGCGCAGCGCTCAAATCCCCATAGGCGCCTTGTACCACCAGCCAGACTAACCGGCGCGCGGTTTCGTCCCTTGGTGTTTTTCGGACGCCGCGCATCTCAGCGCCCACCGCCATCCCGAACTTCACGGCATCCGAAAACCTACACATGAGCACAGGACGTACCGGTTCTATGAATGCTCAAGACGGCAACCTCCGGCTCCATAGACAAAAGCCGCCGCAGGACATCTGCGGCGGCTGCCTGAACGCATCAGCGATTTGGCGTCAGTCCGCGGCCAGATTTGGGGGACGGGCCAGCTCGGTCGAGAAGGCGTAGGGTACCAGGATATGCGCCATATTGGACGTGTCGCCCCAGCGATAATTGATCAGCGGCTGCGGATTTTTCACCACGACATGCAGCTTTCCGGCGTCGGCAAACTTTCCCGGCGTCAGCACGAAACGCAGTTTCGTTGCGCTGTCCACCGTAGTCGGCACGGGCTCGCCATTGACATAAGCCACCGAGCGCTTGACGAAATTGGCGCCTGTTAATGTTACGGTCGTCTCCGACGAGCCTTGCAGCACCGTGCGCGGCGCGATCGTTTCAATTCCGGGAGTCGGTGAGACGGCAAAGTCCTGAACCGGACCAAAGCCTGCCCGGCGCACCTCGGCAACGCCGGGAAGAATGCCGACCGGATTGCCGTTGGGCGCGGTGACGGTCATGTAGGGCTTCGGATCGTTCTGACCGCGCGCCGGCATCTGCTTGACCGCGTTGGCAAATGGGAGGTCGCTGACCGGGGCGACGTCAGTGCTGACCCGGTCATTGGCAAACATCCCGCCGCGATACCAGGGATGAAAATTGCGATCGACCACATGGCCGTCCTTGATCACCTCGTCGATCTTGCGCATGTTCATGATGTCGCGCGTAGGATCGGCGCTGACGATGACGATATCAGCAAGCTTGCCGGCTTCGATGGTGCCGACATCCTTCAGGTGATAATGCTCGGCAGGCCATTTGGTCGCCGATTGAATGATCTTCATCGGCGGCACATGCGCATCTTCCTGGAACGCGGCCATTTCCTGCAACACGCCCAGACCCGGCGCCGATTGCGGGTCGTCCATCGACGCCAATGCGTGCCCGCCCGCGGCGATCAGGTCGCCAATGAATTTGGCGTGGTTGTTATAGCCGCAGGAGCGGATCGAAATTTGGTCCGGAGTCAGAATACTCCTCCGGCGATCTCACATTGTCCATCAGGTCCTGCACCAGAGCTTCGGGGTAATAGGTGCGCAAGTTGGGATCGGAGAGCAGCTCGCGATCTTCCTGCTGAAGGCGCTTCCAGCTCGAGGGAAAACCGCGGTCGGCGGCAATCAGATTGGGCACCACCGCGGTGTTATGCGCGGCGAGGAAGGCGACCATGTCTTTCTCCTTCGCCGGATCCATGTCGCAATAGACGTCCGGCGGCAGACCGACATAACCCTTCCACTTGTCCGGATCGCGGTTCATTTCGACGCCGACAAGACCGGTGTGCAGCATCACATCGGCGCCGGCGAGAACGCAGGATTTGCCGCGTGTTTGCGGACCGACGCAGCGCATCATGACGCCTTTGCCGGCCTTGTGGCCCTCATCGGCATAAGCGGTGAAAACTTCCGGTGGCGCGTCGCCGTCCGAGGCGCCGAGAACGTCGGCACCCATTGCAAGAATGGCCTTGGCGCGGGCGCGGGCCTCTTCGGGCGTCTTGAGGACGCGCCCGCCCGTATCGATGACGGTCTGAAACAGCCGCGGGCCCTCGTATATCCCGTGATTGATGGCGTCGCGCTCGGCCAGCCCCTGGTCCCCCTTGGCGACATTCATCACGGTCGAAGTGACGCCGAAATGGAGATAGGCTTCGCCATACATCCAATAGCCGATCGCCATGGAATCGATCAGGCCGGGCGTGATCCATTTGCCCACCGCGTTGATCACGGTTGCACCTGCGGGCACCTGTACGGCTCCGGCGCGTCCGACCGCGGTGATGCGGTTACCCTGGATAACAATGACCGAATTCGGCACCGGCGCGCCGCCATTGCCATCGATTAGCGTCCCGCCCTGAATGACGAGTACCTGCTGTTGTCCCTGGGCATGGGCGGTCAATCCGATCGCCAGCGTCGTCGCCGCGACCACCGCCATCCCAAGCAGTTTTGTTTTCAGCCTCTGTGTTTTCCGCACGTGTTGCTCCTCCCATTCGGCTGCGAGCAGCCGGTCATCTCCCAAGCCGTTGTACGCAAGCTGCGCGCGCTTGGAAATGGCATTGCATCCGTCTGCTGTGTCGATCCTCGTCTCTCATCATCATCGCTTGCGGCGCATCGCGAACACCCCGCGCCGTAGGCCAACTCCACCTTGTCACCAACAACAAGGATCGTAGCCGGTTTTGCCGGAGATGCTTTTGCATTTTCACGGTTCAATGCCGGGCGGCCGAAGCCTCCCCCCTGGGCGGAGCTGCCGGCGGCTGGTGCATCTCGTCACCGGGCGCGCCGGCTCCATGAAAGTGCGTCCGTATCAGAAGGTGGTTTTGATGCGCGATTGGCCGACACCGGAGGAGCGGCCGAAGGGGGCATAAGCGCTGCCCAATCAGCTCGCGCGGTTGGCGAAGGCGGCGGCGTAATTCGGCGAGGCTCCGTTGCGCCTTGGCCCTCTGGCGGATAGAGGAAGACGTTCGAGCCGGAGAAGACCATGCGCCCCTGGGTTCTCGCCATCGCTGCTTTCGCGCCCCTTGCCGCTGCATCCGCGGCGCCCGCGGGCACACCGGATTTCGCGGGCTATTGGCAGCACTCGCCGATCTTGCAGTATCAGCCGGTGCCCGGGAGTGCCGCGCCGGTACGCGGGAAGCGCGTCAGGGACGCCACGAATTCGCAGACCCTGGTGGAAGGAGACGAAACGAGCCCGATCCTGCAACCCTGGGCGGCCGCCGAAGTGGCCAAGCGGGGGGAGTCGCGGCGCGTGGGGCTGCAAATTCCCACGCAGCAGGAAGAGTGCCGCGCGTCGGGCGTTCCCGGTGTGCTGACGCTGCCCGCGCCGGTGCAATTCCTTCAATTGCCGGGAGAGACGGTCATCATCTATCAGCGCGATCATCAAGTGCGGCATGTCCGGATGAATGCACCGCATACGAACAATCCGCCGCTAACCTGGTATGGGGAATCCGTCGGACACTATGACGGCGATACGCTGGTGATCGATACGATCGCGCTCAAAGGCATGTCGTCGGTGGACATTTTCGGAACGCCACACACCGCGGCGCTGCACGTCGTCGAGAATTACCGGCTGAGCGGGGATGGCAAGAAGCTCGAAGCAACCATTCGGGTCGAGGACCCTGGCGCGTTCACGGCGCCATGGAGTGGTGTGATGGTGTATGACCGCGCCAATGTTCCGGAGCTTGTCGAAGAGGTCTGCGCCGAGAACAATTTCGACGTGGTGACCAAGAAGCCCTATCCGATCCCGACGGCGACGGTGGCGAATTTCTAGGGGTTACATTCCGTCACCGAACACGCCGGCCCCATGAAGGTGCGTCCTGTGATTAGAGCCGCTAATCGCTTTGGAGTATCTATGCGCCCACCTATCTTGGCTGTCGTTGCGGCTATCCTGAGTTTTCCCGTGCCCGCCTTTTCGCAGCAGCATCCTGATTTCAGCGGCGTATGGACGCGCGGCGCCGCATTCGAAACTGCGTTTCGGCCCCCCGCTATCGGCCCTGGTCCGGTGACAAATCTGACGCCTCCTTCGCCGAAGACCCGTCCGGGCGTAGACCTGCCCCACTGGCAAGGCGACGATCACGCGCCGATATTGCAACCTTGGGCGGCCGCGCGGGTGCTGGCGCACGCCCAGGCGGATCGCGCCGGCATGCCCATGTATTCGGCTCAGGAGACCTGCTTTCCGATGGGGGTTCCCTACATCCTGCAACTGAACGGCCATACTGAGATCATTGATGATGGGAAGGAGATCATTTTGCTTCATGAGCCTCATATGCTGGCGCGCATCGTCCGGTTGAATGCCAGGCATCCCGCAAATCTGAAACCGAGTTGGCTTGGCGATTTGGTGGGACACTGGGAAGGCGACACTCTTGTGGTAGATACGATCGGCATAGACAAGCGGAGCTGGGTAGACGTGTTCGCCACTCCGCACACAGATCAGTTGCACGTCGTCGAACGCTGGAACATGCGCAACAAAAACGCCCTTGACGTTGCATTTTCGGTAGACGATCCGGGCGCCTTCACGACGCCATGGTCGGCGGAGGTGACGTACCGCCACGACCAAAATTCGTATACGGAAATTGCCTGCGCGGAAAACAATTACAACGCCGGAACACACTCGCTCTATCCCATTCCGATTGCGACAACACCTGATTTCTGATCAGTCTCCGCTGACCGGGCGGCAATTGCGGATGTCCTGCGCTACGTCCTGTGTGGATGATGGCTTGATTTTGAGCGCCCACCGACGCATGTAAATTTCAATCCGGGATGCGTCTTCAGATTGTCACCTGTGCCTTTTTTTTCGCCCTATCGGGATCAGCGTGGGCGGCAGATTGTTCACAGGGGCTGTTATGGCCTTTCGTTCGCAAGAGTGGCGATTGTCTGACCACGCTCGAAAAACGGAAGCCAGGCTGGATCACAACCGCAAATCAGGTCTGTAAAGTTTGGAATCCCGAACCGCAACCGAATGAAACCGTGACATGGTCGGGTGGATGCGAGAACGGTTTGGCATCCGGCAAGGGCGTTTTGCAGTGGACGGAAAACGGCAAGCGGGATGTCGAATTCGAGAGCGAATATAAAAACGGGAAGCGCAATGGGCCCGGCGTGATCATCACGCCGAGCAGACAGCGCTTCAAGGGCGTCTGGGTGGACAACAATCTGCTAGCGGGGAATGGCGATGCAAATTCGTGAATTGCGATTGAACCTGATCCGATGCACCGTAGACAGATTTTGACCGGCACTATCGAGCTTAGGACGATAAGGATTATCCCGGGGGCGGAAGCGGTGGATAACCACCGGGGGGGGGCGGATAAGCACCCGATGGCGGCAGGGGCGGATAGGCCCCGGGAGGCGGAGGAGAATAGGGCAAGCGTTCGCACCGAAGCGCATGGTGGTCGGTATGCACAAGCGTGGCGTTCTCTAAGGGCCGTGATGCAAAATCAATTGCGCCGGCCTCATTTGATCATCTGACTATTAGCATTTGATAGAACGTAATCACGATCTCGAACACGATGAGCACTACGATGGTCACTTCGAGACGGAGCGAGCGCTCGGTGTCGATGCAGCCGGCTCACGCCTTAGCCGTTTCGGTGGTTACCGCAAGTTTACGGGTGAGCAGGTTCGCTCGCTCCTTGAGTTCATATTCGTCTTCAAGACGGGCATAGAGCCGCTCCAGGTCGGGACGGTCCCAGAGTACGTCGGGCTTTTCGGCTACAGCGACATGTCCGGAAACACGATGCTGGACCGGGAGGGCTTTGCCGATATGGCGCAGCATCGCCCGCTTTCCGCCCGGCGTGCGTCCATTTTCTGCGAGCTCGCTGGCAAAAGGCTTGATGTCGTCGAAGGTCGTTGCGACCTCACGCTCGTCGTGGGCAAGAACAACGCTCTTGGCTAGTGCATCGGAAATAACCAGCAGGTGCTCGGGAGACATGGCCTTAACGCAGATCAGATCTCCCCTGGCGCGATGTGATCTTCGGTGCTCGCGGAAAGCTCGATAAATCGCCTGCATGGCTTCGACGCTACAGTGTTGGGCGCATTCGAATGGCTTGGTGTGGCCGCAATGCGGAGATGATTGCGTCCTGAACGGTCTTTTCTTGCACCGTCACGGCGGCGGCCAGCGACAACAGCCGCTGCCGGGTAGCCACGTGTGATCAAACCGGCGGCGGGGCCATGCACCTGTTTGACCGGGATCAACAGGTTTCATCCCATCGGTGGTACTTTATCAAAAATTACGGAGAGTAATGTTATGAGGCTACTGAACAATGTGATTTGCCGGAAGAACCCTTTAACGATGCGCGCGTCGGCGAGTGTGGCGGAGGGATGTCAACTCATGCGCGAACATCGCATCGGCGCCGTTCTAGTGACAGATAGAGAGAGTAACCTCATCGGTATTTTCACCGGGCGGGATGCTGTCAATCGCGTGTTGGCCACTGGCAAAGAAGGAAACCATACGAAACTTGCGGAGGTCATGACTTCCAACCCGATTACGATGTCGCCAAACAAGACCGCAATCGATGCACTGCGACTGATGTGGGACGGCGGTTTTCGGCACATTCCTATTGTCGAAAATGGGAAACTTCTTGGCGTTATATCTCGCGGTGATTTTAAAGCCGATGAAAACGACCGCCTGGAAGAAGAGCGCGAATTGTGGGAGCACCTACGGTAGACGCATACATTTATCGCTCGGCGCCGTGAGGTATAATTCGGCCTTTTGGTAGCCATAAATTCCGCTTCCATGTCTGTTAATGGGATGGTCCGGCCGTGCTCCTGCCCCCCCCGCGATATGCTGGCAAGGGGCGCCAAAAACAAAGGAGCACGCCATGCCCGAAACACCTCGTAACGCAATCGCCGTCGTCGGTGTTGATATCGGTAAGAACTCATTCCACGTGATCGGCCTTGATCGGCGCGGTGCAATTGTGCTGCGTCAGAAGTGGTCGCGTCGCCAGGTGGAGAGTAAGCGGTGTTTTTCCCCTTACTTTGCCGCCTTGACTTTGCGGGAGGATTCAGGCGGCGCGAGACAATTCTTCTTTGCGCGAAGCGGCCGAGGCCCAGGGGAGAAGCTCGTTGAGGCGGTTCATCGGCCAGAGATCGACGAGGCGCGAGAGCACGTCAGCAATGTAACCTTGGGGATCGATATCGTTAAGTTTGCAGGATTCGATAAGCGAAGCGACGACAGCCCAGTTCTCTGCGCCATTGTCGTGGCCTGCGAAGAGAGCATTCTTTCTCGTCAATGCCCCCTCCGAAGGGCCGTGCGAATGCGATCTATACCTGAGCTGCTCCCGCTTCGTGACTACGCCCGCCTACGCGTCCCGGCTGCGGGAACACCATCGGCTCGAGCTGTCGCTTGCCGACGATGCACGGATGCGCACTTGGCCGCGCGAGGTCGAACGGCACGGCGGGATTGCACGCCGCAATCGAGCAACTTTTGGAAGATCTGGGCGAGGCTGTCGAGACCAACACCTGTATCCCTCCAATTTGACGCGGGTGAGCCGAAACCAAAACGTCTGCAATCGTCACCGTAGTCGCGTGACTACTGCCGGCGGTCGCCGTCGATTGGTGGTTCGTCGCCCGCTCCATCGAGGAACCCTACGAAGTTTTCGCGGTTGGCGGCTTTGGCCCGGTCCTTGAAGAATTCCTCAGTTTCGAGTGCCGAGAGCTTTTCGGCGACCGCGACATTGATGAACTGGTTCAGGCTTGTGCCCTCCAGCAAGGCGAGCCTTTCGGCTGCCGCCTTGAGGGAGGGCTGAAGACGCAACGAATAGTTCGCTTTGCTCATAGTACTCTCCTCATTGCTTCATCGGGGCGGATGACATCAGCTGGTCCACCAACATCCGCAGGCAGCTTCTCGATGTATCTGGAAGGCGGGCAGCTTCATCCTGACGTATGATATCAACAAGCCGTTCCAATCCCTTCCGGCCAATCGGTGCCACGATGCCGATCTCCGCCATGTGCCCACGGATGGTGTTGGCCAACTTCGTGCGCTGGCGCATCACCATCTGACGGGTCTTGTGCAGAACCATGATGCTCTGCTGCTCTAGTTTGCAGTCAAGGGATGCGGCATCGCAGCCGCCGCGATTTTGTCTTTGTGCTGGTTTCCGGCGCTTTCGATGGCGTATTGCTGTTCATAGTTGTCCCTTGATGTGGTCGAGACCCGCCTGTGAGCAATCGTCGTCCTTGCCCGGCGAGCCCGAAATGCCGACCGCGCCGAGTAATTCCTTGCCTGACTTGATGGGTATGCCACCGCCGATGCCGATGATGCCGGGAAGGGTTGCGCGCTGACGAGCGCCTTCATTCTTCGGATCGGCGATCTGTTTGGCGAAGTTGGCCGAGGGCGCCCCGAAGGTTAGTGCCGTGTAGGCCTTGCGGCGACTGTTTTCCATCGTGTGCGGGGCCGCGCCGTCGCCTTTGATCTGGGCAACGATCTCCCCGTTACGACCCACCACGGTTACCGATACCTGATAGCCCATGGCCTGGCAGGCATCGACTGCACCCGTGGCGACTGCCACAATCATCTTGTAGGTCAGTGCCTTTTGCGTTGCCGGTTGCGCTTGAGCCGAGGCCGCAAGAACGCAAGACGATGCGGCGAGTGCAGCGAAGATCCGAAACATGGACATGATTTTCCTCCTGAAAGATTGTTCCGTGGACGCGACTGCTCACACGATAGTGCATTTGGAGCGGGATTGTCACAGTTGCGGGTTACTTAGGTGTGCTCGCGTGGATTGCCTACGAAGCGGTACACGAACGCGCGGCAGCGGTAGATGGCAGTTAAGGTCAATTTCGCCGGATCGGTGACGACTGTGCTACGTCGGCTTAGCGTTCAAGAGCGACGGTTCCAGATTGCGTGCGGCGCTTCGATTCGTCGCCAAACCCGGACCTAAGTCGGAGCCGCCGTGCACCGAACGCGCAAAACGCAGGAGAATGCAGCACCACCTGCGGTAATAGAGCATCCGTGCTATCGTTGTTCTGTTGAATATGGTGGAGGCGGCCCATGTCCTTCGCGTCGCGTTGCATGCTGCGCGTTACAACCGCTGCGCTTGCGCCATCCGTTCATGCAGCCCCCCTGTCCGTACCCGAATTCGCGCCAAATCCAGGTGTCCGCGGGATTTCGGCGGGAACGCATTTTCAGCCGCCACCCTCAGGTGCAGGCCCGGTAAGCCAGGATCAGGCTTTCCCGCGTGTGACGAATGAAGAGTTCCGCCGGCCGGACGCTGATCCATGAACATGCTGGCGCTGTTGGGTTCGTCGGCGGGAAGCCTGTTTCGCAACAAGACGCGCAGCCTGCTGACCGTGCTCGGCATCACCATCGGCATTGCGGCGACGATTTGCGTGGTCGCGATCGGCCGGGCGGCACAGCGCCAGGTCGAGCAGCAGCTCAGCAATCTGGGCGACAATCTGGTGTGGATCGAACGCGGTGGGCGGGCGGTCAATGGCGTGCGCACGGGCACGCAGGCGACAACGACGCTGATGCCGAGCGATGCCGCGACCCTGAAAGAACAGATGCCGCTGCTGAAGACGGTGGCGCCCGATGTCAATGCGGGCGCCCAGGTCGTGTACGGCGACAAGAACTGGTACACGCTGTATCGCGGCGACACGCTGGATTTTTTTGCGGTCAAGCGGTGGGCGGTGACCGAAGGCACCCTGTTCACCCAGGACGACATCGACAGTTCGGCCGATGTCTGCGTGCTTGGCCGCACGGTGCAGGATGAGCTGTTCGGCGGCCAAGATCCGATCGGCCTGGTCGTGCGCGTCTTGAACCTGCCGTGCAAGGTGATCGGTACGCTGGAACGCAAGGGAATCTCCGCCTACGGAACGGATCAGGACGACACTATCATCCTGCCGCTGACCACCGCGCAGAAGAAATTGATGGGCGTGGTGTGGCTGAACAATATTTTCGCCGCGGCGGTTTCGCCCGATGTCGTGAAGCTGGCGGGCCAGCAGGCCGCGGCGATCTTGCGCGACCGCCATCATATCCGTCCCGAACAGGCGGACGATTTCAACATCCGCAATCCCGAAGACGTCATTCAGGCGAAGCTGAAAACCAGCCGTGCCCTGAGCCTGTTGCTGGAATCGGTGGCGGCGGTTTCCCTGCTGGTCGGCGGCATCGGCATCATGAATGTCATGCTGGTTTCGGTCGCCGAGCGGACGCGCGAAATCGGCGTGCGGGTCGCCGTTGGCGCGACCGAAGCGGCCATCCGGCTGCAATTCCTCGGCGAGGCGGTCATGCTCAGCCTGATCGGCGGCGCGGCGGGAGTCGTGTTCGGGATTGCCGGCTCATATGTCATTGACCGCAGTTTCGGTTGGGCGATGGAGATCTCGCCGGAAGCGGTCGTGCTCGCGGTGCTGTTCTCGGCCGGAGTGGGAATGTTTTTCGGCTATTATCCGGCACGAAAGGCCTCGCTGCTCGATCCCATCGACGCGCTGCGCTACGAATGAATCACGTTGCGCTGGTCCGTTCCGCATTGTGGGCGTTGATGCGCAACAAGACGCGCAGCCTGTTGACCGTGATGGGAATCACCATTGGAATTGCCGCGGTGATCTGCGTCATTGCCATCGGCCAGGCAGGACAGGCGGAAGTCCAGCGCCAAATGGAAAACCTCGGCAACAACCTGGTGTGGATCGAGGCCGGCAGCAAAAATGTCAACGGCGTCCGCACCGGCACGCGCGCCGCCCCGACACTCACGCTCGGCGACGCGATCGCGATCGGGAATCAGATTCCGGTAATCACCAGCGTGTCGCCGCAGGTCGATGATCCGATCCAGGTTATCAATGGCAACCAGAACTGGTACACCACCTATCGCGGGGTCGGGCCCGAGTTTTTCGAGATCCAGCACTGGCAGCTCGACGAGGGCGCGTTCTTCACCGAGGACGATGTTGACAGCGCGGCGGCAGTCTGCGTGCTCGGAAGCAGTGTGCGCGAGCAGCTGTTTGGCACCGAAGACCCGATCGGCAAGGTCATCCGCTTCAACGGTATTCCGTGCAAGGTGGTCGCGACGATGCAGCCAAAGGGCCTGGCGCTTTCGGGGCAGGACCAGGACGACACTTTTATTGTTCCGTACACATTCGCGCAGAAGAAGCTGAAAGGCGTTGTCTGGTTCAACGACATTTTCGCGTCGGCGGTATCGCAGGATGTGGTAAAACTGGCGGGGCAGCAGGCGGCGCTGATCCTGCGCGACCGGCATCATCTGCGCGCCGGGACCGAAGACGATTTCAACATTCGTAACCCGGAAGACGTCATCAAGGCGCAACTCAAATCGAGCCGCACGCTTACGCTTCTGCTGGTCGCGATCGCCTCGGTATCGCTCCTGATCGGCGGCATCGGCATCATGAATGTCATGCTGGTATCGGTGACCGAACGGACGCGCGAAATCGGCGTCTGCATCGCACTCGGCGCAACCGAAGGCGCGGTGCAGCTGCAGTTTCTCGGTGAATCCGTGATCTTGAGCCTGTTTGGCGGCACGGCGGGCGTGGTGCTCGGCATTGCCGGATCACTGGTGATCGGGCGCAGCTTCGGCTGGCCGATGCAGTTCTCACTGGAAGCCATCGTGATCGCGGTTGCGTTCTCAATCGCGGTCGGTCTGTTCTTCGGCTATTATCCCGCCCGCAAAGCCGCGTCTCTCAATCCGATCGAGGCGCTGCGGTACGAGTAACGGCGATGGCGCAACCGGGGAAGAGGCGGAACGTCACGGCGAAATGGCTGGCAGGTCTGACGGCGCTCGCCGCCGCCGGTCTGATCGGCGCGTACAATTTTCGCTCCTCCGACCCAGCGCGCTATCTCACGGCGACCATCGAACAGGGCGACATTCGCGACGAGGTCGAAGCCACCGGCGTGATCAATGCCGTGATCACGGTGCAAGTCGGTTCGCAGGTGTCGGGCACGATTGCGAAGCTGAACGCCGATTTCAATTCGCAGGTTCATAGGGGCGAGATCGTTGCACTGATCGATCCGGCGCTGTTCCAGGGCGCGGTGGATCAGGCCAATGCCGATCTCGAAAACGCCCGCGCCAATGTCGCGGCGGTCGAGGCGAATCTGGTCAAGTCCAGAGCGATGCTGGTGCAGACCGAAGCGGACTACAAACGCCAATCGGCGCTGGTACGGCTGGGCGCGGTGTCGCAGGAAGTGGCGGAGCTGTCGCAGGCGAATTACGAGGTCGCCAAATCGTCAGTGACCGCGACCGAAGCGGCCATCGAACAGGCAAAAGCGGGAGTAAAACTGAAGGAAGCGGCGGTCGCCGTCGCGCGGACCAATCTGGAATATTGCACCATAAGGTCACCGATCGATGGTGTCGTGGTCGCGCGCAATGTCGATGTCGGCCAGACGGTGGCCGCGTCGCTGCAGGCGCCGACGATTTTCAACATCGCACAAGACCTCTCGAAAATGCAGCTCTATGCCAAGACCGACGAATCCGATGTCGGCCGCATCCGTGTCGGCCAGGGCGTCACATTCAAGGTCGATGCATTTCCCAAGGACGTGTTTCATGGCGTGGTGACGCAGAAGCGCATGAACGCGACTACCATCCAGAATGTCGTCACTTACGATACGATCATCGATTTCAACAATCCGGATTTGAAGCTGTTTCCGGGCATGACGGCCTATGTGACGATCCCGGTCGCGGCGGCGGAGAAAAGCCTGAAAATTCCCAATACGGCGCTGCGGTTTCAGCCCGCGATGCCACAGGCGCAATTGCGCGCGCTGTATTCGAAATACGGAATTACGGCGCCACGGACGCAGGGATCGGACGGGACCGCGGCCGGCGCGGTGCGGGAAATGGCCGTGGTGTGGAAGCTCCACCCCGACAAGTCGCTCGAACCGGTGCAGGTCGAGCTCGGCATCACCGATCATGCGTATACGGAGATTGCACGCCTGGCCAAAGGCAGCCTGAAAACCGGCGACAGCGTGGTGACCGCGTCGGTCGGCGCCAAATCGTGAGCCGCGCATTCCGCGTGGCGGATCTCGGAACTGACGAACATTCCGGAATCGGTTGAGATTCCTCAGACCCGGCTGCGCAAGCCGTGATCCGGATGCGGGACGTGCACAAATCCTACCGGATGGGCGATACCCAGGTGCATGCGCTGCGCGGCGTGTCATTTCAGATCGCGGCCGGCGAATTCGTCGCCATCATGGGGGCCAGCGGCAGCGGCAAATCGACCCTGATGAACATTATCGGCTGCCTCGACCGTCCGACTTCCGGACAATATTGGCTGCGCGGCACCGACATCGCCGATCTCGACAGCCGCCAGCTGGCGAAAATCCGCAGCCAGGAACTGGGATTTGTGTTTCAAAACTACAATTTGATCGCACGCACCACTGCGCTGGAAAATGTCGCCCTGCCGACGCTCTACACGCGGATCAAACGGCAGGAGGCGCTGGAACGCGCCGCCGAAGGACTGAAGCTGGTGGGCCTTGCCGATCGCGCCGATCACTATCCGTCGCAGATGTCGGGGGGGCAGCAGCAGCGGGTGGCGGTTGCGCGCGCTTTGGTGAACCACCCGTCGCATTCTGCTCGCCGATGAACCGACCGGCAGCCTGGACAGCGCGACATCGCTGGAGATCATGGACTTGCTGGCGCGCCTGAACGCGAGCGGGCTGACGATTGTCATGGTGACGCACGAGCCCGATATCGCCCAGTTCGGCCGCCGCATCATCGTGGTTCGCGACGGCCAAATCCAGAAGGACGAGAAGCGGTCCCGATAAATCCGCGAGGTCGAGACGGGCGAAAGTGCGCCCTGAAAAAACGGCATTTCAACTGCTACACTGCTACAAAGTTGAATTCATTGGATGATTTTGAATTCAAACCGCTGCAAGCCGCTACATCGAGATGGTGCGCAAACGTATCTCACCTCACGACCCGCCTATAGCCCAGTCGATTGCAGCCTTAGCGTCTGAAAGATCATCGCGCATGAAAAAATCCGCCGCGCTTCTTCCACTTGGCCACGGTCTTCCGGTTGATGCCGTAGCGCCTGGAAAGCGCCCTCAGGCTCTCTTGACTATTTTGTATTGCTCGACGGATCGCCTTAGTCGTTGTGGCGCAGCCGTGAAGAATTTGTCCCATAGTGCATCCCTCCATCCCAAGGATAAGATCACACCATCAAAATCTGGGATCAACCAGCTAGCGACCAAACCGCGACCACTCTGGGCGGTCGCTGTGTCGCCAGTAGCCGTCATTTGGCGAACAACATAAGCTGCGCGAAACAGCCCCCGAAGATTATAGGTAGCGCGTCAAGCGCGGCTTTTTGACTGTCTGCGGCATCGGCGCAAATTGCGGGGAGGCAAATGTCAGCACTGGAAGCAGCCAATCAATATTTCAACGCTCACAAATGCCTTTTCAAAGAAGGCCGAGAACCACGCGCACATGTTGGCGATGTACTTCATGCACTACAATTTCGTCCGCGTTCATTCGACCACCAAGCTGACGCCCGCAATGGCTGATGTCTGATATGGTGAAGGTGCTGGAGGATTGGGAAGCGGCGCAGTGACCAATTATGCAAAGCTTGCTGTTCCGGGAATGATCTTTCCATTCGCGGCATTTGCGCAACCGGCATTGCCACCTCCGGGTCAGACAAGTGCAGAAGACTGCGCGGCCATGGCTGTAACGCTACAGCCTTCGCTGTTTGATCTGGGGGGCTTTAGGGGAGATATGTTCAATATGTCCGAAGGCTCCTATGGCGTGGATTGCGACTGGAAGGCGCTGGGAGTTGAAGCGCCACAAATCACATCCGTAAAGAGCGGAGCTATTCCTGGTTCGAAAAGCCGGATAAGGCGGATCACACGTGACCAAGCCACTTGGACAGATGGGCACGGCGTTTGGTTAGCAACTGGATACTGCGAAGCAGAAAAGAACGCTGGGAAGTGGCAGCGTCGCGGCTGTGATATTGGGATGTATTTCGGCCTCATTGGACCCGAAC
>CAVVEG010000008.1:0-123824 GCA_963747255.1 uncultured Alphaproteobacteria bacterium
GTAAATCTCTGCGCCACGGATCAGACCGGGGGTTCCGCAACTGGTTTATGACATTGCGATCATCGGCGGCGGCATCAATGGCTGCGGCATTGCGCGCGACGCAGCGGGACGCGGACTGTCGGTTTATCTGTGTGAGCAGGGAGATTTTGGCTCCGCCACTTCGTCGGCCTCCACCAAGCTGATTTATGGTGGCTTGCGCTATCTGGAAAACCTGGACTTCCGGCTTGTTCGCGAATCGCTCGCCGAACGTGAAGTTTTGATGCGTATCGCGCCCCATCTCGTGCGCCCGCGCCGGTTCGTTCTCCCGCATCGCCCGGGCCTCCGTCCGGCATGGATGCTCCACACCGGACTTTGGTTCTATGACCGGATGGGCGGCCGATCGTCGCTGCCGCATGCAAGCCGCATCGATCTTGCGCGGGATCCCGCGGGTCTGCCGCTGAAACCTGAGTATCGCCGCGGGTTCGAATATTCCGACTGCTGCGTTGACGACTCGCGGCTCGTAATCCTGAACGCCGTTGATGCCGCAGAACGCGGGGCCAGCATGAATTCGCGGATGCGCTGCGTATCGGTGGGACAGCAGGACGATCTATGGTGCCTACGGGTGCAGCGATTACAAACGGGAGACATACAGGAACTCCGGTCCAGGGTGCTTGTGAATGCAACCGGGCCGTGGATCAATCAGGTCCTCCAATCGGTCCTGAACATCCAACCGCCATACAAGGTTCGGCTCGACAAAGGCAGCCATATCGTTGTGCGTCGTCATTTTGCGCATGATCGCGCCTATCTGCTGCAAAACCGGGACGGGCGCGTTGTGTTCGCGATCCCCTTCCAATCCGGATTCACCCTGATTGGCACGACCGAGGAGGATTATCGCGCCGATCCCGCTTCCGCCACGATTTCGCAAACGGAAACCGATTATCTTCTTCAATCGGTGAATGGGTATTTGCGCGATGACGTGTCGCGCAACGACATTGTGTGGAGCTATTCGGGTGTGCGCTCGCTCCCGGAACGGTCCGGCGCGTTCACCCCGAAATCACGCAGGCTCAGCCGCGAATATGTCCTTGCACTGGACACGAAGAGCGTTTCGCCTTTGCTGAACGTGTACGGAGGAAAGCTCACCACATACCGCGCACTGGCTGAAGCGGCCCTGAAAAGGCTTGAGGCATTCCTGCCGATGAGACCGCCATGGACCGCAAACACGCCCCTCCCCGGCGGCGATATCCCGGGCCAAATCGAGGATTTCACGCGTGCATGCGCTGGAGAATATCCGTTCCTGGAAACAGCAACCCTGCGCCGGATGATTGCAGCTTACGGCACGCGCATGTCCAACATTCTCGGAAACGCCCGCAGCGCCGTCGCGCTGGGGAAGGAATTCGGCTGCGGTTTGACAGAGGCAGAGCTGCACTACCTGGCGGAAAAGGAATGGGCGGAAACCGCAGAAGACGTCCTCTGGAGGCGAACCAAACTCGGGCTGTGCGCCGATGCCCGGAGCAAAGCGGAACTTGATGCCTGGTTTTGTGGCTCCCGGCACCCGCCGCTGCGGGCGCCGGGAACCGCAGGGAGCAATGTGCCCCCAACGTCGTATTGAAACCGGGGCTCTGCCATGGCGCAATGTTACGGCACGGAACGACCCGACTGTCGGTCTCAAAAATCCACGGTCTTTGCTTCCGGCATCGGATATTCCTTCAGGCCGAAAAATTGCTCAAACGCGGCATTGTTTTCGGCGCAGATGGCTTCCAGCATGGTGCCCTGATTCACTTTTCGCCACTGAACCATCCCCGACCACGGTTGGTTGAAAGTCCCCGGATCATCGACCGTAACGGTCGCCTGAATCCCGTTGCCGCCATTAACCAGTTTCCAATGTTCGATCACATGCATGTCTTTGGTGTGCGGCGTGCGCCAATTGTCGACGAAGTCGAATTCATGCCGGTCGAGGAAGCCGATCGTATCGATAACGAGTTCGCCGTTATCGTAATGGCCCACAGATTCGCCAAACCATGACGGCTTTGGCGCTTTTGAATGCGGCACGTCGAGATAGATCCGCCGGACCTCCTGTTGCCGCTGCCAGATGATCCAGACCTCTTTCGGTGTCTGGATGAAAAAGATCGGTTCGGCGGGGAAGAGCAACTGACCCGGAGTTCCACCAGGCCAACAGCGCGATTGCGATGAAAAAGCGCGGTGCCCGTCGAGAACATCCTGATTGTATTTCCGCATCAGTTCTTTTGCCCACGGCTTCAGATTTGGATTTTCCGCATCCGACATGCGCTCCATCACGCCGCGTTGGTTGCCGGTTCCTTTCTGGGGATAGGCGGGATCGTAACTGATCGGCGGCACAGCGCCCGGGATCGGGCGAAAATCGATTCCGCCGACCAGTAACCAGCCGGAATCCGTGAAGCTGAAATTCGGGATAGGGTTATCGGCAGCCGTCGCCAATCCGGATGCCACCACGGCAAGACCCGCCGCGCTGCAGGTCAGCAGGAATTTGTGCATATGGTCCCTCCCCGATCTGGCGCAGGCATCGCGCCAATCGGGCGAAACTAGCACAATGCGGCAGCCCTGCGCGGCAGAATACCGGAAGGCGGCGGGCTGGGCCGCTGCCTTCCTGATAGTTATTTGAGGCTGAGGATGTAGGCGGCGACGTCCTCCACCTGGTCATTGCTGAGTGCGAGGTTCGGCATCTCGCGATGTGACGTTCGGAGAGCCACTCTGATGTCCATTGCGTTCATTCCGGGCGCGTTTGCCAGAGCAGCGAACGTAGGTGCTTGCCCATTCCGCGATCGCACCTGATTTTTGCCGATGGCGTGACATTCCGCACACGTCATCTCCGCCAGCATACGGCCGCGATGGACATCGCCGGGCTCCTGAGCAACGGACGCAGTTGTGACCATCAACAGGATAACTGCCGCCGCAGATGCCATCGCTCTCTGGGTCATGTTCAACTCCGTAGAGGTCATCCCGTTGGAAGCGTGTTCAGATATGCCATTACATCGTCGATCTGCTGGCGTGACAGCATGATGCCTGCCATCGCACGATGGGGGTTCAAGAGCCACGCATGAATCCACGTCGTGTTGCGCCTGTTATCCCTGGCAATTTCGGACAGTGGTGGAGCAGCGTCAGCGGCAGTTGGTCCGGCGTTTGAGGCGTGGCATGTTGTACAAGATTGAAGCACGAGTTCCCGGCCGGCAGTGGGATTTCCGTCCGCCAAAGCGGGAACCACGAATCCGGTCATAACGGCCGTCACCAGAATCACGCGAAACATCTCGGAACTCTCCAACTGGGGTATACCCAAAGAAAACGAGCTCGTTCTTCGTCCGTTTCATGATCTCTGGCGCCCCGGCCGGGGAACTCGGATTAAATTAACCGATCGGGAGGAGATCTGCAGATGGGTCGGGTCGCAGGAAAAATCGCCATCATAACGGGTTCCGCAATGGGCTTGGGTGAAGCCTCGGCGCGAATGCTCGCGCGCGAGGGCGCCAAGGTGGTCTTGACCGACATACGGGATCACGAAGGACACGCCGTCGCCAACGCAATCGCACGCGCCGGCGGAAGCGCGCTCTACATGCATCATGATGTATCGAAAGAAGAAGATTGGGAGCACGTCATCGGAGAGACCGTCGCGACACTCGGGCGCGTCGATGTGCTGGTCAACAATGCCGGCGTTGGCGTCGGGGCGTCACCGGAAGAACAGACGCTGGAGCAGTGGCGCTGGCTTATGGGCATCAATCTCGACGGGGTGTTCCTCGGCACCAAGCATGCGATTCGAGCCATGAAAGGGCACCCGCCCAAAGGCGGCTCGATCATTAATCTTTCCTCCATCGAGGGCCTTGTCGGCGATCCCAATCTGGGCGCCTACAATGCATCGAAAGGAGGTGTCCGGCTCTATACAAAGTCAGTCGCGCTCTACTGCGCGAAAGCTGGGCTGAACATCCGGGTGAATTCAATCCATCCAGGCTACATCTGGACCCCAATGGTGGAGAATTATTTGGTTCAATCAGATGGCGATGTCGAACAGGGTCGGCGTGCCGTCGCTGCGATGCATCCGGTGGGACATCTTGGTGAGCCTGATGATATTGCATATGGCGTTATCTACCTGGCCTCAGATGAGTCCAAATTCGTCACCGGTGCGGAACTCGTGATCGATGGCGGATATACCGCGCAATGAGCGCAATGAGCCTTGCGAACTGACGCCCGCGAACTGAGGGGCCACTTTTAGAGTTCGCCAGCTTGTGCAAGCCGCAGGCGAAAATCAAAAAGCCCCGCGCGATTTCTCGTGCGGGGCTTTTTATTACTCATTGTGAGGGCGGGATCCGTGCTTTGCAGGCCGGGCGGCGACCGACTCTCCCGCGTGTTAACACGCAGTACCATGGGCGCTGAGGGCTTTAACGGCCGAGTTCGGAATGGGATCGGGTGGAATTCCCCCGCTAGGACCACCAGGCCAGCAAAGCACGGATTGAATATCCCGGAATGACGCGTTGTGCCTGGGCTCGTTACCAGGCATGGAACAAATGCTCGAGCGTTCAAGCCTATCGAGCGATTAGGACTGGTAAGCTCAACGCATTGCTGCGCTTACACACCCAGCCTATCAACGTGGTAGTCTTCCACGGCTCTCGGCGAGACCTGGTTTTGAGGCAAGTTTCCCGCTTAGATGCTTTCAGCGGTTATCTTTTCCGCACATAGCTACCCGGCTGTGCCGCTGGCGCGACAACCGGTCCACCAGAGGTGCGTTCTTTCCGGTCCTCTCGTACTAGGAAAAAATCCTCTCAAGTCTCGAACACCCACGGCAGATAGGGACCGAACTGTCTCACGACGTTCTAAACCCAGCTCACGTACCACTTTAATCGGCGAACAGCCGAACCCTTGGGACCTGCTCCAGCCCCAGGATGTGATGAGCCGACATCGAGGTGCCAAACGATCCCGTCGATATGGACTCTTGGGGATCATCAGCCTGTTATCCCCGGCGTACCTTTTATCCGTTGAGCGATGGCCCTTCCACGCGGGACCACCGGATCACTATGACCGACTTTCGTCTCTGCTTGGCTTGTGGGCCTTGCAGTCAGGCAAGCTTGTGCCATTGCACTCAACAGCCGATTTCCGACCGGCCTGAGCTTACCATCGCGCGCCTCCGTTACTCTTTAGGAGGCGACCGCCCCAGTCAAACTGCCCACCATGCATGGTCCCGGACCCTGTTTCGAGTCGCGGTTAGACATCAGGAACAAGAAGGGTGGTATTTCAAGGGCGGCTCCATCCGAGCCAGAGCCCGGACTTCGTAGCCTACCACCTATCCTACGCATCCCATCCCTAATGCCAGTGCAAAGTTGCAGTAAAGGTGCACGGGGTCTTTCCGTCTGACCGCGGGTACCCCGCATCTTCACGGGGAATTCAATTTCGCTGAGCATGTGCTGGAGACAGTGGGGAAGTCGTTACGCCTTTCGTGCAGGTCGGAACTTACCCGACAAGGAATTTCGCTACCTTAGGACCGTTATAGTTACGGCCGCCGTTTACCGGGGCTTCGATTCGACGCTTTCACATCTCCTCTTAACCTTCCGGCACCGGGCAGGCGTCAGACCCTATACGTCATCTTTGGATTTCGCAGAGTCCTGTGTTTTTAGTAAACAGTCGCCACCCCCTGCTCTGTGCCCCCGATCCGTACTTGCGTACGAATCGGGCCCTCTTCTTCCGAAGTTACGAGGGCAAATTGCCTAGTTCCTTCAGCACACTTCTCTCAAGCGCCTCAGCATACTCTGCTAGTCCACCTGTGTCGGTTTGGGGTACGGTCTGTACGCGGGAGCTATTTCCTGGGACTTCTTCGCGGCCCAGACAATCCAATAAGTCTGGACAACTTACGAAATCCGTCACTACCCGCAGGCCCAGGAATGTTGACCTGGTTCCCATCGGCTACGCCTTTCGGCCTGGCCTTAGGGGCCGGCTAACCCTGCGCAGATTAACTTGACGCAGGAACCCTTGGACTTTCGGCGAGAGGGTCTCTCACCCTCTTTATCGCTACTCATGTCAGCATTCTCACTTGTGATACCTCCAGGATCGGTCACCCTTTCCCTTCGCAGGCATACACAACGCTCTGCTACCGTTCATATTGCTATGAACCCGAAGCTTCGGTGCATGGCTTGAGCCCCGATACATTTTCGGCGCAAGACTCCTTATTTAGACCAGTGAGCTGTTACGCTTTCTTTAAATGATGGCTGCTTCTAAGCCAACATCCTGGTTGTTTTGGGAATCTCACATCCTTTCACACTTAGCCATGACTTGGGGACCTTAGCTGTCGGTCAGGGTTTTTTCCCTCTTCACGACGGACGTTAGCACCCGCCGTGTGTCTCCCGTGCTCAGCACTCTTCGGTATTCGGAGTTTGGTTAGGTTTGGTAGCCGGTGAAGGCCCCTAGCCCATCCAGTGCTCTACCCCCGAAGGTGATACACGAGGCGCTACCTAAATAGCTTTCGCAGAGAACCAGCTATCTCCACGTTTGATTAGCCTTTCACCCCTAGCCACAACTCATCCCCGACTTTTTCAACAGGCGTGGGTTCGGCCCTCCAGTGCGTGTTACCGCACCTTCAGCCTGGTCATGGCTAGATCACGTGGTTTCGGGTCTCATTCGCGTAACTCAACGCCCTATTCAGACTCGCTTTCGCTGCGCCTACACCTTACGGCTTAAGCTTGCTACGCAAACGAACTCGCTGACCCATTATACAAAAGGTACATGGTCAGAACTTGCGTTCCTTCCACTGTTTGTAGGCATCCGGTTTCAGGTCTCTTTCACTCCCCTTGTCGGGGTGCTTTTCACCTTTCCCTCACGGTACTGGTTCGCTATCGGTCGTGCGCGAGTACTTAGGCTTGGAGGGTGGTCCCCCCACGTTCAGACAGGATTACACGTGTCCCGCCTTACTCAAGGATCTCTCTCATTTCTACCCGTACGGGGCTATCACCCTGTATCGCCGCCTTTTCCAAGGCGTTCCGGTTCTTAGAGAGAGACCACTGGCCTGATCCGCTTTCGCTCGCCACTACTCACGGAGTCTCGGTTGATGTCCTTTCCTCCGGGTACATGAGATGTTTCAGTTCCCCGGGTTTGCTTCTGACGCCTATGGATTCAGCGGCAGATAATCCTTGCGGATTGGGTTGCCCCATTCGGAAATCCGCGGGTCAAAGGGTGCTAGCCCCTCACCGCGGCTTATCGCAGCTTGCTACGTCCTTCATCGCCTGCGCACGCCAAGGCATCCTCCAGACGCCCTTGCTTTAACGCTTGATCGCTCAGCATTGGTGTCCCATGCCCAGAAATGAAACCAGGGCACGGAACGCGATCATTTGGATCGAGATATTCAGATCGACCGGTGTGCACAGTCCCTCGGGTCCAATCCCGAGAGACAAGCCGGCCAATCCCGCCTTCACAATGTCAATAGAACATGCAGACGGAATCGGCAGCGCAAGCCGCAAATTCCGTTCTGAATTTCAGCAGTTTCCGTCGCGGGAGGCAAGCGTTGGCTCCGGTTGGCGCCAACGCTTGGCGCCGGCCAATGGTGGAGCCGATCGGGATCGAACCGACGACCTCAAGCTTGCAAAGCTCGCGCTCTCCCAACTGAGCTACGGCCCCCAAAAGGGACATGGTCAAGCGGCGTTTGTTCTGGCGCAGCCTGGTGGGCCCGGGACGAGTTGAACGTCCGACCTCACGCTTATCAGGCGTGCGCTCTAACCACCTGAGCTACGAGCCCTGAATCCTGTGTATCAGGGTCAGGTCCGGTTCGCCAAGATCGCCACGCCTTCGGATGCAGGCCGATGCCTGCGGGGTAGCGACGGAATGGAAGGGAAACGAAGGCGGCGGCACTTTCGCCGATTTGTCCAGGTATCGGAGATGGCAGGTCAACCGTTGCCGGTCTGCTGCACAAATCCGAAATCCTTAGAAAGGAGGTGATCCAGCCGCAGGTTCCCCTACGGCTACCTTGTTACGACTTCACCCCAGTCGCTGACCCTACCGTGGCCGGCTGCCTCCCTTTCGGGTTAGCACACCGTCTTCGGGTATGGCCAACTCCCATGGTGTGACGGGCGGTGTGTACAAGGCCCGGGAACGTATTCACCGCAGCCTGCTGTTCTGCGATTACTAGCGATTCCACCTTCATGCACCCGAGTTGCAGAGTGCAATCTGAACTGGGACGGTTTTTTGGGATTAGCATCCACTCGCGTGGTCGCTGCCCACTGTCACCGCCATTGTAGCACGTGTGTAGCCCAGGCCGTAAGGGCCATGAGGACTTGACGTCATCCCCACCTTCCTCCGGCTTGTCGCCGGCGGTCCCTTTAGAGTGCCCAACTGAATGATGGCAACTAAAGGCGAGGGTTGCGCTCGTTGCGGGACTTAACCCAACATCTCACGACACGAGCTGACGACAGCCATGCAGCACCTGTCTCCGCGCCCCTTGCGGGGACCGCCCATCTCTGAGCGTAGCACGGGATGTCAAGGCCTGGTAAGGTTCTGCGCGTTGCGTCGAATTAAACCACATGCTCCACCGCTTGTGCGGGCCCCCGTCAATTCCTTTGAGTTTCAACCTTGCGGCCGTACTCCCCAGGCGGGATGCTTAATGCGTTAGCTGCGCCACTGATAAGCATGCTTACCAACGGCTAGCATCCATCGTTTACGGCGTGGACTACCAGGGTATCTAATCCTGTTTGCTCCCCACGCTGTCGCGCCTGAGCGTCGGTAACGGGCCAGTGAGCCGCCTTCGCCACTGGTGTTCTTCCGAATATCTACGAATTTCACCTCTACACTCGGAATTCCACTCACCTCTCCCGTACCCAAGTCCTCTAGTCTCAAAGGCCATTCCAGAGTTGAGCTCTGGGCTTTCACCTCTGACTTGAAGGACCGCCTGCGCGCGCTTTACGCCCAGTAATTCCGAACAACGCTAGCCCCCTTCGTATTACCGCGGCTGCTGGCACGAAGTTAGCCGGAGCTTCTTCTGCGGGTACCGTCATTATCGTCCCCGCCGAAAGAGTTTTACAACCCTAGGGCCTTCATCACTCACGCGGCATGGCTGGATCAGGGTTTCCCCCATTGTCCAAGATTCCCCACTGCTGCCTCCCGTAGGAGTCTGGGCCGTGTCTCAGTCCCAGTGTGGCTGGTCGTCCTCTCAGACCAGCTACCGATCGTTGCCTTGGTGAGCTTTTACCTCACCAACAAGCTAATCGGACGCGGGCCGCTCCAATGGCGATAAATCTTTCCCCGTAAGGGCTTATCCGGTATTAGCTCAAGTTTCCCTGAGTTATTCCGAACCAAAGGGCACGTTCCCACGTGTTACTCACCCGTGCGCCGCTCTGTATTGCTACAGCGCTCGACTTGCATGTGTTAAGCCTGCCGCCAGCGTTCGTTCTGAGCCAGGATCAAACTCTCAATTTGATCCGTAGAGCTCGTGCTCGAACACGTTGTCCGTCATTCATGACGAGGTCTGAAATCGCGGGCTTGCGCCCGTGATTCGACTTTCCATGTTTGACTGAAGAACGCGAGCCAAAGCTCGATCTTATTGCCCGGCTCAAGCCGGGCTGACGATCGAACCGCCGCCCACGTTCCCCTTCCTCGAATCACAATGTCAAAGAGCGCCGCTCGACGTGAACTTCCATCATGCCAGAGAAGCAACACCGTTCGCAAGACGATTAAATCGCGAGCGGCGTGGGCGGCTGATATAGGCGCGGCCCCTCACCATGTCAAATGCGAAATTGCGGAAAAATTCACCTTTTTCGTGAGCCGTTGTTCGCGTGCAAACAGGCCTATGACCGGGTCTTTGGAACCATCAGTTGTGGTGCGTTGAGCGGTTCAGGTTTCGCGAGCGAGGGCCCGCGCGCGACATCGGTCCGCGCGACACCCGCGCTTGACGGGCAAGGCGATGTAGCGTTCGCATCATGATTTCCAGGGGGTATGACGGCTGGCTTCCCGGATGTAGTCGCCGGCTGATTGACGACCGGAGGTACCATCGGAGCACCGATTGCTTCCGGACAGCTGCTCCCGTCGGGTCTCACGGTTTCGCTTCTGCGAATGTGCCATCTGTGCAATCCCGCGTCCGGGAACTGCCGGCCAGATACGCCTTCCGCCCGGACGAGAATTCCTGCGGCGAAGGCAGCAACAGCCAGTGAGGCGATCAGGGGGCTACGCATTCGTCCTCCTCTGGTTTCGCACACAAGGGACCGGCAATTTCCGGCCCCTTGTGCACGGCCGCAGGCGATCAGAAGCGCGCCGGCATGCTTTCCATCTGATTATACGTCAGATCCGCGACGATCATGTTCGCCATCGGATCATAACGGAGATGCTGGTCGCCGACCGCGACCGTCTTCTGGTTATTCAGTGTAATGACGGCTTCCGGAATTCCGCCATCCTGCAGGCTCATGTGCCGGAAATTTCCGACGACATTGCCCATGGCGTCCATCACCGGCGCGCCGCGCAGCGACGTATCGGCATTGGTCAAGGTGTCAACAATGACGAGCCGCCGATACCCGCGGGGATAAATGCTCACCCACTGGTCCTGAATCACCGGCGTCGTGCTGACGACCTCGCCGGATACGACGCTGCCGGAAACGGGCGCATTCCAGGCGCTCGTTTCCGCGGCCAACCTTGCGCGGTAGCGTTCCATGCGCTCGTTATAGGCATTCAGCTTGCTCTGATAGTCCTGCCAGCTCTGCTGATAGGCGCCCTGCTTCGACTGGAAGTCGCTCAGCTGACTGTTGTACGTGGACTGCTCATTTGAATATTGCGATTGGCTCGCCTGCTGCGCCGCAAGCGCCTGATTATAGGCGACGACATCGGAGGCTGTGTCGTTGGCCGCCACAGCAGCCGTTGTGGCCGGCGTGATCGAGGCGGTGGTCTGGGTCACAATCACGCCCGGCTCGGAAGCCTGTTGCGCGTTCAACGACTGTGTTGCAGCCTGTTCCCACGGCAGCGAGAAATCCGGATATTGCGGGGGCGATTGCGCAAAAGCCGGCGAGGCCGCAACGGCCAGAGCGAGGCTCGCGACGCTGCCCAGAACAAGGTGTCTTTTCAGCATTTTCGTCTCCTTTGGGCTTTGGTGCGGCGCGTTTTCCGCCGGCACCCCAATTTGAAACGTATGCGAAAAACCCCTGTTCCGGCTGCTCCCGGCATCGTTCCCTTGCGGGAGTCAGGCGGCTTTGCCGCTGTGCAGGCGCCGGTTTTTCGCGATCCGCCGGGGCTTCGCGCGCAAGCGATCCGTGTGCGGCGGCTTTGCTCCGTGTACCTGCACGGATGACGGAACGGCGGGGAAATCCGGCGGCAGGCCCGCCTGCAGACCGGGACCGGTTTCATGGAGGAGGTAAACTGCCGAGAGCACCGCGACAACAAGCGTGAGCACTGCGAGCGCAAGACTGAAGCCGAAGCCGGCGCGGTGGGGAAATTCAGGCTTCATTGCGTCGGCGGCATCTCTCCGTTTCGTGAAGCCAACGGGGACGACGCCGAATCGGTTGCGGTCAGGGCGGCGCTATTGCGTGCCGGCACTTACGCTGTCGCTATATATTCCTTCAACGCTTGCGCTTCGCGCATGGTCTCGTCAATGCGGGTCTTCACGACATCGCCGATGGAAACGATCCCGCAAACCCGGTCTCCGGCGACCACGGGCATGTGCCGGAACCGGCAGCGCGTCATGGTCTCCATGATCTCCGCAATCGTATCCGTTTCCTCACAAACCGCCACGTCGGCTGTCATCCGTGAACTGACGGACAAAGAGAGCGCCGGTGGGCCGTGTTCGGCAATAGCCCGCACAATGTCGCGCTCCGAGATGATGCCGCAGAGCCGGCCGGTTTCTCCGCGCACGATCAGCGCGCCGATACGGTGCCTGGTCAGCACCGAAGCCGCGTCCTGAAGGGTTGCATCCGGCTGAATCGAAAGTACGTCACGGCCTTTTTCATTCAAGACGTGAGAGACGAGCATGGTTGCTCTCCAATAACTATGCCCCGATTGCGACTGTATCCTATTGGCAGGTTTCTCGCGCCTCCGCTCGCGTTCTTCGGTCAATCTCGTTACAAATCATCCGCTCGAACTTGCGCCGTATCCGAAGCACATGCGACAAAAGCTCTATTCTTTCATGGGCCCGGCAATTCTCGGTGCGGTCGCGGTCTCGATCTGCGCCGCCTGGATCTGGTTCCTGTTCTTCGTCATTGGTCCGTTGTCGCGTTAGCCGAACGGAACGGGGGCGGGCCCTGGTCCGGTCATATTGGCGGCGCTATCCAGAATCGCGCGGCCTTTGTCTGCCGACAGACAGGCGAAATCGATCCGCTTTACGTTCCGTGTGCCGCCCGGAAGATAAACCCTGAACTGGTCATCGGGCGCAAGCACGCCGCGGAAGATCCCGGTGCTGCTGCCGTCCGAAAAAGTTGCGGTAACGGTGCGGCATGCCACGTCGGCGTTGCCCCGCGCGGTCAGGGCAAGGATGTCGCCGGTGAGGTTGGCATAGCTCACGACGGCGTGCGTGCTGACCGGCAACAAATCCACCGAACCGGCAGGCTCCATCGCGGCAAAGGCCGGAAAGGCAAAGCCCATGAGCGGAGGCACGGAAAACAGAAGGACCGAAATTTTCATGGCAAAGTCCCGGAGCGAACTGCAGAGACAAAACGGGCAGCAATTCCCACGCGTTGCGGCGGGGGCCCGGGCTCCCGCATTCGTGCATTGCCTCACAGCATCGATGAGGGTCTGGAACCCGAAGCCGGGCGATATTTCCGCGAGCAGCGAATTCGCGAATGAACCACGGGCTCGCGATGTGCTAATCCGGTCATCCGATGGAGCTGACGTTTCTGATATTGACGGTCCTGGCGATAGCCACCGGTACCGCCGTTTATTTTCTTCCGGCGATCGTAGCCGGAGCGCGACGGGCGCGGCACTTTGCCGGCATTTTCATTCTCGATCTTTTGTTCGGTTGGACAGTCGTCGGATGGCTCGGAACGCTCATCTGGGCGTGTGCCGATGAACCCGAAAAACCCGCCGGTCGTGTCCCCTGTCCGTTTTGCGCTGAAGCGATACTGCCCGCGGCGAAAGTCTGCCCGCATTGCCGCAGGGACCTGCCGGAGAGTTTCACCGCCGCTCATGCCGCCGAAGGCCGCGATCCTCTGGCGCCACTTGGCAGAAGCAGCCCCATTCCAACGATTGTCGCATTGCTGATTTTTCTCGGTATGGTGGCCGGCGCGCTTTACTACCGCCATGCGCGAATCGAGCAGAACCTGCCTTCCTTCGTCAGCGCCGGGGCGATGTTGGGCGGCTAATGAATCGCGCGACAACTGCTTCTCGCAATCGGGCGCCAGTTTTCGTATTTGTTCCACTTCGGTTCGTGGTAAACGCTTTTGCGCCTGCATGGAGACGTGGCCGAGAGGCTGAAGGCGGCGGTTTGCTAAACCGTTATACGGTTTTAAAGCCGTATCGAGGGTTCGAATCCCCTCCGTCTCCGCCAACACGCTGTTCGCTCTAATTCGCGTCGGTTCGTAAAAGACAATATCCACAAGCACTTTAGCCGGTTTTGCACTCCGCCCTTATTCGCCCTTGTGCGCCCTAAGCCGCGTCATTATGATGGGTAGCGTGATGGGTTCGACGGAGAACAGCAATGGCGAAATTGACCGCAAAAACCGTGCTTACGAAACCGCCCGGCATGTACGCGGATGGAAGCGGTTTGTACCTTCAGGTGGCCACGAAGGCGGCGCGCTCCTGGATTTATCGATACCAACTTGAGGGGAAGCGCCGGGACATGGGGCTCGGCCCCGTTGAGACCGTCACGCTCGCGGAGGCAAGGGAACGCGCGGACGCGGCTAGAAAGCTCGTACGCGACCGGATTGACCCGATCGACGCGAGGCGGGCTGCAGAGGCTGCAGCGCGGCTGCAGCGCGCCAAAGCGATGACCTTCCAGCAGTGCGCGGAAGCGTTATATCGCCGACGACATGCCAGGATGGAAGAATGCGAAGCACGCAAAGCAGTGGACGGCAACGCTCACGACCTACGCTTATCCTGTCTTTGGCGCACTGCCAATCGCAGGAGGTCGAACCGGCTTGGTCACGAAAGTCGTGCGACCGATATGGTCGACAAAGACGGAGACCGCCAGCGCGGGTGCAGGGGCCGCATTGAGAACGTGCTCGATTGGGCGACGGACCAATGGCTATCGGACCGGGCGAGAACCCGGCGCGGTGGAGTGGGCATCTGGAAAACCTCTTGCCGATGCGGAGCAAGGTACAGAAGGTCGAACACCATGCCGCGCTGCCATATGCCGAGATTGGCATATTTATGGCAGCGCTGCGCAGGATGAACAGCACGTCGGCGAAGGCCCTCGAGCTCGCAATTCTCACCGCCGCACGCACAAACGAAGTGATCGGCGCGACTTGGGCTGAAATAGACTTCAGCAAGAAGGTGTGGACGATTCCAGCGGACAGGATGAAAGCGGGTTACGAGCACTCGATTCCGCTTTCTGATCCGGCGCTGGAGATATTGCGCGGACAGCACAAGGCGACGGGCGGCGCCGGTTTCGTGTTTCACGGCGGGAAGGCCCGTAAGCCGCTTAGCAATATGGCGATGCTGGAATTGCTGCGCGGAATGCGACCGGGTCTGACCGTGCACGGCTTCCGTTCTAGCTTCCGGGATTGGGCGGCGGACAAAACTGCCTTCCCGCCTGAGGTTGCCGAAATGGCCCTGGCGCATTCAAGTGACAAGGTTGTTGTGGCGTATCGGCGGAGCGATCTTATTGAGAAGCGGCGCCGGCTCGCAGATGAGTGGGCACGATATTGCGCACTGCAAAGCAAAGAAGACGGAAATGTCGTGTCCATGTCAGGAAAACGCTGATGCCGAGAAGCAGTCAGCGCGACCGCATGGTGAAGCAGCTGTCGAAACTGCCACCGGAGGAGATCGACGGGATAGCACACGACGCGAAACGTTTGGCTTGCACGCCCAGGGCGACGGCCGGCAGAAAGGCAGATCCGAACTCGAATGATGCCACAATTTGGGCACACGTCGAATATCGGCTTTGGCGGGACCCATCGCTAAGAAGCAAGAGTGCCGCATGCAAGAGAATTGTCGCCGATCTTAACCGGGTGCTTTCCGTCGATCCTCTGTACCGAGATTATGACTGGCTCGCGGCGTATAACCGAGCCGTAAAGACAATCGCGCTCGACCCGGAAACCGAAGAAGCTCGCAGGCGAGATTTTGGATTTTCTGAAAGATAACTATCAGCGAGGCGCAGGCGACCGCGTTCCGTCGTTGGTCAAACGACGTAACGGCACGCTTGTGAGCGGAATCGGCAAATCGAAGCTGTTCAGAAATCGCACGAAATAGCCCCGTCTATTTCTGCACAAAAAGGCTCTTTAGATGATGATCCCGTTCAAACGAACGGAGACGCATTGTGCTCACCACGATCAACAGTTCGCCGATTGGCAAGCCCTTGTGGGTTACCGTCAAGCAGGCAGAGGCCCTGACGAATATAGGGCACACGAAGTTTTACGCGCTCATTAAAAGCGGTGTGATCAAGACTACGAAAGTCGGCTCGCGCACGCTGATCTGGTTCGAGTCGCTCGAAAATCTGGGCAAGGCGGTCGCCTGAATTGCGCGGCCCGCCCAAAAAGCGAGGGGGCCCGAACGGCGAATCCGGACCCCTTCAAAACGACTTCAGCGATCAATCAGAAAATACCCCAGCCCGCGATTTCAATCAACCACGGCGGAAACGCCGTGCCGGGCGCCGCGCGATTCGTGCGTGCCGGCTGCTGTTTGCGCCCTTCCGATGGGTGCGCAAATGACCGGGCGCCGGACCTTACCAAACCGCCGCTCGCACGAGATCTTCGAATTCGAACATGCCGGCATCGGCTACGTCGCCGGGGTCGGACGGTTCGGCGATGGATCCCTTGCTGAAATTTTCATCGATGCTGCGAAACCCGGTTCACATTCAGAGATCGCAGCGCGAGATGCCGCCGTCGTTTGCTCGATCGCCTTGCAATTCGGGGTTCCGGTCGAGGTCATCCGGCACGCAGTGACAAGGATTGCGAACGGTGAAGCCGCAGGACCGCTGGGGCGAGCCCTGGACGAGATCGGGGGCGAGTCGCAATGACGGCGCCGCGCCTGGATTTAAACGCAATCGAGCGAGCGCGCGCGGTGGATCTGGTTCCCATTGCAGCTCGCAGCGTCAAACTCATGCGGAAGGGCAAGCTGCTTTGGACCGTGTGCCCGTTTCACCCAGACAAGAACCCGTCATGCACGATTGATCGCGTGCACTTCAAATGCTTCGCATGCGGAGCATTTGGCGGCGTAATCGATTGGAAAATGCGGATTGACGGGATTACGTTCCGTGAAGCCGTCGAACAGCTGGCAGAAATGCCGAAGGCGAAGGGTGCGGCCGGAAGTGGCAGCAATCAGCATTTGGTGCGGTCGCGCGACACGACTGCACCAACCCTTTCCGATCTTGGCATCAACAAAGATCGCAGCACAGCGGCCATCCAGATTTTCCGGGAAGCCAAATCGCTTCAGGATACGCCAGCCTGGGCATACTTGATCGGCCGCGGCATCGATGTTGACGATCTGCCTGACGGCATCCATGACGCCCTGCGCTGGCATCCCCGTTGTCCATGGGGAAATGGCGAACACGGCTGCATGGTTGCGTTGTTCACCGACGCGATCTCGGCCGAGCCGCGGGCGATCCACCGGACTGCAATCAACTCAAAAAGCGAGAAAGTCGGGCGACAATATCTCGGCCCGAAATCCGGATGCGTGATCCGTCTTTGGCTGGACGATGAGGTTTCAGCCGGCCTTGTGATCGGCGAAGGCATCGAAACCGTTCTCGCCGCAGCAACCCGGATCGAGCACCACGGAACGATGCTCCGCCCGGCGTGGGCGGCCGGGGATGCCGGAAATCTCGCCAAACTGCCCGCTCTGCCGGGGATCGAGTCCCTAACCATTCTGGTCGACAACGACGCAAACCAGCGTGGCCAGGCCGCGGGGCTTGAATGTTCGGCGCGATGGACAGAGGCAGGCCGCGAGGTGCATCGGCTGATCCCGCGGGAGACCGGCACAGACTTCAACGATATCATCCGGGCCGCAGCATGAGGCAGGCGGCGGCATTTGATGAATTCACCGATAGGCCAAACGGTCGCGCCGGGCCTGTGCACGATACTGCAACGCGAGATTCCACACCGAAGATCTCTCACCAGCCGCGAATTTGTACGCGGGTTCAGCCCGCCCGATTATTTGCTCGACGGGATCCTGCAGCGGGGTTTTTGCTATTCCCTGACCGCGGCGACCGGTGCGGGCAAAACCGCGATTACACTGCGATTGCTCGCTTGTGCTGCACTCGGGCGAACATTTGCCGGTCTCGGCGTTCAGCCAGGGCCAGCGCTTATGCTGTGTGGGGAAAATCCTGATGACGTGACGATGAGGTGGATTGCGATGTCGGAGCAAATGGGTTTCGACGTCGACACCATTCCGGCTGATTTCATCCGCGGCGTGTTCTCGATCCGCGATGCGCTGCCGCAGATATGCGCTTCCGCCGGGACCATCGGTGGCGTTTCCCTCGTTATCGTCGATACGGCGCCGGCCTATTTCGAGGGCGACGACGAAAACAGTAATCGGGAATTGGGCGATCACGCCCGGATGATTCGGAAGCTGACGCAGCTACCCGGTAACCCTTGCGTGCTGGCAAATTGCCATCCGGCAAAAAACGCACAGCCTGACAATCTCCTGCCGCGCGGCGGCGGCGCTTTCGTTGCAGAGATTGACGGCAACCTCGTGCTTGCCAAAGCCGATCAGGTTGTCGAGCTCCATTGGCAGGGCAAGTTCCGCGGGCCAGATTTTGAACCTCTGCCGTTCGAACTGATTACGGCCACCAGCGAGCTGCTGAAAGATTTGAGGGGCAGGCTTGTCCCCACAGTCATCGCGAAACCACTCAGCGAAAGTGAACACGCTGCCAAAGCGGACGCAACCGATCGCGATCTGAAACAGTTGGTTCGAACAATGGCGGGTAACCCAGGCGCTTCTGTCGCGACGCTGGCGACGGCCGCGGGATGGACCAACATGGCCGGAGTGCCAAACAAGGCCAAGGTGTTTCGACTTCTCAATGCGCTGCGCAAACAGAGACTTCGCTGCAAAAGAACTCAATTCCTGGACGCTCACCCCAGCCGGAGCGAAGGCGGCAAAGAAGGCGGAATCAGCGTGAAAAACCCCCTGAAACGATGGGTTCGGCCTTCGGGCGTTTCACGCACTTCGGAAACGGTCCGAAACGGGCAGCCGAGAATTACACAAATCCCGCAGAAACCTTGTCGTTTCAGTGAAACGATTTGCCAGAAAGGAGAGACTTTTCGACTCCTTTTCTGGTCGTTTCGTTTCACTCCTTTTCCTAGGAGGAAAACTGAAACGCGGGGGCGAACGCGCGGCATGAGCGGCCGCAGGCGCGCGCCACAGCCGAAGCGAATCAGCACCCAGTGCCGGTCTAGAGAATTTTCCTTAAGCCACCCGCTGACCGTCGCATGCATCCAGCCTGCTAACCGTCCACGACCATTAGGAGCCCAACATGCCTCGAAAATCAGCCGCCTCGGCCGTCGCGCCGATCATTGACGTCAAGCAGAGGCGGATCGATGCCCCCGCCGACCTGGGCGACGTTGAGCGCAAGCTGTTCAGCGAGCTCGTGGCGAGTTGCGATCCGTCGCATTTCCGGCATTCGGACCGGCCGCTGCTGGCGCGGTATTGCGAGGCCGTGATCCTGGCCGAATGGGCCGCGCTCGAGCTGCGCCAAGGCGGTCCGGTGCTTGGTGGTCGCGCTTCACCGTGGCTGACGGTTCAGGAAAAAGCCGTCCGCGCGATGACAGCGTTGAGCATGCGCCTGCGACTTTCGCCGCAAAGCCGGTTGGACCCGAAAAGCGCGGCTCGCGAGAAATCCATGTCGCCACACACTAAGCGGCCTTGGGAGTTCGACTGATGGACGACCTCCCAAGTGCTGAATCAATCGAAGATCAAATGCGTGGCGTCGACCACCTCGAAGCCAGATTCGGCATGGGAGCAGTTCGGCAGATGCAGGCCGATGACCCGCGCGGCTTTGACATCCGAACTTTTATGTTGGGCATGGCGATCCGTATGGCAAGCGAATACCAGCGGCAGGCCGAGGAGGTCGTGGCCGAGTTCGTCGACCGTATGCGGCGGAAATGATGAAGCGCACCCAAGGGGGTGTCATTCATTTCGAGGCCCTTACAAATTACCGCGATTGCAGACATTCAGAGATTTTTTTCCTCCGTAGGAATTTGGCAGTTTTTGAAAATTTTGGAGACTGAAAAAAATGACCAAACCGCGATGGCTCGAACCTCCTGACCACCTGACTGCGCACGCCAAAAAGCATTGGAATTATTATGCGGCAGGCCTTTTTCGCGAGGGTTACCTTTTACCGACGACACGCATCAATTTCGCGCGCCTGTGCATGTTGCTGGGCGTGATCGATGCTTGCCAGGACGAAATTAATCAAAATGGGGTGACGCTCGGGCTGGCGTCGGGCAGCAGGAAATCAAATCCGGCCGTTCAAACGCTGTTCGCGGCGCAGCGCGAACTTGCGATCCTACAACGCGGTTTTGGGATGGGCGGCAGGTTCATGGCCGATGGGCGGTAGGTTCATGGCCAATTCCCTGTTGCTCACCGCCAGCGGCGCCGACTGAGGCGTGGTGAATGGGCGGGCCGGCGTTCGACATTGACCGAGTTGCCAGGGCGCTTGAGGCCTTTCTGTCGGACGTGAACGATCGAAAACTCGCGCGTTCCGTCGCGATTGCCCGCGGCGCGCGCTCGCTCGAACGCATCTTCGAAGATTCGGTCGGGTTCGGATTTGGGCGCGATTACGATTACGAGCAGCTTTGCGCTGAAATGGTCGCGCTCGGTGGCAAACGCGGGGCCGCTTCGATCATCGCTCGGCGGCACGCAGGCGGCGATCCGAACGCCTTCGAGCGCATTGCGCGGCATCTCCGTCGGCTTCGCAAAAAAACGGACAATGTCCGTTTGCGACCAGGATCATTGTCGTAAGAGATCTGCATGACCAATCCCACCGAACAACCATCGCTGCAAAATCACCTCGAATCGGCGGCAGCCGCCAGCGCGCTCATGCGCCGGCTACATCATCGGGAATATGAGCTGACCGAAGCCCTCAACGCCGCTGAGAAGTCAGAAGCGCACGCGCCATCGCCGGCGCTCGCGGACGAGGCCAACCGCGCAAAAGCGCTTGCGGCGAAATTGCTAAATGGATTTGCGCCGGAGGGCTT
This sequence comes from uncultured Alphaproteobacteria bacterium, assembly GCA_963747255.1. Classification (GTDB taxonomy): domain Bacteria; phylum Pseudomonadota; class Alphaproteobacteria; order Micropepsales; family Micropepsaceae; genus CAIYRG01. The sequence continues at coordinate 20,235 of CAVVEG010000008.1, forward strand.
CGCAACAACGCCCGTGGTGACGAAGTCCAGCGAAATCAGAGTGGAATTGGCCGCCATCGGGCAGGCGACCGAGGTCCTGATCAGGCGGCGCGCCGAAAGCGCGGAATTCGCTGCGGCGGCCTGGGCAGCGGAGCATAGCCCACAATGGGACCGCCTCTTCCACGATGTCGTTACGACAGCGGTTCAGCTTCAGGCGTTGGAAGCCAAGGCCGCTGCGATGATCGAAGACTGCCGGAGAACTTGTGGCGAATTACCGCGCTTGAACATGCGGCAACACGTCCAGGCGATTTTGGGAATCGGCAACCCGCTGGGCGAAATCATTGCCGATGCATTGCGGGAAAAAATTGTCACCGAAGCGGAAATCCGAAAGGCAGCAAATGTATAAGCCGCATTTCAAGGCGTTCACTGGCGCGGACGCGTCCCTAAAGGCCGAGCGTGTGGGGCACTGGTTCAAAGCTCTAGCTGGATACGAAAGTTCCAAAGAGTTTTGCATCCTGCGCGACATCAAACTCAAGGTCGCGGAGGTTCCCAATTCTATCGGCGGCTTCCTGGCCCCTCATGACTTCGACAGCGCCGTTATCACGGTTCGGGAAAGCTACGGCGCGTTCCGCGCTGGTGCCGACGTAAGGTCAACCGTTTCAGGAAGCCAGTTCCGCCCGCGGCGCGCAGGCGGCGTTACCGCGAACTTCGTCGCAGAGGGGCAGCCAATTCCCGAATTGAGCGCGCTCTGGGACGCGGTAGAGACCAGCCCAAAAGGGATGAAGATCCTAATCCGCAGTTCGAGCGAATTGTTTGAGGACGAAGCCGCGAGCCTCGGCGACTGGCTGGCTGGCGAATTCGGATATGCCCTGGCCGGTATTGAGGACGACACAGGTTTCAACGGTGATGGCACCTCCGCATATATGCGAATCTCGGGCCTCGCGGCAAAGCTGACGGGTACCGCCTCGGCCGTCGCGGCGGCTACCGGACACAGCACTTTCCTCTCGATCGACACGACCGATCTCGCCAATCTGATGGGCGGCGTTCTGGCCACCGCGATTCCCGGGGCTGCCTGGTACACGGGGGCACTCGGTTATGCGCAAATTTTTTGCCGCCTCGCTGCGACCGCTGGCGGTCTGATCGCCACACGGCGCCCGGACGGCATGGTCGACGCGAACTTTCTCGGCTTCCCGGTCAGGTTTTCCGGCAAATTGCCGAACTCGACCAGCAGCCTGACCGGCAAGCCGATGCTCTTCTTCGGAAACCTGCGGCAGAGCTCCACGATCGTCGAACGCAATCCGGAGATCGTCATTGCCGTTTCCCGCGAGCGCTCGCTCGACACTGATCAAATTCTTGTTCGCGGGGTTCAGCGCGAGGACATTGTCAATCATATGGCGGGGCTCGACCAGAACAGCAAAGCAACCGTGGCGATGCTGGTCGGCGGCTGACAGAGGCAGAGGGGGAAGACGTCGATGCAATTTCGCCGGGGGATGGTGATCGAGATGACCGACGGATTCCGCTGCGTGGTCGAACAGGTTTTTCGCGACACCGTCATTTGCTCTGGTCGGCGCGCCTTCAGCGTACGGACGAAAGATGTCGTTTTTGTTGGAGACATGGCTATCGTGCCATGGGCTCGGGAAAACGGCGGCCAAAATGGCCGATCGGCGGATCGTGCGCGCCGCCAGGTTGATGAAATGATTGCCGAGGCGCGCCGCGTGGCGGCGACCTGGGAAGCGATCGAACCATAACGGCAATGAAATTTACGCCCTGGACTTTGTCATGCTTCGCCGGGGCCGGACCAGTCGGGCGGTGTCCGTAACAACTCCGACAGCCTGAGCGGCGTCAGAGAGACTGCGGCGCCCGGCTTTGGCACCAACGCGTTGGGAAAGCCCGGCTTCGGCCGGGCGATCCTCTTTTAGAGCCATGGAAAGTATGATGCAAAAAGGCACCGTGAAATGCTTCTACTCCGATCGCGGCTTCGGATTTATTCAAGACACGACGGGTACAGATGTTTTCATTCACGCGAGGGTCGTCGCCGAATGCGGTATCGCTGACCTCAAGGCCGGAGACACGGTTTATTTCGAAGCCGCCGTGCAGCGTGACGGGCGGCTGCGTGCCATTAGAGTGGAAATGGCATGAATTTCACGGCGTTGCCCAGAGCGCCGGAGCCCGGCCGGTGTCATTCCCCCGTTTGGCGCCGGCCGGGTTTTTTGCTCGATGTCGAGGTAGCTAACGAATGAGCAATATTTCAGTTTCGATAACCGCAGACACGGCCCAGCTTGAAAGTCGGTTCGCAGTCGCGCGGGCCGAAGCGCAGGCACTTACCCGCGAATTCAATGCGCTGGCGAAGCAAGCGGCTGCAGCCGGAAGTTTCGACGAAATGAAGACGCAGCTCGACGCCGCTGCGCAGAAAATGTTGGAGGCGAAGAACAACGCCGCGCAGTTGCGCGCTGAACTGCAAACTGGACAGGATAGCTTCGGACGTTACACCCAGGCGGCAAGTCTCGCGAAGGAAGCATTGGGCGCTCTCGGTGTCGTGGCGTCTGTTGGCGCACTGGTGCAATTTGGCCGGACGGTGTTTGAATCTGCGGCCGAAATCCAGCACGAGTCCGAAGTTCTCGGGCTCTCGACCGACGCCTACCAGGCGTTCACCAAAGGCGCTGCATACTTGGTGTCGCAACCGATGTGGTGACGACGGCCGTCCGGCGTTTCAACGCTGCACAAGGCCAGGCGCAGGAGGGGCTCGCCCTGCAGAGGCGCGCCTTCGAAGATTCTGGGGTCGATGTCAATTTGACGGCACAGGAGGCACTACCGGCCGTAGCGCGGGCTCTCCTCTCGATTACGGATACCGCCCGGCGCTCCAGCGATGAAATCGCGCTTTTCGGCCGCTCTGGCGAAGAACTCAATCCGGTTCTGGCCGAATGGGCGCGCGGCACTGAAACCATCATCGCCGATCTGAAGGAGCAAAACCGGCTCTTGGATCCGGAGACCGCCGAAGCGGCCGAGAATGCCCGGATCGCGATGGGTAAGGCATGGGACAGCCTTGTCACGGAAGCGCAGCCTGCAATTACCGGCACGCTCAATCTGCTGGCCGAAATGGTCGGGGCCTTCGGGCAGACTCTATCAGGCGGCGGCGAAGTTTCCCAAGGTCACAGATTACAATGTCGCGGCATATGGCCCGAAGGTCAACCTTCAGGGCGGCGTTCTCAGCGATAATCAGTCGCGTAGCGGCGGCCCTGGCAATGCGTTCCCGCAAGGCATCGCCGGTGACGGTCAATGAGTTTATCCGCCAAGGGCGGCGGCGCCGATCAAACCCGGCAGATCGAACAGGCGAAGCCTCGCCATATGGGAGCAGACCTCTCTCCAGAGAATTGCCGGCGGAGCAACGTACAAACGAAGCATTGCTCCGCGCGGGCCAGGAAACGGTTGCAACAATCACAGCACAGCAGACGGCACTGGAGGCCGTGCGTTACCAGATCTAACTCGGCGGGCTTCAGCAGCGCACTGCGCTGGACGCGGGCAATGCCGTGGCTCTCGCCCGCGATGTTGGCGATCAGGAACTGATTTACGTCGAGCACGAGAACCGCCTGACGCAAATCGTCCAGGATGGCGCCAGAAGCGCATCGAGGCGGCCCGGCAGGAATGGCAAGAACTCACGGCGCTTGGCGCGTCCTATGAGCGCAGCGCGGCGGCCGAGGCCACGCGAGCGGTTCAGGAGGATCTCAGGGTCTATCGGGAAGGCGATCAGGCCAAAATCAACGCGGCGCGCGATGCTGCGAGGCAAGAAGCTGAAGCCACGCGACAAATGTTCCAAGAAATCTCATCTGTCGAGTCGCAATTGGTCCGGGGCATCATCTCCGGCCGGCAATCGATGACGCAAATCGTCGGGCAGCTCGTTGACAATCTGGCAGAAAAAGAAATCTCAAGCACGCTGGAAGTTCTGACGGAAAAACTCGCCGCCGACGCTGGCATAGTGGCCAGCACCGACACCTCGAGCAGGGAAACGCTGCTGATCAAGGCGGCCGAATGGCTGGCGACGAAAAGTTTATTTTCCGAGCAGGTTCTCGCCGATGCCGGGCGCGCCGCGGCAGGCGTTTATGCCTCAACAGCAGATATTCCCGTTGTCGGGCCGTTCCTGGCGCCGGTCTTGGCGGGTGCGGCATTCGCGGCGGTGGCTGCGTTCGATTCGTTCGAGACCGGGACAAGCTATGTTCCCCGCACGGGGCCGGCCCTCATTATGAAGGCGAGCGGATTATCCCGCGTGCAAACAACGACGCGATCACGGCGGCTCTGACCGGAGGCGGTTCGCGCGGCGGCGGTGGAGGTAGCACCGTGCATTTCAACTACAATGTTGGCGATATTCACGCCAACACACCGCAGGATTTCCTGTCAGCGCTCAGCGATCATCGCCGTGATATCGCGGACATTTTCAAAGGGCTGCAGCGCGACGGCTACTTGCCGCAGGGGTAAATGTCGGAACCGCTGGAATTTCTGCCGATCGGTTTCAAGGCGTATCCCGTCCGTCAGGCTCCGGCAGATGCGCTTTTCGCGTTTGCTCGCGTCCTGGCGCAAGCGGCTTGCGGTCACGCGTTGGATGACAGGGTTAAGGTCGTTTACGCGCGGCTGGCATGCGCCATGATCGAAGCCACGCCCGTCAGTGAGGAGTACGTCGCTTCGTGGATGTCCCCGGCGCTGGCGGCGCTGATCGCCGAGGAATGGGGGCGGCAATTAACAGCCGCGGCACAATGCGGGCAGATCGGGCAGGCATGAAAAAGCCCCGCTCGATTTGGCGGGCTCTCCATGCTCTCGGCCGTGGCCGGTTCAGTTCACGGCGCCAGAGGGCGCGTTGCGGTTGTCGGGCGGTGGATTGTCCGGGCTGTATCCTAAAGTGTCCAGCACAAGGTATTGGCGAAGAATGGCGCTATCGATCAGTTCCGCGAGCGCTTTGAGGTGATCTCTGGTTTCGATCATAGCGTCGAGCATCGCGGTGCTGGTGACGCCCGCCGAGGTATTCCCGGATGCAGTCGGCAAGCTCTTCACGATCCTTCGAAAGCAGGACGATCGCAGCGCGGACCATGGGAAGATACGCAAGCGCCCAATCTTCATTGCTCCAATTGAACGATTCACGAATCGGCTCAAATTGCAGGGCCGCCCGTTGCTCGGGTGTAGCAGGCTGTTTCTTGCGTGCGCGCTTGTCAGCCATTGTAATCTCCAGCAGCAGAATCCCGATAAAGCCTGATGGCATCATCGCCGGCCGATTCGAGGATTTGCTCCATAGCGCTGGAGGCCACGAGTTTGTCGAAATCTTCATTAAGTTTCGCTGTCACGAGCCGAAGTTTAAACGCGATCTCGAGCCCCGTCGCGGCTTCGGTGTGCGCGATCCAATCGTAGAGCGCTTCGAGCGCTTCGGAATATTGATCAGTGATCGCGTCGGTGGCCTTATCGTCACTCGCCAGATGGTGGCGGTAATCCCGCTCGGCGACGAGGCACTGACAGATCTGATATGCTTCCTCGACGCTTTTAAACTCGTGCTCAGCGTATTCATCCACCTTCCACTTCGAGGGCGGCGCGCCCCCCGGTGTTGCGGTGGTACTGTTGGAATCAGCTTGTGACATGGAACGGCCTTTCATGTTGCGGGTCAGGGCCGGGCGGAAGTTCACGCTTCCCCTCGGCCTGCTTTTTGATATCATGCTGCTTTGGTAGCGGTCAATATCATGATATCAGGATAGCGCATGACAGATGACGCTTCGATTCCCGTAATGGTCAGACTATCGCCCGAACAGGCGAAGGCGCTCGACGATTGGCGCCGCGTTCAGGAAGACTTGCCGGGCCGTCCTGAGGCCATCCGCCGCCTGGTCGAACTCGGGCTCGGCATTGGCAACGCAAGGCGGGCGAAGAAATAGGCCCGTATTGCCCGTGAATCAGCCAAATCACGGGGACTCCAATGGGGGTTTACTTCGGTGACGGGCGCAATACATGCTATATGAGGAATTAGCCACGACCCGATTCGACACAATGCGCCAACGGCCCGCTGGCCTTCCGGACTATAGTGCTCCACCAGTTACAGAGGTCATCGTTGGCGTTCAATTCAACGCCATACCCAATTTTCACTCGGTGCATTTGGGCATCATCTGGAACGCTTTTCGAAAAGACTTTCCGATTGTCCAGGATCACTTCCCGTTACCGTCGACATTCGAGACGTTTGGACAAAATCCTGCAATCGCGTTTCCGGTTTTCAACCTAAGCTTACCTGGCGTCGAAATTCCGCGCGTGTTCTTCGTCGATGAACCGCAGACGAAATTGCTGCAAGTGCAGAAGGATCGATTTATCCATAATTGGAGAAAGTTGGCATCAACGGATACATATCCACGTTTCGAAGAAATGCTCGACACGTTCCAACAGAATTACCGGAGGTTCTGTGAAGCACTGAAATCTGTCGGATTATCGGATCCGCAGCCCAATCAGTGCGAGTTGGTGTATGTCAATCACATTGACGTCGACGAGGACGGTGGATTTTACGATGGCTTCAGGACGATTTTCCCTGGGGTTGCGTCCTCGTTCGCGCCGGATGCTTTGGGCGACCCTGAGGACGTTCGGCTGTTGGTGCGATATCCGATTCGGATGGATGACGGCGCTCCTTATGGTCGTGTACTGATATCGATCGAGCCGGCGACCAAATCTGATGGAAAGATGATTAATCAAATGTCGTTTACGTCTCGGGGCCGGCCTCTCACCTAGGACGAGGATGGGGTGTTGCAGTTCCTGACGTCATCCAGAATCCGGCTGGTTAAGGCGTTTCATGAGTTACTGAGCAACCCTATGCAGCGAAAATGGGGATTGAAAAATGAGGAATAGTGCTCTCGCGTGGAGAGACTGGGGCGTCGATACAGACCTTGCCGGGCTTAGCTATGCTCAGCGGATTCCTGCACACGTCTCTCAGCCTATCATCAGTCCGCAAAGCAGCAGTTTTGATCCCGAGTGGCTGTCAAACGTGGATTCGCGGCTTAACGAATTGGCCGAGCTAGGGCGGGATTGGGATAGTCGCGGTTCCGCAGCCGTGACGCTCGACGCTGTTCGATTTGCCCGACTGATATTGCTTCAAGTGCTACGGCGAAATTCGAAATCTCCTTGCATAGTACCGTTGGGCCACGGCGGTGTTCAATTGAGCTGGGAAACCCCTGACCTTGAAGTCGACGTCGAAGTGAAGGCGCCTAACAAGGCTGAAGTTTATGTGTTGGACAAACGTTCAAATCAGGAAAGTGAATGGGTGTCCGATTCGGATTTCGTCAAACTTGGGCAAGTATTGGCGCCGATTTCTGAGAGTTCTTCTCGTGGGGCAACGTGGTGCCATCCGATCCTCAACGCGACGAGAGCGGAAGGATCATTCCGCACGATCACCCAGAGATATTGGATTCGCACTTCGTCATTAGGCGTACCAACCCAAAAGAGGTTTTCGACGGGAAGGTAAGCAGCGGCGCGTTCTCTGAATCGGAGGATGGCGGTATGTCCGTTGACCTGATGGACTGGATCGTCGCGGATGGGCTCGACCCGCTCCACTTTGTCACTGATCCGGACTCACGGCGCAGTAACGATCAGCGTTGGGCAATTGCGCCAAAATGGTTACAACGTGGGCTGGGATCCAGACGGTGGCCATAACTACCATGGCTCTGTCTGGGGATCATTTTCGTCTGGCGCAAGAAGGAGAATTAAGAAAATGGTTTCAGACACTTTGCGAAAAGCTGCTGGCGAAGATTGATGGACGCTACGGCGGCGAAGCCGTGTTCATCGCTACGAAGCTTGCGTTCCAGCTCGTTGGTCGCCTTCGCGACACCGGGGCCGCGAGCGCGTGCATTAAATGGGCGACCACTCAAAGCGCGAGAAGCGAAGGCAGGCCAAGCAAATACATCGTGGTCAGCCAGAAAAGAATTGTTCCCAATCGGAACAATTGGGACGAAGCCGGTATCGACCGCCAAGCCTGCAGTTGCTCAGGCCCTTACCGAAAGTTTCAGGAAGCTGATGGGCACGGTGATGGGTAGCAATGCGCCTCATATCATAAGCTGCTGTTCTAAAACGAATTATTTGCTCTTATAGGCGGACTCCGTCTCCGCCAAATTTCCGGTGTCCAGCCCGGACACATAGGTAACAGAACGTTCCTAAGACATGGGTGACAACCTGGCCCCTCCGCCACCGTCTCACGCAACCATGAGACCGAAATGTTTCTCCATCGGCGCGAAATCGCGGTCGTCGTGCAGCAACCAGTGGCGATGTTCGATGCAGAAGGTGCCGATGATGATGGCGGCCGTTTTGCGGATCATGATGCCCAGTTCTCTCAGCTTGCGATAGTTCCGGGCGGCGCGAGGGGCAAGGCCGGCATCCAAAAGCGGCACGAGAGCATACCGGCGTAGTTCGCGTTCAATCCGCGCAGCATGAGGCTCATCCCGGGCGCCCTGAAGAACCTCGAGCAGGATGAGATCGCCGATCAGGAGCGGTTCCCGACTGGCGGCGGCTTCCAGTTTGGCAGTCGCCGGCGTTCGATGGCCACGGAGATGCGCGATCCAGACGGAGCTGTCGACGAGAATCACGAGCGGCGTGGCGGGCGGCCCTGACGCATTTCGTCCAGATCACCCTCCCACCCCAATCCCTTGAGTTTCGCGAGCGCCTTGGCCTGCTTGCGCACCCGAACCAGCAGCCGCAATCCTTCTTCCACGGTGGCGCGCTTGGTCGACAGGCCAGTCGCCGTCATCGCTTGAAACAACAACTCGTCGTCGATCTCGATATTGGTCCGCATCTCAACAATCCGATCATGTGTATAGATTAATCATCATATACACATCGCGGCGCCTGCCGACAAATGTTGGATCCCTCCTTTTCGGCATTTCCAACGGCGGAGCAGGGTACAGCGACGCTGACGTCGGGCGCCTCAATATCGCCTTGGCCCTCGTCATGGGGCCGGCGGATTGACCGTGCCGTCGCTGTCAGAGGGCTATGGCGTGGACATAGTGCCAAATTCCGTACGGAGGCAAAAACCAGCGAGTCTCGGGTAAAATTTCAGGGCAAAATTGAACGCGTTCGAGTCCCCAAAGCTCATGCGATCGGGACTCGCATTCGTTCGGCTGGCAGCACCACACGGTTCGCGGTGATCTTGCCGGAGCGCTCAAGAAGAAACTCGGGCTGAATGTCACGTCCGAAAAGGATGAGAAACGCGGCCACTTATCGAAGCTTGAGTCGAAGGGGAACGCAGAAGGGCCGGAGGGAAAGCCGGCCCTTCTTGTCTTACGCGGGGATCGTACCGCTATGGCAGATGGGAGCGGTCCACGGCAGCGCCGCGGAGATAGACAGCATTGATGCGCCGGGTGTTTGTGATGTCGTCCAGGGGATTGGCATCAAGCACGATGAAATCGGCGCTCTTGCCAGGTTCGAGCGTGCCTGTCTCGTTGATGCGAAGAAATTCTGCCGCATTCCTGGTTGAGGCGATAATTACCTGCATCGGCGACATGCCGGCGGCGACCATGTCCTCCATCTCGACATGCGGTGCCCAGGCGGTATTGCCATCGGTGCCGAGCACGATCTTCACGCCCGCCGCATTCAGTTTCGCCAGATTGCGTGCCTGAATGCCATAAAAGACCTGGGCTTTCGGATTATCCTTGTTTTCGGCTTCGGCTTTCTGATAGTCGGCCGGCGACAAGCTGCCTCTCAGCCAGGTCAAATCCGTCCTTACGCCGCGTGGCGGAAGATTGGGATTGACCACGAGAAAGGGCCGTTGCCGCACCAGTCCCATGAACTCATCGTCGACATCACGATCCCGGACACTGTGCGCAAATGCATCAACGCCCGCCTTGAGCAGGCCCTTCGCATCGTCCAGCGTAAAGATGTGGGCAGTGACGCGCAGCCCATTCTTATGCGCCTCGTCTATAATCGCGCCGTAAAGCTGTGGCGTCAGCTTCTGATATTTGTGGTCACGATCGTCGACCCAGATTTTCACGATATCGACTTTCTGCACTGTGAGTTCGCGAACGGCTGCACGACCTTCCGCTTCCGTATTGATCCAATAGGGCGTGTCGTCGCGCCCGGGTTCGGGGCGGGTGATACCGCGTCCGGCGGCACGGAAGCGCGCCGCGCCAGGAATGTTCTCAAAGCGGATAGGCAGGACATCGAACTTGTTGATGCCCATGCTGTTGACGGCAGAGACGCCGAAATAGGCGCGCTGCTTGAGGTCCTTGATAATCGCATCGCGCGTCTGGCTGATATGAATGTGCGTGTCGATCAGCATTGGCATCACGGTCTTGCCGGCGAGATTCACGCGCGTGGCGCCAGTCGGCACCTGCACAACCGCGGCCGGACCTTCCTCCATGATGCGATCGCCCGTGACGACCAGCGTACCGTTCTCGATCACGCGGCCGTCGCCAACAATGATGCGCGCACCTTCAAAGGTGGTCACCTGGGCGCTCGCCCGCTCAGATATTCCGGTGAAAATTCCAAACACAATTGCGGCTGAAAGGGTGAGCCGGATAAGCCTTCGCATCGTTTTCCTCCCAATGCAGATCCGGAGCTGTTTTAGCAAAACAGACGGGTCCGAGCGAACTCCGCGGCGTCTCTGTGACGCAACAGGCCTATTTTTATGGCGCACTGCCTTGCCCCGCCGCGCACCGACCGGCTGCCGCTACCCCGGCTGCCTGGCATTGATTTCCACACCCGCTACTGCGAGCGGCACAGGGGCTTTGTTGACCGAAACTACGACCGTGCTCAGCCGGCGTTCGATCGGTAGGCGCAGATCGTCGACCACATCAAACCGATCAAGCAGGGCAGCGCCCGGATCGACTGGAACAATCTGCAATCGTTGTGCCAAGCCTGCCATAACCTGAAGACGGCAGAGGATGTGACAGCCTGCTGACGATCTTTGGACGTATCATCGGGAAGGGGGGTCTGCTGAATGCGTGGCCGAAAACCGTTGCCGATGACTATCAAAAGAACCAAAGGGACTCTTCAAAAACACAGGCTTAATCCCAGTGAGCCAAAGCCCAGGGAATTCCTGGGCGAACCCCCAGAGCATTCGAGCGACGGCGCAAAAGAGGCGTGGCGCTACGCGATCAAGTGCGCGCCGCCCGGGTTACTTTCCACGCTCGATGGATCGGTCCTGATGATTTGGGCCTGAGCGGCTGACTTGTTCAACAAGGCGCAAGCGGGACTTGCCAAGACCGGATTGCTGATCAAATCGCCAGAGGGTGGGTTTCCGATGCAATCGCCATATCTCTCGATCGCAAACAGGCAGGCTCAAATCATGCAACCATGCGGCCGCCTGAGGGCGGACAAGTCTGCCCGCACGTCGCCAATCGCCCGCAAAAAAGCCAACCCGAATTGCAATCGAGGCAGAAACAGCTTCTGTTCTTTGGGTTTTTTTCGGCGGCTGCCGGAGCGCTTTCCGATTGGAAGGTCGGAAAGCCGCCTCCCAGCTCATTTGGATTGCCAACATTTTCTTCGCCGAAGTGGCAGCCACTTCGGCGGAAAATGCTCTAACCTCAGCCGTTTCCTCCGGGGGGCAGCGCCATGGCTTACACGATTCTGTCTCTCGACGGCGGCGGTTCATGGGCGCTGATCGAGGTTCATGCCCTGATTGACCTTTACGGCGCCGACGCGACGGGGCATCAGGTGCTCGCCGGTTTCGACATGGTTGCCGCCAATTCCGGCGGCAGCCTTGTGCTCGGCGGACTGCTCGAAGACCTGACGCTCGGCACATTGCTCGACTTTTTCGGGGACGAGAACAAGCGACGATCCGTCTTTTCGCCAACCAATTCTCTTGGCGACAAGACGCTGCAGGCGCTGACCGGAATCGGACCCAAATACAGCGCCGACGCGAAGCTGCCGGCGATCGCGCATCTGCTTCCCAACACCGGAAACCTTCCGTTGTCCGGGGTGGCGTCCGGCATACAGCGCGCGGGAAAGGATCGCGCCATCCATCTCCTCATCATCGGCTTCGACTACGACCGCCGTCGTGCGAAATTCTTTCGCTCCGCGGCGGTCACCAATGTTCCGCAGCTTGGGACGGGAGCACCAACCGATCTCACACTGGCGGAGGCGATCCACGCTTCCACCGATGCACCGGTCAATTACTTTGACGGTCCGGCCCGCTACCCCGAAAGGGAGGATCGCTTCTGGGACGGCGGTGTGACCGGCTGCAATAATCCGGTGATGGTTGCAGTGACCGAAGCGATTGGGCTGGGCTGTGTGCCTGTGGACATACGTGCACTGAGCATCGGTACCGGGACCGTCGTGCTTCCCCTCGCAGATCCGGACCAGGCACCGTCACCCTATCTGCAGGCAAGGGCCGAGACAGGCCTTGTTCCGGATCTGAAGAAATTGGCGACGGCGATCCTCGATGATCCTCCCGACATGGCGACCTATCTGGCCCATGTCATGACAGGGTTGGGAGCGGGGCTCCCCGGCAAAGCGAACAGCCGCATTGTACGGATGAGCCCTCTCGTTACGCCGATCATGGATGCGGCCGGCAACTGGACGGCTCCCGGCGGCATGACCGCGGCGCAATTTTCTTATCTCGCGGGCATAGAGATGGATGCTCTCGAGCAAAACCAGGTGGACATGATAACGGCGTTCGCCGAACTCTGGATTGCAGGCAGCGTTCGCAACCAGCCCATCCGCATGAATGGCGACACGCTGGTTCTGGAGCTGGGTGACCCCTGGTACCCGGATGCGAAAGCGAGGTGGGCAGAGACGGCAGCAGGCCCACAGGGTGCAGGTGACAGTTAACAGGATTAACGTGCCTCAAGCCGGGTTTCGCGGTGCAATGATTCCGGGTACGAGCTAACCAGAAACTTCCCGGGAGGGACGACATGAGGATCGCCTGCGCAGCATTTGCCCTTTTGCTCGCTTCATTTCCGGCGCTCGCACAAAACGTCAAAGTCACGCCGATCGGCTCGCATCCAGGCGAGCTGTGCGCGAACGACCGCGCGATCATTTTCGAGGATCCGACCGGCGTCCGCTTCCTCTATGACACAGGGTACACCGTGACCGGCGGCAACGATCCGCGACTGGGCACCATTCACCTGGTGCTGCTTTCCCACATGCACGGAGACCATGTCGGCGACCTCAAGCTGAAGGCGCCAGGCGAAGGCACCTGCGCGAACCCGGCAAGGGTGCCGGCCCCGGACTCAACCACCGCCGAAGTCGTCGCGGCAAAGAACGCCGTCCTGGTGACGACGCGCGCGATGGCCGCCTTCGTTCACAACAAGGTGGGCGCGATTCGCGGGAGCGACAGCAAGCCGATGGACTTCTGCCCCACTCTGGCGGTCACCGTCCCGGTTCCGGCGGCGTGCAGCTCGCGAATAGACCTGGGCGGTGTTTTCACCGCCCGGGCCGAAGACGCAAAGCAGGGTGTGGAATTCACGATCGTTTATGCCGCTCACGGCAACGACGTTGCGCCCTCGCTGCTCTCGAAGGCCCAGCGGGACCTGCTGAAGGCCGACGGCGCCCAGCTCGGCTACGGTCCGGCGGTGGGCTTCGTGGTGAAGTTCACCAACGGGCTCGTGGCTTACCTGTCGGGCGATACGGCCGTTTTCGGCGACATGAAGACGGTCATCCACGATTACTACAAGGCGAGCCTGGCCGTGATCAATCTCGGGCCGAACCCGGGCCTCTTCCAGTCGGGCGCGTACGCCATCAATGACCTGCTCAGGCCGGACTCGGTGATCTTCACGCACGCGAACGAGGCCGCGACGGAACGCGGCAAGCTGAGGCCAACCACCGAGACGGCGGCGCTCATGAAGCAGATCAAAGCGCCGGCCTACCTTGCGATCAGCGAGCGCACCATGGAATTCGACGGCAAAGGCAAATGCGTCTCCGGCTGCTGAAAACCGACCCTGGAAAGTAAACGGGGGCCGGAGCAAACCTGAAATCGTGCCCCACTGGAAGGGTCAAAAATCGGGAGTGTTGGCCGACGGCATCGCCGGCTGCGCGTAATGGAAGAAATTCTCATTGTTTTCGGCGCAGACGCTTTCCGTCAGGGGCCGCTTCCGAAGGTCGAAACGCTGAATTGCCGACCATTGCCGGGTGAAAGCGCCGGGATCGTCAACCGTGATCAAAACTTCCAGGTTCTTGTGGCCGGCGCTCAATGTGAAGCGTTCCACAACGTGCAATTTGTCGGTGTGCGGAGTGCGGAAATCATCGACATAACTCCTCGGCGAAAGGCCGATCGTATCCACGATCAGGGTGTCGCCGCCTTCGTAATGACCGACTGATTCTCCGTACCAGGATATTTTCGGATTGGCCGAGTGGGGGACATTCAGGAAAATATGGCGAATTTCGGGGCCGCCTGAATTGAGGAGGGTGACTTCTCGCGGGGTCTGAAGGAAATAATATTCCTCGACCCGGGCGTAGAAATCGAATTCCGGAACCCCGCCGGGCAGGCAGCGCTCGCGCGGACGAAAGCCTATTCCTCCCGCCAGCACTGCCGCATTGGATTTTTCCATCTGCTCCGCCGCCCAAGGCTGCAGGATTGGATTGCTGGTATCGGCGACACGATAGTTCAGTCTGAAATTGAACGGATATTTCGGATCCTGGGTGACCGGTCCCGGGCCACGCGGCGGTGGCAGAAACAGGTCCCCGAACTCATGCCAGCCCAGATCCTCGCCGCCTTCAAAATCGGGGATTCCCGACGCTGCACTTGCGGCGGCCAAAGTCATACTATCGGCACTGCCGACGAGCAGCACGCCGGTGACGAACACAGCGCAAAGCCTTGCCTGCCCACCGACCGGCCACCGTGGAGCCGACATGCAAACCTCCCTGAACGATCACAAACACATATCACCGGCCCAGGTTTGCAACAATTTCGATGAAGATGGCCGCTGCGCAACGTGCGGCCGCGATCACCGCGTCCGCGCAAACATGCTAATCTTTCCTTCCCTGCCGAATGAGGAAAGCCCAATGTTGGTTCACCAATCGATCGACGCAAAAATTAGCATCGTGGCGCGCGCGGCCATCACGGCGATCGCCGCGACAGCCGTTTTGTCCGGATCTGCCTATGTCGTCGCACAGAACCGCAATCCGGTGGACGTGCCGGTCTTTGAAGCCGATCCGAACTTTCCCACCATGCCGGACAGGATGCTGCTGGGTGGCGTCGGTGGCGCCACTGCGGATTCTCACGGAAACGTCTGGGTGTTTCAGCGGCCACATACGCTCGAAGAGGGCAATGCGACCGAAAACGGTTATGTTCCGGCTCCGCCTGTGGTGGAGTTCAGCGCAACCGGAAAATACCTTCAGGGCTGGGGCGGTCCGTCAAAATCCGGCGAATATGAATGGTTCAATCGCGGCGGACTACATTCGGCGTTCGCGGAATGCCCATCCTGCACCTCCGAGCGGCGTCTCAATGGGGATGGCCGTCCCGGCAGCGGCGAGCACGGAATCTATGTCGATGCCCGGGACAATGTCTGGCTGACAGGCAACGGCGATGGGGATGGCCAGATCCTCAAATTCAGCAGGGACGGCAAATTCCTGCTGCAGATCGGCAAGGGCGGGTCCGGTGTGGACAGCAACAGCACCGAGCATGTGAGCCGTGCCGCCGGGATTTTCGTCTACGACAAAACCAACGAGGTGTTCGTCGCCGACGGTTACGGCAACCGGCGCGTGGTCGTGTTCGATGCCGATACCGGGAAATACAAACGCCACTGGGGCGCGTATGGCAATCGCCCGGACGACAAGGCCCCAAAAGCGCGGCAGACGAGTGGGCCGGGATCGCTGCAATTCAATACGCCGCACGGCATCGCCGTCTCCAATGACGGGATCGTCTACGTCTCCGATCGCGCCAATAATCGCGTGCAAACCTTCAAGCTGGACGGCACCTTCATCAGGGAGGGTTTCGTAAAACGCGATTCGCATGGCACCGGCACGGCGTTCGGGGTGGCGCTCTCGACCGATCCCGGGCAACGTTTCCTCTATGTTGCCGATGGATCCAACGAGCGCATTGCCATATTGGACCGCGCATCGCTCACGGAAATTGGACAAATCGGGCGGCCCGGGCGCAAGGCCGGCGAGTTCTTCCACCTTCACAGCCTTGGCGTAGATCCCGGGGGCAACCTGATCACGGGCGAGTCGCAGGGCTATCGCGTGCAGAAATTCATTTTCAAGGGCGTTTCCGTTGCAAGATAGAAAACTACCGTTGCCGGCCGGCGGATTTTGAGCAATCAATCCATAGTCACCCGGCTGCGACAATTGTGAATATGGCCGTATTTTCATTTTCTTTTTAAGGCTGGCTCATTCCATCGAACCAGTTTCTACGGGAGACAGATGATGTGCCAGACGCCGATTATTCTGCGCAGGGCGCGGGTGACGATTTTGCGCTGAATGCATTGCGATGACTGAACTTTATAAGGTGCCCGCGCAGGCGGTAATGTCCCGCATCATGACCGCGCGCGACGGGAAGATCGTCCCCGGGGGCGGAAAACATATTCTGATCGCCTCTGCGCCTAAATCGGCATCAACTTATCTGTGTGCAATCATCGCCGGCCTGCCGCAACTCAAGGAGGTGGTTCTCACCGTCGGGCATCACCGCAGAGAGCAGGAATTATGTCCTCTGAACTGCGCCATTTTTCACGAACTGAATTATGTTGCCGCGCATCACACCCGATATTCTCAACCGACGCAGGAGCTTTTGACGCGGTACAGTATCTTTCCGGTCGTTCTGGTCAGGAACATATTCGATTGCGTGATAAGCATGCGCGATCACCTGCTCTCCGAAAGCCTGGACATTCCACAAGCCTATGTACCCCGCAATTTCCATGGGCTGACGGTCCAGCAGCAGTACGACTTCATCATCGATTTTGTGGTTCCCTGGTACGCAAGCTTTGTGGCTTCATGGAGCGAGTATGAAGGGCCGGGCCTGGCTTATGCGTATCGGAAGCTCGTCAGGGATTTTCCCGCAGCCGTTCAGGAAATTCTGACGGCGACCGGAATTCAGGCATCGCGTGGCGACATCGATGCGGCCATTGCCGAAGTGAAGCCCACGGAGAAACGCTTCAATGTCGGCCGGGTAGGACGCGGGATGGAGAATTTATCGGACGAACAGATGGGGCGCATTCGCAGGCATTTCGCCCACTACCAGGATATTCCCGGCATTGGCGATGTATTGGGTTACGACAGTCCCGAGGGGTTCATGCGGCGGGAACACAAAGAAGCCGCGCCGGCCCGGGCGTTGCGCTGAACGTCCACAGGCGCAGCATCGCCGCTTCAGAACGCGTATCTGATGCCCGCGCGGAACAGGCGTGGCGCTTCGATGCTGACCACCTGATCCGGAGTGCGCGACGTCTGAACCTCCGCGTTGAACAGATTGTCCACCGCGGCATAAAGATCGAGCATGGGCAGCACATGGAGGTTGGCCTGCACATCGACCGTTGCAACGGGACGCAACGGCAGTGAGTTCAGATCGTCGGACCAGCGCTGGGATTCGTAGCGCACGTAACCTTCAAGGGTGATCAGCCGGGAAGGTGATCCGATCACTCCGGCGGTTACCGTCCAGCGCGGTGTTTGCGCCGGACGTTTGCCGGTGAGTTGAGGGGCCTGAGTTCCACCGTGGACATGAGCGTCCGTCAGATTGAATCCACCCTGCAGGGACAGATAATTGTCGAGTTGATATTGCGCCTCGCCCTCAATCCCATAGCCGACAATATTGCCGACATTCTGCCGCTGTTGCAGCTGACCTCCAACGGGCAGAAAGCCGACCCCCGGAAATGTACCTGGGCCGTTCGCCAGGGTGACGAGCGTGACCGCATCGGAAATCTGGTTCCAGAAGGGCGTCACATTCCAGGTGAATGGCCCCCGGTCCTGGCCGATAGCCGCCTCCACGCCGTAAAGCTTTTCCGGACTCAGGGCCGAGTTGGCTTCAAGCACCGAGTTCCCGGCGCGGAATGTGCGGAACAGTTCATTGAGCGACGGAGGGCGAAAACCTTCATAGGCTGCGGTACGAAAGAAAAAATCATCGGCAAATTCGCGTCTTACGCCGGCGCGCGCCGTCGGGACCGTTCCGCTTGCATCAGGGGTATGGTTGTCCGAGGTGACGGCGCCTGTTGCAAGGGAGCGTTCCGTAAGATGACCGTCATAGTTGCGCCATTCATCGATACGAACGCCCACAGTGACCAGCCAGTCATCAATACGGCTTGCGCCCTCTGCGTAGGCTCCGCCGATGAAGGTGCGTCCGCCCGCAAAGCGGCTTGAATGGAACTGCCCATTCGAGAAGCTGAACAACTCCTGCGACTGACCATCGGCAAGCCGCACATCCGCGCCCAGTTCCCAATCCAGGAAGTCGAAGGTGCCGCGTAGTGCGGCGTTACCGCCCCAGCCAAGCGCCGGAACGGCATATTGGTCGCTCGCCGGCGTGGTTGTGGCGCGATTCGGGCTAATTCCGACCGTGTAATTGCTCATACCCGTGTTGCGAAACCAGCCCTGCAGGTGCCAGCCCAGAGAGTCGGGCCGTTCGGCATGCGCAATTGTGATACTTCCGTCCGTACCGTCCGCGCTTGAGGTCGCGCCGCGAAGTCCGGTATCGCGCCGTTCCGTGTAATACGCGCCGCGAGCCGTGATCTGTGTACCGGGGACAATTTCAATGCCGCCATGAATGGCGGCATTGCTCGCCTGAAGGGTCAGGGGGACATCGGCGGCGCCGCGCTGCGATTTTTCGATGGGGATCCAGCCGCCGCTGGTCAGATACATCGCACTCGCGCCAATGCTCACATTATCGTACTGGACATTGCCGGAGCCCGCCACGCGCGCTTCATCCACTTCGCCGCCCTCGGCATCCAGGACGCCACTCGTGCCGGCCCGCTCGGTCAGTGCGATCACACCGGTCAGTGCGCCGGCGCCATAGGGACCGGCACCCGCACCGCGAACGATCTCCGCACCCTGAATGGCTTCGGGCGGAAGCGAACTCCAGACGACCCATTCGCCGAAGGGATCGTTCTGCGGCACGCCATCAAGGGTCACCAAAGCCCGTCCTGCCCCGGACGCTCCAATGGAGCGCAAGGAGACCCCCTGACCCGTCGGATTGGTCGAAAGACTGGAATTGCGATGGAACAGCGACAATCCGGGAACCTGGCGGAGGGCGGTATCGAGCTCCGGCGATATCTCCAATTGCTGTTGGTTCAAATCGGTCGTGGAGTAGGCGGCATTTCCCACCGGGTCGGGTGGGCGGGCTGTAATGAGTACCTGCTCGGGCGCCGGACTCTCCTGAGCCATCGCCGGAGCGAAGAGGCCACAGGCAAGCGCAGCCGTGGCGGCTGCTGCCCCAGTTATGGGCGCATGAAGTCTGAGTCTGATCATTTGCGTATTCCCCCTTCACGAATTTTGCCTGTTCCACGCCGCCTCCGCCAGCGGGATTTTTGTCCTGCCCCCCGCGCGCGCCCCGGTTCAATTCGCAGCCCCAATGCTATAAGGTTGGCCGATCGCCCGCCGGAAGAGGGGAAAACCATGCGCATTTCTCTGGGCTTAGTCTCGATCCTTCTGCTGTCGGCAACCGCAGCAGCGGCGCAGCAACGATCCACCCTGGACATCTATGTCGTGGATGTGGAAGGCGGCAATGCCACGCTATTCGCAACGCCTGCAGGGGAGTCGGTGCTGATCGACACCGGCAACGCCAATGGAGCGGTGCGCGATGCAGGTCGAATCATGGATGCGGTCAGGGATGCGCATCTGTCCCGGATCGATCACCTGATCCTGACCCATTATCACGCGGATCATTTCGGTGGCATGGAAGAGTTGTCGAAACAGATTCCAATTCTGGAATTCATCGACCATGGACCCAATGTGCAGCCGGGCGCCGGCGCCGATTGGGAAAGGGACGTTTATCCGCGGCTTTATGCCAAAGGCAAACACAGCGTTGCCAGACCTGGCGATCACATCGCGCTCTCGGGCGTCGACTGGCGGATCGTGTCGTCGGCCGGCGAAATCATCCCGGCCGCCACGCTGCCGGGCGCCAACAGGATCAATCCGGAATGCGCCCATTTCCAGCCTTTCGACAACAACATGGAAGATCCGATGTCGGTGGCGAGCTACATCACCTTCGGAAATTTCCACACGGCGCATCTCGGCGATCTGACACGCAACATGGAATTCAAGCTGATGTGTCCGGTGACGCGAATGCCGGCTGTCGAGCTGTTCCTGGGTCTGCATCACGGCGTGGAAAGTTCGAATTCGCCGGTCATGGTGCACGCCCTTCATCCGCGGGTCGCGATCATGAACAACGGTACGCGCAAGGGTGGCGATCCCGATACGATGATGAGCGTGCACAGTTCGCCGGGGCTCGAAGACCTCTGGCAAATCCATTTTTCTGAACTCAGCGGCCAGGAGTACACCGAGCCCGGAATGTTCATTGCCAATTTGACCGACGAGCATCCGCCGGTCATGCCGGTTGCTCCGGCGGTTCAGTCCGGCGCCAATGCGCCACCTGCGCCAATCCATAACGGAAGGGCCTATTGGATCAAGGTATCGGCCAGCAGAGACGGTTCATTCACAGTCACGAACCAGCGCAACGGCTTCAGCAAAACCTACCTGCCTGCCGGCAATTAAAAATCAGCGCGTTCGGCTTTCGGCAGTCCGATCCATTCGTCCTTATAGTGTTCCATCGGATTATCCGCGCAAACGCCTTCCGACCAATTGGTGACAACGCGCCGGTAGGTGACGCGCGCGGTTAAAGGCTGTGTGAATACCTTCGGGTCCTCCATCGTCACATCGAGCTCCAGACCCTTGAGGTTGGTGTCCGGGTTGTAACCGGCATCCCGCCCTCCGCCGCCGACGGTGCCTTCGCTGGTTTCGTATCGGTTTTGCTGAGCATAGGCGACCGGCCCGTCGATCAACCGGTAACGCTCGATGGTATGCATCATTTCACTTTGCGGCGTTCCGAAGCGGTCCACCGAGCTAAACCGGCTGAGCTCGACGCCGACGGTATCGACAACCAGCGTGTCGCCTTCCCAATGGCCGATGGAATCTCCCATGGGCCTGGGCATCAAATTCGCGGGATGAGCGGCATTCATCCGAATGTGCCGGACATTGCTGTTGTTGTCGTAAAGAATCGTCAGGTCCCCGTTTTTCAACGGCAGCATTTCCAAACCCAGCTGCATCGCAAATGTAAAAGGCGGAGCGATGGGCCGGCATTGGTCCTGCGAATTGGGAAAGCCCCTTCCGGCGGCTGCGAGTTCGCCCTTTTGCTTCACAACCGAGGCGGCAAATGGCGTCAGGATCGGGTTGTTGTAGTCGCCCACCAATCGGCCCGCATTGGCCTTTCCATTTGGCAGCCGGCTCAAATTGCGCAAGGGCTGCGGCCCGGACGGCATCCCTTCGAAATTGAACGCGTTCTTGCCCCAGCGAAATCCCATCATGCCTGAACCATCATCTGCGGCAAAAGCAGGCAAGGTGAACATCGCCGCCGTAAAGCAACACAAGAGAAGAGTCTGGTTTCTCATCTGACGCGCCTCCCCGGCTGATCGCTGAATCCGACCTTTGGCCGCATTATACGTGCAAAGCATCAAATTGGCATATCAGATGCTTTCATCGAGCCTTGCGCCGGGCATGACAGACGGAGCTTTCATGGTTTCAGTTCGGGATAAAATTGTGACAAACCACGCCAACCATGATGGCCGTGACCGGGCGTTAATGCCTTCTTAACCGGGCGATAGCCACAGTGTGCGCGGATTTTCTGATTCGCGAGGAGGCGTCATGTTCGATAAGAACTCCGACCCCGCGGATCCTCGCGTGCTCCGGTTCGATAGTGATCTGGAATCCCGAAGGCTTGCGAGCGATTTCAGGGCCCGGGCGGAGCGCTACCGCCGGCTAGCGGAAACGCTGTTCGACGAAAATGTCGTGGCGGTCGTGCTTTCCTGTGCGCGGGAGCTGGAAGAACACGCCGAAGCCATCAGTGAAGGTCAACCCCATCCGCAACGCCCGGATTGACGGGGTTTACTGCATTCCGGGCCCGATCGCGCGCCCCACAGACATGGGATTCCGCGAGGATCCGAAAGACTTCTGCCCAGTGTCTTCCCAAGGTTCGATCCCCTGCAACAAAGAAGCAATCGGCCAGGCGCGCAGCCATAAGATCAGCCTTTTCTTCTCCGTGTTTGGACAGAAGACGTTCTGCTTCCCGCCGCGCCCGGCTTTTGCCAAGCGCAAAAAATCGCCGCCCGCGAAAATGGTAGGTTCCCAATTTCATCTACCCCCCCCAAAGCTTTCGCCGCGCCGGCAAAACTCCGCCGTAGCGGCCAAACCCGTCTGGAAAGCGTAGCAGGAGACGGTGAACGGAAAGCTAACGGCCGCCCCGCCCCTTTTTGGCGCGCCCGGGATACCCTCGATTTTCCTTCGGATTTGTGCCGCCGCAACCCCCAGGGAAGTGAGCGTCCGCATTGGCTCAGGGGGCCCACGTTCCAGCCCCAGGCCCGGGGCAGTTCACGGCGCGAGTGAAAAGGTAATCGCGCTGTCTGAATTGAATAATGTGAACTGCACCGTCGTGCCCTGGTCGTCGAAATCAACCTCGTATTTCTTACGGCCGTCGAGCAGGTACACTTCGTATTTTTTTGCCCGAACCTGTCGCCCATCGACATCGATTTGAGCGGACCCTCCGCCCGCGATGCGAACATCGTCCAGCCGGCCACGATCCGGTGTGAGCATCGATTTGCCAGCGAGAATTTCCGGCGACCACGGATTCGCCAGGCGCACATCGGCGGGCGCGACCGTTTCGCCCTGCGGTGTTCTCAGGACGAAGCGCCCGCCATCTGCCGCACCGCTCACTTCAACCGATTTTCCGTTTGTGCTGGTGACCCCATGAAAATAGACCAGCCTTCCATCCGTCCAACGTTCCTGCCGCGACGCCTCCTGCCTGAAGACGGTTATTCCCAAAAAAGAAACGGCAATGCGGATTTCCGTGTCGACGGATGTCCCGTTCCCATCATGCAAAATCGTGTTGGTGTAGGTGCCGATGCTGCCGTAGCGGGAGTCGTGAACGGTATAGACGAGCTTTTGCGCCGCTGCCGGTGCGGCAGCGAGTTCGCCGGTAAAAAAAACCGTACCGGCAAGGCACATCGCGACCAACGTCTTACGATAACAGCCTTCCATCGGGGGAGTACCGTGAACCCACGCCATTTTCCAGAGTTGGGGAGGAATACGCAACCAGTGCTGTTTACGGCAAGGGTTCCGTTTCGGGCAGATCGCGGGGTGGTGGCCCGGTATAGCGGAAGCCAAATTCCGGCGGGATTGGTCCTTTGATGCGTTCATTGCGCTGCAGTTGCTCATAGGCGTGCGCGCAAATTCCGACCGCCCGGGAGAGAATAAACACGCCTCGGCCAAGCTCTTTCGGGAAACCGAGCTCGAGCAGAAGCACGGCTGAGATTCCGTCAACATTCATGGGCAGCCGGGAAGTCTTGCCGCGCGAGAGCTCCGACTGCACAGCTTCGCCGATCGCAAGAAAGCGTCCGTCGATGACGCGGTCGCGCACGGCATCCCGCATCAATTGGGAGATTCGCTGCGCGCGCGGATCGATGTGATGAAAGCGATGCCCGAAGCCGGGGACGAACCGGCCATGCACTGCGCGAAAGGCGGTGAGCGCCTCCGCCACCGCAATCTCAAGCTCGGAACCGGAACGGAATTGCTGCTCGATGCGGGCAAACAGCTCCATGCATTCCTGCGCAGCTCCGCCATGCACATCGCCCAGCGCATTGACCCCACTGGAAATTGCGCCGTTAATTCCAATTCCGCAGGTGATCGCCATTCGCGCAATGGCTATCGACGGCGCCTGGGGACCATGGTCCACTCCCGCAACCAGCACGGCTCCCAGCAGATGCGCCTGTTGGGGTGAAGGCAATTCGCCGCGCAAGGTGAGCCAGATCATCGCAGGGAAGCTTACCCGGCCGATCAATTCTTCAATCGCATAACCGCGGACGCGAATGGAATCCGGCGCAATCGCGGTGATCGCGCTTTCCCACCAGGCCTGCACCGTCCCGGCGGATCGCTGAATCTCGTCTTCGTCAGCCATATCCGGGACCCGCTTCAACCGCGAGCGGCGATGGCATCGAGTTCGATCAGGCAACCGTGATTGAGCGCCGGCACCGGCACCACCGAACGGGCGGGCTTGCAGGACCCAAATGCCTCGGCATAGACGGCGTTGAATAACGGCCAGTTTTCGATGCCGACGATGTAGGCGGTGACCTTGAGCACGCGATCGGGACCGCCGCCGGCAGCTTTCACGATCGAAAGCATATTTGAAATCGCCAGCCGTGCCTGATCTTCGAAGCTTTTTTCACCCGGCGCCTTGCCATCCAGACCCAGCGGCAACTGACCGGAAACGAAAATCAGATCGCCGATCGCACAGGCCTGTGAGTAATGCCCGGCGGGCTTTGGAGCCGCCTCGGTGGTGATGCGCTCGATGGCCCGATCAGCCATTCAAGCCTCCACCTTCGCGTTTGCCGGCTGAACATCCTTCACCGCGCCGACCCAGCCATTATGGGTGATATCGAAGACAATTCCGTCACGGTCCTGGTATTTGCATTCGTAATAGGAATTGGGGGATGTGGGACGTCCCGACATATAGGATGCGCCCGCGGCAGTGGCTTTTTCCTCGGCAGCTTCGAGATCGTCGACCCATATGCCGAAGTGATAGACGCCGGGTTTTTCGTCGCCCTCGACCCTGAGCAACGCAAGATTTACCGTCCCGTCGGAGAGGTAAATTCCGCGTCGCGCCGACCCGACGCGCTTGAGATCAAACGCCTGCTCGAAGAATTTTGCGGAAGCCTCGGGATCGGAAACGATCAAGGCAATGTGGCGAAGCCTGGCCATCTGTCCTCCTGCGCGCCGTAATCTGCCGGTCAACCTAATGGCGGGACACAAGACGTGCAATCGCCGGAATGCAAACCGCCGCGGCGTTGCTTGTTTCACCGGGCCTGGTGCGGCACAGTGCTCCCATGGAGAACGCCATCGAAACCGCCACTTTTCGCCGCGTCTATTGGCGCCTTGTTCCTCTGCTCTTTGTGCTGATGTTCTTCAACTATCTTGACCGCGTAAATCTGGGCTTCGCGGCGTTGCATATGAACGGCGATCTCGGTTTCTCGGCCACTGTGTATGGTCTCGGCGCAACGATATTCTTTGCCGGATATGTGCTGCTGCAGATACCCAGCAATCTCATGGTTTACCGGCTTGGCGCGCGCCGCTGGCTCGCAGCAATGATTTTTGCCTGGGGTGGCATCTCTGCAGCCACAGCATTCGTATGGGATGCAAGCAGCTTTTATTCGTTGCGTTTTGCACTGGGTCTTGCCGAAGCAGGCTTTCTGCCTGCGGCTGCGCTGTACGCAACCTACTGGTTTCCGGAAAAATACCGCGGACGGGCGATCTCCGGCTATATCATCGCCACCTCCTGCTCGACGATTATCGGCGGCCCCATCGCCACCGCCCTGATCACATATCTTGACGGGAGACTTGGCCTGCATGGCTGGCAATGGATGTTCATGGGCGAGGGTGTCCCTGCCGTCCTGCTGGGATTTTTCGTTCTGTACTGGCTGACAGACAAACCGGAACAGGCGCACTGGCTCGATTCCGGTCAACGGCAATGGTTGACGGCCCGGCTTGCACAGGAAAGGCAGTCGCTTGCCCGGGAAAACGAAGCCGGCGTGTTGTCGGTGCTTCGCATGGTGCTTCTCGATTTGCGCGTCTGGAACCTGGGACTCGCATTCGGCACCGGTCTCATTGGCCTTTACGGCCTGCTGCTGTGGCTTCCGCAGATTATCAAGGAAATGGGCGCCCTGAGCGACCTTCAGGTCGGGTTTCTTTCCACCGTATCGCCAATTCTGGGGGTCGCAGGCGCGCTGTATGTCAGCTACCGCTCGGATCGCAAGGGGGATCGAAAAATTCATATGGCCGGCTGCTACATCGTTGCGGGCATCGGCCTGCTGGCGAGTGCGCTGGTGCAAAGTCCGGTTGCTGCATTCGCTTTCCTCTGCATCGGAAATGCTGCAGTGCTCGCCGCCTCGCCGTTGTTCTGGGCCATTGGTGGGGCGTTTTTCACGGGCGCGGCAGCGGCAGCCTGCGTCGCAATCGCAAACATCATCGCTCAAATTGGCGGGCTTGGCCCCTGGCTGATCGGGGTGGTCAAGGACGCGACCGGCAGTTTCACGCTGGCGCTGATTGCGATTTCAATCTTCTTCTTCATAGCGGCCGGACTGGCGCTGGCGATGCGCCCTTCAACCCGGCCGAAAATCGCAGCGGTTCCGGCGCAATGACCGGGGTTTCCCGGCGCGGTATGCTGAATTCTGCCGCGGGGCTGGCGGCTGGTCTGGCATCCCCGATCAGCGCCTGCGCCGCTGAGGCTCCGGGTGACAATGAGTTGCCCCGTCTGCTGGTGCAACCGCGAATTCTGTTGAAAAACGCAGTCGTGCTGACGCTTGATCCGTCTGTACCCGATTTGGCGCAGGGCGACGTGCTGATCGAGGGCGGCAGGATTGCCCAAATCGGCGCAAATCTCGACGCCTCGCCTGAATCGACCTTCATCGCCGATATGTCGAACCGGATCGTGATTCCCGGTTTCATAGACACGCACAGTCACTCCTATCAGGGTTTGCTGCACAGCCTGCTTCCCGGCGGAATTGTCGATCCGGATTACAATCGCGACATCCAGAACAACCTCACACTGCATTACAGACCCGAGGACGTATATGCCGGCGTGCTTATCACCGCGCTTGCACTGATCGATAACGGGACGACGACGATCGTCGATATTTCCCAGATCGCCCACTCTCCGGAGCACAGCGATGCGAATATCCAGGCACTGAAAGACTCCGGCATTCGCGCCGTCTTTGCCTATTCCCGCGGCGCCGGTCCTTTGGCGCGATACCCGGAGGATCTGATCCGGCTGAGGAACACCTATTTCAACTCGCCGGATCAGTTGTTGAGCATTGCCCTTGCGACCAGCACAGATCCTGCAACATTCCAGTTTGCGCGCAGAGCCGGCGTGAGGTCCGTGCTGCACATCCGCGTCAATTCCGAACCATTGCTGGCATTGGGTCGCGCCGGCCTGCTGCGCCCGGGGGATGAGTTCATCCACTGCACGCATTTGACGAAGGAAGCGTGGTCGCTGATCCGGGATAGCGGTGGGCTGACCTCACATTGCCCGCCGCTCGAGATGGCAATGGGCCACGGTTATCCCGCGATTCAGGATGCTCTTGATCATGGTCTGCGCCCGAGCCTGAGCTCTGATCATTCCGCCACAGTGGCGCAGGACATGTTCGGAATCATGCGAGCCGCCTTCAACCTTCAACGCCTCGCGGTTCTTCAGCGGGCCATGCGCAAAGAGCCCGATTTGCCGCCGCTGCTGACGCCGCGCGAAGTGCTGTCTTTTGCCACCATCGAAGGCGCGCGCTGTGCCGCGCTGGATGCAAAGACCGGCACGCTCACACCGGGAAAACAGGCCGACATCGCGGTGCTGCGGACCGACCGGTTCGACGTTTGGCCCCGCAACAATGCCCATGGGATTGTCGCAAGTCTGATGAATCCAGGCCATGTCGAAGCGGTATTCATTGCGGGAAAAGCGCGCAAGTGGCGCGGCACACTGGTGGGTATCGATGCCGACCGTGTGTTTTCAATGGCTGAACGGTCGCGCGATGCGGTTTTGCGACGCGGTGGCTTCGCGTCAAATCTGCTCGGCTGATCCCGGCCGATTGCGCTTCGGCGGCAATAGCCGCTATGACCGGATGCTATCAGGAGGTCTGCATGAATCATTCCGGCGACGCACCGGCGCGAAGCTATCCCGACCTGCACGATCATATCGCCGCGCTGGAAAAGGCAGGGCAGCTGATCCGCGTTGATCGCCCGATCAACAAGGATACCGAAATGCATCCGCTGGTTCGCTGGCAATTTCGTGGCGGCATCGCAGAGAAGGACCGCAAGGCCTTTCTGTTCACGAATGTCGTGGACAGCAAGGGCAAGCATTACGAAATTCCGGTCATCGTAGGCGGGCTTGCGGCCAATCGCGAGATCTACCGCATTGGCCTTGGCTGTGAGTTTGACGAAATCGAAGGCAAATGGGCTCGTGCCAGCAACACTCCCATTGCCCCGAAGCTTGTGACCAATGCGCCATGCCAGGAAATCGTGATCCAGGGGGACGAATTGGCTCGTCCCGGCCGTGGGCTTGACGGAATTCCGGTGCCGATTTCCACTCCCGGTTGGGACAATGCGCCGTACACGACACTTTCCCAGTTTATCACAAAGGACCCCGAAACCGGGGTTCAGAATATGGGCAATTACCGTGGCCAGGTTAAGAGCCCGCGCCGGCTCGGAATGAACCCGTCACTGGAATTGCGTCCGGGCATCTACACGCATTGGCTCAAATACAAAAGGCGCGGAGAGAAGATGCCGGCTGCGGTCGTTCTGGGCGGACCTCCGGTCGTGACCTTTGTTTCGACGCAGAAGCTGCCGGAATCAATGGATGAACTGGAAGTCGCGGGCGGACTGGTTGGATCGCCGTTGAATGTCACAAAGGCGGTTTCGGTCGATCTGCTGGTCCCCGCCGAAGCAGAGATCGTCGTGGAAGGCTATATCGATACCGAGTGGCTGGAGCCCGAAGCACCGTTCGGCGAGTCGCACGGCCATGTCAATCTGCAGGAATACAATGCCTTCATGGAAGTGACGGCAATCACCCGGCGACGCGACGCGATTCTGACTTCGATCATCAGTCAGGTGACACCCAGCGAATCGAGCCTGATCAAACGGATCTCTCTGGAGCCGTTGCTGTTGCACGGATTGCGCGAGGGGCTGGGGATCAAATGCGTCAGGCGCGTATTCCTGCATGAGCCCCTCACAAATTTGCGGAAGGTGGTCATCCTGCAAATCGAAAAAGGGGCGCCGCGCGTCGAAGTCTGGCGCGCGATGTACGGACTGTGTTCACAGCACCGGGCGATCGGAAAATATGTCATTGCGCTGGACGAAGATATCGAACCGGAAAATCTCGACGCCGTATGGTGGGCTCTGTCCTATCGGTGCAATCCCGCGATAGACGTGGAGATTCTCCGGCACCGCGATCAGGGTCACGGACCGCGCAGCCTGCGCAACGGGGGGGAGGATGCGTCCGTACTGTTCGACGCAACGCTGAAAGAGCCTTTCCCACCGGTTTCGCTGCCCAAGCGCGAATATATGGAGCACGCGCGAAAGATCTGGGAAGAACTTGGCCTGCCGCCGCTGACGCCACAGGCGCCCTGGTTCGGGACTTCGCTCGGCGAGTGGGACGAATCCTTCGATGTCATGGCCAGACGCGCCACCGAAAGCGACTATTGGGTTACCGGCGAGATCATCGCGCAGCAGAGGCGCAACGATGTTCCAATGAATACCGAAATTCGCCGTTTGAAACCCAGGGAATAGCCGGGCGCTTCTGCTGTCGCGCAGGTACCGCGCGGAGGTGAACCAATTTTCATTTTCCGGGTGTCATCCAAGTGGTACACGACTGCTGCGCCCTTTGGGAGAAAAGAATGGTATCGAAAGGGATTGCGTCCGGATTCATCCTGACGGCGGCTTTTGGATTCACCACTGTGGCGTTGGCCGAGAATGTCATCGAGCGCTCCACCGAACACCGCTTCCAGCTCGATTTTCATGTACCCGACGCAGCGCTGCAGAAAATGCTGCCCGCGGGCTGGGAGCCGACGGTTGCGACCGCAGGACCTGCAAAGGATGCGAATCTGCGCGTCATTTTCATTGACCGGATCGGCCGGTTCGGCCCAGACGGCAAGCCGCTGCCCAATGGTCCGACCCAGTTTGTCTATATCGCAATTCCGGTGAAGCAGACCGGCGGAGGCGAAACCGGACAAATGATTATTGCCGGCCTGACGCGGAACGCGGCCGATGCGCCGGGTGCATTCGGCGTATTTCGTCGCGCGAACACAGCCGCAATGCAGCGTTCCGAGTTCGAACGCCGGCCAGACTTCGGTTGTGGAGGAAAACTGGCAATTCGCCGCAGAAACCGGCGAGCACCTGCAGCTGCACGTCAAATATCAGCGCGGGGCATCGACCAAAGGAGGCGGCGAAGTCAAATTCTTCGATCCCGCCGATCCGCGCAAATTTCAGATATTCAAGACTGAGCAGGAACTGGATATTACGCGCAACGCCACAACAAACCCGCCGGACCATGTCATGGAGTTTTCCTACAGCGCCGGCGGTGGAAAACTTGCAACTCTGTTCGACGGTACGGAAAAGGTGCTCAGTTGGGATTCGTTTCCCCAGTACGACCGAACCGTGCTGACGCCATGAAGCTTCAACTGGCGAGCGCGCGGGCCTCGTCAAACTGAAGCGACGCGAGCCGCGCGTAAAGGCCGCCCCGGGCGACCAGTTCGGCGTGCGCACCTTCCGCAACGATCCGGCCCTGATCCATGACCAGGATGCGCTTCAAACGTTGAATGGTGGCGA
Source organism: uncultured Alphaproteobacteria bacterium (assembly GCA_963747255.1). Classification (GTDB taxonomy): domain Bacteria; phylum Pseudomonadota; class Alphaproteobacteria; order Micropepsales; family Micropepsaceae; genus CAIYRG01. Next base: position 50,631 of record CAVVEG010000008.1, read on the forward strand.
GCCTGTGCGCGATGACGATGGTGGTTCGCCCGGCCATGAGATTCGAAAGCCCCTGCTGAACCAGACGCTCGTTTTCGGCATCCAGTGCGCTGGTTGCCTCGTCGAGGAGAAGCAAGGGCGCGTTGCGCAAAATTGCACGAGCGATCGCAATGCGCTGTCTCTGTCCACCGGATAGCGTGACGCCGCGCTCGCCCAGGCGCGCCTCATAGCCATCCGGAAGCCGCAGAATGAATTCATCGGCGGCAGCGGCGATCGCCGCCTGGCGGACTTCTGCTGCACCCGCGTCGGGCCGGCCATATCTGATGTTTTCGAAAATCGAGCCCGCGAAGATTGCAGGATCCTGCGACACCAAAGCGATACTGCGGCGCAAGGCGCGCGGATCGGTTTCGGCGATGTGGACGCCGTCGAACAGGATTCGTCCTTCCTGCGGATCGAAAAAGCGCAGCATCAACTGGAACACGGTCGATTTGCCTGCGCCCGAAGGTCCGACAAGAGCGACTGCCTCACCCGGCCTGATGGAAAAACTGACACCGTGCAGTGCCCTGTAACCGGGCCGCGACGGATAACGGAAGGTGACATCGTCGAAGACGACGTCGCCTCTGGCGGGCGAAGGCAGGGCAAGAGGATGTTCGGGCGCCCGGATTGCGGGCTCGGTCGCGAGGATCTCCATCAACCGCTCGGTTGCGCCCGCGGCGCGCTGGACATCGCCCCAGGTTTCGCTGACCGCCCCCATTCCGGAGGCAAGGAAAACCGCATACAAAATGAACTGACTGAGCTGGCCACCGGTCATTCTCCCTGCCAGCACGTCCGCGGCGCCGATCCACAAAACGCCGACAATGGCGGCTCCAACGAGGAAGATGACCAAAGCGGTCATCACCGCCCGCATCCGGGTACGGCGTATGGCGGCAACGAAGGAATCTTCTACCGCGCGATGAAAGCCAATGCGGTCGCTCTCCTCATGCGTGAAGGCCTGTACCGTCTGGATTGCGTTCAGCGCCTCTCCGGCATAGGCGGACGTGTCGGCGATGCGATCCTGCGAATCGCGCGACAATTTGCGTACGCGGCGGCCAAATAAAATGATCGGCGCCACGACGAGCGGCACACCAATCAGGCACAACCCGGTCAGTTTGGGGCTGGTCACCACCATCATGATGATGCTGCCGATTGCCAGGACGAGATTGCGCAGCGCGAATGAGGCGGACGACCCGACAACGGTCTGAACCAGAGTGGTGTCCGCCGTCAGCCGGGACAGCACCTCGCCGGTGCGGGTTTTCTCGAAGAAACCCGGACTGAGCGACAATACATGACCGAATACACTTGAACGGACATCGGCTGTGATGCGTTCTCCGATCCAGGTGACCAGATAGAAACGTGTGGCCGAGGCGATGCCGATTATTCCGGCAACCGCGATCAGCGCGAAAAAGTAACGGCCGATGTTTGCAGCATCGGCAACCGAGAAGCCATGGTCGATGACGCCTCTCACGGCTGCGGGCAAGACCAGCGTCGCGCCGGCAGCAGCAATCAGGGCAAGGCCAGCCGCGGCTATGATTCCGCGATAGGGCGTGACGAAGGGTTTCAGGGCTCGAAGTGGCGTCAGGCTTTTCGAAGTCGGGCGTGAAGCCGCCTTTCGTGCCAGCTCTTCACTGAATTGGGTCGATTCACGGGCCATAGCTTCCTATACCGGAAATGGGGGGCGCCAGGCCATTGACGATGTCGTGGTTGTGTTCGGGGTGGCTATGAACCGTCAATACGCCGGTGTCATGGCGATTTTGGCGCGAACCGCCCGGCGCGCATGCCACAGCCACTTCAAATGGGCCCCCGCACGCTGGAGAAGCGCGCGGGAGATCCGATTCTTCAGATCACACCAATTGGGCTTTTGGCATCGACAGGAAGGAATGCGCAACGTGCCAATAACCCTGCCGGTTCAGCCCCAGTGTCAGCGAATGGGCCATGCCGGGCAAAATCGCAAGTTGCCGGTCTGGATTGGGGAGTTTGCTGAAGAAATCGAGCAGATCTTCCTGGGTCGCGATGCCGTCATATTGTCCGCGCGCGAGAAGCACCGGGCACTTTACAAGGGACGCCTCGATGATCGGCAATTTGGAGGTCATATCGAGATAGGTTCCCGTGGGTACGGAATCGCCCAAAGGCAGTTCTGCGGCGACCAGTGCGGCGGCGACGCGCGGGTCGGACGTCCCCGGTTTGTCGCGGGTAAAGATGGACTCGATCATTTCCTTCGGGCGAGGCCGGCGGTTATGGGTGCGATAAAAATCCACCTGCTTGGCGCGCTCGTTCAGGGTGGGTGACCCTTTGCCGGTGTAGGTGTAGGCGCCGAGCACAACACGATCGACACGCTCCGGCTGGGCGGCGGCAAAAGCTGCAACACGCAATGCGCCGGAAGATTCTCCCAGCATGTGGAATTTTTGTTGACCGGTTTCCCGCGCAATCAGTGGAGCGGCCGCTTCCAGATCGGCAACGCCGCTTTTGATATCCGAATTCCCGCTGGTGACCGTCGATTTGCCGTAGCCCTCGAAATCGATCACCCAGCAGTCGTAACCCAGACGCGAAAACACGTTCATCACCGAATATTCGCCGGCCCCAGGAACGTGCAGATCCCAGCTCGGCATTCCGGATATCGATGAGCCGTGCACCATCAGCACAACGGGAAGCGGCATTTCGCCGGGCGTCGGCGCCTTCAGGCGGCGACGGTAGAGCGCCAGATTCACCGCGCCCTTCTTCGCCGTATATTGCTTGTTCCAGAATTCACCGTCGCCGGCGCTCGGCGCCGCGAGAGCCGGAATTGCCGAAGTTGCCGCTGCGGCGGCAGCAAGGCCAATCCCCGAAAGGATGTTGCGGCGGCTCGGGGAAACGGAATTGTCTTCGGCGTTCATGCAGGTTCCTCCTGATTGCGATCTGGGCAAATCCGGCCACAGTTTACGCTGCCTCGCCGGATTGCGGCAACCGGCAGTTTGGCGATTGCCGAAACCTCTCCGCGAGGAGTATCGTCACTGCGGGAGCGGGCGAAACGGGTCACCGATGGCCGCTTTGGGATTGGGAAGAAAAGTCCGATTGATTTTTGCGGCTCTCGCCGCTTTTTGCGTTGGACAAAGTTCGAGCGGCGCGGCGCCCTCGGGAGCGGACGACGTCGACCTGGCTCTCGTCATCGCGACCGACGTTTCCTACAGCGTCGATGAAAACGAAGCGCGTTTCCAACGGCAGGGCGCCGTCGCAGCTTTCCGCAGTCCAGAGGTGATCAAGGCGATCCAGTCCGGATCCCACGGGCGAATTGCCGTCGCTTATATCGATTTTGCTACCGCAGGCGCCAACAAGGTGATCGCGAACTGGCATGTCGTTCATGACAAGGCCAGCGCGGACCGTTTTGCCGATATGCTCGAAGCGGCCCCCCGCACGCTTGGCGTCAACACTTCGATCAGCAGCGGTATCGAACTCGCCGTGAAGCTGCTCGACACCAGCGGATATACCGCAGGGAAGCGGATGATCGATGTTTCGGGCGATGGTCCGAATAATGAGGGCCACATGGTCGATCGGGCGCGCGATGTGGCGCTCTCAAAAGGCATCATCATCAACGGACTGCCGATTATGACGCCTGCGGATCAATTTGACATTTATTACCTGCCCGACCTGAACAGATATTACGCCGGTTGCGTCATCGGCGGGCCGGGGTCTTTCATCCAGGTGGCGCACGGGTTTGAGGACCTGGAACGCGCGCTCCGGCGCAAGCTGATTCAGGAAATCTCTGAGGCGGCGCCTCATTCGGGATTCATCAGGGTCGCCTCTCAGAGCGCGTCCCATCCCGCCTATGAAAAAGGCTGCGATATCGGAGAGAGAATGCGTTTTGGGCGGCTGCGGAGCCCGGAACAGGAAGCCGATCTCCAGTTCTTGCCACGCTGACGCTGGAAACCTGAAAATCGAGCCCATACAGCATCTCGCCCGGGCCATAGCAATTGGTCTATAAGACTGCCACGCAATACGGGCGGGCCGGATACACTGCGTATGCGCGCCGCCCGGGACGGAAGGAGGGAGTTCAGATGAAGATCGTGTGGACCACCGGATTGGCAGTGGCTGCAAGCGCAATCGCATTTGCAGCATATGCTCAGGGCCAGCCGGATTTTTCGAAAGTGCAGATCAAGACAACGCCGCTCGGCAACGGCCTTTACATGCTCGAGGGCCAGGGCGGAAACATCACCGTCGCCTGCGGTCAGGACGGTGTCATTCAGGTCGATGGCGAATTCGCGCCGTTGCACGATAAAATCAAGGCGGCCGTCGATCGGGCCTGTGGCGGGAAACCCGTGAAATATCTCGTCAACACCCATTTTCACGGCGATCATACGGGTGGCAATGCCGGATTTGCAAAGGACGGCGCAACGCTGATCGCGCACCGCAATCTTGCCCTTCGGCTTGAACACGGCTCCACAAACGGGCTCTCGGGCGCCAAGACGGCCCCCGCCGAAAAAGCTGCTCTGCCCACCAAAACCTACACCACGGAAGGTATTCAGTTGATGGTGGAGGGCCAGAGTGCATTCGTGAATCATCCGGCGAGCGCCCATACGGATACCGATTCTTATGTGTATTTCCCGGCCGCCAATGTGATCTCCACGGGAGATGTCGTCAGCACCGGCAATCGCTTTGTCACGATCGACTATGCGAATGGCGGTAGCATCAATGGCATCATCTCAACGGTCGAGACCTATATCCGCATGGGCAACGATCAGACCAAATATGTGCCGGGTCACGGCGAACTGGCCACCAAGGCGGATCTCCAGCAGTATCACGATCTGCTGGTGCGCGTGCGCGACGCGGTGCAGGCGGAGATCAAATCGGGCAAGACCGAACAGCAGGCCCTTGCCGACAAGCCGCTGGCCCAGATCGGCGCGCAGCTGCACACCAATCAGATGGCCGACGATAACATGGTGAAGATGGTGTACCGCTCGCTGAAGGGCGTTAAGGCCAACAAGGCCTAGATTTCATCAAGGTTTGCGGGAACGGCGGCGAGCCTCTCGCCGCCGTTTTCGTGTCAGCTCTTGAGCGTCCGCCGGAATCCGTGGGCGTGATATGCGCCCAGAATTTTCAGCGAGGAGGTGAAGAATTTCAGCTCTTCGAGCGCGAGTTTCATGTTCCTTTCGTCGGGATGCCCTTCCATATCCGCGAAGAACTGCGTGGCGTTGAACGAACCTTCGAGTTGATAGGATTCCAGCTTCGTGAGGTTCACTCCGTTGGTCGCAAACCCGCCAAGCGCCTTGTAAAGGGCGGCCGGAACATTCCGGACGCGGAATATCATCGTGGTGACCACGGGTTGTCCGTCCACTTCGGCGTATTCCGGTTCGCGCGACATGATGAGAAACCGGGTCACATTGTGGGTGGCATCCTCGACGTCGGAACGCAGGATATTCAGCCCATGGATTTCGGCTGCAAGTCTGGACGCCACGGCGGCCAATGTACGGTCCTTTGCCTCCGCGACATGGCGCGCCGCGCCCGCGGTATCGGCCCATAGCTGACGTTTCAGGCCAAGTTCGCGCACAATGTTGCGGCATTGTCCGAGCGCCGGTTCCTGGCTGACCACTGTCGTTATGGAAGATAGTGTCGCGCCGGGAATGGCCATCAGCTGATGGCGCACGCGGTGGAAATGTTCCGCCAGGATGTAAAGCGGCGAATCGGGAAGCAGATGATGGATGTCGGCAATTCGTCCATGCAGGGAATTTTCGATTGGAATAAGCCCGAGATCGGCTGAGCCGTCGCGGATCGCCGTGAACGCGTCTTCGAAGGTCGGCGCCGGAATGGCCTCGCAATGCGGCAAAGCCTCGCGCGCGGCGAGATGCGAGTAGGACCCGGGCTCACCCTGGAACACAACTTTCCTGGCTTTTCGGATCAATGCAATGTCGCTCATTGCGGTACAATCATGCGGTTAAAATCCTTCGCGCGCGTTCGAGATCTTCCGGAGTGTCGACGGAGAGTGGAACCTCGTCAATGCGGGCAATTTCGATATGCATGGCTGCTTCGAGCGCACGCAACTGTTCGAGTTTCTCCCTGTTTTCCAGAGGCGACACCGGCAGGGTAATAAAGCGCTCCAGCGCGGCTCGCGTGAAAGCATAAATTCCGACGTGGTGGAACACCGGTCCCTCGCCGAACGGGGCGCGAGCGCGTGTGAAATACAATGCGCGACCCCGCGTCTGGCCGGGGTTCCAGGCCACAATCGCTTTGACAACTGCAGGATTATCCAGGTCGTCCGGATCGGTAATTGGCGCTGCAAGTGTCGCGATCGCGGCGCCGCTTTCCTGCAGCGTCGAACCGGCAAGTTTGATCGCGTGCGGGTCAAGCGCAGGCAGATCGCCCTGCAGATTGACGACGGTATCGAATGCCCCACCTGGATCGTAACGCAACAGGGCCTGATGTACGCGATCCGAACCGGACGGCAGGGAAGCGTCGGTCAGAACGGCGTCGCCGCCGGCGCGCCTGACTGCATCCACGATTTCCTGGTCGCCGGCGGCGATAATTACCGGCCCGAAACCGGCCTTCATGGCCTGGCGCCAGACCCGCAGGATCATCGGAGTTCCGCCGATATCTGCCAGCGGTTTCCCGGGCAGACGCGTCGAGGCCATGCGCGCCGGAATGACAATTATTGTTTTCATCTGTGGAACTGTGTGCCTTATGCGACGCTTAGCCGCAATGACGCTCCGCGGCTCGAAGGTAATGTCCGCCGGCCCGCGCCAAGCATAGCCAAAGCACCTAAATCAGCCGCCTTCGGAGCTTGCCAATGGATTCGTTTGAATGGAACAAGATCATAGGCAGCGTGCTTGGTTCGCTCCTGTTTATTGTCGCGGTCAGTCTTGCGGGTGCGGCGATCTATTTTTCTCCCCCACCTGCGAAACCCGGCTACGTGGTTCCCGGCGTGGTGGCTTCGACCGGAACTTCGCTGACAAGCCCGGGAACGCCTGCGGCAGAACCCATGCCGGATTTTGCCGCCGCCATTCCAATGGCCAATGCAATGAACGGCGCGATGATCGCGGAACGCTGCGCCGCCTGTCACGACTGGACCAAGGGTGGTCCGAACAAGATCGGGCCCAATCTGTATGGCGTCGTCGGCCGGCCACGCGCATCCCATCCAGGCTTCGACTATTCACCGGCGATGATGGCCAAAGGCGGAAGTTGGACTTACGCCGACCTGTTCACTTTCCTGAAGCAGCCACAGCTGTTCGTTCCCGGCACCAAGATGACTTTCGGCGGGCTGCCCAAGGCCCAGGACCGGCTCGACGTGATCGCGTTCCTTCGGATGCAGGCCGATATGCCTGCGCCACTCCCGCCGCCAGAGCCGGCGGCGGGCACGGCAAATGGCGCCGCCCCCTCCGCGCCAGGCAAATAGCGGACCGTTTCCGTTAAATCGGATCAGCCGTCGAGCCGCTTTATCGAGCGGATTGGCTGGCCCTCAAGTGCAACTGTGCGCTCATCCACCAGCTTCAATGGTTCCACCGAGACCTGCATGGCAAAACCATTGGCGTGAATCATCTGCCCAGGATCCAGCATGATTCCGACATGGCCCCTCCAGAAAACAAGATCGCCGCGCCGAAGCGGCGCATCGTGAGCAAGCAGCGTACCGAGCGCGGCTTCCATCATATCGGTATCACGCGGCGAACTGATCCCGCCTGCTTCCAGCGCCGTCTGGACCAGACCAGAACAATCGATGCCGGCCGAGGTTTTGCCTCCCCACACATAAGGCACACCGATGAACCGCTGTGCGATTGCCACCCAATCGGAAAATGAAGAATCTGTCTTCGTCAGATGACCCGCAAAGACGTAGAGGTCGTTGCTCAGGCGTGCAAAGCGCCCATCGGGCGAGGCCACGGACAACTTCGCATTCATTGGAAGTATTTCGCGCGCTCCCATTTTTACGTCCGCGGCAAAAAATAGCGGGGTCGCGAGAGCGCTCACGCGGTGCGTTGCGGATTCGGGCGGCGAAAAATACTCCGCACGCGCGTAGCCGACATAGCCGTCGAGATCGGCCTGTCCCCAAACCCAGCCATCCTTCTCTTCGTAGGCTTTGAACGTTTCTCCGAACAGAAGTTGCGTTTGCTGACCAGTATATGCGATGGGGGCGGGAAACAGACCGATTGCGCTGCGGGTGACCTGCAGGCTCCGGCCATCGCTATATGCCGTCGCGGCTATTTTGTCCTTCAGGTGCGCGGCGGCGAGGTCCTTGCGCGCCGGGGTCAGGCGCCGGTCGAAATCTGCACTCACGCGTTTCGGCCGAAACGCCGCTGAATAACCGCATACATCGCGCGCAGCGCATTCGCCTCGCCACCCCGGCGCCGGCCCGGCTTGGGACGATCCGTCCATGCGGGAATGTCGAAATGCGCCCAACTCCGGGTGTTCGAAACGAAGCGGTCAAGGAACAGCGCGGCCGTTATTGCGCCGGCCAGGGGATATTCGGGTGCGTTGTTCACATCAGCGATGCTGCTGTCGATGGCGGTTTCGTAGGAACGCCAGAGCGGCAGCCGCCACAGGGGATCGTTTTCTTTCGCCCCGAGTTCGGTGAGGTCTTTCGCGAGTGCTTCATCATCGGTGAAAAACGGCGGCAGTTCCATTCCGGTGGCCGCCCTTGCGGCGCCGGTGAGCGTCGCGACACAGAACATCAGCGCCGGGTTTTCGCTGTCCGCCTCGGCAAGCGCGTCGGCGAGGATCAACCGGCCTTCCGCGTCCGTGTTTCCGATTTCCACGAACAATCCCTTACGGCTGGGCAGCACGTCGCCCGGACGGTAGGCAGCTCCGGAAACACTGTTTTCCACGGCGGGCACCAGAACACGCAGCCGGACCGGGAGCGCGCTGCTCATGATGACATTGGCCAACCCCAAAACACAGGCAGCTCCGCCCATATCCTTTTTCATGGTCAGCATGCCCGAGGCCGATTTCAGATCCAGACCCCCGGTATCAAAACACACACCCTTGCCGACCAGGGTGACCTTTGGATCCTGATCGCTACCCCATGTGATGTCGATGAGGCGCGGCTTGCGCTCACTCGCCCGGCCGACGACATGCACCAGCGGATAATCGGCCTTCAGCAGATCATCGCCTTCGGTCACAGCGATCCTGGCGCCGTGACGTTCGGCCAAGGACCTGGCCGCCTGTTCCAGTTCGGCCGGCCCGAGATCATTGGCCGGGGTATTGATCAGGTCACGGGCAAAAAAAACGCCTTCCGCGATACGCGAGACGGCCTCTGCATCCACGCCGGCCGGAATGACCAATCGCGGATCTTCTTTGCGCGCGGACTTGCCGGATCGGGCGCGGTAGCGCTCAAACCGGTAGGTCCCAATTGCCCAGGCATACAGGGCAGGCGAGCCGGCGAACTCTGAAGGTACGCCCTCGAGCCTGTAAATGCCTGGGGGCAGACGCTCCGAAAAAAGCGCAAGCGCATGCACATCGCGGCCCTTGCCGAGTCCGAGAACCGCCCCCTGAAGAGAGCCGCGCTCGCCCGGGAGCAGAGAAAGTTCTCCCTCTTTGCCGGAGAACCCGGTCGCACGGAGCCACGCGGATTCGGAATCCGTCAGGCGATCATATAATCCGTTCAATTCGCGCTGCAGAACGGCATAGAGCGGAAGCGCTCTGTCCGAGCCCAGTTCGGATGGCGTTACGAATAGCCTCAGCATGTAAGGCCGTTTATAGGAATGACCGCTCTGCTCCGCAATGTTGGTGCGGAGCAACATCACACAAAGAAGATCGCGCTATGGCCACTGCAGCCAAAAACAACGAAGCCCGATACACCCTCTGTATCGGAACAAGGAACTTTTCATCGTGGAGCCTGCGGCCCTGGCTCGCGATGAAAATGGCGCAGATCGAGTTTTCTGAAGTTGTCATACCGCTGCGGCAGCCCGGGACGAAAGCGGTCATCCGACGGCGCTCGCCATCGGGCAAGGTTCCTCTGCTGGTCATCGAGGATGCCAATGGCAGCGAGCTCATATGGGACAGTTTGGCCATCTGCGAAACGCTGGCGGAGCGGTTTCCTGCTGCGCAGCTGTGGCCCGCCGGAGCGGCTGCGCGGTCCCAGGCGCGCAGTGTGGCTGCCGAAATGCATTCAGGATTTGCAGAGCTGCGCGCGGCTTTGCCCATGGATATTGTGGCCCGCAGGAACGCAGGTCAGTTTGAAGACACGGTGAAGGAACAGATCGGCCGCATCCTTGCCATCTGGCATTCCGCCCTGACGCAATTCGGCGGCCACGATGGTTTCCTGTTCGGGCCGATTTTCGATCGCCGATGCTTTTTATGCGCCCGTCGTAACCCGGTTTGTGACGCATGGGATCGAAATTCCGGCGCTGCAGCAAGGTTATGCCAACCGGATTCTTGAATTGCCGGCCATGCGGCAATGGGCAAGTGAGGCGCATGCTGAAATGGCCGCAGCCATTTCAGATTCAGGACTTGCGTAACTGCGAACGCACCGGCAGGAGTTTTCCCTCAGGCTTGAGCAAGCCTTCTTCCGTAAAATATCGCAATGCACCCGCGTGCAAGGGGGCAGGCGCCGGTTTTGCTCCGAACGAGAGCTCGACAAAATGCGAGCCCTGCTGCACCGCCCGCAGCGCCGGCCGGTTCGCCGGATTGTACAAGGCCTTCAACATCCCATAGATCAGTTTATCCGGCTCCGATTCATCCGTCACCCACAGGGCGTCCACGCTAAGCGTTTCGACGGCGGGTGCATCGCCATAGGCGCCTTTCGGAATGACGTGCGGCTCAAGATAGCGCTCATTGCGCAGCAGACGCTTCAATCCCGGTCCGGTAATCGGCACGAGATGCGCAGTCCCATCCACCAACAGTTCCTGAATCAGTCTGATCGGAGTCCCGCCGACCAGAAAAAATGCATCAAGCCGGCCTTCGCGCATCCGATCCACGGCGGCTTCGGGAGAATCGAAATTCGCGTGAATCGCCTTTTCCGGCAACCCGTATGCCGAAAGAATGGCCCGCGCGGTCACGATGGTTCCGGATCCTTCGGGAGAGAGCGATACGCGCTTTCCCCTCAGATCGGCGACCGTTTGAATGTTGGCCCTGGTTGCGGCGACGAGATGCAAATCTTCCCCATAGAGGTCGGCGATGACCCGCAAACTCTTCGTCGGCCCTGTCTTGCGAAACGGCCCGCGTCCTTCCATTGCAGATGACACCACATCGGCCTGCGCAAACCCGGAATTGATCATTCCTGCATTGACGGAGATCACGTTGGCAACCGAACCCTGCGAGGCCATGGTCGAGATGATCAGTCCTGCGGGTCCGCAGGCATTTGCCGATTCACATCGCGTCACGCCGGGCGGATGGCTCAGCACCTCCGACAGCAAGGCGCCCACCGGGAAATAGGTCCCGGTGCTGGACCCCGTCGCGATTTGAAATGAAACCCGCTGTGGAGAAGTCAGCCGACTGCGCCGCGATCGCTGCGGATAGAATTCCGGCGCAAAGCGCGACACATATTCCCGCCGCGAAAATCAGACGGCCCGGCAAATTTCGTCTCCGCATAGGACAATATAGAACAAACACATTGCGGCTGGAATTGGGACAGGCGGCGAAACCAGCATTCTTCACCGCATTTTTTCGGCATCAGGTCACAACGCGGCCAAGCTCCCGCTGCGTACCCGGGGGCTATTTCACGTAACCCATGATCTTGAGTACCGCCGGTCCCATGATCACGACAAAAAGACAGGGCAGAAAAAACGTAATCATCGGAACCGTAAGTTTGGCCGGCAGGGAGGCCGCTTTCCGTTCCGCATCGGACATCCGCATTTCACGGTTTTCCAGTGCCGTTACACGCAGAGCCTGTCCGACCGGGGTACCGTACTTTTCCGATTGGATCAGCGCCGCTGCCACGGATTTTACGCCCGGATGTCCGCATCGACTTGCAAGATTTTGGAAAGCCTGGCGGCGGCTCGGAAGATAGGACAGTTCCGCAGTGGTCAGCGCCAGTTCCTCGGCCAGTTCGGCCGATTGTGTCCCGACTTCCTGGGAGACGCGATTGAAAGCTGCTTCGATGGACATTCCAGATTCCACACATATCAGAAGCAGATCCAGCGCATCCGGAAAGGCCCGCATGATCGAATCCATGCGCTTCTGGATGCGGTTCGAAAGGAACACGTCCGGCAAATAATACCCAATCAGAGCGGAGGCGACGACCGCAACCAATTTGGCGGTGAGAGGCCAACTGACTTTAGCGATTCCGAACACGAATATCGAAGCAAACAGCAACACAATCGGCGGCATTGCGAAACGGAAGAACAGGAAGGCAAAGAACGGCCCCTGCCCACGATATCCCGCGCGCGCAAGTTTCTCTTTCATGCCTGGCGATTCCAGCAGCTTGCGCAAATCGAACCGGTCAACGACCTGCTTCATCAACCCGCCCGACTGTGTGCGAAGCTGACCTTTGGTCGCTTTTTGTGCGAGGACTTCGAACTGCTTCTGGCGCAATTCCTCGCGGCGGCCGGATACGGCCTTCATCCGCGCGGCAAGGCGATCGCCGGCGAGATAGGGCAGGCCCAGAGTGATAACCGTGGCGAACGCCGCAATTGCGGAAAACGCAACCACCAGGAATTCACGTTCGAGCAGCAGGTGCAGATAGGGATTCATCGAAGCGCTCAATATTTGATTGCGATCATCTTCTTCATGACAATGATGCCCAGCGTCATCCAAACGGCGCAGCCCATCAGCAACAGATTCCCGATTTCGTAGTTGAACAGAATTTTGATGTAATCGGGCGTCGTAATATAGACCATCACCATTACCCCAGGTGGCATTGACCCGATAATGATCGCGCCGGCTTTCGCTTCGGATGAAAGAGCCTTGATCTTGTTGATCAGGCGCTTTCGGTCGCGCAAAACGCCGGCGAGATTGCTCAGGGCCTCCGACAGATTACCGCCGGCTTTGGCTTGTATCGCCATGACAATTCCAAAGAAATTCACTTCCGGCGTGCCTACGCGATCGTACATACGCTTGATGCCCTCATCCATCGTTATGCCGACTTTGAGACTCTCGGTCAGCAGACGGAACTCACCGCCCACGGGTTCTGCCATCTCGCTGCCGACCAGTTTCAGGGCCTCATGAACCGGCAAGCCGGTTTTGACGCTGCGCACAACCGCCTCGATCGCGGGCGCGAATTCACGGGTAAACGCCTTCTGCCGGCGCTGCTTGAGGAAAGAGAGCAACCAACGCGGCAGGCCGAAAGCGAAGGCGAAACCAGCGGGCAAGCCGACATAGAGTTTGTGCACCAGAAGCGTTGAAACACCGGCAGCAACAAGGCCCGAGACGCCCGAAAGCATCCAGTAGGTTCGTGGCGTTATCCGAAGCCCTGCCTGCTCAATTCGGCGGCGCAGGGTGGGGCGGACTTTTTGCTTTGACTGCCGCGTTTCCAACTCTTTCAGGATCGCAGTCATGTTCTTCCGGCGCTGTTGGTTGTGGTCTTCGGTAGCTTGCGCACCGGGTAACGCCGTTTTGTTCTTGCCGATGGCTGCCACACGCGCGTGGATCTGGTCCGAACCTCCCCCCGCGAATGCAAAGATCAGGCCGCCGACCGAAAGCAGCGAAAGGACTACGACTGCGATGATCGCCATGCCGTTTGTTCCTCAGAGCTGAATATTGTCGAGAGCATCTGCAAGCTCGTGCTCAAGGTTAAAATAGCGTGCCCTGTCCCAAAACACGGGGCGCATGATTCCCGTACCGACATGGCGACCGCGGATGCGGCCACCTTCGTCTTCACCATCCATTTGATAGGTCAGCAGATCCTGCGTGATGATCACGTCCCCTTCCGTTCCAACCACTTCGCTGATGCTGGTGATGCGGCGCGAGCCATCGCGCAGACGCTCGGCCTGGATGATGACGTCAACCGATGAGGAAATCATTTCACGCACGGTCTTGGACGGCAGACTGAATCCCCCCAGTGTGACGAGGGACTCGAGACGCGACAGCGCCTCGCGTGGAGAATTGGCGTGGACGGTGCCCATCGAACCGTCATGGCCCGTGTTCATGGCCATGAGCAGGTCGAACGCCTCGGGTCCGCGCACTTCGCCGACGATGATCCGCTCCGGTCGCATGCGCAGGGTGTTCCGGACAAGATCGCGCATCGTGATCTGGCCGGCGCCTTCGAGGTTCGGAGGACGGGTTTCCAGACGTACGACATGCGGCTGCTGCAATTGCAGTTCGGCCGCGTCTTCGCAGGTGATCACGCGCTCATCGAGATCGATATATGCGGTGAGGCAGTTCAGCAGTGTGGTTTTGCCTGAGCCGGTACCGCCTGAGATGATCACGTTGCAGCGCGCGCGGCCGATGACCGCGAGAATGCGTGCACCATCGGGCGTGATCGAGCCGAAACGGACGAGATCGTCCAGCTTCAGCTTGTCCCGGCGGAACTTTCGGATGGTCAGCGTGGGGCCGTCGATCGACAGCGGGGGCGCGATGACATTGACGCGGGATCCGTCGGCAAGGCGCGCGTCGCAGATTGGGGAACTTTCATCCACACGGCGGCCGACCTGATTCACGATGCGCTGGCAGATATTCATCAACTGCGCATTGTCACGGAACCGGATATTGGTGCGCTGAACCTTTCCACCGACTTCGATGAAAACCCGTGATGCGCCATTCACCATCACGTCGGCGATATCGTCTCGCGCGAGCAGCGGTTCCAATGGACCGTAGCCAAAGATGTCGTTGCAGATATCGGTGATCAGTTGATCCTGCTCGGAAATTGACATCACGACGTTCTTTATTGTCATGATCTCATTAACAATAACGCGGATTTCGCGACGGCCCGCTTCGGGGTCTATCTGCGCCAGCCGTGACAGATCCACGGTTTCGACGAGCGCATTAAAAACCGAAGCCTTTGTGGCGTAATACTCGTCGGTTCTGCCATCGACGGTTACCACAGGGCCGTCTGCAGAATTTGCTTCCGCCTGGCTCTGGGCGCTTGCCTGATGATGTGCCGTCGCGGAAGCCGCTGTCTTCGAAGGTTGCGCCTGCTGAGGTGATTTGTCGTCCCGCGAGACAACACCGAGCGTGGGCTTTTCAGCACGCGTGCCGCCAGCGCTTGATGCGCGGGGCATGAGGCTGCGGTTCGATTGGTCCGGAATGGCGGCGCGTTTGCCGAACATGTGCGTGCTCCTACGCTGCCTTGCGATTCAGGAAGGGAAGGGAGAACATCCCGCTGCTCTTGACCGGCTGTCCGTTGCTGCGGCCGGTTACGATTCCGGCCAACAGGCGCATGCCCTCGGTCGTGCGCCCGGTTGGCTGTACCTGCGCCAACATCTTGCCGTTATTGGCAGCACCCCCGAACAGGGGCGGATCGAATGGCAGAACGAGCACAGGGTCCAGACCCACGGTGGTCGCGAATTCCTTGGCCGCAATTTCCGGACGTTTGGGAACTCCGAACTGATTGATGACCAGTTTCGGCGGCGCATCATTGGCGCGCCGGCTCTGAAGTGCCTCGACCATGTTTTTGGTATTGCGAAGCGACGCAAGGTCCGGGGTTGCGACGATCACAATGTCGTTCGCCATGCTGAGCACCTGCCTGGACCAGTTCGTCCAGACATGCGGCAAATCAACAACGATGCAAGGAACCGAAGCTCTGACCTGATCGAGCACCGTTTCCAGAGCCGGCAATTGAATATCGGTTTCACGGTCGAGCAAGGCAGGGGCTGTAAACAGCGACAGGTGGTCGGTGCATTTGACCAACAGACGGTCGAGCAGAACGTCATCAAGCCGATCCGGGGCGTTCAGGGCATCTGCTATGCCCTGTACCGGGTCTTCGTTGAAGTTCAGGCCAGCCGTTCCAAAGGGCAGATCCAGATCGACAATCGCAGTGCTGATCTTCAGGGTATCGGCGATGCACCAGGCGGTGTTGTGCGCGAGCGTCGATGCGCCTGTGCCTCCGCGTGCCCCCGTGAACGCAATGACGCGTCCGAGAGGCGGTGCATCGGGGCTCGAATAAAGTGTTGCAACCGAGTCGATAAACTGGAGGGGGGTAAGCGGAGCCAGAAGGTATTCGGACACTCCGCGCCTCGCAAGTTCGCGGTAGAGCCGGATATCATTGGTACGCCCGATCACGACCACTTTGGTTTTCTCGTCGCAGACCGTGGCGAGCTGATCCAGTTCCTGGATAGCCGCGTCTCCCTCACATTGCGTTTCGACGATCAGCAGGTCCGGCGTCTGCTTCAACGCGAAGAAGCACATGGCTCCGGAAACCCCTCCGGGCTGGATGGCGACATGGGCTTTGGACATACGCCGATCCGCCGCGGCGCTTTCCATCATTGCCACTGTGTCCTTCCCGTCGCAAAACGCCGCGATTGAAATGCGCGGTATCGGACGCTCCAGCATTATCGAATCGCCTGCGGCGCCTGTTTTGTTGTCCATCGCGTTCATCCCTTTCACTTGCCGGTTGCGACGTTCGAAATAGCCCCGGACTGCTCTTGTGCCTTCGTCGAGACGGTCGTGTCGCCCTTGCGGAATTTGTCCAGAATGCTCAGGCTGCGCTGCGCGTCTCCGGCTTCCAGATTCTTCGGTGCAACCAGATCGTGGGGATCGGCGACCATGACGGCCAGGTTATGCTGGGTCGCGCAACCAAAGTTGGGCGAAGGCTTGTTCTGCCAGGTTATTGCCAGACTTTCGGAAAAATCGCCGCACGGAGCCGGTTCAGCGTGATAACGGACGAAACTCACTCTCGCCTCCGCGGCCGCCGGCGGAGCATTGTCGCTGGCGATCATAATCCGGTTCCGCTCGACCCCCAACGCGACGAGCCGATCGGTGACACGCGCCGCTGCAACGGCGCTGTTCCCGGACACGGCGACGGTCAGCGAACCGCTGCCATTCTGGAGATAGTCGCTCGCGATCTGCCGCAAGGACAATTCGGCCGAGTCATTCAGATCACCGCGCTGATCCAGCGGGAGACGAAATGTCGCCATTTGCGCTTCGACGGCAATGGGAAATCGCTCCGTCGGCAGCGAGGCGTTCTCGACCCGCGCGGGATCGTTGGCGCAGGCCGAGAGCAGCAGCGCTGCAATTAATGCAGAACCGCGGATGCTGTGCAGAGAACAGTTCATGACAATGCCTTTCGTTATTGCAGGATGTAGCCGGCCGAACCTTTGGCAATCGCTGGTTTCGCCTGTGGATCCTTGCCGGAAATGGCATTAAGCCTTCCGAGCAGGACGGTCTCGAGATCGGACGGAACCGCATAACCGTCGTCCGGGCCGGCGATCTGCGCCGGAGCAACCGGGTTCACGAGATACGCAGTGACGGTCACCACCAGTTCGGTTTCGTTGTTCTGGAAGTCACGGCTGCGGAAGAGAGCGCCGAGAACCGGCAGGTCCTTGACACCCGGGAGAGAATCCAGATTTTGCTTGGTCTGCTGTTGAATCAGTCCGCCGATTGCAAGCGTTCCGCCGGAAGGAAGTTCAACCGTTGTCTGCGCCCGTCGCACCGCCAGTGCCGGGAGCGTAAGGCCCTGAGTTGATCCGAGCGATGTCAGCGTAAACGCCCCGGTATTGGTCAGTTCACTGACTTCAGTGGATACCTGCAGCGAGATCCGGCCCTTGCTCAGAACGATCGGCGTGAATGAGAGCCCGACACCGAAAGGCTTGTATTCGACGACAATGTTGCCCTGGAGGTCACGGGAAACCGGCACCGGAAATTCTCCGCCGGCAAGGAATTTGGCAGCTTCTCCGGAAATCGCCGTCAGGTTCGGTTCGGCAAGTGTGTGCACAAGGCCGACACGCTCCAGAGCCTGTATGGTGCCCTGCAAATTATTTGGCGCGGGACTCCCGGGCCCAACACAGCTCGTTGTTGCGGGCGGCTGACAGGCAGGTCCCAAATTGCCAAGCATGGCTCCCATATTGGTCAGGGCTCGCCCGACGAGACTGAACTGATTGTCCGTTCCTACGACAATCGGCACTCCGCCTGCTTTCGCCACGGCCAGCGCATTAATCCCAAGCTGCTTGGAGATGGTGCGGCTCATCTCCGAAACCCGCACCTGAATCAGGACCTGCTCGCGTTCGCCGATCGAAAGGTTGTTGACCACCTTCTTGGGATCGCCGGTGAAAACTTCAGCCATGGATTCGGCCCGACTGGCCTGCTGAACATTCGCCACGGTCCCGGAAAGCACGATGTTATCATTGAGCGCTTCCGCCTTGACCTGGGCGCCCGGCAATTGCCGGACCATCTGCTCGTTCAGATCCGCGACATCGGAGCCGACAACGATTTCCAGATTGGCGATCTGATGGCCATCGGCATCGGCAAATATTGCGCTTGTCTGTCCCACTTTCAGCGCCATCAGGAATATGCGCCGCGGGGATTTCACCACCGCGTCCGCGACCAGCGGATTCGCTACCACGACGTCACGGGCGTCGCGCTCGAGCTCAACGATGACCGCCTTGTTCAGGGGCAGGGACAGCCGATTGGGTTTGGCAGCCGATTCGCCGGAAATGTGTATGATCTGAGACGATTCAGCGGCCGCTACCTGATTTTGCGCCTGCACGGTGGAAGCGGCCAGAACGGCCAGAGCGAGTGCGGCCGCAGATATGCTGGAATGCAATTTCATCGCGATGTCTCCAGGGCGACGGAGCCCTCTGTTGCATTGGTTCGGCTTGCGGGCGCCGGGATATCGGTTACAGGCTCACTTGGAGTTGGCGTCGCGCTGGCAGTACCGGCGTCTTCGCGGCGGACCCCATAGCGGTAGACAGAAAGCGGGGGCATTCTTTCGACACTCGGTTTGCCCGCTACAATCCGGTGGCCTGAAAAATCACTGGCGGTCGGTGTGCCGGTGCTGTCGGAAATGGACCGCAACGTGAGGGACAGGACGCCGGACTGTTGCGCTCTTGTGATGAGTTCCGCCTGCGCTTCCGTCAATTCCAGAGTCGCGGTTTTCCCGACCAGGCTTTCCTGATCCTTGCCCTGATGCGCAGTTTGGTCCACCGCCAGCACGCGAACGTCGCTCAGGATGGTTGTGCTTTCGAAATTCTTGGGTCCGTTGCCCGACAGATCGCGCGTCAGCACCACGTCGACCCGATCATTTGGGAGTATGAACCCGCCCGCGCTACTCTCGGCCGTTATCGGGACACCGATGGCGCGCATGCCGACTGTGACGGTGGCAGCCATGAATCCGGCTGCACCCGTGCGAACAATACTTGACTCCGTGACCGGTTGTCCGGTGACCAGGGACGTCTTCGCTACGGTCCCGGAAACAGCTTTCGCAATATCGGGCTGGGCAGCACGGGTGATCAGGCCCGGCATCATCGCTTTGTCCGGCCACGCTTGCCAGTGCACCAGACTGACATCCAGGGGATGTCCCGGGCTGACATCCTGCGACGCGACCAGAATTTCAGCCATCGCTATCGCAGGGGCAGCCTGCGGGGCCGCCCTGTTGTTGACCATCCCGCGTACCATCATTGCCGCAGCGCCTGCCGCAATGGCCGCAACACCCAGAATTGCCACTCGTTTTACGTTCATGAGAAATCTCCTTCGCCGACAACCAAGCACGAAGCTGTTTAGAATTTGGTTAACGGGAGATGGGAAAAATACTCGACCGGAATATTTTTTCGACCGCGACTCAATTCACCGCCGCACGGAACAGGTCAGTACCCGGAAGAACGTAGAGAGCCGCGAGGCTGAGAGCTACCCCATAAGGAATTCCGGAGCGCGTATCCGCAAGCTTGGCGACCCAGGGCAATGCGGCAAGACCGGCGGGAAGAGGAATGCTGCGGAATGTCAGGAGGGCAATCGTCAATGCGCCACCCATCAGGGCTGCAATGACCGCATATTCCGCAAGACCCTGCAAACCGATCCAAAGACAGATGACCGCAAACAACTTGGCATCGCCGCCGCCGATCCAGCCGGGTGCAAAAAGAGCTATGCCGGCGGCCAGTCCGATCGCTCCAGCGAGAACGTGCAGCTGCAGGCCGGCCCAACTCAGGGCGTGACCTTTCCACGCCAGCGTAAGGAGAAAAAGCACAAGCAGCACGAATATGCCGGAAATCAGCCGGTTGGGAATCGTATAGCTGACGAGATCGAACAACGCGGCGGCGAGCAGCAGCGAGGAGAAAATTCCCATGAGAAAGATCGAAAGGGACATTCTGCGCTTTCCGTTCGCAAGGAGACGCCCGCATCGGGCGGACGTCTCCTGCATTCTGGTCGATATCGCCGCCGAATCGCGGGTAAACACCGGAGTATGCTAAATGCCACGATTTAACGGCCGGTGAAGGGAAACATCCGGCGACGAATATTGAGGGCAAATTTCGCAATCACCCGGTTGTCGCCTATTTGCGGCATATAAAGTCACCCCCTGTTAACCGCCGTACAAGAATCCCATCAAGGCGGAATGCTGCACACCGATCACGATGCGTCTTTTCTTTATCGTTCGTTTACCCCAACGGAATAGATTCGCGGCGTGACACTTCGGGAAACCAGAACATGAATCTCCGCCGCACTTCTCCGTGGAATCCGTTGCTCGGATTTTTTGCCGCCGGCGCCGTTCTGACGGCACTCGCAGCCCGCGTTCATGCGGAGGAGATCCGCGTTCCAATCGATAATGCACAGTCGTTGACGTTCAACGAGCCAATGCGATCGGTTTCCATTGGTAATCCCGCAATCGCAGACATCACGGTGGTCGATCGCTCCCATATATTGATCCTTGGCAAGACATTTGGCACGACGAACATCATCGGGTTCGATGCATCCGGTCATGAGGCGGTAAATGATCAGATCATCGTAACGGATCGCCCCGGAAGAACCGTCATGGTGCAACGGGGCATTGCGAGAACGACATTGATGTGCACGGCCGAGCACTGCGAAGTGGCTCCAGCGCCGGGCGACGATGCCACCGGCGCCCAGCAGAAACTCGCGGATCCGCCCTATGACGCAGTCACGTTGCAGGCAGACAAGCGCGAGGCCTCAGGGGTGCGCGCCGCAGCAGGGGGCAAGTAGGGCTTCAGATTCGTCCCTTTCCGTCCAAAATGCCCGGCGAGTAGAGCGCAGCAAGATCGCCCTGCCGTCGCTCACGCTCATCCGACTCGCGTAGGCAACGAAATTTGCCGGCGCGCCATAGCCATTGGCGGAACCGGAATCTATATTGTCGTCCTGGCGCCATCCGGCTCTCGGGGATCGGCCCATTCCAGACAACCCAAGGAGACGACTCGTGAAGATAATTCGAGTTTTCGCGCCCACCGCGACCGTGCTTTGCATGGTTTTAGCGAATGCGGCCGTACCGCTGCTCATGCCTACGCCGGCTGTTGCGCAAGCCGCCCAGGACGATCAGATCGCCACCAACAACGGCAATCTCACCATCCATCCCGTGCACCATGCCGGGGTGGTGCTGACCTGGAACGGCAAGACGATCATTGCCGATCCGACAAGTTTCCCGCCTGGCCCGAACAGCGGGGCCGCCGATTTCCGGAGCGCCAGCCCGCCGGATCTCATTCTGATCACGCATGAGCATGGCGACCACTTCAGCGTCCCGACGCTGAACGGACTGGTGGGCCCGAATACGGTAATCGTGGCGCCCCAGAGCGTATACGGAATGATGCCGGCTGCGCTTCAGGCAAAAACCAAAGTGATGAAGAACGGCGACAAGGCGGCTTATGCCGGAGTGCCAATCGAAGCGGTTGTCGAATACAATACGACGCCTGCGCGCCAGATGTACCATCCCAAAGGCCGCGACAACGGGTATGTCCTGGATCTCGGTGGCAAGCGGATCTATCTCGCCGGCGATACCGAAGAAGCGCCAGAATTGAAGAATCTGCCCAATATCGATGTGGCCTTCATTCCGATGAATCTGCCTTACACGCAGACGGTCGAAGCCGCCGCACAGTGGGTGAAGGACTTCCATCCAAAGATCGTCTATCCGTACCATTTCATGGGCAGCGACGTGGAGAAGTTCAAGATGCTCGTCGGCGGTGCGAGCGATGTTCGACTGCGCAAATGGTATTGACACATGGCCAACACCCGCTTCGCAGACGCGGAGCGGGTGTTGAGGGCCCATGAATTGCAGGGCCCTGCATAGCCGTGGCGAAGCGATGCCGGGCTAAGACGTCAGGTTGATTGTCGTTGAAGCGCGCGGATACATATATATCGACGCGGACAGATTAAAGTTGCCGTGCTTCAAAAAATCAATGATCGGCGTATATGCGTAAGTGACCTCACCCAGGATCAGCGTGGTATTGGCAACGTCAAGAGCCGCAGGCACAGCCATCGTCTGGCCTTTGGTCCTGGCCGATCCGTTCAAAGCCTGGCTCCATGCCACCGTCGCTTTCTTGCTTCCATCAATCGTGATGCAGGTCACCACCACTGTTGCCGCGGCGGCGGGATTTGGTGCAAGAACCTGGGTCGACGCATTCAGGACGTCGGGCATATCCTTGCTGGCGCTTAGGCTTGTGTATTGAGCAACCAGATTGGTGACCGTAATGGCGGTGAGCGCGACCATGCGCTGCAGTGCAATGCCCTGCGACAGCTCGAGCCCACCCAGGTACGCAAGCAGCATGACCGGCGCGACGATCGCAAATTCGATCGCGGCAAGCCCGGACCGGTCGCCAACAATTCCCTTCCTTCGCCGCCGCTCAAACATGGACAGTCCCTCAATACGGTTCGTTGCGAAACACGGCTGTCGCCATGAGCAATCGGTTGTTGCCGTTCATATTGGACAGATTGAATCCGAGCGGCGCGGTTAAGACCGGCCATTGGTAGAAGACCTGGACGAGCATGATATCGCCGGGTCCGCCGATGTTGTAATTCAATGATCCTTTATTGAAGTCCCCATTCGTCAGAGGATTCAACTGTGCAATGGCAGAAAAGGTCGAGAATTTCTGCACGTTGACGTAGATGTTGGAACAGCTGAACAGGGCGCCCACATTATTGCAAACGTCCTGCTGGAACTGGGCAGTCGTGAGACCCTGAGACTGCGCCTGACCGGTCATGATGAGGCGCGATGCCTCTGTTGTCGCGGTCTGCAGCGTCTGCTCGGCCAGAAAGACCAGGGCCGTTTCGAAGAACGCGATGAGCAATGCGAAGAATGGTGTTGCGACCAGGGCGAATTCAAGCGCTGCCGTGCCTCTCTGGCATTTCAGGATTCGACGCAACCGTCGGTTTGCCCACGTGATCATTTTGAAAGATAGGCGCTCTGAACCGCCAACTGGAAAAGGGCAGCCAGGGCTCCGGAAATGTCGCCGCCGGTCAGCACCATCGAGTACAGCCCCGGCGAGGCGCAGGCCTGCAACTGATTGCCGATATTGGGCTGGAACGACGAAATCTGGCTATTGTACCAGCTGTTGGTCGGCAGCGGCAGATACTCTGTGTAAAGAACGGCTATGCGGATACCGCGGTTCTTCACGGACGTGCACCAGTCGGTCTGCACCTCGCCGCCCGAACCGTTGAGAGGATTGACCGTCGATTCCTGCCGGTTTTGCGACGCGTAAAAGGTGCCGTAAGAGGTGCTGGCGTTGGGATTGCCGGGGACGTTGACGTCAATAACACCGTCGGTGACAATAAACAGGATTTCCTGGGGGGTGTCGCCCTTGTTGTTCGTGCCGCTGCCCGGGTTTGGCATGATCGTGTTGATCTTGTTCATACCGGTAGCAAAATCGGTGTCTTCGTCGTGGTTGCAATTGCTCTTGGTCAAGCAGTTGTTGTCATAAACCGTGAGCTGATTGATGTTGCCGGCCGAGGTCTTCGCCGTTGTCAGATTCGACGTCAGTGTCTGGATGGTGTTGAGGCCCACATCGAACGTGTATATCCCCATGCGGTAGGAGGCATTATATTTGCTCATGGTGGTTTGCGCCGTTGTCATCAGGTTTTGAGCGGCGGTTTTCAGGTTGTCGATTTTAAGCGTGACTCCCAGGGCGCGCGCGAGCGCATAATTGTCTTCCCCTTTGGGATTGCCCAGATTGTCGGCCGCAGGGTATGTTTCATGACATCCGAATGCGCATCCCCCCTGCGACTTCGTATTATTGACCATTGTATTGATATCGGTCTGAGTCGCCGCTATCGCCATCGATGGGGAGTCGTCGAGTAACAGATAAAAATCGATATTCGGCGCCAGGCCGGCTGTTGCCTGCGAAGAGCCAAACAAGGCGATAGTTTGCCGGCCCAGCAGGGTGGGAAACGAGTTCTGTGAGTTCGCGGTGTAACTGACCGTAGCCGTGCGCACGGGACCGTTTGTTGATATCGTTACGGTCGGGTTTGGCGACATGACGCCCGCGATTACGCTCGCTTGGGCGTTGAAGTTGGTTGTCGCGAAAGTTTGCGCAATGGATGTGCTTTGGGCCATCA
The DNA here is from genome assembly GCA_963747255.1 of uncultured Alphaproteobacteria bacterium. Taxonomy (GTDB): domain Bacteria; phylum Pseudomonadota; class Alphaproteobacteria; order Micropepsales; family Micropepsaceae; genus CAIYRG01. The sequence goes on from CAVVEG010000008.1 coordinate 74,898, forward strand.
TTGTCGGTGTGACGGCCGAGAGGGCGGCTGCATCGGCGGCTGCATTCAGTTGCACCTGCCGGTCGACTGCCCAGGTGTAATCGATCGCCATCCCGGTCAGATAGATCAGCGGAACAGCCGCAAATCCGAAAAGCATGGCTACATTCGCTCGCTCATTTCTCGCGAACCGGCGCAGGCGCTCCAGAAACATTTGCAATAGCTCCAAGCCTTCAGCCGGGAGCCTAACCAGCAGGTCTTTAAAATGAATTAAACGGCGCTGTATGAACTGATTCAACTAAGGCGGTTTACATTATGAACTTGTTGGCTGGTTAACGACTTGTTCCAATTTGCATGACGATAGAGGCCCGATTGTAAAGAGCGCGGGATATCGCGACCTTCGGCCAAGAGGCTGCTGCCGGGTTGGCGTACGCCGGGTCCATGTGCTTATGTCGCGCATGCACCGCCTCCCAGCCATCGCTTAACCATAATGGGCGATGTAGTACGAATTCGGAGCCTGCGCTTCGGGCGCATCGACTAATTTGCGAGGTGATACAGGCGCTGGTCGTAAGGGGTGCCGAGATATTGCGGCAAAGCAGCGTGGAACGCCTGCACATGCGCCGACAGGTTATGCGCCACCCAATCCTTCTCGCTCGACCATTCCTCGAAAAGCCGGAAATGATTGGCGTGCGGCACAACCTGATCGAGGATTTCGTAGCGGACCATCCCCTTGTCGCTTCGGGTCTGGTCGGCGAGCGGCCTGAACGCGGCCAGCAGAACCGGAACGCCCGGACCATACACATCGAGATGGGAAATGACGAAAAAGTCTCCCGCCCGCGGCGGCGCATAGGGCGTACCCCAGTAAAGGCTGTGCACGCGAATATCGACCGGCTTGAACGAAACCGGATTCAGCTTTCCCGAAAGCATTTCAAGGGCCGGTGATTTCTCATGACCGGTGAAAGCCTGTGGATCGCTCCAGATTTCGCTGACGACGAAACGGCTGGGCTGGCCATTTTCCTGAAAAACATCGGCTGCTTTGGCGCCTTCCTGCAGACTCGACTTGCGGTAATCGCGTAATGCGCTCAAGGCGGTCGCGGCCGATTGCGGCGCCACTTCGACATAGGAAGTGACGTAAACCAGTCCTTCGCCTTTGGGCGTGTCTGCTGCCTCCGCTGCGATGGACAAAAGCACCGCTGCGGCACCAATCAACCAGCCAGTTTTCATTCGGGGACCTTCCAGAGATCAGTTCAGACGCGTATATTTGCGCTGGTCATATGGCGTTCCCAGCAGCGGGGCGAGCCGGTTGCGGAAGGTCTGCGTGTGCGCAGCCATATTGTGATCTTCCCACGCTTTTTCGCTCGACCAGACTTCAAACAGCCGAAAATGATTCCCGGTGCCGGGCGTCTGCCCCTGGCGGATGATTTCGTAGATCTCGGATCCGGGCTCCTTCGCCGAGTCCTCGGTTAAAGGATTCATCAGTTCGAGCAGAGTCGGCACCTGCGGTGGCGTGACGTCGAGGTGGCTCAGAATGAAAATGCTGCCGGCAGGCGGGGCCGCAGTTCGTTCGGACACGAAATGCGCATAATGCATCCGCGGATCCGGCGGGCCGAATTCGATCGGCTTCAGTTCTTCCCAAAGCGCACCCCGGGCCGTTCCGTCCATATGCGCCCTATAGGCGCCCATGTCCTGCCACACCTCATTGGTCACGAAGCGTGAAGGGGTGCCGATTTCCTCATACACATCGCCTTCCAGCAGCCCCGGCTCACGGCGGCTGGCTGCGCGATATTCGCGAAGGAACCCCGCCGCCTGTCCTGCTGCGCCGGGGATAACTTCGACGAAGGTGGTGACGAAAACAGCTGAAGCCGGAAGTTCGGCAGCATCCAATCCATTCGCCACAAGGCACAGGCCAAGCGCGCCCGTGAGCGCGCCGAGAAATGATTTCATGAGATTCTCCGAAGGTTAGTTGCTGGCCTGGAGCCGTTTGATAAGCGCCCCGGCAGCATCGGCAGCAGCCTGTGCGCAGGCGGTGTCGCCTTCCTGTCCGCCCTTCGTCCCCGATGCGCCGACAGCGCCGATGACTTCACCACCGGCCATGATGGGTACGCCGCCGCCGAGGGGGATGACGTCCGGCATATCACGCTCGCTGGCTTCTGGTTGACCGGGCATGCTTTTGTCGCGCCAGGCAAGCGAAGTCATTTTGAACAGGTTCGCCGTGTAGGCTTTGCGGCGCGCCAGATCGAGATTGTGGGGCGCCGCGGTGTTGCCCCGCATGAGCAACACGACTTTCCCATCCCGGTCCACCACCGCAAGCGAGACATCCGATCCGTCTTTCTTTGCATATTTCATTGCGGCCTGCATGGCGGCCATGGCCTGTTCGGAATTAACGCTCAAACTCTGGGCGTTTACCGTCGAGGCCGAAATCAGGAACGCCGCAAACGCGACGGCCTTTGCAGAATTGGACAGTGCAGACATCGAAATCTCCTCCCGTTTATACCGGTTGCTGCTTGCTTCAGAGCAATTGGTCGGCAATGGCCTGTGTGCCGGCCTTTGCGCAGGATTCATCCATTTCATCGCCGCCCTTCGATCCTGCGACGCCAATCCCGCCAATCGCATCACCATGATAGATGATCGGCATTCCGCCGGCTTTCGCGATCGTGTCGTTTAATTTCCTCTGGCCATTCAATGCCTGATCGGGCGCGGTGCGCTGTATCCAGACCGACGTGGGCTGGCGGAATGTGCGGGCCGTATAGGCTTTCCTGCGCGCCACATCGACATCGTCTGCCGGGGCGCCGTCACCACGGATGACGAAGCGAAACCCGCCGACGCGATCCACGACGGCGACCGTAACGGCCGAATTATTCTTCTTGCATTCGTCGATTGCACCCTGGGCAACCTGAAGCGCCTGTTCGAGAGAGATATCGTTCTCGGCAAGCGATTGCAGCGTGTAGGTCTTTACCAGTTGCTGTAGCAGGGCGAATCCCGCCCCAACGACAAAGATCGCCGTAACTCCAACGGCAAAGAGCTTGGCCAAATTCTGCACGATCACCCTCCTCTGGCGCAAAGGCAGTTCACACCGATAGAGGTGATTTTAGAGCAGGAATTTGCCGGGTGGAAGCTACCCGTCCCAATGACCAGCCCGGGGCCGCCGGAATCGGGGGCTTATGGCACCGATTGGCCTAACTTGCGTCCAATGTTTCCGCCCTTTTATGCGCCAACGCGGCCTTCATTTTTTCCTGGAGCTTCTCGAAGGCGCGAACCTCGATCTGCCGCACGCGCTCCCGGCTGATATCGTATTTGATCGAGAGGTCTTCGAGCGTCATGGGATCATCCCGCAGACGCCGGGCTTCCAGGATGTCCCGCTCGCGCGGCGTCAATTCCTCGAGCGCGGTCGAAAGCAGCGTACGCCGCTCTTCGAGTTCTTCGGACTCGGCAAGCTGTGTCTCCTGATCGATGGAGTCATCGGCCAGCCAGTCCTGCCACTCGGATTCCGATTCGGTGCCCAGGGGGGTATTCAGGGACGAATCCGGCGAAGCCAGCCGCCGGTTCATGTTGATGACTTCTTCTTCCGGCACATTGAGCCGATGGGCGATGTCTTTGACCTGGTCGGGTTTGAGGTCGCCTTCTTCCAGCGCCTCGATCTGGCCTTTCACGCGGCGCAGATTAAAGAAGAGTTTCTTCTGCGCGGCGGTCGTGCCGAGTTTCACCAGACTCCACGAGCGCAGGATATATTCCTGGATCGCTGCACGTATCCACCACATGGCATAAGTCGCCAGCCGGAATCCACGTTCGGGCTCGAAGCGCTTTACGGCCTGCATCAGTCCGATATTGCCCTCCGCGATGACTTCGTTGATGGGCAAGCCATAGCCGCGATAACCCATGGCGATTTTGGCCACCAGCCGGAGGTGACTGGTCACCAGCTTGTGTGCGGCCTCGGTATCTTCATGCTCGCGCCAGCGCTTTGCGAGCATGTATTCTTCCTGCGGATCAAGCAGGGGGAACTTGCGAATTTCCGCGAGATATCTCGAGAGTCCACCTTCCCCGATGACCGGTAGTGTTCTCGCCATAAGGTCCCCTCAAATCTTCTCGATGCGCCGGAATTCTCGCACCCGCCCGTTTGAATAGTGCTAACGCATTTTGGATCAAGCGTATCCCCCATTCTGGCAAAATGAGGGCGCAGATCCCTGAAGCCGGTTCAGGTGGTTTGCAGGCCGCGCAGGGCTGTCACAAGAGCGACAAAATCGTCAGGCCACGGCGATTCGAAGCGCATCCGGATCTGTCTGGCAGGATGAAAAAATCCCAGCACTCCGGCGTGCAAAGCCTGTCGCGGAAATGCGGCTGCAGCAGCATACGCTATCTGCTCGGCAGACGTTTTGGCGCGGGGCGGTCGACGGCTATGGCCATAGATCAAATCTCCGATAAGCGGGTGACCGAGATGGGCAAGATGCACCCGAATTTGGTGTGTACGCCCGGTTTCGAGACGGCAATCGAGCAGCGAGGCAAAGTGTCGGGCAAGATCCGAGCGGCTGCCCCCCCACTTTTCCATCACACGGTAATGCGTGCGCGCCGGTTTGCCCTGTTCGCGTAGGACCGCCATGCGCTTGCGATCAAAAGGATTTCGGCCGAGATTGCCCTCCACGACGCCTTCCCTTGTGCGCGGACAACCCCATACCACTGCGTTATAGACACGTTCCACGCTATGGGCGGCGAACTGCTTGGCGAGGCTGCGCATGCTGCGCTCATTCTTCGCCACCACCAGCAATCCGCTGGTATCCTTGTCGAGCCGGTGCACGATGCCTGGACGGGCCACGCCGCCAATGCCGGGCAGCGAATTCCTGCAATGGGCGAGAAGCGCGTTGACCAGCGTTCCATCCCGATTCCCCGCCGCCGGATGCACCACAAGCCCGGCCGGTTTGTCGATGACAATCAAGTCGTTATCTTCATAGGCGACGCTGAGGGGGATATCCTGAGGTTGCGGGAGTGCCGGCGTGGGTGAGGGAATCTCAATGGCAATCCGGTCGCCGGGTTTGACCCGTTTGTTTGGGTCTCCTATGGTTTCGCCGGTCAGAGTCACGCGCCCTTCCGCGATCATTTGCTGCAGTCGCGAGCGTGAGAGCTGAGGCAGATTTACCGCGAGGAAATGGTCCAGCCGCCAGCCGCGATGCGTTTCGGCAGCGAGGAACGTCCTGATCCCGCTCAACGATGATTCATCGGGCATGGCGCAAACCGAAACTTCCAGGGGAACAGGCTCTCGCGGGCTGTTGGCGCTCGTCATTATTCTCGGCGTACTGATCGTCCTTGGGGTAATGGGACTGATTGCAGGTGCGTTTCTGCGCTTCACGCGCTCCCTCACTCCGGTTCAGCCTTTCTCGACCACCCTCTCCGCGCCGGGTGAGCGCCTCGAAAGCGTACAGACGGATGGCAATCGGATCTTGTTACGCCTCTCCGGGCCCCGAGGCGAGGAGATCGTGATCATGGACCCGGCCGGCCGTCTGCTCGGACGGATCAGAATCGACAGCAAGCCATGAAAATGCGTGTTCTCCGCCTGACCCGGGCGCAGGCCGCCGGGATCGTCGCGTCGTCACGTGCGCGGTTCCCCGCCGAGTGTTGTGGACTGCTGGAGGGAATTATTGCCGCGCAGGGCTGGACGGTATCCGCCGTGCATGAAGGGTTGAATATTGCCGGCGAGCCGCAGCGGCATTTCCTCATAGACCCGCAGTTTCAGATCGAATTGTTGCGGCGATTGCGCGGTACAGAGCGGAGTGTGATCGGCTGTTTTCATTCTCATCCCGGTGGTCTCGCTCAACCCTCGCAGGCCGATCTCTCTGCCGCCATCGAGCAGGATTTTCTCTGGTTGATTGCCGGCGGAGCACCGGACGAGGTTGTTCTTCGCGCATATGTGTTCACGGGCGCGGAGTTTCAGCCGGTGCAGTTGGACGAATCGGATGATTGATGGCCCGGGGGCGGGAGGTTATAAGCCCGTAACCGCCCCTATCGTCTAGCGGCCCAGGACGTCGCCCTCTCACGGCGAAAACAGGGGTTCGATTCCCCTTGGGGGCGCCAATCATTCCTTATTGCGCCGGGCCGCCGCCTTTGATGCATTTCCCGCCCGATCACTTGGCGCCACTTTCCCCTCGCAATCTAAACACCGTGGTAGGGCGCTTTCTCTGTTTTCCTGAGCACATGCGGAATTGACGAGGCTGAACGCGGGCTTCTGTTTTCTAACCGGCATTTTCGTCGTGATCCGATCGCGCTAATATCGGTGGTCTATCTTAGGGAGATTGTCCCATGGCTCACAAAGAACAGCGAAACAACCGCGAGAAAAAGAAACCGAAGCAGGACAAGAACAAGAAAGCAGCGCAGCAACCCGTTTCCGTGTTTGCCGCGCAGACGGCAAAGCCCAAAATCGGGACACCCCCACCACCACAAACAAAACCCGGGACTTAAACCAACTCCCTATCGCGCGGCGGTGTGTGCGGGAACGGTCTTCATGAGCCAGCGGTCGATCGCGGCCGCGATCTCGAGGTTGTTCTTTTCGAGCATCATCATGTGTCCGTTGCCGTGGATGCCCGCTTTTCCGAGATCGATCCAGTCGGGACCTACGCCCGCCTGTTGCAGGTATTCGACCGTGCAGTGTTCGAAGGGCGCGTGAAACGAAGCCTCGCCGCTCACGATCAGCATGGGCATTTTCGCGAGATTGGGAAGTTGGCGAGCCGGCGATTTCTGCAGCCAGCAACGGGCGAGGCCCGGTCCGTCGGCTGCAGCCTGCTGCACGAAAGACAAATCGGCCGCGGAAGCCGGACGCGGCGCGTAATTGAGCGGGATCGCGCTCAGTCCCCAAGGCCGGACAAGTTCTCCGTCGCGCAGAAAGTCAGGCGCGCCCACTGCGAGCACGTCATGCACGGGAGGTCCCGATGGCTCGACCTGGATCAGCGCCCGCACCAGATCCGGACGTTTATCCGCGGTCAGCCAGCCCATTGAACCGGACTGCGAATGCGTCATGACGATTGCCGGCCCGATTTTTTCCAGCAGCGCAACGAGAGCGTCGCGCGTCATCGACTGCGCGTTCTCCGCGTTCTGCACGAAAGGCACCTGCGAGGCGTAGAACTGGTCGAAAGCGGGATCGCCGGCCATTCCGGTGCCGGGCCACTGGGTGTGAAGATGTGCCTGTGGCCATAGATTGAAGCGTTCCGGGGCCGTAAACCGCTGCTCCGTGTTCACCAGATCGGGGAAAGCCTGCGGACCATCGGCACTGGCGTTGTAGCTTGCGCGCGCGCGGCCCGGCTGATCGATGACATACACGGCGTAGCCGCGGCGCAGAAAATACTCTGCCCATCCCATGCGGCCATCCGGCGTACCGGTAAAATTCGTGCCCGTTTGAATCGCGCCATGCACCATCACGATCGGCTCGGCATGGGTTCGCTGTTTCGGAATTTGGAATTCGGCATAAATCTGGCCGGCCATCACCTGCTTTCCGGCGATAGTGACGTAATGTCCGCCCGCAAAAAGATAACCCTGCCGCGCCACGGGCGGGCCATCACTTGCCGACTGCTGCGCGTGCACCGGTAAGGTCAGGGCCAATGCCGTCAAAACTGCGCCGCAAACAGCTCCGCGCATTCCGCGTCCTCCTCTATTCCAGTCCGTCACCGAGAAGCTTCTGCCGGACGAGTTCCATCCGCTGCTCTTCATCGTGGCTCAGGACAACGGTCAGGTTCCTCTCGGTGTGCATCAGCCCGTTCAGCCATTTCAGTTCGGCGTTGATCGCACCTTCGTCTTCCTTGATCCAGGGCGCATCCTTGCCTGTGATCGTCCGCACACCGTCCATGTGCCAGGCGACGTCGCCCGCGAGAATGAATTCCTTTCCCGAATCCAGCGCCACATAGACCATCTGCGATCCCGGCGTGTGTCCCGGCGCCTTGATCAGAGCCATTCCCGGCGCGAAGGGATAGTATCTGTCGTAATCAATGACGATGAAATGCTGCGCCATCTCCGGCGTGAGGCGAATTTCCGGCATCTGCGGATCTTCGATCAGGCTTTTCACCTGGGTTCGGGTGAGCACGGTCTTCGGCGCCAGTTCGGCAAAGAACGGTGTCCGGATCACGCCTGCGACATGGTCCCCGTGTTCATGGGTCATCACGATGATCTTCGCGGAACGCAGCGCCCTTTCGACCGCGGCAGCGGCCTGCGGGAAATAGGGCTCCTCCTGTCCACGCCCGAAAAATCTGTGAACCTGCAGATCCATGCCGGAATCGACCATCACGGTCCCGTCGGGATAGACCACCTGGAATGCGGTGCGCGCCTGGATGCTGGGTTCCTTTGGCGCGCCTTTGACGGAAAAATTCTTTGTTCGGCGGCTTTCTGCGAATTTCAGAACGTTGATCCGCGACGGGTGTGCGCCAGGAAGCAACGACGCGACCTGGCGCACCGCACCGATATCGGCGGACCATGCGGTGGTCTCTGCATTTGCACCCCGAACCGCAAGCAGAAATGCGCAAAAAGCAAATGCGGACCAGACCCCGCGCGCGACCATGCGGCATACCCCGAGATTGCGACGGGCAGATTAGAGCGGTTTGCACCCGGAAGGAATCACGAAAGGCACGAATAACCTGCTCCGCAAGAAGCGGGTCAGACCGCGCCGGCCTGGCTTTGCGCCGCTTCGACGTCGGAGGCGAGCTCGCGGAACTTCTGTTCGAATTGCGCCAATTCGCGCTCCGTGAGTGGGTCCAGCGCATGCTCCCTGGCGCGTCGGCATTCGTCTGCAAAATGCCGCAGCCGCCAAACTGACATTCGCTCGAACATGAAGGCCCCCCCTCTCTCTCGCCAGGGGCAACCATTAGCGGAGCGGTGGAATCGGGGCTATCTCAATCGAAGAGATTCATGTGGATAAAGCAGGCTGGAGAACCCGGTCGCGAACCGGCACTGTTGACGGGTTGCTCTCGCACGCTGAGGACCCTGCGGCCCAGGCGATCAATTCCAGCCGGCCCATGCCGTTTTCCACCAAAGCCGTGCAGTTTTCGATCCAGTCGCCATCGTTGCAGTAGAGAACACCCTCGACATTTCTGATGACGGGGTGGTGGATATGCCCGCAGACCACTCCATCTGCTCCCGCCGCCGATGCCGCGCGAACCACCGCATGCTCGAAATTACTGATGAACTGAACTGCATTTTTTACTTTTGTTTTCAGGTAGTTGGACAACGACCAGTAAGGCAGACCAAAGAGTCTGCGGACCCGGTGCAGCAGTTCATTTACCTGGAGAGCGAGGGCGTAGGCCGTATCGCCCAGATGGGCGAGCCATTTTGCGTAGGCGACGATCCCGTCGAACTGGTCCCCGTGGATCACCAGGAGGCGCTTTCCGTCCGCGGTTTCGTGGATCGCCTCGCGGTGCAACTCGACACCCGCCAAAACGAGGCCGGCATAAGGCCGCAATGCCTCGTCATGATTGCCGGCGACATAAATGACGCGGGTTCCGCTGGCTGCCTTGAAGAGGATTTCGTCAATCACTCGGCGGTGCGCTTCGTCCCAATACCAGTTTTTGAATTGCCAGCCGTCAAGAATATCGCCGACCAAAAAAAGCGTGCGGCAATCGTTATGGGCGAGGAAATCGGCCAGCATCGCGGCTTTGCAGCCGCGCGTGCCCAAATGCGTGTCAGAAATAAAAATCGTACGGTGCAGGCGGACCGGGTCGGGGGGCAACCCGGTCCGGATCGGGGTTGAACGCTCCCGATCGCCTTGCACTCGACGTGCCTGCTGGAAAAATTCTGCGGAATACGCGTTCATCGGGTTTTCCGGTCCTGACTCAGCGAATCGAATCACTCGTCTCGCGGGATCATGTTTGGAGGCGGGATGCGAATCTTCTGTGGCAGTTCGTTCAAGTTTTTGTTGCAAAGACCAGATTTTCAGGGAACGGATGATTGGGGGGGGCGGAAATGGGGGGTCTGCTGATGATTTGTGCATGGCGGGCCTCGGCGGCTCTGGCGCTGTTGCTATCGGCCTGTGCGGCTGCGATCCCTGCCTGTCCTGCCGGTCTGACGCCCATGGTCCGGGCGGAACTCTTTTTTGGAGATGGGCTTCCGGGCGGCGGGACCGTGAGTGAGGCGGAGTGGCAGGAATTCGTCGATCGCGAGGTCACACCCCGTTTTCCCGCGGGCTTTACGGTTCTCGCCACATTCGGCCAATGGAAGCGCGTCGCTGGCTCCATTGCACGGGAACACGGTCACGACCTGGTGATCGTCTTTACACAGAGCGCTGCGGAAGCGCGCCGGATTAACGATGTGCGGAGTGCCTATGAGCACCGGTTCCAGCAGGAATCGGTGCTGTTGGCCGAAGCGCCGGTCTGCGCGGATTTTTGAGATTACGTGAAGCGGTAGAGGCGGGTTGGCGTATCGACGAGGATCATTTTGCGAATCGCGCCGTCCGGACACCATTCCTGAAATGCCTTCACGAGCCGCAGATTGTCCACCTTCTGGTAGGGCGTGATTTCGCTCACGGATCGCCCTTCCCTGTTCCCGGGATGCGGCCAGTTCGTGCCCCACAGCATCCTGTCTGCGCGGGCTGCGATCAGTGCGCGCGCCAGCGGCGTCACGTCCTCATATCCGGGGAGCTTCGACAGGTTATATGGCGCGGAAAGTTTCACATAGGTATTGCCGGCGCGGACGAGTTCAAGCAGCGCCCCAAAGCCCTTTTGCGAGATACCTTCGGCCGCAACCGCCTCTCCGAAGTGATCGAACACGACCGGCACTTTCAGCCCGCCAATAACCGGAGCGATGGCTTCGATGATCGGAAGTTCGGTGTTCACCTGTATGTGCCAGCCCAGCGGGACAAAGCGTGGCCCGAATGCGTTCAGCGCCTCTTCGGCTGTTTTCGGGTCCCGAATGCCGGCGGTTGCGAAGTTCAGGCGGACTCCCACCACGCCCGAAGCGGCCAGCCGTTTGAGCTCCGTGTCCGGAACATCCAGCGGCACGACGGCTATTCCGCGCACAGAATTCCCGAGATCCGCCAGCGCATCCATGAGGCAGGAATTGTCGAAACCGTAGAAGCTCGGCTGTACGATGACGTTGCGCTGCACGCCCAACTGCGTGCGCAAGGCTCTCAACTGTGCGGTCGATGCTTCCGGCGGCGTATAGGTCCGGTTCGCTGCCATCGGGTATTTCGACTGCGGCCCGACAATATGGTTGTGGCAATCGGTGGCGCCCGAAGGCATCGGGGAAGTGGAGGTTGCTGCCCGCGCGCCGCCCTGATCTGCCAGAACGGCGACGGATGCCAGTGCAAGTTTTCCGAAATCGCGACGATTGAAATCCATTCTGTCCCTCCTTGGCCGAGCCTCAGGTCCGGAGCAGGGCCGGCGGATGTTTGGCGACCCAGTTGGTCGCCTGCTCGTAGGCATAAGCCATTTGCAGGCAACCGAACTCGTCCTGGTTGCGCCCGACAATCTGCATTCCCATGGGCAATCCGCGCCTATCGAATCCGGCCGGCACATTCAGTGACGGACAACCGGTCATCGAGACGAGCGAGCAGACCTCCATCCAGCGGTGATAGGTGTCCATTTTCCTGCCGTTGATCTCAGCCGGCCAATGGGTTTTCGCGTCAAACGGAAACACCTGGGCCGTGGGCAGAACAAAAAACGGATAGCGCTCCGAAAAGCGGTGCACGGCCTGGTACCACGCGCTGCGGGTTTGGGCAGCATCGGAGATCGCAAAGCCGCTGAGCGTCATGCCGGTTTCGACTTCGTATTGCGCTTCCGGTTTCATCAGCGCGCGTTTGGCCGGATCGGAATAAAATCCCTTGAGCGACGCGCTGTTCTGGGAAGCACGCAGTTTCACCCAGGCATCCCAGACCTTCTCCAGCGGAAAATCGGGCTTTGCTTCCTCGACTACACAGCCAAGTGCTTCGAAGTTCCTCAGCGCCGATCTGCAGAGGTCGAGGACGCCGGGCTCGAAAGGAAGATACCCGCCGAAATCGCCCGGCCATGCGATCCGAACGCCCTTCAGATCGCGCTTCAAAGATCCGGCAAAAATCGCGGGGTCCTGAGGATTGGACAGGGGCACGCGCGCGTCATAGCCGGCCTGTATCGACAGCAGCATCGCAAGATCGGAAACGGTGCGGGCGAGTGGTCCGGGAACACTGAAGCCGGCGGTAAAGCTGTCGGCCGACTCAGCGGGCACGCGTCCGTAGGAGGTGCGAAATCCGACCACGTTGCAATATGCGGCCGGGTTGCGCAGCGATCCGCCGGAATCGCTGCCGTCCGCCACCGGAAGCATGCGCAATGCCAGCGACACACAGGCGCCGCCGCTGCTGCCACCCGGCGTTCTGGTGAGGTCATACGGATTCAGCGTGGTCCCGAACACCGGATTATAGGTTTGCGAGCCGAGCCCGAATTCCGGTGTATTGGTCTTGCCAATGATAATGGCACCGGCCCGCTTGACGCGCTCGACATGGATTGCGTCCGTGGAGGGAACAAAATCCTTCAGGATTGGCGATCCCATCGTCATCCGGATGCCTTGCGCCGCGGCGAGGTCCTTGATGGCTTGCGGGAAACCATGCATCCAGCCGCGCCGAGCCCCGCGCGACAACTCAGCGTCGCGATCGCGCGCCTCCTTCAGCAGAAGGGCGCGGTCGCGCATCGAAACAATTGCATTCACTTTCGGATTCAGGCGCTCGATATGATCGAGATAGGCGCTCATGACTTCGGCGCAGGATACATGTTTGGACGCAATCGCCTGCGACAGCTCATGCGCGTCCATCATCACGATATTCGAAGGGAGTGACTGCGCCGCCGCCATGCTGGTCAATCCTGCGTTGATTGCTGCCGTTGCTCCGCCTGCCATGGACAAAACGTCGCGCCGGTTGATGTGTGGTCCTTCCCTCACGTTGCTCCCCTGGAGTCGGCGTCAGAAGCGGTAGAGTTTGGCCGGATTGTCCACAAGGATCATCTTGCGCGTGGTTTCGTCCGGGTACCAGGAACTGAGGAATTTCAGCCAGGCTGCATCGTCGATCTTAGAAAAGGGCGTGACTTCCGCAGCAGGGCGGCCCGGAATGGTCTGCGTGTGCGGCCAGTCGGTTGCCCAAAGCATGCGGTCCCGCGCAGCATAGATCAGCGTTTGAGCCAGTTGCGCCACCTCTTTGGCGAGCGGGTCTTTGGTAAAGCGGTAGGCCGCCGACAATTTCACGTAAGCCTTGCGCGCATGCACCAGATCGACAATGGCCTGCGAGCCTTTGTAGTCGATTCCTCCCGGTCCACCCGGCATGCCAAAATGATCGATCACAACCGGCACCGGCATGTCGACGATCGCGCCCACCATTTTGTCGATCACCGGCGCGACCGTGTAGAGCTGAACATGCCAGTTGAGCGGCGCGACTTTTTTGCCGAATGCCGCGATCAGCCGGGCGGCCGCCCTGGGATCGCGGTTTCCCGCCGATTCCAGATTGATCCGTACACCTCGGACACCTTTCGCGTCCATTTCCTTCAAAGTCTGCTCCGGTGTGTTGAGGTCGATGACCGCAATACCCCGGGCGCTCGCGCCGAGCTGCGCGAGCGCGTCCAGCATGCAGGAATTGTCCGTGCCATAGAAACTCGGCTGGACGAGAACCGTGCGGGCGATTCCGAGGCGCGCATGCATCGCCTTGAGTTGCGCAACAGTGGCTTCCGGTGGCGTATAGGGGCGGGTTGCCGCCATCGGATATTTCGCCTGCGGGCCGATGATGTGGACGTGACAGTCGGTGGCGCCGGGAAATGTCTCGGCCGCTGCTGCTCTCATCGCCGGACTGGCGACCGCGCCGAGCGCGAGCATTCCCAATTCGCGACGGGTGAGATGCATGGCGAAGTTCTCCTTTGAATGGTCGCGGCGCTGCGCTTCATCAGTCTCCACCCGCGAATTCCTGAGCTTCCGGGCGAGCGGAGGCGGTTTGAGGGTTATTCATTCGGCACCATGAGTTTCATGGATGCCGCGATCGCGGTGGTCGCGGCCATGATGGCGGCCATGACGAGAATTCCGGTAACGAATTCTCCGGTGGCGTCCTTCAGAACGCCCATCAGATAGGGACCGACAAAGCCGCCAAAGGTGCCGACGGAATTGATGAAGGCGAGCCCGCCTGCCGCCCCGGCGCCACTGAGAATGCGTGGCGGAATGGCCCAGAAGATTCCCCGAGCCGCGGTCACACCGATCAGCGCCAGAGTGAGGTCGGCAAGCGAGAAGACGAGCGAACCGGAGAAGACATAGGCGACGAGAGCTGCCGACGCGAGCGCAAGCGCGATTGCCATATTGGCGATTTTTCTGCCGGTGCGATCGACATAGTGCGCCCACAACAGCATTCCGCCCGTGGCAAACAAATACGGGATCGCCGCGAGAAATCCGATGGCCAGGGTGGACAGCCGGTAATCCTTCATGATCAGAGGCAGCCAGATTCCGATGCCATAGGAGCCGAGCGTAAAACCGAACTGCACCAGCGCAAGAGTGATGACCCGCAAATCGCCGAGTGCGCCGAAGAGGCTGGTTCTTGCGCGATCCTGCGTCTCGGCGGCACGCATGGCCTGAATGGCGCGCGCTTCTTCGGGCAACAGCCATGATGTGTCTTCGGGACGATCCGGGAGAACCTTCAGCACGACGAAGCCCAATGCGATCGGCGGCAGGCTGACGGCGATGAACATCCATTTCCATCCGGCGAGGCCAAGCAGTCCGTTCAACTGCAACAGCAGTCCGCAAAGGGGTCCGCCAATCAGAGAGGATCCGGGAATTGCGATCAGGAACCAGGCAATAACTCGGGTGCGGTATTCGCGCGGAAACCAGGTGGCGAGATAGAAGGTTACGCCCGGAAAAAATCCTGCCTCGGCGACGCCAAGCAGGAAGCGCATGGCGTAGAGGCTGGCCGGGCCGGAGACCAGGGCCATCGCCGCCGATACGAGGCCCCAGGTGATGAGAATGCGGGCGATCCAGCGGCGCGCACCGAAGCGGTAGAGCGCCATGTTGCTGGGCACTTCGCAAAATGTGTAGCTGAGGAAAAACCAGCCGGCCGCCGCTCCGAATTGGGTGTTCGTCAGCCCCAGATCCTTGTTCATGGTGAGGGCCGCGAAACCGATGCAATTCCGGTCCAGGTAGGAAAACAGGTAGGCGATCGTCAGCAGCGGAACCAGGCGCCAACTTGCTTTGCGCAATGCCGATTGCTGAATTGGCGTCAGCGACACAGGGCGGTCGGGCGCACCGATCACTCCGGTTTCAGCCGCCGCGCCGCTCATCGGCGTTGTGTCCTGGCAGCAAGTCTCACAGAACCTCCCTTATTCCATTTTGGATCACGGACCTGCGATGCGTTGCGCCAAAGCGGCTCCCGTCTCTTTGGTGCCAAGCCTACCACCAATATCGCGCGTGATCTCCCGGGCTGTAATCGCGTCTTCAATCGCCCGCCCGATAGAGATCGCGCCTTTGATGCAGGCCTGAACGTTGTTGCGGTTTCCGTACCAGGCCAGCAGCTGGGCGGCGGAGAGAATCAGCGAAAACGGGTTTGCGACATTCCGGCCGGCAATGTCGGGCGCTGAACCATGCGCGGCCTGAGCCATCGCATAATTCTCTCCGGCATTCAGCGAACCGCCGAGTCCCAGGCTGCCTGACGCCTCGGCCGTCATATCGGAGATGATGTCGCCAAACATATTGGTTGTGACGATGACATCGAATCGGGACGGATTGCGGACCAGGTGCGCCATCGCCGCATCGACGATCAGATCGTCGAGCGCAACGTCAGGGAAGGACGTCTGGCAGGCACGGCATTCGTCGAGGAAGATGCCATCGCCCAGCCGCAATACGTTTGCCTTGTGCACGGCGGTGACACGCTTCCGGCGCTGTCGCGCGAGTTCGAAAGCAACCCGCGCGATTCGCGCGCAAGCCCTTCGGGTGATGCGGCGCAGCGAAATGACCACATCTTCGGTGACGAGCATCTCCGAATTGCCCTGCGCCATGTTGCGGTCGGCGTAAAACCCTTCGGTGTTTTCTCGGACGATGACGAGGTCGAATTCCCCGAGCTTTTGGGGAAGCCCGCCATGAGTCCGCGCCGGCCGGATATTTGCGAACAGATCCAGTGACTTGCGGAAATACATCGACGGGTTGATTTCGCCTTTCTCCGGATCACGAAAATCGAAGGTGGAAGTTGGCCCAAGTATCAGCCCATCGGCGGCGCGCGCATGGTTCAGCAATTCGGGGCGGACGGTTGCGCCATAATCCCGAAGGCTCGCATGACCGGTAACACCTTCCCTGATTTCCAGCGGGAATCCCCAGACTTCGGCCGTCCTCCGCAGCACCTCCATCGTGGCGGCGGTGATTTCCGGACCAATCCCGTCGCCGGGCAAAACGAGCACCTGCATTATTTTTCCCTTTAATCGGGTGAGCGGGCCCGATGGTTCAACGTGAGGTTGTCAGAATTCAACCATAGGACGCACAAATGGTGCGGCTAAAGCCAAATTGTAAGAATATGTCGGGGACCGAACCGACTGAGAACACGTCAGATATTAACAAAATGACCGGGGCTCACTTTAACGAAATTACGCATGTCGATAGTGGCATGTTGAAGCGCGGGTAAACCCCGCGGCAGGGGGGCCTGCATGACGAGCCGACACGAGGGACAGCCTCAAAATCACCTGCTCGCGACGTTATCGGCCGCGGAAATGTCCGGTTTGCGTCCGCAGCTGAAGCTGATGGCGCTCGAACCAGGCGAAGTTCTGCAGGATCCGGGCGAACGCATCAATTATGTCCATTTTCCTCTGAGCGGAATGATCTCGCTTCTGGCGGTCATGAGCGATGGCAAGGCGGTGGAAACAGCCGCACTGGGCCGCGAAGGCGCTCTCGGGGCACATTGCGGTTTCGGTCCGATGCACGCGCATGTGCGCGCCGTTGTTGAAATTTCCGGTTCCTCTCTGCGGATTCCGGCAACGCAATTTCAGAAGTTCGTCAGGGAGAGCGAAAAACTCCGCGAATTGATTATCCGTTATCGCGAACTTCGCCTGGCGCAGACACAGCAATCGGTCGCCTGCAACGCATTGCATGGCGCGGAAGCGCAACTCTCGCGGTGGTTGCTGCATATAAGTGACATAATCGGCAGCGATACCGTCCCGCTCACCCAGGAATTTCTGTCGCAAACACTCGGCGTTCGTCGCACGACCGTCACGGCTTTGGCGCGAATATTGCAGCGGGCCGGCATTATCCATTACGTCCGTGGACGCATCGAAATTTCCGATCGAGAGCAGCTCAAGAATATTTCCTGCGAATGTTATGACGTTCTGCAGAGACTTTCCCCACAGATCCTCCGGCAGAAACGCTGATACTTCTTCTCGCTTTGCCCGAACGAAATCTTCTATAGAAACGGGTTTTTCGGGTTTCGGGTGCCTGTGGGAGGAAGTTCATGAAGAAGTTGATTGCACCGGCCGCTTTGCTTGGATCGGCGGCGCTGACCGGTTTGGCTTTGTCCGGACATGTGGCTGCGCAGAACCAGCAGCCGGTACTGGTGATTCAGGGTGGAACGCTGGTCGATGGCGATGGTGGCGCACCGGTCCCGAATTCGGTGATCGTCATTCAGGGCAATCGTATCGCGCTGGTCGGACGTGCCGGACAGGTACAGATCCCTGCGGGCGCGCAAGTCATCAATGCGGCGGGAAAATGGGTCACACCCGGCCTGATCGATGCCAAGGCAAACTGGAACTGGATGTATGGCGAAGGCTTTCTTCACTGGGGCGTGACATCCGCAATGGTGACTGGTGCGCGCAACGACCAGGGCGTAGCGGAGCGCGATGCGATCAACCACGGAGTCTATCCCGGGCCGCGGCTGTATCAGGGCGTGCTCAATCTGCAGGGTGGCGGGCCGGAGGGGAAACGTCCCGACAACTATGTTCCGGGCGCGGGCGGACGCGTGGTTCACAACGCGGACGAGGCGCGCGCTTTGGCAAAATCCAACATGGAAGGTGGCGCGGATTTCCTTGGCACGAATGACGGGGATGCGCCGCCGGAAGTTTTCGCGGCTTATGCGGATGAGGCCCATAGAGCGGGCAAGGGAGTTGTGATGCGCTGCGTCGGACCGCAGACGCGCGGAAAGGAATGCGTGCTCGCCGGTGCCGATGTCATGATCCATACCGGCGAAATCGGTGTGCAGATCAACAAGGACCCGGAGAAGTGGAAGAACTATATCGGGCTGCCCCCTGATGCCTATTGCGACATGGATCCCGCGAAGGAAAAGGACATGATCGCGTTTCTGGTAGCGCACCACACAGCCCCGGAACCGGACTTCATGGCAGCCGATCGTGGATTTCCTTCGATGTGGAAACGCGTGCAACAGGAAAGCCACGCCGCTTACACCGATCCCGCGATGCGCGCCTATTACCCGCAGTTCAGCATCGAAGATTTGTACGACAATCAGCAATCGCCTGAGGAATATCTGACGCCGGATCAGATTTCGCTGCGCTCCTGCGGGTACAGAAATCATGCGAAATTCATTGGCGATCTGGTCGCTGATGGCGGACATGTGGTCGCCGCATCGGACATCACTCAAACGCCGCCGGGACTTGGGCTGCATCAGGAAATGGCCGTGATGCAGGAGGACGCGCATATGCCGCCCATGAAGGTCCTTCAGGCGGCCACCAAGTGGGTGGCCGAGCACTTCAAGATCGCGGATATCGGTACGATCGAGCCGGGCAAGCTTGCGGACATCGATATTGTCAACGCAGATCCCACCATCGATATCAGGAATTTGCGTCAGATCGATGCGGTGATCAAAGACGGCAAAGTCGTCGATGCGGCCTATCACCCCTGGTACAGGGGCGACATGTTTTCAAACGGTCATGAGAGCTACGACAATCTCGTGGTCAGCGATATTGCCTGGGAGCGCGCAGTGAAGGCAGCGAGTCGCGAGCGCGCTATCCGGCCCCTGTTCGAAACCATGGCGCCGAACGGCCACATGGTCGCGGTCGGGGGCGGCGTCAATGATGTGCGGCGCGGACCCGGTCTTGGCCCGGTACCAAATCCGACTCTATCCCCGACACCGGGTATCGAGACGCTGATGCCGCATACGTTGATTCAGGGAGCGCCGGACACCAGTTTCGCGCTCACCGGCATCAACTTCACGACGCGTTCCGTGGTGTATGTGAACGACGCACCGGTGCCGACCAATGTGCAAAGCGGAACAAGACTGACATTCGTGGTCAGCCAAAATCAGCTGGCACAGGCGGGCAAACTGCATGTGGTCGTGAAAAATCCTCTGCCGCTCGATAATCCGATCTGGGGTGATACGTCGAACAAGGCGCATATTCTGGTGCCTTTCGCCTTCACCACGGCCTGGTCGCACAACAAATACTGATGTTGGACCCAAGGGCAGAGCAGCACGTGTGAACCATACGCTGCTCCCATCCCTTTTGGGGATCGGAACTATTTTATTTTGATATATTTGCGCAGGTTGTGGGCGGCGACATCGGCCGCGTAGATGCTGCCGTCGGCGTCGGCCGCGATCCCGGAGGCTGTCGTCCCGACATCCAGCTTGTCGGGGTCGGCGGGATCGGGAATGAAGGCTTTCAGCGAACCGTCTTTCACGTTCCCTACAACAATGCCGCGAAGCTGGCCTTTTTTTGCGCTCGCGTCGCGAAACGCAGCGCCGACATAAATCGTGTCGTCCCTGCCTACGAAGACCGAACTCGGTTCGCCAAACTGTTTCCAGGCAGCGATGAAATTCCCGTCCTGATCGAATACCTGAACGCGCGCGTTTTTCCGGTCGGCGACGTAAACGCGATCCTGCGAGCCGCCGATGAAAATGTCGTGGGGCTCGTCGAATTCGCCCGGGGCCGCGCCTTTCCGTCCCCAGCTCCTGATGAACTTGCCATCCCTGGTGAATTTCAGCACCCGCGCATTGTTATGGCTGTTTGGCGCGTGACCGTCGCTAACAAAAATATCGCCATTCCGGCCGATCGCAACGCCGGTCGGGCGGTCGAAGGCATCGGGGCCATTTCCCGAAAATCCTTCCCTGCCCAGCGTCATCAAAACCACGCCATGCGGGCTTAGTTTCAAAACTTCCTGCCCCATAACGACACCGGCTGCGTTCTTCGCAGGCATCCCGAGCACGGCTGCTTCGTCGTTCACGTCGGTGGTCCACAGATTTCCATCCGGATCGACCGTGAAGCCGTGTGGATAGGCATATAATCCGGCGCCCAAACTGCTTAGCAGCCTGCCTGTGGGATCAAATTCCAGAATGGGCGGATTGGCGGGGCCGCGGTTTATGCAGGTTGCGTGCCCAGGCGGCACGACGTTAAAGCAGCGATGGAAGACCCAGATGTTCCCGTCAGACGCGACATGCACGCGGATGACTTCACCCCAATGCCCATCATTCATCGTTTTGGGAATTGAAGGCCAACCTTCGACCAGCCGGTATGGATTTGGAAGTTCAGCCGGCCCCGGATACTGCGTCTGAGCCAGTGTGGTCGCACAGACCAGGACGACAGCGGCGGACAGAATTGCGATCCGCGTTCCTGCCGATTTCAGCATTGGAGCCCTCCTCTGGCCAGTTTCTCCTGCAACCTTAGCATCGGCAATTCAGCCCCGGCTGGAAAGGGCAATGGCCGCGCAATCAGGCGGAGGAAGTCAGATTTGTGTACGCCTCGAGGTCCGCGGTGGTGAAGCAACAGAAGACGACGCATTCCTGGATTGCGCAATCGCTGAGATGCGCCGTCACGCGGGTGAATGCGATTTGCGCTGCAACTCCGGAAGGCCAGCCATATGCGCCGGTTCCTATTGCGGGGAACGCAATCGAGCCGATCCGATGCTGGTCGGCAAGCGCCAAAATATTGTCGTAACAGGAGGCCAGGATATTTTCCTGCCCGGTATCCGCAGAGTTCCAGACGGGAGCCACGGTGTGGATGACTTTCCGGGCCGGCAATCTATAACCCGGCGTTATGACGGCTTGCCCGGTGGGACAGCGGCCGATGCGGTAAAGATCATCGTCGATTTTGCGGCCGGCTTTTCTTCGGATCGCGCCGTCAACACCGCCGCCCGGCAGAAGCGCGGAATTTGCCGCGTTCACAATCGCATCGACATCAAGGTCTGTGATGTCGGCTTCGACAATCCGGATTCGGTTCGTCAGTTCCAGGGGCCGTTCTCCGCCCAATGCGCAATGAGGTGAAACGCGATCGCGTCACGGCGTGGCAGAGGCACTTCACTGGATGCGCCGCTGATCATCCGTCCGACGGTGCCGTGGTCAAACCAGCGGGCGGCAACGATCTCGTGGCCGTCCAAAGTCTCGATGCCGGGCTCTGTTTCCGCGAAGCAACCGATCATGAGATTGGAGGGAAAAGGCCAGGGTTGGCTGGCGAAATAGCGAACGTCCCGGGTCTGCAGACCCACTTCTTCGAAGATCTCACGCGCTACCGCCTCTTCAATGGTTTCGCCGGGTTCGACGAAACCTGCCAGCGTCGAGTAATGGCCCCCGGTGAACCGCCGGTTGCGGCCCAGCAGGCATTCATTGCCGCGTGTTACGAGCATGATCACGGCGGGATCGGTGCGCGGAAAGTGCTCCGTGCCGCAGTTTGCGCAGGTGCGGCGATAACCGGCATCCTTTGCGACGGTCGGTGCGCCGCACTTTGCGCAGAAGCCGTGCCGGTTATGCCAGTCGACCAGAGCTTTGGCCTGGGCGAGAATAGCGCTTTCGCCGGCGTCGAGCAGAGCGGCCGCGGAACGTGCGTCGCGGAAATGGCCGTAATTCGCAAGCGCGGCCGCGAGCGGGTCGGGGAGCGCCGAGATATCGCGGGCAAAAAAGGCTTGCCCTCCGCGCATGCCGAGAAACACCTCGATCGCCTCATTGCCACCCAAACCCGAGGCGAGACCGCCCTCGAGAAAGCACAGGCGGACGGAGTCCGTCGCGATTTCGGCGCCATGCAGAAGCGGCTGCAATTTCCAGAGCGGAAGCACGTGTGCGTTCGCGCCGGCCCGTATTGACGCCAGCCAGGCCGTATCGGTTCGTTTTTCACCCGTGCGGTCCAGCGGATTGCCGGAAAAAGCGATCATTCCTGCCTCGTCCCGAGCAAACTAAACGCGGTGGAGCCGGAGGCAAGCGGTCCGGGAAAGAAAATCGCAATCCGGTGAGGCAAAACAGCACCTGAAGCGGTCTTGCTTCGCCGCCATTCGCGTCTGATATAGTGCGCTGGGAGGTTGGCGGTGGACGAGACACTCGCCAACCCGGTCAGGTCCGGAAGGAAGCAGCCGTAACGAGCCCGTTTCGGGTTGCTCGCCAGCCTCCTGCCTGGAGCCCCCAAGTGAACGACACCAACGAGCCGCGCCTGGGCCTGGACGACTCGGCGCCGCGAAGCCTTTCGGGTGCCGAGCAATACCGGGTTTTGGCCCGCAAATACCGGCCGCAGAACTTCACCGGGCTTATCGGTCAGGATGCTCTGGTGCGGACGCTGCGCAATGCCTTCGCCGCCGGCAGGATTGCGCACGCATTCATGCTGACCGGGGTCCGCGGGGTCGGCAAAACCACGACCGCGCGGATCATAGCGCGGGCGCTGAACTGCGTCGGACCCGAGGGAAACCGGAACAAGCCCACGATCGACCCCTGCGGGCAATGCGAACCATGCCGGGCGATCGCCGAATCGCGCTTTGTCGATGTGCAGGAGATGGACGCGGCCTCCCGCACAGGCATCGGCGACATCCGCGAGATCGTAGAGGGTACGCGCTACGGGCCTGCCGGCGCGCGCTACAAGATCTACATCATCGATGAAGTGCACATGCTGTCGAATAGTGCGTTCAACGGGCTGCTGAAGACTCTCGAAGAACCGCCGCCGCGGGTGAAATTCATCTTCGCGACTACAGAGATCCGCAAAGTACCCGTAACCGTCCTGTCGCGCTGTCAAAGATTTGACCTGCGGCGCATCGATACGGAGGTGCTGATCAGCCATCTCGCCGGAATCGCTGAAACCGAAGGAATCGCGGTCGAACCTGCGGCTCTGTCCCTGATTGCCAGGGCCGCGGAGGGTTCGGTGCGCGATGCCCTTTCGCTGCTCGATCAGGCCATCGCCCATCAGTTGGGGGAGGACCGGCACGCAATCGATGCGGCATCGGTCCGGATCATGCTGGGTCTGGCGGATCGCGCCAGGGTTTTCGATCTGTTTGAAAAGCTCGTGGCCGGCGACATCGCGGCGGCACTTGCGGAATTCCGTTCGCTCTACGCCGATGGCGCTGATCCGATTTCGGTGGTCCAAGACCTGCTGGAAACGACCCATTTTCTGACACGGGTGAAAGTCGCGCCCGGCGCAGAGGGATTTTTCGACGGGGGCTCCGCGGAAGCTGCACGTGCGGCCGCGCTGGCAGGCAAACTCGGCGTTCCGGCATTGACACGCTGCTGGCAAATGCTGCTCAAGGGAATCGCCGAGGTGCGCGATGCCGCGAATCCGGGCCCGGCTGCCGAAATGGCTCTGGTGCGGGTTGCCTATGCGGCGGATCTGCCGTCGACTGAACTATTGGTGCGCAAATTGCGCGAAACAGAAAGCGCAACTCCACAAATTTCGGCACCGCCGTCGCGCCGTGAGGAAAGTGCGGTTGCCCGTCCATTGGTTTCGCGAGCCATTTCCGCCCCCGCACCCGTCCCGTTGCCCGCGCCACCGCCAGTCGCAGCGACAAAAGCAGCCGCAAATACGGAAAGCCCGTCGGAAGAAATTCGAACCCTGGACGACGTCGCGCATCTGGCAAGAGCCAGAGGCGAAAGAATTCTTGCGACCACGCTGGAGACCAATGTGCATCTTGTTTCTCTGGAATCAGGGCGCATCGAATTTCGCCCCGATGCGCAGGCGCCAAAGAATCTGGCGCGCGATCTTTCCCAGCGACTGCAGGAATGGACCGGGCGCCGGTGGACCGTCAATGTTGCGGCCGAGGGCGGAGCGCCCACTCTCGCCGAGAGCCGGGCAGCCTCGGAACGGGCCCGCAAAGACGCCGCCGCACAGGAGCCTTTTGTGCGCGCCGTCCTCGATGCATTCCCCGGAGCGGAAATCGTCAGCGTACGCGAGCAACAGACCTTCGAGCCCGCGGTTGCGGTTACCGATGAGGAGTCCAGCGGATGAGTAACGACTTGCTGCGTCAATTGCAGGAAATGCAGCGGCACGCGAACGAACTGCAGAAGGGTCTTGCGGCGATGGAAGTGGAGGGTGTCTCGGGCGGCGGGATGGTGCGCGCGGTTCTGAACGGATTGGGCGAGCTGAAATCAATTTCGATCGATCCATCCCTCCTGAAACCCGAAGACCACCGGGTCGTGGAGGATCTCGTGGTTGCGGCCTGTGCGGATGGCAAGATGAAGCTTGAAACGCGGCGCGCGAATGACACGCAGTTTCTCTCCGATCTGTTCAAGGGTCTGGGCGGGTGAGAACAGGAGCCGGGAACGACTGGCGCGCAGGCCTGCGCCGATTGCGGGTTGGATAGTGGCAAGTTCGCAGGCCGGACAGGAAATCGATCGACTGATTCAGTTGCTGGCAAAATTGCCAGGGCTGGGGCCGCGTTCAGCGCGGCGCGCGGCATTGGCTCTGCTGAAAAAACGCGAAAGCCTGCTGGAGCCGCTGGCGCAGGCGATGGCCAGCGCGGCTGCGGCGTTAAAGCATTGCTCCACGTGTGGCAATCTCGACACAAGCGATCCGTGCGGTTTATGCCGCAATCCGGAACGGGAGACTGGCGTAATCTGTGTTGTCGAGGACGTAGCCGATCTGTGGGCACTCGAGCGCGCTGGCATTTTCCACGGCCGCTATCATGTGCTCGGCGGCGCGCTTTCTGCACTCGACGGTATGACACCCGAACGCCTCAACATAGCCGGGCTGGCACAGCGCGCCCGATCCGCGAAGGAAGTCATTCTGGCGATGAATGCCACGGTCGAGGGACAGACGACCGCGCATTACCTGCTGGATTTGCTCGAGCCGCTGAAGATTAAAACCACGCGCCTTGCGCTCGGCGTTCCAGTGGGCGGCGAACTCGACTATCTGGATGAAGGAACATTGTCGGCGGCCTTCAGAGCGCGGCGCGAGTTCTGATGTCTCGCGGTGCTGCATAGGCCAAATGTCCGGTGATTCTTTATAAGCGCACGGACGCGCGCTGGATGGGTTCGCTTCCCCTCGCGCTTCATGCTCGGCCGGGAATTGGCTGAGATTATTGCGCCGCGATGATCTCGTCCTCTTCTTCGTCAGCGGGATCGATATTGTTGCCGGAAATACCGAGCAGTGATTGAGCCTCTGCGTCTTCGAGCGACTCCACCGATTTGAGTTTGCTCCCCATGACACGCGTACGCTTGCCCAATTCCTCGACGGAATTTGCGGCGGTTGTCAGATTTTTCGCGAGTTTCTCGACCACCCTGTTGTATCTGCCAAACTCTGTACGGACGGCAGACAATACCTGCCAGACTTCGCTTGAGCGCTTCTCGATCGCCAGCGAGCGGAATCCCATCTGCAGCGCGTTGAGCAGCGCGGTCAGCGTAACCGGTCCGGTAATGGTGACATGAAATTCCCGCTGGAGCTGTTCGAACAACCCCGGTTTGCGCAACACCTCGGCGTAGAGGCCTTCGGTCGGCAGGAACAGAATGGCGAAGTCGGTGGTGCGCGGCGAGTTGATGTACTTTTCCTGGATTGTCTTCGCACACACTTTGATGGTCTTCTCCAGTGCCTCGCCGGCAGCAGTCACGGCGTCAGAATCTCCCCTCTCCGAAGCAGCCAACAGGCGCAAATAATCTTCTTGGGGGAATTTGCAATCGATCGGCAGGAGCACCTCGCCACCGACATCGCGTCCCGGCATGCGAACAGCAAATTCCACGCGTTCGGCGGTGCTGTCCTTGACGGTCGCGTTCCGGATGAACTGTTCGGGCGACAAAAACTGTTCCAGGAGCGTTCCGAGCTGGAACTCGCCAAATGTGCCACGGACGCTGACGTTCGAGAGAACTTTCTTTAGGTCGCCGACGCCCGAGGCCAGCGTCTGCATTTCGCCAAGTCCTTCATGAACCCGTTTGAGATGTTCCACGACGATGTTGAAAGAGTCTCCCAGACGCTGTTCAAGCGTGGACTGCAGTTTTTCATCCACCGTATGACGCATTTCTTCGAGTTTTCTTGAGTTCTCTTCCCGGATCAGGTCGAGTCGCGTTTCGACGGTCTGGCGCAACGCCTGCAATGCGCGCTCGCTCGATTCCGTCGAAGACTTCAGTTCGGCGGCGAGTTGGTCCAACCGTTCTTTCTGCTGGTCTCCGATCTGACGCAGATGGTCCGCCATGCTGTCGCCCTGGCGCTTCAGACTTGACGCGATTTCGTCCCGCAGTTCTCTCGCGGCAGTGCTCTGGCCGAGCGCGGATTCGCTTAGCCTTTGCTCGACCAGACTTCGCAACGCTTCGCGACCGAGGATGGCATCCCGCCCCATTTGGCCGATATCGGAATCAAGTTTGATGGAAATGGCGTTGATGCGCTCGCCGATTTCGGTGCTGGTACTGCGCGCCACTCCGCCGATCTCCTGGCGCAGTCCCCGCGCATGTTCCTCCGCAACATTTCGCGCGAGTTCGTTTTCCCTGCGCAGCAAATCGGAAAACGGCGCGGTTGCGGATAGCCGGGATGTGGCCGAAGCAGCGCGAAAAGCGAATATCGCGGCTGCAATGCTTGCCGACATTGCGATAACGGCGGCGGTTGCGATGGCGAAATCCATGAAACTGACCTCCAGCACGGGGGCTGACGATAAACCGATTCGGGGTTTCGCTTGACCGCATTTGGGCCATCTCCTATCTCCCCCCCGCCATGACCATTCTCGAACTCGTCACAGCGCCAGACCCGCGGCTGAAGAGCGTGTCCGTACCGGTGACCGATTTCGACAGGAAACTGCGCCGGTTCATGGACGACATGGTCGAGACCATGTATTCGGCCAATGGAATCGGGCTTGCTGCGATCCAGGTCGGGGTGGCGAAGCGGGTGGCGGTGATCGATCTGGATCCCAAAGGTCCCGACAGCAAAGTGATATATCTCGTCAATCCGGTGATCGTTCAGGCATCGGATGAACTTGTGAGCTACCACGAAGGCTGTTTGTCGGTGCCGGAAATCTGGGACGATGTGAAGCGGCCTGCGCGCCTGACGGTCAATTATCAGGACGAAACCGGCGCCAGGCAGAGCGTGGAAGCGGACGGGCTGTTTGCCACCTGCCTGCAGCATGAGATCGATCACATCAACGGCTTGCTGTTCATCGATCATCTTTCGAAGCTGAAGCGATCCATCGCGTTGCGCAAATCCGCAAAGCTCAAGCGCAAAGGCTGAATCCGGATGCCTTTGCGGCTGGCTTTCATGGGAACGCCGGAATTTGCGGTGCCGGCGCTCACGAAACTGATGGCAGGTCCACATGCCATCGCCTGTGTTTATACGCGCCCGCCGCGGCCGAGGGGACGGGGACTGGCGCCGGAGGAATCTCCCGTGCACAAACTCGCGCGCAGCAAGGGTATCCTGGTGCGCACACCCGCTTCTTTGAGAAGCGCGGAAGAACAGGCAGAGTTTGCTGCGCTTGATCTCGACGCGGCGGTTGTCGTGGCTTACGGACTTCTGCTGCCGGGTGCTATTTTGCGCGCGCCGCGGCTCGGCTGCTTCAATCTGCATGCGTCGTTGCTGCCGCGCTGGCGGGGAGCCGCGCCGATCCAGCGTGCGATAATGGCCTGCGATACTGAAACCGGCGTCATGATCATGCGCATGGAAGAGGGGCTGGACACGGGGCCCGTACTGATGGGCGAGCATGTTCCAATCGGCCGCAAGACCTATGGCGAATTGAACGACGAACTGAGCGGGATCGGGGCGCCACTGATTGACTGCGCGCTCGACATGCTGGAATCCGGCAATATCGTGGAAGTACCACAGGCGGCCGACGGCGTGACTTACGCAAAGAAAATCGAGAATTCGGAAACACGTATCGACTGGTCCCTGTCTGCCGCTGCACTCGATTGTGTTATCCGTGGTTTGTCGCCAAGACCGGCCGCCTGGTTCGAACATAAAGGCGAGCGGATCAGGGTCCTGTTTGCAGAACTGGTCGAAAGCAGCGGTCCTGTGGGTGAATTTCTGCCGGATTGTTCGATCGCCTGCGGGGAACGTGCTCTCAAGCCGGTTTCGGTTCAGCGAGCCGGGCGTGGAGTTACGGACTGGCAGAGTTTTCTGCGCGGATTTCCGTTACGCGCGGGCGATCGCCTCAGCTGATGCCGCGTTACCGCCTTACGGTCGAATATGACGGGCGCGGCTACGCCGGGTGGCAGCGGCAGGAGAACGGACCGTCGATTCAGGGCGCCCTGGAGGAGGCGATTTTCCGGCTCTCGGGCGAACGCACGAATATTGTAGGAGCGGGCCGCACGGATGCCGGCGTGCATGCACGTGGGCAGGTGGCGCATTTCGATCTGACACGTGAATTTCCGGCCGATACGGTGCGGGACGCCATCAATGCCCATCTTCGGCCACAGGCGATCTCGGTCCTTAACGCGAAGCTTGCTGCAGCCGATTTCCACGCGCGATTTTCCGCCATCGCCCGAATTTACGAATACCGCGTCCTGTGCCGGCGCGCGCCTCCGGCTCTCGACCTCGGGCGTGTCTGGCATGTATCACGACGGCTGGACGGTGCAGCGATGCAGGCCGGGGCGCAGTTGCTGATCGGGCAGCATGACTTCA
This sequence comes from uncultured Alphaproteobacteria bacterium, assembly GCA_963747255.1. Classification (GTDB taxonomy): domain Bacteria; phylum Pseudomonadota; class Alphaproteobacteria; order Micropepsales; family Micropepsaceae; genus CAIYRG01. The sequence continues at coordinate 103,514 of CAVVEG010000008.1, forward strand.
CCAGCTTCCGGGCGGCCGAGTGCCAGGCCAAATCCCCGGTCAAGACGCTCGATCTCTTCGAGATTCGCGAAAAGGACAACGAGATCCGCTGTGTCGCTCGGGCGCGGTCGTTTTTGCATCATCAGGTGCGATCGATGGTGGGAACGCTGAAGCTGGTGGGGGAAGGGAAACTTGCGCCGGAAGAAGTGGGGCGAATTTTGGCAGCGAGAGATCGCAGCGCCTGCGGTCCGGTTGCTCCGGCGGAGGGGTTGACACTGTTGACTGTGGAATATCCGGCAGTCGAAGTGTGACGTGGTTCACAGCGCCAAATCGCCCCTGCCCCGGCTTCGCCGGTACTTCCCCCGCAAGCCCGGCAGAGAACTTCCGGTTAGAGGTCGACGAGTTCGACCGATTCGGGCGAGATCGGCATTCCGAGAAATATTTGGCCTACGCGCGCGAAACGTTCTGGCGCATCGGTAGAAAGGAAGCGCGGCGATGATCGCGCCTGCGCTTGACGGGCGAGCTTGTTTTGCCTGAGGAGCCGATCAACCGCGGAAGCCGTCGTTGCGGCGCTGTCCACCAGCTTTGGTCCCGGCCCCGCAACACGCGCGATGACGTCCCGCAGAACCGGGAAATGCGTGCAGCCCAGCACCAGGCATTCCGGACGGTTTTCTTCGTCATCGACCAGGGGATGGAGATAGAGATCGGCTACAAGTTCGGGAATTCGGCCTTGCGTCACGCCCTCTTCGGCCAGCGGCACAAACAGCGGACAGGCCTTTTGCGTCACCCGCGCCGCGGGATTTCGTGCAAGAATGGCTCGCACATAGGCGCCGCCTTTCACGGTGCCTTCAGTTGCAAGCACGGCGATTCGCCCGGCCGGCGCTGCGGCCACTGCGGCCTCGGCGCCGGGCTCGATAACCCCGATCACCGGGGTCGGGGCCAGCACCTGTGACAGCTCGGAAAGCGCGGTCGCCGAAGCTGTGTTGCAGGCGACCACCAGCATCTTGATATCGTACCGCATCAGCGCGCGGGCGCATTGCACGGCATAACGCTTGACGGTTTCAGCGCTTTTGCTGCCGTAAGGCAGACGCGCCGTATCCCCAAGATAGACCAGCTCCTCGTCCGGCAGGAGCGTCATCAACGCCTTCATGACCGTCAGACCGCCCATTCCGGAATCGAAAACGCCGATCGGTTTGTCGCGCGCAGATGCCGTCATTGCAGCCCGAAATAGAGATCAAGAACCAACTCATAAATGCGCGCGAGCCTCGTTATATCCTCGACGCTACGGATTCGTCGAGCTTGTGCATGGTCTTTCCCGGCAATCCCAATTCCGCAACCGGGCAGTGGTCCTTGATGAACCGCGCATCGGAGGTGCCGCCGCTGGTGGAAAATTCCGGGGCGCTGCCATTCACGCGAATGATCGCCTCGCTCAGGAGATCTGTGAATGGCCCGGGCATGGTTACGAAAGAAACGCCGCTGACGCTGCAGGCGATTTCGATTTCACCCCCATGGATGCGCGTGACCTCCGCCGCAATTGCATTAATCCGGGCAAGCAGCGTTTCGGGTGTCTGGCGGTCATTGAAACGGACGTTAAATCCTGCCCGGACCTGCTGCGGAATGACATTCACCGCGCGGTTTTCCGCGTCAAGCATCGTGAACGCTAAAGTGGACGGCTCGAACCAGTCGCTGGCGTCGTCGAGCTTCCACGCAGAAACCTGTCTGATCAGCTCTGCGCAGACGGGTATCGGGTTGAACGCAAGTTTCGGATAGGCGACGTGACCGGCGGTTCCCTTCACCGTCGCGACGAAATTCATGCTGCCGCGACGACCGATTTTGATCGACATCTCCGGCCTTCAACGCGGAAGTCGGTTCCCCGACAACACAATGGCCGATGGTTTCGCCCCGTTCCTTCAGCCAGCGCAGCATTTTCACCGTTCCGTTGAGCGCAACGCCCTCCTCATCGCCAGTGATCAGCAGGCTTACCGATCCCTTCGGCCGTCCATTGGCACCGAGATAGGCGGACAAGGCTGCGGCGAATGCGGCAATTGCGCTTTTCATATCGGCGGCGCCACGGCCAAACAGGAACCCGTTCTCGATCTGGGCACCAAACGGATCGTGACGCCAGAGATCGCGATCACCGGGAGGCACGACATCGGTATGACCCGCGAAACAGAGATGCGGATCGCCGGTTCCCAGCCGGGCATAGAGATTTTCCACCGGCGCGGAATTCTTGTCCTCAAAGCGAAGCCTGTGGCAGGCAAAGCCCAGCGGGATTAGCGCCGGATTCCAGCGTCGCGAGCGCGCCGTGGTCCTCCGGCGTGACCGAGGGACAGCGAATCAGCGCTTGGGCAAGAGAGACAGGATCGATCGGCATCAAACGAGCGTCCGGTGCTTATCTTCTAGTCGCGAAGAAGCTCGTTGATCGAGGTCTTTGCGCGCGTCCTCTCATCAACCTGCTTGACGATTACGGCGCAATAAAGGGCAGGGCCCTTGCCGTCCGTGGGCGGAAGACTGCCCGGCACGATCACCGAATAGGGCGGCACTTTCCCGTAGGTGATCTCACCCGTTGCGCGGCTCACGAGTTTGGTGGAGGCACCCAGAAACACGCCCATGGAGAGCACGGAGCCGCGGCCGACGATGACGCCTTCCGCCACTTCGGACCGGGCGCCAATAAAGCAGTCATCCTCAATGATCACCGGATTAGCCTGAAGCGGCTCCAACACGCCGCCGATCCCGGCGCCACCCGAGATGTGGCAATTGCGCCCGATCTGGGCACAGGAACCAACCGTCGCCCAGGTGTCGATCATGGTCGATTCGCCGATATGCGCGCCGACATTCACAAAGCAGGGCATCAGCACCACGCCCTTTGCAATATGCGCGGAGCGACGAACGATCGCGCCCGGGACGGCGCGAAATCCGGCAACGCGAAAGCGATTCTCGCCCCATCCCTTGAACTTGGAATCGACCTTGTCCCACCACGCGGCGCCGCCCGGCCCGCCCCCGATCGGTGCCATGTCGTTGAGACGGAAGGAAAGCAGCACGGCTTTTTTCAGCCACTGATGCACCTGCCAGGCATCATCGCATTTTTCGGCCACCCGCAGGCGCCCGGAATCCAGGGCTTCGAGAGCGGCTTCGACCGCCTCGCGCGCTTCGCCACGGGTTGAAGACGATAGTGATTCACGAGATTCCCACGCGGCGTCAATGGCGAGCTGCAAGCGGTTGTCTTCCATGGCAGTGGACGTCCAAGAACACGGTTCTTACATGGAAGAGCGCCGTGGCGAAGGCAAGCGAGTCCTTACGGATCTGCCTCGATCAACGTGCCGGCACCGTGTTCGGTGAAGAGTTCCAGCAGCAGCACATGCGGAATACGGCCGTCAAGGATTGCAGCCGCGCGAACCCCATTCTCCACCGCGTCAATGGCAGTTTCGATTTTGGGAATCATCCCGCCGGAAACCGTGCCATCGGCGATCAGCTGGCGCGCTTCGCCAACCGTGACGCGGGCAATCACGCGGCCCTCTGGATCGAGCACACCCTCGACGTCGGTCAACAGCACCAAACGTTCGGCACGGATCGCGCCCGCGACTGCCCCCGCGACCGTATCCGCATTGATATTGTAGGTCTCGCTGTTGGGGCCGATGCCGATCGGGGCGACGACAGGGATCAGTCCGGAATTGATGATCATTCGCAGGACCTCGGCATCGACGCGCTCCGGCTCACCGACGAAACCGAGATCAACGGGAACGCGTTCGTGCGTTACCGGATCGATGCGGCTGCGCTCCGCACGCCTTGCCACGACCATATTGCCGTCTTTGCCGGAAACCCCCACTGCCCGACCTCCGGCAGCATTGATCCCGGCCACGATCTGCTTGTTAATCGTGCCGGAAAGAACCATTTCGACGACTTCCATTGCGGCGGCGTCGGTGACACGCAGGCCATCGACAAAGGATGAGGCGATGTTCAGTTTTTTCAGCATCGCGCCGATCTGCGGACCACCGCCATGCACCACGATCGGATTGATGCCCGTCTGCTTCATCAGCACGACGTCCTCGGCAAACTCCTTTGGCACGCCGCCATCCATGGCATGCCCGCCATATTTCACGACGACGGTCTTGTTGTCGTATTTCAGAATGAAAGGCAGCGCTTCGACCAGCACGCGCGCGGTCACGCGCCAGCGCGCCAGCCTGCGCAAATTGCTCTCGCGCGCGGTATCGTCCTGCACGTTCACGCGAACAGCCCCCAGGAATCAGGCGCTTATAAAGCGGATTCGGACCGGAAGAAAACGGAATTGCCGGAATGCGACCGGATATCAACGAGTCAGTTATTCCGCGGCCAGAGATGCAAGCGAGGCGCGGAGTTCATCGATCCCTGCGCCCGAATGGGCGGAGGTCGAGATAATATCCGGCCAGGCAGCGGGATGCTTGCGCAGTTCGCTTTCGGTTTCCGCACGGCTTCGGACGAATTCCGCTTCTGCCGGCTTGTCGGATTTTGTCATCACGACCTGGAAGGAGACGGCGGCGCGGTCGAGCAGGCTCATCACCATGGCGTCGGTATCGAGGGGCCCGCGTCGCGCATCGATCAGAAGAAAGGCGCGGCGCAAATTCGGCCGGCCGCGCAGATAAGCGAAAATCAGTTCGGTCCAGCGCTCGGTCTCCTCGCGAGAGACGCGCGCGTATCCGTAGCCGGGCAAATCCACCAGCATGAGCTGCGATCCGGCGCGAAAAAAATTCAACTCGCGTGTTCGGCCGGGTGTTTTGGAAACCCGCGCCAGGGCTTTCCGGCCGGTAAGTCGATTGATAAGGCTCGACTTGCCGACATTGGAGCGGCCTGCAAACGCCACTTCCGGCAGGGAAACAGGCGGAAGATCGTCCATGGCCGCGCAACCGCGAATGAACTCGCAGTTCTGCGTGAAGAGCCGGCGCCCCCGCTCCAGCTCGTCGGCGGTGTAGTCCATCAATCCGGTGGACCGGCGGGTTTCTCCGGCGCCTGACCGCGGCGGAGGCGCGCGCCCATGCCGCGGAGCCGATCGATGAAATCAACCGGCGTTCCCGTCGAACGCATGATGACCACCTGCTGAATGATGGAAAGCAGATTGTTCCAGCTCCAATAGATCACCAGGCCAACCGGGAAGTTCGACAGCATAAAGGTGAAAATCAGCGGCATGAAGCCGAAGATCTTCTGCTGCGCCGGATCCGCCGGAGGGGGATTGAGGTTCGTCTGCAGCCACATCGTGAGCCCCATGATCAGGGGGAACACGCCGATCATCAGAAATTGGGGCGGCATCCAGGGGATCAGGCCAAACAGATTGAAGACTGAAGTGGGATCGGGCGCCGAGAGATCCCTGATCCAGCCGAAGAACGGCGCGTGCCGCATATCGATGGTGACGAGCAGTACCTTGTAAAGCGAGAAGAACACCGGAATCTGGATCACCATTGGCAGGCATCCGGAGACGGGATTGACCTTCTCCTTCTGGTAAAGCTGCATCAACGCCTGCTGCTGCTGGACCTTGTCGGTTTTGAATCGCTCGCGCAGCCGCTCCATTTCCGGCTGCAGCTTCTTCATCTTGCTCATTGAGCGGTAGGAAGTATTGGCGAGCGGAAAGAACAGCGCTTTCACGAATACGGTGAAGATCAGAATCGCGATGCCAAAATTGCCGACATAACGATAGAGAAAGTCGATCGCCTGGAACATGGGCTTGGTGATGAAAGCGAACCAGCCCCAGTCGATCGCCATATCGAAACGCTGAATGCCCAGGGTCATCTGGTAATCGTTGACCAGCCCCACCACTTTGGCGCCGGCGAAGAGGTGGTAAACGACGATCTGCGAGCCATTGGGGGCGACAATCTTCGGCTTCATGGTGAAGTCCGACTGGTAGGCCTTGGTGCCGTTTACGTCATATGCCTTGTATGTCCCGGTGAACTGATCCGACTGCGGAGGAGCAGCCGCGGCCATCCAGTATTTGTCGGTGATGCCAAGCCATCCGCCCTGACTGTCGAAACTCTGCACATCATTGTTCTTGGCAAGATCCGCATAGGTGGGATCTCTCAGAATTCCTCCCAACACGCCCACGAAACCTTCGTGGACAACCCAGTAGTGGGTCGTATTCGGAAGATTCTGCCGATTGACGAGACCATAGGGGAAGAGCGTTACGGACGACGCGCCATGATTCTCAACCGAATCGATTACCGTGAACATGTAGTTCTGGTCCACGGAAATGCGGCGCGTGAAATTCAGTCCGGCGCCATTGTCATAGGACAGCTCGATGTCGTGACCAGGCGAGAGCTTGCCGCCCTGAACCAGCTTCCATGGCGTATTGGCGCCCGGGGCAGGCTGTTGCGTGCCTTGCGCGCTCAACCAGCCGAATTCCGCGAAATACGGGTGCTCCGATCCCAGCCGGAGAAAGCAGCACGATTTCGGGGCTGCGCGGATCCGGAGTTTCATGGTAACGGCGCAGCCGCAGGTCGTCGAATCTTCCCCCGTCAGATTGATCGAACCCTCGAGGGCAGGCGTATCGATCGCAGCCCGCGCTGTGCTCGCGGGAGCAGTGCCGTTCGGAGTGACACCCGGTAATGCGGATGCGGTCGCGCCCGGCTTCTGCGCAGCGGCGGTTTTCGGCTGCGGCAGGGTTTGGGTTTGCACTTGCCGCGCAGGCGGTTGCAACGGCTTGGGAACCCCGACGAAGTATTGCCAGCCGAATACCACGACCATCGACAGAACGATGGCGATGAGCAAATTGCGTTGGTCGGACATAAGGGCTCCGCTTTATCTGGACGCCGGCGGGACCGGATCGCAGCCCGATCCGCCGCCGAGAAGCGTGAATGGATGACAGCGCGCCAAACGCCGAAGCGACAGCCACATTCCCCTTACGGGGCCATGGGTCCGCAGCGCCTCCAAGGCATAGGCTGAGCATGATGGATGAAAGCGACAGGCTGGCGGCAGCAGAGGCGAAATCAGCCGGCGATAGGCGATGATCGGTACGCTCAAAACCTTTACCAACGCGCGGGGGCCAACCGTGGCGTTGGGGCGGGAGTCAACTGGCGAAATCTGCGTCATGCCTCGATTTCCGATTGTCCCGATCAAAAGCCGCATGAACCGCCGCGATAGCAGTAACGAGATCATTCTCGAGTGCGCCGAATCGGCGGGACAGAGTACCCGGTCGAGCGATAAGAACGTAATCATGACCCTCACGTCCTGCAGTGGTCAGCACGCGCTGGGCCAATGCCCGCAAACGGCGCTTTGCCCTGTTCCGTTCCACAGCGCCGCCCAACCGGCGTGTCGCGGTAAATCCAACCCTTGCGATGCCGGTCATCTCTGCCGGTGCCGGAGACTGACAGGCTTCGACAGCCAGCCCCGGCAGTGCGCAACGGCGGCCTTCCCTGGCCCGCAGGAAATCGGCGCGGTTTTTCATGGTTACCAACGTCAAAGCCCGAGCTTCCGCCCGGAGCTTCGCATCCAATTTCAGGCCGAAAGCCTTTTTCGGCCATGGGCGCGGCGCCGTGCCAACACCTGACGACCCTTTTTCGTCGCCATGCGATGGCGAAAGCCGTGTCGGCGCTTGCGTACGAGTCTGCTCGGTTGATAGGTGCGCTTCACGGCAAGTCTCCGGGCTTGCTGTCCCTGCCCAAGGGAGCCGTGCTTCTAAGCGGCAGAAATCCGCCTGTCAACGGGAGCGCCCGAGCTCTCCCGCTCCCGTGACAGCGCGGAACGTCAGTTTATAGTGACAACGGCGACGCGGTTGACGCCGCTCTCCGCCATCACAAGTCCTTTGCCATCCTTCGTCGGCATCATATTGCGTACGACGCCGCCCCCGGACGGTATCGGGAAGGTCTGGAATTTCTCGGTTTTTGGATCGAAACGGACCAGCGCGTTGGGCTTGGTGTTTCCTTCGACATACCAGACCACGTCATTAAGCGTCGTGATGCCGTAAGGTTCAGAATGAGGTCCGCCCGGCGAGGCCCATTCTTTCGTCGCTCCGGTTTTAGTGTCGTACATGCCGAGATAGCCACGGGAATAGTCCGAGATCCAGATGCGGTCCTGGGAGTCAATCGCGATGCGGCGCGGACGCGTACCCGGATTTGGGAGGGTGACTTCCTTCAGTTCCATCGTATCGGGATTGACGACCGTCACCAGATGCGGCGCGAGCCATTCGCTGAACCACAGATGCCCCTTGGAATCGAACACCATGCCATAGGGTGCGGAGTGCTCGGTGGGGACAACCGCGAGTTTGACTGCACCGGTCTTCGTATCGAGGCGACCCAGCATGTTGCTGTTCTGGGCGGTAAACCAGAGCATTCCGTTGCGGTCGAACAGAGGCGTGTGGGGATCGCGCGCCGCGCCGACCTTGTACTCGGTGAATTGGTGGGTTTTGGTGTCGAGCTTGCCGATATAGCCCTTGAAGTTGCCCGTGTACCAGATGTTGCCGTCCTTATCCATAACGAGGCCATGTGGCCCCGAGATGGGCGTCTTGGTGTGGTATTCGTCGATATGTCCGGTTTTGGGGTCCAGATGACCAATCAGGCTGCCCATATGGCCGGTGAACCAGACCGTGCCATCGGCAGCGGAGAGCGGGTCGTGCGGGCGGGTGCCCGGGGTGGGAAGAACCCATTCCTTAATCGTGACCTTCACCGGTCCCGAAACTTCCTTGAACGGATTACCCGGCTTTTCCGGAAAGCTCTTGATCAGGTAATTGGTAACCGGCTCGACCTGATCCGGCGTGAGAGCGGCCCCCGCGTTTACCATCATGTTGACCACGTTATGCCAGCCCGACGGATCATAACTGCCATTCACGATGCGCCCAAGTTCATGGCAAGCCGTGCAGACCTCAGCCACGACTGGCTTTTCCGGACCTGCAGGCAGTTTGTTGACATCGGGATCACTGGTCTGGGCTGCCTGCAACGGAGTAGCCGCGATGGCAATGGCCGCGGCAAAAATCAGCTTCTGCATGACTGTCATTTCTCCTGAAACATTATCTCGCATGGGCGCCGGCAATTTAGTTTAAGGACCCGTAGCTGCCAATAGCCCAATACTGGCGTTTCACGCTTAAGGCATTCTTCGAGCGGAATCATCAGAATGACAGAGACTTCCGGTCATTTCTTCGGATGCCCACCTGATGGCCGGGTTGCGAGGCCTCATTCGACCCGACCAATTTTCGTAAGCAATTGCGCCACCAACTGCCGCAATGCCCATGGCGAACCGCTCCGCCTTCTGCTGAATTCGGGGGGTCTGGGCATGATTTTGCCCCGAATTTGGTGTCTTCTCCGGTCATGTTGAAGCAACTCGACACGCCAAAGCAGGGTTGGCAACTATCGCCCTATAGCCTGTCCGGCCGACTGCTGCTGTTGACGATCGGTTTCGTGATGATCAGCGTGGCGCTGCTCTATTTCCCTTCGGTGGCGCGCTACCATCATCAGCTGCTGGATGACCGGATCAATTCTGCCGAGCTCGCGATCCTGCCCTTCACCGAAGCGCCGGGCGAACAGCTCTCCGAGCGCCTGCGGGTGCAACTGCTGGCCCGTGCGGGGGTTGAAGCCGTGATACTTCGCGGGGGGGGACAGCATGAGCTTTTCCTCGTCGGCGCGGAACCGCCGCAGATCCAGGCGGAGTATAATGCGGGCGAGACCAATTTGGCCGAACAGATCAGGGACGTAATTCGCTGTCTGTTTGCGCCGCCCAATCGCACGATTCGGATTGACGCCACGATGGCGCCCGGCCGGAGCATCCTTGTCATCGCGAATGAAGAACCGATCCGGATGGCGCTGTTCACCTTCTCCACGCGCGTTCTGGCGCTGTCGGTTTTCGTTTCAGCCCTCACGTCGCTGTTGGTGTTTATCAGCCTGTATCTGATCCTGGTCAGGCCGATGCAGCGGATGACAACCGCGATGATAGATTTCCGCAATAACCCGGAGGATCCCGGGCGGATTTTGCGGGCGTCCTCGCGACGCGACGAAATCGGTGTGGCGGAAAGGGAGTTATCGACGCTGCAGCACGAGCTGTACGGATTCCTGCAACAGAAAACCCGGCTGGCATCTCTTGGATTGGCCGTGGCGAAGATTCAGCACGATCTGCGCAACATCCTGTCGAGCGCGCAGAATCGCCTCCGACAGACTGGCAGCAAGCGAGGATCCGGTGGTGCAACGTGTGACGCCTCGTCTGGTGGATGCGCTGGACCGGGCCGTTGCGCTCGCCACCAATACACTCCGCTTCGGCAGGGCGGAGGAAAGGCCGCCGCAAAGGAGCCGGTTCCTGCTGGCGCCGCTGATCGATGAAGCAGCATCCTCAGCCGTGCCGGAAAGTGGTGAAGTGGCGCTGGAGAAGCGTGTGCCGCGCGACCTCGAGATCGATGCGGATTCCGAACAGCTATTCCGCGTTCTTCTCAATCTGCTCAGCAACGCACGGCAGACTCTGGAGGCAAACCGTGCCAGGCTTCCGAAATCAATTTCCATCGAAGCCGCGCGACAGGGTCGCACGGTTACCATAGAGATCGCGGATAATGGTCCGGGAATCCCGCCCGCCGTCAGGGAGCGGCTGTTTCAACCGTTCGCCGGCAGCATGAGACAGGGAGGATCCGGACTCGGACTGGCCATCTCGCGCGAACTGATCACGGCACATGGCGGTACGCTGGCGCTGGTTTCCACCGGCGCCGAGGGTACGAGGTTCCGGATTACGATTCCCGACCAAATGTAAGCTACTGACGCCGCAGAGCGTTCTGGGAAGCTTGTGCATGGCCGGGCCAAATTGTCGCAACTCGTGCGAAAAGCCGGTTCCTGGCTCACAAACCCGTGAAGATGAATAAAAAGTAACAATGCCAATCCAGGACTCTGGGACATATTGCCGGGGTCAACCCAGGGAGGCGTTTTTAATGGCGCAGAATGATCTTGATAAAGTCCTCGCTCAGGTGAGCCAGGACCGGCGTGGGTTCTTGAAGACCATGCTGGTCGGCTCCGCCGTGGCGGCTATTCCAGTCATGACCTCGCAGGCCATGGCCCAGGACCAGCCGGAAGGCGGCGACGAGGGCAAGAAGAAGAAGAAGAAGAAGAAGAAGGAAGGCGACGACTAATAGCTTCCTGATTCAGCTTCTTTTGTATTAAGCGTGGAAACGGCCGCACGCCCTGACGGGTGTGCGGTCGTCTCTTTAGGTGCTGAGTTGAAATGGCAAATCCGACCGTCAAACCATCGATTCTGATCGCGCCCACCGAAGACGGATATGTCGCATATGATCCCGCTACCGACAGACTGCATCAGCTGAACCCATTCGCTTCTCTGCTCGTCGAATTGTGCGACGGCAAAAGAAGCGTCGATGATATCCGGGCACTGATCGCACCTCTGATGCAGCCGGACCAGGCCGGGGAACTGGACCGTTGGGTGGCGGACGGCATCACCTCGGGCCTTCTGGTGTGGAGCGATGTTCCTGCGGAGGGCGTGAAGCACTTTTCTGCGTCCGAACTCTACGAATTCGCCCTTAAGCTGAAATAAGCCGGCAACCCCCAGACAGCCTGGCTCTGCACCAAGCGCGCGCTGGAACTGACGCCGGACAATTGGGATGCCTGGTATGATTTCGGCGACCTCTGCCTCTCGGTCGGCAAACGTGACGAGGCGCGCGTCGCTTTCCAGAATTACTTCAACGCCAATCCGGATGATGCGGAAGTCGAGCATCTGCTGATTGCGCTGAAGGACGAAACACCGCCCGCGCGCGCTTCTGACCGTACAATCCAGAAAATCTACAAGGATTTTGCCTGGTCCTATGAGCGCCGCATGCGCGACGATCTGGACTACAAAGGCCCGGAACGTTTGTTCGATGGAATCAGGGCGGTGCTCGGTGAACGGACAGGGCTTCAGGTGCTCGATCTCGGCTGCGGATCGGGATTCGCGGGTGTCGTTCTGAAGCCGATGGCGGCTCGGATGATCGGGATCGACCTTTCGCCCGACATGATTGAACTGGCAAAAAAACGCGAGATTTACGACGCGCTGGAGGTCGCCGAAATCACCGATTGGCTGGACAAGACCGATGAGCGCTTCGACCTGGTCTCCTGCTGCGATTGCCTGATCTATTTTGGCGATTTACGGGGAATTACCAATGCAGCCGCGAAACGTCTCAAACCCGGCGGCGTATTCGCAATGACGACCGAACGCGGGCCGACCTTCCCGTTTCGTATCACCGATACGGGCCGCTATGAACATCATCCAGACCATATCCGCGATGCCGCGGCGGCCGCGGGGCTCACGGTCGCCCATCTGGAACAATCCTTCCTCCGTTTCGAATACGGAGCCGACGTGATCGGGAATTATGCGGTGCTGACAAAAGATCCTGTGGCCGGCGAATTCCGCAAAGCGGAAAATGCAGCCTCCAGCCTGGTAGCATAACCGGCCAAGTCGAAAATCGGTTGTGTCTGCCGCGCGTCAGCCAATCTGGCCCTGATTGAATCCAGGGCCAGACTGTCACGCGCGAGCGTCAGCGCCAGGGTTTCGTAAGCCACCAGATCAGGCGTAACCAGTTCCGGCAATCCGGCGGCGCAAAGCAGGCTCGCTGCCACTCGTCCGGCGAAGGTCTTCCCCTTGCAGGTCAGAACGGGCAAGCCGGCAAGCAGAGCATCGGCAGCGGTTGCGTGCGCATTATAGGGAAGGGTGTCGAGGAAAAGATCGGCCAATCCGAGCCGCGCGAGATGGCGTTCCGGTTCCGAAACATAAGGCGCGAAGATCAATCTTGCCGGATCAATCTCTCTCAATTCCGCTTCCCGTTGCAGATTGTGACGGGCTGCCGTGCCTGCAGAAGAGAGCCATAGAACACTTCCGTCCATGTTGCGGAGCAGCCGCATCCAGATGTCGAACAGTTCTGGTGTAAATTTGTACGCATTATTGAAGCAGGCAAAAACGAAACCGGTTTCGGGCAGTCCCGCCTCGCTGCGGGATGGCGCCGCTGCGATGGCACGTGACGGATCGAGCGGGAAGAAACTGCCCGGCAGATGCAGGACGGTTTCGCTGAAATTCGACCGCTCCTCGTCGGGAATTGCCACCGCATCGGCGATGACAAAATCGATGTAAGGCGCACCCATTGTTCCCGCAAAACCGAGAAAGCTCACGTGGACCGGCGCAGGGCGGGCCGCAAGAATTCCCGGGCGGCATTCGGCGGTGAACCCCATCAGGTCCACCGCGATATCGATTTCGCGTTCGCGGATGAGGCGGGCGGCATCGCGGTCGCTCATGCCCTCGACCGGGATGAACTCATCGAAGCTGCGCAGAGCACGCGCGCGGGCTTCGCCGCCGTCCGAAGCGCCCCAGCCAATAGCGATTGATTCGATTCCCGTGCGTTCGAGGCGCTCCCATACGCCGGCCAGATTTTGCGCAACGGGGTGGTTCCGGAAATCTGCAGAGAGCCAGGCAACACGAATCCGGTCGTGGCCATAGTCCTGACCGGTCCACAGATGACCAAGCCGGGGCGGATGCTTCATCGCGGTCCAGATTTCGGCACAGCGCCGCTGATCCGCGGCAGAGGATGAAATTGCCAGGTACTGGAATGGATCGATACCGGGCCCGGTCGGGCAAAGATTCATGCCGGAGAAGAGGGCGCGATCCTGTTCCAACAGACCCCAATCGCAGCACTGAAGCCGACAGAAGGCGAGAATACCGGCAACATCACGCGCAGGATCGGCCGCCACGACGGCTTCGAAATCGCGAATAGCCTCTTCGAAGCGCTTCAATGAGAAAAATGCGTTGGCTCGCCCGTGCAATGCCGCCGCATTGCCCGCGTTGACCTGCAAAGCGGCCTCATAACTTGCAAGCGCGTCTTCATTTCGCCGGAGCGCCAGCAGCGCAGTTCCGCGATTGATAAGCGTCTCGATCTGACGCGGCCGCAAAGCCAGCACCTTGTCGTAGCTTGCCACAGCTTCGTCGTTCCGCCCGAGCGCCGACAGCGCATTTCCGCGATTATTCCAGGCTTCGGCCATCGAGGGATTGACGGAAACAGCATGATCGAGTGAGCCGATGGCATCGGAGGGTCGATCGAGCGCAACAAGTACTGCGCCGCGATTGATCAGGGCTTCGACGAAATCGGGCGCGATGAAAATTGACTCGTCGAACCATGGAAGCGCACCTACGAGGTCATTCTCCCGCACCAGTTTACAACCCTGCACAAAGGCGGCCGCCGCGGCATCGGGAATGGCCGGCGCTGCTTGAAGGGGCTGATTTTGGTTGGGGAGAACGTCAAAATTTTGCGGCGATTCGTCACGTTGGCTGCGCTCCCGCATCACACGAAACGCCGCTTCGAGGTTGCGGGTGAATTTCGCGGTATCGAAGAGCGGAGCGTTGCTGCGGGTTTGCGCGAGTCCTGCCCGAATCCCGGCGAGCGTTTGCGGTTCCCAGGCCAGACGCAAAGCCGTGGCTTCGTATGCGGCCAGATCCGGTACGGCCAATTCCGGCAGGCCTGCCGCATGCAACAGGCTGGCTGCGACGCGTGCGGCAAATGCGGGCCCCGCAACCGTCAGCAGGGGAACGCCGGCCCACAGTGCATCGCTGGCGGTTGTGTGTGCGCCATAAGGTTGCGTATCGAGGAAAAGATCGGCATGCCGGTGACGTCCGAGATGCTCATCCAGAGGCACCCTCGGCGCAAAAACGAGCCGCCCGCCGGCAATGCCGCGCATTTCCGCTTCGCGCCTGAGATTTTCGCGCAACTCGGGGGTGTCCTCCAGCAGCCAGAGGACGCTTCCGCGCACCGCTCGCAGCAGTCTCATCCAGACGGTGAAGATCTCGGGGCCGATTTTGAAGCTGTTGTTGAAACAGCAGAAAACGAAAGCCTGCTCCGGCAATCCCCAATGCGCGCGGCTCCCTGCCTCCACCGCAATCGGCCGAGCGGTATTGCACTGATAAGAATCGGGAAGCCAGGCAATGCGCTCGGGATAAAAATCGCACGCCTCTTCCGGGACGATGATCCGATCGGCGATCAGATAATCGATGAATGGCGCGGCCATGGTGCCGGGATATCCGAGGTAGGAGGCCTGAACCGGGCAGGGCCGATGGCTGAAAATACCGGCGCGGTTGTCCTTTGTGTAACCCTTAAGATCCACGGCGATTTCGATTTCCAACTGCCGCAGCAGCGTGGCGATCTCAAGATCACTCTTCTGCCTCACGTCGATAAAGCGGTCGAACGCGCCCATCACCCGCCTTCGCATGGACGAATTGTCGTCGCGACCGAATGAAACAGCGATCGTCTCGAATGCATTCCGGTCATGTTGTTCGAAAACCCCGGACATCAGAGCCGCGGTTGCGTGCGCATGAAAATCCGCCGAGACATAGGCGATGCGAATTCTGCCATGGCGGTATTTCTCGCCACGCCAGAGTGGCGCGGCCTGCGGAATGTCATTCGCCGTAAAAATTTCGGCGCAACGCAACTGTTCCGCCGGCGAATCGGACAATGCGAGGTGGATGAAAGGAAGAACGATCCGCTTTCCCTCCCGGATCCCATTTGCGATGAGTGTCTTGTCCTCCGCGAAATGCCGCCAGTCCGAACACTGCATCCGGTACAGGGCGAGATTTCCCGCGGCATAGGGAAAGTCGGGCTGGATTGCGAGCGCGGACTCGAAATCGGCGATAGCCGCTCCGTATTGTTTCAGCGAAGCATGCGCCGAACCGCGGTTAATATGGGCCTGAGCAAAACGCGGCTCGCGAGCCAGCGCGCCATCGAAGCAGGAGATTGCTTCGCTGTAGCGCCCGAGATTGACAAGGACGCAACCGCGGTTGTTCCAGGCCGCAGCGTTAGACGGGTTCAGGTCCAGGGCTGTCCGGAAGCTGTCCAGTGCTTCCGCGTTTCGGTTGAGCGTCATCAAGACCACGCCCCGGTTGCTGTGCGTATCCGCAAAATCGGGCCTCAGCGCCAGCGCATGGTCGAAACAGGTCAGGGCCTCAGCGGGCCGGTTCAGCCTTTGCAGCGCGCAGCCACGGGTGAAAAAACAGTCGCTGGCGGAGGGATTGCAGCGGATTGCCTCGGCCATCAGGCGTTCGGCATTCTCAAACTGTCCTGACTGATAGTGGAGCACGCCGAGGCCATAGAGTGCCATGAACTGCCTCGGTTCAAGGCGCAGGATCTCGCCGTAGAGGCGGGCGGCTTGCGCGACGTCACCCGCCCGATGCGCCCGCATCGCCGAAGTCAGCAAAGGTTCACTCATGCGTCGGGTATCGGCTCCACGGCAAAACCGGCAGGCGGAAACCCGCGGTTCGCCCGCTCGTACATGGTCATGTAGGCGCTTTCCAGATGCCGGGTGAAAAGCACGGTGTCGAACAGGACGGAAGCGCGACGGTTCGCCTGCAATTTCTCCCGAATTGCCGAGAGCGCGGCCGCATCGCGGGCCAGTGCGACAGCGCGGATCTCATAATCTGCGTGCGACGAGGCGATCATCCCGGGCAAACACGCAGAGGTCAAAATGCTGGCAGCAACGCGTGCGGCGAAACTTTCACCGCGGATGGTGAGCAGCGGGACCCCGGCACGGACCGCATCGCTCGCGGTGGTGTGCGCGCCATAGGGGAAAGTATCCAGCGCCAGATCCGCGAGTTTCAGCCGCGCGAGGTGCTCATCGCGTGGCACCAACCCGCCAAAGACGAGGCGCTCGGGCGCGACCCCGCGGTTTCGGGCCTCCTGCCTGAGATTGGCTGCCGAAACCGCGTTCGACGCCAGCAGCCAGAGGACGCTCCCCGGGATTGCTTTCAGCAGGCGCATCCAGATATCGAAAATATCGGGATTGATTTTGAAACTGCTGTTGAAACAGCAGAACACAAAACCCGCCTCCGGCAGTCCATTCAGGCTGCGCGACGGAGCACTGGAGGGAGCGGATCTGGTTGAATCATTGCATTGATAACAGCCGGGCAGACAAACGATCTGCTCGCGAAAATTATTGCGTTCGCCGGCTGCAATGATGATTTCGTCTCCAACGAGATAATCGACATAGTCTGCCCCGAGGCTGCCCGGATATCCGAGATAGTGCAGCTGGATTGGAGCGGGTCGCGCAGCGAGGATTCCCGGGCGGGCGCCGCCTGTATAACCCTTGAGATCGACCGCTATATCGATTTCCAGCTTCCGAAGTTTTTGCGCGATTTCGCGGTCGGAAAGCGTGCGCAGATCGAGAAAACTGTCGAAAGCACTCTCCAGCCTGGCGCGCATGTCGCTGCCGTCGTCGGGACCATAAGAGATGGCGATCGTCTCGAATTTTGCACGATCGTGCTGTTCGAACACACCAACCATCAGGAAGGCCGTGGCATGGCGACAGAAATCGGCGGACAGATAGGCGATACGAATTCTGTCGTGCCGGTATGGCTCGCCGCGCCAGAGTCGCTCTGGAGCATCCGGGTACAGCTCGGCCGCAAAAATTTCCGCGGCCCGGAGGTTCGATTGCGGCGAATCCGAAATCGCCAGATGCAGAAATGGGTGGATGGCGCGCCGGCCGGTTTTGACCGCTTCTTCGGCTTTGCGGCGCAGATGGCTGAAGTCGCGCCAGTCGCAGGCGTAGAGGCGGCAATGCAGGAGCAGACCCAGCGCGTAAGGGTATTCCGGATCCAACTGAAGCAGGCTTTCACAATCACGCGCTGCTTCCTCATAGCGCTTCAGCAGCGCAAACGCGTTGGCCCGGTTATAAAGGCCATCCCTCTCTCCGGGGCGGAGGTGCAGCGCCTGGTCAAAGCTCGCAATGGCCTCTTCAGGCCGGTCGAGGCGGACCAGCGCAATGGCCTGTCCCAGCCAGGCATTTGGATCCCCGCGCGAGAACGATAATGCGCGCGCAAAATTCGACAGCGCATCGACATCGCGTTGCAGGGAAAGCAGCACCATGCCGCGACCGGCGAGGCACTCCGCATCCTCGCCAAGGACAAGCGCACGGTCATAGCTCGCGAGCGCTTCCTCGGGCCTTTTCAGGCTCTGCAGTGCGCGCGCACGCGCTTTGTAAACCGCCGCGTCGGAAGAGCCCGCTGCAACTGCCTGATCGAATGCCTCCAATGCTTCGCTGTGCTTCCCCTGGAAGGCAAGGCAGATGCCCAAAGCGTGCTGCGCGCCAGCCGACCCGGGCTTCAGGAGGAGGAGACGCCTGAATTCCGGCTCCGCCTCTGCGTATCGTGCGGTCTCGATCAGCGCGACGCCGCGATTGTGTCTCGCCTCGGGATAATCCGCGCGTAACGCGAGCGCGCGTTCATAGCTCGCGAGAGCTTCCGCAGTGCGACCCAGGCCCAGCTGCAGATTGCCGCGAAAATTCCAGGCCATCGCGTGTTCCGGCCGCGCATCCAGGAACCTGTCTGCGACGGCGAGCGCTTCAGCAACGCGTCCCAGGCGCTGCAGCGACACGGCGGTTTTCAGAAGAACGTCCATATCCGCCTGCGCTGGATTGCCCGATACGGGCGGTGGATTTCCGGCAGTGCTCAATCGCCGAGCGCCACGCCTTCACGATGCGGATCAGCTCCCCCTTCATACCCGCCCATGACGCGCCTGATCCCGTTCACGCCGGAATCGAACGGGACAATACGGACCCGATGGCCCATCGCAGTGAGTGCGGGAGCCAACTGAACGAGCGGTAAATCGGCCTCAAGCAATGTGGCGCCATTCATGTTCACGTGGCGCGGTGCGGCGGCTGAGTCCTGCATCGAAAGCTCGCCGTCGATCAGTGCAACCAGGGTCTGCGCGACATAGGCGATGATCTGGCGCCCGCCGGGAGATCCCAGAGCGGCATAAAATTTTCCATCCCGATCGAACACGATTGCAGGCGTCATCGCGCTCAAGGGGCGCTTGCCCGCGGCGGGCGCATTGGCAACAGGCTTCCCGTTCATGACCGGCTGAAAAGAGAAATCGGTCAGCTGATTATTGAGCAGGAAACCGTCGGCTTCGATTTCCGCCCCAAAAGCTGCTTCCACCGAAGTGGTCATCGAAACCACCTGGCCGCTGTCGTCCACAGAGGATAGGTGACTGGTGCCGAATTCAACCTGCGCGGGCATTGGGGCATATACGGGCAGAGACTCAGCCTTTTTGACAGGCGGCGTTCCGGCCGGGGCGCGTCCCATGTCGCGCAGAGGATCGATGAGCCGTGAACGGGCATCGAGATAGGCCGGATCGATCATCCCTGCCAGCGGCACAAAAACGAAATCCATGTCCCCAAGCCATTGCGCGCGGTCCGCATAGGCCAGCCGGCTTGCCTCCGAAACGAGGTGCACTTCAGAAACCGTGCCCTGCTGAAGCTGATTTGACGGAAAGCGCTGAAGCATCCCGAGAATCTGGAGGACGGTGGCGCCGCCGGATGTCGATGGCGGCAGCGAACAGATGCGAAAACCCCGATAGGTTCCGCAGAGCGGTGTGCGTGCTTTGGCCTGATAAGCCGCAATATCGGCAACCGTCATGACGGTTGGATTCATCGGCGCATGTGTGACGGCCTCGGCGATTTCGCCGGCAATCGCCCCGTTGTAGAACGCTTGCGCGCCGTTCCGGGCTATTGTGCGCAGGGTTCGCGCGAGCTGCGGATTGCGCCAGGTTTCGCCTGCGTTCAGCGGCGTACCGTCGGGGTGAAAAAACAGTGACCGGATGCCGGGCATGGCCGCGAGCTGCGGCCCGCCTTCGCGGAGCTCGCGCGCCAGCCGTGGCGGCACCTTGAAGCCCTGTTCGGAAAGACGAATGGCGGGCTCGAACAAACGCGCCCAGGGCAGTTTGCCATGCGCGGCATGCACCATTGCGAGCATGCGCACTGCGCCAGGCACTCCGACCGAAAGCCCGCCCGGTCGCACCCGATCGAACGGGCGAGGGGCACCTTGTACATCCAGGAACATGTTGGGACCGGCTGAAGACGGCGCCGTTTCGCGTCCGTCATAGGCGGACAGCCCGGACTTATCTGACAGCATGAGATAGGCGCCGCCGCCGATCCCGGAGGACTGCGGTTCTTCCAGTGTAAGCACCATTTGCGCTGCAATGATCGCATCCACGGCCGAACCACCCTGGCGGAGCATCTCGAGCCCCGCGGCGGCGGCATCCGGTTCGGCCGCGACGATCATGTGCCGGGTGGCCACGGACGGGGATGGGGCTGAATTCGCGGCGGGTGACAGTGTCAGGGCGATGAGCAGGAGCACAGAGACAGCAAGCACGGGACGCATCAGAGGATTCCACAGGAAGACGCCATGTAAGCTACCCCGGCAACATGCCCGCACGCCAGCATCCCAGGCCATTCTGGCGCGTGGGTATGGGAACTGATCGACGGGCGCCAACTTCCCTTGCCAATTGCGTGCGTGCTTAATAGTTTCGCGCGGCTCTCTTACGCACCGGTAGCTCAGCTGGATAGAGCACCAGACTACGAATCTGGGGGTCGTGGGTTCAAATCCTGCCCGGTGC
>CAVVEG010000009.1:0-97521 GCA_963747255.1 uncultured Alphaproteobacteria bacterium
CGGGATGAAGTTGCGTGGCACCACGCCACCCGTGATCTGGTCTTCAAAGACAAAACCCGTGCCGCGCGGCAGCGGCCTGATTTCCAGCACGACATCGCCGAATTGGCCATGTCCGCCGGTCTGGCGCTTATGGCGTCCACGCTGCTGGTGCTGCGCTTGATGGTCTCTTTGTAGAGCACCTGCGGGCGATGCGTTTCCAGTTTCAGCCCATATTTGGACGCGAGCTTCTCAACGGCGACCTTCAGGTGGATTTCACCCTGCCCCAGCAGCACCATCTGATGCAGCTCCGGATTCTGGTCGAACAGAAGTGAGGGATCTTCCTCCCTCAGTCTGGCGATCGCCGCAGTCAGTTTGACTTCGTCCTTGCGGTCCGCTGCGGTAATCGCAAGCCCATAGACGGGCGGCAGGATCTCGGTTTTCACCTTCAGTTTCGAACCGCCGCGCGCGGTGGAAAGCGTTTCGCCCGTTGCAATCTCATCCAGCCGCCCGAGCGCAACCGTGTCGCCCGTGCCGGCTTCGTTGAGCTTGGTTTGTGCCTCGCCGCGCAATGCGAAGATGCCGCCCACGCGCGTATCGCCGCCATTCTGGCGATAGAGCACGGCGCCGTCCTTGACCTGGCCCAACAGTATGCGCGCGAGACTGAGCTTGCCGCCATGCGAGGTGTAATAGGTTTTCACGATCTGAACTGCCGCGTCGTTTCCGGTTACGCCGAGACGCGCGCGCGCGGCGGACGAGTCTGGCGCTTCGTGGCGCAGCATTTTCAGCAGTCTGCGGATTCCGTTGTCGCCGGACGCCGATCCGATCAGCACCGGAACGATCAGTCCCTTCTGCAAGTCCTTCTGCAGATCGTCGAAAATTTCATCCCGCGGGGGCGCAATATCGGAAAGCAGTTCCTCCATCAAATGCTCGTTATAATCGGCGAGCTTTTCCAGCATCTGATAGCGGGCTTCATTTTCGCGGACTTTCACCTCGTCATTCATGTCGATCAGCTGCGAAGCGGCATGCTCGCGATAGACGTAAGCGCGCTCGAGCGCCAGATCGATGAAGCCGCTGACAATTCCGTTTTCCCAGATCGGGATCTGCCGCAGCAGGAGGGGCTTCGGCGAGACCTCCTGAAGGATCGCCAGCGTTTCGCGCAGCGAACCATTCGCCTTGTCGATCTTGTTGACGAACAGTGCATGCGGAATTCCGAGATCGGCCAGACGTTTCAGGTAAGGCTGCAGCATGCCCGCCTTGGCCGCTTCAGGTTCGCAAACCACGATGGCTGCGTCGATGGCGGGCAATGCGTTCAGCGTTTCCTGCAGAAACTCGATCGAGCCCGGGCAATCCAGGAAAGTGAATGTCTCATCCAGGTAGCGCGTTGTGGCGCAATTCGTTTCCACCGACATCTGGCGTGCGCGCGCTTCGGGTGAGCTGTCTCCGACCGTGTTCCCCGACTGGATAGAGCCCTTGCGCTGAATCGCGCCGGTGATCCATAGAATGCTTTCCAGCAGCGTGGTTTTTCCCGCGCCATAGGGTCCTACCAGGGCCACGCAACGTGGCCCGCTTCCTCCGTTCTTCGTCGGCATGACAATCTCCCTGATCCGGCTCCCTGATCCGGCTTCCGGCTGTCACCGCAAGCCGGAAAACACGGCGTCATGAAAGCTTCACTGGCGCCATGGTCGCGCCAATCAGGGGCAGAAGGCAAGCGCTCGGCGCAGGGATTCAGCGGGTGCGGTTGGCCGGTCTCGCAAAAATATATTGCTGCACGTCGGGGTTGCCCCGGCGCCACATCACATTGTCCAGGAAATAGTGATGGATGTTGATGAAAATGTAGAATGAGAACAGGAACAGGGCCGGCCCGAACACATGATTGTTGTAGGGCAAAAGCGCGTCAATCGAGCGCGGGATGCCCTGAAATCCGAGGAAGCCCAGCAGAACGCCGATTGCGATGAAAAACGCGAAGCTGCTCCATTGCGCCGGCAGAAGCCGGGAAAGCGCGGATGGCGCAGGCGCGGCCGCGCCCTGAGCCGCGGCATTCAACTGATAGCGCCAAACGACGGCCAGATATTGCAGAGAATGAAAAGTCGGAACGACCGCAAGAACCAGCGGATTGAAGCGGACGAAGATCACCCAGAGATAGAGCGTGGTGAGATAGGCAACGACGCCGTTCCAGGGGAGTTGGCCCTTTGTTTCGCGCCAGCGTTGCGCCAGCACCACAGCGGTTGCGACCGAGCTGACCGCAAGGACCGCGACGGCAGACTGGTAAACCCAGGCGGGAAGCGGAATGGAGAAGTAAACAAGCCCGATATAGTCATTCCTGGTTGAAATGGCATGGTTCAGACCAAGCCAGGCCGCGAACCAGGCGGCGTAGCCATTGAGACGGAAGATGGTCTTGGCGGAATCCGGAAACATGATCCGCTTCTGCACGGAATCGACAATCAGTATTCCGTAGCCCTGCTTCACATAATGCCAGCCGACCAGGAAGAACATCGCGTTGGCGCCGTAAGCGAGCACGCGGGCGCTGCCCGACAACGCGGCGCCCGCCAGAAATCCGATCAGCAGCAGAGGGACGAGGATTCCGGCGATGAGGTAGCGCAGCCGCAACGCCCGGGGATATGAGGCGCCGAACGCCTTCGCGCGGAAATTGCGATAAAACATCTGATAGGAATGGGCAAAATGCGGTTGATTGATGATCGTCATCAAAAGGGTGATCAGCACCGCC
Organism: uncultured Alphaproteobacteria bacterium; assembly: GCA_963747255.1. Lineage (GTDB taxonomy): Bacteria > Pseudomonadota > Alphaproteobacteria > Micropepsales > Micropepsaceae > CAIYRG01. The sequence continues at coordinate 2,705 of CAVVEG010000009.1, forward strand.
TGCCGGGCCGAGGGTATGCCCCTGGGGAAGATCACGGCGAGTGCGGCGCAGATGATGATCGAGCCGCCGCCAAGCGTCAGGAAATCGAAAGCCGGTCCGAAGAGATAGCCCGGACGGGGGATGGACCTGGGTGGCGCAACGGCCACTTCGGGTGAAAGCACACCCGCCTGTGTGACATCAGTCATGAACCTTGACCCGAACAATATTCTGCGTCTGATATAAACGCGCGGCAGCGGGTTTTGGAGACGCAATCTCCGTTGCGCGCCCAAATGCAATGTGTCGCAGGGTCGAAAACGGGCGGTAATCCCGCCGGTCAGGTCAGGTTTCCGCAGAAACGCTGAATTCTTGTGCAGGCCTGTTCGAGAACCGCTTCCGAGGTCGCGTAGGAGATGCGGAAGAACGGCGATAATCCGAAGGCCGCGCCATGCACGACCGCAACGCCCTCTTCCTCCAGCAGCGCGGTGGCGAAATCTTCATCGGTCGCGATTTTGCGGCCGGAACGCGTCTTCGTTCCGATCATCTTCCGGATCGAGGGATAGACGTAGAATGCGCCCTCCGGAACCGGACATTCGATGCAGGAAGTCTGGTTCAGCATGGAAACCACCAGGTCCCGCCGTCCTTCAAACACCTTCTGGAACTTCGGAATGAAATCCTGGGGCCCGTTGAGGGCTTCGACGCTGGCCCATTGCGAAATGGACGTCGCATTGGTGGCCGACTGGGATTGCAGTTTCGACATCGCGGCGATCAGCGGAACGGGCGCGGCGCAATAGCCGATCCGCCACCCGGTCATGGCGTAGGCTTTGGACACGCCATTCATCGTCAGCGTGCGGTCGTACAGGCCAGGTTCGACTTCGGCGACGGTATGAAAGCGGAAGCCGCCGAAGACGAGATGCTCGTACATGTCGTCGGTGAGAATCCAGACATGCGGATTTTCCATCAGAACGGCGGTCAGCGCTTTCAACTGTTCACGCGAGTAACAGGCGCCTGTGGGGTTCGACGGCTGGTTCAGGATGATCCATTTGGTGCGGGGCGTTATGGCGCGCGCAAGGGCTTCGGGAGTGAGACGGAAACCCTCCTCCAGCCGGGTTTCGATGAAAACGGGCCTGGCGCCGGCCAAAAGGACGATATCCGGATAGCTCACCCAATAGGGCGCCGGAATGATCACTTCGTCGCCTTCGTTCAGAGTTGCCATCATGGTGTTATAGATGATCGACTTTCCGCCCGGCGCGACGAAGCATTGCGCGGGCGTGTATTCGAGATTGTTCTCGCGCTTGAATTTGGCGGCAATCGCCGCACGCAATTCGGGAATGCCTTCGATATTGGTGTATTTGGTCTCGCCGCGGCGGATGGCGGCGATGGCGGCTTCCTTGATGTTGTCGGGTGTATCGAAGTCGGGCTCGCCGGCGGCAAGGCCGATGACGTCGCGACCCGAGGCTTTCAGCTCGCGCGATTTCTGCGTCATCGCCAGCGTGGGCGATGGTTTGATGCGTCCAAGCGCCCTGGCGAGGAAACCTGGCGGCAGAGTCGTCATGACCGGCTCCGTAAAAATGGGCGGCAGACCTATCAATCACGAGGCCACGGCGCAAGAACGCCCGTCCGCTTGCCCACAGAGGGGGCAGGCTTCGCGTTTAACCGCTACAGCGGGGCGCGGATTGGTGTTAACATGAACCAAATGTCAGGTTCGCCCCTGACGGCCGGACATCTTGGAGGAACTGTCATGCGTGCTCTGGGTGTTTGCACATTGGCTATTGCCGGAATGATCGCCACCGCCCTGCCGGCGAAAGCGGTCGTACTCGTGGTTGGCGGAGGCGCCGGAGCGCAATGTTACACAACTGCGGAGTTCGGCGACCCGTTCGAAGCATTCGACATATGCACCAAGGCGCTCGCCAATCAGGATATGTCGGTTCGCGACCGGGCCGCGACCTATATCAACCGCAGCGTCATCCGTTTGCGGGTGCATGATTACAACGGCGCGATCGCGGACTGCGATCTCAGCATCGCGCGTTACCCCAATCTGGGCGAGGCCTATGTCAATCGCGGCGCGGCGCTGATCAATCTCGATATGCCAAAGGAAGCGGTGGATGCGCTCGACAAGGCGATAATGCTCGGCCTCGATAAGGTGCACCTCGCCTACTACAACCGCGGTCTGGCGAAAGAGAAACTGAACGATCCGAAGGGCGCTTACGATGATTACAAAAAGGCGCTGGAGCTGGACCCAACCTTCACACTGGCGGCGGAAGAACTGAAGCGCTTCACCAGCACCGCAGTGCAGTCAAAGTCGTAAACCTGAAGCTCATCTTGCCTCCCCCCGGCTGCCCGGCGGGGAGGCACGCGAATTCGCAATTCAGCGAATTCGAGGGTGGGGGGATGGTTTTGCATTCACCCCCACCCGAAATTTGCTCCGCAAATTTCGACCTCCCCGCAAGGTGGAGGTCAGGATTCGGAATGAGGATGGCGCGAAAGTCGTTCACATTGGTGCGGGTGGGACCCGTTACGACGAGATCGCCAAGGGCGGCAAAGAAGCCGTAGGAGTGATTCCGAGTCAGGGCCAATTGTGCATCGAGTCGCAAAGCCTGCGCGCGCTGCAAAGTATCCGGTGATAACAGAGCGCCGGCATTGTCCCCGCTTCCATCGATACCGTCCGTGTCGCACGCAATCGCATGAATGCCGCCGGCGCCGCCAAGCGCCACGGTCAGCGCCAGCAGATATTCGCTGTTTCGCCCCCCTCTCCCGGCGCCTCCGACCTTGACGGTCGTCTCACCGCCGCTGAGCAGGAGACATGGCCCCTGCCTTTGCTGAAGGCGGAGGGCCAATTCGGCATGGGCCTGCGCGAGCACACGGGCTTCGCCCTCGACATCGCCCAGATCATGGACGCGAAGCCCCGCCGCTTCGGCCATTCGGGCGCAATGGGCAAGCGCCTGCCGTGACGACATGACGATACGGTTCCGGACCCTGGAGAAATCCGCACCACCGGGTTTGGGCGTTTCCGAGCGCGGATCGGCAAGCCAGGCGCGCACGGCGCCGGGCACGCGAATGCTGTAGCTGTCGAGAATCCGGATCGCATCCGCGCTGGTCGTTGTGTCGGGGGCCGTGGGGCCGGAGGCGACGAGAGCCGGATCGTCACCGGGAACATCCGAAATGATGAGAGCGAGCACGGATGCGGGTTGCGCCGCCAGCGCAAGCCGGCCGCCCTTGATCGCCGAGAGATGCTTCCTGACGCAGTTGATGTCGGAAATCGGGGCGCCGCAACTGAGAAGCGCCGCCGTCACGGACTGCTTATCGGCAAGCGCGATTCCTTCGGCCGGCAGGGTCAGCAGCGCGGAACCACCGCCGGAGATGAGCGCAAGGACCAGATCTTCGGGCGCAAGATTGCGCACCATGTCCATGAGCCGTTGTGCCGCCTGCACGCTTTCATGATCCGGCATCGGGTGCCCGGCTTCGATGACTTCGATGCGGCGGCAGGGAACCCCATGGCCGTATCGGGTCACGACCAGTCCCTGGAGGCCGCCGGGCCAGTGATCCTCCACCGCCTTCGCCATCGCGGCGGCGGCTTTGCCCGCGCCTATCACGACCGTGCGGCCCTTCGGCGGATCGGGCAGATGCGGCGGGACACAACGTTCCGCCGAAGCCGCGGCGACTGCCTCACGAAACAGCCGCAGGAGAAAGGCGCGGGGCGAGGAAAGGTCCGAGGTGTTCACGCGCGCACCAATTCGACCGCCGGGCCGCCCATGGAGGTGAATGCGGTCAGCCGGCGGTTTTGATCTCGTGATTGGCGAGGCGCTCGAGAACTTTGACCAGAGCCGAATCGTCGAGGTCGCCTTCCCCCGCTGCAAACGAGGCGTTGAACAATTCCTGGCAATGCGCGGTGGCGGGAAGCGGCACCTGCAGCGCGCGCGCCCCGGCGAGCACGATGGCGAGATCCTTGGCGTGCAACTGGATGCGGAAACCGGGCGCGAAAGTGCGTTTCAGCATGCGCTCGCCATGCACTTCGAGGATCCGGGATTGCGCGAATCCACCCAGCAATGCCTGGCGGACTTTGGCCGGATCGGCGCCGGCCTTCGAGGCAAACAGCAGCGCTTCGGCGACGGCTGCGATATTGAGCGCGACAATGATCTGGTTGGCCGCCTTCGCCGTCTGGCCATCGCCGTTGCCGCCAATCAGCGTGATGGTCTTGCCCATCAACTGCAACAGCGGCCTGACGCGCTCGAAAACTTCCTCCCGCGCCCCAACCATCAGGGTGAGCGTGCCCGCCTTTGCCCCGACTTCGCCGCCGGAGACCGGCGAGTCCACGTAAAAGCAGCCAAGCTCCTCGATCCGGTGCGCGAAATCCCTGGTCGCCAGCGGGGAAATGGTGCTCATGTCCACCACGACCTTGCCCGGCCTGAGGCCGCGTGCAACGCCGTCTTCCGCGAACAGCACTTTCTCGACATCGGGCGTGTCGGGAACGATGATGAAAATGATTTCGGCGTGTTCCGCTACGTCGCGCGCGGTCGCGCAGGCGACCCCGCCCTTCTGGATCATGTCCTGCGGCACGCCGCTGCGCGTGTTCAGATAGAGCTTATGACCGGCAGCCTGCAGATGCCCGGCCATCGGCCGGCCCATGATCCCCAATCCGATGAAACCGAGATTCATGATTTCCCCTTCGATGTTTCGGCCCGGCATTTCCCCCGGAGGATCCAGGCCTCCCTGCCCTTCTTACCGGCTCAGTGGACGGCGCTGAGATCCTGTTTTGTCATTCCCTGCGGCAACTCGAACGTGCTGGCCGGAATGGAAGCCCGTTCGACTTTGGTGACGGTCTGCTCGATATCCGGCTTTCCGTGATCATATGCAACCACGTCGAGCGGAATGCCGGAAAATCCAAGCGCGTGATGCATGCCGCCCCAGTCCATGTCGTCCAGATGCGGCACCAGATGGGAGGACAACAGCGGGGCGGCGAATTCCGAGAACCGGTCGAGCACGCCAAAATCGTCGGGATCGAATCCGGCCGCGGAAGCCGGTGAGATGCAGAAATCGGCCTGATGCTGCCCGTTGAGGGATTTGCGATAGAGGTCGCAGTTATAGCCGGCAACGGTCTTGCTGCTGCCCAGCCGCGCGAAGACCGGTTTGGCAGGCGCCTTGCCTTCCGGCAGAGCGCCGAGACCACCAAGGAGATTCTCGATCTGCGCCCGCTCGTCGGGGGGAAGCTGGGAGATTGTGTCCTGCAGTTGCGCTTCCGCCGCGCTCAGTTGCGCGGCAATCCCGCTGAACTGGCGCATGCTCTCGGGTGTGAGCTCGTAATAGACCTGCCGTCGCATGTCGGCCGCCCAGAGCCGGTTGAGGTCGGCACGGTAAATGATGTCCAGATCGGGCAGGATCAGCTTGAACCGGTCGGCGTTGATATAGGCCGTGACCGGCGTCGACTGGTGGTTCGAGAGCCGGGTCTGGGTCGATGATACGATGATGCCAGCCAGGGCGCCGCTCGTTGAAAAGCCAAGCATCAGCAGCGAAATGGCGACTGCGAACCTACGCATACGGGGTCTCTTCCGGGTCATGCTTTACGGGCGACAATGCCCCTAACCCCTTACCCCAGCAAGGGAGGAGCGCTGTTCCGGCGTGCACGGATGCGCGATTTGTGGTAGATGCTGCGCGGCGCCGCCGATTGAAGCGCGCGCCCCCGGAACCTCAAGGACAAACCCAATGCGATCCAAAACCCTTCTGCTTGGAAGTTTTATCGCGCTCCTCGCCGTTCCGGCGATGGCGCAAGGCAATAATGCGATCAACGTCTTCGGCACGGTGGACAAGTTCGACGCCGATTCGATCTCGGTGAAGAACGACGATGGCGGGCAGATGCAGACCTACAAGCTTTCCCCGAAGGTGCTCTATATCATGCAGTCGCGGGCGAAGCTGACCGACATCAAGTCCAATGACTTCGTGGCTTCTGCGGCGGTCCGCAAGGACGACGGGAAGCTGCATTCGACCGAGCTGCGGATTTTCTCGGAGAAAATGCGCGGCCTCGGCGAGGGCCAGCGTCCGATGAATGACGCCCGCAGTCAGACCATGACGAATGCGACCGTTGCCGGCACGGTGATCCAGAACGGCAGCAATGTGATGCATGTGAAATATCCGGGCGGCGAATCCGATCTGATTCTTGATCCGGATCCCAACATCCCGGTCCTGAAATTCACCGACGCGGACAGCAGCATTGTTCATGCCGGCGTGCATGTCCGCGTGCAGGGCGTGCGAAACGCGCAGGGCGAGATCGTGAACCGCGTCACCGCCATGCCGTGACCCGTTGCGGGTTGATAAAGTGATGTTGGAAGCGGCGCCCTCACCGGCGCCGCTTTCGTTTGGGCCTGCTCTCAGGCGTGGTGGAGGTGGCCGGCGAGGACGTGCGCGATGGTTTCGGAGACGCGCTTGCCGGTTGGAATGTGGAGAAATTCGTTGGGGCCGTGGGCGTTGGAGTGCGGGCCCAGTACGCCCGTAATCACGAATTGCGTTTCCGGAAATTTCGCCCCCAGCATGCCCATGAAGGGAATACTGCCGCCCTCGCCCATATAGGCGGGCTGGTGGCCGAAGGCGGCCTGCGCGGCGCGGCTGACCACCTGTTCGAGCCATGGCGCAAGCTCCGGAGCGTTCCAGCCCTCGCTGACGAACGGCGCCGCCTCAAATGTCACTTCCGCACCATAGGGCGGATCTTCGGTCAGCACGCGGCGGAACAGCGACATGGCCTCGCCCGACAAGGTCGGCGGCAGGCGCAGGGAAAGCCGCAGCACGGTCGCGGGCAACAGGACATTGCCCGCATTCTGCGGCGGGGGCAGACCGTCGATGCCGATGATCGCCAACTGTGGACGCCAGGTGCGGTTGAGAATCAGTTCCGCCGGATCGGCCGCCATCGGACGCGTCCTGGCCGCGAAGGGAAATTTGTCGAACACAGCGGGGCCAAGGATCGCCGCCGCAGCTTTTGCCTGATCGAGACGCGCCGGCGGAATGTCCACGTAAAATCCGCGCGGCAGGATCTCGCCGGTGCGTTCGTCCTCCAGCCGGGACAACAACTGCCGCGCAATCCTGAAGCTCGACGGAACAATGCCGGACGCATCGCCCGAGTGAACGCCTTCGGTGAGAACGCGGACGGTGAGGGTTGCGATCGCCATGCCGCGAAGAGAGGTGGTGAGCCACAGGCGCTCATAGTCGCCGCAGCCGGAATCGAGACAGATGACGAGACCGGGTTTGCCGATGCGCTCCGCGAGATGATCCACATAAAAGGGCAGATCGTAGCTGCCCGATTCTTCACAGGCCTCGATCAGTATCACGCAACGCGCATGCGGGATTTTCTGATCGTGCAGCGCGAGGATCGCGGAGAGCGCGCCGTACATGGCATAGCCGTCATCCGCGCCGCCGCGGCCATAGAGATTTTCGCCCCGGATCACCGGAGTCCACGGGCCCAGTCCTTCCGCCCAGCCGGTAAACTCGGGCTGTTTGTCGAGATGGCCATAAAGCAGAACCGGCTCGTCGCCTTCGCCGGGGATTTCGATAAAGATCAGCGGCGTGCGCCCCGCGCTCCGTACGACCTCGAGACGGGCGCCCGGAATGGCGGCGAGCCGCGCGCGGGCGAAATTTTCCATCAGCGACACGGCTGCGTTCATATGGCCGTGCGCTTCCCAGTCCCTGTCGAAGGCCGGTGATTTATTGGGTATGCGGATGTAATCGACGAGCGACGGGACAACCGCGTCGTCCCAGAATTGCTGCACGAACCGCTTCAATACGCCCGCGTCCATGTCACGAACCTTCCGTGTCGATCTCCGGGAGGGTGGTCGCATTATAGCGCGGCCCGCTTACGGTGTTGGCGTTGATCAGGGCTTCCATTTTTTCCATCGCGCCCGGGATCAGCCCCACATCGGCGGCGGCGGCATTCTCCGCAAGGTGATCGGGACGGGTGGTCCCGGGGATGGGGACGATGTGCGGCGCCTTCGCCAGCAGCCATGCGAGCGCCAACTGCGCCAACGAGCAATCGCTTTCGCGCGCAATCGCCGCAAAACCATCAAGCAATGTGAGATTGCGTGAAAAATTCTCGCCCTGAAACCGCGGCATCGCCAACCGGATATCCTTTGGCGGCAATGTTGCGATATCGCGGAGAGCGCCGGTCAGGAATCCACGGGCAAGCGGACTGAAGGCAACGAAAGTGGCGCCGATCTCCCGGCAGGCGTCGAGCACCGCGATTTCCGGATTGCGCGTCCAGAGCGAGTATTCGGTCTGAACCGCGGCAATCGGGTGGACCGCGTGCGCCCGGCGCAAAGTGACGGCGGAAACTTCGGAAAGGCCGATGGTTCTGATCTTCCCGTCCTTCACCAGACCGGCCAGCGCGCCAACGCTTTCCTCGATCGGCACGCGCCTGTCCCAGCGATGCAGATAGTAAAGATCGATAACATCCGTCCGGAGCCGCCGGAGACTGTCTTCGCAGGTGCGCTTCAGAACTTCCGGCCTGCCGTCCAGTTCGCGCGGGCGCAACATGCCGCATTTGCTTGCGAGCACGAATTCGCCACGCCGGCCCTTCAGCGTGTCGCCGATAAGGGTTTCATTGACGCCAAGCCCGTAAAGCGCCGCGGTATCGAAGAAGTTGTATCCGAGATCGAGCGCCTTCAGCAGCACCTGCGCGGCCGCATCGGGGGTGGGCGGCGTGCCATAGGCATGGCTCAGGCCCATGCAGCCGAGGCCGATGGCGGAGACGGAGAAGGGACCAAGTTGGCGGGATCTCACAACATGTTTTTCCAGGTTCGGTGTCGATTTCAGAGTCTCTTGCGTCTGCCGACGCAGTCGCGCTGGGTGGCCGGGTCATGGCCGGGTCAAGTGCCCGGCCACAGGCGCCCGGCCATGGCGCGTCATGCCACGCATTGACGCTGAGGATCGATGATGCGTTCGAGGCGGTCGAGCACTTCCATGCAGGGCTGCACCTGCGCGAGCGCTCCATTCGGTTCGCGCCCGTCGCGGATGGCGGCGATGAATTCCCGGTCTTCCAGCTCGATGCCATCCATCGAGACATCGACCTTGCTGAGATCGACAGGATTTTTTTTGCCGTCTGCAAGATCGTCGTAATAGGCCTGATAGGTACCGTTGTCGCAGATGTAGCGGAAAAACGAGCCGATAGGTCCGTCATTGTTGAAGGACAGCGACAGGGTGCAGATCGCGCCGGATGGGGTCTTCAGCAGAATTCCCATGTCCATCGCGATCCCAAGGCCGGGATGGCGCGGGCCCTGAACCGCATAGCAGTCGGAACTGGTTTCGCCCGTCTGATAATGGAACAGATCGACCGTGTGGCAGGCATGGTGCCACAGCAGGTGATCGGTCCAACTGCGCGGTTTGCCCGCGGCGTTCATGTTGCTGCGGCGGAAGAAATAGGTCTGCACATCCATCTGCTGGATCTTCAGCTCGCCTTTCCCGATCCGCCTGTGCACCCATTGGTGGCTGGGGTTGAAGCGGCGCACATGGCCGGCCATGGCCGTAACGCCGGTTTCGCGGGCGACCTTCAGCAGCGCCCGTGAATCTTCGATATTGTCGGCAATGGGAATTTCGATCAGCACATGTTTGCCCGCGCGCATCACCTGTTCGCCCTGGGCCCGATGCATCCGGGTGGGGGTGGCGAGAATCACCGCATCGGCTCGCGCAATCCCTTCCGCGAGATCATGGCCCCAATGCGCAATGCCGTATTTCTTCGCGACTTCCCCGGTTCCCACGGGATTGCCGCCAATCAGCGACACGACTTCGACACCGGAAATGCGCTTCAGCGCGTCCAGATGCTTCTGACCGAATGCCCCCTGCCCGGCCACGCAGATTTTCATGAGATTTCCCCCGTTCAATGCGGCGAGAGTTGCGGATTTTCCAGTATGATGTGACCGAGCGCGGTGTTCGATGCGGGCACGTGATAGAAGCGATAGGCCTCGCGCACGTGATCGTCCAGCGCACCGCGCATGATCAGCCACATCACCATTTCTATGCCTTCGGAACCCGTCTCCCGCAAGTATTCGATATGCGGAATCCGGACCAGCGCTTCGGGATCGCGGGTCAGATTGTCGAGGAACCGCGTATCGAATTCGCGATTGATCAGTCCCGCGCGCTGCCCCTGCAATTGATGCGACATGCCGCCGGTTCCGAAAATCACCACCCGCAGGTCCCGATCGAAACTCTCGACCGCTTTGCGGATCGCCTTGCCCAGCATGTAGCAGCGATGGCCGGTCGGAACGGGATAGACGACGACATTGACGCAAATGGGAATCACCGGACAGGGCCATGCCGCGGGGCGTCCGAACATCAGCGACAAAGGCACGGTGAGCCCGTGATCGACTTCCATCCGGTTGACGATGGTGATGTCGAATTCATCGAGCACGGTGGACTGAACGATGTGGGAGGCAAGTTCGGGGTGCCCCTTCACGGTGGGCACGGGCCGCGGCCCCCAGCCTTCGTCGGCAATCGGAAATTCCGCGGCGCAGCCGATGGCAAATGTCGGAACGATGTCCAGCGAGAAAGCTGAGGCATGATCGTTATAGACCACGATGCAGAGATCGGGCCGGACTTCCTGAATCCATTTCTTCGAAGGCTCGAACCCGCCGAACACCGGGCGCCAATAAGGCTCTTCGGCCTTGCCGTTGTCCCAGGCCGCGCCAATGGCCGGAATATGCGAACAGGCGACCCCTGCGATGATCCTAGCCACGGTTCTTCCATTCCGACTTGCTGCGGTTTCCGGCGGGCGGACGGCCGCCGGCCAGCATCATCTTTGCATATTGTTCCTGGGTCGAGCCGGTCATGATCGCGGCGATCTGCTGAAAAGACAGACCATCCGTGGCGGCAATCTTGGAGGTGAAATAGATGTTTCCGCCGAGTTCAAGCATACCGTTCCAGTCGCGCTTCAGCACCGCCTGCTTCTGCGCCTCGGTCATGGGCCATTTGTCGAGATAGGCGCGCTCATCGGCTTTGAAGGTTGCACGGTTTTCCGCCTTCATCAGCGACATGCAGAACATGTTCAGATGGTAGCCCCGCCGTGCCTGATCGGCGTCGAAAACGACCGTTCCCGGCAGATCGTCATAATCTCTGGGCAGCGCCACGGCCGGTTTCCTTTGAGAGCGTGGTGGTTTGGACATAAGCTCGCCCCGGCGAATAAAGCAGCAGCGTGCCGCTGGCAAGGCGGCACGGTTTTGCGGCGTTGGGCTACAAAATCACCCGCATGCCGAAACCCGAACTCGGCGTGGAATGGGTCAAACCGAAAATCCCGTACAGGCCGACGCCAATTCCGGCAAAGATGTTCCACCGGGCATAGGGTTCGAAGGCAAAATAGTCCGGCGCGCCCTGCCAGCTGTTCTGCCGGTAATCGATCAGTCCTCCGGCCGACAAGGCCAGAAAGCGGAATTCCGCGCCTCCCGTCGCTCTGGCGCCGCTGTGAAGGGAAATCGTGTTGATCTCGCCGATCCATCCATAACCGAGCGAGCCAAACGCGGTGAGCCCGGGCACAAGCGTCTTGAACAGATTCACCTGCGCGCCATAATCGGTCTTGCCGGTGCCGAGCCCGTCGGACGCGGTCGGCAGCTTCGAGACGACTTCGATTTCCAGTTCGGGGAGCACCGGGTCTTCGCGCGATACCACGAAGGCTGCCCCGGCGGTTATATCACCGAGACCGGAGCGGTGTTTCGGTTCGTTGGCGGCCGGCGCGACGATAATGGGCACGCCGAGAACTCCGGCAAATTTGCCGGGCCCCTCGATGTCCACCCAGGGCACGGTCGCCTCAAGGCGCAGACGGCCGACCTGCACCATTCCCGTGAATGGAATGTCAAAGACCGTGGTGCCGGTGCTGGTGCACGACAATGGCACACTGAGGGGTGCGCAGGTCACGCCATATTTGCCGGTGATGTAATCGAAGCCGGTCGAGAATCCCCAGGTGAATCCTTCGCCCGAGGCCCGCGGGAAATTGAGCGATGGCGCAGGAAGAGTTTGCGCAACGGCGGGCAACGCAAACGACACGATCGCAAAGCAAAATGCGACGGCAGACCTGTAGCGCATCTGTCTCCTCGGGCGCGCGAGTGGATTCCGGTTTCGAATCGGCCACGCGCAGGGCGAATGCTCCGCAGTTTCGGGGTTCTGCACAAGGCTGATCAGGAGCGCGGATATGCGAGCGTCAGGACCAGTAGAGGCGCATCGGATTATCGACGAGGAGTTTGCGCTGCAATTCCGCCGAAGCCGCGATTTTCGGAATCACATCCACCAGAACGCCATCGTCCGGCGCTTCCACGGGCATGTTCGGATGCGGCCAATCGGTGCCCCAAAGGACACGTTCCGGGTAGCGTTCAACGAGTGTGCGCGCAAACGGCACGACGTCGTCATAGGGCGGGCCAGCTGCGGTCAACCGTTCCGGGCAGGATACTTTGCTCCAGATATTCTCATTTTCATCCAGCAGCCGCAGATAACGGCGGAATTCCGGATGATCGACACCCTTTTTCACATCCGGCCGGCCCATGTGGTCGACGACCACGGTTGTGGGCAGGGCGGTGAAGAAAGATTCCAGTTCCGGCAGATCGGACATCTCGAAATAAACAACGATGTGCCAGCCCAGAGGCGCAATTCGCGCGGCAATGCGTTCGAGCACATCGCGCGGCGTGAAATCCACCAGCCGCCGGACAAAATTGAAGCGCACGCCGCGGACGCCGGCCGCATTCATCGCGTTCAGTGCGGCATCGGCGGCATCTTCTCCGATCACGGCAACGCCGCGGGCCTTGCCGCCGGAATGAGTCAGGGCATCGAGCAGCGCCGAATTGTCCGTACCGTGACAACTTGCCTGCACGATGACATTTTTGCCGAAACCGAGAAAGTCGCGAAGCGCAAACAGCTTTTCCTTCGGCGCATCGACGGGGGTGTATTTGCGTTCCGCCGCGTAGGGAAAGCGGGCGGCGGGGCCGAATACATGGCAATGGGCGTCCACGCTTCCCGGCGGGGGCAAAAAATGGGGCTTCGAGGGATTGGGGTGAAAAGGGATATAGGGCGGGTTGGCCGGATTGCTCAATCATTCTCTCCTATTCGGCCGGGCGGGGCACCGGGACCGGCAGCGCGGTTGGGATTCCGAGCTGCGCGTTGAGCCTTTCGGTATTGACCGCGCCCTCCCATTTCGCAATCCCGATTGTGGCAAGACAGTTGCCCACCACGTTCACGAAAGTCAGTGCTTCCGACATCAGGCGGTGGATACCGAGCACGAGGGCAATGCTGGCGACCGGTACGCTGCCGATGGATGCGAGCGTTCCCGCAAGGACGACGAAGGCCACTCCGGCGACACCGGCCGCGCCTTTGGACGTGACAAGCGCGACGAGCACGAGCACGATTTCCTGTCCGTATGTCAGCGGCGTGTTGGTGGCCTGCGCGAGAAAAACCGCGGCCGTCGCGAGATAGAGGCAGGTGCCATCGAGATTGAGCGAATAGCCGGTCGGAATCACGAGGCCGACCACGGATTCATCGCAGCCCAGATCCTGCAGCTTCTGAATCAAACGCGGCAGAACGGTTTCGGAAGAGGTGGTCGCGGCGACGATCAGCAGTTCTTCGCGGATATAGCCCAGCAGACGAATGATGCTGAGACCCATCACGCGGGCGATTCCACCGAACACCAGCAGCACGAAGAGCAGACTGACGGCATAGAATTCCATCAGCAGCCGGCTCAGCGACACCAGCGAACCCGTTCCGAAACGGCCGACGGTGAATGCCATCGCACCAAACGCGCCCAGCGGAGCCACCCACATGATCAGCCCCACGATGCGGAAAAACACCCGGGAAAGGATTGCGATGAATTCGGTCAGTGGCTTGCCTGCTTCGCCGGTGCGCGAAAGGGCAATCCCGAACAGGATCGAGACGAACAGAACCTGCAACAGATCGCCCTGAACAAATGCGGAGACGAAGCTGTTTGGCACCATGTGCTGGAGAAAATCGCCGATGCTCTGGTGCTGCGCGGCGGCCGTGTAGCTACGGACGGACACGGCATCGAGGGCTGCGGGATCGATGTTCATCCCTGCGCCCGGGCGCGTGAGATTGACCGCAACCAGTGCAAACACCAGGGCGATGAAGGTAATGGCCTCGAACCAGATCAGGGCTTTCAGCGCCACGCGGCCCGCCCGCCGCATGTCGTTCATCGAAGCGATCCCGTGCACGACCGTGCAAAAGATCACCGGCGCGACGATCATGCGAATGAGGTTCACGAAGGCGTCGCCGAGCGGCTGCATTTCGGCGGCCAGGCCCGGACGCAACCAGCCCAGCGCCACCCCGGCGCACATTGCAGCGAGCACCTGAAACCAGAGCTGGCGCGCGACGCGCATCAGTCAGCGTTTCGCGGCGGCGATTCTGTCGAGCTTTGGCCCGAGACGCGGAAAGACCTTGCGCGCGTTGCCCTCGAAGATTTTCTGCCTGTCTGCGCCGGACAACGACGCCGCGTCGATATATCGCCTGGTGTCGTCATAGGGTTTGCCGGTCGTCGGATCATCGCCCCTGACAGCACCCAGCATTTCGGATGCGAACAGGATGTTGTCGGCCGAAACGAGTTTGACCAGCAGATCGATGCCCGGCTGATGATATACGCAGGTGTCGAAAAAGATGTTGTTGCGCATCAGTTCGTCCAGCGGCGGCCGGCCGAGATTCTGCGCCAGCCCGCGATAGCGTCCCCAGTGATAGGGCGCTGCTCCGCCACCGTGCGGAACGATCAGCTTCAGTTCGGGAAAATCCCTGAACAGATCGCCCTGAATGAACTGCATGAAGGCGGTGGTGTCGGCGTTGATGTAATGCGCGCCGGTGGTGTGAAAATTCGGATTGCACGACATGCTGACATGCACCATGGCGGGTACCTGCAACGCGCACAGCTTTTCGTAGAGCGGATACCAATAGCGATCGGTGAGCGGCGGCGCCGTCCAATGGCCACCCGAAGGATCGGGGTTGAGATTGCAGCCGACGAAGCCCAGTTCATTGATGCAGCGCTCGAGTTCCGGGATGCAGGATTTCGGGTCTACCCCCGGGCTTTGCGGAAGCTGACAAACACCGATGAAATTTTCCGGAAACAGCGCGCAGACCCGATCAATGCAGTCATTCGAAAGCCGCGACCAGTCGAGGCTGGTCTTTTCGTCGCCGATGTGGTGGCCCATCCCGGAAGCGCGCGGCGAAAACAGCGTCAATGTGGTGCCGCGTTCCTTCTGGATTCGCAGCTGGTTGCCTTCCACGCTGGCGCGGAATTCGTCATCGGTGATTTTCACCGATGACGGCGACGGCGGCGGGAGTTTGTCCTTCAGTGCCGCGATCTGCTTCTGGCGGAATTCGGTGAGCGGCTTCGGTTCGGTCGTGTAATGCCCGTGACAATCGACGATCATGAATATTCCCCTGGGATGAATATCACCGGATGTGAATCAGGCGGCTCGATCCTTTGCGGGCGGGCCTGAATGCCTGCCGCCCATCATCGCATCGAGCATGGCCGCAAGATCATTCCTGAACGCATGGGCTGCGTGGAACGAGGCGGCCCATTGCTCGCGTTCGGCTGTGGCGGAGGCCATCAGCGGTTCGATGCCGGCTTCACGGACGGTCTCTGCGGCTTCGCGCATTTCCTCGGCGCGCCTGGCGCCGTGCTCGAGTGCGCGGGAAACCATGTAGGAGGCCAGTCTCTCCCAGTCTCCGACCGGAAGAAGATCGGAGAGTGAAGCGAGCACCGTCTTCTCGACGCCATAATAACGGGCAGCAAACAGAGATTCGCAAAGGAGAGACTCGATACCCTTGATCATCACGCTGCGGCACATTTTGGTTGCCGATGCCCGCCCGATTTCCACCGCAAATGGCTGTCCCGCGAAACCGAGCGGCGCGGCCCGCAGCATGAATTCCTCCGCGTGAGGTCCGCCCAGCAGCATGGGCGAGGCGATGCGTTTCGGGGCAATCGGCGTCATGACAGCCGCCTCGACGTAACGGCCCCCTGCGCTTCCGATCACTTCCGCGCAGGCGGCCTTTGTGCCCGGAGAGACGGAATTTACGTCGAGATAAAAGGCGCCCGGCGACATATGCGGTGCGACCGAACGCGCGGCAGCGAGGTCGGATGCAGCGGTGACTGCGCTGATCACAAGTTCGGCGTCACGGGTCGCGAGGTCCGGCGACGCCATGCCTGCAACGCCAATGCGGGGAAGAGCCTGCGACGGCGCGGCTTGCCGGATCCGCAAACAGGGGATCAAAGGCGGAGATGCGACAGCCGGCGGCGACCAGATCGGCGCCGAGCGTCTGCCCGACTTCACCAAATCCGATCAGAGCGACGCGCGAAAACTTCATGAAAACTCCCTCACCGGGACGGGGCCGCCAGCGCCCCTTCGGCCGTTGCGCGGCCACTTCCCCCGCAATCGGGGCAGAAAAACAAATCTCGTGTTCAGTCTTCCGGCGGGGTGTCGATATATTTCAGGCCCTTTTCCGCAAGCTTGCCGCGCATATTGTTGACGTCGAGACTCAGTTCGCCGCGCGCGTAACGGGCACGGCTCTTGGCCTCCTTGTCTTCGCGCTCCCGGCTTGCGTTCAGCACATCCGAGGCCTGTCTCCTGCGCACGACAACCACGCCATCGTCATCGGCAACGACGAGATCGCCGGGATTGATCAATTGGCCGGCACAGACCAGAGGAAGATTGACGTTTCCAATCGTCTCCTTGACCGTGCCTTGCGCGAAAACAGCGCGCGACCAGACGGGAAATCCCATTTTCGTGATCTCCGCGACGTCACGGCAGCCGGCTTCCAGGATGAGACCGGCGACACCGAGTGCTTTCAATTGCGTGGCGATCAGTTCGCCGAAATAGCCGTCCTCGCATGGCGAGGTCGGCGCCGCGACCAGAACATCGCCTTTGCGGCATTGCTCAACCGCGACATGCAGAGTCCAGTTGTCGCCGGGCGCGAGTTCGCAGGTTACAGCGGTGCCCGCGATATGACAGGGCCGATAGACCGGACGCATATAGGAGGCCAGCAGGCCCTT
The DNA here is from genome assembly GCA_963747255.1 of uncultured Alphaproteobacteria bacterium. Classification (GTDB taxonomy): domain Bacteria; phylum Pseudomonadota; class Alphaproteobacteria; order Micropepsales; family Micropepsaceae; genus CAIYRG01. The sequence goes on from CAVVEG010000009.1 coordinate 19,677, forward strand.
GCGCCCTTGCGCTTCGTGAATTGTCGCAACGCCCATGCCGGCATATCCGGCGACCACTTCCGGATCAACCCTGCGGATACTTCTGACGACGACGCCCACGCGCTGCTCCATCCGGTTGAACATTGATTGCGCGAGCCTCTGCGCCCGCGTCGCGGTAATTCATAGTGCCGCGACTACCCAACCTCAATAGCGATGGCAAAAGCGCATTGCCGAGTTGAACGGCCGGTGCAATACACAGTGTGCGTTTTACGGGAGGCCGATTTGCCCTGGATCGAAGCTGGCGGCGTGAGTTTTCATTACCGGCTGGAAGGCGGCGCCGGGCCATCCGTGATCTTTCTACATGAGATCGGCGGTTCGCTGGATTCCTGGGATGGAGTCGCGGCCGAACTGACTGCGCGATTTCGCGTATTCCGCTATGACCAGCGTGGATTCGGGTTGTCGGAAAAAACCAGACCAACCTATGGAATCGGCGCGCTGACCGATGATCTTGAAAATCTCATCGGCGCCGTCAATCTGCCGCCGCCCTATCACATCGTTTCACTCGCCGCATCCAGCATGCAGGCGCTTTCCATCTATGAGCGCATGCCCGGCCGGATTGGATCGCTGGTGTTCTGCAATCCGGCCCCTGGCGTCGATCCGTCGCGGGGCGATGCGCTGAATCACGTCGCCGATCTCGCGGAGAGCGAGGGCATACGCGGTATTTTTCCGGCCATGCTGGACAAGTCCTATCCACCGACGTTGTCGGATCGCGGGACATATGAGGCCTATCGCGGCCGTTATCTCGCAAACGATCCGGTCGGCTTCGGCAATGCGTTCCGGATGATGGCGCGGACCAATCTGATCGAATTGCTTCCCACGATTGCCTGCCCCGCTCTGGTGATCGCCGGTCGGCAGGATTACATCCGGCCGGTTGCAGTGACGGAGTCGATTGCGAAGAAAATTCCGGGGGCCCGGTTCGAGATCATCGACGCCGGTCATTTCATGCCGACAACATCGCCAAAGGTGCTGGTCCTATTGCTGCAAAATTTCTGGAACGGATTTGCCACGCACTGATATTTTCAATTTCCGGCATATGCCTTCGGAGGGCGAACGCATGCAGGTCGAAGCCAACGGAATCGAATTCAACGTCAAAATCGACGGGCATCGCGGCTCACCGTGGCTGGTGCTGTCCAACTCGCTTGCAACGAATCTTTCGATGTGGGACCGGCAGGTGGAGGCTTTGCGCGACCGCTACCGAATCATGCGCTACGACCAGCGCGGACATGGGGAGAGCGATGCGCCTGCCGGCCAGTATGAATTCAACGCGCTGGTTGCCGATGTCATCGGATTGATGGATGCACTCGAGATCCACCGCACGCATTTCGCGGGACTTTCGATGGGCGGCATGACGGCCGTCGCGCTCGCGGAACAGCATCCCGACCGGATCGACCGCGCGGTGGCGTGCGACTGCGGTCCGGCGTCAACGCCGGATTCGGCGCGGCAGTGGAAAGAGCGCATCGCCCTGGCGCGCGAGCACGGAATGCAGGCGCTGGTGCAGCCGACGATCGAGCGCTGGTTTCCGGCCGAATTCATCGCCGGCAATCCGGACACGATCGAAAAAGTGCGTCACATGATCCGGACGACGCCGTTGAACGGGTTTATCGGTTGCGCCCATGCGCTGTCGAATTTCGATCTGCGGCCCGGTCTTGCCGGTATCCGGAACCCAGTGCAGTTTATTTGCGGCGGCAAGGATGCATCGCTCGCGGGGACCAAAGCGCTGCATGCCGCGGTTTCCGGCGCGGGATTCGTGGAGATTCCGGGGGCCGGACACATCTCAAACATGGAAAACCCGACAACATTTACCCACGCGCTGCAGGCGTTCCTGGAAGCTGAATGATCTTGCGCAAAAGCCGTCGGCGCCAATCCGCCGCAGTTTCGCCAAAGCTTGGCGTTGATCTGGATCAAGCGGGTTTTCAACACGAAGTTCACGATTATAATCATTGATGTCAGGCATCAGGAGGAATTCATGTCCGTTGCGACCAGAGAACAGACCCGCGCCAGCAGGAAAAGCGCGGCGGAGTTGATGGAAGAACTCAATTCCGACACGGCGAAGCTGCATGCGTGGATTCGCACCCAGGCGAATTCGCCGGCTCAACGCCCGTGGTTCGCCGATACCAGCGACAGTCCGGGGCAGTTGGGGTCGGGCCGGGTGGCGGTCAATCAGCTGAAAATGCTGCCGCACCGCTGGCGCTGGCGCGAGATCAGCCCGTATCTCTTCAAGATCGCCGAAATCGCGCACAATGCGGAAGTGAAGCCGATCGAGACTACCGACCGGCAGGGCATTCTGCTGACCAATCCGGGATTGGGCGGGCGGCTGCAGATCACCAATTCCATCCGCTGTTCGGTCGCGATTTATAATCCCGGCGATATCGCGCCTGCGCATATTCACAGCCCGAATGCCAGCCGCACAATTCTCTCCGAGAAGGGCGGCTACACCAATGTCGAAGGCGAACGGTGCGAATGCCGCCGCGGCGATATTGTGCTGAACTCCGAACGGCACCTGGCACGATCACGGCAATTCCGATTCCGAGCCGATGATCTGGATCGATATGCTGGACTGGCCGCTGATCGAGTATCTGGATTGCGTCTGGGTGGATCAGGATTATTCCGACGGGACACGAACCAACTCGAAATCGCAGCCCGAAATCCACAGCGATGGGCATTCGACCCGAATGTACGGCCATGGCGGGATGAAGCCAGTATTCACTTCTAACCAGCGTGGCTGGGGCCACAATGCAACCCCCTATTTTCACTACAAGGGCGTCGATATCCGCGAAACTCTGAATAGTTTGAGAAAGGAGAAAGGCGATCCGTTCGAAGGAATAAAGATGCAATTGGTGAATCCGGTCACGGGCGGCCCGGTATTTCCGACTCTGGATTACTGCGCGCAATTGTTCCGTCCTGGCGAAGAACTGGATTTCAAGCGGGAGACCTGCTCGACCTTCGTGGTGGTGATGGAGGGCCGCGGGTTCACCGAAATCGCCGGACAGCGCTTCGACTGGGAAAAGAACGACATCATGGCGATTCCGAACTTCCTGTGGCGCCGTCATGTGAACACCGGAAGCGAAGATGCCGTGCTGTACACGGTTTCGGACGCCGCGATGTTGCGCGCCATCGGACAGTACCGTTCGCAGGGCAAACACCGGGACGGCAAGGTCGTCCAGATCGTGCAGTAACGCCGCAGTTCGGGTACTTATTCCTCCGGTTTGTATTACGGAGGATGCGATGCTGCGAATGGCGGCACTTGCCGGGCTGATCTGTGTGCTTTGCGCCCCTGCTATGGCGGCGGCGCTGGACGACGGGCGGGACGCCTATCAGCGCGGTGACTATGCGGCCGCGCTGCGCCTGCTTCGGCCGCTGGCGGATTCCGGAAATCCCGACGCCCAGGTCTTCATCGGCATGAGCTATGAGTTCGGCGACGGAGTGATGAAAGACACAGCCCAAGCCGTGAAGTGGTACCGTCAAGCAGCCGAGAAGGGCAACTCGGACGCGGCGTATGATCTCGGCACGATCTACGAAGAAGGGAATGGCGTCCCCAAGAACATAACCGAGGCGGTGACGTGGTTCCGTCTCGCAGCTGCCAGCGGCGATCAGCTGTCGCAGCGGGAATTGGGTACGCTTTATCGAAGCGGCGCAGGCGTGAAGCGCGACGATGCCGAGGCAGCCAAATGGTTCCGCATGGCAAGCGGGAAGAATGACGTGCCCTCGATGACCGCGCTGGGGCAGATGTACCTGGCAGGACAGGGTGTGACCGCGGACCGGAACGAAGCGCAGGACCTGTTGCGCCGGGCTTCCGAATTGGGCGATCCCGAGGCAAAACGGATCTACGAGCGGGAATTTCCCGCGGGGAAGTAACTGACCGGCTAGCGCTCGTCTGTAACGCGGGCGCGAAGTGTGCCGATTCCGGAAATCTCCACTTCCAGAATGTCGCCGGCTTTCATCCAGACCGGCGGGTTGCGCCGGGCGCCGATGCCTTCGGGCGTGCCGGTCGCAATGATATCGCCGGCCGAAAGGGGCGTGAAAGTCGAACACCAGGCAATCAATGCGGGCACGTCGTGCATCATCATGTCGGTGCCGGAATGCTGCATCTGAGTGCCATTCAGCCGGGTGGTCAGGGTCAGCTTTGCCGGATCGGGTATCTCGTCGGTGGTAACCATCCACGGACCGAGCGGACTGGTTGCAGGAAAATTCTTGCCCGTAATCAGTGAAAGCTTGATGAAATCCCGAACGCTTCCGTCGCAGAAGCAGGTGTAACCGGCGACATGTTTCAGGGCCTCACGCGGGGGAATCGCGCGGCCGGGTTTTCCGATCACCACCGCAAGCTCGCCTTCGAAGTCGAGCTGCGCGGACGCCTTCGGACGGATCATGTCGCCCTCATGCGCGCTCAGGCAATCGGTGAATTTCGTGAAGATGTTCGGCTTTTCCAGCACCGCATGTCCATGTTCGGCTGCATGGCTGCGGTAATTGATTCCGACACACAGGACTTTTCCCGGATCGGTGATGACGGGCAGGAATTTGATCTGCTCCAGTCGCCGGTCCGGTTCGGCGCCTTTTGCGAGCTTCAGCACCTCATCGAGAACGCCGTCTTCCTGGAGCGCTTCGCGCAAGGTGAATGTGCGGGTTCCCAGACGATCGGAGAGCGTAATGACGCCCATATCGGTAACAAGGCCAAAGGCCGGTCTTCCGTCCGCGGTATAGCTTGCGAGTTTCATGGGCGGTGGCGATCTATTTTTCGTCGGGACGGGTAACGAGTTCGCCGACGCCGGCCTTGTTGGCCCAATAGTGCCATGCGCGCCAGGTCTCAACCGAGTAGGGACTGTAGCCGCGATTACGCGCGTCGATCTCTCCCTGGCTGAGATATCTGATTTCTCCGCCGAGCTGCTTTGCACCCCAGAGCGCGCGCGCATTGCGCGGCAGATACACCGAGATGCGAACCACTTCGATGAGTGAGCGTGCAGCCGCCGCAAAACCGTGGCCGCGCATCAAAGCGACCGTGCTTTGGCCGAGTGCCTTTGCGAGATCCTGCCCCTGCTCGACATTGGCGACAAGAAGATTGGTATCGCCGAATTTGTCTGCGATGTCCCAGACCGGCACATGCGCTCCGATGAAACTCCCAGAATGGATCACAGGCCGCAAGGGCGTCCCATTGGTCAATCCGAAGGGAAGAATATCCTCCGCATGCGCATGCACCACCGCCATGACATCCGGGCGCGCCTCAAAAATTCCGCCATGAATGAACCGTTCAAGATAAAGAGCGCGCTTTTCCTCCCGAACCGGTTTTCCGTCCAGCGTGAATTCCACGATGTCGTCCCGCGTGATGAATTCCGGAGCCAGCGAACGCGCGAGAAAGAAGCGCGAGGGATCGTCCGGATGGCGCACGCTCACATGTCCATAGGCGTCCACCACATCCTCATTGGCGAGAATCCGGTTGGCGATCACGAGGTCGTTCAGGAGATTTTCGGTTTTTGCCATCCATTTCCTCCGGATAAAGAATAATTCATTTCAGGAACTCAGAACCAGGATTTCGTTTCGCCATAATTTTTCACAAAGAGATCGTCCACCGGCACTTTCTCCGCGATCAGATGCTGATCTGCGAGATAGGTGACGAGCGCCTCCAGCGTCGGGCGATTCTTTTCGAGGCCATAGGGCCATGGGTCGCCGCCGAACACTTCGTGGATTTCGTCGATATCGCGCATCAGCCACGGCGTCATGTAGCGTAGCGCGCGCAGATTGAGCATTTTTCTGAGCGCTATGCGTTTTGAGCGCTCGAAAGCGTTGTAGAGACTGGTCGCGATGAATGGGTATCTCTCGTAAACGTCGCGCCTGATCGCGACCAGATGCATGATCGGATAAATCCGCGTGCGGCGGTAATATTCCTTCTCCAGCTCGACGTAATCCGGAAAAAGGCGCGCGATATCGGGGTTCTGCCTTATCGACTCGGGCAAGGACGTGCCCAGAGTGGCATCGACCGTCCCGTCCTCGATCAATTCGCTCAGGGAACGGCCACGCGGCGCGGTCTCGATCGGAATTGGCTTCAGCAGGGGTAGCACATGCGGATCTCCGTGGGCCCCCGCGTGATTGACCGCACCCTGCACCCAATGAATTTTCTCGAAATCAACGCCATATTCGTGCTGTAGCAGCCCACGGATGAATATTGCCGCCGTCATGGTGTAAAGGGGCACACCGACGCGCTTGCCCTCCAGATCCCGCGGTTTCCGGATGCCGGATTTCCGGTTGATGGCGATGAAGCCATGCCGGAAGCAGCGCGAGGGGAAAACCGGAAGAGCCACGAACGGGCATTGCCGATTGGCGAAACGCTGCACGTATTCCGAACTGGAATATTCCGCCACATCGAATTCCTGGCCGCCGGACATGCGGTCGAAGATCGGCCTAGGTTCGTCGATCGCGATGAAGTTCAGATCGATGCCTTCGGGCTCCACTTCCCCGGTGTAAAGCGGTTGCATCCGGTCGTAGAGCGCGCAGGCGAAACTGAGCTGGAGTTTTTTCATGCCATTCCCCCCACCCGAAGCGCGTTACGCGCTTTCGGCCTCCCCGCAAGGGGAGGCAGGACGATTTTATGCTTCGGATACCACCGGATTGCGCAACACACCGATTTCCGGCACCTCGACCTCAACCACGTCGCCCTGTTTCAGCCATTGCGGCGGGGTGTGGTGCCCGCCTGCGCCGACCGGCGTTCCGGTAAAAATCACATCCCCGGGTTTCAAAGTGGCGAATTGCGTGATGTAGGAAATCAACCATGCGAAATTCCAGGTCAGCCGCTCCGTCCAGTCGTCCTGGCGAGTCTGGCCATTGACGCGCGTCATAAGGTGCAAGGGCGAGGCGGGATCAAGTTCGTCCGACGGCACAATCCACGGCCCGAGACTTCCCGAGCGATCGAAATTCTTGCCCTGGGTCACATTCAGACTGCCATGGCGAAGCCAGTCGCGCACACTGCCCTCATTGCCGAGCGTCAGACCATAGATCATGGCATTCGCCTGTTCGCGCGGGACATTGCGGCCTTCCCGTCCAATAACGAGCACGATTTCGCCTTCGTAATCGAATTTGTCGGAAACCCTGGGCTTCACCAATGGCTGCCCGTGTCCGACGAGCAGAATCCGGAAAACGGACAAACAGGTTTGGATATTTCGGCTTTTCGCGGGGCGCGTCCTTATATTCCTCCGCCCGTTCCGGATAATTGATCCCGACGCAGACGATCTTTTCCGGCTGCAGGATGGGGCGGAGAAATTCAACCTCATCGAGGCGGTAATCGGCGAAGCGGGTGCCGGATGCGGCCCGTGCATCGACAAGGCCCGGCTCACCTGCGCGGACAATATCAAGCGCCGAGCCGTAACGCCCGCCGAGGCGACCACCCAGATCGACCATTCCTGCGTCGATCACGGCGCCAAAACTGTTGCGCCCGTGAATACGGAAGCTTGTCAGACGGAATTTTTCCATGGCGCGAAACTAGCCGGAAATGCCCTTTGGTCAAGCGGCTTCGCGGAAGAGACCGGCATTACGTTGACGCATGCCATGCGATGGCTATTGTGGCCCAAAATTCGGAACCCGAAGGATCACATCAGATGCACGATATCGCGAGCAAGGTCCATTGGCACGAACCGGTTGGCGGCAAACGCGCCGGCTTTGGCAAATGGGGCCGGGTCAAAACTCCAGTATGATTCATTCATGGAATCGGAAGGTATCCCCTGCTTCCGCGACATCGGCATTTCAAAAGTGCAAAATCTTCCGCTGATGCCGTGGAAGCGGCTGGGCGGCAGAGGGAGCTATATCCAGCTGCACGGGACGGAATCCAAATGGGGGTGCTATCTCGCGGAAGTGCCCGGTCGTGGCGCGCTCAACCCTGAACGGCACCTGTTCGAAAAGATCTTTTTTGTGGTGGAAGGCCGCGGCTCGACGGAAGTGTGGCTCGACGGCGACAGCAGGCGGCACACATTCGAATGGCAGCAGGGGTCGTTGTTCTCGGTTCCGCTGAATGCCTGGCATCGCATCGTGAACGCCGCTTCCTCGCCCGCGCTGCTGCTGGCGGGAACGACCGCGCCTGTGGTGCTGAACGCATTGCAATCGGTGGATGCGGTGTTCAATTGCCCGATGCAGTTCCACGACCGGTTTTCCGGAGCAGATGATTTCTACAAATACAATGACGATGTGGAACCCGACCCGGTGCGCGGGCTTGCGATGCGCCGGACCAATCTGGTGCCGGATGCGGTGAATTGCGATTTACCGCTGGACAATCGCCGCTCACCCGGCTTCCGGCGCGTGGAACCCTTCATGACGGGCAACACGTTCTATTTCTGGATCGGACAGCATGAAAACGGGCGTTATTCGAAAGCGCATGCGCACACCTCGGCCGCCGTCCTGATCTGCATCAAGGGAAAGGGATACACCCATACCTGGCCAGAACGCCTCGGGGTTACTCCGTGGAAAGATGGTCATGAGGACAAGATCAAGCGCATCGATTACGAGCCGGTCGGCATGATCTCGGCGGCGCCCGGGGGCGCGCGCTGGTACCATCAGCATTTTGGCGTCTCGAAAGAACCCCTGCGCCTACTGGCCTGGTTTGGCCCGCATAACCCCGGCCGCGAGCCCGGACCGCCCGGTGAACCCCATATCGACTACACCGGAATGGACATCACGGAGGGCGGCACTGCGGTTCCCTACTGGATGGAAGACCCGCAGGTGAAGAAGGACTGGGAAAAGATGATCGCGAAGAACGGCGTCGAAAGCCGCATGCTGCCGGAATTCTTCGACAGGGATTTCAAAGGCGAATTGCCCAGGGGCGTCTGATGACACTGTTTCTCTCGAACGAAGATGTCGCGCAGGTGCTTACGATGCGGGGCACGATCGAGGCGCTTGAAGCAGCCTATGCGGACGTTGCGGCCGGCGAAGCGGTCTGCCGGCCGCGGATCGACATCCGGATTCCCACGGCCAACCCGGCGAAGAATTATCAATGGGGAAGCATGGAGGGAGGCTCGACCCGCGGTTATTTCGCCATCCGCATGAAATCCGATGTTGTGTACGAGACGGAATATAACGGCGCCCGGACGCAGGAAAAATTCTGCACGCGTCCCGGCTTGTTCTGCGGTTTGATTCTGCTGACCTCGATCGAAACCGGTGAACCCCTGGCCTTCATCAATGACGGCATACTGCAGCATATGCGCGTCGGCGGCGATGGCGGCATCGGGGCGAAATACATGGCAAATGCGGATGCCGCGACTGTCGGAATGCTGGGCTCCGGCGGCATGGCGCACAGCAATCTGCTGGCTTTCCTGGAAGTGCGAAACATCAGACGGCTTCAGGTTTTCAGCCCGACGCCGGAACATCGTGAAGCATTCGCGCGCGAGGCGGCCGAGAAATACGGGATCGAGACAAGGGCCTGCGCGCGCTCCGAAGAGATTTACGAGGGCGCCGACATTGTTGCCGCCTGCACCGATTCGGCCGTTCCCGTGCTTGACGGCAGGCGGCTGGAGCGCGGCGCGCATGTGATCAATATCGGTGGTTCGGGGACGCCCGACGCAGAAACGCTCAAGCGGGTTGACGTGTATTTGCGTTTCGGAGATGCGCCTCCGCCATCAAGCCGTCCCGAGCTGCAATTGGATGATGAACATCTCGGCTGGGAAGCCCGCAGCGACAAACCCAAGCACGGCGACGGACGGTCCGAAAGGAAGCGCGGGCACGGTATCCTGCTTCGGGACAAGCGCGTCACCCTCGCCGATCTGAAAGCTGGGCGCGTTCCGGGACGAACGGCACAGGATCAGATCACCTATTCCGAACGCGGCAACCTGCAGGGCGTACAATTCTTCTCGGTCGCGGGGCTGGCCTATGAACGCGCGAAGCAGGCGGGACTTGGGCGTGAAATCCCGACCGAGTGGTTCCTGCAGACCATCCGCAACTGACCGGTTCAGCCGGTGGCGCGGAGAGTTCCCGCCGGCGGTATGGACCGGTTCGGCAGCGATGAGAACGAAGGCGATAACGCAGGGCTCCGTCCCGCGATTGACCCAATTGTGGATCGTCCCCCGCTGAACCAGCACGTCGCCCGTTTTTAGGTGGACGACCGAATCGTCGAGCTCCATATCGATCTCGCCCGACATCACCACGGCGTAATCCAGGGACTCGGTGCGATGCATGCGCGGCGCAACGCCGGGTTCATAGCGAACGATGCGGAATATGGTGCCGCCGGGATCGGTCGATCCAACGGGACGCAATGAACCGTCATCGGGCGTCGAATTGTCCGTGGGAAAAGAACCGGTGGACCAGACGACGCAACTCTGGTGATGCAACCGGCCGGAACGCAGATTGCGGCAGGTTTCATCGATGGTCACGACAGCTCTTCCGGCTTCGTCGTGCCCCGTCACGACCCGGCGGATATTCCATGTCATCGCGACTTCCTTTTGCTATTAGACGTGACTCCGCATCAGAATTGTTCCGGGAGTCAAATATGGATCGCCGCAGATTTATCACGGGTGCGCTCGCGGCAGGGGCCGCTATCGGCGCTTCGCGGACTGGTGTTGCCGACGAACTGCCACTCGGTCCGCTTCCCGGCACGCGTTATCCCGATCCTCGAGTTGAGGTGCTGGATCGCCGGTTCAAGTACAAGATCGGCAACGCCTATATCGAGCGCGTGGCGACCGGCATGCGCTGGAGCGAAGGGCCGGTTTATTTCCGCGACGGCGGTTATCTGTTGTGGAGCGACATCCCGAACAACCGGATGATGCGCTGGTCGGAAGATGACGGGCATGTCAGCGTCTTCCGCTATCCCTCGAATTACGCCAACGGAAATACGCGGGACCGGGAGGGCCGACTCGTCACCTGCGAACACGACACGCGCCGCGTCACGCGGACCGAGCACGACGGCACTGTGACGGTGCTGATGGACAGTTTCACCGGGAAGAAGCTGAACGCGCCCAACGACATCGTCGTGGCAAAGGACGGAGCCATCTGGTTCACCGATCCGGGGTTCGGGATCTTCGGCAATTACGAAGGGCATAAAGCCGAGACCGAACTTCCGCCGAATGTCTATCGGCTCGATCCGGGAACGGGGCGCGCGACCGTCGTTTACACGCCGGATGCCGGACGGCCGAACGGAATCGCCTTCTCGCCCGATGAGAAGAAACTCTACATCATCGTCATGGCGTTCCCGGACAATCGGCCTTCAGAAATTCGCGTCTTCGACGTGAATGGCGAAAGGATCTCGAACGGCCGTACCTTCGCGGCGACAATGGGCGGGAACACCGACGGCATGCGCCTCGATGTCGACGGGAATATCTGGTGCGGGATGGGCAATGGCGATCCATCCCAGGATGGCGTGCACTGCTATGCGCCAAGTGGCGATTTGATCGGAAAGGTTCATTTGCCCGAGACCTGCGCCAATTTGTGCTTTGGCGGGAAGAAGAATAACCGCTTGTTCATGGCGGCGAGCACATCGGTTTATTCGCTGTATGTGGAAACGTTGGGAGCGCAGGTGCCCTAGGAATTCGGGAGCGATACGAGCAATCGCTCAACCAGTGTGGGAGAGATTTGCCCCCACCCGCTGCGCAATTCTCGACCTCCCCGCAAGGTGGAGGTCAGTTGCAGAAATCGCCGTTAAAGCTTGTAGGACGGGTAGGCGGATTTCTTTTCTTCGGCGTCGAGAAGACGCAGCATGGCCGGCCATTCCAGTATGCCGTAGGGGCGCCTCGCCTCCGGGCGATACAGGTGAGCGGTGCGCGCGAGAACATCGCCAGGCGGAATGATCAGTTCGATGCTGCCTGCCATTGCATCCACCTGCGCACGACAGGCCATTTCGAGTTGATACATGGTGTTGAAGGCCTCCGGGATGCTGGGCCCGCAGGTGAGCAGACCGTGCGAGCGCATGATCAGCGCGTCATGCGGTCCGAGATCGGCGACAATGCGCTCCCGCTCGGCCAGATCGATCGCCGGCCCCTCGTAATCGTGATAACCGATATGACCGTGGAAGCGAATGGCGGTCTGATTCAGCGGCAGCAGGCCGCATTTCATCGCCGACACCGCCATTCCCGCGCGCGTATGTGTGTGAATCACACACTGAACGCCGGGACGCGCCCTATGGATGGCGCCATGGATCACGAAGCCGGAGCGGTTGATTCCGTAATCGGTGTCCGGTTTCCAGACGATGTTCCCCTCGACATCGATCTTCACCAGACTGGAAGCGGTGATTTCCCGGTACAGAAGCCCATAGAGATTGATCAGCAGATATTCCGTACCCGGAATTCGCGCGGTGATGTGATTGTAGATGAGATCGGTCATGCCGAAGTGATCGACGAGCCGGTAGCACGCGGCAAGTTCCAGACGCGTCTGCCATTCCACGCCGCCGATTTCGTCGCGTATGGACGGAAAACCGGTGCCGTGGTTGCTCAATGTGGCGAATACGTCTTGCTGAAGCCGTTGCGCTGATTGGTAACGGTGAAGGTGCCGTCACGCTGGGCGGAAACCTTGATCCAGTAGGCTTTGCCGTTATGGGCCGGCGCCGGCTGAATTCCAGGCGTTCCAGGCGGCGGCGCCTTCATCGGCGCAATTGCCATCACCGGAGAATTGTCGTCCGTCACGTTGGCGATAAACATGCCGGGCTGAGTGTATTCCTGACCGCTGAGCAGTGAGAAATGCATCTGCCAGAGATCCTCGAAACCCGGCGATGTGTGGATCGAAAGCATGGTAAAGGGTTCGCCGCCCTTGCGCGTGCCATTGTTCATGATCCCGACCCGGGGGCGTAGCGCGTGGTCCATCACCGGCGAATTGGACGAATCCTGGCCGTGATGAAGGCCGAGGAAGAGATCGACCGGCGGCAATCTCGTCGTCGGACACATCAGCTTGTATTCCATGTTCCGTGTCAGATCGCCGAGATGGGCGGTGCGGAAATATCCGAAGCTGATATAGCTTGCGACAGACAATGGATCTTCGATGTTGTTGTCGATCGGCCGAAAAGCGGCGCATTCCGGATTGGGCGCGCCGGCTCCTGGCAGAGGATTGGTCACCTCGCCATTGGACGCAACAATGCGCCAGTCCACGCCCCTGAGCGGTATCCGGTCGCCTGCCCTTACGACCCGGTGTTTCGCATTGGCGTAAAGCTGCGGATAGACTTTCTCAGCGAACTCGGCGCCCGCTCCCGGCTGCATATTGGGGCCGTGGTCGATGAATTCGCGCACCGGAATCTGCTTCACCAGTTCGGCCATGCCGCCGAAATGATCGCCGTGGTAATGGGTAAGGATCAAGTGATCGACTTGCGTCAATCCGGCATCATGAATGGCTTCCACGATGCGGCTGGCGTCGCGTTTGGCGGGAAGCTCTCCGGTGTTTCCGGTATCGATCAGCACCAACTCGCCGGCGGGAGTCACAAACAGGGTGGCGTTTCCACCTTCGACGTCGATGACATAGATATCGAGCGTGGTCCGGTTCTGCGCCGCAGCCGCAGCGGCAGGAATCAGGAGAGCAACAAGGCAGGCGAGCGCGCGCATGGAAAGGCAACCCCTCACGATTAAAGCGAAAAACGATCCTATTGGCGCTGCTTCCGCGCGTCAAATCGGCCGCCTGCCGCACTGTTCGGGCCGATACGCCGCATGATCACCCGCCGGTTTTTTTCCGCAACGCCCGCCTTCGCCTTTGTTCTGACGATGGGCGTGGTGAATTTGTTTGCGGATACGACATATGAAGGCGGCGGCGCGATCAACGGCCCCTTCCTGGGCAGTCTGGGCGCGAGCGCTCTCATCATCAGCATCGTTGCGGGTTTCGGCGAATTTCTGGGTTATGCGCTGCGCCTGGTGGCGGGTTTTGCGGCCGACAGGAGTGGACGCTACTGGCCGCTCAGTTTTATCGGATACATGATCAACCTGCTCGCTGTACCGGCAATGGCGCTCGCCGGAAACTGGCAGACGGGCGCGGCGCTGATACTCGTCGAACGTACCGGCCGTGCCATCCGCAAGCCCACCATAGAGGCCATGCTGTCCTACACCACCGGCACGCTCGGCAAGGGCTGGGTCTATGCGCTCAATTCAGCGCTGGACGAGACTGGCGCCACGATAGGGCCGCTGCTGATGGCGCTGGTGCTGTTTCTGCGCGGAAGTTACCGGACCGGTTTCGCGGTACTGCTCGTTTCATCCGTTCTTGCACTGATCGCCCTCACCGCGGCGCGCATTGTTTTTCCCCTGCCCTCACGCCTGGAACAGCAAGCGGCGGCGCAGCTCGAAAAATTCACGGCCTCGTTCTGGGTGTTCATGCTTGCAGGTGCATTGTTTGCTTCCGGACTGATGAGCTATGAGCTCATCTCGTTTTACCTTGCCGGGAGCGGCATGGTTTCAAATGCCTCGGTGCCCCTGTTGCTGGCCTTTGCCACCGGATCCGGGGTGATCGCAAATCTTGTGCTTGGGCGACTGTATGATGCACAGGGCATGGGGGTGCTTTATGGCGCCGTGCTCCTGTCCGCGCTGTTCGCTCCGCTGGTGTTCTCCGGGAACACCTATCTCGTGCTCATGGCAATGGTTTTGTGGGGGATTGGTTATGCAGTCCAGGACACGCTGCTCAAGGCGCTGGTGGCGGGTGTGCTGCCGAAAGGCAAGCGCAGCCTTGCTTTCGGGCTGTTCTACGCCGGTTATGGTTGCGGCTGGTTGCTCGGCAGCATTGCGGCCGGGTTCCTCTACCAGGAATCCCATACGACGCTCGCGCTGTTTGCAACTTCCGTTCAATTTTTTTCGATTCCATTTTTCATTTTCGGCTCCCGACTGGGCCGGCAAACCCGATCTGGTCCAGCCAGCGCTTGACGAATCCATCCCCCCGTATTCCAATGCAATTTCATGCTCCGGGGGTCGAGGATCGGGGCGCGGGACAGGAGTTACTCATGATCCCACTACACATGACCCAGGACTGCACCATCACCTGTCCGCATTGCCGGACAGCCAGGACTGAAACGATGCCGTCCGATTTTTGCCAGTACTTCTACGAATGCACGGCTTGCGGGGCGCTACTGAAGCGGAAGCCTGGTTCGTGCTGCGTGTACTGTTCCTATGGATCGGTCCCCTGCCCGCCGGTTCAGGCCGCGCGGGCATGCGAAAAAGGAATGCGGACGGGCCTGCACATTTGACCGAGGGTCTTTGATCGGGATCAACTCGACACCGCAGGTCCGGCGATAGCCTCCATGCCGTGATTTTTGGAGGCCCAGCCGATGAAGTTTGCATTTTCCGCTTTGGCTCTCGTGATTACGCTTGTCGCGGCTTCGGCCTGCGACGCGCAGCGCTATCCCGGTTGGGGATATGGTTACGGGCCAGGCATGATGGGTAATGGCTATGGACCCGGGCGGGGAATGATGGGCGGCTACGACAGGGGCCCCGGGATGATGGGCGGGTTCGGGATGGGCGGCATGATGAGCGCGCGCAACCAGGCCTGCAATCAGGATGGCTCGGTTCCGGATTTCGGGTTTCGCCGCAGCGCGGGCGCATCTGATTTGTCTGTCGATGACATCAGGAACCGCCTCGACAGCGCGATCGCCTGGAATGGCAATCCGAATCTGAAGCTCGGTGCGCTGCGCAAGAACAATCCGAACACGGTCAGCGCCGACATCGTGACGAAGGACAATTCGCTCGTCGAGCGGCTGGTTTTTGACCGGCACAGCGGAGCATCCTGCGTCGATCTTGCGGCGAAATAGCATGGCGACACCGTATTATTTCGCGAAGTCGCTCGACGTTCCGTTCCTGGATGCCCTTTCGCGCGCGACGGAAGCCTTGAAGAAAGAGGGTTTCGGCATCATCACCGAAATCGATGTGCGCGAGACTTTCCGTAAAAAGCTCGGCGCCGACTTCCGGGATTACCGGATTCTCGGCGCCTGCAATCCGAAGCTCGCATTTGAGGCGCTCCAGCTCGAAGACAAAGTCGGGACAATGCTTCCGTGCAATGTCGTCGTCCACGCGGCAACTGACGGGACCACGGAAGTCGCGGCAATCGATCCCGTGGCGTCGATGGCGGCGATCGACAATCCTCGCCTGAAGGAACAGGCCGGGCGAGTCCGGGCGATGTTGAAACGCGTGATCGAGTCGCTGTGAAGGGCCTGAAAATCTTTCCGGGCCGCAATTGATCGGTACTTATTCCAGATGGCCGGGATGATTTTCGCGCGCGAGCACTGGGATAATACTTACGCGACAAAATCCGACACAGGCGTCAGCTGGTATCAGGCCGATCCGTCAATCTCATTCCAGTGGATCAGGTCCATAGCATCGGATCGCTCAGCGCCGATTGTTGACGTGGGCGGCGGCGCCTCGCGGATGGTCGATTGGCTTGTCGCGGACGGCTATGTCGATGTGACCGTCCTCGACATCTCCGAAGCCGCACTGGCGCGCTCCAGAGTACGTCTGGGAGCAGCGTCAGGCGGGGTGAACTGGATCGTCGCAGACATCACCCAATGGGAGCCGCCGAAGTGTTATGCCGTCTGGCACGATCGCGCCGTGTTTCATTTTCTGGTCGATGCTTCCGCCCGGAACGCCTATCTGCAGGCACTGCGCCGCGGCACGAATTCGGGCTCCCTGGTGATCATTGCGACTTTCGCGCTCAGCGGCCCGGAACGCTGCAGCGGGCTTCCGGTACAGCGCTACAGCCCGGCCACTCTCGCCGCCCGGCTTGGACAAGATTTTGAAATCTGCGATCAGGCCGCAGAAACACATCGGACACCCTTCGGAACGACGCAGGAATTCATTTATGCGGTATTCCGGCGGCGTTGAGGCGATCAGGCAAGTTTCACGAAACGCAGGCGCAAGGCGTTGGCGATTACCGAAACAGAGCTGAAGCTCATGGCAGCGGCGGCGACAACCGGACTGAGGAGCAATCCAAACGCGGGATACAGCACGCCTGCCGCGAGCGGAATACCGACCAGGTTGTAAACGAAAGCGAGCACAAGATTCTGCCGGATGTTGCGCATGGTGGCGCGGCTGAGCTTCCGCGCACGGGCGATGCCGGCAAGATCGCCTTTGACCAGGGTCACGCCTGCACTCTGCATTGCAACATCGGTACCGGTGCCCATTGCTATTCCAATATCGGCTTCAGCCAATGCGGGCGCATCGTTGACGCCATCACCCGCCATCGCAACGGCATGGCCTTCTTCCCTGAGGCGGCGGACAATCGCGTGTTTCTGCTGCGGCAGGACTTCGGCTTCCACATCGGAGAGGCCGAGTTTGGCGGCGACCGCCTGCGCGGTCGCACGATTGTCTCCGGTCAGCATGATGATGCGAATACCGTCCGCCCGGAGATCGGCGAGCGCGGCAGGGGTATTTGCCTTGATGGGATCGGCCACGGCTACAAGGCCGGCCGCGCGGCCATCGACCGCCACAAACATGGCGGTCGCGGCCTGCTGCCGGAGATCCGCAGCGCGGGCTTCGAGTTCGCTGCTGCCGATGCCGAGTTCCTGCAGCAGGCCTGCACTGCCAACCGCGACCTGGTGACCGGCAACCGTGCCGATGACGCCCTTGCCGGTTTTTGAAGTGAAACCGGTTACCGGATTCATTGCAACGCCACGCTCGTTCGCCGAAGCGATAATGGCTCCCGCCAGAGGGTGTTCGCTCGCACGTTCGAGACTTGCCGCAAAAGACAGGATAGCCGTTTCGCCGAAACCTTCGGCCGTGCTGATGGCGATGACCCGCGGTTTGCCTTCGGTCAGCGTGCCGGTCTTGTCCACGACAAGCGTGTCGATCTTTTCGAAGCGCTCCAAGGCCTCCGCGTTCCTGATCAGCACGCCGACGCTTGCGCCCTTTCCCACGCCCACCATGATCGACATGGGAGTCGCCAGGCCGAGAGCACAGGGGCACGCGATCATCACGACGGACACGGAGGCGACCAGCGCGTAAGCCAGTGCCGGTGGCGGGCCCCATATCACCCACGCGATGAAAGCCATCACCGCAACGATGATGACCCCCGGCACGAACCAGGCGGAGACCACATCGGCAAGCCGCTGGATAGGCGCGCGACTGCGCTGCGCGTCGGCGACCATCCGGACAATGCGTGCGAGCATGGTTCCGGAGCCGACCCTCGCGGCCCGGATTACCAGACTGCCATTTTCGTTAATCGTGCCACTGATCACATTTGCGCCCGGCTCTTTCCCGACCGGCTGTGATTCGCCGGTCACCATGGATTCATCGATGGCGCTGCGTCCTTCCAGCACGACGCCGTCCACGGGCACGCTGTCACCTGGGCGCACGCGAAGGCGATCCCCAACACGGACCTGCTCCAGCGGGACTTCTTCCTCAGTACCGCCCGTCCCGATGCAATGTGCGGTCTTGGGCGCGAGCTTCAGCAGGGCGCGAATGGCGCTGCCGGTCTTTTCGCGGGCGCGCAGTTCCAGCACCTGCCCGAGAAGCACGAGCACGGTGATTACGGATGCCGCCTCGAAATAGACCGGAACAATCCCATCCTCGCGCAGGTCGGCCGGGAATATACCGGGCGCAAAAGTCGCGGCGAGGCTGTAGCACCAGGACGCTCCGACCCCGAGAGCGATCAGGCTGAACATGTTCAGCGAGCGGTTGCGGAATGATGCCCAACCGCGCGCAAGCAATGGCCACCCGGCCCAGAGCACGACCGGAAAGCTGAACAGGAACTGCAGCCAGACCGACAAGCGGGGGGAGAGAAACTGGTCGAGACCAAGGCCGGGGAAATGCCCGCCCATTTCCAGAATCACGGTGGGCACGGCCAGCGCGGCGCCGATCTGGAATCTGCGCGTCATATCCTTCAATTCGGCGCTGGGTCCGCTCTCCTCCACCGCAACCGCCGGCTCAAGAGCCATGCCGCAAATCGGGCAGGTGCCCGGATGCATCTGCCGGATCTGCGGATGCATCGGACAGGTATAGGCAATGCCGGTTTTCGGGGCAGTCTGCGGACCAGGTTGAGCGCGTTTGAGATAAGCGGCCGGATCGGCGATGAATTTTGCACGGCAACTTTCGCTGCAAAAATAAAAGTCTTTTCCGTCATATTCATATCGACGGGCCGCCGGGCCCATCGTGACGGTCATGCCGCAGACCGGATCGATGGCTGTAGCATCGTCCTGCATGCGGTCCACGGGGCTGCGTTGATCCATGGGATTGATTTCCACTTCGCTCGGCACAACGTTTACCGCCGGACACCGGCAATCTGGTTGATGTGCGTCAAGTCCGGGGTTTCTGCTTCAGCCGCCGGACATCGGCGGTTCCAGCGTTCCCATCCAGCTCACCACGAACAGAACCAGAAGTCCCAATCCGGCTTCGGCCAGCACGCTGCGTCTTAATGCTTCAAGAGGCTGATCGCCGGTCGTGCCGCTGCGAAGAGCCGCGGCCAATCGGGGATTCAGGCGGAATCGGTTTGTTGCGGCGAGCGCGAGCATTGCCGCGAATAGCAAAAGCTTCACGTCCAGCAGGAGGCCATAAGGCGTGGTGAAGAGTTGCGGCAGGTGGCGAGGGCCGATGAGAAACCAGCCGTTGACAAGGCCACTGAGTATCAGAAGTGCGACCGCAGCGGTGCCGATGCCGGAAAATGTCTTAAGCGCGTGGTATGCGAATTCGGCGCCGGGCCCGTTCTGCGCCCTGATCGATTGCAGGATCACAAAAACCAGAACCACCAATGCTCCGATCCAGATCGCGGCGGCGAGGAGATGCACGACATCCATGCCGACGTGAATAACACCGGGCAAGCCTTCCCCTTCGACTCCGTGTCCGGTCCAGGCGAAACTGGCGACGACAGTTGCTCCGAGTACCGCCTGAAGCGTCCACGATTGCCTGCGCCGCGCGAGGAGCAGCGCACAGGCAATACAGGCGCAAATCAGCGCAATGCGAAGAAAGGCAACCCGCCCGAAACCCGTTCCGGTCAACAGAGTCCATATTGCACCCGCGCCGAATTGGCCCGGGTCGGAGAAAATTGCGGCGGTCTCTGCGATGACCCACCCAACTGCGCCGGCAAGAGCGAGAATGCCGGCCGGCAGCAGAATGGCAAGCGGCGAATCGAGGGTGCGCGTTCGCGGCTGCGTACCAGGTCCGTTCGGGGCGTAGAGGTAAAACAGCGGCGCTCCAAACAGCACCAGGGCCGGCCCATACTGCAGGAGGCGGGCAGCCACGATGCCCCAGTCTGTCATGCCTGAGGTTACTTCACGCTGAAGGACAGCGTGCCTGTCATCTTATGCGAATCGTCGCCCATCGAAGTCCAGGAGATCGTGTATAGCCCGGGTGCGAGCGGCGCGGCCGGCGTGGCGGCAAGCGATTTGGAATCCGGCGCGGCAACAGCTTTGATGACGACAGGATTCCCATCAAGGTCGGTCAGTTTGAAGCCCGAGACCTTCATCTCCAAAGCCTCGCTGAAATGCAGCGTGATCAGTTTCGGTGCAGCCACTGCGGCGTCCTTTGCCGGATCGGAGCTGACCAGATTGGCATGTGCATCGGCCTGGGCGGCGCCCAGCAGAAGTGACGCTGAAAACGCGGCCAGGCAGACAGTGGTTTGGAAATTCTTGCCCATCATCCTATTCCTCGCTTTTGTAGCGCCACAGCAATGACGGCGCACAATGCCTCGATGCGCATATAATCCGGCGATGCCCCGGAAGGGGGAAGTCCGTATAGTTGCGTATAACGGATTGGACCGGTTGCGGGAATACAAATGACCGAGACAGTAACCAGGGCTGCACTCACACGCCGCCGTTTTGTTCAGGGTCTGACCATCGCGGGCGCTGCCGGAGCATGGTGGCGCCCGTCCTGGGCGCAAGCGCCACAGTCAGCCGGCGCGCCAATCCTTTCCGGCGATCGCTTCGACCTGACGATTGGCTCAATTCCCGTCAACATCACCGGCCGCCCGCGGACAGCCACCGTCATCAACGGCTCGATGCCGGGGCCAAGTCTGCGCATGCGCGAAGGCGATACGGTGACGATCAATGTAACGAACCAACTGAACGAGTCGACCTCGCTGCACTGGCATGGGCTGATCCTGCCCAACGAAATGGATGGGGTCCCGGGATTGACCTTCCGCGGCATCATGCCCGGCGAAACATTCACCTACCGGTTCCCGGTCAGGCAGAGCGGCACCTACTGGTATCACAGCCATAGCGGAGATCAGTTGCAAACGGGACTGCTGGGCGCGCTCCTGCTGGTTCCGCGCGACAGTGAGCCATACCAATATGACCGTGATTACACGATCACGCTTACGGATTGGACGGATGAGGATCCGATGACGATCGTCTCCAATCTGAAGCAGCAGGCGGACTATTACGATTACCAGCAACGGACACTGGGTACGTTTATCGACGATGTGAAGCGGGACGGTTTCGGTACGGCGTTCCAGGACCGCCTGATGTGGGGCCAGATGCGCATGAGCCCGACTGACATCCTGGATGTAACAGGTGCGACCTACACGTTTCTGGTCAACGGGCGCCCGCCGGCGGCGAACTGGACGGCGCTGTTCAATCCCGGGGAAAAAGTCCGCCTCCGCTTCATCAACAGCTCGGCGATGACCAATTTCGATGTGCGGATTCCGGGTTTGCCGCTGACGGTCGTGGCAGCCGACGGCAACGATATCGAGCCCGTGACGGTGGGCGAATTCCGCATCGGCGTCGCCGAGACCTATGATGTAATCGTAACGCCACGCGACGCGGCGTTCACGATCTTCGCGCAGTCGCAGGACCGCAGCGGCTATGCGCGCGCAACGCTTGCGCCACGCCCCGGAATGACCGCAGCCGTTCCAAAGATGGATCCGCGACCCTTGCGCACGATGAAGGACATGGGGATGGGCGCGGAGCACATGCATGGCGGCACATCCCAACCGATGCAGCCAATGCCGGCAATGTCGATGGCGATTATGGGAACGGCCGCAGATAATGCCGATCACATCGACCCAAAGACGCTGATGGAGCGGGCCGATGTCGATAATATGGCAATGCAGCCCATGGATCGCCTCAGCGAACCCGGGACGGGTCTCGAGGACAATGGACGCCGTGTCCTCGTGTATGGCGATCTGAAGTCGCTGAAAACACACCAACAAAAGCGGCCGGTCGATCGCGATATCGTTTTTCACCTGACCGGCAATATGCAGCGCTTCGTGTGGGGATTCGACGGCAAGAAGTTTTCCGAGGCTGGCCCGGTCCGCATCAAACTCGGTGAACAAATCCGCTTTGTCCTGATCAATGACACGATGATGGAACACCCGATCCATCTGCATGGATATCTCTTCGATCTGGAGAATGGACAAGGCGATCGCCTGCCCCTGAAACACACCGTTCTCGTCAAACCGGGGGAAAGGCTGAGCTATGCGTTCACAGCCGATATGCCCGGCCGCTGGGCGTTCCATTGCCACCTCATGTACCACATGGATACCGGAATGATGCGCACGGTCCTTGTGGCATGAGACGCATTTGGGGGGCATTCGCGATTATTTCAGCAATCCCTGCACCCGGTGCTCTGGCGGCTTCCCCGGATGTCAACGAGGCCGCGCCCTATGGCTCACCGCTGGCGGATGAGGAGGTCTGGTTGCATGCGACTCTCGATCAATTCGAGGGCCGCTTCGGGGGCACAGACAGTTTGCGGTGGGATGGAGAAGCCTGGACGGGGACGGACACGGATCGATTGTGGCTGAAGAGCGAAGGCGAGCTGCAAAAGCGCAAACTGGCGGACGGGCAGGATGAAGGTTTTTACGACACTCCAATCTCAACCTATTTCGATTTGCAGGCGGGTTTGCGTTACGACCTCGACAGCCGAGCGGGCCGGGGGTGGGCCGCATTGGGTGTCGAAGGCCTCTCACAATATTTTTTCCATATCTCCGCAACGGGTTATGTCAGCGACAACGGCCACTACGCGGCAAAGCTGTTCGGGTCCTATGATCTGCCGATTACGCAGCGCCTGATTCTTCAACCCGAAGCGGAACTCAATCTCTATACAAAGTCCGATGCGCAGCGCCTAATCGGATCCGGGATTTCGACGGTCGATACGGGTTTGCGGTTGCGCTACGAAATCAGCCGGAAGTTCGCTCCCTATGTCGGCCTGAGTTATGAAAAGGGATTCGGCGAAACAGACCGGCTTGCCGCGGCCGCAGGCGAGAAAACGGATGCTCTGCGATTTGATCTGGGCGTGCGAGGCTGGTTCTGAGCGTTCGACCGGTTTCGGCGCGCCGTGACAGACGCGCGGGAAAGCATGCCTGAAGATCAAGCGCAAACCATCGAATTCCTCTCGCGCCCCGACAGCTACCAAACCGTTGAACCGGTCGAGCGGCACGAGACGCATGCCGCGATCGTGTTCCTCGCGGGCGCCCTTGCCTACAAACTGAAACGCGCGGTTCGCTATTCCTATCTCGATTATTCGACCGTCGCGCGCCGCCGGGCGATGTGCGAAGCGGAACTGGCGGTGAACCGGCGAACGGCTCGGGATTTGTATATCCGTGTACTGCCGATTGTGAGAGATCGCGGCCGGCTGCGGTTTGGCGTCCCCGGGGACGCCGCAAATGCCGCGGATTGGGTTGTGGTCATGCGACGCTTCGCGGAAACTGACCTGCTGGAACAGAAGTTGCGCACCGGCGAAGTTTCGACGGGTCTGTTTCGTGAGCTTGCCGGCGAAATTGCGCACTTTCACAAATCCGCGGATTCCAATTTTGTTTTCGGGGGATCCGCCGGAATCGCGCGCACCATCGCGGAGAGCACCGACCAGATGGAGGCATTCGCGCATCGACCCTTTGATCCCGCAACGGTGGAACGCTTCGCCTCGCTTGCGGCCAACGCGCTCGAGCGCGTATCCGCCCTTCTCGACCGCCGCAAGCGCAACGGGTTTGTGCGTCGCTGCCACGGCGATCTGCATCTGAACAATGTCTGCATCCCGAACGGCAGGCCGGTTCTGTTCGACGCCATCGAGTTCAATGATGACTTCAGCAATATCGATGTTTTCTACGATCTGGCATTTCTGCTGATGGATCTGGACCGGCGCCACGCCCGATGGGCGGCCAATGTGGTGCTCAATCGTTACCTGGAGATCACTTCGGATTACGAAGGGGCCGGTCCATTGCCGTTGTTCCTTGCCTGCCGGGCCGCGGTGCGGGCACATGTGGCCGCGACAACGGCGGGCCGGGTCTCGCCCGAAGCCGCGGGACCCATTCTGAAAGAAGCCGTATCACTGCTTCAGCGGGCCGTCGATTATCTGACCGTGTCCGAATCGCCCCTGCTGATCGCCATCGGAGGAGTTCAGGCAGCGGCAAATCCGTCCTTGCACGGAATCTTGCACCGCACGCCGGCAACTCCCCCGGAGCCGTCGTGCTGCGAAGCGACGTGATCCGAAAACGGCTGTTCGGCGTTGCCGATGAATTCCGCCTGCCTGCTTCCGCCTATGCGGCCGAAGTGACGGAGCGGGTTTATTCGGAATTGCGGGACCGCGCGGAATTGCTGCTCCGGACCGGACACAGCGTGATCGCCGATGCGGTACACGGCGCCGCGACCGAACGCGATCTGATCCGGGCCGTGGCCGAGCGTGCGGGTGCCCGCTTTGCAGGCATCTGGCTTGAGGCAGAGCCTTCGCTGATCGAGCAGCGGCTTGGCCGCAGAACAGGCGACGCATCCGATGCGGATGTTAAAATCGCGATGCTTCAGCTGGCCCAGCTGGACCGTCCCGAGGAATGGACCACACTGAAAGCTTCCCAGGGAACACCGGATGAGTGCGTTTCGGCCGCCGCGGCGATACTGAAAATTCCAGGAGAGCCGGGAACTTGGTCCGTACACAACTGAGTTCCATCACAATGTCGCCGTACGCTTTTCTCCGCCCGCATCGCCGCACAATCTGGTGCGTTGTCGGAAGCAGTTGACCGCGGGTATTGCGCCCGCGGCCCCTTTGATACGGAGAACGTCGATGAAACTCACCTCTGGAATCTGCGCTGCGGCGGCGGTCGTTCTGCTCGCCGGGTGCGCCTATGAAACACCGGCACCCGCAGTTGCGGTGGCAACTCCCGTTGCTCCGGCTGTCGTTGCGACCACCACGGGGCCCACGGCCGAGGTCTATTATGACCGCTTCTACGGCCCGGTGAATTCCGGCTATTGGGGCTCCGACGGCATGTTCCACTATCGGCTCGCGGCCAATGGACCGTGGTTGATCGATTCGGCGCACCACTTCCGCCATGAAGCCGCGAACGGCTTCGAGGTCGTGACGATTACGCCGGTGACCATTCCGCCAGGCTGATCTTCCAAACATCATTTGACTGCATGCATCCTCCACCCGCCGCGGGCGGAGGATGCGTGCGTGTTTACGGAGCGCGTTGGTCCAATGGCTCAAAACGGCGGCCCCGAAAGGGGCCTGATCGGTTTCATGCTGGCGCATGAACAGTTTGCGGTTCCCGAACTGGTCGATATTGCGGCGACTGCCGCGTCCGCCGGATTCCAATTGCTGGCCGCAAGCGATCATCTGCAACCCTGGCAGGACAATCAGGGTCATTGCGGGCTTGCATGGGTGACGCTGGCCGCTGCGGCGTCGCGCGCGAATGGCTCGTGGATGGGTACCACGGTGACCTGTCCGACAATGCGCTACAATCCCGCGGTTGTTGCCGAGGCGTTTGCGTCGCTGAGCCTGCTGTCGCCCGGGCGCATTTTCCTGGGCGTTGGTTCCGGCGAAGCCCTGAACGAAATGGCCGCCACCGGAGAATGGCCGGACTGGCAGGAGCGCTGGGACCGTCTGATCGAGGCCATCGGAATTATTCGCGCACTGTGGAACGGCGAGAATGTCGTCCATAGCGGGAAATATTATTCGGTGCGCGCAAAACTTTATGACCCGCCAAAGCAGCCCATTCCGTTGCTTGTTGCAGCCAATGGTCCCAAATCCATGCGTTTGGCGGCGCAATTTGGTGACGGCCTGATTACGGATCCCGGACACTGGCGATCGCACAAGGCGGTTTGGGAAGATGCCGCACGGCAGGCCGGAAAGGATCCCGCAACCATGCCGGTCCTCGTTGAGCAATTCGTCGTTGTGGGCGATGAAGACGAGGCAAAACAATGGGCCGAGTTGTGGCGGTTTTTGCCGAAGGGTTTCGAGAGCCTCTACGATCTGCCCGATCCCGCCGTCATCCGGCAGCATGCGGATCGCGAGATTCCGCTGGACCAGGTGACGGCAGATTGGACGATCGGACGAGAGGCTGCGCGTCATGCCAATGCCATTCGCGGCCTGTTCGAAAGCGGCGCCACCATCGTGAATATCCACGCCGGCCAAAACGACCAGAAAAAAGTCATCGAATTCTACCGGTCGCAAATTCTGCCGGAATTCCGGAAGCCGGCTCACAGTTAGGCCGCCGCCGCACCGCCGCTTCCACTTGGTCTTTACAAGGATTATGCCCCAAAAGAGCCGGGCGGCGGCACAACGCACCCGGATGAATTCGGCAGAAATCTGCCAAAATATTGTGCATAGAGCCCTGTGTGATTTCTGTGACATCGCCCCGCCGCCATATTTTTTTACGACGCCGATGATTAGCTTCCGTCAGTAACCGAATGGAGGATTGCCGTGCACAGATTCGTTCGTATCTCTTTGTTACCGGTATTGTTGACATCGGCGATGTGGGCCGGTGGCTGCGCATCCGTTCAGGACGTGCAGAAGGCGCAAGCCGCGGCGGATGCGGCGACGGTGGCTGCCAATGCGGCGGCTGCCAGGGCCGATGCCGCATACACTGCGGCGCAATCGGCAGGACAACAGGCAGCGCAGGCCACTGGCGCCGCGACCGCGGCGGAGCAAGCTGCCAATTCCGCGCAGATGTCGGCACAGACAGCCGCTGCAAGCGCGCAGCAGGCAACTGCGGAAGTGCAGGCAGCTGCACAACGTGAAGCCGCAGAAAGGGCCGCTGCAGAGGAAGCCAGGGAGCAGCAAGCCACACGGCGGACGCGCCTGGCACGCGGTGAGAGAGGGTAAAGTCCCGACTGACTAATGGGGAACCGGCCGTTTTCCTGCACGGCGGTTCCCCCTTCCGCCGCAACGCATTCCTTCTCGCGGCCACAAGATTGCCATCAAAAACAAGAAAAAAGACCTTGCCGGGAAAACCAGAGCCACTACCCTTGCCTGCTGCCGATTGGTAATCCACGATCCTGGCCGCTCGACGGCAACCGGCACAGGAGCCGAGAATGGATCGCGGACAAGTGCGCATTCCAATTGGAAGGCCCTGGCTGTCGCGCGGCATGGCTCTGTTTGCCGGCCTGTTGCTCTGCGGATGCACCGCCCTTCACCTGAATCCCGCACCGATGCCGCAAGCTGTCGTTACCCCGGAACCCCCGGCGCCAGCGCCGTTGCCCGAAGCTGCGAAACCGGCGGCGGAAGCTGCCCCGGCGCAAATGGCTTCGGTCGAACGTCCCCCTCCTTCAATGACTCCGCCAAGACCCCGGCCGCCCCCTGTTACTACGCCGCGGCCCAAACCCAGCGAACCTCCACCGCCGCCGCCGCCATCCATTCCGGATATGAACACGCTGATCGGCGCCGATTTCGACGGGATATTGAACGTATTCAGGTCCCCCGACACGGTGCAGAAGAACGCCCTCTATGTGGTTTGGATCTACTCTCCCCCGGGGTGCACATTGCAGCTCTTTTTCTATCCGGATATCCGGACCACGCAATTTCATCTTCTTAAGTTTGATTTGAAGAGCACCCTTCGCGACGTGCCGACAGACGGACCGCAGTGCATGCAGGGTATTCTCGCGCCGGAGCACCGCGGGGCGCCGGCGCCATGACGGGAGAACGGATTCTGCTCGTCGATGATGACGACATGTTCCGTGAATCCCTGATCCAAAACCTCTCCGACGCGGGTTTTGGCACACGGGCCTATGGCGACGGGCCCAGCGCGCTTCGGGATCTCGGCAACGGCGAGCTTCCCGACGTTATTCTGCTGGACTGGAAAATGCCGCAGATGACCGGCATCGAGGTGCTGCGCAATCTGCGCCAGCAGAAGATCGATGTACCGGTGGTGTTTCTGACGGTTCTGAGCGACCAGTTCTACGAAGAGGCGGGCCTCTTTGAAGGCGCGGTGGACTTCATCGAAAAGTCCCGCAGCTTTTCCATTCTGCTGCGGCGAATTGAGCTGATTCTGCGCGGCCAGAAGGCGCGTGAAGCCGCAGGGCGTGAGGAAGAACCGGCCGTCCTCACCCGCGGCAAGGTTCGCCTGCATCATGATACCAAGCGGGCTTACTGGAAGGATACTCTGATCGAACTGACGCTGACCGAATTCCAGATGGTGGAATATCTGGTGACACACGCCGGAGCGGATGTCCGGTACCGGGAACTTTACGACATGGTCCACGGCGAAGGGTTCGCCGCAGGCGCAGGCGAGATTGGTTATCGCGCGAATGTGCGCGCATTCATCAAGCGCATACGGCAAAAATTCCGCGATGTGGATCCGGAATTCAGCCACATCGAGAATTATCCCGGCTTCGGCTATCGTTGGAACGACGACGGTGGCGATTAATTTCCCGGGCCGGCTCGGCGCGCTTTATCGCACGCTTGCAATCAAGATCATTCTGATTGCCGTCATATTTCTCATCGTACCGGTGGTTCAGTACCGGCTGTTCCAGATTGGCGATGCCCAGCAGGGCGAGCTTCTGCAAAGCGCAGTCCAGCAGCAGGCCAATCTGATTGCGGTTTTCCTGCGAAGACATCTCGAGAATTTCCGAAGTGAATCTCCGGACGCGCTGCAGGCTGCGCTCGATGAAGTGGTTTCGCAGGGCTCCAGCATCAAGGTTCTGGTCCGTCCGGCGAACGGCAACGCCTCGCAGGACTTTCTGTATGTCGCTTCCGCACCGCAAGTTTCCTCCGATTACCTGCGGAATGAACGCGACGCGCTGGTCAAACTCGGCGTATTCGACAAACTGGCGCCCAGCTGTGACGGTGAAATCAGTCCGACCGTTCAGTTCACGAATCCCGCCGGCAAAGCCGAAGTGCTGACCTCGATGCGGTCTCTGCATCTCGGCGCGGACTGCTGGGTGATCATCACCACGCAGGCCACACAGGCGTTTCTCAGCAGCGCCATCGGTCAGCCGATCTGGCGCTCGCCGGCGATCAACATTGCGGCAATCGTTTACCTGATGAGCGCGCTGCTGGTCGCGTGGCTGTTTCTGGACATCTGGCGGAATCTCCGCCGTTTCAGGAGAGTCGCCCGGACAATCCGGCTGGAGGGCGCGGGTGGTCCGTCCTTTCGCGAGATGAATACGATTCCGGAACTGACCGGAGTCGCAGACGATTTCGACTCGCTGGTTGCGGCTCTGAAGCAGTCGAAGGATTTCATCGTTCAGGCGGCGGAGGAAAACGCGCATGCGCTTAAAGCGCCGCTCGCCGTGATTTCGCAGGCGATCGAGCCGCTGAAACGCGCCGTACTGCCGTCAAATCAGAATGCGCTGCGCAGCCTCGAACTGATCGAAAGATCCACCGCGCGGCTGGATGTGCTGGTTTCGGCCGCGCGCGATATCGAACAGGCAGGCGTTGAGGCCATTTATCCGAACCTGCGCCGCATCAACCTGTCCGCATGCGTTGCGCAATTGATCTCGGCGTTTCAACCGACACTCGTTCTGGACGGCAAGAAACTGCAGTTCGGCACCGAGCCCAATGTGCATGTTCTGGGGGCCGAAGAGGCCATCGAAGCGGTGGTCGAAAACCTGCTGGAGAATGCGGCAAGCTTTACGCCCGCCGGCGGCACCGTAGAGGTCAGCCTTTCCGTTTCCGACGGGATGGCGAGGCTGGAAGTCGCCGATGACGGACCCGGCGTCCGGGAGGAGGATCTCCCCCGGATTTTCGAACGGCATTTTTCGGCCCGGGCTTCGGGAGCGCGGGAAAACCAGGCATCGGGCGACCGGCATTATGGATTGGGGCTGTGGATCGCGTGGCGCAATGTCGAAGGAATGGGCGGAACGATCGCTGCGCAGAACCGGGACGACGGGGGTTTTCTGGTGGCGGTCCAATTCCGGACGATTGGCTGATCACACATGGGGATGCGCATTGCCGCCCATGGCAGCCGAAAACCGCTGGTGACGGAAGCGAATCTCCCACGTCGGGTGGCCGATTGCGATTCGGCAAAGGGCAGAAGCTTTCCAGGATTGCAGGCTGCCGGCAAATGCGAACTTATCCGGCGCCAGCGATTTTGCAACGCCACTGCATTGAGTTTATGTGTATTTTTCAATGTCTTACATCGTTATAGCGGGTTTTGGTCGGGCAGCATGAACCGCAGTGACATGGCGGGGAATCACAGCTGAATGCTCTTTTCCTCAGCCCCTGCAAGGAATAGGCTTCGCGAAAAGCAGAATGTGGAGGAGGCGTAATGAAATATCGTGTTGCGTTGGTCCTGCTTTTCGCGGCTACAGGAGCGCAGACTGCCTGGGCCCAGCAGGCCAACATGACGCCGCAACAAATGCACGGGCGGCAAATTGTGACCCAGAACTGCGTCGTCTGCCATTTGCCCTCAGACCCTGGGGCCAAAACCTATGGACCGCCGCTGAACAAGGCAGCGGCGAACGGTGATCCGAAATTGATGCATCAAGTGATTGAAAGCGGCCTGGTGCGTATGCCGGGCTGGAAATACGCGTTGAGTAACTCCGACATTGACGATGTCGTTTCCTACATCCTGACCATACCGGTCTCCGCCGCACCTGCGGCGCCCTGATTCGACAATCACCTCTCGACGGGAGAATCTCATGACCAAAATGCGTAGCATGCTGTTGGCGAGTGCAGCCGCGGTGATTGCCGGGCTGGGACTGGCGGGAAGCGCGCAAGCCGCCGACCAAATTCTGAGCGGCGCGATCACGTCGGCAACGGGCCAGAAGCTGGGCGGAATCACGGTCTCCGCCAAGCGCGAAGGCTCAAACATCACAACCAATGTGTATACCGATGACACCGGAAACTACTATTTCCCGCCTCTGCCTGCGGGCAAATACCGGGTGTGGGCCCAGGCGCTTGGCTTCGAGACCGCGAAGGGCGAAGTGGACCTCAGCGCCAACAAGCATGAGGAGTTCAAGCTCGCGGCGATCACGGATCCCGAGAAGCGCTGGCGTCAGTTGCCGGGAGAAGTAATGTGGGCGTCGTTGCCGGAAGCCACGCCGGAAGACGCGATTGCGAAAACGATCATCCACAACAATTGCAACGGCTGCCATACTCCGAGCTATCCGCTGCAGTTCAAATTCGACCAAACCGGCTGGACCCGGGTCATCGACCTCATGAAGGTCATCGGCGGCGGCGGCGTTCCGCTGGACCGTCCGGCCAACCAGATCATTCAGATGAATGAAAAGCTGGTCGCCTCGTATCTGGCGAAAGTGCGCGGACCCAATTCCGTGGTTCAGATCAAGGATCGTCCGCGTCCTTCGGGTGAGGCAACGCGTGCCGTGTGGACGCTCTATGACGTTCCGCGGGTGCAGGGCGCAGGCGCAGGCGCGCTTGGCCTGGCCAAGCCGGACGTGGACGGATCGGACTGGTCGCAGGGCACACCCACCAAGATCGGCCTGATCATCCATGACGACGTCATGGACATGCAGGGAAACGTCTGGTTCACGTCCAACAGCCCGAACAAGGTTGTGTCGGTCGGCAAGGTGGACACAAAGACCGGCGAAGTGACCTACAAGAAACTGGCGAAGGCGGATGGGAGCGGGTATGCCGCAGGCACCCATGGCATCACGCGCGACGCACAGGGACATTTCTGGTTCGATATCAACCCTGGCCGCCGCAGCCTCGGCGAACTGATTCCGGCTCCCGGAAAACCCGCCCAGGATGCGGAACTCCACGTTTATCCGACGCCTGACAGCATGTCGCCGCTCGGCGGCGCCGTGACCGTGGACGTCGATGGCAAGGGGAAGGTTTGGGCGTCTGCTCCCGATGGCGTGCTGCGCTTTGATCCGGTCACCAAGGAATTCATGGATTTCAAGGATTCGGCGGTGAAGCGTTCCTTCGGCACCGGTGGAACCTATGGCGCGGCCGGCGACCGTTACGGCAATGGCTGGTGGGCCGAAATGGGCTTCGACATCATCGGCAAAGCCGATGCCACAACCGGAAAGATTCAGGAGATCAAACTGCCGGAAGTTGCGGAAGTGAAAAAGCTTCTCAACCCGGTACAGCTGGCGGCCTATGACAAGGTCACGGACATCTCCACCGGCAATCCGTATCCGTGGGCGCAGGGACCGCGCCGCATGGGCACGGACAAGAACGGCGACGTTCTCTGGGTCGGCGACAGCTGGGGCTCCACCCTCGCCCGGATCAACGTCAAGACGAATGAAGTGAAAATGATTCCGTTCCCGGAAAAGGGGATGCAGCCCTACCACATCCATGTGGACAGCAAACACAATGTGTGGGGCAACCTTTGGACGGCGGATGAAATCTTCCGTTACAACCCCACGACGAACCAATGGACGACTTTCGAGTTGCCCGTCCGCGGGACCGAAATCCGTCATCTGTCGGTCTATGATCAACCGGACGGCAGCGTGAAGATCAGCATGCCGGTATATCGGACCAATCAGATGGGTCTGTTTACCATTCGCAGCGAGGCCGATATCGCCAAGTTGCGGCAGCAGGTCGCCTCCAAATAGATCGTCACCAAGGTTGCAGAGTTGAACGGGCGGGCCGGAAACGGCCCGCCCGTTTCATTTTGCACCGCCAGGTTCCTTTGCCGCGTGGATGGGGAACCGATCGCGCCCAGTTCGGTTCACCTCCTGTGTTCCAGGAGTTCCCCGGACTGTGCGCTACGATTGGGCGGAAACCCGGAGCGTCCGCGCTCTTTGTGAGCATGCTGAACTTGCGCGGCCGCGGATCCGGATTAAAAAATCCCAACCTCCCGCGCATGACCGTGCTCTTACGCAACTCCAGCGCGAGGCCGCAGTCCGCGGCGATACGGAGGGAATCGCAGAACACCGGTTGCTTCGTCCGGCAGCCTGCCGCGTGATCGCGTTCTGCCGGAC
Source organism: uncultured Alphaproteobacteria bacterium (assembly GCA_963747255.1). Classification (GTDB taxonomy): domain Bacteria; phylum Pseudomonadota; class Alphaproteobacteria; order Micropepsales; family Micropepsaceae; genus CAIYRG01. Next base: position 52,582 of record CAVVEG010000009.1, read on the forward strand.
ACGCCCCATTTCAGGGCTTCACATGCTGCTGCTCTCACCCGGTATGGCGCTGTTTGCCGCGCTGTTTCTGGCAGGCGGGGGAAATTCACCACTGTTGCGATTCTGGGCAGGCATTTTCCTGTTAGGGGCACTGGTGCTGGAATTTGCGGGACGTGAAATGGCAGCAGGAGCGGTTCTGCCAGCCCGAGAGGAACGAATTGCGTGGCTACGCGCCGGTATTGCCGGTTTGTGCATTCTGCCTGCCATGAGTTTCGCCGCAATCCGGGTGAGCGGTTCCGCGTGGAACGGACTGATCGGGCTGCTTGCGATGGGCAGCGCGGCGGTTCAAGTCACCGCCTATGATGCGGCGAAGACGCGTTATCTCAAAGGGGCGGGAGCGGCAATTTCCGGACAGCACGAGTCGATATTCGAGATCTCGATGCTTCGCCGCGAAGCCGAATTGCGCGGTCGCAAGAAGGAAGCGTTCATGTGGCGCTATTACGAATTATTCCGGCGCGCGCAGCAATCTTTGATCCCGCCTCGCCCCGCGGGGAGCGCCGAACGATTCTGGAAACTCAACAGAAATCGCATGAGGGGATGGGCACTCCTGAGCCCCAACATGATTTTGTCGTATGTGGCGACTGCGGCAATCGTGTCCGCGTTCCGGGCCGACACACTGGTCGCACTGCTCTGGCTGATCGCCGGCGCGGGCAATCTTCTACTGCTCCTGCTGCTGGCCATCGGCTGGAAAATCACGCCGGTAAATGGTTAGAGGATAACGGAACACCGGAGGGGGATGGTGAATGGATCTCGGGCTGTCCGGAAAGGTTGCCGTCGTCACCGGCGGAAGCCGCGGCATCGGCAAAGCTGTGGCGCAGGCGCTGGCGCGCGAAGGCGCTTCGGTTGCGCTGATCGCGCGCGATATGGCGGTCGCCAGACCGGCCGCGGAGGAAATCGCTGCGCGTTGGAGGCAGAAGATTGCGGCCTATTGCGCCGATACCGGCGACGACACTGCAGTGCAAATGGCGTTTTCGCAAATTGTCTCCGACTTCGGAGACATCGGCATTCTGGTCAATGCGGCAGCCCAGCCCGGAGGTCAAAGCCGGCCACCGAAGCTGGCCGAGATCGGCAATGAGCATTTCTGGTCCGACATGAACGTCAAGGTGATGGGCTATCTGCGCTGTGCCCGCGCGGCGGCGCCGATCATGACCCAGGCGCGCTGGGGCCGGATCATCAATATCAGCGGGCTTGCCGCGCGCCAGACCGGTTCGATCATCGGAAGCATGCGCAATATCGCCGTTGCAGCTCTGACGAAGAATCTCGCCGATGAGCTCGGGCCGATGGGAATTAACGTCACCTGCGTCCATCCGGGTGTCACCCGCACGGAAAAAACCGGCGCTGTGATTCGCCGTCAGGCCAAAGCGCTGGGGGTTGATCCGGACGAAATTGAAAAGCGCTGGGCCGGGCAAAATCTCATCCGGCGGATTGTCACAGCCGAGGAAGTTGCGGATGTCGTCGCGTTTCTCGCTTCACCCCGATCGGTTGCCATCAATGGCGATGCGATTGCAGCCGGCGGCGGCGCGCCGGGTGCAATTCATTACTGACCGGACGGCAAGCCCGCGAGCCAGTCCCGCAACATCCGGATGCCGCATAATCCTGTCTGAGGCGCGAAACTGAGCGTCGCGCGGCGTAAGCCCTGGACCGACAATCCCGGCATGGAGGCGATCTCAAGCGTATGGCCGATCAGCCATTGCTCGAACCCGCGTGCTTCGACTTCCAGATGGAACTGCAGGGCGAGCGTCGCCGCCCCAAAAGCGAAAGCCTGGTTTGGCGTCGTTGCGGTCGAGGCGAGGAGCCGCGCGCCTTCCGGCAAATCGAAAGTGTCACCGTGCCAGTGCAGGACCGGAGCGCCTCCAACATGCCTGAGCGGCGACTGCCGCCCGGCCTCGGTCAATTCGATGGCTCCCCAGCCGATTTCCCTGGTCTTGCCGGGATAGACCGCAGCGCCCAACGCACGCGCGATCAGTTGTGCGCCGAGACAAATTCCCATTGCCGGCCGGGCGTCAGCCAGTCGCGTTTCGAGCAGACGCAATTCGTCAAGCAGGAACGGATATTTGTCCTCTTCATAGGCGGCAATCGGTGCACCAAGAATGACAACGAGATCGGCCTCCCGCACGCGGTCGGAAATGCCTTCCAATCCGATATCGCAGTAGCGGATTGAATAACCCGCATCGCGAAGGGCGGGCTCGAATACCCCAAGATCCTCGAAATGGACGTGGCGAATCGCGATGGCCTGCTTCATGCGCTCTGCGCCAGAGTTGCCGCCGTCGCGGATTTTTCCGCCGGGTCAGCCTGACGAACCATATCCCGGCAGAAAGGGGCCATCCATCTGAACATTGGCGACCGAGCAACTTGTCAGCCCGAATAGCGGAGTTCTCACCGAGACGATTTCGCCAACCGGCAGACATTGCAGATTGATCCAGGTCTGGAACACGAGCTGCGCCTGCGGGTCGGTAACGCCGCGGCAAGCCGGCATCATGGTCACCCTGTAATGGTGCCTGTCCAGATCCGTGAAGATCAGAGTTTGATTGTCAATCGCCCGCCAGCTCTGCATCCGGTTATGCTGGAGACAGGCTTGGCCTTGCGCCATAACCGGCGTGGCGGCAATCACACCGGACAGCAAGCCGGTGACTATGCTGAAGGTCGTTTTCATCGCTTCCTCCGGAAGGATTTGTTGCAATTTTGAACCGTCCTTAGCACGGCCATTCTGAACGCGATCTGAACATTTGCCGGCGGAAACCGCAGGTGTCACGATTCCCTGGCTATCAACGATGGCAACCGGACAAGCGAGGGCACGACGAGATCAGGTTTTCCCGGAAGTCTCTCAGGCTGCTGTCCGTAGCGATTGCACCATATGACCCGCAATCCGGAGGCCGAAGCGGCGTAGGCGTCCCAGGCATTGGACGAGACGAAAGCAATCTCCTTCCCGGCAAGGCCGAGATGGTCCGATGCAAGGCGATAAACGCGCGGATGCGGTTTGCAGACACCGGCTTCTTCGACCGACAAGACTGCGTCGAACAGTCCTTCCAGCCGGGCGTTTTGCACCGCGCTTTGCAGCATGGCAGGCGTTCCATTGGAGAGAATTGCAAGTCTTATTCCTGCACTCTTCAAGCCCGCGAGCGCATCCGGCACTTCGGGAAACGCCTGCAAACGCAGATAGGACCGCATCAGCCGGTCGCGCAATCCGGGATCGATCAGGCCGAGGCTGTCGAAGGCAAAATCGAGAGCGTCTCCGGTCACTTGCCAGAAATCTGCATGCCGGCCCTGTGCCGCGCGGAGCCAGCTGTACTGCAACTGCTTTTCGCGCCAGATCCGGTTCAGCGAGTCGGCTTTTCCGCCCAGCTCCCCGAGGCTCGATGCGGTGGCGGAATTGACATCAAAGAGCGTTCCGTAGGCGTCGAATACGCAGGCCCGGATTTCGCGAAGGGCTGCACCGGTCATTGTCGTCCCCGCCGGCCCTGGAGCGCGCGCCCCCGTGGGCAAAACCTGTGAGTAAGGATTGCCGAATGATCCTTCCGGATCATCCGGCAATCATGGGAGTAGCGACGTTTCAAAACGGTGCGACAGTCGCCGCAGTTTCTACGGAATATATTTGTCGGCGGGTGAGAGCATCGATATTGCGACATAACCGATACCGGTGCCGTTCTTCCCGACCAGCACCCAGTCCCAACCCTTCACTTTCGCCAGCGCGTCAACTTTGTCGCCGCGCTTCAGCGAGCCGGTAACCTTCGTGTTGTAGAAGTAGTGATCGTTGAATACGTCCGTCGGATTGGCAACGATATACATGGCCGGCGGCGTCTCATAACCTTCCATCGCCTTCACAACCCCAGGGGCAAGCTTGAGGTTGTCGGCCGGCAGATCCGCTGCAAATGCGCCGGCGGCGCATAGCAGGCTGCCCGCGAAAACAACCGCCGCCGCGGAACGAAGTTTTTCCGTTGTATTGCGCAATTTCATGACTTTGTCCCTCCATCCTTTCCCGTCTGTTGGCTGCGCCAAGTGGTGCTGTTCGACCACAGGATAATACCATTTTCGGCCGAACGAAAAATCCCGTGCATGTTCCAGCCGGGGCCAGCCGTCAAGGTGGCACTGCCGGTCTGTTTTAACTTCAGGAGATCCCCGATCCGGCCGCACGCGATCTCGCTGGCTTCGCGGCGACAGATCCAGCCCGGATCGGGAACATAGGTTTCGGCGGCCTGTGAGGCGGTTCCAGGGGCAAATACGCACGCTGCAGCGCAGAAACCGACAGAACGCGATGCCGAACCACGCCTTCTTTGTGCAGATGATCGCTTCACGGCCGAATTTCGGTACGCGCCGCCATCAGGAGGGGGGCGCCGTCCGCCGGGTTGAAGGCGGCCCGGGATGCGAATTGGCCTGATTTCAAGCCGTCCAGAGTTCAGTGCGGGCCGGGTGATCATGCCGCGACCTCCCTGGAGACCCGCAGCGGCGGAAAAAAAACGTAACTGTTCATCGCCACATCCTCCGAAGAGCAATATGGATGGCAAAGGCCTCGATCTGTCGGACGCATCCCCCGCCAAAGCGCGGGAATGCGACCGCCCGAAAGCTAGTCAATCGGGACTTGCATTCAAGAGGTTCCTTTATGAAAATTCTGCAATAAGTCTGCGGATTGTGGTACGGTCCCCCCGGTTTCCGTGGGGTCGGAGCTGCCACCCCTGAAACGGTTTACGCGTTGGATTGCTTTCCCTGGTCCGTATCAATCTCGGAGGGCCATAGAGTGTCGGCGAAGAATCTTACCTATCTCAGCAGTTTTCTCGCTCTTCCGGTTCTTTACCTGCTGTTCTACGGCCTGCACGTGTCTCCGCAGGGCACTGCGATGACGGAATGGCTGCCCAAATGGGACAGGCTTCTGGTTCTCGTCGTCATCGTGGCGCTTGAACGTCTCTACACGTACAGATTTGGCGTGTCGCAGCGTTACGTGCTGCGCAGGGACATCGTCGCCAATATCGTGAATATTTGGATCACCGGGGCGGTGGTCGGCGCGATCCTTCTGCCGTTGCTGCTGCTGTTTACCGAACATGTGCTGGGCCGAAAGTTCTTCTTTGCCGCGCCGGGACAACTGGGACCGTTCTGGTTCCAGTTCGGAACGATCCTGCTGGTCGTCAGCCTGTTCCGCTACTGGATGCACAGGATACAGCACACGGTGCCATTCCTGTGGGAGCTGCATTCCTATCATCACCGCGTGACCGACCTGAAAGCATCCAATGGTGAAGTTTCGAATCCGATCGACTATGCGCTGCGAAACATCATCATTTTCATCATGCTGGGGGTTGTCGGATTCGATCCGCTCGCGATCGTGCTCGCGGTGCCTGTGGCGACGGTCACCGCAGTGTTCTCCCATTGCGGAGCGGACATCAAAGGCGGATTTCTGAACTATGTCTTTGTGACGCCCGAGGTGCATCGCTGGCATCATTCGGTCAAAATTCCGGAAGGCCGCGGCTACTCGGTCAATTACGGTGTCGAATTCATCTTCTGGGATCTTCTTTTCGGCACCTATTATCTGCCGCAGGAGAACGGGCAGACCGTTCAGCCCGAACGCATCGGCCATCCCGACGGATTGCCGGATGAACGCAATTATCTGAAGCTGTTGCTGGTTCCGCTTGGCCTCTATCGGCCGCTTCCGTGGTTGCGGATACCGCGACTGTTGGGACGCACGGCGAACTGATCTTCCGGCCGCATTTGTAGACGGGCGCCGCCCGCTCATTGCCACGGTTCCGCCGGACAGAAATGTCACAGAATTGGCACAGGGGCGGTGCCGATTTAGTCCATTTTTTACTTAAAATCCCGGCCAGGAATTCACCAGGCAAAGTTGCGATTTTAACCATGCTGAACAAAGTCTTGACCGCATCGATTGCGGCTATGCTCATTGCGGGATGTGCGTCGATGCCGGGAAACCGGGCGCCGGCGACAAGCGCTGCCGTCATCGCTCCTTCGCAGAACGAGATCACGCAATCGGCTTTGCGAAAATTTCTTCAAACAGAAAATTCCGGGCACGAAGATCAAGCGCATGAATCGAATCGCCTGCTTGCGTTTTATGAGGCGCGAGATTTCAGGGCTGCATGGACCGGAAGCGCCGGCAGCGACCGCATGGCGGCCGAGCTTCGCACTGCGCTGGCGCGAGCGCATGAACAGGGTTTGCGCGATGAAGATTACCGGCTACCGCCCGAAGCGCATCCGGCTCGGGGAGTCGAGGCTGCCGAATACGATATCGCGCTGACCGGCGCCGCGCTGCGTTACGCGCGCGATGTCCGCATGGGCCACGTGCTTCCCGTCGCTGTGTATAGCGATGCGGAATTTCCGGCTCAGCCGGACAATCTCGCCACCGGTCTCGCCGCAGCGGCCGGCAGCGGCAAAGTTGCCGAATTTTTCGACGGGCTTCCTCCAGCACATCCCGAATATCGCCGGCTGGCCAAGGCCCTGATGCGCTATTCCGCGATCGCCGAAGCGGGCGGCTGGCCCATGCTCACGGAAAAGGAAGTCCAGCTGACGGGAAAGAATTCCCAGCCGGGCATGCTCATCAAGCGGCTCTCGTTCGAAGACGCGGAGTTCGCCGCGATCCAAAATCCGTCCAAGTCCGACATCATCAATGCGGTCAAGCGGTTTCAGACACGCAACGGCCTTGAACAGGACGGGCGCGTGCGTGGCGAAACGCTGGCCGCGCTGAATATCACGGCCAAAGCGCGCGTGGCCGGGATTGCCGCAAATATGGAGCGGTGGCGCTGGCTGCCTGCGGAACTGGAAAGCCGCTATGTCGCCGTCAATGTCGCGGATCAAAGCGTACAGTTCGTGCGGGACGGTAAGTCGGTACTTACTTCACGCGTCATCGTCGGCCGGAAGTCCAGTCCGACACCGATTACACGGTCTGCCATCACCGCTGTGGTTGTGAACCCGCCCTGGGACATTCCGGGCGATATCGCAGCGCGGGATCTTCTGCCGCATCTGAAAAAGGACGCCAATTACCTTGCCTCGCGGCATATGGTGGTCACAGACGGACCGCCCGGTGATCCATATGGCAGAACGATCAACTGGCGGAAAATCGTACCTGCCGAATTTCCCTATGCAATCCGGCAGCTCCCCGGACCCGAAGCTGGTCTTGGCGCGCTGATGCTCGATTCGCCCAATGATTTCGACGTCTATTTGCATGACACGCCAGACAAGAAAGTCTTCGCAACGGCAAATCGCGACATCAGCAACGGGTGTGTGCGCGTGCAGCAGATATTTCCGCTCGCATCCCTGGTGCTTCAGGGTGACATGGAAAGCGGAATGCCGCGGCTGAAGCAGGCGGTGGCATCACACGAAACGAAACACCTGAAGCTCGATGAGCCGGTACCGGTCTATTTCCTCTATTGGACGGCAATAGCCAATGACGATGGCAGCGTGCAGTTCCGGCCTGACTTCGATAACCGGGATACGCCTTTGATTGCGGCATTGAACGGCTCTGCGGTCCATGACGCGCGGAACAGCCCGAAAACCGAAGCGCCGCCGAACAACTCGCTTGCTCCCTGAGTCGCACGGGAATTCCCATCGATTTCCGCCGATCTGCTATTCTGGCGCGCTTCCAGGGAGGGTAGCGTGCCGGTCCAGTCTCTTCTCAGCTACGCGCTGACCGTGCCGGATCTTGAATCCGGCAGACGCTTTTACTCGACCTTCGGTCTGATCCCCGCAGAGCGTGACGATATTCTTGTTTTTCGTTGCGAAGGGCGTGACCAGGATCAGGTGCAACTGATCGAAGGCAGAACGAAGCGGCTCAACCATCTGTGCTTCGGGGCGGATTCCGGCGGGATTGCCGCAATACGCGAGCGAATGAGCGAACAGTCACTCGGGGAAACCGATTCGCCCGCCAGCGCTTTTAACGGCGGGTTTTGGCTGGCCGATCCCGACGGTAATGCCGTCAATATCCGCGACGAATCCGCGCAGCCGTGGCGCGCCTCCAAAGCGTTCGAGATAAACCAGCCGGGCCACTACCGCCGGTTTGAACGCGGCTGTCCGGCGCGCCATCAGGTCCGCCCGACCCGCCTTGGGCATGTGCTTATGTTCACACCGCGATTCGACGAGATGACGAGATTTTACGGCGAGGTTCTGGGGCTGCGCCTCAGCGACCGCGTGCCGGGAATTATCGCGTTCATGCATTTGCCCGGTGGCGGCGATCATCATGTCGTTGCGCTGCTCAGGGACGAACATCCCGGCTTTCATCATGCAAGCTTTGAAGTTGAAACGCCGGACGAGATCGGATTGGGCGCACAAGCGGTGCTGGAGGCCGGCTACCGCAATGGCTGGGGGCTGGGCCGGCACGTCATCGGCTCGAATTTCTTCCACTATCTGCGCGATCCATGGATGAGCCTCGCCGAGTATTTCTGCGACATCGACCAGATTCCGGCCGGCGGCTCATGGCAGCCGCAGGATATAAATCCGGGCGATGCATTGTTCCGGTGGGGTCCGCCGGTCCCGGACGACTTCACGCGCAATTTCGAACTCCATTGATCGCCAAATTCGGGTCGCAAGCCATGCTCACACTGTATTTCGCGCCCGGAACCAGCTCCATGGCTCCTCATATTGCGTTGCACGAAACAGGTGCAGAGTTCAGAAGCTGTCCTTTATCCTTCGCAAAAGGCGACCAGCGTCAGCCCTCCTATCTGGCTCTCAATCCCGAGGGCAAAGTACCGACTCTCGTGATGGACGGCCGGCCGCTGACGGAAGTGGCTGCCATTCTTTACTACCTGGCGCGCCGCTATCCGGCGGCGGAGCTGTTGCCTGTGAACGACCCGGAGGCCGATTCGCAGGTCATTTCATGGATGTCATTCATCGCGGCGACACTACATCCGGCGCGCTATCGCGGCGCGGAGCATACGCTTTCCGTGTACGGAATTGCCGACCGGAGGCTGGACGCTTCCGGCTGGGCTATCGACCGCTACTCGATCGCGGACATACATCTGTTTCGCCTGTATTGGCGGGTCCGCGGCGCGCTCGACTTTTCTCCGGGAATGTTCCCGCACTTGACCGCGCATTATGAGCGCATGATGGCGCGCCCCGCGGTGCAGAAGACCATCGCGATCGAAAGCGCTCTGGGCTACGAATATTCGACGTGGTTTCCGGATCGCGGCAGGTAATCGGGGTAGCCGCTCAACCCTTTCCGGCGTTCATCCTGTCGATTGTTTCAATCACCAATCCGACGGGCGGGCGTTTCGTGTAGGTTTCTTCGTACAGTTTGGCTTTGACGATCCCGCTTCGATCCAGAATGAAAATGATCGGGCGCGGCACGCCATAGGCCCGGTTGCCGGGCGGATATTGCGGGTCGCGCAATTTGTAGCGGTCTATGATTTCCGATTTCGGATCGCTGAGCAGCGTATATTTGATCAAACGTCTTTCAATGAACTTCGCCAGTATTTCAGGAGAATCATACGATATTCCGGCGAGGCGATAACCGCGATTCTGAATATCGGCTACGCCCGTATTCAGATCCATCAACTGCGCCTGACAATAGGGGCACCAGTCGGCCGAGCGGAAGAAGAACAGTACCAGCCCCTTGTCGCCCATCAGCGACTCCATCGAGCGAGGCTTGCCCGTCTGATCCAGAGGTGTTCCGATGCCTGGTGCCTTTGCGTTGGTGGGCGGTCCAAGGTCGAAATCCGGATTTGCCGCAACGGGGAGCGCAAATCCAAGCACAAGCAGAATTGCAGCAATGAGTTGCATAACCACCTCCGTTCCCGTTGCCGGAAGACTCCTACACCGGAAAATGCAAATTTCGAACCCGAGTCATGGAGCGGCCGGCAATCGGGCCTGAGGCAATTCGGAGGGAATGGTAAGTCCTTTTTCGCTTCCCGATTGCATCCAGCGCTGAACCATACCGGCCAACCCTGCTCCAACCAGGGGCGCCAGCCAGAATGCCCAAAGCTGTTGGAGAGCCCAGCTTCCCTGAAAGATTGCCACGGCCGTCGAGCGTGCCGGGTTCACCGAGGTATTCGTTACCGGAATGGAAATGAGATGGATCAGGGTGAGCGCAAGCCCGATGGCAAGGGGAGCAAATCCCTTCGGCGCCCTGTCGGAGGTCGCACCAAGGATTACAATCAGAAACATGAATGTCATGACCGCCTCACAGATCAATCCCGCGGTCAGTGAATAATGCTGGGGTGAGTGTTCCGCGTAGCCGTTCGACGCGAAACCCGCAGACGCATCAAATCCCGACGCGCCGCTGGCAACAGCATAGAGTACTGCGGCGGCAACAGCGCCACCGGCAAGCTGCGCCAGCCAATAGGGAAGAATGTCTTTCCCCGAAAACCGGCCAGCGGCATACAGGCCGAATGTCACTGCGGGATTGAAATGCGCGCCCGATATGTGGCCGAACGCATAGGCTCCGGTAACCACGGTGAGCCCGAACGCGAGCGCAACGCCGGCATAGCCAATACCCACCGCCGGCACTCCGGCAGCCAGAACAGCGGACCCGCATCCCCCAAGAACCAACCAGAACGTGCCAAGGAATTCCGCAGCGAATTTTCGCGACATGTTCACCATCCTCCCTGTGCGATCCGCGCTCAGGCTGGCCTATAACGGCCGAGCTGCGCTCAGTAAAAAACGTTGTAAACCGCCTCCAATACCTCTCCCGTCGAGATATCGACCAAACAGAGCGTCAGGGCCCGATCTCACCCACTCGCAGCCAAGAGGAGGACGATCCAGGTCGTAGAGCCAGAAATTGGTAATCCAGTAAGGTTGGGCGAAGAATAGCGCGGAAAGACATTGGCCGTAAACGACGTCAAATCGTTGTTGAGGCAGATCAATGTCCAATCCTCGTGTTCCCGGGTTAGGTGAATGACCATGCGCCTGCTGCTCGTATTGCGATTACTGGCACTGCTGACCGCGGCGAATGCCGCGCCTGTCCTCGTGGCGAGAGTTCTGAATGATCGATTTGCGATGCCCGTTGACGGGAGATACAGATTTGTGGACGGCCATCCGATTTTCGGGCGTACCAAGACAATTCGCGGGGTAGTGGCGTCAATTGTTCTGACAATTGCGATGGCGCCCGTGGTCGGAATGACACCCACCACCGGCCTGATCATTGCCCTCGCTGCGATGACTGGAGATCTGATTTCCAGCTTCCTGAAGCGTAGGCTTGGGATGGACTCGAGCAGTCAAGCCTTTGGGCTTGATCAAATTCCCGAGTCGCTTCTGCCCCTGCTCGCCGTCCGGCACTTTTGCTCGCTCTCCGCGGGAGAAATCGCGGCCGGCGTCGGGCTTTTTCTGATTGGCGAACTCGTGTTGTCGCGGCTGCTTTATGCCATTCACCTGCGGGACCGGCCTTACTGAAGCAGTTGGGGTGGGCTGCAATAGAGGGACCAATTTGCCGGCCGGAAGCTTCCCTCGCCACAGCGCCTCCCCGCGCCCGATCGACCGAACCTTCGCACGCCACTAACCGGCCTCATTTGCGTGATTGGAATTTTACGCAAATGATTAAGGCGGCATTGACAGGGACAGATCAAAGTGCCGCGGTGCTTTTGGCGAGAAGCGAGGAAAAAGCATGGACACGAAAACGAGGATGGTTGGGGGCGCGGTGCTTGCCGCGTTTTTTGCCGCGGGGGTGCATGTCTCTCTGGCAAACGGGGCTGACGGTGTTTCGGCGCCCGACGATCAGGCGGCCACGGAAAAACTCAACAACACGATCGCCAACTGCAATAAATCCGAGGACGACCGTTACCGGGCGCAGGAAGCTCAATTCCAGCGCGAAAGGCAGCAGAACCAGCGAGTTCTGACGGATTACCAGGCGCAAAACGAATCGTTGCACAATCAATATGACGACCTGCGGGCCAATTATGCTCTGCTTGAACTGAGAAACGACGAGCAGGGGAAGGAAACCGCGGCGTTGCAGCAGAAATATCAGGATACGCAGGCAACTCTTCAGGACATGCAGATAAAATACGACGAGATGCTGAAGAAGTATCAGGCCATACAGGACCAATCCAAACCAAGTGAATCAGGCATTGGCGCAGCCGCCCGCCGGCTGTTCGGCGGGTGAAACGCCCCGGACCGAAGCCTGCCTAACGTTCCGCCGCGGAGCCGCGCGGAAGGTTGTATTTCCGCGAAAGCGCGTTCAATTCGTCGACCTGCTCGACTTTTTCGGAGGTCTCGCGGCCGAGTGCGCCCTTTTGCGCTTCGGCCATTCGCCCTGTGGCCTGCAGCTCGGTGAGTGCCCTGTCAACCGCGCCCAACGCGATGTTGACCATGGGAGGCGTCTGCGTGACGGAGATTCGGGCGGCCTTCAAAGCCGCGGGAGTGGCCGGGAAGTTCCCGCTGCCGAAGACAGCCATCAACGGCTTTTTCACGACGTCCGCGGCTTTCACATAATCCTGCGTGGACGGCATTGCGATCCACACCGCGTCGGCGCCGGCTTCCGCATACGCGGCGGCGCGGTCGAGCATCTCCGTATGCGAATTGTTCGGAGTTGGGGCAAGACAGCGCGCAATGAGAACCATGTCCGTGCGCCCGTCGGCCGCAGCATGAATGTTGTCGATCATGCGGTTCAGGGGAAGAATGCCCGGCACGGCGTAACCGGTGGCGCGGTTCAGCGGCGCCCGGTCATCGAAGGCTGCGCAGCCTATGCCGCCTCTCTCGGCCTGTTTGGCGAAACGATGGACGTTCAGAGGCGTGGCGCCGAAATCGTCGACATCGGCCATCAGTGGAATATCGACGTTCTGGGCAATGATCGAGTCGTATTCGATGATCTCGCCTACCGTGACGATCGCCTGGTCCGGCAGCGCGAGCAATTCCAGATTGGTCGCGCTGCTGCCCACAAATACGCCTTTGAAGCCATGAATCTGGATCAGGCGCGCGGTCAACAGATCGAACGCATTGGCGCAGATCAGCGGTTCCGGGCCGTTCAACAGTTCGCGGAAACGGGCGCCCATTGATCTACCCGCCGGGCGCGCCTCGCGCTCCGGAGCCGCCGCGGATACGGCACTGGTCGCGGCCAGTAATCCCGAGGCCGCCAGCCCCGCTGCCTGGACAAATTCCCGCCTGTTGGTTGAGTCGGCCATGATCGTCCCCCGTTTTTGGCGGGACAAGACTACCACGGACCCGTTGGTCAAAACATCGGGGATCAGGCCCGTTCGGGTTTGTTACGCGGCGAAGTAGCGACTGCCGTTCCCGGTTTGCGCCTGGCCAATGGCGGCCATGACGCACCATTTTCCGCAACAACGCGGCATATTGAAACCTATCGAGCCTGACCGGCTGTCGGGTCTGGCACCCTGGATGAGTGCTGGTGCAGGATCATCCAGTTCCCATCTTTCTTCTCGAAGATGAAGGTATAGCGTGAAACCCAGACATCGGGTTTGCCGTTCGGATCGGTATTGAAGTGGTAGTATCCCGTTTCAACCGCGATGTTCGAAAATACCTTCACGGCATCATCGTGATCGAAAGCAACCGTGTCACCGCGTTTCATGAAAGGAATAAAGTAAAGGCGAATTGTTTCTCTCCCATCGAGCGGCTTCTCGTTGCCTCCGGTCGAGAGCAGCCGAGCGTCTTGATCGTATAGTTGCGACAGGCGATCGGCATCGTGGGAATTAAACCTCGCAATCCATTGCTCGAATTGGGCGTGGACCTCATCTTTCGGGCCGGCCATTGCCGCCTGACACAAACCGATTGTGAATAGCGTGATCAAAGCGGCGCCGATCAAGCGCATCTGACTTCCTCCCTTATGGGGCGACTGCAATGGCCGATATCTCGATCTTCACGTCGCGCGCCAGGCGAGCAACCTGGACTGTAGCCCGAGCTGGAGGAGCTGTCCCAAAGAAGGTGGTATATACCTGATTCATTCTGTATTCATTCTGTCGAACTCGTTGATGTCCGTGAGGAAGACCGTTGTTGAGGTGACGTCATCCATGGTCAATCCGTCCGCCGCAATTATGGCCTTGATGTTTTCCAGTGCTCGGCGTGTCTGATCCTCGATCGTTGCGTTCGACATGACTTGATTGGTCTTGGGGTCGATGGCGATCTCTCCAGAAACATAGAGGGTCTTGCCGACGTGGATTCCCTGGGAATAGGGACCAATCGCATTGGGCGCGGCCGGCGTCGAAATCACTTTTCTGCCGATTTCCTGCGCGTTCGCAAACAGCACCGATGCCGCGATTGCGAGCGCGACCACAACCCACGAAACTTTGTTCGACATGGCGTTTGATCTCCTGTCTGAAGATTAGCTAATCGCGAGAATCGACATAAATTGGTGCTCATGAACTGGATCGGCCGCCACGCGCATTTGGCGAAGACGCGGTCCTGTTCGCTCATCCGGCGCTGCCAGCCGTCGGCGCCACTATCACCGGACGCCATGCCAGTGCGCGGCCAACGGCGATGACGATGAGAGCTGATATCGCAAAACCGAGGGCGACTGCCGCCAGACCAGCCCCATAATCGCCGGTCCCTTGTTTCAGCACGCCAATTAGGACTGGTCCCAAAAACGAACCGAAATTGCCAAAGGTCCCGACGAGGCCGATGCCGCCCGCTGCGGCCGTGCCTCGCAGGAACGATGGCGGCAGGGCAAAAAACGGACCGAATCCCGCATACATGCCGATCAGACCCAAAGCGAGCGCGACAAGGATAATCGGACTGGATTGCGTATCCGACGCGACCGCGAGACTTCGCGGCCGCGAGCAGCCATGGAAGCGCCACATGCCAAATAAGTTCACCTCTTTTGGAACTCGAACGCCCAGCCAGGACCATCGCGGGAATGCTCGCCACAAAACACAATCCAGCGATAAAGCCGGTGGTCGTATTGGAGAAACCCATCCCCTGCACGATCTGCGGCAACCACAACACAACTCCGTAGCTAGAGGCCTGGAACGCGAAATAGGCGATACCGAGGGCCAGCACACGCGGGTCGCGCAACGCGGACCACAGCTCGGGCCGGCCGAGTGGCTCCTCAGCCGCGAGGCGAGCGGCGATTGCGTTCTTCTCCTCGCGTGAGAGCCATGCGGAACGCATTGGACCGTCCGGCAGATATTTGAGCACCGCGAAAGCAAGAAGTAAGGCGGGCAAAGCTTCCATCAGGAACAGCCATTGCCAGCCATGAAGACCGGCCACGCCGTCCATCGTGAGAATAAGGCTGGCGAGAGGCCCGCCGACGGTAAACGAGAGTGGAATGGCGATCATGAAATAGGCGATGAACCGAGCAAGATAGCGCCTGGGAAACCAGTACGTCAGATAGAGCACCATACCGGGGAAAAAACCCGCTTCGGCCACACCCAGCAGAAACCGCACCACATAGAAGCTAATTGGGCTTTGCACGAGAGCGTTTGACGCAGACAGTAATCCCCACGTCGTCATGATGCAGAACATCCAGCGCTTGGCACCGATGCGCTCGAGGATCGCGTTGGCCGGCACCTGGAACAGCGCATAGCCAATGAAGAAGATGCCCGCACCAAAACCGAATATCGTCGGCGAGAAACCCAAATCCTTGTTCATCGTGAGCGCCGCCAAACCGGCGTTCGTCCGGTCGATGTAGTTCGCCAGGTAGAGGAGACCCATGAACGGGATCAGCCGCCACGCACATTTGGCGAAGACACGGTCTTCGCTCACAAGCCCGCAACCCCTGGAAGGATCGGCGCCTCAGGAACGCGCGCGTCCGTGGCTGTTGGCCTGTGCTGCACATGTATCATCAGCTCGGACACGAACACTTTGCCTCTCGTCTCCGGGCTGACCAGCAAAGCCGCTATGACGCTGGCACAGCCCACCCATGTGGCGATCAGCATAGGTGTCGCAAACCCCATATGCCGCTCGACGGCCAGGTATGAAACGATGACCGGGACGAAACCTCCAGCGACCACTCCAACGTGGTAACAGAAACCAATCGCCGTGCTGCGCACTTCGGTTGGAAAGCGCTCGGTCAGGTAGGCTGTCGCCATGCCCGGAAGCGTTGCGCCGAAGACGCCCTGCACGATGATGCCCGCGACAATCCAGTTGACGTCATGGGTCAGCAGATAGGCCGGCGCCACGGCGCATGTGATCGCCGCCTGAATCATGTTCGACCAGCGCCGGCCGATCAGATCGGCAAGCCCGCCCCACACCCAGCACGAGGCGAAGCCGGCAAGATTGGACAGCAATACCGCCGTCGCGATGATCGCGGCGCCGACTTTGAGCTCGGTCTCCAACCAGGTCGCCAACAATCCGTAAACCGAATAATAGACGATGAGCACGCCGGCCGCCCACCAGCACGCGGTCAGCGTGTTGCCGAGCAGCGCGGGCCTGAAGATCGCCAGCAGCGGCGCCCGAATTTCCTGTTCCTGTTCGCGTTGGCGTCGGCGGTTCTCAACCCAGACGGCGGGCTCTTTGACGAAATACAGGATAAACACGCAGAGGAAGGCCGGCAGAATTCCGATCCACATCAGGCCGCGCCAGCCGATGGCGTCGAACAGCAGCCAATAAACGCCGCTGGCGAGCGCGAAGCCGAGCGGGAACCCGCCGTGCAGAACGCCTCCCATCAAGCCGCGCGACCGCGCTGGCCAGGATTCCATCGCGAGGCTGGCGCCCACCGGCCATTCCGCGCCCATCCCTACGCCGAGTGCCGCCCGGACCACAAACAGGAATGAAAAGCTCGGTGAAAACCCGGCAATGAAGTTGCACATCGAGAACCACAGGATTGCCAGCATCAGCGGGTATTTTCGTCCCACACGGTCAGCCAGCCAGCCAGCGCCGACCGCGCCGACGAGGCGCAGCCAGAGTGTAAGCGTGAGCACCGAGGCGACCGCCGTCACTGAGACCCCGAATTCCTTCGCGATCGGGGCCATGACGAACAGGAAGATGGTAAAATCGAACCCGTCGAGAATTCCACCCGAAGCAAGCGGCAAACCAGGCAAACCACTGGTCCCGGGTGGGCTCTCTCCACCACGCAACAGGCGAATCGGTAGTGCTGGCTGCTGCAGCCATTGCCATGGCATATCCCCGAGGGCGTCGCAGGAACCTGTCGTTACGCGTATTTCGGAGGGACACGCCTGCCGGCGGCAATCTAGCTGCGCGTTACCCCCGGAGGACTTCGGCAGGTCCTCCCCGGCAGCTTCAACCGTAAGTTAGACCATTTCGCTATGCGGCGGAAGGAACCATACGCCTCGAGCTGATTGATCAATTGGCGGTTATTCAAAAATCCGGAGTAAGTGCTGTCGGGACAGAGGACCTTCTACCGTTGTAAAATTCCTCAGTGTTTTCAGCGCAGATATGCTCGATCCAACTGCCTGCCGGACGGCCATAGATCATGACGGAGGTCCAGGGCATGGTGAATGTTTTCGGATCGTCCACCGTGATTTCGAGCTGAAGATGCCTGCCTCTGTAGTTGGGGTCGAACTCGATCGCATTCAGGCCGCCCGGATAGGTGGTGTTGACCTTTGCCTCCCGGTCGATGGCCGTTTTCGCAACGGCGTAGTCGACGAGCCTGTAGCGCTCGACCACATGCAGCGCATCACTGAACGGCGTGCCGTACATGTCGAGCATTGGGTAGGGCCCGCGTTTCACACCGATGGTGTCGATGATCAGCGTGTCGTTTTCGTAATGCCCGACAGAGTCGCCATACCATGAGGGCATCAGATGCGCCGGATGCGGCTGGTTCAGACGCACGCGCCGGATTTCATGGTCGTGGAGATAGAGCAGAGTGATTTTGTCCGGCTGCTGAACAAATTGCAGCCCGAAATTCCAGAAAATGTAAGGCACGCCGCTGGGCCAGCATTGATTGCTCGGCGTCGGATAGCCAATGCCCTTCAGCGACAATTCGCCGAACTGCTTGACGGTTGCGGCGGCCTGCGGTTTCAGGATGGGGTTGGTGTAATCGCCGACAAGCTGGTTGTAGTCGCTGACGCCGCCGAAGAGCGATCTGTTGACCAGCGGACCCGGACCGGATGCGGACGGGCCTAGTCCCGGCCGGAACCAGCGATGCCAGATGCCGGAAAAATCAGCAGCGGCGTGCTGCGTCTGCGCGTCCGCCGGATGCGCAACGAACACCGCAAATGAAAACAGCGCGAAAACGAACTGACGCAGAGCCATCCAACAGTTTACTTTTGTTGCGTGACAATTGCAGCTTTGGTGGGCAACCCAGGACTCGAACAGTGGGCGTCTTGAAATCAAACCAAACGGGCGAGGGGTGTTGTCCGCTTTCTCCACAAGGACGGCTTCGCCCCTGATGGAGGAAGCGGCGCCCACGGACACGCTGGCAGACAAAGTGGCGATAACGACCGTGATGCGTTCGCGAGGGTTAACGACATGCCCGTTGGCACCACCATGCGCAGAAGTGGTCGCATCTCGAGGATGCGTAGACTACTGGGTCTGGTGGCCAGGAATTTTTCAATTTTCAACCGATTCAATTCTTGAGAAGCGCCGCCGCTCCGATAATCTGCGCAGCCAGTTTCGCAGGAGGGGCAAATGGGCGGGCACCCGTGGTGGTACCTGGTTCCTTACGAGAAGGACGTCGCCAGGAGCCTGGAGGCACTCCGACAGCGGGAATTCAAGGCTGGCCGTTATAACCCCGCCGAGTCATTTCCGCGATTCCCTGTTGACCTCGGACATGCACCCGGCTGCAAACATTCGTCGATCGACGCGGCCCGGGATGCGTCAGATGCGGACGGCACGCGATCGATTCTGGATGTGTCGCACATCAGCGCAAAACCGGATTACGATGCCGTGGCGCCGCTTGACGAAGATGATCTTATGGAATTCTTCGGCACCACAAAGCCGACGGCCGCAGACATTGAAGACAGCGATGAGCTATTCGATCAGATCGAACGCGGTCAGGGCATATACGTTATCGCCTATGAGAACGACGAGCCCTCGCACTTGTTCTTTGCCGGTTATTCCTACGACTGACGCTGCGCGCGTCTCTCATCCGAAGGGAAGGTCCATGCCGGAAGGCTTTCGCACCCGAATGGTTGCGATCATCCGGCAGGATCTGGCAGAAGAGGCGGCTGCCGGATTTCCTCTGCTCAAACGCTTCCCCAATTCCGAAACCGCCAGCGTACCGGGCTATTTCGCGAATATCGGGCCGACGGACAGGGAAATCCTTCTCAATGCCCTGGCGCATTATTCCACGATCCAATGGTCTCAGGAGATCGTTCGTGAAAAACAGGCGCATCCGGTCCTCGGGCCCTACCTCAAGAGGCGCCCGTTATTTCCGCCCGGCGACTGGTACGGCGAGCGCCCCAGGAAATCCGCGCTCAGGAAGGCAGTCGTCGAGCGGCTGACGCAAGCGGGATTCACCCGGCTAAAACAGGAAGACCGTTCGCATGCCTATGTCATGGAGTTTTCTCATCCCGATCCGTGTTTCGAGGGGCATCTGATCCTCAGTTTCGACCCCGGCTTGCTCCGACAGATGGATTTTGGGTTTCGCGATTGGGTGCGCGGCGGACTGAAGAAGCAGTTCGAATTGCCGGACCCGCGGGCGTTCATTCCGATCATGGGATTTCTCGCCTACGACCACTTGTGGGACGGTCGCGGCATCAACAACCCGGTTTGCTGGGACATTGTCACGACCGGGAATTTGGAGGGAATTGGCGATCTGGTGGTTGAGGTTTTGAACCGCCTGACGACGCTTGCCGCACGCATTAACGGCCTCACCATGGAGTCGGAATGAAAACCCGTCCGCAGCGATCTTCATCCCACGGCAGGATCACCCGTTTGGTGGATCAATTGAGTCCCGACCACCCTTCAGGCCCGCCATGGCTGAAGCTGTCCCGCTTGCTGCAATCGGTGTTGCTCGACCGCGCAATTGACTGGGCGCGTCATACGCGACTGTAGTTAGGACCTGAGAAAAATAAGCTGCGGCTAACCATGCGCCGCGCCGGGTATCCGAAGATCGTTATGGTGTCTGCGTGCAATGGGGGGAAGAAGGCTATAATAAATCAATTGGCTGATGGAGGTGCTCTATGTTGATCGGCATGAACCGTACCGTTCTCGCCGCCGCAGTCCTTGTCGTTTCCGCTGCGCCGGCTTGGGCCGACGATTGCACGCAGTTTACGGCGGCGTTGATGGTCAGCGCGAAAACGCCCTACAGCGAGACTATCGTGTCCCCGGGCCCGGGCGGCAAAATGGTGACCAGCCATATGGTCCAGACCGCGACCACCAAATATGTCGAAAGGAGTGATGGGGGCTGGACAGCGCTTCCCATATCGAGCGCCGACATGGTCGCCTCGCTGAACGACGACCTCAAAAAGTGGAAAATGACCTGCAAACGCACCGGCACGGAACAGGTCAACGGCCAGCAAACGACCGTCTATACCGTGCATGTAGAAAAGGAGGGCACTGTCACAGACGGCACGCTCTGGATTTCCGCCCAAAATCGCCAGTTGAAATCGGATATGAAAGGGGGCGGACCCCACTTCACCGCGACGTTCGATTATGACCATGTGCAGCCCCCGGCCGGAGCCAAGCCGGTGGGCCAACGATGATCGGAGTTCGCGCGAGGAAGGGCAAGTAATGAAGAAATTTGTCGGAGGAAAAGGAGCTGCCGTCCAACATTCTCCGCGAAAGTCGCCGTAGCATAGCGCAGTTCTGTGGAGGTGTGCGGACATGATTTTGGTGCAAAATGCTTCTTCATCCGCCGATGCAGACGTGGCTGCGCCCGAAACGGTCAATTCCGTGTAAACTGCATCCGCTGCTGTCGGGATGTGCCACCATGCCGAAACTTCCGCTCGCCGCGATTGCTGCCACGCTCTACGCCACCGCAGCGCTCGCAATTCCGGATTTTGCGCCGACTGCGAGCAGCGCCTGGTACTCCTATTCGCGCGAATGGATGCCGCCCGCTTCAGGCCCAGGGCCGGTGATGCAGGACAAGGCGCATCCCAGGGTCTCCAATGACGATTTCCGCGCCACCGGCCGGCAGCCGACCCCTCCCTTTGCCGATGCGAGCAATCCGATTCTCCAGCCCTGGGCGGCTGAGGCGTTGCGCAAAGTGAATGCCGAGACATTATCGGGGCGGCCCTTCATCTCGCAGCTCGCCACCTGCCGGCCCCTGGGCGCGCTCGCTTTCGTGCTGTCACCGATGACGCGGCCAACATTCATTCTGCAGTCGCCAAAGGAAGTGCTGCTGATCAACGAGAGTTTCAACGAGGTCCGGCATGTTTATCTGACGGACAGACACGGCCCGAACCAGAAGCCGTCATGGGAAGGCCACTCCATCGGCCGTTATGAAGGCGGCACGCTGATCATCGACACGATCGGATACAACGACAAAACCTATGTCGACGGATTCAGAACGCCGCACACGACGCAGCTGCACACGATCGAGCGCTTCCATCTGGTGGATGGTGGAAACGAGCTGCAGGTGGACGTCCATGTCGAGGATCCGGGCGCGTTCACCACGCCGTGGAACGCGATCATGCGCTACCGCAAATTCGAACTGGTAGCGCAGCGGGCG
The DNA here is from genome assembly GCA_963747255.1 of uncultured Alphaproteobacteria bacterium. Classification (GTDB taxonomy): domain Bacteria; phylum Pseudomonadota; class Alphaproteobacteria; order Micropepsales; family Micropepsaceae; genus CAIYRG01. The sequence goes on from CAVVEG010000009.1 coordinate 74,003, forward strand.
AAGCAGAGGAGCGTGCAGCTTGCGGCGCTGGCTACTCCAGAGGCGGGGCCGCTGAACGAGGCGATCTGCGCCGACAGCCCGAATTCGCTGATGTTCGCCCCGGGCTACTCCGTGCCGCGCGCCGACAAGCCGGATTTTTGAGCGGCCGCGCCGGCTTAAGCGTCAGCCGGAACCCACCGGATTGAAAGGGCGACAGCGTTTTCCCTGACGTGCTCCGGATTGCCGGATTCGGGAATTGCGATAACGTTCCCGCTGCGCATGACCCAGGCCGCGGCAGACGCGGCTGCCGAGCAACCATGCATAGCGCCGATCTGCGCCAGCGCGGGTTCACCCAGCAGGGTGTGGGCGTCTTCGAGGCCGCCGAGCGGAGAAGCCGCCATCACCGGCATATTGTGCTGCGCGCACCATGGCAGAACATCACGCTCAAAGTAACGGTTACGGAGGCTGTAGCGAACCTGATTGGTTGCGCATCGATGGCCGTCTGGAACACGGAACAGCTCTTCCATTTGGTCCGCGTTGAAGTTGGAGACGCCCCAGGCGCGAATCTTTCCCGCCGCGCGCAGTTGTTCGAATTTGGCTACAACGCCGGAGAGATGCCTGCTCGGGACCGGCGAATGCAGCAAATAGAGATCGAGATAGTCGGTGCGCAGACGAGCAAGGCTCCCCTCGAACGCACGCGCGAACCCACCTGTAACAACCTCATCCTCCTGAACCTTGGAGACCAGAAATACACGGTCGCGCTGACCGGCAATCACGCGGCCAATGAATTTCTCAGAACTGCCGTCTCCATAATTTCGAGACGTATCGATCAACGTCATGCCAAGCGCGATGCCCGTGCGCATCGCCTCTTCCTCGACAGACAGTGGATGCCTTCGCTGACCGAGATGCCAACTGCCTTGACCGAGCGCCGGGACGATCGTGCCATCCGGAAACTTTACGGTACGCGGCGCAGGATTGGCGTCCGCGGCAGTGACAGGATCCTGTGCACTTGCCTGGACTGCAATCATTGCAGTTGAGGCCGAAAACGATAAGCCGAGTGCCGCACAACGCGCACTGAATTGACGCCGGTTAAGCAAATGCCTGTTCATCGTGTCCATCTCCTTCCGGCCAGACAATTGTAATGGAGCACCCGTGGTAAGCGCCCCTTCCAGAATCGTCCTGAGCCGGTCACAGCCGGCATTCCCGGATGAACCGCCACTTCTGGCCAAATTCTAGCCACCGGCAACGCTTCGGGCAATGTTGCGCGCGCCGCAAAACCTCTCTTAACGTGAACCTGCTGAGCTGAGCGTCACGCCTCCGGCCGGGGGCTGACGGCGCCCAGGAACCGTGGAGGTTCATGTTCGCCCTTATGACGCCCGCAAAAAGGCAGGACAGCTTATCGCGAGGCTCTCTAATTCAGGCGGCCGCGCACACATTCAGCCCGGTGCGCGAACCGTCATTACCGCGAGCCGGGAAAACGATGCGGCCAGGCGGAAATGTGACAGTAACCGCGGTGCCGATACCGACCTGGCTTTCAAGCGTCAGCGTTCCGCCATGCAACTCCACAAGATGCTTGGCCAGCGGCAGACCGAGGCCGCTTCCATTATATTTTCGGCTGATTTTGCTATCGACCTGACCGAAGGACGCCATTGTTTTTGGAATATCTTCAGGCGCGATGCCAATTCCGGTGTCACGGACGGCGATAGCAAAGAACCCATCTTTCAGAAAGCTCGATACATGCACCTCGCCGCCGTCGCGTGTGAACTTTACCGCGTTGGACAAAAGGTTGAGCAAAATCTGCCGGAGCCGCCGCTCGTCTGCCAGTATTAACGGGATATCCGGATCGAGCCTGGCGGAAAGCTCGACTTTTGATATTCGTGCATGGGTTTCGACGAGGTGCAGGCAGCCCCCGACGACAGCGGCAATGTCGACATATTCCTCGTGAAGCTCAAACTGTCCTGCCTCCAGTTTCGAGAGGTCCAAAATATCATTGATCAGCTCGAGCAAGTGCCGGCCGCTGTTGCGGATATCGGCGGCATATTCGCGATAGCGGTCGCGCACAGAACCAAAGCACTCGGACATGATGATCTCAGAAAACCCGATGACTGCGTTCAGTGGCGTTCGCAGTTCATGGCTCATATTGGCCAGGAATTCCGACTTGGCCCGGCTGGCGGCTTCGGCGCCTTCCTTTGCAATGCGCAAGTACCGCTCCTCAATGGCTTTGTCGCGAAATACGCGGAGCGCTTTGGCCAGGAAGCCGATCTCGTCCTTTCGGTCCTGGTATGGAATCGACCGGGAAAGATCGCCCTCGGCCACCGAGTTCATGACTTCGCTGATCCTGGCGATCGGCCGAACCACCGCCCTGATCACATAAAAACCGGCGATTATCCCGATGCCAGAAAACAGAATCAGGATCATGCCGGATACATACAAACTCCGCCTCGCAGTGCCAGCCTGCAGGCTGGCATAGTCGCCCGCAACATTGAGCGCGACATTCGGGACGTCGAAAACAAGCACCTGGGCCTGTTCCGTTAATGGCCTCCACTGGTCTGCAGTAATTGATGCCGGTTTGCCGGCAGCGAGTTGTGCGACAACAGCATCTCGCATTGAGCGGTACTCGCCGAAATAGACTTTGTTCACCGCCGCAATTGCCGCCGTGAGCCTGGGTAGCGGCGGAAGGTGGCTGGCTACATTCTGCACAGCCTCCCACGTTCCATCGATATGTCCGCGCCGCAGAGTAAACTGCTCGCGCTGGGTTTCCGGCAGACGTACACCGGCTGCCAGCGCCTGGACGATAGCAAGCCGTTCGTTGCCGGCTTCGGTGCGCATCAACCCGGCGATCCGCTTCAGTTCCATGATCTTCGCTATGAACGGATCGCCCTCGTCGAATTCCTTGTCCAGCTTGTCTGACAGGGCATCAATTGCACGAAGGAGCCGATTGTTGGTCGCGATCCAGTTTTTGCTCAGTTGGGCGGAATGCCGATTGCGCTGCTTCAGGGCGGCGTCGGCCTCTGCGCGGAGGGCAGTGAAGAGACTTCGGCTGTTGGCAATTTCGCTGATGTTCGGCTGAAAGCCCCTGAGCTTGATCGCTGCAATTTCCGCCAACGCCGCATCCAGGGCCTTGTCGGCCCTGGCGCGGTTCATTGCGATCTCCGTTGTGTCGTGTTCATTGGCTTTCGTTATGAAATCCAGGGCGCGTGTAACCGCACCCCGTTCGAAGCGGTAATTCTGCACAGCGGCAAACAGATTATTCGAAATATCGACGATCTCGGGAATGCGCCGCGCCTCCCGGAAGGCGTTAAGCGCATGCATACCGAATGAGGCGGACGTGATCGCAATCATCGCGGCCATCAAATAGATCGTCGATTGGAGCAGTGTGCTGATCGAGAGAAAGCGCGTCATAACATTTGCCATCTTTCATGGCGCAACGCTCCGGCCTGCGCCGGGTACACCATTCCACTTTCAACTTGTCGAGCAATGCTCCCCATTGATATTTTCAGCCTCAAAAACTGAGGGCAATTTGACGGCCATGCAGGCAATTCGACAATTGAGGACATTCACTTAGTATATTCACCGGGGAGCAAGGATCACCGTCCGTGGGCGCATTAATAGAACAATTCACATCAAGCTATTATTAACAAAACCGGCTCATTTCCTCGCATCGCTCCCACTTGCACCAGCGATGGCAACAGATCTTTAATTTTTTTGAATACCAATTCCGGGGCGTTCGAGTTCAGACTGCATTCGTATCGCCGGGGAAGACGACGATATCGAAGCTGGACCATCTCTGTCCTACGCAGCCTGGCAGATTGAACTATGCTCCTTCCTGCTTCGCTCTCCGGGCTTCGCAGGACAGGTCGGAGCTTCGGAAGACACCCTTCGCGTTTCAAGGTGAGTGGCCTGCCACCCGAAGAGTGGAGCGCGAAGGGTGGCGGAAAGGAGGGGATTGCGAAAACACGCTTTGGCATGTTTTCGTCCTCGGGGCTGCGCGCCACCGGATCGTTTCGCGTCGCTCAACGCCCAAAACGCCTCCGGCGTCTCGTCGTACAGAGGGGGCGTCGCCCTCCAACATTCGCCAAATCAAAACGGCCCACGCGCGGCCGTTTTGATTTGGCGGAAAGGGGGGGATTCGAACCCCCGGTACGGTTTCCCGTACGCCGCATTTCGAGTGCGGTGCTTTCAACCGCTCAGCCACCTTTCCACCGAAGCGGTTCAGATACTTAAGCGACCAGCCGATAGCAAGCCGAACCGCACGGCGCCGAAACTCGCCAAAGCCTGCAGTGTCCAGAGAACATGACGAACGGGCCCCTACTCAGCCGGCGCGATCCTTGTCAACTCCGCATTCAGGAACGGAAGGTTCACGGCCTTTTCAAGCCGGGCGATGATGATCGTGGCGAGTGAATTTCCCAGCACATTGACGGGCACGAAAGCCGACGAGAGCAGGCGGTGAACACCCAGGATCAGCCCGACCGCGGCCACGGGAATTGTGCCTGTGGCGGATAGCGTTGTCGCCAGCATCACGATGGCCGATCCGGCCACGCCCGCACCACCGAGGGAAGTCAGAAGCATGATGGCGAGCAGGCCCAACTGCTGCCCCAGCGAGAGATCGATCCCCAGCGCCTGCGCGAGGAACACCGAGACGGTCGCGTAATAAAGGCACGTACCGTCATGATTGAAGGCGTAACCTGCGGGCAGAACGAGCGCGACAATCGCCTCGTCGCAGCCGAGCGCACGCAGCCTGGTGTTGATTCGCGGGAATACCGATTCACCCGAACTCGTACCGGCGACGATGAGCAATTCTGCGCCGATATAGCGAATCAGGCGGAGGAAACGGATTCCAAAAGCGGATGCAATCGGCCAGAGAATGATCAGAACAAAGACGGCGCAGCAGACATAGAACTCGCCTACGAGCTTGCCGAGCGCGATCAGGGAAGAGGGTCCGTATTTGCCGACCGTAAATGCAATGGCGCCGAATGCCCCGACCGGCGCGACATACATGACAAACCCGATCATCCGGAACAGCACTTGCGACACGGTCTGGATGCCGTCGATCACCGGCCTTCCCTTTGCGCCAAGCGAGAGCAGTCCGAATGCGAACAGCAGCGACACGAAGAGCACGGGAAGCACGTCGCCATCGGCAAATGCACCCACGAAACTCGATGGAACGATTCCCAGAAGCAGCTGGGAAAAGCCGACCTGGCTCGCGCTTTGCGTCACCGCGTTCAGGTCCTTCCCTGCGAAGCTGGCGAGGTCCACCTTCATGCCTGCTCCAGGCGCCCAGAGATTCACCAGAACCAGCGACAGAACGAGGCCCAGCGACGTGACCAGTTCGAAATAGACGATCGCTTTCAGGGCGACTCGCCCGACGCGACCGGCGCTGCGCGCGCTCGCGATTCCATGGACGACGGTGCAGAAGATGATCGGCGCAACCAGCATCCGGACGAGCCTGATAAAGAGGTCGCCCAGCGGCTTCATTGCTTCCGCCGAATCGGGCCAGAAATAGCCCACGGCGATGCCGGCCAGCATCGCGATGAGAATCTGGACCGAAAGATCGCCGTAAAGCGGCTGCCGCCGCCTGGCCCGGACCGATACGGCGTCAGTTGTCATCGGCAAGCGCGGGGTAAAGCGACCGCTCTGTCCGCGTAAGGAGGTTTCCCGTCACGCTGCACAACCATCAACTTATCGATCGATCCGATCGAACACGCGAACATCATTGTAATATTTCACGCCTTTGCGACGATCGGTCCCCTCCGGAACCGTCACGGTCACGCGCTTGCAGTCATTGGTGAACTGAACGGTCTCCCGATCACCTGCGAGCCGGTATCGGACGGCCGTCACTCCAAAGGTCCGGTCGTCCAGCTGGCGCACCGCCTGTTCGTGTGAGTCCGCGCCATACACCTGATAGGCATTGCCGTCGAACAGGTTGAAGACAAGCTCGGCGCCTTGCGCATCCAGACTGGCCGCATTCAGCCAAACCCAGCCGTTTTTTGCCCCAGCGGCCGAAATACTGCAAGGCGGGGGGAAGAGGCGAACGCGACCGGTGGGTCAATTGCTCGTTGACGCTCCATATGCCCGAACACGCAGGCCCGGCGCCCATCGGGGGAGCGTGATCGGGCGGCTCGATTATCCGGCTCGGCCAGGCGGCCGGATCGATACGGTCATAAACCCGCCGGTCATCGCCGGTTGTCATTGTCAGGTGTTTTCCGTCGGGCGAGAACACCAGTGAAGAAATCTCCCGGCGGGAAATCATTCGCGGAAAACGCAGCTTCAAAGGTCCGGTCGTCCAGCTTCCTGAGCTGCACCTGCCCGGCGTTGCGGCCGTAAGTGCGATACGGCTTTGAATCCCAATCCGCGTAGTACATCTCCCTTGTCGAGGGAGAAGATCTGGTTGCGGCATCGGCGGCAGGACCATCCACCTCAGGTGGGGGCGCGATACCGCGAGACAAGTCTTCCGGCTGGTACTGGCCGCCCGAAATTCGAGTCCAGACCCAGCCGGATTGTCCCCACGGGATCAGGATAACCGTCTCGGCACTGGCCGGCTCACGCGTCAGATTGGAAGTTTGCCGGTTGAGCATCCACCCGCCAAACCCCTCTACGGCAGCGGACGCCGCACTGGCGGCGATAAGAACAACCCCGATCGCGAATAACGGCGCCAACAACCGAAGAGCCAATGCCGTGTGGCGGTTCATGACGTCCTCCGAAAATTGCCGCTCTGTTCAGAAATCCGGACTCGCGCTTTGTGGAATGGGCACCAATTTCGCATCCAGGTTGCCGTAATTGATATTGTTCTCCGCACAGATGTTTTCCTCGTATGGCAGTTGCACGCGCCGCCAGCGCTGCACGGCCTGCCAGGGCATGGTGAAGGCTCCGGGATCGTCGACCAGGATCGAAACATCAATTGTTTTTCCGTCGGCCGCAAGTTTCCAGCGTTCGATCACATGCATGCGCGTGGTATGCGGCGTACGATAATTGTCCACAAAAGTCCTGTCGTTCAGGCCGACCGTGTCGATGACCAGTGTGTCACCGCCTTCGTAATGACCGACTGATTCTCCGTACCAGGAAGGCGCGACTTCCTGCGAATGCGAAACGTTCAGGTAAATATGCCGGATCTCCGGTCCCGACTTCATGACAACCACGATCTCTTCCGGCCCCTGGTAGATGAACATTGGCTCGCCCACCGCGTCGGCATCGATGGCCGGAACTCCGGCAGGCCAGCAACGTTCATGGGCTCGGAAAGGTATCTGTCCGGCGAGCACGTCATCATTCGCCTTTTTCATCGACGGCTTCAGCCATTCCTGCAAAATCGGATTGGAGAGATCGGCGACGCGATAGGTTGGATGCCGGGTACTGTTGGGCAGGTAAGGATGGGATTTTTCGAAAGTGACGGGCCCGGGTCCCCCACCCGGTGGCGCAAGGAGATCGTCGACACCGAAGGAACGGTCAAGCTCCCAACCGGAGCTGTCACCCGTTGTGAAAACGGGAATGGCCGGATTCGGGGGCATATCGGCCGCCCACGCCGGTATATTGGCGCTGGCTACCAGGATTGAGAGACCAAGCCCGGAGATCACGCGGCGAATCGACGCCATAGGCAGTTTCCTCAGCGGTATTCAGCCAGGCGCACGCCCGCTTACTGATCAACCCGATCGAAAACCCGGATGTCGTTGTAGAATTTCTGGCCGGTGCGGCGGTCGGTCCCTTCCGCGGTCGTGCGCGTGAGCCGTTTGCAGTCGGGCGAGAATTCCACCAGCATCTTGTCGCCGGGAATCCGGTTGCGGACCGTGGTTACGTCGAAATGATTTTTGTCGATCTGCCGGACGGACTGTTCGCGCAAGTCCCCGGCAAAAAACTCATAAGCGTTGCCCGTGTTGAACCCGTTGAATACGAGTTCGGCCCCAGGGGCATCGATCGCGCCCATGTTGATCTGAATCCAGCCGTTGTTGCCCCACGGACCGAACACCTCATAGGCGGGCGGCAATGCCGGTTGCGTCCGGTGAGTCAGTTGTTCGTTGGCAGACCAAATGCCCGAACATGCAAGTCCGCCACCGGACGATGAACCCGCCGCCGGTTCGATGTTGCGGCTTGGCCAGGTTGCAGGATCGATCCGGTCATAAACGCGCACATCATCGCCTGTCGTGACCGTCAAATGCTTCCCGTCCGGAGAAACGACCAACGCAGAAGTTTCAGGCGCGGCGCTGCCGCCCGAGAATGCGACCTCGAATTTCTCATCTCCGGTTTTCTTCAGCTGCACCTGCGCACCGTTGTGGCCGTAGGTACGGAAGGGTTTTGAATCCCAGCTCGCAAAATACATTTCCCGCGCGGACGGGCTGGCGCCCGGCAGCTGCGCGTTCCCTTCCGGCGGAGCGATACCCTTCATAAGGTCTTCCGGCTGATACCTGCCACCGGAGATGCGGTTCCACACCCAGCCGGACTGTCCCCAGGGAACGATGGCGATGAGTTCTGCCGCCATTGGAGCGTGGATCAGTTTCGAAGCGGCACGGTCAAGCATCCAGCCGCCGAAGATGTTGTCCGGCGCCGGCGCAGCCCCGGCCTGAAGCAGTGATACGCCAGACATAATCGTCGCAAACAGTGCCACGCGGAATAAGCCACGACATTGGCCGGTGTTCATTTTCATCGATTCCTCTTTCCGTGCTGAATCTCGCCACGCCGTTCTTCACCGGCGCTGCGTCAGGGATTGCCTCTCATTGCCACCGATTCATAAACTGCGCGAACAAAGCGCGCGCTGGTCATGTCGTCGGCACCGCGGGACGCCTGCACATCCGCCGCGGGTTTCGCAGCGACCACCTGGTCTTCCGTCATTCCTGCCACCTTCATCGTCTTCACCCGGTCGCGGATGAGCGCCATCACACGCCGGGTTTCGACGAGATCCGCCTTCGTGGCGAGCGGTGCATGTCCCACGACGATTTTGGTCTGGTCATTGGCAAGGCCGATTGCGGTGTCCAACCCCGCGATCACGCCATCGACACGTCCGCCCCCGGCGATATCGGAGTTGGTGTAATTCCGCCGTGCGCCACCGAGATCGGCAGTCGCCAGCACATTCGCATCCGGGATCCAGACGATGCTGTCACCGTCGGTATGCGCGTTTGGCACGTGGATAACCTGAACCGTGCGGCCGCCCACGCTGAGATTGATCCTGTCCCGGAATTCGAGGGTCGGAAGCCCGACCGGGTCCATGGCCGGCGGAATCGGGCCAAAACCTGCCTGACGCGCCAGGATCCGCGGCTTGACGTTCTCCTGCGCGACGATGACGGCGCCTTCCCGGGCGAATGGCGGATTCCCGTTCGTGTGATCATTGTGGTAGTGCGAATCGATGACGTATCGAACCGGCAGATTGGTGATCTTTGCGATCGCGGCCCTGATCCTGTCGTGCAACGGAAGGAATTGGGAATCGAACATGATCACGCCGTCGGTGCCCACGACCAGCGTGATATTTCCCCCCTGCCCTTCGAGCATATAGGTGTTCTGGCCAAGGTCCGTGGTCTTGATTTCGACCTTTGAGAAATCCTCCTGAGCGAAGGCCGGCGCTGCAAACAACAGCGCCGCCAGACCTGCGGCTGCAAAAATGGAATTCTTCATCTGCTCCCTCCGGTAATTCGCCGAAATGCCCGCGATTGAGCGCCGGCCGTTACGGGTTGCCTTTCATTGCCACGGTCTCATAGGCCTTGCGGATCAACTGCTCGCTGGCCATGTCGTTGGCTCCGCGTGAGGCCTGCACGTCCGCGGCGGGCTTCGCTGTGACGACCTGATCCTCCGTCATGCCGTCCGCTTTCATCTTTCTTACCCGTTCGCGGACAAGCGCCATCACGCGCCGGGTTTCGACGAGGTCTGCCCTTGTCGAGAGCGGGCCGTGCCCGACCACAACCCTGGTCTGATCGTTGGCAAGCGCGATCGCGGCGTCGTAGCCTGCGATAACGCCGTCAATCGTGCCGCCGCCGGGAATGTCGATACCATTGCCGAAACCCCGCCGTGCCCCGCCCAGATCCGCGGTTGCAATCACATTGGCATCGGGAATCCAGACGATGCTGTCGCCATCGGTATGCGCGTTCGGCACATGGATCACCTCCACAGTGCGTCCTCCGACGCTGATATCGATCCTGTCCCTGTATTCGATTGTCGGCAGCCCGACCGGATCCATGGGCGGCGGCACCAGACCTGCGCCCAAACCTGCCTGGCGCGCCAATATGCGCGGCTTGATGTTCTCCTGCGCCACGATGACTGCGCCTTCCCGGGCAAAAGGCGGATTGCCGTTGACGTGATCGTTGTGGAAATGGGAATCGATCACGTATTTTACCGGCTGACTGGTGATCGTTGCGATCGCAGCCCTGATCCTGTCGTGCAGCGGAATGAATTGATCATCGAACATGATCACGCCATCCGTACCGACAACGAGCGTGATGTTCCCACCCTGGCCTTCCAGCATGTAGGTGCCGTGGCCAAGATCGGTGGTTTTGATTTCGACTTTCGTGAAATCTTCCTGGGCGAATGCCGGCACTGCAACCAGCAGCGCAACCAGCCCGGCCGCTGCAATGATGCGATTCTTCATATCTTCCTCCCAATCGTGATGCGACTGCTATTCCCGGCCGGCGGCGGTCATTCCCCTGAAGACGAGCTTCTGCATCTGAATCGGGCCGTTTGCCCCGGTGATGTAGATATTGCCCTTCGAGTCGGTGTCGATCAGGTGACCGTTGCCCAGGATTCCGGGCGGCTGAATGGTTTCGAGATATTCCAGCGTTTTGCGGTCAAACACGCCAATTCCCTTCCCATATCCGATATAGAGAAACTGCTGGTCCGGATCCGACGAGAGTGCGAGGTTGCGGGCGAAGGGCGCGTCATATCTCGTCAGCTGACGGATGAATTTGCCGTCCGGTGTGAATACCTGAAGGCGCCGGTTTTCGCGATCGACGACATACAGCAAACCGTCGTGGCTCAACCGGATGGTATGGGGCGTGCTGAAGCTCGCAGGGCCGTCGCCTTCGAATTTCGGCTCCCTGGCGCCACCGGCACAACGATCATCGTCGATGGGCGTTTTGCCGAACGCGCCCCACATGCGCCTGAATTTGCCGGTGCCGGCGTCCAACACGATGATGCGGTGATTGCCGTAGCCGTCCGCAACGTACAAATCATTCGTTTTCGGATCGACCTGAACGTAGGCCGGACGGTTGAAGTTTTCGGTGTCGCTGTTGCCTTTGCTGCCGCTCGGATGCCCCAACTGCATGACGAACTTTCCGTCCTGTGTGAACTTCAGGAGCTGATCGTCATCGACAGGATTGAGATAGGGCGTATTCGTGCCCTTGCAATAATTCCCGGTAATCCAGACGAAGCCCTTATTATCAACATAAACGCTGTGTTCGCGTTCGGGCCATTCATAACCGGGACCGGGTCCGCCCCAACCCTTGATGTAATTGCCCTGTGGATCGAAAACCACGACCGGCGGCGCCGCATGGTTCTTGTCATCACCCTTGAGCGTGCGCGGCCGCGTCATCAACCAGGCATTGTCATGCGAGTCGATTTCGATATCGGAAACGGCTCCGAGCTTCATGCCCGCCGGAATTTTCAGAAAGTCCGGTTGCAATTCGAATGCCGGCATCGGCCGTGCGGACTTTGCCGCGGGCTGAGCCTGCGCGCCCGCGCCCAATGGCCAAAATCCAGTGGCCGAAATTCCCACCGCCGCGATCAGCGTTGCGGTGATTGTGATTGCAGTGTGAGCCTTCAACTTCGTCCTCCCTTGTCATGTCATGCGTATGAAAATCGTAGTTATGGTCCCGGCGTGCTCATCCCCTTGAATATGAACCGCGTCGCGTTCGGCTTTCCGGAGATATTCACACCTGTGACGTACAGATTCCCTTTTGAATCCGTTGCGATCTGGTGACCCGGGACGCCAAGCCCTGGCGCCTGAATCATTCCGAGATATTCCATCCTCTTCCGGTCAATGACAGCGATTCCCTTGTCATAGCCGGTATAGATAAATGTCTGATCCGGGTCGGGCGAGAAGGCCAGATTGCGCGCAAAGGGCGCATCATACTTCGCCAGTTGACGAATGAACTTTCCATCCGGCGAGAACACCTGAATGCGCCGATTGCTGCGATCGGCGACATACAACAGGTCATCATGGCTGAGCAGAAGCACATGTGGCGTGGCGAAATATCCCACGCCTTCGCCTTCAAAGGATTTCGGATCCGGAGAGAAACACCATTCCGGACCCATCGGGGGTTTGCCGAACGCGCCCCACATCCGTTTGAATTTGCCGTTATCGGCGTCAAGCACGACGATCCGGTGATTTCCATACCCATCCGCGACGAACAATTCGTTCGTCTTCGGATAAACCTGCACATTCGGCGGGCGGCGGAAATTCTCCGTGTCATTGTCGCCCTTGCCCGCACTGCTGTGCCCGATCTGCATGACAAATTTGCCGTCCTGCGTGAACTTCAGGATCTGATCGTCATCCACGGGACTGGTCTGCCCTTTGCACGAATCGCCGGATACCCAGACGAAGCCCTTATAATCGATGTAAATATTGTGTTCTGATGCGGGCCATTCATAGCCCTGTCCGGGACCGCCCCAGCCGCGGATGAAATTGCCCTGCGGATCGAAGATCATGATCGGCGGACTGGCGATTTTCTGGGGGTCAGCCTGTGCCCGGGCCGGCCTCGTCGTCAGCCAGGCATTTCCCTGCGGGTCGATTGTGACGCCGGAAACAAATGGTGTCCTGTAGTTGGCGGGCCATTTGGGCCAGTTAGGATCGACCTCGAAAACCGGCAGCGGCCGGGAGGGTGTCGCCGCGGGTTGAGCCTGGGCTGTGGGCGTGGAAGGAAATCCAGCGGCCGAAATTCCCGCCGCCGCGATGAGCGTTGCGGTAATGACTGACAGAGCCTTCAATTTCCTCTCCCTGATCTGGCGGCGTTTCGAATTAAAAATCCGCTTTTGCGGCGACAGGGCTGTGAATCTCCGCCATGTTTACATTGTTGTTCTCGGCACAGGGTTCTTCGAACAATGTCGCCGGTGTGCGGGCATGCTGGTATCGCACCATGGCGGACCAGGGGGCATTGAATGCGCCCGGATCATCAACCGTGAAACTCACCTGCATCCGGCCCTGGTCCATCAGCTTGAAACGTTCGATCACATGCAGCTGCGTGGTGTGCGGCACGGAATAACGATCATCGACAAATGTCCGGTTGTTTAAGCCGATCGTGTCGACCACCAATTCATCCCCATCGAAATGACCCACCAATTCGCCATACCAGGAAGGGGACGGATGCGCGGAATGCGGCACGTCCATGTAGATATGCCTGGTCTCGTTATTGGCCTGATGGATCATCACGATCTCTTTGGCCGTCTGAATCATGTACATGCTCTCGGCGCCGCCGGCATAAAGCAGGTACTGCGGAACGCCCGCCGGCATGCAGTTTGCCCGCGAGGTCCAGCGCAATTTCCCGGCCAGCATTTCGTCATTACCTTTCTTCAGCGCCTCGACGACCCACGGCTTCAGGTTCGGGTTGCTCAAGTCTGCGATGCGCAATGCCGTTGTTACGGGCGTACCGGCATTGTTTGGATTGGTCACCATGATCGGATGAGCATGGTCGTAGGTGACCGGTCCAATGCCGGATGCAGGCGGCTGAAATTCTTGCCCTTCGATCGCGACCCATGGCCGGTCGATCGAGGAAAAATCCGGTACGGGCGATTTCTGTTCGCCGGCCGCATTTCCGTCCGCTGCAATCGCGCAAACTCCGAGCAAACCAACGGTCAAGCCGATCAGGCACCTGTCCGACATCGTTCTCTCCACCCTCGAGCATTGCGGCACGGGATCAAAAATCCGGCATTACGGCGACCGGTACCGGAAAATCATGTCCGAAGCCTGCGACGGTCTGTTCCGCGCATGGCTCTTCCACGAGCGGACGCGGAGCATTGGGGTGCCGGAAGCGAACGATTCCAGACCATGGGGCGTTGAAAGCGCCCGGATCGTCGACGGTGAAATCCGCCTCCAGCATTTTTCCGTCCTGGATCAGGCGAAAACGCTCGATGACATGCAACTGCACCGTATGCGGCAAGCTGTAGCGGTCATCGAGGAAAGTCCTGTCGTTGAACCCGATGGTGTCGACGACCAGCTCGCCTCCCTCGTAATGGCCGACGGATTCGCCGAAATAGGATGGCGACAAATGCCCGGAATGCGGAACATTCATGTAAATGTGCCGGATCTGCGTGTCGCCGTCATTGATCAGCAGAACTTCCCCAGATGTCTGGATTACGTGCATCGCCTGAAACCCGGCACCGTGCACGAGAAATTCCGGAACTCCGGGAGGCCTGCAACTCGCGCGCGATGCGTAGCGTATTTTTCCGGCCGATACCTCATCATTGGCTTTTTTGAGGGATTCGACGACCCATGGCTTCAGGTTTGGATTGCTGAGATCCGCAAGGCGCATCGGGTTTTCCTGCACAGCGCCAAACTGGTTGACGGTTCGCGCCATAACGGGATGCGCATGGTCATATGTGACCGGCCCCGGTCCCGATGGGGGCGGCGCATATTCCCCGCTGGTGGGAAACCAGGGAAGATCCAGCACCGAGAAATCCGGAATCGCGGCAGGGGAGCTTTCATCGGCAGCATAAGCATCCACAGCAAGCAAACCGGCGCAGAGCAATCCGGAGGCCAGGGCGATCGAGTGCCCGGTGGATTTCGGTTTTTTCATGCTCCGGCCCTGCGGCGATGCGATAAGATGGTCAAAAGTCGGCCTTTGGCGCGATCGGGATCGGGAATATGGATCCGGTCTCCGCGTCAAAATCGTTCTCGGCACAGACCACTTCCGTATAAGGTTCGGATGTCGTGCGATCTTTGCGGTAGGTCGCTATTCCCGACCACGGGGTAGTGAAGGCGCCCGGATCTTCGACCGCAATCAGGACTTCAAGCGTGTTCGGATTGCGCAAGTGGTAACGTTCGACGACATGAATCTTATCGGTGTGCGGCGTGCCGAAGCTGTCCACCCAGCTGCGTTTGTCGATACCAACGGTATCAACCACGAGCGCATCGCCCTCCCAATGCGCGATCGAATCGCCGAACCAGCTCGGTTTCAGATTGGCGGGATGGGCCGTGTCCAACCGGACAATGCGCTGCTGCATGAGATCCTCATAAAGGAATACGACCTGCTTCCCGTTCTGGAGGATCTCCGCGCGCGCGTTCAGTTGATCGATATAGGGCACGCCCATCGGCCAGCAGGTCTCTTTTGCAGAACGAACCGGCTTTCCCGCGCGTTCGGATTCGGTATGGGCGCGTACCGCCGCCGCCGCCCAGGGTTGAAGTATCGGAGCGGTGTAGTCACCCCACCGGTACTCTGCGCCACTACCCTCCGGCGCCGTGTCCTCGGTAACCAGGCTCTTCACCGGTCCGGGCCCTGACGGCGGCGACTTGAAGGGCGTCGTGGCCGTCCTGCCGCGTGTCCACATGCCCGTGAAGTCGGGATGGTCACCCGGTAGAGATGTCGCCGTGGAAGCATTCGGTGCTTCGTCACCTGCAGCTTTACCCGCGGCATAACCGTCTGCGGCAATGGCCAAAACGAAGAAAATTCCGGCCGCATATCCGATGACGCGCAGGGTCGGCATGATCGTCTCCTCTTGATGGCGCCATACCCACAATCGGGCGGGATTGCGGCGCCGGCACCAGTTGACCACGATTTTCAAAGTAAAAACAAATAGTTGCAATCCGGCGCCGGGATAATATCGCTCCCAAATTTTTCAAAACCGGCGTCTATTCGGAATTGTCTCGTCAAGAGGGATGAATCCCGTCCCCATTTCCGTGAAACAGGTGCGCAAATTTGATGTCCGCCGAACGATGATCACCCTGGATTCGCGCGCCGCGCACAAGCCCATCTCGACTAACCCAATTCAGAAATCCGCCTTTACTGCCGTCGGGACGTGTACATAACTCGTCAGATGCTCATCATTGTTCTCGGCACAGGGCTCTTCGGTTAGCTGTTCGTGTTCGCGATCGTGCCGGTAGCGCACAATGGCCGACCAGGGTGCATTGAATGCACCTGGATCCTCCACGGTGAAGCTCGCCTGAAGATTTTTGGCCTCATCCGTCAGTCTGAAGCGCTCAATCACATGCAGCTGAGCCGTGTGGGGTACGTCGAAATGGGAATCCAGCAGCGTGCGATCATTGAGGCCGATGGTGTCGACTACCAGTTCGTCCCCCTCGTAATGGCCGACGGATTCGCCGTACCATGACGAAGCCGTATGGGCCGAGTGCGGCACATCCATGTAGATGTGCCGTACCTGCGTGTCGGCCTGATGGATCATCAGGACTTCTTTCGGAGTCTGGATGAAATAGAGATTCTCAAATCCACCGGCATAAAGCAGGAATTGCGGAACCCCTCCGGGCATGCAATTTGCGCGCGCCCCTGTCCGGATTTTGCCGGTCAGCAATTCGTTGTTGGCTTTTTTCAGGTAATCAACCACCCATGGTTTCAGGTTGGGATTACTTGCATCGGCAAGCCGCATTGGCGTTTCGCGCACAACGCCAAACTGATTGGCTGTGCGTTCCATGACCACATGCGACTTGTCATAGCTGATTGGTCCGGCACCGGAGGCCGGCGGCAGATAATCCTGGGACATGGCGACCCACGGCAGATCGATGGACGTAAAGTCCGGGACCGCGCCTTCGCTTGTCTTCGTCGCCGCGTAGCCCGCTGCCGCAAAAATGCAAACCACCGCTGATACGGATCCGATGAAGCGCAAATTGGACATTCATCTCTCTCCATTCTGGTAGCGAGTCGGCATGCGACCGTGAATACGTTACCAGGTCTTCACGATCGTGAGGCCCATGATACGGCCGGTGTTCGACTTCAATATATCATACGCAGCCGCCTGGCGGCCGCCACTGCCCGGCGGGCCATATTCAAAGGACGAATGCTTGTCCATGAGGTTCTGAACGACAAGCTGGATATTGATACGCTTCAGATAGTCGTTCGCTGGCTGATCGCCGGTGTTGTAGCCGAACGACAGGTCGAAGGTATACCAGGACGGCTCGATGTTGGTGTAGCTGCTGATGGCGCAGGGAAAAGTGCCGCCGCCGACGCTGCCGCCGGTGCTCGTGCACTGAAAATTGACGTTGGGTGGAACACCCCAGGGCGCGAAATAGTGCGATTGGTAATTCATGAACCCAGTCACACTGTAGGGACCGTTGCTCCAGCCCAGCCGGGCCCGGTACACCATCCGCGGAGCCGTTTCGACCACCCCGTTCTGCGGGAGGCCGGCGGCCGGTTGAATGTTCGCGTGGAACTGGTCCACGACCGAGCCGCCCGTGATTGTCTGCAGATATTCGTGCAGGTAGTAGGTGCCTGTGATGCCGGCGTTCCAGGCACCCAATTCTCCCAGGTCGAAGTCGTAGCTTGCGCTCCAGTCGATGCCCTGAACATGGAGAAATCCGGCGCCGACCGTGCCGCCATCATTGATCCAATAGACATATGTCGCATTGCTCAGCGGTTCGGTGCTGTTGAAATCCAACAGCCCCGCAGTGACCATCTGTTCAAATGGCGCACAGGTCGTCGGATGGGCATTGGCCGAAACCGGGCAACCCAGATCGCTGGGCACGACGATATGGAACCGTTCATTCGGATCGGCCAGCGTCTGCGTGGTGACTGTGCCGAGCGTCGTCAACAAGACGTTGTTGATTTTGACGCTGTACCAGGTCGCCTGAAGATCGAGGCCGCGGAGGAGATCGAACTGCGGGGCGAGCTCGAATCCGATGCTGTAATTGTTCGCCTTTTCGGGCGCAAGGAAGGTTCCTCCTTCCCGGGTCTGCATCTGGCCGGTGGCGGCGTTGGCAAAATTTCGCAGAGCCGCTTGCGGCCCGCCCGACCAGTTGAGCCCACCCGGTGTTGAACTGCAGGCAAACCCGGCGGCGACCAGCGCGGCGACCGCACTGCCGGGTGTCGGCGTGCTGTTCGCCCCGCAGGTGAGCGGAATTTGACTCGTATCGCCGGGAAGACTTACGCCGCCATTCTGGTCGCTGGCGACGACGGAATACTCGCCGGCATTCGCGAAGCGGAACGAAGTGCCCCAGGACCCGCGCACCGTCGCGCCGACCACTTCGTCCAGCAGCCAAGTAAATGCCAACTTTGGATTGCTGGTGCCGCCAGCCAACGTTCCCGAATATTGGTCATGTCTCCACGATGCTTCCAGATCCAGCTTGCGAACGAGCGGCAGATTGAAATTGTCGCCGAAAACGGGAATGTCCACCTGGGCAAACCCCGCCCAGACATTATAGGGCTCGGAATCCGAGAGCGGCGCATAGGGTGTGCCAGGCGGGCTCGAAGCGTTGTTGCCATTGGTCGTAACAACATTGTCCGATTCATAGAGACCGCCAATCGCAGCCTTTACTTCGCCACCCGGAAGCGCGAACAACGGACCATCGAAACGGCCACCCCGCTCCGTGAGCTGGTAGACGTCGCCCGTTCCACGAAGGGCGCGAATGTAATTCAGCGTGGCCGGCGAATTGCATGCAAAAGCGGTGGGATCGCAGAAAAGGTTCAAGTACGGCACGCTGGCGGGTTTGGTTACGCCGGCAACGGTGTTTCCCAGCGCAACATTGATCGCGTTGGCGCTGGTTTCGTGGATGAGAAAACTGTTGCTCTCGCTGCTGCGCGAATAATAGAGCTGTCCAGTCCAGCCAAAGGGCAGATCGAGATTGAGCCCCGCTTCATAGCGCCAGGAGATTTCCCAGGCCGGGTCGGTGGCAGGATCTTCGTATCCCAGATCATACGAGACCCTCAGATTACCGGGCGCACCTGTCGGGTAATAGGGATTGATCGTCGGTACAGTGAAGGTCTTGATCGCGTTGTTGACACCGCTGCCATTGGAAGGCTGTACCAATTCCGAGACACGGCGATTGTCGTAAAAGCCGGTGCCAAAAAATGAAAGCCACGAAAAAAGCCGTTGGTCGAGAGTCACGACAAAGGCATTCTTCTCCTGCGCCGCGACTTCCCAGCCTTGGGTTAACGGATCGATTTCATTGCTGACGCCTTTGTTCCCGGCATTCGCGATGAAATTTGCCCAATTGAGGGTGGCCGCGCTCGACCCACCCAATGGTCCGATGCCATTGTTGAGTGTGGCGTTGAAATTCGCGCCAGTGCCGTGCGGAATGGAGTAGCAATTGGTGCAGGTGGTGCCGACCGTCGCGTTCGGCGCGCCGGTCGAGATCGTTCCGGGCAGTGACAACCCGACAGGGATTTTGTTGTCGAGCCCCCATGGTGTGTAGTTGATCGTGTAATTCGAGTGCGCCGTACCGGGTACATGGTCTTCGTGAGTGAATTCATAGGTTAGAGTGATTCCACCACCGTCCCAGGTTCTGCCCCACAACTGCGAGGCCTGAATTTCCGCTCCACCACTGTCGGGCTGCTGATAATGGAGCAGCGTTACAGCGCCGTCGTAATTGCGCTTGAGAATGACGTTGATGACGCCGGCAATGGCATCCGACCCGTAGGTGGCAGATGCTCCATCAACCAGGATATCGACGCGGTCGAGCGCGAGCGCGGGAATGATGGACGGATCGATCGCGCAAAGACCGTCGGCCTGCGGCGGGAAACGAACACCATCGACCATCAATAGCGATCTGGGGCCACTCGCATCAAGGCCACGGATGTTGACCCGGGTTTCGCGTTCCTGGTGCCCGGCGGAGAGGACCGCCGACGGCCCGGGTGCGACATTGGCCGCCGGGACCGTTCGGAACAGGTCACCAATGGTTACGCTGCCCGTTTCAGTCAGATCCTGGGCGCCCAAATTCGTAACCGGCACGCCGACTGCCGCGGCGCCGTGAATTCAGCGACCCCGTCACAAGGACCTGCTCGGGGGGTTCGATCGCGCCGGCCTGGGCGACCGGCCCGACAGGAGCCGACTGCGCCTGCGCCACGACGAGCGGAGGCATTTGCATCGGGATGGCCGGCGCGGGTTCTGGCGACGCTGCCTGTTCCGCGGGGGCAGCCGGCCGCGCCGCGGTGAGCAGGATCGTGCGGCCATTATCGGAGCGAATCGTAATTCCCGTTCCGGCGAGGAGCTGGTTCAGCGCATCCCGGACCGGAAGGGTGCCGCGGATCGGATTGGTCTGTTTTTCGTCCACATCTTCCGCGGAGACGAGAATCTGGACATTTGCCTCGCGGGCAAATTCCGGAATGCTGGTCCGGGCCGATTGCGCCGGTACATCGAACACCGCGATGCGGCTCTGGGCGTGCGCCGCGCCGGCAAAAGCCAACGCGGAAGAACCAAGCAGGAACAGCGACTTTAGCCCGGAACGTGCGGATTCATTGAACGGCATAATCTCCCCCTCCGACAAACTGGAACTATCTTGTTTTAAAGAGAGATGCTGATCGGGCCTGTTTCCGTGAAAACCAAACGGCAATTTTTTGTTTGCCTGACCACTGATGATCCGCGAAGACCGGAGTTGGCTACCGCTTCGCGGCGTCATCCGGGCGGTTTGGCTGGCGGAAAGACGCGCCGCCCCCGTTACGAATTCTCTCGAAACAGAGTTTGCTTTCACGGAAAGTGCAGACTGGTTCATCTACTGGTTGATCGGAGGTCGAGTGGTGTCCCGGATTGACGATGCCTTTGTGGAATGGGTCGGGCGGTGCGTTCTTCCGTGGGAGGCGCATGTGCGCGCCTGGCTCCGGCGGGCTTCCGTCCCTGCCTGCGAAATCGATGACATCGTGCAGGAGGCGTACAGCCGGATCGCCCGCCTGGAAAACTTCAGACATATCTCCAATCCCAGGAGCTATTTCCTCGAAGTCGCACGCAATCTGCTATTCGAGCAACTGCGCCGGTCACAGATCATCCGCATCGATACCATCGCCGAAATGGACCTGCCGGTCATGGTTGACGAGAGCCCGGATCAGGAACGGGTGGCGATCGGACGTGCTGAAGTTGCCAGGTTGAAACGATTAGTCGATGCGCTGCCCGAGCGATGCCGTGAAATGTTTGTGCTGCGCAAGATCGAAGGCCTGTCGCAAAAACAAATCGCTGCACGCCTCGGGGTGAGCGAAAACACGGTGGAGACGCAGGTAGGGCGCGGATTGCGATTGATATTGAGAACATGGACTGACGAGACGAGCGAACAAGATGGGCGAAAAAAGGACCAGCAACGAATTAGTCGCCGGCGCAAACGCGATTGACGCCAAGGCCGCCGAATGGGTCGCAAGACTCGATCGGTTCGAACCGGCGGCGCGTGATTGCGTCGAACTGGATGCGTGGTTGGCGCAGGATCCCCGTCACAGAGGCGCGTTCTTGCGCGCGCAGGCGGCCTGGAACACTCTGGACAGAGTGGGCATTCTCCGCAGCGGCGGGGTGCATCCGGATTCGGAGACGCTATCCGGCCCGCTTTCGCGTCGCGCGATGTTGCGCAAGGTTGCGGCGACAGGTAGTGTCGGAATCGCGGTTGCTGCCGTTGCGACAATCGGATTCCTGCGAACCGGCCGAAATCAGATCCTGACCCCGGTCGGCGAGATCCGTCGCGTTCCACTGCTCGATGGCTCGGTTGTGGCTGTCAATACGAATACGGAGCTCAATATCGATATCAAGCCCGGTCTGAGGGAAATCACGCTGGAAAAGGGTGAGGTGTGGTTTGATGTCGCGAAGGACAAGTCGCGGCCCTTCGTCGTTTCCAGCGGCGATATTCGTGTTCGCGCAATCGGGACGGCATTCTCGGTCCGCAGGCGTGATGATGGCGCCGATGTTCTTGTTACGGAGGGAACCGTCGAAACTTGGACGGTTGGAAGCGAATCAGACGTGCGTCAAGTGATGGCCGGATCCAAAGTCTTCGTTTCCGATATCGCCGGGCCGTCCCGTGTGGTTGCCGCATCCCAGCAGATCGATCGCGCGCTTGCCTGGCGGGAAGGCGAAATCGCGCTGGACGGCGAAACCCTTGCCGAAGCGGCGGTGGAGTTCAACCGGTATAATGAGCGAAAACTGACGATCGATCCCGCGCTTTCAAATGAACGGCTGGTCGGGTGGTTTCATACGAACGAGCCGGATAACTTCGCTGCTGCGGCCGCCACAGTACTGAAACTCAAGGTCACGGAGAATGCGGACGAAATTCATCTTTCGCCCGGGATCGGTCAGATCGAATAACGGAATTGGGCGGGAAAGGGGAGCCCGAACGGTCGGTACAGAGTGGTTTTAAAATGTATTATGTCGAAGCGCGTTTCAGGGATTCCGACCGGGTAGAACGTTTTAATCTTCTGCAGAGCAGCGACGCCGTCGTCGCGTGGGTAAGCAGAAACGTGGCATCCGGAATGGTTTTGGAGGTCTTCGTTCCATCTTCCGCAACACACGGCGATCTCAGTACCATCCGATCCCTGGTTGCCCGTATTGTGAGGTAAACCGGCATCGGCCAATGCGCGGCTGCGACTCGAAAAACATCAGCCCTTCATGGATTTCCGTTTGTGGTTCATCCTGATATTTCGAGGAAAGTTGGCTTTCCGCGCCGTATGCGTGGCAGTGCCCGGTCAGGCCTGCGAATAATCCTACGACGGCCGTCGGTCCGGCCGTTAGTGCACAGGGAGGGTGACTGATGAACAAGATACTCGGTTCGGCGATTTTTGCGTCCATCACCGCGATGGGTATTGGAGTCATTCACGCGGCCGCTCCCAATGGGTCGGAATGGGCTTATGGCGACGCGATTGGCGGTGGCGGAGCCACCCGCACGCCAGAGGACGGCAAGCTTTTCGTGGTGCCTGGTTCAGACAAACAATTTACCTTGAGCAAAATTCGCGGCGATAGCGACACGGACCCCAATATCAAAGTCCAGCCAGCGGACTGGTTTCCCGGCGAGCATCCGGCGATGCCGAAGATCGTGGCCGAAGGCGATAATGCGCGCAAAATCTGGCCCTGCTCTCAATGCCACTTGCCGAATGGCAAGGGACGCGTCGGCGCCGCGCCGCCGGTCGGGCAGCCGGCGGAATACACCATTCGGCAGCTGCATGATTTTCGCGACGGCTTGCGAAAAAGCGCAGATCCACGAAAGAACAACACCAATGCCATGATCGGTTTTGCCAAAGCGATGACAGAAGACGAAATCGTCGCCGCGGCGCAATATTATGCGTCGATGAAAAATACGCCCTATTTCCGGGTTGTTGAAAGCGAGACGATGCCCAGGGCCAAGGTCGAATTCGGCATGTGGATGCCGATGACCGGCAGCGAGCCTGTCGGGGAACGTGTCATCGAGATCGCTGACGATCCGTTTTCCGCCAGTATCCTGCGCAACCCCCACGTCATCTATAATCTGTATGTGCCGATTGGCTCGGTGGCCAGGGGCCGCGATTTGGTCGAAACCGGCGGGAGCGGAAGAACGCGGCAATGCACAACCTGCCACGGGCCAGACCTGCACGGAAAAAGCGACGTTCCCGACATCGCCCATCGGTCGCCTGCTTACACGGCCCGGCAATTGTTCGATTTTCAGGCCGGCACGCGACGGGGCGCCAAGGCTGACCCGATGCTGCCGGTCGTGGAAAAGCTTACCAACGAGGACATTGTCGCTATTACAGCCTATC
>CAVVEG010000010.1:0-68191 GCA_963747255.1 uncultured Alphaproteobacteria bacterium
AGGGTCGGACAGCGCGCGCTCGCCGCTGATCGGACCTCGCCGTCCTGCCAAAAATGACTGGGGCCGCAGCTTGCCGCCGCGGCCCCGGCCATGACTAAATCTGAAACGGAAGGCTAGTTCCCCCCGGCATTCGCGTTGGCTGCGCCATTCGGGTTGCCCTTGGTCGTTCCGTCTGGAAGCGTAACCGCCATGAACTGCCCGCCATGGGTGCCATCCTTAAGAGGATGGATCACGGCCGTGACTTTCATACCGGGTGTCAGGGTCTTGGGGATCCAGCCCTGGCGAGCCAGACCGCCGGGCGCGCCCATTTCGATCGCCCATTGCTCGCCATTGACCGTCATCAGAATCCAGCTATGGGGATTGGTCCACTGGAATTCCTTGACCGTGCCGTCCAGCGTCACCTTTTTCTCCGCATCAAACATCGCAAATGAATGATGGGCAACGGCAGGAATGGCGTACATGGCCCAGCGACCGCCGCGCCGATTCCAAGTGATTTAATTTCATTTCAATCTCCTTATTTTCCGAACGGCGTTTGCTCCGCTCTCGCCAAACAGGACTTAGGTCGCATATGAAGCTGGCGGGAAGCTGCCGCCAGACTGAAAGCTAGCTGAATGGCGGATTGAATGCCTTGTATCGACACCACTGGTGCAGTTCACTTAAACTGACGGTGGAGGATCAACATTCGCATTCTTCTCGTGGAAGACGACCCGGAGCTTGCCCGGCGCCTGACTGAGGCGCTCGGACGTGACGGGTTCGTTGTAGAACATGCCGCCAACGGCCAAATGGGTTTCGATCTTGGGCCGCAGCGAAACCTATGATGCAGCAATATTGGACCTCGGCTTGCCTGACATGAACGGCCTGGAAGTGCTCCAGCGTTGGCGCAAGGCCGGGCGCGACATGCCCGTTCTGATACTGACCGCGCGCGGGAGTTGGACGGAAAAAGTCGAAGGGTTGAACACAGGCGCGGACGATTACATCACGAAACCCTGCCACGTGCAGGAGATCACCGCGCGATTGCACGCCCTCATCCGGCGTTCCGCCGGCCGTAGTTCGCCTGTGCTGGTCCATAACGACGTCGAATTGTCTCCCGAGTCGCGGAGCTGTTTCGGTGGCGGGCGAGCCTGTGGATCTCACCGCGCAGGAATTTCGAATCCTGCATTATTTCATGCATCGTCCTTCGCGATTGATTTCGCAAAATGAACTGATCGAGCACCTTTATCCGCTCGAGGAGCAACGCGACCCGAACACAATCGAGGTCTATATCGCGCGCCTCAGGAGGAAATTGGGACGCGACATCATCAAAACGCAGCGCGGCCTCGGCTATCGCCTGGGATGAGGGTTTTTGTTCCACGAAGCTTGCGTGCGCGTCTGGTGCTCGGCGCCGTCATATGGATAACGTGTGGAGTCTCAGCCGCAGGCGTTTTCATATCCGTGCTGTTCCGTCAGCATGCGACAGCACTGGTCGATGCGGAAATGCACGGGCATCTCGAGGAGCTCGGCTTCACTGATCGATGTTCGTGCTGATGGCGCTCCCGAACTTTACCGCGCGCTCAGCGATCCACGTTTCAGCGAAGTGGGCTCAGGATATTCCTGGCAGGTCAGCCGAAACGGAATGCAGCTGATCAAATCGACTTCCGCCAGCACAGCTGTTCTGCCAATTCCCGCCGATGATCTGAGCCC
The DNA here is from genome assembly GCA_963747255.1 of uncultured Alphaproteobacteria bacterium. Lineage (GTDB taxonomy): Bacteria > Pseudomonadota > Alphaproteobacteria > Micropepsales > Micropepsaceae > CAIYRG01. The sequence goes on from CAVVEG010000010.1 coordinate 1,681, forward strand.
AGGCGAGATGCATCGGTCGATCATGCCGGCCGGACAGCAAAACCTGATTGTTTATGAGAGCCTGTTCGCGCCGGATGCCGCAAGTGCGCCTCTCCGAATTCAGGTCAACGTCGATTCCAGTATCGTCGATGCGGTGTTGCGCACATTCAATCGGTCCCTTGTCGTGTCCCTCCTGCTGCTTGTGCTGGCTTTGACGGCTGCCGCAGTGTTGCAGGTGATGTTCGGTCTTCAGCCGATGACCCGGCTTGCTCACGCGCTCAAAGAAATTCGGTCAGGCAAAGCGACGCATCTTCCACACACACTGCCGTTGGAGATCCAACCTGTCGTTGACGACCTCAATGGGCTGATCGACACCAACGCTCAAATGGTGGTTCGCGCCCGTGCTCAAGCCGGCAATCTTGCGCATGCACTGAAAACGCCACTCGCCGTTTTGACGGATGAGGCATACCGGCTGAACGATCAGGGGCACGGCGATTCGGCACAAGTGATTCTGCAACAGTGCCAGCGCATGCAGCGCAACATCGATCACCAGATAGCGCGAACGCGCGCTGCGGCTTCCCGTTCCCTGCCGGGCGTAAATGCGCCGGTCCTTCCCGCGATCCACAATATCGTGAGTGCAATGAAGCGCCTTTATTGCGCAAAGAACCCGCAAATTGACGTCAAGCTGGATCCGGATTGTGTCGCGCAATGTGATCCTCTGGATCTCGGCGAAATGTTGGCCAACCTGATCGACAACGCGTGTAAATGGTGCTCCCGCCGTGTTCTCATAGCGGTTTCGGTTGACGAGGAAGCCGGGCAGGCTGTGATCACGGTGGATGATGATGGCCCGGGTCTTCCGCCGGAGGCTCGGGAGATCGTTTTTCAGATCGGGCAGCGTCTCGACGAGCGCGTACCCGGCTCCGGATTGGGTTTGGCCATCGTGCGCGACCTCGCGCAGCTCTATGGCGGGGAGATTCGTTTAAGGGATTCGGCGTTGGGCGGGTTGCAGGCTGTCTTAAATCTGCCATCAGCCGACGGAACCTCGGCAATTTCGAACCGCCGTCACCGGGTTCCCGTTCGATCGGAAGCCGGTTGACGATTCAGAATGCGAGCCAGGTGAAAACTCTCACGGTGTTGTTGTCGGACGCATTATGACCTGCGCCGTCAAAATTCGTCGTTGCGCCGTCGAACTCCGTGAAAATCCGGTATTGGACGCCGACGCGGACATTAAATCGAAAACCCAGCACGGTGGCTTCGCTGCCGAACGGGGTCGCGTCGAGCTGCAGCATGAAACCTCTGCTGTCCGGTCTGAAGGTGGAGCTTGAAGCGTAAAGTAGCGGATCTTCGCTACCCCATGTGTCGAAAAAGCCAACCGTGCCGCCTAGCACGTTATGCCAATAGTAGGAGGCGTCCATGCGAAAGTCATTGAGCGTGTCGTTTGGATTGGAGGCGCCGAGCAGCGCGGACGCATTCAATTTCTGATTTTCATGGGTGTAGATCGTATGGACCGAGAAAATGTCTTCGCCCAGTCCGGTAAACTGATAGGAGGCGTCCAATCCGAGGTCCGTGTAGCGGTCGCTGGTTCCCGTGGTCTGATCTCCTCCGGGATAGATATCCGGAAAAAATCCGAATGCACCAATGTGATAATTCTGTTCCCTTCCGCGAACCTCGTAGCCCACACGCAAATAGGGTGCGGCATTTGCGAGAACGCCGACGCCGTCGTCCGGATTCACCCCCAGCGCGCTGAGAAAACCTCGCCCGGGCGTCCAGTAGAATGCAGCCTCGGTGTAAAGCTCGGAGTTCCACCAGCCATAGGCACTGACGCCGAGAACGCTCTGCGCGAGAGAGCCCCCGAGCAGCGTTCCAGCCGCCGGCAGAGGAGCGAGTTTACTGTCCGTATACGGGAATCCCCAGGCGGCCATCGTATTCCATGGGTCCTGGACACCGGGGTTATTGTTTACCGACAAACCGATCAGTGCATTTTGACCGAGATATTTCACTCTGTCGGTTGCGCGCAGATCGAGATTGTCCCAGGTGAACGCGCGTCCGATCCCGTCATAGGTGAATTGGGCAAAACTTCCGAAGTGATTGCCGAAACCACCTGCAACAAACAGATTGACCTGATCGATCGTGAAATTGTCGTTCGTCCCGTAGTGCGGAGCCGGCGGACCGGGCTGATCGGTACTTGTATGCAAATAGGACGCAACCGCCATGGCTGAGACCGGAACTGTGAAGTCGTCGGTTCCCCGCAGCGTATAACCTTCCAGCTTGAATTGACGCCCGAACGGTGTCAGTTGAGGGCCGAATCCGCCGACGTGGCAGGCGATGCAGGGCTGGCTGGTTTGCTCCGCATACGCTGGAAGCGCACGTGCTTTCCCGGTATAAACACCACAGCAGACGAAGGCGGCAATCACCAGCTTTGCGACGCAATTAATCTTTACACGCATTCGTAAATCCCCTCACCGTTTTACCCATTGGAGACAAACCCGTCGTCTCCGCGCCTGATTGCGAAGCTCGGAGTTTCAATTCACTTGATCAACCAAATGCGGCAGCCGGTAACGGCCAGTCTGGCCAGGAACGCCGTTAGCGGCGCTGCACATAGCAGGGCGCGGATCGGGCAGTGCATTTTTCCTGGAGCACTGAGTTCTACGCGGCATGACCACCGCATCGCACGAGGCGGATGCGCGTTAAAGTGGGGGCTTTTACTTAGGTAAAGTACCAGAGAGCATGCTCGCGAAGCCACCGGCGTTCATGAAAACCTCTCATGATTCGCGCCGATGCTTGTCGCCGCCCTGCCGCACATGCGCTAACAAGCCGAATTCAGGTCGGCATCAATTGCAGATGATGGCAACAGGAGTGCCTGCCCGCATGGCTGTCGCTTCTTCACCAAAAGCGCGTATCCGGTCCGTTCCTGGAATTCCCGGATTGCAATCGTATTCCACCCACATCGATTTATGATGACCCACGGATGGGTCACGGAAACCCCAGTCACGAAAAACCTTCGTATCGACTGCAATGATGCACTTCCTCGCGCCGCTATCGGCAAGTTGGCCATCGCATTCGTCCTGAATGTGAACGGTAAATGCTTTGCCCTGAAGACGCATTGTATAATCCGGGCAATCGGTATCGAGTTGCAGCCCTGGTTTGCAATCTTCACTGTCGTAAAGCGCCGCGTCCCAAATCCTGATTGGCTGCGGTTTTGAATCCGGGCGCGCCAATCCAAACACTGCGGTGGTAACTCCCAGCAAAGCAATAACCAGCAGCTTTACCGGCGTCGTGATCGTTTTCATCTCTGCCTCCCTGAGGCAATACATCATTATTTCCCTCGAACAAATGAAGCATAGGTCCCGGATGGCCGTGACGCTTTGCGCTGGATCAGATTTGTCGAAATTTACGGCGCCGGGCGTTTCTCCTATGTGTCGCGTCACGGCCACGCCTTCATCGACCGGGCGCTTTATCTGCCGAAAGATTGGACGGACGATCCCGAGCGCCTGAAGACGGCGCATGTGCCGGACGATGAGGGCTTTGCGACGAAACCCCAGATCGCACGCCGGATGATCGCGCGTGCGATCGCCGCAAAGGTCCCGTTCTCTTTTGTCGCGGCGGACAGCGTGTATGGCACCGGGGACATCGAGAGCGCCCTGCGCAAGGCAGGCAAGGGCTATGTCCTGGGCGTCGCCTCCAACCACGTGTTCCGTTCTTGGGGCAAGAAGCAGCGGGTTGGCGGGACGGCCGGAAAGATCGCGCAAAATCTTCCACAAAACACCTGGCGGCGCCTGTCGGCGGGCGAAGGAACCAAGGGGCCGCGCCTGCATGACTGGGCCTATCTCGAACTGGCCGATCTCGATGCCGGCCAATACAACAGCGTTCTCGCCGGGGCGTGGACGCGAGGCCTTCTGATCCGCCGCAACATTGCCGACGGCGACCTTGCGTTCTTCTCTACGTGGTGCCCCAAGGGCATGCCCATGGAAAAGCTGGTATCGGTCGAAGGCCATCGCTGGGCCATCGAAGAAAGCTTTGAAGCCGCCAAGAACGAACTCGGCCTCGATCACAATGAAAGCCGCTCCTGGCATGGTTGGCACCGGCATGTGTCGCTGGTCATGCTCGCCTTCGCCATGATGGCCGCCATCCGGCATCGCGCCAATGTTCCGCCGCTGCCCAAAAAAACGATGCTCCGTCTTCGGACCAAACAGCGCTCCTGATCCGATGGTCGGTCCAGGAAATCCGCCGCATCGCCATGAAACTCGCGCAACGGCGCATCCAGCCCGCCCACGTCATCGCATGGTCTTTATGGCGCCGCGCCCATCAAGCCGAAGCGCGCCGCGCGCACCTCAAAAGGAAAAGGCAACTGTAATGCTAGGCGGGCTGCGAAACCTGGTGCGACAACAGCTTTAAATGTCACATCCGGTATCGGTCATGGCGCCCGATCCCAACGAATGGAGTGTGAGCAGCCCCGTGCCGGCGACGGCGATCAGGACACCCGCACCGAATACGCATGACTGCCACCACAGCAAACGCCAATTTCGCGCGCCCAGTCTGCGCGCCAATCCGGTGCATCGCTCGATTTCCTGGTGATCGCCCCCATTTTCGCTGAGCCGAGCCAGATGCATTCTCGCCCGGAGCTCGCGAAGCCGATTGATGTTCAGCCAAATTCCAGCCGATACCGACAGGGAAAAAAGCACCAGCGATGTGAGGAAAAGCAGGGCTGCGATGACGTGCCAAAGATCCGCAGGATCCAGTTCCAGATTCAGCAGGACCGTCATCAGGAAACCGGCAGCAATGACACCCATGCCGAGGATGAGGTTGTTGGCCCATGTCAGGTTGGCAAGCGCGGCTGTATGCCAGCCTGGGAAACTGCCGGATTCATCGGGGGACGGCATTATTGCTCCGAGTTCACTGAGAACGGCCGTATTACCTGTGTATGATATTTGTCACACCGCAGGGCAAGCAAAAGGAACATTAAAGAATGCGCCGAATAGCAGTGACTGTGGCACTTGCAGCCATACTGACCTCTCCGGTCCGTGCGCAATCGAGCTGGCAGGAATACAGCTATCCCGACCAGCAATTCGCCGTTTCATTTCCAGGCGAACCGACCGTTACAACACTCTCGCTCAGATCGCCGGAGGGAACGGCGCTACCCGAAACGCTCTACTCGCTGCGGCAGGAGACCGGAATATTCCAGGTCGCGGTAATCGATTATTCCAGTTACGGCATTGACGAAAGGACGGTCATTGATCAGGCGGTTGCCGGCCTCCGTGAAAGAGGTGAGGTCAAGCTGGACATTGAAGCGCGCGTTCAACGGAATTTCGGCCGATATCTGAATATCGCTGGAAATGACGGTAGCCACACCATAGCCGCAGTGTTCTTCGGGAATAATCGCCTCTACGAGATCGAAGGAACGGTGCCCGCATCCAGTCCGGACGCGCTGTCCGGGGAAATGATTCAATTCCAGCAGTCGTTGCGCTTCATGGGCGACGCTGCGGGGCGTCGTTTCAGGGGAGGTTAGCGAGGCTAAAGTCGCGCCCCGCGGCCTGAACATCGACAACTCAGCCAGGCACCCTCACAAGGACTCGATGCGCGGCGCCTTATTTGGCTGCGACACGCCTTTGAAGTTCTGCGGAAAGCTGGTCGATATTGCCGCCGTGTTGCTGGAGATAACTCGAGAATTCGTCACGCTCCGTCACGGCCATCGAGATTCCACCAACCAGAATATCCACAATACAGTCATGGCCATTGGCATCCTTGCGAACCCGGAAGGAAAGATCCATCCCTGCCCCGGGACCCGAATCCGCGCCGGCAATGCTTGCCGTTACCAGGGCATCATCAGTCGCGCGTTTTGTGGACCCGGTGACGGCGATGTTCTCCGAGGCAAATTGCGGATCCGAATCGAGATGAAACATATTGATGAAGTAATCCGAGAATGCGTTCACGAACGCGTCGATTTGCTGGTCTGAGGCGCTTTTTGCGTAAGGTCCGAGAGCAAACATCGCCACACGCCTGAAATCAATTATGGAACGCAGCAAATCCTGGAATCGGCTCTGGCGCTCCTGGGGGGCGAGGCGGGTGTCTTTGAGAATGGAAAAGCCTTTTTCAACGCTCTGCCGAACGAAACTCTCCGCCGTAGTAGCTTCAGCGTGAGCTGCTGAGACGCCCGACAAGACCACGACGGTACCGGCAAAAATACAAGGCACAACGGCGCGTGCGAGCGCCACATACGGACGATAAAGAGCGCCAACCCTCGTACCGCTCGAAAGCGGGTGCTTGTTGCTGCCGCCTGCCAAACTTATCTTCATAGGGGAGTCTCCATACCGTCTTGCCGTCACATTCTGGAGAACGGCCGGATGGTGCAGCAGTTCCGTCGCGGAACAAGGCTCGCAATCCGAAATCGCGGTGGAACCGATTCTCGGAGCCCGGGATACGGGTTTTCCTGCAAAGGCAGCCCTACAGGCTGCGGCCTTTTATGATGGCCGTTCGCCCAAATTTGCTTCGTACCCGATCCATCGCACGCTCGACGGCCGCACGGCGCACACGCGCGGGATCGAGCAACCGGGACCGGTCACATTCGGCTTCGGCGTGCAGCTGACCGAGGCCTATACCCAGCAGCCGGAACGCCTCACCATTGGCTTCCCGTTTCAGCAACGATCGTGCGGTCTGAAAAATGACATCCGAAAACTGCGTCGGCTCATCCAGGCTGATGCTTCGCGTCCGTATGCGGAACGCCCAGGTTTTCAATTTCAGAGTGACCGTGCGGCCGCCAAGTCCCGCCGCTTTGGCGCGTGTGGACAGGCGCTCCGCCTGTTGCCACAACATCCCTTCAAGCTCCGAAAATGCGCAAATATCCTGCTCGAAAGTGGTTTCTGCCGAGATGGTTTTGGTCTCATGGCCTGAGTTCGACCCGGGAGTCGTCTTCGCCATTCGCCATGCGATTCAGCCATGCGCCGGATTCGCCAAAACACCTGGTAAGCTCAACAATACCGGCGCGCTGCAATTGGCCCACCGTGCTGATTCCGGCCTTTGCAAGCTTTGCCTGCAGCGCGGGTCCAACGCCGCGGAGTATGGCGACCGGTTTGTCGGCGAGAAATGACTTTGCTTCGGATTTCCCGATCACTGCAAAACCAGCCGGTTTGTCCAGGTCGGATGCGAGCTTGGCGAGAAATTTGTTACACGAGAGACCGACCGAAACAGTGATGCCAATATCCTGTTCGATGCGGCCGGCCAATCTCGCCAGGGTGATCGCCGGATTCGCCCGATGAAGGCGTTCCGTACCGGACAAGTCGAGATAGGCTTCATCGAGCGACACGGGCTCGACGAGGGGCGTCACCGTGTCCAGGAGACTCCGGACTTGTCGCGCAACCTCGGCGTATTTGTTCATATCCGGCGGGACGACAACCGCGCCCGGACACCGTTTCAACGCTTGATACATTGGCATCGCCGATCTGACGCCGAATTTTCGCGCGGCATAGCATGCGGTGAGAACCACCGCGCGGTGGCTGCGGCCGCCCACGATAACCGGCTTTTCCGCGAGCTCCGGGTTATCGCGCTTTTCGACGGACGCATAGAACGCATCACAATCGATGTGGGCAATCCTGAGCAGGTTCAGCTCGGGATGCGCACAGATGCGGTATGATCCGCAATGTCCGCAGACAGGGGCGTCTGGAAAGAGTTCTTTCAGACAATCGCGGCAGAAGCCCGGCAAGGTCGGCTCCGAATCGACGTCGATACATGGTGTTCCAACCGGTCGGTTGACTCAAGCTGAGGCGCCATGTCGCCCAGTTCGGGGAAGGCACGCGCGGCCATCCGGGTTATGGTTTGGCGGCCCGTTATCCCACGCTATATGAAACCCTGCAGAAGATGGAAGGAACGCATGGCGTTGGTTTCCCCAGCCGTTGAGCTGTTCAGATTCGACAACAGTTACGCGCGTTTGCCGGACCGATTTTTCGCCCGTCACGCACCGACCCCCGTCGCTGCGCCGTGGCTGATTCGCCTTAACGACAAGCTTGCCCTCCAACTCGGGCTCGATCCGGCGAAGCTGTCTACTCCGGGGGGGATCGAGTTTCTTGCGGGTAATCGCGTGCCCGAAGGTGGTGAACCAATCGCTATGGCATATGCCGGCCACCAGTTTGGCAATTTTGTTTCGCAACTGGGCGACGGCCGGGCCGTTCTGCTCGGCGAAATCATCGGCAGTGATGGTACACGCCGCGATATCCAGCTCAAGGGTTCGGGCCGAACTCCGTTCTCCCGGCGGGGCGATGGACGAGCGGCGCTTGGGCCGGTGCTGCGCGAATACATCGTCAGCGAGGCGATGGCGGCACTCGGAATCCCGACTACCCGGTCGCTTGCAGCCGTTGCCACCGGTGAGACCGTTTGGCGCGAAACCGCGCTGCCTGGCGCGGTCCTTACCCGCGTTGCGTCCAGCCACATTCGTGTCGGCACCTTCCAGTTCTTTGCGGCCCAAAGAGATGTAGAGGCAATCCGCCAACTCGCCGATCACGTCATATCGCGGCATTATCCGGAAGCGGCTCTGGCCCCAAACCGCTACCGCGCGCTGCTCGACCTGGTGATTTCGCGCCAGGCGGAGTTGATCGCGCAATGGATGCTGGTTGGCTTCATTCATGGCGTCATGAATACCGATAATATGTCAATTGCGGGCGAGACCATCGACTATGGTCCTTGTGCCTTCATGGACAATTATCATCCGGCGACGGTGTATAGCTCGATCGACACCGGAGGCCGCTACAGCTACGCCAATCAGCCGCGGATCGCGCAGTGGAACCTTGCCCGGTTGTCGGAGACGATGTTGTCCCTGCTGGCAGATGAGGAGAATGCTGCTGTCAAAGAAGCGCAGGAGGCAATCGACGCCTTCGCCGACCAGTTTGAGTTGGCCTACGGCGAGGGGCTCAGTCGCAAGCTCGGCCTCTTGCGATCGCAACCGGGCGATCTCTCCCTGGCGCACGATCTTCTCGAACGCATGGCGCATAATGGCGCCGATTTCACCCTGACCTTCAGGCGGCTCTGCGACGCAGTCTCCGGTTCTGATGGCGATACGGCTGTGCGCAGCCTGTTCGCCGATGCGGGCGCCTTCGACACCTGGGCGGTTAATTGGCGCCGGCGGCTTGCCGAAGACGGCTGTGAACCGGCCGAATGTTCAAAGGTGATGCGTGCTGCGAATCCGGCGTTCATTCCGCGAAATCATCTCGTGGAGGAGGCGATCTCCGCGGCGGTCAATGATCGGGATTTTTCACCATTCGGGGCACTGCTGACCGTGCTGTCCGCGCCTTTCGAAGATCAGCCAGTTTTCAGCCGCTACGCCGATCCTCCGCGCCCTGACCAAGTGGTGCACCAGACGTTCTGCGGAACTTGAAGTCAGAGTGGTAGAGCGAATTTGGGTTCGGCGGTTACAATTCATTTACCACAATGGCGTTAATTGAAACTCGACTTTGACAGTTGAGGACGGCGATGTTTCAAGCACCTGAAATTGCGACATACCGCGCGACGGCCTGTGAACTGCGAACGGCCGCCGCGGGAGTCCTCCGACAGCACTGAGCGACGTCTTTTTCTCATTGCGGCTGCCGCATTCGACCAGATGGCCTCATGGTTGCCGCTGAATTTCCATAACAGTTCAGCTGCTCCGCAATTTTTGGCTGCGTAGAGAATCAGGCAGGGAAGCCGGGTACCGCGGAGCCCGCGGCCACCCGGCTTCGCCGTTACTGAACCGGCGCGAATTTCTGGACGCGTTTCCCCGCATCCACTTCACCCGTGTACAGATTGCCCTTTGAATCCATCCACGCGACATGCAGGTAGGTGAAGAATCCGCCCTGGTGGCCGGAATGACCGATCTTTCCGACGGTTTTCCCGGTCTTGCGCTCCACCTGCCACACCACATTATTCATGATGTCGGCGATATAAACGTATTTCTGCTGGGGATCCGGCGAGAAGTCGATCGAGCCGACGGAGCCATTCTTCATCGTATTGTTGGCGACGAAAAACTCCTGAACAAATTTGCCGGCTTTGGTGAACACCTGAACACGGTCACCTCCCCGGTCGCAAACATACACCAGCCCGTCTTTTGATAGCCGCACGCAATGGACCGGCTCGCGAAAATCCCTTGCCGGCGGGCCATTCGGGCTATGCGGAGGCGCCGGATCATTGCTGATTTCCGAAAGGGACTTTCCGTAAGCGCCCCAACCGCGTTTGAACTTGCCTGTATCAAGGTCGTAAACCATCACGCGCTTGTTGAGATAACCATCGGCGATATAGATCTCGTGCGCATCCTCATCGAGAGCAGCCGCTGCCACGCCGCGCAGCAGCAGATCGGTCTGCTGGTTGTCCTGCTTCTGCTCGCTGGCGGGGACTTTCGGCCCGCGATGGCCCCAGTCGGAAATGAACTTTCCATCCTGGGTGAATTTCAGAAGAGAATCGCCGGCCTGGGCTCCGCCGATCCAGACATTGTGTGCGCGATCCACGAATATCGTGTGTTCGGAGCCGGGCCAACCCGGAACTTCGTTGGGCTTGCCCCAGGCGCGCAGCAGGTTTCCGTCAACGTCGAATTCATATACGGCGGGCGAGTGCACGCAGCATTCGGCAGTAGGCGGATTATCTTCCGCAAGGGCTTCGCGCGGCGTCATATCGCGAGGCCGGTTCAGCACCCAGATATGATCGTCCTGATCGACGAACATTCCGGTGACGCCTTCCATGGTCCATTTGTTCGGCAATTCCTTCGGCCATGTCGGGTCATACCGGTATTTGGGAGGGGATGAGCCCTCGTCTGAAGCCGAACGCGACGGCTCGGTTGCAATCACCGTACCTGAAATCGCAAGCACCGGCACGGCCGCCGCCAGGATCCACCTCCAACCCGTTTTCATCAATGTGCTCCATCATTTCTGCTGAATGCCGATTGCGCCGTCCGTTCGCACGGTTGCAGCCGTCCCGCACATACCGAAACGCCGCGCATGAGGTAATGCCATGCGGCAAAAAAATGAACGTGAAATCTGCCGGTGAAGTGCAGGGGCGGTTTGACGCTCACGTTTGTCACGCGGTGAAAAATCCGGCGAACCGGTCATAGACCTGATCGGCAACATCCCAATGCAGGTAATGACCGGAGTTGAAGGGCTCGGCATTCACCAGATTGCTCGCATATTTACGCCACACGGTTGGATATTCTTCCGTGGGCGGCGCTCCGCGCGTACCCCACAAAATCAGCAGCGGATTTCCGATCTGCCGGTCTTTGTCGGACGCGTCCATTTCAAAATCGATGGTGGCATTGGCCCGGTAGTCATGGCACGCGCCCTTGATCGTCTTCGGCGTCCAGCAACGGACAAACTCGTCGAACACCGGTTTGGGCAGTGAGGCAATGCCGCCGCCTCCGCGATTTCGCAAAAACCACTCGGCGGGTACCGCGCTGATCATCGTTTCGGGAAAGGGTTCCGGCTGGGCAAGAAACATCCAGTGCCAGGTGCCCATCGCCCAATTCTTTGTCGTATTCGTAAGCACGTGATAGGTGGGGAGCATGTCCAGCAGCGACACTTTCAGCACACGTTCGGGGTGATCGAGGCACATCCGATGGCTCAGTCGCGCACCGCGATCATGGCCCACAAGATAGAATTGCCCGTGACCGAGTTGATCCATGATCTCGATCATGTCCTCGGCCATGGCGCGCATGCTGTAATTGATGTTGTTGCTGCCCGGCTCCGGTAGCGAACTGTCGCCATAGCCGCGCAGATCCGCAAGGACGACGTGGTAGCGCTGTGCCAGGCGAGCCGCGATTCGGTACCACGAGACGTGGCTCACGGGATAACCGTGCAGCATCAGCAAGGGAGCGCCGGAGCCGCCGTGGCGTACGCGTATCACGGCGCCCCTGGTCCGCATATCGAGATGCCTGAATCCCGGAAAAAACGCGGCAATCTCTGCGCTCCCCCAGCGTGTTGGATCACGCGCGTAATCGGCAGCGGTTGCTTCTGCGATAATCGCCGCCGATTGAGCCGTTGCGGGCGTTCCGATGCCCGCGGCTGCTGCGGCCACGGATATCGCTTGCACCAGATTGCGGCGGCTTATGCGGTCCTCATCCGGCGCGGGAGAAATGACAGCCTGATCTTCCATACCTTGTTTCCTCCCGTCTTTGATCAGAAATCCGGTATCGCAGCAGTGGGCACCGGATCGAATCCCTGATTGAAGCGGTCTTCATTTCCCGCCGGACAAGTGTCCTCTTCCATTCGCCCCGATACCGTCGTGACGTTGGAGGAGCGATAGCGCGGGCGCCGCGCGCCCCAGGGCTGATAGAAGGTCCCCGGATCGTTCACCGTGAACGAGACGTCCAGCGCCTTGCCGCCATTGATGACCCCGAAGCGTTCGATCACATGCAGCCTGGTCGTGTGGGGCGTACGAAATCCGTCCACAAAGGTCTTGTCGCTCAACCCGATGGTATCGACCACCAGCGTATCGCCATCGTAATGCCCAACCGATTCGCCGTACCAGGACAGTTCCGGATTTCGGCTGTGCGACACATTCATGAAGACATGCCGCACGCGCCCCGCATCGATCATCACCACTTCCTTCGGCGTCTGAATAAAATAGAGGGAATGCGGGTCTTCGTGGAAGTCGGGAACGCCTGTCTCCCAGCAGCGTGCCTGGCGGGTTTCCCCGTTCCTGTTCGCCAGCACCATGGCGTTCTGTTTCTTCAGTGCCTCGACTGCCCATGGCATCAGGTTCTTTGCCGCTTCGCTCGTCAGGTCGGCAACCCGATAGCTGGAATTCCTGCCGATCAGGCTTGCCATATTATTGTTGTAGAAGGGATGGTCGGGGCCGTCTGAAATCGGTCCAATTCCGCGCGCTGGAGGTATCCATTCATTGAACGACCGGCCGACAAGATAGGCGGTTATCCTGTCCTGTGGCGCACCCAGCGAAATCGCGCGCTCGATGCTGGCGCGCCCATGCAGGTAGTCGTCCGGGAGATATGAGGCGGGATCTGTGCGCGGGGTAATGAATGCCGTCCATCCGGAAGTCGCGGGCAGCATCAGTTCTGGAATGTCTGCACCTGTTTGCGCGGATGCGCCTGTTTGCAGGGCGCCAACGGCGCAAATCATGCCAAGAGCCGCCGCCCCAAACGCCAATGACTTCGGGCGGGGTGCGCATTTCAGGATCATGAATTCCTTCCTCAGCCGGCCTCCAACAATACACCGGGGAACAAATTCCTTCGAGGCGGATGAAAATCCGGAAGTATGATCGGCAAACCCCAACCCATGGCAGAAAGTGAACTCATGAAGACGGTGTTTGATTTGGCTGGAGCAGGCGCTGTGGCCGCCGGTCTTCTTTTTCTCGGTCAGGGGCTGGGCTACATTCGCTGGCCGGCCAACAGCTTCATGATCAACGACGTGCGCTGGGCCTATTACGGTGCCGCGATCGCCATCGCGGGCATCATCCTGATCATTACCGCGGGACGCCGGACCAAGCGTCGCTGACTTAACAGACAATAGCGCCAGAACTTCGGAATATTTGAACCTGCTCGCCAATGTTAATGGCCCGCGACCGGTGCGCAGCGCTTGGAAATCGGGCTGTGGGGCTATGTCTTCCGCGCGCCTTGCAACCCGGCTTTCTCCAGTTCGCGATCGAGTGTTCCAGTCAGCCAGGCGCCAACCACGCGGAAATCGGAGACCAGCGACCAAAGTGGATGGCGGAAGGTTGCGGGACGGTTTTTCTCGATGAGAGCATGGGACATCCACGCCGGACCATAACCCGCGATTCCGGCTGCGATCAGAAGTCCAAAACTGTAGTTGGCGATAGCTGCAATCAGCAGCATAACGGCCGCTCCGGTTCCGGCGATGTGCCACGCCCTGGTACGGGGATTCGCATGTTCGCGGAGATAAAAAGGCCAGAACTCGCCGTAACTCGCAATCCGCGGAATTGCAGTCACTGTCGCCTCCATCACCGCACGTGTCTATTTTACGCATGAATTTCGCCGGTTCAGAAACGCCACGCGCGCCTGGATTGGGAATCATGTGCGATGGACGCCACAACCCCCGGCGGGTAAATTGCTCCTGTCCGTGGTCGAGAACAGGTGAGGAGAGCCACTGCGATGCGCCAAATCGTGCAAAGAAAAGCGTCCGTCTGCATCGCCGCGCTTGTTTGCGGTTTCGTCCCGCTACTCGTCGCGCGGGAACTCAGTGCGCAGGCCGCTTTGTTGGTCCCGGCCGGCCTTCCCGATTGGGCATTCAACATTCCCGATAAGGTGCAGCCCACCGCGGTTCGGCCGGAAGGCATCATTACCGCGCCCGGTAGCGCGAAGAAGTATGAGGCCACGAAAATCGCTGGGAATGCCAATCCCCCGGATTGGTTTCCCGATGAACACTCAGCCGCACCGCGCGCGGTGACGGGCGGTCAGGGCGTCCGATTTGCCTGCGGCTCCTGCCACCTGATGTCAGGCCAAGGCCATCCGGAATCCGCAGACATCGCAGGCATGCCTGCCGCGTATCTGATGCGGCAGATGGCGTACTACAAGGCTGGTACCCGGAAGGACGACGAACGCATGGGGCCCATCGCGAAGGTCACCTCGGACGAAGACGTTCGCCAGGCTGCGGAGTATTTCGCGTCTCTGAAACCCGCCACATGGGTCAAAGTGATCGAGACCGCCACGCCGCCGAAGACCTTTATTGCCACGGCGGGCCGTCACCGCCAGCTCCATCCCGATGGCGGCACCGAGGCGATTGGGCATCGGATACTCGAAACTCCTGTCGATCCTTTCCGGACGGAAATTCGCGACCCGCATTCCGGTTTTATGGCATTTGTACCGCCGGGCAGCATCGCACGCGGCGAACAGTTGGCCAAAGGCGATGAGCCCGGGAAAACGGTGCAATGCTCGCGTTGCCACGGCGAGGAGCTGAAAGGCAAGGGTGAAGTCCCGCGGCTCGCAGGCCTGCAGCCCCTTTATGTCGCACGACAGCTTTTCGACATGCGTTATGGCTCGCGCGCGGGAGAAACGGTTGCGGCGATGAAACCCGTCGTCGCCAATCTGTCCGATGACGACATCATCGCAATTTCTTCCTATCTCGGTTCGCTGCCTCCGGCGTAGGGCAGGAATCGCCAGATTAGCCGGCCGCAAGCAGTTCAATTCGTTCCGGCAGCGTCCGCGACGGGGGCGGATCAGCTGACAGGTCGGGTTTCACGCTCGCGATCTGTGTGGCCGGTGGCTTGAGGCGAGGGGGTATCCAGATGCGGCGGAGCTGGCTTTTCGCAGGGCTGTTCGTATTGGGTTTCGCGCCCGCTTACGCTCGCACGCCAGGGTTCAGCGTCATAGAGGCGACCGTCCCTCAAATCCGCGAAGCGCTGGCGCGAAAGCGCATCACCTCGCGCGAGCTGGTGCTGCAATATCTTTCCCGAATCGCCGCTTATGAGGACGAGCTTCACGCCGCGATCACGATCAATCCCCATGCGCTCGAGGAAGCCGATGCTCTGGACCGCGAGCGCGCGCACGGCCGCATACGCGGGCCGCTGCACGGCATCCCGATTGCGCTGAAGGACAATATCCAGACCACGGACATGCGCACCACCGGTGGTGCGCTTGCTTTCGAACATCTGATGCCGCCCTATGAGGCCACGCTGGCCAAAAACCTGCGCGCGGCCGGCGCGATCATTATCGCCAAAACGCAAATGACGGAGCTCGCAAACTGGGTGGCCGGGCCGCCGACGCCCATGCCGGGGAATTACAATTCGCTCAATGGCTATGGCTACAATCCCTACGATCCAAGGCGCGATCCCCGTGAGGATTTTTATGACGGCCGCCCTGCGCATGCCCACCGGCGGTTCAAGTTCGGGGATTGGCACTTCGGCCAATTTCTGGGTGGCCAATGTTGGCACCGAAACCTCGGGCTCAATCCTCAATCCGTCCAACTGGACCATGCTTGTCGGCATCAAACCGACAGTTGGGCGCATCAGCCGCTACGGCGTGATTCCGATTACCGCCGATCAGGACACGCCCGGGCCGATGGCGAAAACAGTGACCGATGCGGCCATCCTGTTGGGCGTGCTCGAAGGGGCGCCCGACCCGAACGATCCTGCGACCTCCGATTGCCCGCGTCCGCCGCGCAACGACTACACGAGATTCCTTCACGCCGACGGGTTGAAAGGGGCGCGCATCGGGATCCCGCGCGCGTTTTTCTACAACCCGGTCAATACCCCTGTTTTCTCGGGCGGTCTCAAACCCGAACAGATGCAGGCAATGCAAGAGGCGATCGCCGTGCTGAAATCCCGCGGCGCGGTCATCATTGATCCTGCCGACATTCCCAGCGTCATTGATCCCGATCCCGACGCCAATTTCCTCAATTGGGGAATCTGCGGTCAGGGCGGCGAGGCCCGCGGTTTCGACGATAAATGCACCATCGCATTCAAATACGGCATGAAACGCGACTTCAATATCTGGCTGCGCTCACTTGGCGAGCGCGCACCGGTGAAGTCGCTGACCGAATTGCGGGAATGGAATCTCGCCCATGAATCCGGTGGTACGCTGAAATACGGGCAGTTGCTGCTCGATCTCTCGGACGAAATGGATCTCGAACGCGACCGGGCACGTTACGAGGCCGACATTGCCAAAGACATTCGCCTTGCGGCCACCCATGGTATCGATGAAGTAATGAAAAGAGAGCGCCTGGATGCGCTGCTTTTCCCGGCCCAGACGGGCGCCAATCTCGCGGCCCGGGCGCGCTATCCCAGCATCATCGTGCCTTTCGCCTTGGTGCCGAATGCTCCGGAAACGCCTTTCCCGGAAAGCTTCAACGCGAAGCCCGCTCCTTTCGGCGTCACCTTCACGGGCCTGGCCTGCAGCGAGCCCAGGCTGATCGAATTGGCCTATTCGTTAGAGCAGGCTACCAAACGGCGCATAGCTCCGCCGCTACCGTGAGCGCCGCCGGGTCAAGCGGGAGGCCGGTCGTAGCTGAAGAACACCATGGCAAATTTCCACGCCCCGTCGCTTTGTTTGCGAAAAAAGTTGGAGAACTTGCCGGGCGCGGAGATCATTTTGCCGCCGCTCTTCGGGATCATGTCCAGGGTGAATATCCCGTGCGCAAAGGCCTGCGTACCGAAAATCTGCACGTCCTCGAATTTATTGGCGATGCGAAGCGAAAAGGGATCAAAAAACGCCGCCTTCGCCGCCGCAACGGCCGTGTCCCTTCCGATGAACCGCGGCGCGTCGGGCACCGAGAATATGAAATCATCGGTCATGAGTGCTGCCCATGCGAAGGCATCGCCTGCATTTACAGCCTGAACAAAGCCGTCCAGAAGCCTGTTGAGTGCGGCCAGGTCTTCCGAAACTTCATCTCCCAGGGTGGACTGGAAGTTCGCGTGTGAAAGGTCGCTGTTCCAGATGGCTCGCGCAATCTTCCAGCCATCATCCCGTCTCTGCCAGATCCAGATGCCTTTGCCTTCGTCGTGAACGGGCCGGCCGCCGCGCCGCGGCATGCTGTCAAGGAGCCAGCGGTGACGGTCGATTGCGATATCGCCGATGATCTCCAATTCCTCGGGAAGAATGAACAAAAGTGATTTCGCGGCGGCGAAACCCTCCCGCCAGAAAGCGCGGAGCGACTCGATGCCGCGGATGACGGGCCTGTTGGGCGCCATATTGATGGTATTGGTGCAGGTGTATCGCTCCATCGCCTCAAGGTCTTCGCGGTTGAAAGCCGCAACGAATTCCGTACGTTGCTGCCCGATGACTTCTCTGTTGCCCACGCCCTACCTCCGGCTGCCTTGACGGGCGAGCCTAGCACACCCGGCCTGTCGTCCTAAGATGCTGCGCAAATGTTATTCGGGGCCGGGACTATTCGGCTGGCGCCAGCGCGGCACGCCGGCGCTTTCCGAACGAAAATCGGCTGCCGAGCCGATCGAGATAGGTATAGAGAACGGGCGTGATGTAGAGGGTGAGAAGCTGTGAAAACAACAACCCTCCGGCCACGCAGAGGCCCAGTGGCCGGCGCGAGGCGGCGCCCACTCCGGTCCCGAGCGCAATCGGAAGCGTACCCATCAGCGCCGACATGGTTGTCATCATTATGGGGCGGAAGCGGATCATTGCCGCTTCGAAGATCGCCTGTTCCGGGGGAATGTGAGCATCGCTGCGCTGCCTCTGCAGGGCGAAGTCGATCATCATGATCGCGTTCTTCTTGACGATGCCAACCAGCATCATCATTCCGACGAATGCGTAAATCGTCAGTGGAACGCCCGCCAGATAAAGCGTTGCCAGGGCGCCGAGCGCAGCAGCGGGCAGCCCCGACAGGATCGTCAGTGGGTGGACGAAACTTTCGTACAGAATACCCAGTACGATATAGACCGTTAGCATCGCAATCAGCAGCAACACTCCCATATTGCCGGTCGAGCTTTGGAACGCAGCGGCAGTCCCGGCAAAACTCCCCTGTATCGTCGGCGGCAGGCCGATCCCGCCAATCGCTTTGTCCATCGCGGCCACCGCATCGCTCAGCGCTTTGCCCGGCGCGAGATCGAAGGAAATCGTGATCGAGGGAATCTGACCTGAGTGATTGATGGTCAGGGGCATCTGTCCGCGGGTGATTTTCGTCACCGCATTCAGCGGGACCATCGATCCATCCGGGGCCCTCAAATACAGAAGCGACAGCGCGGAGGCGTCCTGCTGATACTCGGGCAGTAGTTCAAGCACGACCTGGTATTGATCGATCGAGGTGTAGATCTGTGAAATCTGCTCGCCGCCGAATGCCGCGCCCAGCGCCGTTTCGATCTGATCGGGTGTAATTCCAAGCGAAGCCGCGCGCGGACGATCGATCTCCACCTGAACCGACTGTGAAGCAAAATCGTGGTCGCTGTTCACTCCGACAAATGTCGGGTCCTGCTGCAATGCGCGAAGCAGGCGTGTTGCCGTTGCTTCCAGCACTTTCTGGTCGAGGCCCTTGAGGGTGTACTGGTAATTCGATCTCGCGCCGCGGGCGCCGACACGAATGATCGGCTGATTGATGATCGTAACGCTGGTGCCCGGGATATCTCGCAGTTTGGCACGGAGTTCGTCCGCAATCTGATCCGCGGAGAGGCGGCGTTGGGAGAGCGGCTTCAACGAAATATTGAGTTCGCCGCTTTCATCCGATTCGACGCCCTCGACATTTGGATCCTTCTCGACAATCTGCACGACCTGCCGGACATACCGGATGTATTGGTCGAACGAGGTTCCGGCCAGCGTCTGGACGCTTCCGTGCAGTTGCCCGTAATCGTCGCTCGGCAGAAAATCCTGCGGCATCACGCGGTACAGCGCGTAAGTTCCGGCGAAGCTTGCCAAAAAAATCACGAGAATAAATCGCCGGTGGGCAAGGCTCCATCGCAGGCTGCGGTCGTAAGCGCGATGCATTCCGGCAAAGGCGCCTTCACTCAGACGGTAAAGAAAATTGTGTTTGCGGCCATGTTCGCTCTTCAGGATATAGGCGCACAACATGGGCGTGAGGGTGATCGAAACCAGCCCCGATATCAGGATGGCGATGATGATCGTGAGGGCAAATTCGTGAAGCAGACGTCCCACCAGGCTGCCCATGAACACGACAGGGATGAAAACGGCTGCGAGTGACAGCGTCATCGAAAGAATTGTGAAGCCGACTTCGCGCGACCCCTTCAACGCGGCCTGGTAAGGCTGTTCGCCGGCTTCGAGATGGCGAACGATGTTTTCGAGCATGACGATTGCATCGTCGACGACAAATCCCACCGACAGCGTCAGCGCCATCAAGGACAGATTGTCCAGACTGAAGCCCAGCAGGGACATGCCGGCAAAAGTGCCGATCACGGCAATCGGCAGCGCAACCGATGGAATGAATGTCGCGCTCACCCGGCGCAGAAAGACGAAAATCACACCGATGACCAGCGTGCCCGCGATCAGCAGAGTCTTTTGCACATCATTGACCGAAGCTCTGATGCTCTGGCTGCGGTCGTAGAAAATCGACATCTGGATCGAGGGCGGCAGGTCTGCCTCGAATTGCGGTAGAACTTTCCTGATCTCGTCCACAACCGCGATGGTGTTCGATCCGGGCTGGCGCTGAACCGTGACTGTGATGGCGCGTTCTTCGTTCAGCCAGTCCGCGTCACGGATATTCTCGTAGGCGTCGATGACCCTGGCGACATCTCCAAACGTGACCGGGGCGCCATTACGAAAGCCAATGATCTGCTTTCGGAAAGCTGCGGCGTCCATAAGCTGCCCTTCGGCGTGGATCACCGAGGTCTTCGTCGAACCGTTCAGGGTGCCGGTTGGCTGGTTTGTGTTGAGCAGATTGGCCGCATCGACGAGTTCGTTGATCCCCATCTGGCGTGTCGCCAGCGCGTTGGGGTCCGCCTGAATGCGAACCGCGTATTTCGCGCCGCCGAAAATATTGACCTGCGCAACACCATCCAGGATCGAAAGCTGCGGTGCGAGGACGCTGCGCGCATATTCGTCGACCTTGTAAATGGGCAGGCTTTTCGAATGGAGCGCAATAAAGAAAACGGGCAGCGCCGACGGATCGACCTTGCGGTAAGTCGGCGGGTAGGGCATCGCCTTTGGCATCCGGCGTGTCGTCGCAGCAATGGCCGCCTGAACATCCTGTGCGGCGGCATCGATATTGCGGTCGAGACGGAACTGCAGGGTGATGTCGGTCCGGGCCTGCTGGTTCACCGACGTCATTGTATCGATGCTGGGAATTGTCGCGAAGGCGTTCTCAAGCGGCGTTGCGACCGCCGAAGCCATGGTCTCCGGGTCGGCGCCGGGCAAAGTCGCACTCGCGACGATGGTCGGAAAATCAACGTTCGGCAACTCGCTGACCGGAAGCGACAGATATCCAAAAGCGCCAAAGATAACCAGCGCTGCCATCAGCAGCGTTGTCATCACCGGTCTTTCGATGAATTGCCGCGAAATGTTCATTGCGGGCCGGCGGCACCTGCACCGCCGTTTGGCTTGTCGCTATTCTCGATCCCCGGCAATCCAAGATTTACCGAGATTGGCGGAGGCGCGCCAACGACTTTGACCATACCGCCGGGATCGACACGCAACTGTCCCTCCACAATCACCTTGTCCCCGGGTTTGATATTGGCCTCGACCGCAACATTATTCGCGTCATCGAAGAGAACCTTCACCGGCTGCCTGGCGGGCGCGCCCGTTCCCGACCACATAGACGAATGTGCCGGTCGGCCCTTCATTCACGGCGTCGTGCGGCACCACGAGCGCGTTCGGAATTCGGTCCAGCTCCACGGTTACATTCACAAGTTGTCCGGGCAAAAAAACCAGATCCTTGTTGCCGAAGGTTGCGCGCAGTTCGACCGTGCCGCTCTTGTCGCTGATGGCGTTGCTGACAAAATCAACCGGAGCGGAAAGCGGTTCGCCATTCGCGCCGTCGACATCCACGGTCGCGGTCAGCGACTGTTTACGCTGACGTTCAAGGATGAGCTTCAGATCCGATTGGGGCAGACTGAAGGAAATCTTTACGGGCTGGATTTCCGCAATTGTGACAAGCGGGGCGGTGCTGTTGGCCGTTACCATATTGCCAGGCTGCACCAGAATGGGACCGGTCTTGCCATCGACGGGAGAGCTGATCCGTGAATAATCGAGACTAAGCCTCGCGATATTGATCGCCGCCTCGTCTGCTGCGATGGTTGCCGTCAGCGCCTTTGCCGCTGCAACCAGTTGATCGCGCTGCTGATCGGAGACAATCCCGCGCTGTGACAGCACGACCGCCCGATCGGCATCGGCCTGAGCGCTGGCGAGTTGTGCTTTGTCGCGCGCCATCTGCGCCTGAGCCTGATCGAGCGCCGCCTGAAATGGTCGCGGATCGATCTGGAACAGAAGTTCGCCTTTTTTGACGAACTGCCCTTCCTTGAAGTTTGCGGAATCAATGATGCCCTGAACCCGCGATGTGACCTGGACCATGGTGTTCGCGATGACCGTGCCCGGGGTTCGCCGGATGACCGCCAGATCGCGGCGGACCGCCACGGCGACCCGGACCGGCGCAGCTGCCAGCTCGCTTTGAGCCGGAGGTGGGGGAGCGCTCGTTGGCTTGCCAAGGCCGATGAGGTCCGAAACCGCGCCAACGCCGCGCGACAGGATATTGTCGAAAGAAGCAGTTCCCGAGGCGGTGGAATACCAAAAGCCACCAAGGATCGCCGCGATTGTGACGGCGCCGGCGATACGGACGAGGGCCCGCCCTTTCGGCCGGCGGAGCGCGCGGTCGACTATCTCTCTTGCGGGTGGCGCATTCATTCCGGGGACCTGCCCTGGCTCAGTCCAGTATCCGACGCACAGCATAGCGCGGCAGCCGAATCTTCGCACGCCTCATGAGGCATGTGCGAAGGGCTGTATCGCTTTTGCGTTGAAGAAAGCTTTGGTTTACCCAAACCGGATCATCGGCAAGCCGGCCGGTTTCTGGTCCCGTAAAACCGTTTCCATCGCGCCTATGGAGCCGGAGTGGCGTCTTCTTCCGTTTCGCGCAGCTTGTTCATGAGATCCGACGCCGATTTGGATGCCTGCCGTGCGATATCAGGCGCGAAAGATCCCAGTCGACCGGCATATCGGTACAGGTTCAGCGCATGCTCGGGGTCCACAGGAACGCCGTGGCCAGTCTCGTACAGGCGGCCCAACTGGAACACCGCCACAGCGGTTTGCCCGTCTGGGTTCGTTTCACTTTCAAATGGCCGCAGACAGGCCGCACCCTCGCCATACCGGTTTTTGGCGACAAGCGCCGAGCACCGTTCGACAACCTCGCGGCGGTCTGAACCGGCATCGTTCGCCTTGCTGCATGCGAAAACGAGGAATTGGGCAAGCGCAAGCGAAACGACGAAGACGGACTTTCGTCCTTTCATCTTCGTCAACTCCATCGATCGTCCCCGGAACTGTTCGTGGCAGGCAGGCCCGAACCGCGCATTTGCGATCCAGCCTATAAGCAAATCCGCTGCGACGTAAGTCGCCATGCTCTGGGGAACGGTCCGATCGGGACCGCGTTGCAGGCATCTGCGCGGCACGCATTGCCGTGCATTTCCCAGGCGTGTCGCCACTCGACAGGAGATCAGAATATGGCCGATGGAATACTGAAGGATCTGAAAGTCGCCATTCTCGCGACCGACGGTGTGGAACAGGTGGAACTCATCGGACCGCGGAAGGTGTTGGATCAGGCGAGTGCGACGACCACGCTTGTGTCGCCCCGGGGAAGGCGAGATCAAGGGTTGGAACCACACCGAATGGGGTCAGAAACTACGTATCGACTTGCCGCTTGCCGGGGCAAAACCTGACGATTTCGACGCGCTGCTTCTGCCGGGCGGCGTGATGAATCCGGACAGGCTCCGCATGGAGCCGAAGGCGGTCGCGTTATTGAAAGCCTTCTTCGATGCCGGCAAACCTGTCGCCGCGATCTGTCATGGTCCATGGATGGTGCTGGAGGCCGGTGCTGCACGCGGCCACCGGATGACGTCACGGCCATCACTGAAAACCGATCTGAAGAACGCAGGCGCCGAATGGTTCGATCAGCAGGTCGTGGCCGATGGCAAACTGGTCACCAGCCGGAAACCCGACGACATTCCAGCCTTTAATCGCGAGATGACCAGGGTTTTTTCCAGTGCCCGCGTCTCACATCAGATAGCATGATTTTGGAGCGGATTTGAACCGGGCGATCGGTCGCGAGAGTGACCGATCGCTGGCCCCTTGAGCCGATCCTACCGATGGCCTACGGATTATCAGCTTGTTGCAAAATGCCCGGGCTGCCTGAAAGGCAGCCCGCCAAGGGGAGGTATCAATGAAGCTCGGCACTCTTTTGACCGGAACCGTTATCGCAATCGCCGTGGCGACAACATCGTTGCCGGCTTCGGCGCATCATTCCTATGCCATGTTCGACGTGGAAAAGAAGATCTCCATCGAAGGAACAGTCAAACAATTCATGTGGACCAATCCGCACAGCTGGATCCGCATGGAAGTGATGGACGCCAAAGGTCAGCCGAAGGAATGGGCTGTCGAAATGGGCTCTCTGACCATTCTTGTAGCTCTCGGTTGGAATCCAAAAACCCTGCAGGCGGGCGACAAGATTCGAATCACGGTTCACCCCATGAAGAGCGGCCTGCCGGGCGGCGATTTTATCACTCTCGACGGCGGAGGGCATAACATGGTCAAGAACGACGGTGGGGCGCAGGAGCGGCAAAAGGAGCGCGCGGCGCACCGCGCGGCGGGCAATACTTAAGCGCGACGTCAACTGCCTTTCGAAATGCCGGGATCCAGATCTAAGGGGCAATGAAGTATCATCGCATCCCATATGCGCTGTCGGCCGCACCAACTCTTGTTTTTTGCGCCCTGGCAGCCATCCAGGTTCCAGCGGGCGCTGCGCCGGCATCGCCCGATCTCAGCGGCGTCTATTGGGCTACGACATATAGTCCCCGCATCGAACCCGTTTCTGGGGGAAACCCGCCATACAAACGCGAAGCCTTAGCGGGCTATAAAAAAAATATGGCCGATCTCGCCGCCAACAAACTTGATGACAGGTCGCGCAGCTACTGCCTGCCCGATGGCGTGCCGCGGGCACTCGAAAGTCCCTATCCCTTCGAGATTGTCCAGGCCACCAACCGGGGCGAGATTTATCTGCTTTATGAAATCAACCACATGGTCCGGCGCGTCGATATGGATAAGCCTCTGCCCCCCGACAGCGAACTGCAGGTTCTGCCATTTTATGCCGGGCACTCCGCGGGGCATTGGGACGGCAACACGCTTGTCATCGAGACGGCGGGTTTCAACGACACAACATTTCTGGACAATTCGGGTGCCCCCCACAGTGATCAGCTGCGCACGACTGAACGCGTTCGGAAGCTGGATGACGGCAGGACCCTTGAAGACGTGATCACCATCCATGATCCGGTCGTTTTCACGAAAGACTGGACCGCGCGCTTCGTCTATCAGGCCCGTCCCGACGTCCACATCATGGATTACAACTGTGGCGAAAAACACCGGGAACTGTCTTCCGTCCGGGGCGTCAAGCCACAATGATGCATGCGGGATGAGCCCGTTGAAAGGAATTGACCGATGACAGGGACTGCATCCTTCGCACGTCATGCGGTCCGTTTCGCGTTTGCGGCTCTGGCTGCCTGCGCCCCGTGGTCCGGCGCCCGGAGCGCCCAAACGCCTGCCGGTGCAGCGAAAGCGAGCGCAATTCCGGACTTCAGTTCGGGCCGGAAGATGTGGGTGCTCGCCGGGGGCCCGAACTACCAGAAGGTACCTGGCGATAACGGACCAGGGCCGATAACCGGCACCAATAAGTACCGGCCGAAAATCGTTGATCCCGTCGCGGTAACGGACAATCCGCTGCTTCAGCCGTGGGCCAAAAAAGTCATGGATGACGCGAACCGGAAGGTGATCGGGGGAGAGATCGGATTCAATGCGCCTTCGCGCTGCTTCCCCGGTGGCGTCCCGGGAGTTCTGCTGTTTCCGGGCGAGCCCATGGAAATTCTGCAAACGCCGAAGGAGGTCCTGCTTCTCTGGAAGCGCGACGCGCAGGTTCGGCGCATCTATCTGGATGTGCCGCACAGCAAAAATCCGGGTTATTCATGGTACGGAGAGTCCGTCGGACATTATGAGAACGGCGACACTCTGGTGGTAGACACGATCGGGCTTGACGACAAGGGCCCGCTGGACCGCTTCCGCACGCCGCATACGAAGCAACTGCATGTCGTCGAGCGTTTCAAACTCACCGGCGACGGAAAAAAATTCGGGGTCACGGTTCGAATCGAAGATCCGGGTACTTTCACCGCGGCCTGGGATGGTGTCGTGAAATTCGAGCAGGGTTACGACGACCGCACGAATCACTGGGAAGAGGATATCTGCGCGGAGGCCGGCGACGGTCTCATTCCCGTACCGGGTGCGGTACCCGTTCCGCATGCCACCAGGCGCGATTTCTGATCAATCTCACCGCGGGACGCAAGTCGCTCCGGATGAATTCCCTCGGCGATACGTAGCAGGAGTTGTGCGCGGCTGTGTTGCATTGGACACAGCGGTAAAAATTCTGAATCGGACAAGATAAAGATCTGTTTAAACTGCTGCGCTTCTCCAGCCCGTTGGGTAGGAATTCCCTTTACTGCGGAATCATTGATCTGCTGCAAGAAGCAGATCGACTTCCGCCAATGCCATCGGGAGGGGGACAATGCATTCGACTGCAACACGATTCGCAACCCTGATGGGTTCTGCGTCATTGCTGACAATGTCGGCGACACTGGCCGCTCATGCTCAGACTGCGCAAACGGCGCAGGCAACGCCCGGTGTGCCCGAACAGGTGCTGGTAACCGGCTCCCTGATTCACGGCGCGGCGGCGGTCGGCGTGCCGGTCACCAATCTCGGCGTTCAGGATTTCACTCAGACGGGCAACGTCTCCATCGGTGACCTTTTCCGCACGATTCCCCAGGCACAAGTCGCGCCTGGTCCTTCTGCGGTCAACTCCGGTGGTCATCAGGAGCGTGAGACCCGCGTCAATATCCGCGGCCTCGACGGCACCGGCCCGAGATCGCTGCTGATGGTCGACGGCGTGCGGTTTCCGCCTCAGGCCGACGGTCTGTGCGCCATTGACCCCTCCATCATTCCAGCCCTGGCGCTTGATCGAGTCGATATTCTCGCGGACGGTGCATCTGCAACTTATGGCTCTGACGCGATCGCGGGAGTGATCAATGTTGTGCTGAAACGCGGTTACGACGGCGCCGTGACGCTGTTGCATGTACAGGCGCCCGACCACGACGGTCTCGAATTCCAGGGATCGCAGCTCTTTGGCCGCACCTGGAGCAGCGGCGATGTGACCCTGACCTACGAATATGTCCACGAAGACCCGGTCAAACATGCCCACTCCAATTATACGATGAACTACACCCCCTGGGGGCTGGACAACGAAATCCCGATCGGTTCATCGCTGCCCGGAACGGTTTCGACGGGAAAGCCGTTCGTGAATAACGGCGCCGGAGCGGTGGGCGTTGGCACCGTGTGCAGCAATTGTTACTCAGTCCCGGCCGGTACCGGAGCCAATTTCAATCCCATCAACAACGGCGTGGGGCCAAATACGCCGGGCAGCGCGTCAACGCTGACCTGGGCTCAATTGCAGTCACACCCAGGCGTCACCAATCAGCTGGACCCGCTGCAGCAGGGCTGGGAGCTGGCGGGGCAGCAGAAAAATTCATTCGTCGCCACGATCGACCAGCGGTTATTCCCCGGCGTAACTTTTTTCTTCACGGGTTTTTTGACCAATCGGCGCGTGACAGAGCTCACGCCGACTTATTACACCAGCGCCACGAACGATATTCATACCTTCGCGGTTCCGACAACGAACCCCTATTATCCCACAGGCGCCCCGGCCGGCCTGCAGGTTTCCTATGACCTTGGGAAAGAGTTGCCGCCGAAGGAGAGCGCCTACGAACTATCGCAGCGATATCAATTCGGGTTCAACCTCGATTTGCCGTTCAGCTGGTCGGGGCAGATCTACGATTCGCGCTCTTACGAAACCGACAAATATACTTTGTGGGTCGTGAACGACACCGCCGCCAGCATTGCCCTGGGCAATACCGTCAACGGGGTCAGTAAACCTGCCAGCGTGCCGTATCTGAACCTGTTCTGCGATCCGGCGGCTTTCCACTGCAATTCACCACAAACACTTGCCTATTTTGCCGGTCAGCGCTGGAATCAGGCGATTTACCAGATCGAAGAAAAAGGCGCGCGTTTTGACGGCCCTCTGTTCGATCTCCCCGCCGGGCAGGTGAAGGCGGCCGTGGGCGGCACTTACGAATCGGACAATGTGCTCGCGCAGAGATACAACAACCTGACCGTGACGCCTCTGGGCACGCCACCGGGCGTCGCTCTCTATAGTACGGTTCCTGCCGATCTCAATAATATTGCCGCCAGCGTTGATCCGGAGCCCTACACGGTTTGGGCCGGATTCGCGCAGGTCGATATTCCCGTGTTCGGCGATAACCTGAATCTGCCACTGGTGCGCAAACTCGACCTTGAAGCCTCATGGCGCCACGACCAGTACAACAGTCCGAACGGTGCGCTCAAAGGCGGGACCAGTAATCCCAAACTGGCCTTCACCTGGCTTCTCGACGAAATGACGGGCGCGACCGTACGCGGTTCGTGGGGAACATCGTTCCGCTTTGCGAACGCCGGCGAATATTCCGTCGTCGCCAGCAATTCCAATACCGCTTACGGATTTAACGGCTCAAATGGCGTTCCGATCAGCTGCACAAACGGCGCGGCTGTTCCGGGCAGCTTCAATGCGGCGCTGGTTGCCGCAGGTTTTGCCTGCAGCAGTCAGGTGCCAGGCGTCAGTTGGGGCGGTGGCCCCCACACGCAGTTGCGCAGCTTCGTCAATGCCTCCACGGGGCAGGTGCAACAGCGCGAGGGCGGCACCGCGCTCGCTCCTGAAACGTCGAACAACTACAGCGTGGGGTTCGAAATCGCTCCGCAATATGATTTCCTCAAGGGGCTGGACCTGCAGGCCACCTGGTACAGCGTCAAAATCAACAATCCTTTGGGCGGCGAAGGCGCGCTCAATTCGCAGCTTTTCTCCGATCCGACCCAGCGCTTCCGCTTCATCTTGCCGAGCGATCTCGGCTGTCCCGTCGCGGCGAATGCCCACCCGACCAGTTGCGCACCCTTTGAGGCGATGGTCGTGTCAGCACTGACCGATATCAGCAGCCCCGCCCCGGTCAGCGCTGCCAGCAACGTGTATTGGCTTAACGACGGTAGCACCTATGGCAGCGGATTCCTGCATGTGAGCGGAATCGACTGGAATGCCAGCTATGATTTCGATCTCGGCGATTTCGGTGCCTGGAATGCCGGCATAACCGGGACCTATTACCTGCATCGCCTCTCCCAGACCACCACCGGCGGACCGGTCATCGATTACATGCATCAAAACATTTCCGCGGTCGGAGGTCTTGCGCAGGGGGGCGTAGAAACCACCCCGCGGATGATTTATCGGGCGCGCCTCGGCTGGAGCGACGGCGCCTACAGCCTCACCGGTTTCATGAATTATCAGTCGCATTACTTCCTGCCGACCAGCGTCCCTCCCAATGTCAATTTCCAGTGCGTATCATCGGGCGGAACTGTTGGCGGCGGCACCTTCCCCTGCGCAATCAGCAACTACGCGAGTATAGAGCCCAACTTCGTCACCTTCGATTTGTCGTTCGGCTACAACACTGGCGATATGCCGGTAAACAACTACCTCAAGAATTTGACCGTTCAGCTCACCGTGCAGAACTTCCTGAACAAACATGCGCCGTTTCAATATGACCCGACCAATCCGCCTGGCCGCCAGGCATCGGGTTACGACATCACAAAGCCCAATACCGGCCGTACCATTGGTGTCACGCTGGTCAAGAACTGGTAGGGACCATTCTGCAAGCCGTGGCCGGCGCCTCGGCGGCGCTGGCCAAGCGTGGACGCTCGCAATAATCTCACTTGATTGGTCTGGCTCGGCGTTCAAAATGCGCCACCAGTCGATCATATTCGTCGGCCCATTTCAGAAGGGCTGGCGATTTTCCGGGTCGCTTACGCCGCTCGCAATGTTGCGCAATTCTTCCGCACGATTTCGATACCGTGTCGTGAGATCAGGATCGTGCACTATCCCGTGCCCCCGGTAGCCCGATGCCATACTACCGGCATGACCATAGGCTCCAAAGGCCAGAAACCCTATGGCACATGATTGACTTTTGATTATTTAATGATGATATAACACTCCGAGTTAATCGGAGAACCACGATGAGCAAGATCGGAATAGGCGTCGGATCCGAATTCCCCGTCGATGACGCAAACGCCCCGCCGCCTCCTCCGGCAAATGGCGCCACTGGCGGCGACAATGGCAGACGGCGCAGTTGGCGCGGGCATCTTGTGCTGCACATCCTCACGCGACTGGCTTTCATCGCGCTCGTGATCGCAGCAATAGTCTGGATGTTTAGCCCGCATTATTTCTATGCGGGCCCTTATGCCCAGCTGCCCTCCCGGGCATATCCCTACCCGCACCATTTCTTTTTCTTTCCGTTCTTCCCAATTCTGCTGATCGCGCTTTTCGCCCTCGTCTGGCGCCGGCGTGGCTGTTATGGCCGTCATCGCCATTGGCATGACGAATCCCGCGGCGACCGCCGGCAGGAGGCGTGACATGCACGGGCATTATCACCGCCGCCACCGCGCCGAATCCTTTCGTGAAGAAGGGAATGGCGAACGCACCACAACGCGCGTCCAGCTCGAAATGCCACCGCAGGCAATGGAACGCCTGCAAAGGCTGAAGGAGAAGACCGAAGCCGCGTCCTATGCCGAAGTGATTCGAAATGCGCTTCGCCTGTTTGAAGCGCTCGTCGAAGAGCACGAGAAAGGTTCGGAGTTCGCGCTCAAACGCGCGGATGGTGAAACCATGGCGTACAAGATCTTTCTCTGACTGCCGCAACACGGGTTCCAATCTGAGCTAAGCGGGGCGCCATGCGATCCCATTTCGGGCTTATGCCAATCAAAGCGACGCCTTCACGACGCGCTCGGGACCACGCGCAAGCGCAGCCTTCACGCGCTCCGGCGTAAACGGCACGCGGCGCAGGCGCACGCCGGTCGCGTCAAATACCGCATTGCTGATCGCCGCGGGCAAAGGTCCGCAGGCCATTTCGGCTGCCCCGGACGCAGGCTGATCGGGACGGTTGATCGTCACGACCTCGACGGACTTTGGAACCCCCTGCATCTTCAATACCGGATAGGTCAGCCAATCGGCGGATTGCACCATCCTGTCGTCAAACCGGACTTCTTCATAAATGGTCCGGCTGGTCTGCCAGACGATCTGCCGGTCGATGACATGCTTGATCGTCTCCGGATTGACGATCAGACCACAATCATGCGCGACCACGACGCGGGGAATTTCGATCACGCCCGTGTCACGGTGTACGCGCACTTCCGCAATGAGCGCGATGTAGGTGCCACCCAATGAGCGGTACGCGAATCCCCGACCCGTGGCGATGTTCCCGTGCTGGTCCCTGCGAGGTGACGGACGTGCCTCCCAGCCATATTGCTTTGCCGCAGTGGCGAACAATTCGTGCTCGCGATCTTCCCTGAGATATTTCAGGCGGAACTCGATCGGATCCGTTTGTGTGTGGATGGCAATCTCGTCGATGAAAGCTTCGCTTCCGAACATCAGCGGCGGACCGAACGGGTCGCGGACATGGGTGGTACGCAACGGTGAGCTGCGGTCCATCAGCGGCGCGATCAGCTCCCATCCCCAATGCGCGTTTTCGAATTGGTATCCATTTCCCGGCGTGCCGTAGGCTGGTCGCCAGTTGAGCGGATAGCCGAGCGCCATGCCGGCCAGCGTGTCCGCCGGATGCCGTTCGCGCGTATTGCAGTCCTCCATCGAGAAGGACTTGGTGATGTTTTCGTAAGCGATCAAATGGCCCTGCGCATCGAATGCCGCGCGGTTTCGGCTGACCGATGCCGTGCCCTTCGGATCCCATGCGAGCGATTCGTGCCGCATGTATTGGACGCGAACTGGCCTTTTCAGTTGTTTCGACAGCACGGCGGCGTCGGCGGTGGCATCACCCTGGGCGTCCCGGGCGTAGCCACCCGTGCCGAACATCCAGATCGCGCGGACTTTCTCCGGCGGCAGGTCAAGCAGTTCGGCGATTCCAAGCTGGCAATCGAAAGGCTTCTGCGTGCTCGTGTAAACGGTTGCGCTGTCTTCGCGCACATCGGCAACCGCACAGGCCGGTCCCATGCTGGCATGGGACATAGTCGGATATTCGTATTCGCCTTCGAGCACGAAAGCGGCTCGCCTGAAAGCATCATCGACTGAACCGCTCGCTCTCTGCTGCGAGGCGCCTACAGCCCGGACATTGCGATCGCTGGAGCGCGCAACCACCGGGGCGGCCCGGATATGGTCGAACAGCTTATCGTGTCCGGGGAAATTCGCCTTCGATTCGGACCACGTAACTTTCAATTGCCGCGCAGCTTTTACGGCGTTCCACTCTTTCTCGGCCACCACGCCCAGAAAATCCCTGATCCAGACCACTTGCGAGCCGGGAATATCGGCAATGGATTTTTCGTCCACCGCGACCGGCACCGATCCGGCAAACGGGGGCCGGATCATGCGCGCATGTGCCATGTTGGGCAGCTTGACGTCCGTGACCTGCTTCAGAGTACCAAACACTTTGCCCGGCATGTCGCGACGCGGATACGACTTGCCGATAATTTTGAATTCTTCCGGTTTTTTCAGCGGAGCTTGCACTTTGACCGCAAGTTGCTGTGCCTCCCCGCGGAACTGCACGGGAATATCGAGGAGCCGGCCACCGATCAGTTCGGCATAGGTGACGCGCTTGCCGGGGTCGGCAAGCAAATGCACGACACCGTCGGTCACGGTGAGGTCGGCCGGAGCGGCGCCCAATTTGTCGCCGGCCATTTCGACCAGTACGCGGCGCGCCTCCGCCGCAGTCTGGCGCAGGATTATGCCCCCCTGCCGCAAGCCATTTCCGGCTGTCGATCCACCCATATTCACGCATTGCGCCGTGTCGCTCATGACAACGCGCACGCGCTCCCACGGGACGTCGATCTCTTCTGCCACCAATTGGGCGACAGAAGTTTCCAATCCCTGGCCGCCATCGATTTTTCCGTAATAGGCGATCACGGTCCCATCTGGCTCAATTGAGATATAGGAAGACAGTTTCCCCGGCCTGACGCCGGCGGCAGCAGCCGAGTTCGAACTGGGCGGCATCGGCCCACTCGGCAGGTGTGGCGAGTGCGACCACCATTGCGCCGGCGGAAGTGAGGAAGGCGCGCCGGCTAAGCTGGTTCGGTTCGAGTTCGAGCATAATGAACCTCCTCAGGCCTTCGACGCGCGCATGACGGCCTTGACCGCCGCATTATGAGTCCCGCAGCGGCAGATCAGGTCGGCAAAGGCATCTCTGATTTCCTGTTCCGTCGGATGCGGGTTGCGCGCCAGCAATTCGGCGCCCGTCATGATCCAACCATTGATGCAATAAGCACACTGATTGACCTGCTCGGCTATCCACGCCGTCTGCAGTGGATGTGGATTTTCTGGTGTTCCGAGACCAGCAATTGTCGTGATCTTGCGATTGGCGACCAGGGAGACCGGCGTTACACAGGAGCGCACGGCCTGACCATCCACGTGTACGGTGCAGGCGCCACATTGGCCGAGCCCACAGCCAAAGCGCGGATTTGTAAATCCGAGATCGTCGCGCAGGGCGTAGAGCAGCGGCATCTTTGGATCGTCGACCGGAACCGTGTGCACCTTGCCGTCGATATCCAGCGTCACATTCTGCTCCACGGCCGTTCTCCTGCACGAGTGATTTCGTTGGAACCGATTCAAAATACCACCGGCACCCGCGGTGCGAAAGCGCCGCTGGTCGGACAACTTTTGCGATTGCAACGTGTCCACCCCCTTATTTTACCGTGTAAAGCTACTGCCGCGGCAACGCTATGCCGCTCACCAGAAGCCAAAGGTTTCGTCCAACGCCAGCTTACATTCAGCTTACGGACGATCCAATAAAAGCGAATTTTAATTTAACCACACAGGCCCGGTAACTGCCCAACAATGTACGCGTGTTAGAAGAGCGAAACAGATTTTGGGGGGCTGATCGAAATCCAATCTGCGGAATCAACGCATTGCGGCGGGTTCCGATTTAACGCTCTCAAGAATTAGAACAAACCGCGGCCGGTGGTCTGCCGTGGCCGGAGGGGTGTGAGTCCGGAGCGAAGGAGGGGAAATGAGCCTGAACCGTTATTGCTGGGGATTTCGCTCGGCGAAGTTGCGTGCGCTACTTGGCTCCGGGTCGTTCATTGCCGTCGCGTACGCGATGCCGGCTTATGGGCAGGCGCAAACCGCCGCGATGGCGGCGTCCATACCGGAGCAAGTGCTGGTAACCGGGTCCCTCATTCACGGCACCGCCGCGGTTGGCGTGCCGGTAACGACACTGAGCACCCAGGACTTCAAGGTCACCGGTGCGCTGACAACCGCCGATCTCCTGAAGACGCTGCCTGCGGTTGTGGTCCAGGCATCCGCCAGCAGCACGTTTAACGGCGGCTACATCACCGGGACGCAGGACGTGGAAATCCATGGCCTCGGCGGCGCATTGCTTGGGGTCGCGCCAAAGACCCTATTGCTGGTCGATGGGGTGCGGGTCCCCATTCAGGGCCGTGGACTTTGCGCCCTCGACCCGTCGATCATACCGCAACTGGCGCTGGACCGAGTTGATGTTCTCGCCGATGGCGCGTCGGCGACCTATGGCTCCGACGCGGTCGCCGGCGTGATCAATCTCGTTCTGAGGCGCGGGTATGACGGAGCCATCACGCAACTGCAGTTTGGCGATTTAAGCGACGGCAGTCTTACCGAAATGGTCTCGCAACTCTACGGAAGGAAGTGGGACACCGGCGATATCACTGTCACCTGGGAGGGCTACCACAACAGTCCCGCGCTCGCCACCAACCGAAGCTACTACACCACTGACTTCACGCCCTGGGGTCTCGACAACAGAACGCCGATCACCACCGGAAACCCCGGAATTATCAGCGCCGGTGATCCGCACACGCCGGATGCAACGCCGAGCGGCTTCGACGCCACTTATGGGACGACCTGCGATAACTGCTATGCGATTCCAAAAGGGCAGAACGGCGTTGGGCTGACGTGGAATCATATCCTGGCGGCCAATCCGACCCCGACTTCGTTCGCGAAGAACGAGGCGAATACGTATGCCGGCGCGGATGCGATCCCCGACATGTCGCGCCAAAGTTTTGTCGTCACGTTCGACCAGCGCCTTTGGACCGGCTCCGGCCTCGTCGACACCGCGACATTTTATCTGGAGGGTTATTACGACAATCGCCGCGTCACCGGCCACCTGTCAGGTTCCACAGGCACCACAGACTTTAACTCCCACACCTACGTCGTTCCGACCAACAACCCTTATTACCCGATCGGTGCACCGACGGACGTCCCCCTGGAGGTCTCGACAAATTTGGGTCAATCTGGCATCGCTTCCGGCCAGGTTGCCGATCGCATTAATGCCGGTTTCAACCTCGATATGGCGTTCGGCTGGAAGGGGAACCTGTTCTACTCGCGCAGCGAGGATCAGGAATACGCCCACTGGCATAATGAGATCAACGAGACCCAGGTCAGCGCAGCGTTGGGCAATACCGTAACGGATCCGTCCGGCGTCTATCAGCCATACACCAAGCCCGCGAATGTTCCGTACCTAAACCTGTTTTGTGATCCCGCCTCATTCAGCTGCGTCGACCCGGCGACCCGCAATTTCTTTACGACCACGCGAGACAGCGTCGAACGCATCAACCATGACGAGAGCGGTATCAATTTCGACGGTCCATTGTTCGACTTGCCGGGCGGCACGGTTCGCGCGGCGATCGGTGGCGACTATCTGTCCGAACATTACTCGTTCAATGATATCGACGGGTCCCCGTCCTTCCTTGGCAGTGCACAGCCTTCCGCATCTTATGACGCCAATTCGGAGCAGATCTGGGCGGTATTCGCACAATTGGACGTTCCAATCATTGGACAGGCCAATGCGCTTCCGTTCTTTCAGGCGCTGGTTCTCGAAGTGTCGGGCCGAATCGACCATTATTCGATCTTCGGCTTCACCAAGAACCCGAAAGTGTCCCTAAACTGGAATGTCGGCGACGGGCTGACATTCAAGGGCGCCATCGGCACCTCGTTCCGGGCGCCGGTATTCACGGAATTCTCCGCCTCCGCCGGCGCGTCCCTCAACCCGGTCAATGTCCCGGCCGGGGCCCCCGGCAATGTCGAGCCAAGCTGTCCGGTAATCGGCGTTCCGGCCAAAGCGGGATCGGCGGCGGCCATTATCGATCCGAATTGCTCTGCCGCGCTGCAATATATCGGCGGTTTTTCGGTCAGTGGCGGCTCGGCGATCGCCTCGCCGTACAGAAGCGGCGCGCTGAATCCCGAGCAAGCGAGAAACTGGGCGGTGGGATTCGATTTTGCGCCAGGTACCGATGATATGCTGGGATTCCTCCGCGGCCTCGATCTCAACGCCACGCTTTATTACATCAAGATCAACGGTGTGATTCAGCCGGCCGGGCAATTTGGCGGGCTCGACGACCCGCTGGCCAGACGATTCTATGTCCTGCCCAGCGACGTTCCGAATTTCTCCCAGGCTGTCACGACGCTCGTCGCCAACCCGCGGACCGCGCCTTACACAATCGCGTCCGGGATCCATTTCCTCGAAGACATTGCAAACGCGAACATCGGGTGGGAAAGCGTCGAGGGCATCGATTTCAACGGCAGCTACGATTTCGACCTCGGCGACTATGGCGCCTGGAATGTCGGCATCACCGGCAATTACGCGCTCGACTCTCAGACACTCGTTGCACAGGGCGCGCCAGTTTTCGACGCCTATAAGGGGATCGATTCCGGGGGACGGCTCAATTACCGGGCGCGCCTCGGTTGGGCGGGTGGCCCGGATAATGCCTGGAGCGTTACCGGATTTCTGAACTACCACGCCCATGTCGGCGCCCAACCGCCCGACGGATCTCCTGTAGAACCGCTTGCGCCGGCATGTTTCGTGGTGGGCAATCCCGCCTGCAACGCGAGCGGGCTACCGCAATTTGCGCAGTATACGCAGCAATTTCCGTTCCTGAGCGAGTTCATACCGGCATTCATCACGTTTGATCTCTCGCTTGCGTACGCCACCGGCGACCGGCCCACCAATGAATATCTGCAAAACCTGGGGATCCAGCTCACGCTCAACGACTTCACCGACCGGCACTTGCCGTTCCAGTATGTGTCGCTCCCGGGCGGGGGGAATGGAAATCCGCGCGCCTTCAGCAATTACTTCAATCCTGCCCAGCGCGTAATCACGCTTGTGATTACCAAAGCCTGGTAGGAGGGGCGGTTGGTCCGGCACCCATGCAAATTGCCGGTATACCAACCTGAGTTCAGTTGATTCCTGAGGAAGGATTTCCGGCAGCCTTTGGATCAAGCCCGCAGCAACTCCGGAACTGCGTGACGATCACCTGATAGATCGGAATTGGTAAATTGCGTTCTTGTTACCGAATCAGTGGAATCATCAATATCGCGGTAACATCCGCAATTGATGTTACCAACATCCGGATTTGGGAACTGAAGCAATCCAGACACCGTGACCGATTGTCTGTCGCGGCAACGTATGGCGGTCAACTCGACCGAAGGGGAAATACATGTCTTTGAGGCAGCATCGCCGCGCATCGCGCGCGGCGAAGGTGAGTTCATTGTTCGGTTCCGCGTCCCTGCTCGTGATCGCGGCAGGAATTCCAGCTTACGGGCAGACGCAAACCGCCGCGACAGCGGCCGAGGTTCCGGAAGAAGTGGTGGTCACCGGATCGCTGATTCATGGAACTGTTGCTGTCGGCGTGCCGGTCACCACATTGACCGATCAGGATTACAAAGTGACGGGCGCCCTCACGACGGCAGATCTCCTGAAGAGTGTGCCATCCGTCGTGGTGCAGGGTTCGCTGACGGTCACCCAAAACGGCGGCAATATTGAAGGCGCGCAGCAGGTCGAAATTCACGGCATCGGCGGCGGCGCGACAGCACCCAAGACCCTGCTGATGATCGATGGCGTGCGCGCTCCGCTGCAGGGACACGGGAACTGCATCGTTGACCCCTCCATCATTCCGGAACTCGCGGTCGATCGAATAGACGTTCTGGCTGACGGTGCTTCGGCAACTTATGGATCAGACGCCGTCGCGGGCGTGATCAACGTCATTCTGAAGCGCGGGTTCGACGGCGCCGTTACACAGGTCCGCTTTGGCGATTCCACCGATATCGGCGGCCTGTCGGAATCCTTTTCCCAACTCTATGGCAGAAAATGGGATGGGGGCGACATCACCCTAACCTACGAAGGCTATCATACGGCGATGGTCCCGGGGGCCTCGCGCCCCTATATGACCTATGACTTCAGCCGGTATGGGCTGGACAACAGGACGCCGATCTTCGGCGCGCATCCTGGCATCATTAGCGTCGGCGATCCGGCCGGCCCCGCGAATACGCCCTCCGGTTTCGATCCCAATTCCGGGACCACCTGCGTCAATTGTTATGCGGTCCCGAAAGGACAGAACGGCGTCGGCCTGACATGGGCACAAATCCAGGCGAAAAATCCGAATTCAACCTCCTTCGCGCAGAACTTGATCAATCCCTACACGGATGCCTGGGACCTTCCCGACATCACGCGCAGCGCCTTCGTCTTTACCTTCGATCAGGAGGTCTGGAGGCCCGGAGGCCTGGTCAATGACGTGTCGTTCTTCGCCGAGGGCTTCTTCAACGACCGGCGCAACGTCATCCATTCCGCGGGCACAACGGGCGCAACCGACGTCAACGCGGCGACCTACACCGTGCCGACGACGAATCCCTATTATCCGGTGGGCGCGCCGGCGGGCCTTGAGGTGTCCTACAATTTCGACAAGGAGATGACCGGACGCGTTACCTCCGGCGACAATGGCGGTCGCTGGGAAACCGGCTTCAACCTCGATATGGCCTATGGCTGGAAAGGCAAGGTCTATTACTCAAAGACCGAAGACCAGCAATTCGCCACCTTTTCCAACATGGTGAACCAGAATCTGGCCAATGCCGCCTTGGGTAACGTCGTTGGGGCCAGTGGTAGCTTTGGTTCCTACACCAAGCCGGCGAACGTGCCCTATCTGAACCTGTTCTGCGACCCCAATGCGTTTCGTTGCAACGACCCATCGGCGCTTTCGTACATTGAGGCGAACCGTGTCGTCCGCGAATTCACGGTTCTCGACGAATCGGGCGCAAATTTCGATGGCCCGCTGTTTGACCTGCCCGGAGGAACGGTGCGGGGCGCCATCGGTGGTGTCTATTGGACCAACCATTGGACGTTTAGCGATCACGATGCGAGCAACTCCCAACTCGGCAATGCGGCACCAAGTCTCGCCGACGATTCGGCCGGACAACAGGTGTGGGCAGCTTTTGCGCAGATCAATATCCCGATTATCGGCCAGGCCAACGCGTTGCCGTTCGTCCAGGCGTTCGAACTCGAACTATCCGGCCGCATCGATCATTATTCCGGTGTAGGCACGACAAAGAATCCGAAGATCGCAATCAACTGGAATGTCGGGCTGGGCTTTTCAGTTCGCGGCGCCGCGGGCACTTCGTTCCGTGCGCCACTGTTCCAGGAACTGTCCCCCGTTACCGGGGCGACCATCGACCCGGTCAACGTGGTGGGCGGATCCAATCAGAACAACGAGCCGAGCTGTCCGCAGGTGAATGTGCCTGCTAAAGCCGGATCGGCTGCAGCAATCATCGACCCGAATTGCAGTCCTGCACTGCAGTATCTGGGCGGAATTGCGATTGGCGGAGGTTCTGGCGCCGCAGCGCAGGTTCGGGCGGCAGGAGGGTCGGCGCTTCAACCGGAAACTTCCAGAAATGCAACTCTTGGATTTGACTTTGCGCCGACCTTCTTCAAAGGGTTGGACGTCAACGCCACGTGGTATGCTATCAAGATCAACGGAACGATCCAGGGCCTGAGCATCCTCGGTGGTCTCGACGATCCGAATGCACGGAGCGCCTATATTCTCAACTCTGCTCCGGGCTTTGCCCAGATGGTCGCGGCGACGGCGAAACTGCCAACCGCGTCGCCTCAGATCGTTCCACCTAACATCAGCTATATCGAGGACCTGGCAAACCGGAATGTCGGCTGGCTGGCCTATCAGGGCGTGGATTTCAGCGCCAGTTACGACATCGATCTTGGCGATTTCGGTGCATGGAATACCGGCGTCACTGGCAATTACCAGTTGCTGCAGCAAGCATTTTTCGTCCCCGGGACACCGGTCATCGACTTCTTCAAGGGGCAGGATTCCGGTGGCCATCTGAATTATCGCGCGCGATTGGGCTGGGCCGGCGGACCGGACAGTGCGTTCACCGCAACTCTGTTCATGAATTATTTTGCCCACACCGGCAATGAGGACCTGGTAAACAGCCTCGGCAATTACCCGGCATTGCCGCCACAATGCTTCATGACGGGTGGCCCCTCCTGCGCTTCCTACGGGCCCCAATTTGCGCAGTATACGCAGCAATATAATCTGCTCACAAATTACCAACCTTCATTCATTACGTGGGACGTTTCGTTCGGCTACACGACGGGGGATCGGCCTGCGAATGATTACCTGAAAAATCTCGCAGTGCAGCTTACGATCAACGATCTGACGGACAGGATGCCGGAGTTTGCCTACATCATCTCCTCGCATCACGGCAGCCCGCGCGCGTTTAACCAGACGCAGGATCCGGGGCAGCGGGTGGTCAGTCTGGTCATTACCAAGAACTGGTAGCGCTTTTCGGTGTGGGACGCGAAGCATCCTTGTGAGGCTGCCCAGCGGAGAGATGACCGTGAAACATCGGGAAATGCTGGAGCAAGATATTGTCACTCTGAAAAGATCCATACCGCAGTATTGGCAGCAACTGGACTCGGAGGGTTAGCCAAAAAATCAGGGCACGCTTCAGATCATTGCCGGCGCAGCGCGAGAACAAATGTAAGCTCCGTTGCTTTCTGCTATAATTTCCAACGCTAGCCGGATAGCCGAAAGAGGGAGCCCATGTGCGACGAATTCATT
Organism: uncultured Alphaproteobacteria bacterium; assembly: GCA_963747255.1. GTDB lineage: Bacteria > Pseudomonadota > Alphaproteobacteria > Micropepsales > Micropepsaceae > CAIYRG01. Next base: position 42,227 of record CAVVEG010000010.1, read on the forward strand.
CACCCCGGTCTGATTGAGGATCCGAGACTTTCGCGTCGCGCCTTCGGCGCAATGACGGTTGCCACCGCAGCCGTTGCAACGACAGCTCTCGCGCAGTCCAATGTTGTTGGAAAGGACGTCGAAGTGAAGACCGCCGACGGGACCTGCGACGCCGTTCTTTTCTATCCGCAAGCGCAGGGCACCCGCCCTGCTGTTCTGATCTGGACCGATATTCTGGGCTTGCGCCCCGCATTCCGCGATATGGGCCGGCGTTTGGCCGGGGAGGGTTATGTCGTGCTGGTGCCGAACCCGTTTTATCGTTCCGCGCGAGCGCCGGTGGTAGGGGCAACCTTCGATTTCAACAATCCCGAACAGCGCAACAGGCTGTTTTCGTATCGCGGCGCCATGAGCGACGACGGTATCGATCACGACGCCATGGCCTACCTGGCCTTTCTGGACGCACAGCCGCAGACCGACAAAAACCGGAAGGCCGGCGTGCAGGGCTACTGCATGGGTGGATCGCTGTCGTTTCGGACAGCGGCAGCGATTCCTGCACGGATAGCCGCCGTCGGCAGCTTCCATGGTGGCAATGGGCTGGTGACCAAAGACGCCGACAGCCCGCATCTGTTGATCCCCAAAACCACGGCCACCTTCGTCGTGTGCCAGGCACAAAATGACGACATGCAGCAACCCCAGGTGAAGGAAGAGCTGAAGGCCGCCTTTGCAGCCGCAAAACGCCCTGCGACTGTGGAGGTCTATCATGCCGACCATGGGTGGTGCGTGCCGGGTGGGCAGGTTTACAACAGGGCGGAGGCGGAGCGCGCCTGGACAGCTTTGGGCGCGCTGTACAAATCCGCCCTGGCCTGAACCAGACACTCTGCCTCGCGGTTCGCGTTCCGGGGGGCGCGCGAAAATGGCTCTGCCGGATTGGTGGAACGGGATGCCGCTTGAATGGGCGGCACAGATCGCAATCAACCGCGTCGGGGAAGCATCGCATGAAGCACCCTGTATGGGGTGTCGCTTGCCGCCGTTCTGCTGGTTGCGGCGGGTGGTTTGAAAGACAGGGCCCGCAGCCGGCGATAGAATCAATTCTTCCGGTTATGATTTCAGATGGCAGCGCGACGACAAACCTGACCCTCATCGCCGACCGAATTGCATCCGGATCCGCTCGAGAACCCGCAATGGGGCACTGGCGCTTCGAACAGGGCGCATCTTCTGGTGACGTTCGGGTTTACGCAGATCCGCACCGCAACCGCAAAATATTCCGTATCGCGCGATGGTGCCGAAACCCGTTTCTTTGCTCGTCTCGTCGGCCGCGCTCATGGCCGACGCCCACCGGTTTCTTGGGCACTTCCGGGTACATCAGCACAAATTCATCGCCCATCTGATCCGTAACCGCTACGGAACGATCCGCAGCTGACTGGCGACCGAAATCGGGATGTTGATGTACTTGCCCCGGAAGAGTTGCGGCGTGCCGTCAACCACGACGGTCCTGCCGACGAACGGATCGGGTTTACCGCCGAGCCTGCCCCAGACGTCGCGCGGGATCAAGATCGAGACCATTTTGTAGCGCTTCCCTGTGCGGAGCCCGATCTGCAGGAACGCGGTTTCGCCGTCCACCATCATGCCGCCATCGAGCACCGTGCCTCGCAGCGTGCTGGCGATGTTGATCGCGCGCGTGACGGCTTCCTCGTCGTGCGCGTCGACGGGGCGCAGCGCAAGTGTCGCGAAGCTCCAGCGCCACGTGCTGGCCTTGCCGTTCCAGGTCGCATCGACCCGCACCTCGTAGCGGCTTTCCGGGCGAAGCGGAAGTTTCGGGATGAGGCACACGACGCCGTACTGGCCAAACGAGGTCATCGCGGGATGCTCCGGATCGGACAGATAGAACGCGACGTCCTTGCCTCTCCCGTCCACGAGCGTGGCGCGTACGCCGGTGACCTTGTCGAACGGTGGGAACTGGATCGTGATCGGATAGCCGGCGCGCACGCCGCCAGGGACGGGGTTGGGGACCTCGTCGCCGAACTCGAGCGGTATATCGCCCTGGTTGTCTGCCGGGTAAGCGACTGGCCACTTCGCCGGGACGCCGGCGCCTTTTGCATCCACGAACATCAGCGCGGCCATGTACGAGCCGTCACGAAGCTTGGCGTAGCCGACGCCAATACGCTCGAGGGTCGGCGTCAGGATCGGCCGGCGGTGATAAAGCACCGACATCCACCTATCGACGGCGACTTCGAGATCCGAGACGCCGAAAAACAGGTCGGCGGCCTCGCCACACGCGGCTCCCTCCACCGATGCGCCCGGCAAGTTCGGGCGCTGGTGATGGGCGTTGAGCCCGACGATCGCGTCGGAGCCCTCATTGAGACGCATGTATTGCGCGTGCTCCATACAGCCCTTCGAGAGCGTCGCGTCGAGCGTCACCGCCGGGAGTCCGGCCGCGGCGCGGTAGCGGTCGACCAGCTGCTTCACGCGCAGCCCGCCGGTGTCGTTCGCTGCGGGTCGTGGATACGGATCCATCGACCCGCAGGCGGCGACGGCGACGCACGACACGAGGACGACCACCAACAGGCTGCGCATCATTCCTTATAAATGACAGATCCGGATTGCCAATCCGTTACGGACAAGCCTTCCTACGAGCGTTGCCATTGACGGCAGCAAGTTCAAGGCGGTGAACAACGTAATCGGTACGCAGTTTAACTGAGTAATCACCACGACTTTAACGGTCGCCGCCTTTGTGCGATGTCGTTTCGATGCAGAACGGAACTCACCGCCGCGCGCGACTGCGCCCCCCACGTAGAGGCGTGGCTTATGACCGTGTCGGGCGTGCTGTTCTGAATCCTGCGTTTCGGGGCATGAGCAACCATCGGCGTCGGCGCACCACACTTTAGCGTGCACTCGACGGAGCATCGTACCGCTGCTGGCTATGTCTCTCTGCAGTTGGTCAGTTATCGGCAGCGGCGTTTGGCTGGTCTTGTGATCTGAATGCCGACCCCTTCGGCCGGCACGAGTTTCAGGCCCAGAAACCGCTGGCATCTGCGGCGTTATTGTCGCGCAAGCGGCTATCTCGGTGTGCGAGGCCCAGATTTTAGCGGAATATGGCGGCAGTAACGCCGCATCCCGAGCCGTGGCGACCATTCGCCGGGCAGACATCGATGTCACCTCGGTCCAGCCGCGCGTCGGCACGTCGTACCGCGGGACCCCCAAACGGCGGGCAGCGAAATGCCGTCTCAGCTACAATGAGGTGCATGCGCTGCGGATATTGCCAGAGCAAATCGGGAACGAGGAACGCGAAGTCGTGGAATTGCAGCGGCCACTTGCCGATTTTGGGCTTTACGCGCGCGATCCGGCCATCTTTGCGGCGCTGGTGGAAAAGCCCGCCGCTGCGCAGAAGGGCCTGAGCACGATGGATGACTGCTGGATCGAACTGGAAATGTTGCGCGAAGAAATCGCAGGCGACGGCTGATGCGGCATTCGGCCGATACCGGCGTCACGATCGGAGACGTGCGCATCGGCGGGCGGGTACTGGTGGCGCCGATGACGGGGGTTTCCGACCTGCCCTTCCGCCGGACCGCATCGCGACTTGGCGCGGCCTATGTTGCGACCGAAATGGTCGCCTGCGAGATGCTGGCACGCGGGCGTCCCGATGTGATCCGCCGCGCCGCGGTCGGTGACGGATTGCCGCTGACCGTCATTCAACTGGTCGGACATGAACCGCATTGGATCGCCCGGGCGGCGGCACTGGCCGAAGCCGCCGGAGCCGACATCGTCGATCTGAATATGGGCTGTCCCTGCAAAGAGGTCACGGGCGTGCTTTCCGGCTCAGCGCTCATGCGCGATCCGGCGCATGCGGAACGTCTGATGCTCGCAGCCACCGGCGCAACCTCGCGGCCCGTCACGCTGAAGATGCGACTCGGTTGGGACGACCGCAGCATCAACGCGCCGGAGCTTGCGCTTATGGCCGAACGCGCGGGGATCGCCGCGCTGACAGTGCACGGCCGTACAAGGCAGCAATTCTATGACGGTCGGGCCGACTGGCGCGCGGTTGGGGCAGTGAGTGCGGCAACCCGGCTTCCGGTGATCGTCAATGGCGACATCCGCGACGCCGAAACGGCCGGGATGGCGCTCGCGGAATCCGGGGCCGATGCAGTGATGATCGGACGCGGCGCCTATGGGCGGCCGTGGCTCGCAGGCGCCATCGATCGCGCGCTGCAAACCGGCATTCCGCCCGATGAGCCGGACCTGGACGCGCGGCTTGCGATAGTACTCGACCATCTGCATGCGAGCTTGCGTTTTTATGGCGACGAACATGGCGTGCGCGTATTCCGCAAGCATCTCGGCTGGTATGTCGAAAACGCACCCGAACCTGCCGATGCCCGATTGCGCCGCGCTGCGAAAGCGCAGCTATGCCGCTTGATCACCCCGCACGAAATGGAAGCAGGCTTGATCGAGCTGTGGCAGGATGGTTTGCAGCGCCCCCATGGGGCAAACCGAAAATGGCAGACACTCGGTCAAGACCGCCTGTGACCCACAAAAGACATCGCGATTGATATCTTACTGGTTAGATCTCCTCAGGACCCGAAGCTTTCTCACGCGCCGCCTTGCGCTCTGCCGCCGCTTCCTCGCGTTTGAGGAGCTTCTCCTGCTTTCTCGCATTCTTCGCGCGCTCGCGCGAGGCACGTTCCTGATGATAGTTGGGCTTAAAAGGCATGTTTCTCTCCGTTAAGAGGAGCGCCGCAGGTGCATGGTCTTCCGGCCGACGGCCCTATCCTCAGCGGACTGGCGAGAGGTGGCAGCATACGCTTCCTGTTCATCGCGCGCCAGACGAAGCGCCTTAAGTCGCGCGGTCTTCGCGGCGTTTATCTCTTTCTTTCGGGCCAGTTCAGCTTTCACGAAAGTGTCTAAAGCCTCGGCCTTCTGTTCGCGTATGCTCGCGCGACCTGGAGATTTCGTCATTTTTGCCTCGTTGAAACGAGTGGGGCGACTCGCATCTGCCTGTCGCCCTCGCCCGGACAGTTTAAGCTGCTTTCAGATTGACGGCTTTCGAACCCCGCGCGTCGGGCTGAATATCAAATGATACGCGCTGGCCCTCCCCCAGGCTGCGCATGCCTGCTGCCTCAACCGCCGTCGCATGCACGAAAACGTCTTTGCTGCCTCCCTCCGGAGAGATGAAGCCGAAGCCTTTTTGCGTATTGAAGAACTTTACTGTTCCGATCATCGATTGCTCCTGCTGATATCGGGTTCCGAGAGAGTGGATGCTCACGCGGTGCGATAAAGCGAAAATCATCAGGAAAATACGGCTGTCTCACCCAGGCGCGCAACAAAGTGAGCGGTGGTCCAACAGTTGCGCTTTATCTGACGGGACGCCGTCGCCCATTTTATATGGGCCTCCTGGCGCTCTCTTACAAGGCGTGCAATCAAAATCCCCACACGGCAAATTTTCGCCAATTCCGTAGGCTGAATGTCACAGCGACAGGACGTATTTCAGGCACTCTGCGCTAAGTACACGGAAGATCTTCGCGATTTCAGCAACGCCCTCTTGTGCGGTCAAAGGGAAGCCCAGGGTGGTTCGCCACAGATCTACATGCTCCGCATCCTAACGCGGCGAGTACTGGCTTATGCTGCTGGCGGAAGATTACGCTTCCATAGCGCTGGGGGTGGCCATCTTCGACTGCAACGCGGTCATACAGCATTGCGTATCCTCGGGCGCGAATTTCTCCTTTGCGATCAAGGCTGAATCGCAGTGAGCACCGAGCGCGCAGGTTTAGTGAGGCAGTTCGCCGCCCCCTCCTGGCAGAGGCGCCCCAACCAGAGGCGAGCCTTGCCAAGATCGCGCGGCACATGGCCCGCGGTCATTGACCCGATTGGACCAGTAGGTATCGTGATCGTTCACGGGCAAAAGGGACGATCATGAAAAGAGCACTCTGGAACGGCAAAACGGCCATTGGTGGGCTGGCGGCGATTGCGCTGGGTTTGGGCGCCTATGTTGGGACGCAGGCACAGCCCGCAAGCGGTCCTTCGCCATTGAGATTACCCGGTCACCGCTACGATCTGCCGGCGACCCTGATCAGCGCCGCACAAATAGAGGCGCACAAGCAGAGCATGCTTGCGGCGAAAGAAACCGACATCGCGATGACCATGGTGAAAATGGGTGGAGGTTCGGACAATGCCCAGATCGGGGTAAGCGTGGTGCTGCGGCCTAAAGGAGAGGAAAATAAATACTACGCCGTCCATGACGACGTAGCCGAGGTCTACTATGTAATCGAGGGCAAAGGGACCATGAAGGTGGGCGGTACGATCACCGATTGGGAGAGACGGCCCGTCAGCGTCGAAAACGGAGAAGGAAGCCGCGGCACGACAGCAGTTGGCGCAAAGGACGTTACGATCTCGAAAGGCGATATGCTGATCATTCCGGCCGGCACCCCGCACAAATGGGAATCTTCCGACCAATTCACGTACTACGTCGTCGTACGCGCCGATCCGAAGGGCGTGGCTCCCTTGCTGGAGTTGGGCAAGGCTCAATTCGTCAGGCCGAAACCGTAGTCCACACGGTGTTAACGCCGAAGGAAATCGATATGGGAAAGATCATTTTAGCATTGCTGGTCGGGCTCGCGCCCTGTGCCACGGTCTTTGCGGCGGAAGGGCATGCACCCGGTATCGTCAAGACCGAACCTCAAATCAATTCGGAGCTGGATCGATCGACATCCGCCCTTGGAATCGTCGCAGGACAAGTGACTTCAGTCGTCGAAACCGGCACGGGGCAAATCGTCGTGAGACGCAGGCAGGACGGTCCGAACAACGCAAGCGTCCATGACGACGTGACGGAGATTTATAATGTGGTCAGCGGTTCCGGCACGTTCGTGACCGGCGGAACGTTTGCGAGCGCCCAAGACCGAACGGCGGGAATCTCCGGCGGCGTGTCTCGGCACATTCAGGCAGGTGATTTTGTCGTTTTGCCGCCTGGCACGCCGCATTGGTTCAGCAAGATCAACGGCTCGATCACCTATGTGGAGACCCGCTTCGCCATACGCAAGTAGCAACGCGAACTGCTGAAGATCGACAGAGCTGGAAATTCAGTAGCTTAAGACCAAATTTCGCGCACAACGTAACAGGGAATTTTTTCGATAACAGGGAAATCGAATTCATCGACCAGGGAAATTTGCGCGCGAAGGTTGGGATTCGGCCGCCGGGGCGAAGTCCTCGTCGCAATCATTCGATGTGACCAACCGCTTTGGCGAAAGGATCCCTGGCTAACCGCCATCCCTTTTTCCGCCAGCTCTTTTTTCGCGCTTTCATTTTTGGTCAACTGCGTCAGGCCGACTTCCAGGGCTACGTGGTTGAAGCCGATGACGCGTGGCCCTTGCCCAATTCATTCGGTTTGCTGCCATCCTCTCTGATCGCGTCCTTCCGTGCCCGACAGAGCTCCGAGGCTTTTGGGCGTTGTATCACGCGCTCCAAACGGGCGAACCAACTTGCATTATTTCGGGCCTGAGCATCGCGTGTCGAACTATGCTCCGCCGCCCCACTTCAGGCTCATTCGAAGGAAAGTGGGGTAACAACATTCATGCCCTGAGACTGTGGGCATTTGCAGGCCTGATTGCCGCGAAAAGCTCTCGCTATTCCAGGGTGTGCGCCCCAGATAACCGCGGAATAACGGCGTATTTCGCGCTCCTCCCGAGCGGGGAGCAAAGTTCGGCAACTGGTTGGCGCTCCGAACAGGATTCGAACCAAAGAGCATCATTTTCCGGGCGAAGCATCGCGTGCTGAACGATGCGTCGTTGCCCCACTCGGCCCATTCGACCGAATTTGGGATAGCAACATTCAGGTTGCACCCAGGTCAGACGATGGCACTCGACGTCCCTGTGTCGCATTTCGAAACTTCCGGTCGGTGGCTGGGAGTGTCCGAATCTTGCCAGATTCGGACACCACTGAGACTGTCCGGTAGGTTGCATTGCCGCGTGGTCGAAAGTCTGGAATAATTTCAAGAGCGGTATTGGTGTGGCGCGCACAGAAGAGGGAAGGTCATGAGCACCCGCCTGGCGTCGCAATTGTTTTCCGGTCTGGTAGCGATCTGCGCGGGTGTTTTGCCGGCACTCGCACAGCCGGCAGGGAAAGACGGGGGCCAGATTCCAGATTTCTCGACCCGCAAGCTGTGGGTGCTGATGAGCGGAACGATGTTCTTGCACGCGCCAGGCGACCCTGGACCGGGCCCTATCGTGCAGGAAGGCAAGCCGTTCAAGGTTGATCAAGTTCCCTACCGCGCGACCACCAGCAACCCGATCCTGAAGCCGTGGGCGAAGAAGCTGATGGATGTCAATAATCAGCGGGTCGCCGCAGGCGACATACCATTCTATACGACCTCGCGCTGCTGGCCGGGCGGCGTTCCCGGACTTCTGCTCTTTCCGGGCGAGCCGGTTCAGTTCGTCCAGACGCGGAAGGAAGTGTGGATCATGTGGCAGCGAGACGCCCAGGTCCGCCGCGTATATCTGGACGTTCCGCACAGCAAGAATGTGAAATACTCAGTGTACGGTGAATTGGTGGGCCACTATGAAAATGGCGACACCCTCGTGGTCGATACGGTCGGGCTGGACGACAGCGTTCCCATCGACCGGTTTCGGACGCCACATACAAAGCAATTGCACGTTATCGAGCGCTTCCGGCTCAACAATGATAAAAAGAAAATCGAGATTGTCGTCACGGTCGAGGACCCCGGTGCATTCACACAGCCCTGGAAGGGCGAGGTCGATTTCGAACCGGGCCACGGCGACAGGTCCGGACAATGGGTGGAATCTATTTGCGCGGAAAATCCGGCGGATTACTTCGGCGACAAGGCACGAAATGCGGTACCTATCCCCACCGCCGATAAGTCGGATTTCTAACCGAAATTCACGCTCTTTCCCGGATTGGCGCGGTGAAATACCATTCGTCGAATTGCCTCGCGCTATTTCACTTGAGAAACGGCTGACAGGGGCACGTATCCGAGAGGAACCCCGTTGGTTCCGACGAGCAGCCAGTTGAAATCTTTTACCTTCGCGAGGATCTGGATGGGCTGTTTTGCCTGTATTTCCACCCCAAGAACTCTCCCCGCCCAGAGGTATGGGCTGATATAAACTCCGGTTGCACGCGCCGCGGCGTAATTGCCGCTAATGGTTTCATACCCGAAAGGGGCAGGGACCAGGTCGCCCGGAAGGGGCATCCTGATTTCCACCGTCTGCGCCGCTAAAGCTGGTCCAATACTTTGGAAAGCGAGTGCGGCTAATAAAGCAAACGCGAACAGGCGAGCCCCTCCGGGACGCACCTCAGTGATGTTTCCGCGTTTCAGACCGGCCTGCGTGATGTCCTCCGGACCTGCGCGGCGTGCCCAAGACCGTGTTGGATTGTGCGAGCGCTCCGCGAAGGCGCAGCCCAGCCCACGACTGTTCTCACATCGGTTTGTTGACTTCGTCGAGTGCACCGCGCGGGACCGGATAGCGGTCAACCACGAACAGCATGGTGAGGCCCGTATACTGTCCCATTAGGGCGACGAGATCGACAACGCCGCGTTCGCCGACGAGGTCCGCCATCGACTTGAAATTGTTATCGCTCACCTGGCGCGTCTCAAGCAGCTGCGAGCAAAAGTCATACACTGTCGCCTCGTCTGTCGACATCTTGGCGGGACGCTCACCGGCCGCCATGGCGGTGATGAAGGCTGGGCTCAGGCCGGCGTCGAGCGCCTGCTGGCGGTGCGAGTACCACACATACTGGCCGCCCCAGTAGCGCGAGGTCAGCATGACGGCGATTTCCTTGTACTTGCGCGGTGTCGGCGACTTGAAGCGCAGATAGTCGCTGTAGGGCTGCGCCAGTTCAGCCATTTCGGGGCTTCGCAGATTAATGTTGAAGGGCCCAGTCTCGGGCTTGCGCCCTTTGGCGATTTCCTTGTCGGCGAAAGCGCGCTGTTCGGCCGTGAGTTCGGCATAGGTCAGCGGCTTGAACCGGTTGCCGCGGGTATTGAACTCGGGTGCAGCGGTCGCGACCACCGCGACGCCGATGACGGCGCCCACGGCGCCGGCGCTAAGAAGCTTTGTCAACATGCTCGCGCTCATGACGTTCCCTCCCTCAAATCTATGCCGCAAAGCCTATCACACGGTGTTCTAATGCCTAGATGGGTTTCAATTATTGGGAGGAGCACCAATCATGGTCCCGCGCGACAGATCTGAGATCTGCAATACGCATTTGCGCGCCGGTCGCGATGCTGCTCGCCGTCTGTACGTCCGCTCCGGCGGCGCCGCAGCAACCACAACAGGTCGATGTCAAACTCGTGCTCGTATTCGATGTTTCGCGCAGCATGGACAACGACGAGTTTGGGGTCGAGCGCGAGGGAACCACTGCGGCATTTTCTGATCCAGCCGTCATCCAGGCGATCCAAAACGGGTCGCTCGGCCGCATTGCCGTTGCGCTGGTTCATTTCTCGACCGACCAGTTCAATCGAGTGGTTGTCAACTGGACCGTGATCAAGGACCGCCCCAGCGCTCTTGCGGCGATGGCCCGAACAATTTCGGCACACCGATGACCGAAGCGCGTGACAAGGCGATCGCACAAGGCGTCGTGATCAACGGTTTGCCGGTCATGGACGACGTGGCGAACGGTTATTTCCCCGATCTCGACAAATATTATGCCGGTTGCGTCACCGGCGGCGGCAGCGCCATCGTCGTCGTCAAGAGTTATCGCGACTAAAGAAGTGGGCTCACGGGGAGATCGATGCGGGCGCAAATATCGTCTTGATGCACGGTGCGCCAGTCTTGCAGGAGTTGAAATTTATCGCGGTTAGCTAATCTTGTATGATTTGGGCAATTTCATCTTCAATTTGCCTCTGACGGAAGCGACAACGCTTCTCGATCTGTTCTTATTTGACCGGTATCCAGAAGGAATCCGATGAAATATTGGATCGATACAGAATTTATCGAGCGGCCATACACCATCGATTTGATCAGCATCGGCCTAGTGGCCGAAGATGATCGCGAGTTCTATGCCGAGAGCAAGGAGGTCGATTGGGCGAAGGCGAGCCATTGGACCCTCCAGACGGTACGCCCGCAACTCGACGGCAGAGGAATGACGCGCGAGGACATCGGCTACGCGGTGCGGAACTTCATCGGTGAGGACAAGGATCCGGTGTTCTGGGGATATTTTCCGGCTTACGACTGGGTTGTCTTCAGTTGGCTGTTCGGCGGCATGAACGACCTGCCGTTCGCGTTCCCGCAATTGTGTCTGGATATCAAACAATGGTCCATCGAACTGGGCGACCCCGCTTTACCCTCTCAGCTGGGGGCACGCCACCACGCCTTAGCCGACGCGCGTTGGACGAGAGAGGCGTGGGTGTTCCTTTCGGGCATCAATCCCAACGCCGGCGAACGTCGTGTTGTGGGCCGGAAAAATCCCGATCTATCTGTCGCTAAGTAGACTCTTTGAAGGTCGACCGTCACTTTGTATCTGGGCAACCAAGTCGCTTGCACAGCATCAAAAGTCGCTAGGAGGGACGTTGCCATTCAAGCTCCAGGATATTTCCCCAACGATGATCGGAGGGAAGTAGGGATCGAAGTATTCCCTCCAGCATGCGTTGGTGCCAAAGGCTGTACGTCCCATCAGCTTTGAAGTCGCGCGTCCTCGCCCGAAGCAGTCGTCAAATGACCCGAATGGGTCAATTTTGCCGGATTGACGACGTCTGTGCTGCGTCCGCTATGGTGCGCTCGCGCCCGCATTGTTCTCTCTGGGCCTAAGTCGCTATCGCCGAGGGTAGCGCCGCCGCCATAGACTGACGATGCGGGGCTGGACACTTACACGCCGCGCGCGGCGCCTTGCCGGGGCGGTATCGATCGTCTGATGCAAACGGCCAACCTTCCTACTTCCGAACGACTGCCTCCTTTTGAAAGCTGGGTTTGCTTTTGCGAAGGCGGAGAGCATAGTTCTGTGATGGCCGGCGAAGGCCCTTCCATTATCGACACGCGGCGGGAGCAGATTTTCCCGATTCTCACAGCCGCGGAAGTCGACCGTCTGCGTCGCTTTGGTGACGTGCGTTCCTTCGCAAAATCCGAACACCTGCTGAAAGCGGGTGAACCGATGCCTGGAATGTTTGTCATTTTGGCAGGTGAGGTCGCTGTCAATCTGCGCGACGCTCTCGGTCACACCGCGCCTCTAATCAATTATGCACCGGGCTTCTTTATGGCCGAGCTGGGCTCCCTGTCCGGCGGCCCGTCCCTCGTGGATGCAGTGGCGCAAAGTCCAGTGGAAGCGCTCGTCATTCCAACGGCGCGAATCCGCGATCTTATGGTCGGGGAGGCGGAACTTGGCGAACGGATCATGCGCGCTTTGATCCTTCGCCGGGTTGCCCTGCTCCAAAGCGGAGCTGTTGGGCCGGTTCTTGTTGGAAGGGATGGCGAAGTCAACTCGCTTCGACTGGAGAATTACCTCAGGCGAAATGGCCAGCCGCATCATCGCATTGATCCCGATACCGACGAAGATGCACGCGAATTGATTCAGCGTTTCCAGATCGGCCCGTCCGACCTTCCATTGGTGGTTTGCCCGAGCGGCGCGCTGCTGCGCAATCCCACGGAGCATGAGCTTGCGAGTTGTCTCGGGTTGCTGAAACAGATCGACCCCGCGCGCCTGTACGATGTGATGATCACAGGCGCCGGACCGGCCGGGCTCGCAGCGGCCGTGTATGCGGCGTCAGAAGGGCTCTCGGTCATCATGCTCGACTGTAATGCCTTTGGCGGGCAGGCCGGCGCGTCGATGCGGATTGAGAATTATCTCGGTTTTCCGACAGGGATTACCGGAATCGCGTTAATGGCGCGCGCCTACAATCAGGCCCAGAAATTCGGCGTCGAATCTTCAATCCCGAACGAAGTCGTTCAACTTGATACAACAGAGGGTGAATTTGTTGCGCAAACCAAAGATGGTCAGCGTGTGCGTGCGCGCTCAGTTGTCATCGCTACGGGCGCGCGATACCGGCGCCTGAATATCGCCAATCTCGATCAATTCGAAGGATCTCACGTTCACTATTGGGCTTCGCCGGTAGAGGCGCGACTTGTTGCTGGTCAGGAGATTGCTCTGATCGGTGGAGGCAATTCCGCGGGTCAAGCGGCTGTCTACCTCGCTTCACAGGCTGCGAAAGTATGGCTCGTGGTGCGTGGCCGGAGTCTCGAATCCAGCATGTCACGCTATCTGATAGAACGTGTCGCTGCCCTTGATAACGTGGAGATTGTCGCGGAAGCCGAGGTGATCGGGCTTTCCGGTGATGACGGTGTGCTCGAACATGTCCGCTGGCGGAACCGTTCCACAGGAGCGGAAACAAGGCGTGATATCCGGCATCTGTTCCTGTTCATAGGCGCGGACCCGAACACGGAATGGCTCCGTGCCTGCGATATCGCCGTTGATGCGAACGGCTTCGTGCTGGCGGACGCCGCATTGGGACCCGGCCGACGGCCATTCGAAACCAGCCGTTCTGGCATATTTGCCATTGGCGATGTGCGTTCAGCATCGGTGAAGCGCGTTGCCTCCGCAGTTGGCGAAGGCGCTCAGGTCGTGGCGGCTTTGCACCAATTTCTTTCGAAAGCCGTCGATCGCTGAAGGAGGTTCGGATGTTCGAAGAGCATATCCGCGAAGGCTTCGATGTGTTCGTGCATGATGCCGAAGAATCCTTCGGCGCGGTGCGTGAGGTTGGGCGCGGGCGTATCATTGTTTATGTCGAAAATGCGGGTGACTTCACGATCCCGTTGAGCGCAGTCAAGGAGGTACACGACGAGAAGGTCGTACTCGATTGCGGCAAGCTCGACATCGATCTCCGCCGCGCCATCGGGCACGCGCATGAGTCCGAACGCACGCCCTACGGCTGAAATCAATTGGCAGGGTGCGGAAAAACTACCATTTTTTGGCTTTGAAGGTTGCTTCGTCGCCAAGGTGAAAGGGGATTTCACCGCGGAGGGTGCTGTCGTCTTCGAGGAGAGCGATATCCGTGCTCCGTCACCCCACTTCAGGCTCATTCGAAGGAAAGTGGGGTAGCAACATTAACCCCCAGAGACTGTGGGCATTTGCGGGGCCAATTGCCGCGAAAGGGCCTCTCTCTTCCAGGGGGGCGCCCCAGATTTTCGCGAAGAAAGGCGGAATTAGCGGCGTATTTGGCGCGCCACCCGAGCGGAGAGCAAAGTTCGGCAACTGGTTGGCGCTCCGAACAGGATTCGAAGCGAAGAGCATAATTTGTTGCGGCGCCACTTTTGATTCTCGCAGAATTCGGTGAAGAATAAGTGGAAACAGCAGCTTAATCGAACACGATCGCGGATTGCGGAACTCTGAAACATCGATGAACGGGCACAAGGCCGATCGAGAGGTTGAACAAATACGCAACCGTATCGCTGCGCTTGAAGCGGAACGGTCGGCGCTGGAGCAACAGCTTGCCGATCTATTTCGCGTACCGCCGCAGACATCGACTTCACCGGGCGTCATCGCGGGCGCCGTGACAAACGACTCTAACGCCCAGGACAAGATTGCGTTGTTCCGTCGCTTGTTCGCTGGTCGGCCGGATGTATTTCCAGTTCGTTGGGAAAATCCGAAGACGAAGCGTTCGGGCTATTCGCCTGCATGCGCCAATGAATGGGTAACGGGCGTCTGCCGCAAACCACAGGTGAAATGCGGAGAATGCCCAAACCAGGCGTTCATCCCAATGTCCGATGAGGTCATCGGGAACCATTTACGCGGCGCCGATCGGACGCGGCGACCAGATGCGGATTTTATTGCTGGTGTCTATACGCTGTTGCCAGGCGAAACCTGTTGGTTCTTGGCGGCTGACTTCGACGGCGATGCCTGGGCGGCTGATGCGCTCGCCTATATCGAGACCTGCCGCACCAAGGGAGTGCCCGCTTCTCTTGAGCGGTCGCGATCGGGCAATGGTGGCCATGTCTGGATTTTCTTCTCGGAGCCGATTTGTTCACGCGACGCCCGAAAACTTGGTTCCTTGATCCTCACTGAGACAATGGAGCGTCGGCCAGAGATCGGCTTCGGATCATATGACCGGCTCTTCCCCAGCCAAGACACCATGCCAAGCGGTGGCTTCGGCAATCTCATTGCATTGCCGCTTCAGCGACGGACTTGAGAACAGGGCAACAGTGTTTTTGTGGATGAAAATCTCCAACCGCACGCTGATCAGTGGGCGTTCCTGTCATCGCTTTCCCGAATGACCGCGGCTGCCGTATCCAACCTGATCGAGAGCGCAGAAGCCCGGGGTCACATCGTGGGCGTCAGAATGCCGATGGAAGACGAGAACGCCGATGAGCCCTGGCGACTGACACCGTCGCGTCGGCGTGAAACGGCGCCGATTATCGGCCCATTGCCGAGCCGTGTGACAATCGTACTCGCCGATGATCTCTATATTGACCGCACCGAGTTGCCGCCGGCGATGGTGGCACGGATTGTTCGCCTCGCGGCCTTCCAGAACCCTGAATTCTATCGTGCCCAGGCCATGCGACTTTCGACCTTCGGCAAGCCACGGATTATTTCTTGCGCGACCCTGCATCCCAACCATGTTGCTCTGCCTCGCGGTTGCCTTGATGATGCCATTGAGCTGCTTCGATTCCACGGGGTCGAGGCCGTCGTTGACGACCGCCGTGATCGTGGAACACCGGTTCCGGTCCGGTTTCTCGGCACACTGCGTCAGGAACAACAAGCCGCTTTCGACGCCTTGGCAGCACATGATTTCGGGGTGCTTGCTGCTACAACGGCGTTTGGCAAGACTGTGGTCGCCGCGGCGTTGGTAGCGCACCGGAAATGCAACACCCTTATTCTGGTTCATCGGCGCGAGCTTCTCACCCAATGGACCGAACGCCTGAAGACATTTCTCTCAGTGGAGGGCGGCGCGATCGGCGTGATCGGTGGTGGACGTCGCAAACCGACGGGTCGCATCGACATAGCGTTGATCCAAAGCCTCGTCTGCAAGGGCGAAGTTTCGGATTTGATCTCCGGTTATGGACAGCTCGTCGTGGACGAATGTCACCACCTATCTGCTGCAAGTTTCGAACTCGTCGCGCGGCGTTCGAAGGTTCATTACGTCCTCGGGCTATCCGCTACGGTGGCACGGAAAGATGGCCACCATCCGATCATCTTCATGCAGTGTGGACCGGTCCGGTATCGGGCCAGTGCGAAATCGCAGGCCGCACAACGGAGTTTCGAACACCGCGTATCCGTGCGTGAAACCACCTTTCGCCTTCCTCCAGAAATGACGGATGATCGGCTGACAATGCCGGCTCTCTACGCCGCTTTGGGGCAAGACGAAGCGCGCAATGCGCAGATCTTTGATGATGTCTTGACGGCCCTCGAAGCTGGTCGCTCGCCGCTTGTCCTCACCGAGCGTCGTGATCACTTGGAAATGCTCCGGGACCGCTTCAAAAAGTTCACGCGGAACCTAGTCGTGATGCACGGCGGCATGGGAGCTGCCGCGCGTCGTGCCGCAGATGCAGCGTTGCGGTCGTCCAATGGCGAGGAACGTCTCATTATTGCTACCGGGCGCTACTTGGGCGAAGGCTTTGACGATCCTCGACTCGATACCCTGTTCCTCACGATGCCTATCTCGTGGAAAGGCACGCTCACGCAGTATGTCGGACGGTTGCATCGCGACCATCAGTGCAAGCGCGAGGTAATTGTGTACGATTATGTTGATCGGGTCATTCCCGTACTCGCGCGCATGGCCGCGAAACGCCAAGCGGGATACAGGGCGCTCGGCTACCACCTCCAATAGACCTTCCACCGAAACGGCGGACTCAACCCTAGCCACACCGAGCGCGACGTATCGCTCATTCACCCGAAGATTATCCAAATTCCACTCGACTTCGGCTGCAAACGAAGCGTGTATAGCGTCGGCCGGTGACGACCGCCGGCAGTCGAGATGACCTCCAGATTCCCGCGAGCGATCCTCCCGCTCATCGGGATTTAAAGGCGTGGCAGCGCATCGCTGTCGCAAATCTGGAGGACTCCATGACCAATTCACGTCGTAAGAACGCACCCAAGCAACAGCGCGGCAGCGCCAAGAAACAATCCGTCAGGCAGGCACCGCAAGCGACGCAAGCATCCGCGCCAGCAGTCACTGGGCGACAGAACACCAAGATCGCTGCGGTGGTCGCTCTGCTGCGCCGACCGGAAGGCGCCAGCCTCGAAGCAATTTGCAAGGCCACTGACTGGCAGGCGCACTCGCTGCGCGGGGCTATCGCCGGTTCCATCAAGAAGAAGATGGGACTGATAGTGTCATCGGTGAAATCCGATGGCGTTCGCACCTATCGGATTGCCCGTTGAAAATGCGTGCCAACCATAACAGCGATATCGGGAAGGTGTCTGCCGACACCCTCCCGGCTTCCACCGAGACGGCTTCGTCACACCCGGACGCTGAAATCATTGGCCTGCGCATAACGGGCGTCCAGGCTTTGCGCATTCGCTGGGCCAGGAGGTTTCGCTCGACTGCCCCACCAATTCAATCTGCTGACGTCCTCATGCGATTTTATGCCTATCGTATCCAGGCTGAGATCTACGGCGAGTTAGATGACGAGACCAGGAAGCTCCTCACACGCGCACGGACCGCTGTCGCCAAAGGCAAGTCGCCGCTACCGCGATCCATGGGCAGGCTGACGCTCAATGTTCTGCTCAGTTTTGCCCAATTCGAACGCGAAGTAACCGCCGAGCGCATCCGCGACAAATTCAGTGCATCCCGCAGGAAGGGCATCTTCATGGGCGGCTGCCCGCCGCTCGGCTACGACGCAAAAGATCGCAAACTCATCATCAACGTATCGGAAGCCGAGACGGTCCGCTGGATATTCAACCGGTACATTGAACTCGGGACGGTATCGGCACTTCGCAGTGATTTGGAGCAGAAGGGAATCCGGACGAAGGCATGGCAAACCGTGGGGGGAAAACAAAAGGGCGGGGGGCCTTGGTATATTGAACCTTTACGCCACATCCTGCGCAACCGGGTGTATGTCGGCGATGCCGTGCACAAGGACTCAGCATATCCCGGTCTGCACGAACCATTGCTGTCTCACGAATTATTCGATGCAGTTCAGCGCAAACTGAACGCGAACCGCAGTCTGTCGAACGCAAGAAAGTCGTTCGGAACGAAGCGCTTTTGAGTGGCCTGATTTTTGACGATCGGGGAAATGCGCTGTCTCCCAGCAGGAGCCGGAAACCGGATGGAAAGCAGTATCTCTATTACATTAGCCAGGCGCGGATTCAGCGTCGTGATCCTGACGCCCTGCGTCCCGTTCCCGCGGCGGCGATTGAGCACATTGTCTGCAGCCGAGTACAGCGTATCGTCGGCGGACAGTCCGTTCAGCCGAATGACCGCGATGCCAGCGAGGAGTCGCCGCAGGCATCACTTCGGGATTTGGTTCGCAAAGTCATTTCCCGCGTGGAGGTCTCGGCTGGAGGAGCGACCATAATCTTCAACGGGAATGCGCTCGCCGAGCATGTCGGCGTCCGGTCAAATCAGATTCCCAAGGCGCTCCGCGAAGAATTGCCGGCGAACAAGTCGCTAGAATTTGACAGCGGAAAGGCGACCCTGAGAGTGGCAGGTTCGCTTTGGCCGCGCGGTGGCAGCAAAAGTGCTGAACATTTGCCACCGTCAGATTGGGCCACTCTGAAAACCAGGCATGATCCCCTGTTGATCCGGGCGCTCGCCGAAGCCCACGGATGGCGCGAACGTGCGGAAAAGGGGGAAATCTCCTCCATCGAAGAACTGGCGCAGAAAACGGGCCGTGATCGAAAGGACGTCAGGACAATCTTGAAGCTGGCGTGTTTAGCGCCGGATATTCAGGCTGCGATTCTGAATGGACGACAGCCAGTCCCGTGTACGCTCGAGTCGCTGAACTCGGCTGGCCTGCCGGTGCACTGGGTGGAGCAACGGATCATGATTTACGGTTCGTGAACCGGTAGGGACGTCAGTATCCGCTACGTGGTCACGAGCGTGGCTGATGCTGCCCTCCGAGCAGCGGATTGGGTGCGGCTAGACTACGACGCGATGGAGTGGCGCCGGGTGTCGAGGGCTGAATTATAATCTTTCATTTGAAATAGGATCGCTCAGTGACGGTTGCCTGCCCTGTACGTCAGGCTAATGCCCAGTTTCAGCGCGCGCCCCTGTCGGTGGTTTCGCCACGGCCTGCCAAACCACTGCGGTATAATATCTTGCTATCAGCGACCTGATTCGAACTAAGACCGGCTCCCGGACTCGGGCGAAATTATCAGGCGTCGCCTACATCGCTAGTTCTCCGGAAGGCCTGTAAATGATCAGCGTGCGAACAGCTATTTTCATCAGTCACGCAAGCCCGGCAGACAACGGCTTTGCAATATGGTTAGCGGCACGCCTGGCAATGGCTGGCTACACGGTGTGGTGCGACCAGCAGAGTCTTCTCGGCGGTGAAGATTTCTGGGCGGACATCGAAAACGAACTACGGACGCACACCGTTAAATTCGTCTTAGTCGTCTCGGCAAATCTCCGAGGCGAGGACGGCCAGCTGCGCGACGGTGTCGCCAAAGAGGTTGCACTCGCAAACACACTGCGGAAGAAGTTGCCCGATCGCCATTTTGTGGTACCGGTGCTGATTGACGACACACCGTTCGATGAATTTGGTATTGAATTCATCCGGCTCAACGAAGTTGATTTCCGGCAGAACTGGGCGGCTGGCTTGGCGCGGTTGATCGAGGTGCTTGAGCGGGATTCGGTGCCCCACGAAGCCGGGCGTGTGTCGCGATCGCTTGGAGCATGGCGCAAGGTTCACAAAGCGCAATCGCGCAGTCTGACGGCGACGCCGGAAGTTTTGCAGTCGAACTGGCTGGCAATCGAGAAGCTCCCTGACACAATCGAATTCTATGACGTGCAGGTCGCAGTGGGATTTTGCGAGATCCAGACCATTGCATCGGAGTGTCCGTTGCCATGCACCGACCATGGCAGGCTTTTGGCGTCTTTTGCTGGCCTTGATGAATTGGTGAGCGCGCTTCCTGAAACCGTTCCGATAACACCGCGTGGCACGCTCGCGATAACGGATTTTCTCGCCGGCAAGACGGGTGACATTCTCGGCATTACGGCGTCAGACGCCCGCAACAAGATATCATCTCTCGTCCGTCAGTCGTGGGACCGCAGCATGCAGACCCGCGGTTTGATCCGCTACGCTATGGCGAATGATGTCGCGGCGTGGTGGTTTCCGCTCGGCACGCCCGAAGATGGCTGGCTTCGGTACATTGATCTCGATGGCAAGTTACGGCGTCGCGCGGTGATGGGGACGCGCGGCAAAAAGGAAGGCGACGATGGCCGGGAGGTGCCGCGTTACTACTGGCACCTTGGATTCACGGGCACCGTCACCATCGCCGACGCGCCTCATATCGCGCTTCGACCGCGCATCATCATCACCGAGGATCGGGCAAACCCGCTCGAAAACAAGACCAAACTCAATGCGGCGCGTCGCGCGGTGACCACCATGTGGTTTAATGAGAAATGGCGCGGTCTCGTGTGTGGCTTCTGCGCATGGGTATCCGATGACGACGCGCACATTCGGCTAAACCGGGGCGAACAGGGCGAGATTTTGGTGTGTGCGACACCGACGGAATTTGACATCGCTATCGGCATCGCCACCGATCCGGCGTCACAAATCCCATCCGAAGAGGAAGAGGAACGGTTCGAATCTGAGGAAGCCGTGCTGCGGCTGAGCGATCCCGCCTTTTCCACCCTCGATCATGAGGAGGATGAAGGATGAGCCGACCGGTGTTGAAAGTTATCGCCGAACCGCAATTGGAATTCGCGCACGAGCAATGCGAAGAGCACCCGAAAGACGGCCTATTTTTGTACGGTCCAGTCAGCGGCACTGCCGGCAAGGGCGTGCTGCGTTTCGGGATCATCGGCTCCAGCAACGGCATCGAACTGTTTGGGAAATGGCAGAAGCTAGTCGCGTCGTACATTCCACCATTCAAACCGAATGTGGCGCATCACTCCGCGTTTCCAGGATTTGAGCCGTTGTTCGGAATGGCGTGGCCCGATAAACCGGTAGCAATGCTTTTGGTCGACTCCAGGCGCTTGGAAACCGCGATCCGTATTGCTAATCGGCACGAGGCGATCAAGAGCGTGGTGGACGTCTACGCCGACGCGATTACGGATTTTCTCGCCCGCGAGGCGGATGTCACACCGGATCTATGGTTCGTCGTGGTAACCAGTGAAATCTATCGTTGGGCTCGTCCAACGAAGTCTCCACCCGTGAGCGAACGCATCAAAGGCAGTGCTATGATGAGTGCCGAGAGCGCCCGTGCATTCTTGGGTTCGCCTTCGATGTTTGACACCGACAATGCGGAAGCCGAACTCCAGCGCTACGACCAGAATTTTCACAATCAGCTCAAGGCGCGATTGCTTGGAAAAGCCGTCGTCCAGATCGTTCGCGAAACCATGTTGGAGGAGGTATGCACGCCCGACGCGGAGCTGAAAAAGCGAACTGTCCAGGACGCTGCGACGGTCGCATGGAATCTGTGCACAACCACCTACTACAAATCGGCGGGGCCGCCATGGCGGTTGCGCGATATTCGGGCTGGCGTCTGTTACGTCGGACTTGTCTTCAAGCGCGATACCTCTGATCCCGATGGTCGCAACGCCTGTTGCGGCGCTCAATTGTTTCTGCGGTCAGGCGACGGTCTCGTTTTTCGGGGCGCGGTCGGACCCTGGTATTCGGCCAAGCTCAAACAGTGTCATCTGCCGTCAGATAAGGCGGCAGAACTGATCAAACTCGTGGTGGGCGAATACGCGCGCATTCACAAGGAGCCACCGAAGGAGGTCTTCATCCACGGCCGAAGCCGGTTTGACGATCCAGAATGGAAGGGTTTTCAGCGCGCCTGCCCGGACGGAACGAAGGTAGTGGGTATTCGGATTCGCAAATCAGACGAGCTGAAACTCTATCGCTTGGCGCGCCAGCCGGTGCTGCGCGGGACTTATTACGAGGTGACGCCGCGCAAAGCTTATCTCTGGACAAAGGGTTATGTGCCGCGGTTCAACACCTATCCCGGTTTTGAAGTACCGAACCCGCTCGCCGTGAACATTGATTGGGGGGAGGCCGATCTCAAAATTGTGCTTGCGGACATTTTGGCGCTCACCAAGGTCAACTTTAATGGCTGCAATTTTGCGGACGGTTTGCCAGTAACGCTGAAATTCGCCGATGCGATTGGGGAAATCCTTACGGCCGCGCCGAATCTGGAGCGGGCACCACAGCCCTTTAAATATTACATCTAAAGCGGTTTTCGGGGGCAGACATTAATAAGAAGGCCAATCGAGCGGCTGTTTTTCCAACGACGTGTATCATTCCGGCCTGAGGCAAATCCAAAGCGTTCAGTAATCACAATTACAAAGGCATCATCATGGCTCATTCGTACGCACGTGAACGCACGTTCGGATTCATCGGCTGTGAGATCGTACTTTTTAGCCTCTCGGCGGTGTCAACCTACTTGAGCACGATCACGAACTGGCCATGGTTTTGGGCTATCAGCGGGGGCGCACTCATCCTGTTTGCCACCATTCGCATTCTAGAGGTACGCCCACAACTCGTTGAATACTTAGCTTTCGAGGACACAGCCGCTAACATGGCTCGGAGCGCGATGTCCTTTGGAATCGAGCGGCTGTATAATATGCAGCTGGTCGATGACCAAAACCAACGAAATGCTGATACTGTAGCTCAGATCAGAAGCGCAGATGCCCTTTGGCTTTGCGCAAATTCGGGCGCATCCTACCTCGATCCCGCGGTATATCGTCACTGGCCCGTAGTCCAAGAAAGACTACGCGAGGACGTTCCATTCAGGATTATTCTTCTCGATCCAGCGTCCGATGAAAAGGCTCTGCGCGACCTGCTCAATGTCGGCGAGGATGCGACAGACTCGAAGGTCAATCTGCCGAACCTGATTCGCCTATACAATCAATACCCGAGCCTTGAAATCCGCTTCGTATCGCAAGGCATGCATGCCACGGTCTTTGCTACGCCTTCAAAGCTCTTTTACGATCCATACCATGTGGCCATCGTCGGCCAACGGATTGAGAATCGATCCTTTTGCATGAAAATTGGACACTCAACCCCTCGCGAGGGTATGGGATACTACGATCTCTTTCGGGCTCACTTTAGTTCCCTCTGGCGTGTCAGCGTTGACTTCGAGGAATGGGTGGAGAAATACGGGGCGCGGTTTCAAGGTCTCCCACAATTGACAGCTCGGCGGCAGATCGCCGCGCGCTGATTAATTCGTGACATATGTCTCGCCATCGCGCTTCAAGGATCATTCTGAATTTCGCACACCGCTGCAACCTAGCGTGCAAATGGTGTTACATCCCGTTCGGCTCCCCAACTCCCGATCCGGTTGCATGCACGAATATAGTTATGAGATGTGCCGATATCGGCATGTCGGTGATAACTTTCGGTGGTGGCGATCCGTTCCTCTACACCTTTATTGGTGACCTAATTCGCACGGCGAAAAGTGTCGGTCTGTTCGTACACGTAGATACGAATGGGATTGCATTAAAGCCGACGAAAGAAAACGTCCGCTTATTAGAATGCGAAGTCGATCTTATCGGGCTGCCGCTGGATGGGCCGAATGCCGAAACTCATGACGCCATGAGATCATCGTCACACCATTTCGGGCAGGTGATGCAACGGCTTGAATGGTTGCGGCCATTTAGGTCCAAGACCAAGATCAATACCATCGTTACAGCAGTGAACATTGGCTCACTAACGGGAATCGGAGATCTAATTCGCGTAATCGCCCCGAGTTGCTGGAGTATTTACCAGTATTGGCCATTGTCACTCGGTGCAGCTGCCCAAAAGGATCACCATCTTGATGACGGTGCCTTCTGTGTCGCAACCGCCTCCTTTGTCGTTCCCAATTGTCTCGGGCCCGTAAAAGTCGAAGTGAACTCATTGGCATCCAGGCGCTTAACGTATCCCTTCGTTGGAAACGATGGAAACGTCTACATCCATTCAGCACAGTCCCTCTCCGAATATGAAGTTCTGGGCTCCATCTTCGATGACAGAACCGTCGAGACTCTGTTTCGTCGATGCTGCTCCGAAAGGCCGAGCGCTATCTCCAGATACCGTCAGAGTCTCAGCGCTCGATAGTCCTTCCTTGGCCCAGCGCATAACGCATGATTTTCTGGGCTGAGCATTGGGTCCCGAACCGGCCTCACCGGCTTGATCGGTCTCAAAGGGGCGACAGCATCACAGGTGGAATGGACTCTCCCCATGCACCGATCTCACTACACCTAAATTCGCAGTGGATGAAGATCGCGGAAGCTACCGTCCGCACCTGGCGTGGCGCCGGCTCACTGTGCATTCGACTACGTTGTTGTAAGGTGGTCGCAGACGTTTATGTCGGAGCGGAACCCTATCCATGATTGGCGATGACGACGACGATGATGGCTGGACACCTGACGGCGGTGCGAAGATGTACTACTACCGAAAGGGCAAGTCTGGTGCCGCAGGCAAGGCTGCAAGCAAGAAGCGCGCGGTCAAGGGTCCGGCCAGGCGGAGCGCGGCCAAGAAAAAAACCGCCAAAAAAAGAGCGGTTAAGAAGACAGCCAAGCGGAAGTAGATCGTAAAAAAGTCGTCACGGAGTTACGGCTCCTTTGGAGAAGCAGAAGCCACCGGTTAACGCGAAATCGCCCGAGACTGAGCACCAGGGTGATGCGGCGCCCGTAGCCGGAGGCGGAAGCGGGTCAGCCGAAACGTCGCCGCCACGCGAAACGCCTGCGTTCCCCCTTCGCAGGCGAGTCTCCGCACAACCAGGAGGGACTCAGCGCCAACCGCGGGAGGAACCAACATAAGCGATAAGACAGGCGAGCGGCTGAAGGTGGCCTTGGACGACAAGGCGGATTCGACGCGGCAGGTAAGCACCAACAATCGTTACATCTCGTTTGGCCTGATCGCGGTGACTTATGCCCTCCTGCTTTCCAACGCGCCATTCGCGGTGGCGATGACGCGGGACCATCGCCGACTAATATTAGTGGTGGGAGCGCTCGGCTGCTTGGGCGTGATCTTCGATTACCTTCACTATATCGCTGCGACCAAGGCGGCCGACGGAGCGATCAACAACAAGACGCCTGGATACGAGCATCTATACAACAAGAAATGGATGAGCCGCCGATTGCGCGACGCGTTCTACTGGGCACGAACTGGCGCCTCGTTGTTAGGCGCTGTTTTGCTCGTCGTGCTAATCTGGTTGTCGTGGTCAGCCTTCGACCCGCCGCAACAGCAGGGACGTGGCCAACAGAAGGGAGGCCAGATCGCCGACCAAACCAAATACGCGTTGGAGAAGGTAGGAGACGACATTGCCTTCGACGATGCCGAATCGATGTTGAGGTATGTGTTTCAGGAGCGAGCGGTGGATCTCACATCGCAAGTCTGCGAGATCAAGAGTTCTCTGATCCGAAAGGCGGCGGATAGCGCGATCGTGGTCGGCAGACACGACCAGCGGCCGCTAAGGACAGACGCTCAAAGGCGTATCCCGACGAATATGGCGCTGGCGCGGCAACGCGCAAACTCCGTAGCTGACTATCTCGCGACCCGGAATGGCTGCGGACAGGGCTTCGTACGGTCGTACGAATTGTTGGTGGCCCGATGCACGTCGGCCCGGGCACAATACCTGCGATCGATCTCATGAGAGATCGAGTGGTAGAGGTCTATGCATTCGTCAGAGAGAACTAGCCATTCTGGCCGCCCGAACACAGGCGGTAACGGCATGATCTTCTGGGCTGAGCGTTGCGTGCCGAACGCTGCTCCGTCACCCACTTCGACCTCATTCGAAGGAAAGTGGGGTAGCAACAACACCCCCCAGAGACTGTGGGCATTTGCGGGCGTAATTGCCGCGAAAAGCCCTCTCTCTTCCAGGTTGCACACCCCAGATTTTCGCGAAGAAAAGCGGAATTAGCGGCGTATTTGGCGCGCCACCCGAGCGGAGAGCAAAGTTCGGCAACTGGTTGGC
>CAVVEG010000011.1:0-185437 GCA_963747255.1 uncultured Alphaproteobacteria bacterium
TTATAGCCGACGCCCTGTGCGCCCGATCCGCCAACCCATATGATGGGGTTTGTCGATGTTCCAGAGTCGGTGCGGATAATCGGACAGGAAGACGGTTTCGGTGGGTATGCGTCCAGTCCTCATTCTTCAGCTGATCCCACAGTTCCATGCAGGTCCGGGCGACCGAGACGGGCGAAGCATCCCAGCCATAGACGGCGTCGGCCCGCGCCTGCTCCAGCAGACGCGGTGCCATGGCCGCGAGTTTGGCTCCGCGATGGTGAGTGCTGCGGCGCGCGCGGGATATGCTCCCGCCGGACCGCTTCGATCAGCGAAGGCATGGTTGCTTCTGCATCGCCGGCTATCGGCAAATCGGCGGGCGCATAGCCTGAATTCGCCATAATTCGATTTCACCAGCAGGCTTTCGGTACCGATATGGATCACTTTCAGGTCCGCACGGCAATTCAGCCGACGATATGGCCGTCCGATCAAATCCTGCACATCGTTGGTAAGGCCCCAGAGTTCAACCGGCTCCAGCGCCAGCAGAACATCCGCCTGAGCGAGCGCCTGCTCACGCCGTCCGCTATGGTTGTATTTGTGGCGGCTGGGGAAATTCATCCGTGCACGGCCGTCGATTACCGGCGCGTGCAGCAATTCTGGAGCTGGATCAGAAGCGCCGGCGCCCGTTCCGAGCGCCCATAGCGGTTCGCATAGATGACGGGATTTTCTGCCGCGACCAGCAATTTCGCCGCCTCGCGAAGTGATTCGTCATCACCCTGCGGATGGGCCCGCCTGCGAAGCTTTGGAATCCGCAAACCCGCTTCCTCGCTCTTCTCCAGCGGATCTTCCTGTACGTCGGTATCAATGGTGACCAGCGTGGGAGCCATTGGCGCGGTCGTCGCGAGATCATAGGCCTGCACCAGCGCTTCCGCCGTCGCCTGGAGTGACGTCGGTTGCGCATCCCATTTCGTGAAATCGCGCACCAATGCGTTCTGATCGAGTGCCGCATGATTCCACTCGACATTGGGACGGCGTGCCGCCGTGTTCTGCATATTCCCGGAAATGGCGAAATCGGCGCGCGATCGGCATAGGCGTTGTAAATCGCCATCGATGCGTGCTGCAGCCCGACCGTACCATGCACCATGCACGCCATCGGTTTGCGTGCCACTTTTGCATAGCCATGCGCCATGGCGACGGCACATTCCTCGTGCAGGCAGAGGATGAATTCCGGCTTCGTGTTCTTGCCGTAATTCAGCAACGATTCCTGAAGTCCCCTGAAGGTCGCGGCAGGAAGCGACGCGATGTAATCGATGTTGAGCGTCTTGATGACATCGACCATGAAATCCGACCCGCTGCGCGACTCGGTCAGACGAATGGCCGCCGGAAGGACATTCTCGTTTGGCGGAACGGGTGGAACCGTCGACGCCGAGGTGCGGCGGCGCTTTGCGCGCCTGCGGCTGTTGTGGAAGCCAGTGTCGAACAGGCGCGGCTGCAACCACTCCGGCAAGAAATTCCCGCCGCTTCATCTCCGGCTTGCGCTTCATGATTACCCTCCCTGTGACATGGGCGAATCTGCCATCCGGCATTGCCGAATCCAAGCAGAGAACGTGTCCGTCAGCGGGACGAGCGCAAATCACGCTTCTGCGGCGGCTATTGTCTTACGCAAGCCTCGCTCGAGGCGCATATTGGCGGTGTTGTCTGACGTGAGGGCTTTGCTTCGCAAAGCCCTTCACCAATCAGTTCTGGAGCAGCGGAATGGTTTTTGCGTCCGGCGCCTTCGGGAAAGTTGAAATATAGGCGTAGATATCGGCTGCCTGCTGGTCGGTCAGCACCCTCGCCGTGAACGGCGGCATGACATTGCGGGGCGTCCGCAACTGTACGATGAACGCCGGATAGGCAGGCGGATCGATCAGTTTCGGCCCCGCACCGCCGCCCTGCCCGGCCATCCGTGACATTCGAAACAGCCGACGGTCTCGAACAGCTTCTTGCCATTGGCGGAGTTTCCCCGCGGCGTCTCCTGTGCGGAAGCGCCGGAGGAAACAAACGCCAGACCGAAAACACGGCGGCCGAATAACTCAATACGCGAGTGAACACTGCCCCTCCCAAACTCTCAACGCGGCTGTGAAACAATGTCGATGAGCGCCGGTTCCCCGCGCTTGACGACGGCGATCGCACGCTGGATCGCCGGGCCAACATCGGCCGGATGATCAATCGGGCCTTGCGCATAGACGCCCATCGATTTCGCCAGCGAGGCAAAGTCGATGTTGGGGTCATTCATCGTCGTGCCGATATGCGCGCGATCGATGCCGCGCTGGTTGCGCTTCGCCATGCGCTGCACATGCATATATTCCTGATGCCACGCGCGATTGTTGTGAACGATGTACAGAATTGGAATTCGGTGATGCGCAGCGGTCCACAACACGCCGGGCGACATCATCAGATCGCCATCGCCGTTCAATGCAACGGTAATGCGACCATGCTCTTTGTTGGCAAGCGCAGCACCCAGCGCGGCTGGCGCATTGTAGCCAACGCCGCCGCCAACCGATCCGCCCATGGAATGATAGTGCTTTTCCATGCTCCACAGCCGGTACGGCCAGTTGGAGAGGAAGTTCACTTCAGATGCCATTGTCCAGTCTTCGTTTTTGATCTGGTTCCAGACTTCGGCAGAAGTGCGGGCGGTCGAAATTGGGCTCGCATCCCATCCAAGGCCGGCCTCTTCATGGGCGGCCTGGATGAACTTCGCGCCCGCCTCCTTGAGTTTTTCGCCGCGTGCCGCGGCTGCGCTCTTCCTGCCGGGCTCATTTCTTTTTCGATCGCCTGGATCAGCCAGGGCAGCGAATTTTCCGCATCGCCGGCGATCCCCATATCCGCCTGCTGATAGCGCTCATACTCGCCCATGTTCGGTTTGATATTCATTCGGTCGTGCCGATCACGATCACCTTCGTACCCGGGCGGGTCTTCGGTTTGGCCGGCCGGCCGATGCGGTCGTCGACATTATTCAGCGTGCCGTAGAGATCCATAGGTTCGAGCGCCAGAATGACATCGGCCTGACGGATCATCGCCGCGCCGCGCTGGCTGTGGTTCAGCGGATGACGGCTCGGCATGTTCATGCGGTTGCGTTCGTCCACGACGGCGGCCTGCAACAGCTCCGCCAGTTGGACAAGGCGCTTCGGCCCGGCTTCGCTGCGCGTATAGCGGCCGGTAACAATCACCGGATTTTCTGCGGCGACCAGCAGTTTTGCGGCTTCGGCGAGTGCGCCGGGATCCGCGACCGGCTGAGTGCGGCCGCGCAACTTGGGAATGAACAGTTTGCGGCCAGGCTCCAGTACTTCTTCCTGCTGATCGGCATCGATCACGACCATCACCGGGCCCATCGGCGCGGTGGTCGCCAGGTCATAGGCACGTACCAGGCCTTCCGCGAAATCCTGCAGATTGTTCGCCTGGTCGTCCCATTTTACGTAATCGCGAACAATGATGCCCTGATCATGCGCGCTATGCGCCCACTCGACGCCCGGGCGCCGCTGCGTCCCGTTGCCGACATTGCCAGCCATGACGATCGCAGGCGCCTGGTCGCAGAAGCAGTTGTAGATCGCCATGGACGAATGTTGCAGGCCGACAACGCCATGCACCATGGTGGCCATCGGTTTTCCCGCGATCTTGGCATAGCCATGGGCCATCGCGACCGATGCTTCTTCGTGAATGCAGGTGATGAACTCCGGCTTGGTGTTCATGCCGTAATTGATGATCGATTCCTGCAGTCCGCGGAACGTCGACCCGGGACAGGAGGCGACATAATCGATGTTCAGGGACTTCAGGCAGTCGACCATGAAATCGCCGCCCATTTGCCCGCTGTTGACCAGCTCTGCGGCTCGGCGGCGGATTGTAGTCGCCGGCGGTCTGTGGCTTGGCGGGACTGCTGCTGGCAGCCGCGTTTCGGCTGCGACCAGCTTTGTCGTGGCCGCGAGGCCCATCACCGGGCCTGCTGCCGCTGCCCCGACCAGAAATTGACGCCGCTTGATGTTTGGCGTCTTCGACACGTTTCCGCCCCTGTGGATGGAGTGCCTCGTTGGCCGAGGCTTGCCTGATTGATGGCCCAAATCCTTATCATCAGGGCGGGCCGTCGACAAGTTGCGCGGAAACCCGCCGGGCGGGACCGCGGCGGGTTTCAGAGCGTATGGTTCTGGCTGCTATAACGGGCGGAAGCGCTCTGCCGCGAACGCAGGGCACTCAATTGCTCCGAAAGACGCCGGCTGCGCGCAACGGTCGTTCCGCTGTTGCGGAAAGCCTCGGTCAGATGAAGAATCGCTTCGGGCTGCACCGAGCACGCATGCTCCCAGTTCTCCCGCGAGGTTTGCCTCCGGCGATCCGAAACACCCGCTACGCGCCGGGCGCCGTCCCATAGTTCAACCGCAACCGGCACATCGCTGCACACATACTGCGCCGCATGCGCCATGGACAAAGCGTCACCGTCGCCCTGGGCGGACAGATCATATGGCCAGCGGAACCTGCCTGATTTGTCGACAAAGTACATCCGGTACTTGGTCATGACCGTTTTGTCCTCCTCGCGTTCAGGCTGAAACGCGCGAAGGCACTGCCGGGTTGCTCCGAAGATCAGCGAATTGGCGGTGCGTACATCAATCCGCCTGCCGTCGACAGCCGGCTGAGGCCACGGTCCAGCTTCGCTTTGCTCCCGGAACCGAGATTCCGTTCGAAGATCTCCCCGTAATTGCCGCCTGCACTCACCGCCGCTGCCGCCCACCCGATCGCCATTTCCCGGTTCGGCATCATGGGTGCGGTGAAAAAGGCTTTTCCATCGGGATCCTCGCGGGAATGCATCGCGCCCATATTCGCTGAGCTGATTCCCAATTCCTCCGCATCCACCAGCGCAAAAATCGCCCAACGAACGGCATCGAAAAATTCGTCATCGCCTTTCCGAAGCAATGGCGCGAGCGGTTCCTTTGAAATCTGCTGCGGAAGGATCACGTAATCGTCCGGGTTCATGGCTCGTCCGATCAGCGCCTCCGCAAGCTCCGACGCATCGGCTGTCATCGCATCGCATGCGCCCGCGAACAACGCCGCTTCGGAATCTGCGCGACGATCCTTGATCACCGCTTTGAGCGTCAGATTGTGCTGCCGAAAAAAATTGCGCAGCGCGCCGACAAAGGCCGCATCGGTCGAAACGCAGATGTTCCGGCCGGACAGCGCCTCCGGGGTGGTTATCTTCAGCCGCTTCGGGACCAGGAAAGCCTGTCCGTCATAGAGTATGATCGGACCAAAGCGCAGATTGCCTTGCGTCTCCCGGCCGGAAGTCCAGGTCAGGCCGCGCAATACGAGATCGATATCACTCTCGCGCAAAAATGTTTCGAGCGTATCGATGGGCCGGAAAACCACTTTGCCGGTCGTGCCGAATATCGCTGTGCCGATGGCTCTGCAGATATCGGCATCAAACCCGCTCCATCGACCGTCGGCCATGTGCCTGGAAAAACCGGGAACATCCGCGCCGACACCGCAGGTGAGAAATCCTTTCTGCCGGATGGAATCCAGTCTTTCACCGGCCCACGCACCGGCGGCGCTGATTTGCATCGCGACGGCGCACAGCAGGACAGCGATGATGCGGTGGAGGTTGATCAACAATTTTGGACCCTGCATTTCGGCTGGAAATGATAGAACAGGATCGGGCGGGATTAAATCCGCTCGCCGGGAACATCGGACAGATTGCATAAATC
The DNA here is from genome assembly GCA_963747255.1 of uncultured Alphaproteobacteria bacterium. GTDB lineage: Bacteria > Pseudomonadota > Alphaproteobacteria > Micropepsales > Micropepsaceae > CAIYRG01. The sequence goes on from CAVVEG010000011.1 coordinate 5,703, forward strand.
ACCCCCAATCGGCGCGGTCATGACCGCTCGCCGGGACTTTCTCAAAGGCGCCGCCGCCGCGCTCGCCGCGCCGTCGTCAGCTGGTGCACGCCGGGCTCCCGCGGCCAAATCCGAAACAATACTGGTTGCGGGCGCCGGATTGGCAGGTCTGGTTGCTGCATATCGTCTGCGTGAATCGGGCAGGCATGTCATCCTGATCGAGGCCAGAGATGCGCCGGGCGGGCGCGTGCGCACGGTGCGCGGCCTCTTCGATGATGGCCTCTATGGCGAGCTCGGCGCGGCGCGCGTCGCCGAAACTCACGAATATGTGTTGCACTGGGTCAACGACCTCCGGCTGAATCTGGTGCCTTTTGCGCCGGCATCCGGCTCAGCCATGCTTGCCATCGGGGCAAAGCGCGCCCACGGCGATGATGCGGAGGCGCGCGAAAAGCTTGCGCCCGGCCTGAAACCCGATGAGCGGAACCTTTCGGTGCCTGGGCTGCTGCTGAAATATATTGCCGGCGTGCCGGACGAGCTTGCCGACGGAGACGTCAATCTGACCGATCCACGCTGGCGCGATTTCGACCGGATGACCTGGCCGGCATGGCTCGCGTCCCGGGGCGCCAGCCCCGCAGCCATTCGCCTGATGACGCTGGGCGGAGATTCGAGCCAGTTCTCGGCGCTTTTCATGCTGCAGCAGATCATGCTGCACCGCGACTCGCACCAATACTTCAAGATCGAGGGCGGGATGGATCGCCTGCCCCGGGGCATTGCAGCCGGCCTGGGTTTGCCTGTCCGGTACAATTGCCGGCTGGTCGGACTGGACAGGACCGGCAACGGAATCCGGGCGCAATGCATGATCGGGGACCGCAGCGATGTAATCGCCGCCGACCGGGCCGTGCTGGCGCTGCCATTTTCCATGTTGCGCCGAGTGGCATTGGACCCGCCCCTTTCGCCGGGGAAAACCGCGGTAATCAATCAGCTGACTTATTTCGATGCCTCGCGTTTTCTGCTTCAGACGCGCACGCGTTTTTGGGTTGCCGCCGGGCTTAATGGCAGCGCGCGCACCGACGGACCGGCCGATATCTGGGACATGAGCTTCGGCCAGAAAGGCGCCGCCGGACTGATTTCTCTGACCACCGGAGACGACCGGATTGAAAGCCGGCTGTCGTCACTGTCACCGGCGCAGCGAGCCGCTTTCGGCGCTGCATTGGCCGCAGATGCATTCCCCGGAATCCGGAGCGAACTCAGCAGGAGCCATGTCCAGATCTGGGGCCTCGATCCCTATGCCGCTGGCGCATTTTCAGTGTTCAAACCCGGGCAGATGACCGCGTGGGCCGGAATTCTGGCAAAGCCCGAGTCGCGCGCGCATTTTGCCGGCGAACATTTATCTCCCTGGAACGGCTGGATGGAGGGCGCACTTTGGTCGGGCGAGCGGGCCGCGCAGGAGGTTATCCAGGGCTAGAGTCTAGTCGAACGAGCCCACCGGGTTTCGCTTGGTAAACCGGGTGGAATTCTTATATGGTAACAGCTACGTTCCTGTGTGCTATGCGGGGCGGCGCCCTGCTTTGGATCAGAAGAGGCGGATATGAAAATGAAATCATGGATCGGCGTGAGCAGCGTTGCCGCTTTGGGACTGGCGGCCAGCGCTTTTATCTCGCTTCCCGCTTTCGCCAATGGTGGCGATTTCTTCAATGAGTTGTCCGAAAGCTGGGGCTCGAATGCGGATACCGGCGTGCCGTTCTTCGGCTGGGTGCGCGATTCAAAGGGCAAAGCCATCCCACGCGCCATCGTTACGGCGACGGTCGTCGGCGGGGTTGACGGTGAAGCGGTCACCATCATTTCGGACAATCTCGGGCATTTCAAAATCCCGGGGCTCGGCAAGGATATCGATCCGAAGAAAGTGCTGGTTGAATGCGCCAAGGCGGGATATCGCACAATGTCGATGGACCGGCGCATCCTGCGGACCATGCCGAAGGCTCCGGTCGAGGTTGACTGCAAAATGCAACCCTCGGGGCCCCTCAGCTAAGCCTGCACGGGTAAAGGAGTTTTTCGCTCCTTAACCGGCGAATTGCATTGCAATTGCCGAATCGCTTCGTGCATCATCGCCCACGAAGGATGGCTGTTGCGCCCAGGCGTGGTTCAGTCCCTTCGGGAGTTCCGGGAAGTCACCTCACAAGCCAGAACGCACAGACGTTCTTTGACAGGGGGGTCAATGATTACCGCATTACTGATCATTCACGGCATCATGGCCGTGTTTCTGGTCGGCGCCATCACGCATCAGTCTCTGGGCGTGTTCTGGCCGCGCCGTCCCGGCCAATCGAGTTTCGTCGCCAAAGCGCGTGGCATCAATCCGGCGGGGTATGTGAATGCCATCCTCGTGCTGTATGTCGTCACCTTCGTGATCGGCGCATTTCTGTATCCCACCTATCGGGTGTTCGTTCGCCCGCCATTACAGGATTTGCAGCTGACCTACGCAATCGGACTGTTCGAGGTGAAGGAGAATTTTGCCGCGATCTGCCTCGCGATGCTCCCGTCCTATTGGTACTTCTGGAAGAAAGCGCCGGAATTCCCGACCACCCGGCGCGCCATTACGGCCATCCTGTTTTGCACCATCTGGTATAATTTCATCGCCGGCCACATCCTGAACAACGTCAGAGGATTTGCCTGATGAACAAAATCGCCGCGCGGGCTTTCCCCGCATTCGCTGTCGGTTTTGCGTTGTTTTACGCACCCGGCTATTCCTTCACCGGCGCGACATCGACCGTCTCCTGGCCGTTGTTCACGTATTTTCCGGCGATCGATCAGTGGCGCTGGATGCTGATCCCGGGAAACGACAACAGCGGTCCGCCCATGTGGTGGTATGGCTGGATCGCCTCCGCCGTGCTGGTCGGGCTGGTATTCGCGTTGATTGCTCTGGCTCTTCCGGAACGGGCATTCCGCAACGTCTGGGCGACTCTCGTATGGGTTGTCCCGATCTGCGCCTTTATCTTCCTGCTGAACTGGGAACTTGCCTGGTTCATAACGGGATGGACGCCGATCTGGTTTAGCTGAGATTCGCGCGATATAATGTCTCCCGGCGCCTCTCATGAGTTGCGGAGACAGACGATGATCGGAAAAAGGCCAGCTTCGCTGCCGCTCGCTGTTGCCGCAATGAGTCTGCTCATTTGCGTGCCCGCCTTCGCCAATGGCGGCGATTTTTTCGAAGAGCTCAGTGCGACCTGGCAGAACAACAGCGATGACGGCGTGCCTTATTTCGGCTTCGTGCGCGATGCGCGAGGCAAGTGGATTCCGAATGCGACCGTGACCGCCACCACCGCTTCCGGCTCGAGCTTCGTCGTCCAGGCGGACAATTTGGGCCATTACCGCATCCCGGGATTTTCGAAAAGCGTTGATCCGAAACGGGTGCAGGTGACCTGCAGCAAACCCGGCTATAGGCTGGTTACACGCGACCGGCGCGTTTTGCGCGGCGCAACCAATGTGCCGATCGAGACCGACTGCGTCCTGACACCGGACACGGGCAAACCTGCCGCCTGACTTTGTTTGGACGCGGACTTGTGGCGCTGCCGGCGCACAGATCCGGCGGCAGCCCAGGGCAAAGAAAAAGCCCCTGTCCCGTGCGGGAACAGGGGCTTTTCCGTCAACAGAGTGAAGGTCAGTCCAGCGGTTCGACGTGCATCACCACCGCCTGGTGATTGGCGCCGATCCAGAGGCTTGGCTTTTCGCCGTAGTTGTCCACCGCGATGCGCCGGGCATTGGTCTCTATGGGCATCAGATACTGCACTGTCTTGCCGGTTTTCGGATCGATGCGCGTGACGCGGTCGTCCATCATGTTGTCGGTCCACACGACGCCGGTTTTGTCGGCCTGGGCGTCATAGGGCGAGGAATATTGTCCGGGTACCGGAAATTCCATGAACTCGCCGGATTTCGTGTCGAACATCGCGATCTTGTCGGCGCGCCACTCGGCAAACCACAAGCGGTCCTGATCGTCCATGCGCCCGCGCCGCGGCCGTGAATAATCCGACGGCGTCTTGTAGGACGTGGTGGCGCCGGTCTTTGCATCGATTTTCCAGATGTACTGGCTGGGGAAATCGAGCAGATAGGCGTTGTTGTGCGAGTCGGTGTAAATTCCGTATGCGGAATGCGGCTCGCCCTTCGGCCGGTCCTTGAAGGGGAATCTCCAGGGCTCGAATTTCCCGGTGCTTACATCGAAGCGCGTGATGATGGGTTCTTCGGCGCTGTTGATCCAGACCTTGCCGTCGGCCCTCCAGTTGATCGGCGCGACCATTGCCTGCTGGCTTTCGTCGTCCTGCAATTCCCTGGGCAGGGTGTAGAACTTGAAAGTGCCCGTTTTGCGGTCGAAGCGGGCTGCTCCGGTCTGGTCCATCATGCCGAGCCAGATATAGCCGTCCTTGTCGAATTCGACGTCCAGATTGCCGTTCGCGTATCCGCCGGGCCGCGTCTGCGGATAGGTGTATTCCGTCACCTTTCCGGTTTTGGGATCGAGCCTTGAGAGCGAGTTCTCGCCGAAATCCGATAACCAGACAAATCCGTCATCGCCTTTGACCGCGTCATGGGGCTGCATGCTTTTGCGCGGCAGGTCATAGGACGTGATGATGACATGCGTGTCAGCGCCCTTCGGCCGCGGCGAGCCCTTGAGTTCATATTTGTATTCCGGCGCGCTCGAAAGATTAACGGACGAGAGATAGCCGGCGAGACGATCGAGGCCGCCGAACGTGCGTGCCTGATCGCGCGCAACAATACGCTTTTGCACAAGCACCGGGAAAGCCTGGCTCGACATCTGCGCCATGCGCGGGAAAACATCGGTCTTGAACTGATCCCTCGTGTAAGCCGATGTGAAGGGCCGGGAGAGCGTGTGGCAGGTGGCGCAGGCCACCGCGTCGCGCTTCTCGATCTCGGTGCCCGGTGCACTGCGGAGCCATTCGGCATTGGTCAACTGGGCCGCAATATTCGCGGTCTCGTTCAGCTTGATATACGCCGTCGCGCCGTTCGCGGTCACGTCGATCGCACGCGGACCATCCAGGATGTATCCGATGGCGCGGATCCTGATGCTGTAATGACCGGGTTCAAGACGTCCTGGGGGAAAAGCGTAATGGCCCTTGTCATCGCTCACCACCGTGATCGACATGTTGGAGCCGTCCTTTTTCGCCGTCACGAGAACGCCTTCCATCGCGCCCTCCTTGGCCGACGTCACTTTGCCCTCAAGCGCAGCGGGGGCGGCACTCGCACCGGCCGTACCGGCAATAACGAATGCAGCCGCGCTCAATAGCAGTGACATCCTAAATCTGTTCATCGCGTCCTCCTGGTTGCCAGGCATGGCAGAACGCCCCCTGGCCGCATGTAGCAGAGCCCGAATTCTTCGCCAAAGACCAGGTTCAGTCAATCCGGAACCGGCAGTGGGGGCAGGCTGCAAAAGGCCATTCCCTTCATGGGCGGCGAAACAGGAACCGCACCAGTCTCACTTTGGCCGGGATGATCGACTTCACGCCAGTTTTGGATTTGGGCTTTTGCGGCTGATATGTCCGGCGCCCGAATTGGGTTCTCGCCCTTTTGCTCTTGTTGAGCAGTTTCATCGTGCGTTCGATATCGTCGGCAAGCAAATCATATTCCGCAGCGCGTCTCAGAGCGGCGTCACGGGCATCGCCCAGGGCATCCGCCGTTATGCGGATGTGCAAGGCGCGATTGCGGTAGCGGAGCGCGCGCGCAGCGTCAGTTTCAACCACAACCCGCCCCGTGTGAAAGCAGTTGAATCAATCACAACGTAATTAAGTTACAAAGGGATAGCTCGGCTGTTGGTTAAGGAGTCGTTGCGGACAAGCGGTTTCAGCTACGTCGTCCATCGGCGGTTGATCCAGCGCAAGGCGGAAGGGCGCCGCCTCCGGCATGAGTGGAGGGAAATTTCGCGGACCTTCCATGCACCCGGATCTTTTGAAGCTCAGTCCCAGAGAGCGTGCCGGGCATTATCGCGAACTTGCTGCAGAGGCATCCGGTTATTGTGCCCTGGCAACCGAACCACGCGCAAAAGAGTCCTTCCGCGAGATTGCGGCGCACTGGCTTGCATTGGCGGCATTGGCCGAAGCCGAAGCCAACCGCGACCAGGATCGAAAGGGCTAGCCGCTCCGCAGGAAACACCCTGTTGCGTATCTGCTGACGGTACTGGCCGTAACTTTCCTGTAACGGTTGTGCTGGAAAAATCATTGTGCGCTGCAGCAGCCCCGGATGCGCGGTAAGCTCGCGGGATGGACAGTTTCGACTATGTCATCATCGGGGCGGGGTCTGCGGGATGCGTTCTGGCAAACCGGCTGTCTGCGGATCCCCGCAATCGTGTGGCCCTGATCGAGGCAGGCGGGCGCGACAACTGGATCTGGTTCCACATCCCTGCGGGTTATCTCTTCGCGATCGGAAATCCGCGCGCCGACTGGATGTTCCGCACCGAAGCCGATCCGGGGCTGAACGGACGCAGCATTGCCTATCCGCGCGGCAAGGTGCTGGGCGGTTCATCGGCGATCAATGCGATGATCTATATGCGCGGGCAATCCGCCGATTACGATCAGTGGCGCCAGCTGGGTCTGGCAGGCTGGGGCTGGCGCGACGTACTGCCCTGTTTCCGAAAAATGCAGGACCATTTCGCAGGCGAATCGGAATTTCACGGCGCCGGCGGCGAATGGCATGTCGACCAGCCTCGCATCAGTTGGGAAATCCTTGATGCCTTCGCCCGTGCGGCTGCCGAAAACGGAATTCCGTTCACGGAGGACTTTAATCGCGGCGACAATGCCGGTTGCGGGTATTTCCATGTCAACCAGATCAATGGCCGCCGCTTGTCGGCGGCGCGCGCCTTTCTCCGCCCTGCGGCAAAACGGGAAAACCTTCGGGTCATAACGGGAGCACTGGCCGACAGGATTCTGTTCGACGAGCGCCGCGCGGTTGGCGTTCGCCTGATCCGGGAAGGCGCGGAGCTGCGGCTCGCCGCGGGCGGTGAAATCATTGTTTGCGCGGGATCGGTCGCCACACCCGCGATCCTGGAGCGTTCCGGCATCGGAAGCGCGGACCGGCTGCGCGCTCTCGGTATTTCGGTGCTGCAGCATCTTCCCGGCGTGGGCGAAAATCTGCAGGATCATCTGCAGCTGCGTCTGATCTACAGGGTGTCTGGCGTGCGCACCATGAATCGCGATTATCGCTCCCATGCGAAACGCGCCGGAATGTTACTGGAATATGTTTTCCGGCGGCGCGGACCGCTCGCCATGGCGCCTTCGCAACTCGGCGCATTTGCGGGTTCGTCACCGGAATACGAAACGCCAAATCTGGAATTCCACATTCAGCCTTTGTCGCTGGAAAAGTTCGGAGATCCGCTGCACGCCTTCCCCGCTTTTACGGCCAGCGTTGCCAATCTCCGGCCCACCAGCCGTGGCGACATCCACGCGCGCAGCTCCGATCCGCACGACGCGCCACTCATCGCCACGAACTATCTCTCGACGCCGGAAGACAGGCGGGTCGCGGTGGATGCGATCCGTTTCACCCGGCGGATTGTCGCATCGCCCGCGCTCTTACCGTATCAGCCGGAGGAATACCGGCCCGGGGCGCAGCTTGCTTCCGACAGCGAACTCGCCCATGCGGCCGGCGACATCGGCACGACGATTTTTCATCCCGTCGGCACAGCGCGAATGGGGACGGACCATGACAGTTTTGCGGTCACGGACGCAGATTTGAGGGTGCGCGGAATAGCCGGACTGCGCATCGCGGATGCTTCCGTGATGCCGCGCATCACCTCAGGCAATACGGCAGCGCCGACGATGATGATCGCCGAAAAAGCGGCCGCAATGATTCTCGCGCGCTGACTATTTCGGAAAGACCTGCGCCAGCGTTTCCAGTTTCGGCTCGTCGCCCGCCGGATAGGTCGCCTTGGCGGCGATCAGCGCCATGGCTGTAATTCCATAATAGCCAGCCAGACCGATCGCATCGGTGACACCCTTCTCGCCGAATTTTCTTACCGCAGCCTCATAGGTCGCATCCGAGAGCGCGTGGTCGCGATAGGTTTCGGTGATCAGGTCGTAAAGAAGACCCTGGTCTTCGCTCATTCCGGTTGGGCGCCTGCCCGTTGCGATCGCCGCAGGAATTTTCGGGTCGAGGCCCGCCTTGGTCGCCAGCGCGTAATGCGCGTGCCAGATGTATCCGCTGCCCCATTGGCGCGCAGAAAGCAGAATAATGAGCTCCGTCTGCTTTGCGTCATACTGCGTGCCCCAACGCAGATAATCCGACATGCCGATGGCATGCAGGCCGAATTCCGGACTGCGGAAATACACCTTGAACGGCGCATTCACGACATTTCCGTTGCGTGGCGGCTGACGCATCAACTCGGCGAACTGCTTTTGTTGCGGAGAAAACTGCTCCGGTGGAATTGGCGGAAAGCGAACGCTCTCAGCCGCAATCACCGGAAGAACAAATGCGAGGCTCAGCCCCGCGATTGGCAACAGCTTCTTCATTTCTTCCCTCCGAAAAATGGTTCAACCGGGACAGAGATGCGCAAAGCGCGCCGGCGCGGATCCTGGTTTCATGGCGTCGTGCCGGAATAACCGAGCCTGATCTCTCCCGCCGCCTTGCCCTGAACCGTGCCCTGTTTCAGCCATTCCAGAGACGCCTGGAACAGCAGCAGGTGGTTTTTCTCCCACATCGCATTATGGGACGAACAGGCGAGATCGATGAAGACTTTCTGCTTCGCGCCCAGATCGGAAAACAGCTCGCGCACCCGTTGCGGCGCCACCTGCTTGTCATGCTGGCCGGAAATCATCAGGAAAGGCACTTCGATCCGGCCTGCAACGGTCTTGTTGAATCCCCAGCTCGGCACCTGCGGCGCCCGGCGCACTCCTGCGGCCCAGGTGGCACCGACAGGGTCGGACGCCACCATTTCCGACCACACCGCACGGCTTGCGCCCGGCTCATACTGATCGGGACAGCCAGTCTGACGATCCCAATTGGCTATGAAATCGGCTTCCGATTGCGCGTTCATCGGTCCATCGCTTTTGGGCAGGACGTCCGGCGCATCGGGCGCCATATCGCGGTTATAGGCAGGGGCAAGAATAACCAGGCGCGAAACCTTGTCTGGATTGCGCGCCGTGTAACCGGCCGCGCGTGGTCCGCCCTGCGACCATCCGAGCAGCGCAAGCCTGTCCACGTGGCGCAGACCGCGCAGATAATCCACGACCGTGCCGAGATCGTTCCAGTCCGAACTCATGGTGGTGATCGGATGATCGTAGGATTGGCTGCAGGACGCTTTCAGCACATTCCCGACGAACTCTGCCTGCTGGTCTTTGGCGAAATTGCAGGGATCGTTCATCACCACCGGACGCGTTGACCGGCCATAGCCCGTCATGTCCATCGCAAAAACGTCGAAGCCCGCCCGCGCCAGATAAGCCATCCAGCTATAGTCCTTGTACGGCACATCGAAGGCGACTTCGGCGGGCGTGCCTGCGCCATGCACGAAAAGAGCTATGCGGTTGGCCGGCGCCGCGCCGCGCGCCAACGTGCTCGCCATCACTTTTTCCCGGACATAGATTTCCGCATCCTGCCCCATGATGGCCGGCGCGGCCGACTTCACATGCACGTAATGGTCAACGGTCAGCAGCCGTCCGCCATCATCAGCCCATGCCTGCGCCGCCACCGCGCATCCGATCACCCCGGCGATGAATCCCGGAAGGAATTTGCCGCGCATTTTCAAACTCCCGTCTGTGGTGAGGAAGCCGGACGACTACGAGACCGGCTTGAATTTGTGGATGCGCCGGCCGCGATTCTCGGCGATGTAGATATTCCCCCGGGAATCGACGGCAATTCCGTGCGCCTGCTGGAATTCGCCCGGAAAGCTGCCCGCGCGGCCAAAACTGGCGATCTTTTTCCCGCTCTCCCGCTCGACAATGTCGATAGTCGAGTTGTCCTGGTTGATGATGTAGATCAAGCGCTGCTGGGGATCGGGCGAAAAATCGACCGCAACAACCGCTCCGCCGCTCTCCTTGATTTTCCCTTCTTTGGGGGGTGTCACCGGCGTCCAGGGCAGCGCGATTGTGCGCTTCAGATTGCCCATTTTGTCATACAGGCGCAGTTCGGAGCCAAGCCGGTTGCAGACATAGACCGTGCCGTCGTGCCCCATCGTGAGGCAATGCACGGTCTGCATGTCTTCGAGTTTCCATTGGCGCAGGAATTTGCCGTCCTTGTCGAGCACTGCGACGCGGCGGTTGGCCCCCGCGCCCTCGCCATCCGACACATAAACATCGCCGTTCGTCCGATCGACATAGATGCTGGACGGCATATAGAACTTCGCCGCATCGGAATTCAGGGGTTTGCCCTTCGCGGTCCCATCCGCCGAATCGAGTACGCCCCTGGTGCCGATCTGCAGAAGCAGTTTCTTCCCGTCATGCGTATATTTCTGGATCATCCCCGACGGCGCGCTCGCGATCCACACATTGCCATCCTTGTCGAAATGGCAGGAGTGCAGGCGCGGATCGAGCAGCTTCGGATCGCCCCAGGAGTTCGCCACATTACCCGCCGGATCGAATTCAATGATCGAGGGCGCCAGTTTTCCCGCATTCAACTCGCCATTAAGAATGTCCTGCCGGTTCAGAATGAGGACATGGTCCTGTGCATCGACGCAAACGCCACCCAGGCCGCCCAGCACCCACTTGTCAGGCAGCGGTTTGGGCCATGAAAGGTCCGCTTCGAATTTCGGCGCCGGGCTTTGCGCGCTCGCGAGAGGCGCAGAAATCATCATGCAGAGTGCCGCGATGGCGGCGAATGCGATGCGCATGGTGCGCTCCTCGTTTTGCGGGCTGTGATCTGACCAGCCCCACTTCCGCCCGCAATGCGGGCACTTCCCGCCGACAGGCGGGCGTTACCGCTCTGGTAGTGCGAACACGTAAAGCGCGTTCCCGTTCTGCGGATGTTTGATGTCCGGCTCTATCGTGCGCGGCACATTGCGCGGACTGCCGCCACCAAGACCGGTCGGCACCGCAATATATTCCCTGCCGCCAACCGCAAATGCGATCGGGAAACCCTGCACCGACGTCCCGAGCCGCGCTTTCCAGAGTTCTTTTCCGCTGGCGGTATCGAAGGCGTGCACTGTGCGGTCGAGATCGCCAACCACCGTAATCCCGCCATCGGTGGTGAGAACGCCGGTCAGCCATTCCGGCCGCTGCTGGAAATTCCACTTCTCCTGCATGGTGCGAACGTCGAACGCTGCAAGCCTGCCGACATTGCCGTTGCTGCCCGGCATCTCGAAAAAGCGGCGGTCCGCCTGGGTTCCGCCCCCGCCGTCGCCGGTGTCCACCACACGGCCATTCATTTCCATGCAGGCCTGGGTGAGCGGGATGACCAGAAGATTCGTCTGCGGATCATAGCTCATCGCCTGCCAGTCTTTGCCACCCGATGTGCCGGGGCAGGAGGGAACCCAATAACCGGTTTTCTGTTCAAGAATGTCCGGCCGGTAAACCAGTTGCCCCTTTGATCGGTCCTTCCACAGGAACACGTTCTGGAACAGGGTTTCCCTGGCGTCCACAAATTGCCCGGTTTGCCGATCGAGTTTCCACAAAATGCCGGCTTTGCCGATGTTAAAGGACAGCTTCCGCCCGTCGACATCGACCAGCACGCGCTCGAACACTTCATCGAGGTCGAGCGACTCTCCTGGAACATGCTGGAAGAACCATGCGAGTTGACCGCTCTCCGGGCGAAGGGCAAGCGTCGCGCTTGTGTACAGCGCCGCGTCATTTCCGGTGGTGCCGCGGCTGGCCTGCATCCACGGCTTGGCCTGCGCGACACCCCAATAGGTCAGGTTGAGATCGGGGTCGTAAGTACCGGTGATCCAGGTATCGCCGCCCGCCCGCAACATGTTCGGCAGCTTGCCCCATGTGTTACCGCCCGGCGTGCCGTCGCGCGCTTCGGTGTTGAAGCGCCACAGAATCTTGCCGCTCGTCGCGTCGATGCCGCTGATGTAGCAGCCCTGATCCTTCGGATCGGCCTTGTAGCGCTCGCAGCCGCCGAGACCCTGCACGACGACTCCGTTGATGATCAGTGGACCGGACGAATTGCCGAACCCCTTGGCCGTATTTCCGAGGACGGTGTCCCAGACCGTTCTGCCGGTGTGCGCATTCAAAGCGAACAGATGCGCATCGGTGGACGCGACATAAACATTGTCGCCATAAATCGCCAGATTGCGCATCGCGCCGGTGCCGCCGGCGCGGGCGCCCGCCGGGCGGACCCGGTTTTCCCAAAGCAGTTCGCCGGTTTTTGCATCCAGCGCCTGCACAATATTGTCCACATTTACGAGATACATGATGCCATTGTGGACCAGCGGCGTGGGCTCGTTCGCGCCCGTGCCATCATTCATCGCCCAAACCCAGGCGAGCTGAAGCTGGCCCACGTTCTGACGGTTCACCTGATTGAACTGGCTGTGACTCCAGCCCCGATAGCCGCCCCGCGCCATCAGCCAGTCATCCGGACTCGGATTCACAAGCATCTGCGCCGTTACCGGCGTGTAATTCTGAATATTGCCCTCGAGCGTGAGGCGTGCGGGTTGCCGCGGTGGGGCGGCAGGAGCTGCGGTTGCAGTTTGCGTCGGCGCCGGTGGGGCCGCCGCGCCGGTCGCCACTTGTCCGATCGGCACCGCGGTTGCGACGGTCAACTCGGTTGCTCCTGCGGGCGCACCATTCGCGCGCAGAATAAATGCGACCAGCGATTCGACCGCCTGATCCGATAGCGAACGCGGGTTGTCCTGCGGCATGGAGGTCGCGATCTTGTTGTACAGTTCATTGGTGCTTCGGCCGCGCCACGCATTCATGAACGGCGCGCCGACCAGAGGCGGCGCCTCGAAACCGCCGCGCAAATCCGCCTGATGGCACTTGGCGCACACGGTCTGGAATGTCGTCTGTCCGACGGTTGCCTGTTCCGCGGTGTACACGCCTCCGCCCGTGTTCTGCGGCTGCGCGGCCGTAATCGCCAGACCCGATGCCGCAGCGGCAGCGCCCAATCCAAGCAACACCCTTTTCAGTTGCAGCATCGTCCGATCCTCCCGGGTAGCGTCCGCCGAATTCTCTGCCGATCGGCGAAGGCGAATCTCAATTATCGTGCATTAACCAGCCGCGCAGATTTCCATCGGGCGCGCGTTCGGAACTCACCTGAACATAGAGTTGACCGTTTTTCAGATCCTGAAGCATGGATGGCGCAAGTTCGACCGTGCCTGTAATGGCCGGTGTCGTCGATTTGGTGACCGTCAGGTCAAGAATAGCGGGCCCCGGAATGCCGGGAGGGCCGCGATGGATTTGGGCCGTGGTGGCCGGCGAACGCAGTCCCTCTGCTGTCCCGGATACCGTCAGCCGGTTACCCTGCAGCGTCGCTGTAATGGCGCCCTGCCCCGCAACATTGGCTTGCATGGCCACATCCAACGGAACCACGGAGAGACGTGTGTGATAGGTTTCGCCCGCTGGTGCGGCAGCAGCCGGAAAGCTCAGCAGCAGTGCGGCGAAAAATCCCCAAGCCAGCTTTCGCATCAACAGTCCCCCCAAAACCTTGCAGCTCCAGCCAGCGGCTTGGCGGATTATACAAGCCATTGCACGCAGTTCCAGCGCGATCCCGTTTCAAAGACCTGAGCACGGCAGGGGGGCCAGGGAACGCCACTGTTTGGGCGACGTTCCCATCACGAAAGTATCAGGGCGAGAAGATGGACATCCGCACGAGCCGGAAGACGCTTGAGACCACCACCATCCCCAACCCGCGCAGCACCGCAAAGGTGGAGGGTCATCCGATCCATCCGATGTTCGTTTCCTTTCCGATCGCCTTCTTTGTCGCCACTTTCGCCGCGGATATCGGTTATGCGACGACGGGAAACACCGGTTGGGTAATGGCGACCGAATGGTTGCTTGGCGCCGGTCTGATCTTCGCGGGACTGGCCATGATAGCCGGCCTCATCGACTTCTTTGGCGACAGGCGAATTCGGCGTCTGAAGGCGGTCTGGTGGCACGCGGGCGGCAATCTGGCTGCCGTGGCGATCTCGGGTTGGAATTTCTATCTCCGCTATCACGCGGGTGCGGCGGCGGGCTTGAATTCTGCCTACACGCTGATTTCCGCCCTGGTCGTGGTGATTATCCTGTTCACCGGCTGGAAGGGTTGGGAATTGGTGTATCGGCACAGGGTCGGCGTGGCGGATTACTGATTCCCGGGTGAAGCCGGGCTTTGCCCGAAAAATCGCGCGAGCGTCTTCACATCGGGAACGCCCGACTCTTTTGAAATATGCGAATAGAATTGTGCGACGGCGGCGAACAGGTCATCCGCTTCGGGTTGCGCGCGAAGGAATGAGGTGATTTCTTCCATTTCCGCCACCCAGCGATAGGCCTTGGGAAACATCGATGGAATCTGACGCTCGAACCAGGCAAGCAGCATCGGCTGGCTGTGCGCAAGTTCAGCCCGCAAGTGATCCGTGATGCCCGCGCGCGCCGCGCCCAGAATCATCATCGAGGCCAGCGCGGTCAGCCCTTTGGTGATTCCGGCGTAAGACATTTTGAGCGCCGACGCGGCGAAATCGCTGCCATTCAGAACTTTGCAGTTCAGGCCATAATCCGACAGAATCGCGACCTCACCCGCGCGTTGCCCCGATAGATAGAATGCCGGTCCGTCATAGCCGGGCTTGGGCGGGCCGCCGATTATGCCTGCATCGACATAGTCGATCCCCGAATTCCGCAGGATGCCGGCGACGCACTCCGCCGTTTCCGGACCGATCGCATTGCAATCGATAAAAAGCGGCTTTTGGCGCCTGTCGGCGAGAGCGGACGAAATTTCACCTGCGAGACGGATCGCCTCGCTCGGCGGCACGATGGACAGGAAAATTCCGGCTTTCGCGAGTTCCGATCGCGCAACCGGCGTCATGCCGGAGTTTTCGGCGCGCCTGACGCTTTCCACACTGCGTCCTTCAAGCACGGTAAGCACTTGGATTCCGTTATCGTGCAGGCGGCGGGCGACCGCGCTCCCCATAGCGCCCGGGGCAATGATTGCGACCACAGGCTTCATGCAAGCATTCCTTCCGAATCGCGCGGGGCCTGTTCGCGATCCCGCATGCCGTAATCGCGCAGAACCGCCGCGACCCGCAGGCGATAATCGCTGAAAATGCCCTCGCGCCCCGCCCGCTGCGCCGCGCGATGCTTTGATGCCGTGCGCCACCGGCGAACGGCATCATCGTCACGCCAGAATGAAAGCGAAAGGATTCGATTGGGATCGCCAAGACTGACAAATCGTTCGACTGTCAGAAATCCGTCCACCGCTTCGAGTTCGGCGCGAAGCGCCGCAGCGAGATCGAGATACTCCTGCTGTCGTCCCGGCCGAAGACGCACTTCGAATATTACAGCGATCATGGAGATTGTTTTCCGTTGCTGTGGGCATACCCGATCAGGTTATCTTAAACCGGGCTCAACACGTGAACATCGGAAATGAACAAGGTCAGACTGACTTTGGCGTGCAACGATTATGACCGCACAAGGCCTCTGATCGACGGCCGCATCAAACCGGAAGGCATTGACCTGTCGATTTCGGTTCTCAAGCCCCGAGACCTTTTTCCCAGAATGCTCGATCGTCAGGAGTTCGATATTTCCGAACTTTCGCTGGGGTCATACGCATCCCTCGTCGCGCGCGGGTCATGCCCGTTTGTCGCCATTCCGGTGCCAATATCGCGTGTTTTCCGCCACTCCTGCATTTATGTGCGGAACGGCGCCGCAATCCGCTCGCCACGGGACCTGAAAGGCAAACGGGTGGGCACAAGCCAGTATGGTGCGACGGCTGTTGTCATGATCAGGGGAATGCTTCAGGACGAATATGGCGTGCGGCCGAGCGACCTTAACTGGATAATCGGCGGGCTCACCACGCCGGTGGAAAAGTCGTTGATCCCACTCGATCTGCCAGACAATGTGGCGATTGAATTCGCCAGCGGTGGCAGGACCCTCGAGGGTGTGTTTGCAGCGGGCGAGCTGGATGCGTTGTTCTCCATCTACATCCCGCGCCTGTTCCGGGAAGGCTCAACCGGTATTGGGCGGCTGTTTCCGGATTTTAAATCCGTCGAGCAGGACTATTTCCGCCGCACCGGAATTTTTCCGATCATGCACATCATTGCGATCCGGAGGGATATTCACGACCTGCATCCGTGGGTTGCGCGAAGGCTTTACGCCGCCTTTTGTGAAGCTCGGGATTTGGCGATGGAGACGCTTTACGACACCGATGCGTTAATCGCCACGCTCCCCTGGCTCATCGACCATATTGAAGAGAGCCGTCGTGTTCTTGGCCCGGAATATTGGCCTTACGGCATTGAACCCAATCGTCCGGCCCTGCAGGCGCTTTGCCGGTATATCCACGAACAGGGCCTGGCGCCCAGGCGCGTAACTCCGGACGAACTGTTTGTCCCCGTGGACTGAACCTGGATCAGCGTTCGGCCAAAAAGAACAAAGCTGTGCGTCCGGCTCCCCAGGCGAGACTGGCGATCACCAATGTCCTGACGATCGCGGCGCCGTTCTCATTGCCAATATTGATCAGGATGCCGACGACGGCGGCGGCGCCGATCAGTGACGCTCCGACACAGCACCCCAGATAAAGGATCCAACCAAGCCGCGTGCGCATTCTGGTGTGCATTGCAGTCAGCAGAAGATAGCCATACGCTCGGCCTTTGGACGGCAGCAGCGCGTGATCCGGGTTTTACTCAGAAGTGCCGCACATGAAAACAATCCTGCTCTCTCTTCTGGCAAGTACCGCGCTGATTGGGATCGCCAACGCTCAGGCAAGCTACCCCTGCGCCAATGATCTCCCCAATCCTTATCGCATGGTGACGAATTGGGCCGAAACGCCACGACCCTTCGCGCCCGTAAACGCGGTAACGGTTGATTCGAGCAACAATTTTTGGGCAGCCGATCGCTGCGAGCAACAGGGCTGCAAGGCGGTATTCGAGCTTGCACCGAACGGCAGGACCTTGCGCAATTTCGGGGCCGATCTGTTCGTCGAGCCGCACGCGATTGCTGTCGACCGCGCTGGAAATCTGTGGGTTGCCGATGCCTCTGCAAAGGGCGCCAGGGGATTGCAGGTCACCAAACTCTCGCCCGACGGTAAAATTCTGCTGAAACTCGGAAAACCTGGTCTGGGCCAGGGCAACGCCGCGCTGGATTCCTTCGATTTACCCACCGGCGTTGCGATTGCCGGTAATGGCGACGTTTTCATCAGCCAGGGACATGGCGAGAAGCAGAATAACTCGAGAATTCTGAAATTCACCAGCGACGGGAAGCTCATCAAGTCGTTTGCGAGCTGGGGCACGGGTGACGGCCAGTTGCGTTCGCCGCACGCCATTTCCATCGACAGCCGCGATCGGCTTTTCGTTGCGGACCGCAGCAACAACCGGATTGTGGTGTTCGATCAGGACGGAAAGTTCCTTGCTGCCTGGCATCAGTTCGGCCGGCCAAGCGGCATCTATGTCGACAACAACGACATGCTTTATGTGATCGATTCGCAGTCCACCGATATGCCAGGCGATCGGTACAACCCCGCTTGCAGGAGAGGCATCCGGGTGGGCAGCGCAAAGGACGGAAGGGTCCTGTACTACATTCCGCCACCCACGCCCGCCGATCCAAAGTGGCAGCCGGCGATTGGCATCACTGCAGACCGGAACGGTAACATCTATGCCGCGTCCGACGATCAGATGAACGTGGTGAAGTGGGTGAAGAACTAACCCCGCCATTCCGGATCGCAGCGATCGACCACGTCGTGTTGCGGGTGGCAGACCTTGCGCGCAGCAAGGCTTTCTACATTGATGGCCTCGGCTGCTCGGTCGAAAAGGTGCAGGATGATATCGGTCTGGTTCAGCTGCGCGCGGGAGCGTCACTGATCGATCTTGTGCCGCTGGATGGAAAGCTGGGACGCGCCGGAGGCGCCGCACCGGGAAAGCATGGTCGCAATGTGGACCATTTCGCCCTTGCCGTCGCGCCGTTCGACGAAGCAGCGATCCGCAGCCATCTGCGAGCCCTCGGGATCGCGATTGGCGAAACAGGGCGCCGGTATGGGGCGCAAGGATATGGACCCTCGATTTACCTTGCCGATCCCGACGGCAACACAGTCGAACTCAAGGGTCCGCCGAATAGTTATCGGCTGGCGACCGACATTCCCTTGTAAAGCAACCGTTGCATCCCGGCCGCGGTCTGGGCGATGTAGATATTGCCCTTCGAATCGGTCTGAATGTGATGTCCGGCGCCCAGTATTCCCGGCGGCTGGATCAAACCGACATACTCCAGCGATTTGCGATCGATCACGGCGATGCCCTTGCCGTAGCCGGTATAGAGGAATTGCTGTTGCGGATCCGGCGACAGCGCGAGATTTCGTGCAAAGATCGCATCGGTCTTCATCAATTGCTTGATGAATTTTCCGTTGCGGTCAAACATCTGCACACGACGGTTCTCGCGGTCGGCGACATAGACCATGCCGTCTTTCGCAACCCGGATGGCGTGCACGATGCTGAATTGCGGCGGGCCGGGTTCCTTGAATTCCTTGTAGCTGATGATCGCGCAGGAATCGGCATCGGCGGGTTTGTTGCCGAATGCACCCCACATCCGCTTGAACTGACCGGTGTTCGCGTCAAACACCGCGACCCGGTGATTGCCATAGCCGTCGGCCACGAACAGCTCATCCGATGACGGATCGATCTGCACATCGGCGGGCCGGTGCAAATTCTGTGTGTCGGCATTCCCCTTGCTTTGATTGCTATGGCCGATCTGCAGGATGAACTTGCCGTCCTGGGTGAATTTCAGCAGCTGATCGTCTGCAACCGGACGCAGTCCGGGGAGGCCGTTTGTCGGACAGGAATTGCCGCCCAGCCAGACAAAACCTTTGTAATCGATTGTGATGCCGTGCTCGCGTTCCGGCCATTCATAACCCTGGCCGTTACCGCCCCAGCCACGGACAAAATTTCCGGCGGGATCGAAAATCATGATGGGCGGCGCCGCTTTTTTCTGGTCGTCGCCTTTCAGGGTACGCGGCCTGCTGAGCACCCAGGCATTGTCGTTGGCGTCGATCGCGATGCTTGAAGCGTCGCCGATTTTCATATTCGCGGGCATTTTCGGCCAGTTCTTGTCCACCTCGAACATTGGCAGACTGCGCCCCTGTGCGGCGGCAGTTTGAGGCAGGGACGCCACCGTAGTCGTGGCAGAAAATGCGAACGCCAATCCCAAAACGAGTCTTTTCATTGCTCCCTCCCAGGCGGCAGATGACTCTTCTCCCAGAATGCTCCGATTGCGTCGCAAGGGCAACGGTGGCTCGTGTTCTCCGGTCGTGCGGAGCGACTTCCCGGCATATTTTCGCAGGCATTTTCCTGTTTGTATTCTGTCATTGATGGACGGTAACAACACCCGTCCGGCGGGCCGGGTCTTGTCTGCCCTGGTTACGGCTTTGGTGGTTCGCGGCGTGATACCGATTGGGATGCTGATTTGACGTATTTTGCCAGGTGGCCGTCATGGTTCGCGCGCTTGACGCTGGGCTTGACCGCGATCCTCGTAATCCTTGGAGCGTCGCTCGAGCCGGCCCCCAGGCTGCCCCATTTCGGAATACCCAGGGCGACGGACATGATGCTCTATCGCGCCATCGTCGAGCGCATCCAGAGGGGCGAGGGCTATTACGAAAGCGCAGCTACCGAACAGCGCACGCGCGCCTACCCGACCAGCCCGCCGCAGGTGTTTCGTGAGCCCACGCTTGCCTGGGCGCTTGCGTTGATGAGAACCGAGGCCGTGCGGCGCGCCGCCATTGTCCTGCTCTCGCTGGGGGCGTTCGTCAGCATTCGAGAGGCGCTCGTCAGGACCGCGATTACGCCCGGAATGCGGTTCCTGGCATTGTGCTTTCTGGGCACCGCATTACTCAACGCCTGGGCTCCCACTGCGGCCTATGGGCACGAAATATGGGCCAGCTATCTGATCGCGATTTCTCTCGCGCTGAACCGAATCGGTTTCTGGCGGACATCAATCCTGCTGGCTGTAACAGCGTGTCTCATTCGAGAACTTGCGCTGCCCTATGTTGCGGTAATGGGGCGCTTCGCAATTGTTGAAGGACGATACCGGGAACTGCTGGGCTGGATTATGGGAGCCGCGCTGTTTTTGGCTGTCTTTGCATGGCATCTTTTCGCCGCAAGGGCGCTGCATGCATCGGGGGGAACTACGTTTCCCCCGGCTGGGTTTATTTCGGCGGATGGCCGTTAGCACTGGAAACCGCCAAACGAAATCTTGCCCTGATCTATGCCCCCAACGGCATTGTCGCGACGGCCGTCTGTCTTGCATTGCTCGGGCTTATCGGGTTTCCGGACCGTCTGATGTCGCGTGCGGCCCTGGTGCTTGGCGGCTATATTGTGTCGTTCTTGTTCGTCGGAAGACCGAACACTTCCTACTGGGGATTGTTGTACGCGCCGCTCCTGGCCATCGGCCTTGCGCTCTCTCCGCTATCCCTTCGCGACCTGATTGCAAGGGCCTGGTCGCCGCGCCCGACATTACCCGCTCTGATCGCGCTTGAGCATATCTGGAACAGGACGGCGGGGCGCGCTTTTCAGGTGCTGCGCGGCATGTTCACGCCGAGCGTGCGGCGCAGCGCCGGCCGCCGCCCCGAATAGCGGGCATGACGGGCCGCAAGAACCGGATCAGGGGGCCTTCTTTTCCTGATTTTGCTGCTCGTCGCTACTGCCGTTCACGGCGTGAGCCGCGGCGTCCACAGCGTCTCCGGCGACACTCACTGTGGTTGAAACCACAGTGCCGGCCACACTCGCGGCATCAGATACAACGCCCACCACGGAACACCCACTCAAGATCACCGCAAGACACGGAATAAGAACCGCTACACAACGCATGGGACAATCTCCCTCGGTGGCGGAAGTTTCCGGCCTATTCTGCCCGGGCGCAAGTGCACCGGGCGTGAAATGATCAGCTGCAGGTAAAATCCTCGTCCCAGGTCATATATTCATTCTGGACCGGACCGATTTGCCAGGCGTCGTTCTCGGAATCGGATGTAATCACACCATGAACGTCGATCGCGCCTCCGATACGGCATTTTTCGGCGTCCGATTTCAGCACCTGCATCCACATGCGGGTACAAGGCGCCGGACCTGACAGAAATATATCTGCGCTGCGGAAGGGCTCGGGTGCTGGTTTGATGTCGATAATCGTCCCGCTGATATTTTCTATCGTGACATAGTCATCGGCGCAGGATTGCGCCTGCGCCGATCTCGCTCCGGCCGCGCCGGAAAGTACGAGAGTGAGGACCATGCAGGCCGGAATTCGCTTGCACATGGCCCCCACCCGCATTGCGCGTCAGTTGTCGAGGAAGGAACGCAGCTTCCGGCTGCGGCTTGGGTGTTTCAATTTCCGCAGCGCTTTCGCTTCGATCTGCCGGATGCGTTCTCGCGTCACGGAAAACTGCTGACCGACTTCTTCCAGCGTGTGGTCCGTATTCATGCCGATGCCAAATCGCATGCGCAAAACCCGTTCTTCACGCGGCGTGAGCGTTGCGAGAACCCGCGTCGTCGTTTCCCGCAGGTTCGACTGGATGGCGGCGTCGATCGGAAGAATAGCGTTCTTATCCTCGATGAAATCCCCCAGATGCGAATCTTCTTCATCGCCGATCGGGGTTTCCAGCGAGATCGGCTCCTTGGCGATCTTCAGCACCTTGCGCACTTTTTCCAGCGGCATCGCCAGCCGTTCGGCCAACTCTTCGGGTGTGGGCTCGCGTCCGATTTCGTGCAGCATCTGGCGGGAAGTGCGCACCAGCTTATTGATGGTTTCGATCATGTGCACGGGAATCCGGATGGTCCGCGCCTGATCGGCAATCGAACGCGTAATGGCCTGCCAAATCCACCAGGTGGCATAGGTGGAGAACTTGTAACCGCGGCGATATTCGAACTTATCCACCGCCTTCATCAGTCCGATGTTCCCCTCCTGGATCAGGTCAAGGAATTGCAGACCGCGGTTCGTGTATTTCTTGGCGATGGAGATGACGAGACGCAGATTCGCCTCGATCATTTCCTTCTTCGCCTGACGGCTCTCGCGTTCGCCCTTCTGCACCGTCTGCACGATGCGGCGGAAATCGGAAATGGACTGCCGCGTTTCCTGCGCGAGAATCTGGATATTGTCGCGTATTTCCTTGATCTTATCGCGGTCCTCGTGGGCGAAATCTTTCCAGCCGGTCCCGGTCAGGCGACCGACCCGGCGAACCCAGTTCGGATCGAGCTCGTTGCCGAAATATTGTCTCAGGAAATCCGTGCGATCGACGCCGCGCGCTTCTGCCAACCTTATGAGGCGGCCTTCCAGCGAGATAAGACGCCGGTTGATCCCGTACATCTGATCGACCAGTGCCTCGATCCGGTTATTGTTGAGGCGCAGACTTTTGACCAGATCGACGGTTTCGTTGCGAAGCTTTTGGAAACGCCGCTCCTGGCTTGTGGAAAGCTCCTCCGCTCCGAGCGCCGCTTCAACTTGGGCGTCCTGCAATTTGCCCAGCCGCTTATAAAGGGCCGCGATCTGATCCAGTGTCGCAAGCACCTGCGGCTTCAGAGCAGCTTCCATTGCCGAAAGCGACAAATTGCTTTCGTCGTCAAATTCGTCGTCCAAACCTGGCAGAGTTTCTCCGGTCGGCGCTTCAGACCCGCCGCCGGCCGGTGCGACGGATTCAACCGCCGGCCTTTCCGGTGCCTGCATGACCGCAGCTGGTATCGACTCGGCCATCGCGGGTTTTGAAACAGGCGCGGGCGCTCCATCTATTGGAGCAACCCCTGCGCCGGGAACCGGAGGTACTGCAATTCCCGGAATGACGCCGGCTAAACCCTGCCCCAGTGGGCCGTCGGCACCCGGTACCCCGCCGTACATTGCCTCAAGGTCGATAATGTCTCGCAGCAGGGCCTTGCCTTCCATCAATTCGTCGCGCCAGACGGTCAGCGCTTCAAAAGTGAGCGGCCCTTCGCAAAGAGCCCCAATCATGAGTTCGCGGCCGGCTTCGATGCGCTTGGCAATGGCAATTTCGCCTTCGCGCGAGAGCAATTCGACCGAGCCCATTTCCCGCAAATACATGCGGACCGGATCGTCGGTCCTGTCGTAGGTTTCTTCCGGCTTTTCCGGGACCTCGGCCACCTGCCGGCCGGTCGCCACCGCCGGAAGCTGTTCGCCGTCGGGTTCGTCCTGTTCTTCGCTCTCGATGACATTGATGCCCATCTCATTGAGCATCGCCATGGTGTCCTCGATCTGCTCCGAAGACACTTTGTCAGATGGCAGGACCCGGTTCAGCTCGTCATAGGTGACGTATCCCCGCTGCTTTGCCTTCGTGACCATCTTGCGTACGGCCGCATCGGACATGTCGAGCAAGGGGGCGTCCGGGTCGTCTTTGACGGGCGTCGCGGGAGGTGGCGCTTCGGTTGTCGCTGCGCTACCGTTTTTTCTGGGTTGCGCTTTCGGATCCAGTTTCACAGCGATTTTCATTTTTGCATCGGCCAGAGCGGGCGATTTCGCCGCGGCCGATGCCGCGCCAATTTCCGGCTTTGGATGCTTCGATTCCGCAGCAACAGCCGCCGTCATTCTGGCAGCCGGTCTGCCGGGCTTGCCAGGCGTCGCAGTGGCAGATTTCACCGCGCGAACGGGACGCTTCTCGACCGGCGGCTTTTTGCGCGGTTCTGCCTTTGCCGTTTCCGAAGCTTTCTTTGCGTTTGTGCGCAGCGCCTGTGTTTTTCGTTTTGGGCTGGCCTTCGCAGCCTCGCGGGCCGCTTTGGTGGATTTCGCCGCAGTCCGGCTCTTCCCGGAGGTTTTTTTTGTCACTTCAGATTCCGTTTCCCGTCCGCTCCAGATGAGCGCGAATTTCGTTATTCAAACGCTGCAATTCATCCCAGTCATCGCCCGACCCGTGCTCAAGATATTCCGTCAGTACCTGGTCGTGGCGTTCGTGCAGTTGACCTAACGCTGTAGGATGGGCGTTTTCCAGTTGTGCCCGCATCTGAACAAACAGCGCCTCCCGGCCCCCGGCATCCGCGTGCTCCTTAAGGCTCGCAGTCACCACCCAATCGGCTTTGAGGCGTTCGGCAACAACACCTAGTCCTTGACAGACGAGGTGGTTTTCGACGGCTGCCGAGTCAAGCCTCCCATGCGAGGTGGCGAGGTTTAAAATTTCGCTTCTCACTCTGTCAAGTTGGGGATCGCGGAAAGTCAGCCACGCCAAAGCTTCAATATTTCGTTCCAGGAGTTCCGGAGCCCCCAACAGAAACCCAAGCAGTCGTCTCTCAACCACGCTTGTTGCGGCGGCGGGACTATTGGCTGCCAGCGGGCTGCGCCTGACTGCCGGAGACACGCCGTCTGGGGCCGTCAGATCGGCCTTGCCGCTCGCGCGGTCCGTCCGCTTCCCGCCACGCCATTGCGCATTCGGTGATTTCTTGTGCTGTTTGAACCTCTTAAAGAGGCGATCGGCGAATTCCCGCCGATAATAATCGGCGATTTTGGGGTCACGAATGGATTGAGTCAGACGGTCGAGTTCCGCCTCCAGACCAGCCCGCCGCTCTGGTGTCGAGAAGTCCCGGCCGTCGGTTTCACCGGCCCAAATGACATCGGCCAGGGGCTGAGCCTTCTGGAGTAAATCACCAAACCTCGCCGCACCCTGTCCACGGATCAGCGAATCAGGGTCCTCGGCCTTCGGCAGCAGCACGAATCTGAGGGATTGGCCGGGCACAAGGTGCGGCAAGGCAAGATGGCTCGCACGCCTTGCGGCGCGCAAGCCGGCATCATCGCCATCGAAACAAAGCATGGGTTCGGGCGATGATCGCCACAGCAGAGCCAACTGATCTTCGGTCAGTGCTGTTCCCAGCGGCGCGACAGCACCGGCAAAACCCGCCTCTACCAGGGCAATCACGTCCATGTAACCCTCGGCGACGATCAGCGGCGCGCCCTTATGAACCGCTTCCCTTGCGCTATGCAGGTTGTAAAGCAGCCGTCCTTTCGAGAAGAGCGGCGTTTCGCCCGTGTTTATATATTTGGGCATGGCGTCCGGGGTGAGCCCGCGTGCGCCAAAGGCAACCGTCCGTCCCCGGATATCCGCAATCGGAAACATGATCCGGTCGAAAAAGAAATCGCGCGGGGGCCGGTCATCTTCTGCGGGTCGAACGAGACCTGCTTCGATCATCGCGGAGATGTCTACACCCTTGCCCCTTAGCCATGGTTGCAGCGAGCTATTTTTCGGCGCGTACCCAAGTCCGAAACGTTCCCAAACGGCGGGAGGCAAGCCCCGGCCCTCCAGATACCGTCTCGCTGCGGCGCCCGCCGGGCCACCAAGCTGATCCCGGTAAAAGCCCGATGTCATTCCAAGTACTTCGAAGAGAGACCTCCGGCGCGCTTCATTTGCTCTTTCTGCCGGACCGGCGACCGGCAGCGCGATCCCAGCCTCAGACGCAAGTCGTTCGACCGCTTCGGGAAATTTCACTCCCTCGGATTCGGTTAACCACTTGAAAGCGTCTCCCCCCGCACCGCAGCCGAAGCAGTGATAGCTGCGCCGCTCATTGTCGACCTTGAAAGAGGGAGACTTTTCCTTGTGAAACGGACAGAGACCCCAGAAAACCCGGCCTTTGCGCTGGAGCTTTACCCGCCGGCCAATGAGTTGCACCAGGTCCGTGCGGCGGGATATTTCATCAAGCAAGTCCTGGCCAAACTGCATTTGGCGTTCCAACTACCATGATTCGCGCGCATTTGCGGACAGCATCGGTCCGATTTGGCGCTTGTCGATAGCATTTCGAGGGCCAGAATTGCGCAGTTCAGCGTGCTTTCCATCACGTCGCGGGAGTTGCCAACAGCTCTTTCACAAGGGCGCCTGCCCTGGAAAAATCGATACTGCCGGTGTGGCGCTGCTTCAACGCCGCCATGACCTTGCCCATATCCTTCGGACCAGACGCCCCGGTGTCGGCGATGGTCTGGCGGATCACGTCGTGCATTTCCAATTCCGAGAATTGCCGGGGCATGAATTCCCGGATAATCGAGCTTTCCTCGCGCTCGGCAGAGGCCAATTCGGGACGACCCGCAAACTCGTATATCGAGGCGGACTCTTCCCTCTGTTTGATCATCTTTGCGAGCAGGGCGACAATTTCTGCGTCGGTTACGGCGGACTGAGGGTTTTCGGCGCGGATTTCCCGATCTTTGATCGCCGCAAATACCAATCTCAGGGCAGAAACGCGGCGGGCATTGCGCGCTTTCATTGCCAGCTTCAGATCTTCATTCATGCGTTCGCGAAGAGTCATTGACCCATGTACATTCCGTTTGATGCCATGCTGTGGAATATGGGCACTGCCGGTCAATATTCGAGTCTTCGGGGCTTCAGACTGAATCGTCGCAGAGTGCCGCGCTTGCTTGACGCTGCAAAACTGCGTCCCTATCGTGCCCGCGCATCCACCCCGGTCTCCACGATGAACAACGGCATCCGCACGACCGCGCCCGTACTCTCAGCGCGCCGGTATCGGAGGCGAGGAATAAGGCGGTATTGGTTCTGGCGGACGGGACGGTTTTTGAAGGCGTCGCTTTCGGGGCGCCGGTCACCGCAGTGGGCGAAGTCTGCTTCAACACCGCCATGACGGGCTATCAGGAAATCCTCGCCGATCCGTCATATGCCGGCCAGATCATCGCATTCACCTTTCCGCATATCGGCATTGTCGGAACCAATGAGGAGGATATTGAATCGATCAATCCCTCGGTTCGCGGCGTGGTGGTGCGGGCCTATTCCGCCAATCCCTCGAATTACCGGGCACTCACCTCAGTCGACCGCTGGCTCAATCGGCATCAGATACCCGGGATTTCAGGCATCGATACGCGGCGGTTGACGGCGCAGATTCGCGAAAATGGCATGCCTCACGGCGTGATCGCCCATGATTCAGCCGGTGGCTTCGACATCCGCGAGTTGCGCGACCGCGCTCGGTCCTTTCCCGGGCTGGAAGGTCTCGACCTGGCCAAAGAGGTCACCTGCCGGCAGATGTTCACCTGGGATCAGACACCCTGGGTTTGGGACCGGGGATACGGGCGGCAAACCAGCCCTGTATGGCGTGCCGTGGTGGTCGATTATGGCGTGAAGCGGAATATCTTGCGCCTGTTGGCCGGTTCCGCCGCCGAGATCACCGTCGTTCCGGCCGAAATCCACCGCCGAGGACGTTTTGCGGCACCGCCCGCACGGGGTCCTGCTGTCGAACGGTCCGGGAGATCCCGCGGCCACCGGCACCTACGCAATTCCGATGATCCGGAATCTGATCGAGTCCGGCATTCCGATTTTCGGCATTTGTCTCGGCCATCAGATGCTCGGACTCGCCCTGGGCGGACGGACCCGGAAGATGGCTCAAGGCCATCATGGGGCCAATCACCCCGTCAAAGATCTGGAGACTGGAAAAGTCGAGATCGTCTCCATAAATCATGGGTTCACGGTTGATCGCAAATCTCTCCCGTCCGGCGTTCAGGAAACTCATATCTCGCTCTTTGACGGGACAAATTGCGGATTGAAAGTCGAAGGAAGGCCGATTTTTTCAGTTCAGTACCATCCGGAAGCGTCTCCCGGGCCGATGGATTCGCATTATCTGTTCGAGAGGTTTGGGCAAATTGCCCGAAAACGCGCGACATGAGTGGCGGGCCATTACAGTCCTCCGGATTTCGCGTTAGGATGCCGCGCACTGCAAGCACTGGAGGGCGCAATGACAACACAGCAGGCATGGCACGAAACATTGGGTGAGCCCGTCGCCGGGAACGGTCTGCTGCACCGCCGGTTTTTTCTTCAGAGCGGGGCGGCGCTTGCGGGCGCGGCCGCGGTCTCCGCAGGACCGGCATTGGCGGAGGGTATTGCTGCGGGTTCGCCTCCGACCATGCTCAGGCCAGGTGCGCCATTCAATGCCTATGGCATGCCTTCGCATTGGCGTGATTACATCAAACGAATTGTGGTCACCAACGCACCTCCGGGACGCGAGGTCACCGGTTCTTCACGCACACCCTTGCAGTTCCTCGAGGGCACCATCACGCCGGCGGGCCTGCATTATGTTCGCAACCACAACGGTACGCCCGACATCGATCCGGCGAAACATGAATTGCTCATCCACGGGATGGTGCGTCAGCCCACCATTTTCACCGTGGACTCGCTCATGCGCTATCCTATGAGGACGGAAATCCATTTCATGGAATGTGCGGGCAATTCGGGTGGCATCAGTGGAGCGGCCACGCCGCAACAGGCAACAGCGGGAGATCTTCACGGCCTTCTTTCCTGTTCCGAGTGGACCGGCGTCAAATTGTCAACATTGCTCGCCGAGGCTGGTATCGATCCAAAGGCAACATGGATTCTTGGTGAAGGCGCCGATGCCGCTGGAATGAGCCGCAGTGTTCCCGTGTGGAAGGCAATGGACGATGCGATGATCGCGTTGTTCCAGAACGGCGAGCCCATTCGGCCTGAGCAGGGCTTCCCGATGCGCCTGCTTCTGCCCGGCTTCGAAGGCAACACCAATGTGAAATGGCTCCACCGCCTGAAGGTTATGGACAGCCCGATGTACACGCGCGACGAGACCTCGCGTTACACAGAACTGCAGCCGGACGGGAAAGCGCGCGAATTCATGCTCCAGATGGAGCCGAAATCCGTGATACTGAAGCCCTCCTTCTCCGTCGATATGCAGGGGCCCGGTTACTACGAGATTTCAGGCGTCGCATGGTCCGGAACCGGACGCGTCCGGCGAGTCGATATTTCAGCCGATGGCGGGAAAACATGGGCCGCGGCGGCTTTGACCAACCCTGTGCTTCCCAAGGCATTGACCCGATTCCGCCTGCCCTGGATGTGGAACGGTGGTCCCGCCGTGCTGATGAGCCGCACCACGGACGAGCAGGGACGTGTGCAACCCACGCGGGCCGAATGGGTGGCGCAATATGCTCCGCGCCAGAATTTTCACTTCAATGCGATCCAGAGCTGGGCCGTGGCCGCAAATGGCAAAGTGAGTAACGTCTATGTTTAGGACATGCCTGATTTCTGTTGCACTCGCGGGTATTTTTGCCGCCGGGGCATTTGCTGCGGAGATCGCGCCGCCAAGGCTCGGCCGCACCGCAACTCCTGATGAGCTTGCCAAAGCCGATATCAGCATCCCACCTGACGGCAGGGGCCTGCCCGTCGGCTCCGGTTCGGTTGCGCAGGGCGCAGATATATTCGCCGCCAAATGTTCCGTGTGCCACGGCGCGAAGGCTGAAGGCACGCCCAGCGGTGATCGCCTCGTCGGCGGGATGGGCAGTCTGGCCAGCGCCAGTCCGGTGAAAACCGTCTCGTCCTACTGGCCCTACGCAACCACCCTGTTCGATTACATCCGGCGTGCCATGCCGATCACCAATCCGCAATCGCTGCAGAACGATGAGGTCTACGCGGTGGTCGCCTATGTCCTCTCGCTGGACAATATCGTGCCGAAAGACGCCGTGCTTGATGCTCAATCGCTGCCCAAGGTGCAGATGCCGAATCGGAACGGCTTCATAAACTGGGAGCCTCGCCTCATTCGGCCGTAACCTACACGCCGGATCAATCGCCGTTTTCCGGCGCAATCCAGCCCTTGAGATCGTGGGTTGGCGGCATGCCGATGATATTGTAACCCGCATCGACGAAGTGGATCTCGCCGGTTACGCCGGAGGACAGGTCCGAGAGCAGATAGAGCGCCGCTCCGCCGACATGCTCCAGTTCGATGTTTTTCTTCAGCGGGCTGTGCGCCTTGTTCCACTTGTACACGATGCGCGCGTCGCCCACGCCCGATCCCGCAAGCGTACGCATCGGACCGGCGGAGATGGCATTCACCCGAATGCCATCCTTTCCCAGATCGGCGGCGAGGTACCGGACGCTGGCTTCGAGCGCTGCCTTCGCCACACCCATGACATTATAGTTGGGCATGACCCTTGAGGCGCCGCCGAAGGTCAATGTGAGGAGTGCGCCGCCACCGCTCATCAGGGGCGCGCAACGCCGCGCCACGGCGGTGAAGGAGTAACAGGATATGCTCAGGGTACTGAGGAAATTGTCCCGGCTGGTTTCGACGTAACGGCCTTTCAATTCGCTGCGATCCGAATACGCAACCGCATGGACCAGAAAGTCGAGGCGGTCCCAATGCGAGCCAATCGTCGCGAATGCGCGGTCGATTTCGTCGTCGCTACCGACATCGCAGGCGACGGCGATCTCCGACCCGATGCTTGCAGCCAGCGGGCGCACGCGTTTGCCCTGTGCATCGCCCTGATAGGTGAATGCCAGTTCAGCCCCATGTGACGCGAGTGTCCGTGCGATGCCCCAGGCGATGGAGTGGTCATTGGCTACCCCCATGATCAGGCCACGCTTTCCCGCCATCAGCGCGGAACCGGACGTCGCATTCTCAACCATTCGCCCCCTCACCCGCCCGAATGGCTGGTCAAGAATTGTAACGTTGGAACACCAGCGACGCATTCGTGCCGCCAAATCCGAAACTGTTCGACATGACCGTGTCAATTCGGGCGTTGTCGATCCTTTTCCGCACGACCGGCGCATCGGCAATTTGCGGATCAATCTCCACGATATTGGCCGATGCCGCGATGAAACGGTTCTGCATCTGCAGGATCGAATAAATCGCTTCGTGAACGCCGGCCGCGCCCAGCGAATGTCCGGTGAGCGATTTGGTGGAATTCACAGGCGGCATCCGGCTGCCAAAGACTTCGCGCATGGCCCCGATTTCCGTGATGTCGCCGACGACCGTCGAGGTCCCATGGGCATTCACATAGTCGATTTCGGAAACCAGCGGCCCAAGCGCCTGTTTCATGCAGCGCGCGGCACCTTCACCAGACGGAGCCACCATGTCATAGCCATCGGAAGTTGCTCCGTAGCCAACCAGTTCCGCATGGATTTTCGCACCGCGCGATTTCGCATGTTCGAGCTCTTCCAGCACAACCACGCCGCCGCCGCCTGCAATCACAAACCCGTCGCGGTCACGATCGTAAGCCCGGCTGGCGCATTCGGGTCTGTCGTTGAAATGACTGGAAAGCGCGCCCATCGCGTCAAACAGCACAGACAGAGTCCAATCCAGTTCCTCGCCGCCGCCGGCGAACATCACGTCCTGCTTTCCCCATGCGATCAATTCGGCCGCGTTGCCGATGCAATGGGCGCTGGTCGCGCAGGCCGAACTGATGGAATAGGAAACTCCTTTGATCTTGAACCAGGTCGCCAGCACGGCCGAGCATGTCGATGACATCGCCTTTGGCACAACGAAAGGACCAACCCGTTTGGGCCCCTTTCCGGGCTCAGTCCGTGCGGTATCGGCTGCGGCGACAAGCGCTTTCGTGGAAGGTCCCCCGGAGCCAATGATCAGGCCCGTGCGCTCGTTGACCACGTCGGATTCGTCCAGTCCGGCGTCGGTGAGCGCCTGCTGCATGGCCAGAAAACTGAACGCTGCGCCATCCCCCATGAATCGCCTTGCGCGGCGATCGACGGTCGCATCCAGATCGACTTTGAGTGTGCCCGCCACCTGACTGCGAAATCCCATTCTGCGGTAATCTTCGGCCGCAGCGATCCCTGAGCGGCCTTCACGCAGGGACGCAATTACCTCTTGTGTGCTGTTTCCGATCGGACAGATGATCCCGAGCCCGGTCACCGCAACGCGTCTCATGAGCGCTGGTCCCCTGGTCCCTGTGTCCGGTATTGTTCCGGCAATTCAGGCCGGTGCAGCTTGCTCGCCTTCCACGAACAAGCCGACACGCAGGTCCTTGGCCTCGTAAATGGGACGCCCGTCAACCTTCATAACCCCGTCGGCGACGCCGATCACCAGACGCCGCATCACCACCCGCTTCAAGTCGATTGCGTAACTGACCGCGCGAGCAGAGGGAAGCACCATCCCGGTGAACTTCACTTCGCCTACTCCCAACGCGCGGCCTTTGCCAAGGCCTCCAACCCAGCCCAGGAAAAATCCAAGAAGCTGCCACATCGCGTCCAGCCCGAGGCAGCCCGGCATCACGGGATCGTCCTTGAAATGACATTTGAAGAACCACAGATCCGGTTTGATATCCAGATCGGCTTTCACCTCACCTTTTCCAAACAATCCGCCAACATCGCAGATATGCGTGATACGGTCGAACATCAGCATCGGGGGCAGAGGCAGCTTCGCGTTGCCGGGACCGAACAAGTCACCGCGTGCACAGGCCAGCAGGGCCTGAAAATCGAAAGAGGCTTTGCGCACTTGCTTGTCCACGTCTCACCGGACGCGCTTGTCGCTGCGCCCGCCTTTCGAAATTGCGCAGGCACCGTTTAGAGCGATTCCAATATCGCTGGCTGTCTGTCGCGCATTGTTTTAGGATGGGGCCGGAGAAGGCCACGTGCAAGGTGCGCCTCTGGATTTTTCAGCGGATTTCCGGGAAATCCGCGTACAGGACTTGGAACGTGGGAAACGGATTAAATCCATCGAATAGCTACACCGCGGTGTTGCGCAATTCCGGTCTCCGCCCCACGCGGCAAAGGTTGGCGCTTGCCAGGCTCCTGTTTGGACGCGGTCACCGGCACGTAACGGCTGAAGATCTCCACGCGGAAGCTGCCGGAGCCGGTATTCGTGTCTCGCTCGCAACCATCTACAACACGCTGCATCAATTCACCGCCGCCGGACTGCTGCGACCCGTCACGGTGGAGGGCTCACGCAGCTACTTCGATACCAACATTGTCGATCACCACCACTTCTACTGCGAGGAAGATGGCCGGTTACTCGACATTGAGGGCAGCGCCATCAAGGTGGCTGGTCTGCCGGCCCCCCCGCCAGGAGCCAGTGTTGAACGTGTCGAAGTCATCGTCCATCTCCGGACAAAAGAAGATTAGAATAGTTCTAAACTATTGACTCGCTCTCCTGCTGGTGCCATTTTGAATTCGGCTTTCACAGAAGGAGATTCAGGTGGCGAAGCTTCCAGGCAGCAAGACGGAAACGAATCTGAAAGAGGCTTTTGCGGGCGAATCGCAGGCCAATCGGCGTTATTTGTATTTCGCGCAGAAGGCGGATGTTGAAGGTTACAACGACGTGGCCGTGGTGTTTCGTTCGACGGCAGAGGGCGAAACCGGCCATGCTCACGGGCATCTGGAGTTCCTTGAAGCCGTAGGCGATCCCGCGACGGGCAAACCGATTGGTCCTACCGACAAGAACCTCGTATCGGCAATCGCCGGGGAAACCCACGAATATACGGACATGTATCCCGGAATGGCGCGAACCGCGCGTGAAGAAGGCTTCGACGAGATCGCCGATTGGTTTGAAACTCTGGCGAAAGCCGAGAAGAGCCATGCCGGCCGCTTTCAAAAAGCACTGGACGCACTCGGGAAATAACCCGCTCATTGGCCTGACGGGCCGGTTGGGGACCAGTCACACTGGTCCCCGTCATTACCCTGAAATCGATTTCCGGACCGGACAATGTCGCGCGAAGGCAGTCTTGAGGCTCCTGTCCGCCACCCTATCCGGTGGGAGGATGCTGAATTCTACGATCCAGCCGCGCTGGATGCCGAGATGCGGCGGGTTTTTGAAATCTGTCACGGTTGCCGCCGCTGTTTTAACCTTTGCGACTCCTTTCCCCGCCTTTTCGAGCTGATTGACAACAGTCCGTCGGAAGACGTTGACGGTGTGAAATCAGGGGATTTTTCGAAGGTTACGGAAGCGTGCACGCTCTGCGACATGTGTTTCATGACAAAATGTCCGTATGTGCCGCCTCATCCCTGGCAAGTCGATTTCCCGCATCTGTTGTTGCGGCATCGCGTCGTGGGTGCAAAGGACAACAAGACCGGATTCACGGCGCGCCAACTGGCGGAAACAGACCGGAATGGACGGCTGAGCCGTCCTGTCGCTCCGCTGGCCAATTGGGTGACAGCCCGAAGCAATAAACCGTCGCGCCGCCTGATGGAGAAGCTCCTCGGCATCGACGCGCACGCCTCCTTGCCGCAATTCGCCTCCAGGACTTTCCTGATGCAGGAAAGTGATGCACCGCTCTCGCCCAATCCTCAGGCGCCGGCTTTCGGAAAGCGCAAGGCCGCGTTATTCGCGACCTGCATCGTGAATTACAACAAGCCGGCTACGGGTATCGCCGCGCGCGCCGTGCTGAACCATATCGGTGTGGCGACGATCCCGGCTTATCCGGGTTGCTGCGGTATGCCATTCCTGGAACAGGCGGAGCTTCAAAAAGTTGCCCGGCAGGCGGTTACGATGGCCGCGCAACTGTGCCGGCTGATCGATGACGGGTATCAGATCGTGACCCTCACCGCTTCCTGCGGGCTGATGTTGAAATTCGAATGGCCGTTGATCGTCCCGGAGGACAGCAACGTCAAGAGACTGTCCGAATCCGTTTTCGACATTGATGAGTATGTTCTCGACGTATCGAAGCGTCATGGTTTGCCGGCCGGATTGAAACCGCTACCGGAGGGCATCACGGTCCACATGGCGTGCCATGCCCGGGCTCAGAATATGGGGTCAAAAGCGGCCGAGCTGCTGCGTCTCATACCCGACACTCCGGTTGACGTTGTCGAACGCTGTTCGGGCCACGGCGGAACATTCGGCGTGCTGAAGGGCACCCACGAAGTGGCGATGAAGGTCGGAAAACCGGCGATGCGGCAGGTCGTAAACCAGGCACGGGGCCATATCGTCTCGGATTGTCCCCTTGCCGCCGAACATCTGGTGCAGGGCGCGCGCGAACTGGCCCAAAGTGAAGGCGGTGATCTGCCCGCCAAAAAGCCGGAACATCCGATCGAGGTTTTCGCGCGCTCCTATGGTTTGCCGTGAGGTCGTAATGCCAGCCAATGAACATCGCATTTCACCCGCCGATCTGTTGCCTGCAGATGTGTACGCCGGCGAACGGGACGCGCGCCGCCGCGCCCTGATTCCGGCCAAGCGCAATCGGCGCCTCGAGGTAGGTCCCTTTGTCACCTTTTACTTCGAGAATTTTGCCACAATGCTGGGCCAGGTTCAGGAAATGCTGCACATCGAACGCGGTGGCGATGCGCAGATTCCCAGCGAACTGGAGACTTACAATCCGCTGATCCCGCAGGGCTCGGAACTGATCGCTACCATGATGATCGAAATCGACGAGCCGGCGCGCCGTGCGGAAACTTTGCTGAAGCTCGCTGGAATCGAAAACTGCGCCTGGCTGCAGATTGGACGGGATCGCATTTCGGCAACACCAACGGAATACGCCGACCGCACGACGCCGGAAGGCAAGACATCATCCGTGCACTGGGTGCGCTTTCGCTTTGATGCGGCCCAAATCAGGTCATTCAGAGACTCCGCTGGGCCTGTTATCCTGGGGATCAGCCATGAGAATTACGGGCACATGGCAGTTATTCCTCCCGAAAAGCGCGATGAACTCGCCCAGGACTTCGATTGATCCGCGTACGTTCCTGGCTCGGCGGAGGTTTTCGATGGAACCGACCCGCACAGCTTGCGTTGCCCAAAAGAGGGACACCATTCCCAGGAGATCGACAGATGGCCAAGACCACGCCCCGGCAGAGGAAAACCACCGGACGGGTAATGCATGAATTCAAGCATGGAGAGCTGAAAAAAAGCAGAGGCGGAAAGGGCGGTAAGGTGAAAAGCCGCAAGCAGGCCATTGCGATCGCGTTGCATGAGTCCGGTGCATCCAAATATCAGACCAAATCGGAAAACCGGAAGAGCCTCGCGAAATCGAAACGCAAGGAGTCGAGCGGAAGAACGGGTCAGCAGGAAAAGGAGGGCAAGTCACATGTGGGCGCGCGCGGGAAGCGCGAAAGCTCGCGTGCGATGGGCGGTAAAAATGCAACCAGGACCACCGGGCATAAGAGTGCGTCGCGCCGGTCCCCCAGCAGTTCCGCACGTAGCCGCAAATCGACGGCTTCCGCGCGCAGCCGGAAATCTTCAACCAGCCGCAGCGGTCGCAAAGCGTCCTGAAATCGGGATGTAATTATTCGATCCCGTTTTGACGGCAGGCGCGCGTGTTTCGTCTCCAGGCACCGCGCCTGCTTGCCTCACGGACCATGTTTGATCCGGTCCGGGGCCGGAATGCAGAACGGACCGAATTCGGATTCTTCGCAGCCATATGCCTGGCCGGTCCAGCGATCGAGCTTCCAGGCAACATTGTTCCCCGAAATTGTAATGATCGTATAGCGACCGCCAACCATTCCGGCGGCACTGGCAATCGCCGTTGCAATCACAATTGCCAAACCAATGATCAAGGCATGCGCGGTCCGCAATTGATCCCCCTATAATTTGACCAACCCCTCGCAGATTGCCCTATACCGTTCTGGAGTGAGTGCCTCATATCGACCGGACTCCACATCGCGCACCCACAGCGGATCGCTGATGGTAGCGGGATCGAACCCTTCCTTCTGCAGCTGGATCTTACGCTGCTTGAATGTGCTCGTGGTCTCGATTTGTTGCTGGAATCTCAGAAAAACCGGGCGAGCAAAGAAGGGCAGATTGTTTTCGAGAAATTCCGGCAATCGGCTGAGTTCGAAACTGCCGCCGGTCACGAGGGAGGCCATTCCCGCCTTCCCCTCGGCGCCGGGGACCTCGACCCCATATACATTCGCCTCACTGACGCCCGGAAATGAGGAAAGCACCTCGGCGACTTCCGAGGTCGCGACATTCTCTCCTTTCCAGCGAAATGTGTCCCCTGTCCGGTCAATGAAATAGAAATATCCATGCCGATCGCGGCGCATCAGATCTCCGGTTCGGAACCAGGCATCGCCCATCCGGAAAGCGTTTCTCAGGATTTTTTTTTCGGTGTCGGTACGGCTGGTGTAGCCGTCGAATCGCGATCGGGGATCGTTCGCGTCGATTTGTCCAACGGCTTCGCCGGGCTCGTTATCGGCGGTTTCGATGCAGAAGCCATTTTCGCCGCGAACCGGTATGCCCTTTTCGATATCGTACCGGATCAGCCGGACTTTCAGAACGCTTCGCGCGTACCAGGGCACGCGACCGATCGCTCCAA
Source organism: uncultured Alphaproteobacteria bacterium (assembly GCA_963747255.1). GTDB lineage: Bacteria > Pseudomonadota > Alphaproteobacteria > Micropepsales > Micropepsaceae > CAIYRG01. The sequence continues at coordinate 42,665 of CAVVEG010000011.1, forward strand.
TTTTGCCGTCATAGTTGATCATGCCGACATTGCCTTCGGTCGCGCCGTAAAATTCCATGATTTTGGGTATCCGGAACCGGCTTTGGAACCGGGCCCAAATTTCCGGACGCAGTCCGTTGCCGATCGCGATCCGGAGTGAATGTTCACGTTCGCCTGAATGCGGCGGCGCGTTCAGAAGATAGCGGCACAGTTCGCCGATATATTGGAACAGTGTGGGGCGGTAGCGGCGGCAGTCCTCCCAGAACTCGCCAGTGGAGAATCTGCTCCGGATCACGACAGAGCCGCCGGCAAGAAATGGAGGTCCGAGGGCAGCGATGCCGCCGGCCGAATGATATAGCGGCAGCACATTGTACATCCGGTCCTCCGGTTGACCATTCACGGCGCCCTGAAAGGCACTCATGATATGCAACAGCCGCATATGGCTGATATTCGCAGCTTTGGGGAGCCCGGTGGTGCCTGACGTGTAAATGTAGAAGGCCTTGTCACGGCAAAACACCTCGTCGCGTTCTTCGGCTGCGAGCGCCCCCCCGGATTGGCGCGCCAGGGCCGAATCCAGATTCTCAAAACCGCTCGAAATACCCCCGGTCCGCCAAACGACGGGGTGCGATTCGAGGCCCGCATTGGCGGTGGCGTAATTTTCCGAAAGTTCTCCGCCCAAAATCAGATGTTTTGCGCCCGCCATGGCCAGAGAATGCGACAGAGGCTGTCCGGCGAGATGCGTGTTCACCAGCGCCGCGACAACTCCCCGTTTAACGAGGCCCAGCCATGCCATCACATATTCCGGCCGGTTTTCCATGAACAGGGTGACGACGTCACCCTTTCCCAGGCCAATTTCCCGGGTCCAGCGCGCAAAGCGGTTTGCGCCCTGATCGAGTTCGGACCAGGTCAGCACGCGATCCTGACAAAGAATCGCGGGTGCGTTCGGCCTTTCCTTTGCCCAGCGCTCGGTCCAGTCGGCAATTGAAAGCCGCGCGTTCGGATGGACGTGGCGCGTCAGCAGCAGTGTTCGTGCGATGCACGTCGCATAGGTCACTTCGCGGCCGATCGCCTCGGAAATGCCCATGATGCCTTTGTCCGGTTTGCTGCTCCCTCATCAGCATAGGTGCAAGGGCCTGCCCGTCAAGCGCGGATGCTGCCTTGGACGCCGAACATCTGTTTACAGACGAAATCCGGCTTCTGGCGCGGTTGGCGCGTCCCCTCAGCGCACCTTTACCTTCGGGCTTGTGAGACTGCCATCGGCGGGGTAATTTCCGCCCCCTTCGCCAGGAGCGAAGCCAGGAAAGAATCTGAAATCCTTGCGCGTGAAAGTCCACAACGAGCTTCGGCATCGGATGCGCGGCCAGCGCGTTTATCCGCCGTGACAAGTCTGCGGGAATTGGAACAGACGCCACAGCTTTCTGAAACTCCACCCGTCCAGAGCCCGCTCCGCCGTCAGGCGGTTCTGACTCTGGCCGCACTCGGCGTTGTCTATGGCGATATCGGAACCAGCCCACTGTATGCGCTGCGGGAATCGGTTCTGGCTGTCAAGGAACTCGGCGATCAGACGCGGGCCGTTCTTGGGGTCGTGTCCCTGATTTTCTGGTCCCTGATCATCGTGGTTACGGTCAAATATGTCGTTTTCATACTCAGGGCCGATAACAATGGCGAAGGAGGCGTTCTGGCCCTTTCCCAACTCGCTCACCGCTCGCCCCGGCTCAGCCGGTGGATGAAGTCCGGCATTGTAACGGCGGGCGTGCTGGGCCTTGCATTGTTTTACGGCGATGGCCTTCTTACCCCGGCGATCTCCGTTCTCAGCGCGGTTGAAGGAATCGCCGTTGACAATCGCGCGCTAGCGCCACTGGTGCTGCCGCTGACCGTTGCAATCATGATTGGACTTTTTTTGCTTCAGTCCCGCGGCACCGCGCGGGTGGGCGGACTGTTTGCTCCCATCATGGTCGTGTGGTTTTTTGTTCTGGGTTATCTCGGCCTTATTTCGATTGTGCGGACCCCATTCGTTTTGATGGGGATCAATCCCTGGTACGGGATTTCGTTGGTCGTTGGCGCACCGAGGATCGGCTTCTTTACGCTTGGCGTGGTGTTTCTCGCCGTGACGGGCGCCGAGGCGCTTTATGCGGATATGGGACATCTCGGAAGGCGCGCCATTCGCATCGCATGGCTGGGGCTGGTTTTGCCGGCCCTGATCCTCAATTATTTCGGCCAGGCCGCCGCCGTCCTGCGCGATCCAAAAGTTGCCGATGAAGCTTTCTATTCCGTGGTCCCGGACTGGGCGCACTATCCCATGGTGCTTCTGGCCACTGTCGCGACGGTGATTGCATCCCAGGCGGTCATTTCGGGCGTATTCTCGATTACGCAGCAGGCGGTCCAGCTGGGTCAGTTGCCACGCATGGAAATCCGCCACACTTCGGCGACCGAATTCGGGCAGATCTATGTGCCCCGCATCAATTGGTTGCTGCTGCTGGGAACAGTGCTGATCGTGCTGATTTTCAAGAGTTCCGGCGCACTGGCCTATGCGTACGGCATTGCCGTTAGCGGTCAGATGGTCATCAGCACAACTCTTGTCGCGACCATTGCGCGACGGCAGTGGAAATGGGATTGGCGAATTTCTCTGGCGGTTTTCGGTCTCTTTCTGATCATCGACCTGACGTTCTTTTCAGCCAATGCGCTCAAATTCGTGGAAGGCGGCTGGTTTCCGCTGCTTGTTGCGGCATGCGTCAGTATACTGATGAATACATGGCGTACGGGCCGGCGCGTGTTGAGCGAGAAGGCCTATGGCGGAGGAATTTCCACCGACCTGTTCCTCAAGCGCGCCGACAAGACGCCGCTCCGGGTTGCCGGAACCGCGGTGTTCATCACGCCGCGTCTGGATGAAGTGCCTGGCGCTCTGCTTCACAATCTGAAGCACAACCAGGTACTCCATGAGCGCGTGATTTTTCTTCGGGTCGACGTGCAGGATATTCCGTTCGTCCCGCCGGAAAAGCGCCTGACCATGAACAAGCTGGGCAAGGGATTTTATACCGTGGAGATCCATTTCGGTTTTTTTCAAACTCCGGATGTGCCGCAGGCGCTGTTGGGGGCGCGCGCGCTTGGCATCGCCATCGACCTCGACACCACGACGTTTTTCATCCGGCGTGAGACCCTGATTCCTGCGCGCGTATCGGCAATGGCCCGATGGCAGGTGGCGCTGTTCATCAAGCTGTATGCATCGGCTCTGGAAGCAGCCCGGTTTTACGGATTGCCCCCCGGCCGTGTCGTAGAACTCGGCTCTCAAACAGAAATATGAGTAACCATCAGTTCACCGCGTACACCAGGACCTTCAGATAGGAACTTTCCGGTAATATGGGATGCACCGGATGGTCAGGTGCTGCGCCCGCAGAACGGATCAGTGCCGCGCGCCTGCCGGCACGAGCTATCCCAATGGCGCATTCCGTCGCAAAGCGTTCGGCGGAGACCGTGTGGGAGCACGACGCCAGCAGCAGAAATCCGCCGGGTTGGACCAGTCCGGCCGCCATTCTCGCGAGCTTGCGATAAGCCCGTGCCGCGGGTTCGAGGTCCTTGCGTGACCGTGCGAAAGGTGGCGGGTCGCAAATGACCGCATCGAACCGCTCATTTTCAGCGCTGAGGCGCTCCAGTTCTCCGGACACGTCGCATCGGATAAAGCGGCATTTTGCAGCTGCGTCGTTGACCGCCGCCGCTTCGGAGGCCAGCGCAAGAGCAGGTTCCGACGAATCCAGGCCAATAACCGTTTGCGCTCCCATCAGGGCCGCGAGAACGGAAAATCCGCCACTGTAACAATAGGCATCCAGCACGCGCCCGGCGCCCAACCGCGCCATGAACATCCGGTTGTCCCGCTGATCATAATACCAGCCAGATTTCTGCCCTTTCCCGGGGTTAGCAAAATAGCGCGCGCCATTTTCTTGCACTTCAATCCTGTCGGGAACGTCTCCTTTTGCGCCACGCGTATAAAGCTGCAGTCCTTCCAGCAGCCGCGATGCGGAGTCGTTCCGCAGGATCGTTGCTGCCGGGGCGACGACCTGATCGAGGGCGGCCAGAACCGGTTCCAGCAAAGTTTCCATTCCGGCGGTTGTGATCTGCGCAATACAGGTGCCATCAAACCGATCGATCGTTAATCCGGGCAGACCGTCGCCTTCGGCGTTGATCAGCCGGTAATAAGGTTCGGAATAGAGCGTTTCGCGCAGTTTTCGCGCACGCGTGAACGCGCCTGCGAAGAAGGCAATGTCGATTGCGGTTCCGGGTGGGCCAAGCAGCCGCACGGAGATCAGGCTCCGCGAATTGAAATAGCCGCAGGCAATCGGCGCACCTTCTGCAGAAACCAGTTCAACGAGAGTGCCTGGAAGCAAAGCTTTCGCGGCTGCATCCATGACGATTTCGTTGGAGAACACCCAGGGCGTGCCATTGCGTATTCGCCGGTCTTCGCGTGGGCGAAGGCGGATCTGCGGCCGTTCGGTGCTCATCTCGGTGCAATCGCTGCCGGCACCCGCACCCATTGGGACAAAAGCCATTTTTCGCCGCTTGCGGGTGCCAGCCCGGCATGGACCATTCGCCGGTCGGGCGTGCCGTCGGGTTCGACATTCCAGAAAAACAAGGCGTTGCCGGCCCGCCCCTTCCAGCGTTTCTGCAATTCGGGGAATTCCGTTTCACCGCCCTCATAGCCATCGTTCAGAGAAACGAGAAATGTCAGGACCCGCTGGCCCCGTTCGGCCAAATCCCTGGCGAGACCAGGAAGCGATGCATCGAGGAAATCGACATGGGGCAGAAACTCTTCGCCGGGCGCGTAGTGGAGAACCATCGGCACCTCCATCCAGTTGACAGGCAGCTCGGCGATTTTGGCCATGCGCGCACGAAGAAAGAGCAGCACAAGATCGCTCTCATCCCGCATGAAATAGCATTGGCTGTTGGTTCGTACCCACTCGCTCCGGGGATTGCCGGTGTTCGGGTCAAAGACGGTTGCGGGCGAGAGGCGGCGCGCTGCTTGCGCGATGATCCAGCCGCACATCTCGGGCGAGGCAAGGTTTTCGACGACGGCGATTTTGGGGCTGGCTGAAACGATTTGTTTTGTTGGCGCCGCCAGCCAGTGCGCAACACGGATGCTGCGGCGCAATTCGCCCCATGTGGCCCGCGCCAGTTGCCGGCCCGATTCGATCTCACGCGACAAATCCCAGTCCCCTGCGAGCGCCGCCAATTCCGCCTGGGCGGAGACGAATCCTTCCTCCGCCGAGCGCTGCAGGTGTTCCAGCGCAGTGTCCCAGCTCTGGGGCACCCCTGCGCCTTCCGCAGCCCGCATGGCCATCACATGCGACGCGAACCCGGAAAATTCATTCGTGGGAGGATCTTGCGCGATTTCCATGCCCCGGATTGCGAGGATCTGCTCCCGCTGCTGTAACATGGGATCAGGGATTGTGCGGATACCAAATGCGTCCGAACAGGAATATATTCGCGTTGTCCTTTGAGCGGAGGTTCCGGATGTCCAGGTTTATTTCCGCGGCGGCGCTCGGAACAGCAATGCTCGCCGCATTCGCGATGCCCGCCGCAGCCCATCATTCGTTTGCGTTGTTCGACGTGTCGAAAACCGTTGCTCTGGAAGGAACGGTGAAGAAATTCGAGTGGACCAATCCCCACAGCTGGATCACACTCGAAGTGATCGGACCACAGAACTCCGTGGACGAATGGTTGATCGAACTGCCACCCGCCGGCGCGCTTGCGCGGGAGGGGTGGAACAGGAATTTTGTGAAGGTCGGTGAGCGGCTGGTCGTCCACATCAACCCGTTAAAGGACGGCGGAAAAGGCGGCAGCCTTGAAGGCTTCAGCTTTGACGGCCGGCCAGGGGGCGCCCCGTAAGCGTCTTGCGGGCCTTGTTTATCAGGCCCGCAAGACGAAACAGAAGCTGCTCAGAACGGGTAATACCGGAAGCTGGTGAAGAACATGTTTTCGTCGGGCGCCGGCGCTCCGCCAACGCCGGTGAACGCCGTACGCTTCGTATAGGAATACTGAAGCCCAATCCTCAACTGGCCGAAATTTCCCGTATAGACGTTGTCCCACGCACCAACTGCGATCTGCTGGACTTCGCGGGTCTGGCCGACGCAAGCCCCGGACGCCGTTTCGCTGAAGCAGCCGGTGTTCGAGTACAGCGGGTTCCCATAGCCATAGGCGGTCGTACCTAAAGTGTAAGACTTCTTCAGATCCACCGCCTCGCCGCCAAACACGTAGATATCGAGCGCGCCAGGAATCGTGTGCCATGTCAGGCCCAGCAGTTCGGCATGTTCGGTGATCGGTTCGAGAGTCCCGTCGGGACGCAGCGTGACGTCCGGCAACCCCGACGTCTCGTAACGGCCCACGCCCTGTCCGTAGATCGCCGTGGCCTGGAAGTCGAGTACCCCGGGAACCACTTTGATGAAAGTGCCGGCTCCGATCGAGGTGCCGGAAACATCACGATTCACGTAGTTCACCCGCTCATAAAAGTCGCGCCACATCCCGGTAATTTCAAAATGAAATTGATGCGCCGCGTCGGGATCAAAAGCGATTTTGCCGATGAAATCGGGGATATGGTTCGTGGAAAGAGTAAGCGTAGGAGAGAAAAGACCGGCGGTTGGAGCGCCTGACGTTGTGATGTGAAGTGCGTTGACGACTGCCGTTCCATTCGGTCCAAAATTGGTAGTTGTCGCCGGATTTTCGACCGAAATTCCGATATACAGTTGCTTGTTGAAGTCCTTGACGATGCGCAGCTGTGGCTGACGTGTCCATACGTAGCCGACGACATACTGTGCATCGATTGCCGGTGGTGGAAGCTCCGTCCGCGGATTTTCCCCAACGGCGTTCAATGTCATCAGGGACCAGTTTTGCCCGGCCAGGATGTGAATCCCATAATCGTCCCAGTCCGCGGTGCCATACAGATGCCGGATGCGCGGTGAAAAGGAGTTGCTTTCGTTCTGGTTCGCGCTGCCCGGACCGGCCAGAAAGTCGAATTCGCCATACATCGCAAGATGGGTTGTGGCATTGGGACTGCCTTGAATCAGTCCCGCCACACGGCTTTGCCGCTCGGATTGTCTCCATTCCTGCATGTGGTTGAGAGGCGAATTGAAATAGGGAATCCCGCCGAAGGTCGAACCAATATCGCCTTCCTGGTTGCGCGACCGGAAAACGGTTTCGAAGGCGAGGAACCCGCCAAGTGTAATTGTAACCCCCTTATAGGCCCAGACATTGTTCAACGGGACGCCCGTGGGCGCCGTTGCGGCCTGCCCAAATGCCGGTCCTGCCGCCAATGCGGACGCAATAGTGCCGAATAGTAATCCCTTCAATTTCATCTGAGCCCCCAATGTTTGCGGCCGCGACAACAGCGCAGTCGGACCGATCAGCGCGAGTCGCGGTAAAGCGGCCCGGTGACTCTTCCTTGAATATGATGTGAAAGATTTGCGACGGCAGTTCAGTGGTGGTGCGGATTTGGTCTGCAACCTGTTGCGCCCGCGAAATAAATTCGTTCGCTCTCATGAGTGGACGGAATGTCGCAGGAACAAACCAATCGGCGCCTTGGCGGCGTTCCCTCGGGTGTCCCGATAGTGTCGCCTGGCAGAAAAAACCGTTCCTTCGTGCGTTGTCCTGTATGTTCGGGCCGAATCGGTGAGCTTTGCCATGACCGTTTCATCCGCTGTGGACAGTCGGGGCCAAACCGGTGGCTGGCGCCTGTATTTTCGCCCGCGCGTATTCACCATGCTGATGTTCGGATTTGCATCCGGGCTGCCGTTTTTGCTGACGGGAAACACTCTCAGCTACTGGTTGCGAGACTCGGGCGTATCGCTGACAGCGATCGGTTTTCTGTCATGGGTCGGGCTTGCTTATTCGCTGAAACCACTCTGGGCGCCGGTGATCGACCGCGTGGATGCGCCGCTATTCGGATTTCTCGGCCGGCGCCGCGGGTGGATCTTCGCCGCGCAGGCGATTATCTGTCTGGGATTGCTGGCGATGTCCGCGGTTGGGCCGGGCGCCGGATTGGCGATGCTGGGCGCATGTGCACTTGCCGTCGCTTTCGCTTCCTCGACGCAGGACATTGTCATCGATGCCTGGCGCATCGAAATCTCCGAAAACAGCAGTGAGCTGGGGCTGTTATCTTCCGCCTATCAACTCGGCTATCGCGCCGCGCTGCTGCTGACCGATGCCCTGATTCTCATCGCCGCCAATCACCTCGGATGGCCGATCTCCTACACGATGATGGGGGTACTCATGGGTGTCGGATTCCTCGCCACCTGGAAAGCAACCGAGCCTTCCCGCGCCGATCAGGTCATGGAAAATAAGGAGGCTGTGTCTCCGCTCTGGACACTCCGGGGGTTCATCGATGCCGTGCTCGGACCCTTCTTTGCGTTCTTCCGAACACACCGCTGGCTGGGACTACTGATGCTCGCGGTAATACTTCTTTACCAGGTGCCGAACTTCGTTTCAGGGCCGATGACAAATCCGTTTTACCACGATCTCGGCCTGTCAAAGGATGCCGTTGGTGGAATTCGCGCCTCTGTAGGCCTGGCGTTTTCCCTGATCGGAATTGCTGCCGGCGGGATAAGTGCTGCCCGATTCGGTTATCTGAATACCTTGCTGGCAGGCATTCTTCTTGAAGCGCTGGCCGTTGCGGCGTTCATTCCGCTTGCCTATTCCGGAGGCGACTTGACGATTTTCGCGACCGTTATGGCCGCCGACAGCTTTGGTCTGAGTTTCGCAGGGGTTGCCCTGGTAACCTATATGTCGAGCCTGACAAGTCTCGGCTACACCGCGACGCAGTATGCGCTGCTTTCGGCAGCCTACACGCTGGTGGGCAAGTTCCTGAAAGGCTTCTCCGGCGATGCCGTTGACGGGCTCTCGCACGGACGACCGCTGATGGACGCTTACGCTATTTTTTTTGCGGGAGCCGCCGCCATCGCTGTTCCGGCTGTTCTTCTATGTCTGTTGCTGATTCACGTACAGGCGCGCAGAGGGCCGGAATCTGATAGAGCCCGGAGGCGCGCATAAGTGCGGACTTGCCGCTGAATTTTTCCGATCGGTAGAACCCGGGCCGTGTTACACTTCCCGGGTAGGGGTTTATCCGCAGGATTTGGAGATTGTCGCCGCAGGTTCTCTGTGGCCTGCCCTGCCGGCTTTTTTGATTGCTTGCTGGAGAATTGATGGGACCTGCAAGGCGCGCCAAATTCCGATTCCGCATCGCGGCCCGGAGATGGGGCCTGCCGGTGCGGCGCCCCCGTTTCGGCCGTCGTGCCCCCGTCAGCGATAATGTCAGCGCTACCCCCCACGAGGTATCCAAAACGCGCCACCCCGCGTGGCCTGTGCTGGTCGAACATGGACCGTTGCAGGTGCGCATTGCCAGCTCGAAATATGAGATCCAGGCTGCACAAAGGCTACGCTATCATATCTTTTATCAGGAAATGGGCGCGATACCGACGCGCAGAATGCGTATTCAAAAACGCGATTTCGACAAATATGACCGATTCTGCGACCACATGCTGGTGGTTGACCGGGATTCGCGTGACGAATTCGGTCAACCGGCGGTGGTTGGAACTTACCGGCTGTTGCGCAGCGAAATCGCCGCAAGGCGCGGCGGCTACTACACCTCCTCCGAATATGACCTCAGTCCGGTGATGGCAAATAACGGGCCAGGCTTGCGCTATCTGGAGCTTGGCCGCTCCTGTGTGCTCAAGAGCTACAGATCCAAACCCATTACGATGCAGCTCCTCTGGAAAGGCATCATGGTTTATCTCGAACGCCACCGCATTGACGTGATGTTTGGCTGCGGGTCGCTCCCGGGTACCGATCCCGAGGCTCTGAAACTGCCGCTCTCGTACCTGCATCATTTTCACCGCGCATCGGAGTCGCAGTACTTGCGAGCCCGCCCCGAGCGCTATGTCTCAATGAACCGGATGCCGAAGGATGCCATCGATCCGAAAGCCGCAATGCGGAAGCTCCCGCCTCTGATCAAAGGTTACATCCGGGCCGGCGCGGTGATCGGTGACGGGGCTGTGATCGACAAGCAGTTCGGCACCACCGATGTGCTGATTTATTTTCCGGTGTCGCGCATCGGCACGCGTTTGCGGACAAAGCTGGTCAATGGCGCGGAGTAGGGCAGCGTGGATTCAAGAGGTCGCCTTCGCGCGCGGATGTGCGGTCTCGTAGATTGCCATTACGCGCCGCTCCTCGACTTCGGTGTATTTTTGGGTCGTAGAAAGCGAAGCATGGCCAAGAAGTTCCTGAACGGCGCGAAGGTCACCGCCATTTTGCAGCAGATGGGTGGCGAAGGAGTGCCGCAACGCATGTGGAGTTGCCGTTGAGGACAGACCCAGACGGGACCTCAATTGCTGCATTACACGTTGTGCTTCGCGGGGCGTCATCGGCGCCCCTTTGGGTGAGAGGAAAAGTGCTCCGTTTTTGCCCACGTCAAACGGACAGCAGCGGGTGTAAGCCGTGACAGCTTCGCGAACGGCATCGATTACGGGAACAATCCTTTCTTTGCCACCCTTGCCGATGATGGTGAGTTTTCCACCAAGCGCTGCGTCGCCTCTCCGAAGAGCCAATGCCTCGGAAATCCGCAGTCCCGTTCCGTAAAGCAGCGTCATCAGGGCGGCATTTCGCGCCGCGAGCCATTTGCGCCCCGTCTCGCCGGCATCCCCGATTACCCGCATCGCGTCGTGTTCGTTCAAAGGCCGCGGCAGATTGTGGGGAATTTTGGGGCCTCGCACCGCCTGCACAGCCGTGCTGTTCGCGAGATTCGCACGTTCGAGATGCCGATAAAACGAGCGCAAGGCCGCCATTGCACGCTGAACTCCGCGGGGACCAAGTCCCTCACCGCGGCGGACGGTGATGAAGGCGCGCACATCGGCGGGACGTATGGATTTCAGCGTGTCGAGGTTCAAAGGACCGCCGTTGTGCTCCGTAAGGAATTTCAGGAATCGCGCCATATCGTCGCCATAGGCGCGAAGGGTGTGCGGGCTTAGGCGTCGCTGGTGCCGAAGTACGGCAAGCCAGTCTGACAACAGCGATTCTGCGTCGTGAAATTTCATGTCCCCGACTCGATACTGATTGCTATTGAGAATCGCGGAGCCCCGTTGATGGCGCAAGGGCGCTTGACCGACGGCCGGCAAAGCACAAATTACGGGTCCATTCGCGCGAGGCTTGTTTTGCAAGCAACTGTTCAGGCAGGTTCGCATCAACCGGAAGAACAGCAGGCAAGTGTGCTGCTGCCCCTGCCGCTCGACAAATCCTATGATTACGCGCTTCCGGCAGGAATTATTGTCAAGCGGGGCATGCTGGTGCGTGCTCCGCTGGGCGCCCGAAAACTGATCGGGGTTGTTTGGGGCGCAGCCAGGGGTGGCGTCTCGCAGGAGAAGGTGAAATCCGCAGAACCTCTGCTCGATGGCCGCATGCCCGAAGCGCTTTGCGATTTTGTCGATTGGGTCGCGCATTACACATTGTCGCCGCCTGGGTCGGTGCTTGGGCAGGCTTTGCGCGTGCGGGGTTTGTTTGACGAAAAACCGGAACAGAAGGCACTTGCCGCCGGCATGCCGCCAGCAGATCTCTCGCCGGTACGTCAACGCGTCCATGCGCTGATGATGGACGGCTGCAGCCGCACGGTGTCGGAGATCGCGAACCAGGCTCGCGTAAGTTCCGGCGTTGTGCGCGCCATGGCCAAAAGTGGGCAATTGCGCTGGGTGACGGCGCGCGAAGATCCCTGCACTGTGCCCGACCACAGTTTCGACGCCGTGAAGCTAACGCCCGATCAGTTGCGCGCGGCTGAACACATGCGGGAGGCGATCCGCAAACGGGAGTTTTCGGTTGCGCTGCTGGATGGGGTCACAGGGTCCGGCAAAACTGAGGCCTATTTCGAGGCTGTGGCGGAAGCGCTTTCCGAAAACCGCCAGGCCCTGATTCTGCTGCCGGAGATTGCATTGACGGTGCAGTTTCTGGACCGCTTTGCCGCACGGTTCGGCTGTCGTCCCGTGGAGTGGCATTCGGAGCTTGGCGTGCGCGAGCGCAAGCGGGCATATCGCCAGATCATGCGTGGTGAGGCGCGCGTCGTCGCTGGTGCGCGTTCGGCCCTGTTCCTGCCATTTCCACGGCTTGGCCTGATTGTGGTCGATGAAGAACACGATCAGGCCTACAAGCAGGAGGAGGGGGTTATTTATCATGCACGGGACATGGCCGTTGTCCGTGCCCGATTCGAGAACTGCCCGGTTATTCTCGCTTCAGCCACTCCGTCGCTCGAAACTTTCGCCAATGCGCGTAGCGGCCGATATCAGTGGCTGAAGCTCGCGCATCGCCACGGCGCAGCCGAAATGCCCGAAATAGGCCTGATCGATATGCGCAGTGCCGATGCCGATCCCGGTCAATATCTTTCGGCCCCTTTGCGGCAAGCGCTGAAGGAGGTACTTGCGGCGGGCGAACAGTCGCTGCTGTTTCTGAATCGCCGTGGATACGCGCCACTGACGCTTTGCACATCGTGTGGCCGAAAAGAAACCTGCCGGAATTGTTCCGCCTGGCTTGTCGAGCACCGGCAACGCGGCCGGCTTGTCTGTCACCATTGCGGGCATGAGAGCCCGATCCCGAAGGCCTGTCCCGGTTGCGGCGCCATTAATGCCCTGGTCGCCTGCGGTCCCGGGGTCGAGCGCGTCGAAGAGGAATTGCGGCAGGCCATTCCCGAAGCACGTGTGGCAATCGCGTCAAGCGATACGCTCCAGGATCGGGCAGAAGCGCAAAAATTGATCTGGGCATTCGCCGCAGGCGAGATTGACGTTTTAATCGGTACACAGATTGTTGCCAAAGGACATCATTTTCCCAATTTGACTCTGGCAGGTGTCGTGGATGGGGACATCGGCAGCGGCGCTGGCGATCCCAGGGCCGCCGAACGCACATTCCAGGTGCTGCATCAGGTATCCGGCCGATCCGGCCGTGGCGGCAAGCGCGGCCGGGCATTGATTCAGACGCGAAATCCAGACGATCCGGTGATGCTTGCGCTGATGGCCGGCAGCCGCGATTCGTTTCTCCAGGAGGAACTTGCGTCGCGCGAGCGCAGCATGATGCCGCCTTTTGGGCGGCTTGCTTCGCTTATTCTCGCCGGAACGGATGCTGCTCTCGTGCGCGAAACCGGGCGGAAGCTGGCTTCGGCAGCACCGAAAGCGGGCGGATTGGCGGTCTGGGGACCGGCGCCCGCGTTTTATCAGATGCTGCGCGGCCGGACCCGCGAGCGATTGCTGGTGCATGCGGCGCGGAATATCGATGTTCAGGGTTATCTGCGCGAGTGGTTGAAAGCGGTGGAAATCCCGCGCGCTGTTCGTCTCACCATCGACATCGACCCGATCAGCTTTTACTGACGTAACCGCCAATCCGTGCGACTACTGGAATTCGCGCACATCCGCCAGATGGCCCGCGATTGCAGCTGCCGCTGCCATTGCGGGGCTCATCAGGTGCGTGCGCCCGCCACGACCCTGGCGTCCCTCGAAATTCCGGTTGGAAGTGGAAGCGCAACGTTGGCCTGGCTCAAGCCGGTCGGCATTCATGGCGAGACACATGGAGCACCCTGCTTCCCGCCATTCAAATCCGGCGTCGAGAAAAATCCGGTCAAGACCCTCCTGTTCCGCCTGTTCCTTGACCAGTCCCGAACCCGGCACGATCATCGCGCCAACATGGGGCGCCACCTTGTGGCCCCGTTTCAACTCATGCTCGACGATTCTGGCCGCTTCACGCAGATCCTCGATCCGTCCATTTGTGCATGAGCCAATGAAGGCGCGGTCAATCCGCACTTTCTGCAGCGGCGTACCTGGCTTCAAATCCATATAGGACAGCGCGCGAAGCATGCCTTCGCGCTTGTTGACATCGGGTTCGGAAGCCGGATCCGGCACTTCTCCCGTAACCGGCAGCGCCTGTTCCGGACTTGTGCCCCACGTCACCATCGGCGCAATTTCCGCAGCCGAAAGCGCGACTTCGGCATCGAATTTCGCGTTATCGTCGGATTTCAGCGTCCGCCAGTACCGGACGGCCGCTTCCCAGGCAGCACCCTTCGGCGCGCGTGGGCGGCCACGCAGGTAATCGAAAGTCGTCTCATCGGGCGCAATCAGACCGGCGCGCGCGCCTGCCTCAATAGACATATTGCAGACAGTCATGCGCCCCTCCACGGTCAGTGCACGCACCGCCTCACCCGCATATTCGATGACGTAACCCGTTCCTCCAGCGGTGCCGATTTTGGCGATGATCGCCAGAATCATGTCCTTGGCCGTCACGCCCACCGGCAGTTTGCCGTCGACCATGATGCGCATGTTCTTGGCGCGGGTGGTCAAGAGCGTCTGTGTGGCGAGGACATGCTCGACTTCCGATGTGCCGATCCCGATAGCCAGCGATCCAAATGCACCGTGCGTCGCGGTATGGGAGTCGCCGCATACGATGATCAGACCGGGCAAGGTCCAGCCCTGCTCAGGGCCTATGATGTGGACAATCCCCTGCCGGATGTCATTCATTCCGAAGAACTCGATGCCGAACTGCCGCGCATTGTTTTCAAGGGTCGCGACACTGTTGGCCGATTCCGGATCGGAAATGCCCCGGCTGCGGTCCGTTGTGGGGACGTTATGATCGGCGACCGCAAGCGTGAACTCCGGCCGGCGTACGCCGCGGCGGGTCTCGCGCAGACCTTCAAACGCCTGGGCGCTCGTTACTTCATGAACGAGGTGGCGATCCACATAGATGACACTGGCCTCGCCGGGGGCTTCATGGACGAGGTGGCTTTGCCAGATCTTGTCGTAGAGCGTCTGGCCGTTGCGACTATTCATTTGGAAGTCCTGTTTTTCGAGCAATGAACATAGGGTGTTGTGTGACTCAAGAACTTTGAATCACCGTCTTTTGTCTAGTATCGGCCGCTGAAATACAGCACGGCAAGGATGATCAGGACGGCCGCGAGTTGCGCCAGTACCCGAATGCGCATCAGCCGGTTCGACCAGTTGCGCGAGACATCACCCCCCACCCAAAGCGTATAAAGCCCGGCAAGCAGGACCGCGGCCACAATGCTGACCGCGATTGCAACCAGGAAATTTCCCGTCATGAGTTCAGTTCTCCGAATACACAGGCTGGGCGTTGGAGTATAGAACAGGCAATCCGCAGCGCCGTTACAGAGGCGCCGGTCACCGCATTGATTGCAACCAAATTTCCGGTCGGACGCTAGAGTTCCAGTACGGAATAATAGACGTCAGAGGAGGATGCCATGAGGATAACGGGTCTGGCCACGCAAAATGTGAAGCTCTGGGCTGCCGCTGCGGCGGCTTGTCTCATATCTGGCTCTTTCGCGCTGGCGCAACCCACATTGCCGCTGCCTGCGCCCGGAACCAATCCCGCTCCTCCGGCCGCGACGCCCAGTGATGCCGCCACGAAGGCGCGCGCAGCCGCTCTCGCGGCCAAAGCGAATGTGGACGTCTCCGAAGCATGGACCCGTGCCGCCCCGAATGGAGCGACAGCGCCAATTTATCTGCATATCGTCAGCGCCAAGGATCCGGACCGTCTGATCAGTGTGGAATCGGCCATGTCGAAATCTGTCGAACTGCGCGAGGACGCTCCCCAGGCCGCGGGCAAATTGACGCCGATGCCGGTGATCGATATCCCGGCTGGAGGAACCGTTAATCTGGGTCCGGGCGGACGTTATCTCATGCTGGTCGGAGTAAAAGAGCCCCTGAAAGAAGGCGACTCCTTTCTTGTGACGCTCCATTTCGACAAAGCCGGGACAGAGAATGCGGCGGTGAGAATTCTTGGCCCGGCGGCAACGGGTCTTCCTCCTGCAGCTTCAGCCCGCCGGGGCGATACGACCGCGAGCGTCAGCCAGCGTTGACCGCTGCCGTTACGGCCTAGAAGTCCGAGGCAATTCCTTTCCGCTCCCAGTCGCCGTAACGCGTGGGTTCGGGGCCAGCGGGACCGCCGATTTCGGCAGGTTTGGGCGGGGTATTCCTGTCGCGCTCGGCGGTTTTGCGCCGGCGTTCTTCTGCTTCGGCTAATGCCCGTTGCGCTTCGGGGCGCAGATTGGAGATCTGTTCCGGCATGTTTCCTGACCTTTTCCGGCACCAATACAATCCCTACATGAGGTGGGCGACGAACGTAATCAATCCTGGATCATTCAATGCTGAATCTGGTTCGTACCGGCATTCTGATGGCGGCGCTGACCGCGCTGTTTCTCGCGGCCGGATATCTGATCGCCGGACAATCGGGCATGTTGATTGCCTTCCTGTTCGCGCTTGGCACCAACCTTTTTGCGTACTGGAATTCCGACAGGGCAGTGCTCGCCATGTATGGCGCGCAGGAGGTGGATGAGAACACTGCGCCCGACCTCGTACATCTTGTCCGGGTACTTTCGGAAAATGCCGGGCTTCCGATGCCGCGGGTCTATGTTGCGGAAAATCCCCAGCCCAATGCTTTCGCGACCGGCCGCAGCCCGGAGCATGCTGCCGTCTGCGCCACGACAGGGATACTTAAAAGGCTTAACCAGGAAGAACTTGCGGGTGTGCTGGCGCATGAGCTGTCGCATGTGAAAAATCGCGATACGCTGATCATGACGATCACCGCAACCATCGCTGGCGCGATTTCGATGCTGGCGAGTTTCCTCTTCTTCTTTGGCGGCGGTGAACGGCGCAACAATCCTTTGGGTGGAGTGGGCGCTTTGCTGGTCATGATTTTGGCCCCTCTTGCTGCCGGATTGGTCCAGATGGCGATCAGCCGCACCCGTGAATATGAGGCCGATCGCAGCGGCGCACTCCTGTCAGGACGGCCGCTATGGCTGGCCTCGGCCCTGCGGCGCATTTCCGTCGCGGCGGCGCACACCGAAAATGTCGCAGCCGAGATGCATCCCGCGACCGCACATCTGTGTATCGTCAATCCTCTGCACGACGGCGGCCTCGCCGGTTTGTTCGCCACCCATCCATCGACGGAAGACCGCATCGCGCGTCTCGAGGCGATGGCGAGCGAGATGGGTCAGGCGCCGGAATCCGGACCCTGGAGCTGATGCCGGCAAGCCCGGTTAAGCGTCGCTCCGGGGATGACAGCGCCAGGTCTGCCGGTTACGCCGCGCGCAAAGCTGCCGTGGGCGTCATCTCGGCCGTGATGCGCCGGAGGACGCCGTTGGAACGTGCCGCGGCGGAGTTGATAGACGGTGCTCGGCTCGATTTGCGCGACAAAGGCTTTGCGCGGGCGCTCGTGACGGAAAGTTTCCGCAGATGGGGCCAGATCGATACTTTGATCCGGCATTTCGTGGCGAGGTCGCCTGCGCCCCACAAGGCAGGCATAACACCAGAAATACTGATTGCCGGCACTTGCGAGCTTCTGTTCCTCAACACACCGCCGCATGCCGCTGTCGATGCCGCGAACCGCGTGGCGCAGGCGGATCGCAGCGCCGTGCATTTCAAGCCGCTGATCAATGCCGTGCTGCGCAGGATCGCCCGCGAGGGAGAGGCGATCATTGCCACGCAGGACGCTCCGAAGCTGAACACGCCTGATTGGCTGTGGGCCCGCTGGGTCCTTTGCTACGGCGAAACCGTCGCGCGCGCGATTGCGAGCGCCCATCTCTCCATTCCGCCGCTGGATTTAAGTTTTTGTGGAGATTTGCCTGCGATTCCGGATGCTGTGCAGCTTGCAATTGATCGTCTTCGCCTGATGCGCAGCAGACGGGTCGAAGATATTCCGGAATTTGATGGGGGGTGCTGGTGGGTGCAGGATTTCGCCGCATCACTCCCGGCGCGTCTGCTCGGAGAGATCGCAGGGCGGCGTGTTCTGGACCTTTGCGCCGCGCCGGGCGGCAAAACGGCGCAATTCTGCGCTGCCGGGGCACACGTCACGGCTCTCGATGCCTCCGCCGACCGTCTTGATCTGCTCAGTGAAAATCTCGCCCGGCTGCGGTTCACAGCGGATCTGATCAAGGCAGACATGCGCGACTGGAGCCCGCCTCAACCGGCGCCGTTTGTTTTTCTGGACGCGCCATGTACGGCAACAGGCACCATCCGGCGACATCCGGACCTGCCTTGGCTGAAGAGCGCTGCCGACGTGGAAATCTGCGCCATGCGTCAACAGGAGTTGCTGGATGCGGCCGCAGAAATGACCGAGCCGGGAGGTCTTCTGGTTTATGCGGTCTGCTCTCTGGAACCAGAGGAGTGCAAAGAACAGATTGAAGCCTTTCTGCAGCGAAACAGTCGTTTTCGGCGCGAACCGGTGACCCGGATCGAAGTCTTTGATGGGTTATTCATGACTGCTGAAGGCGATCTGAAGACCCTTCCGGTCTATTGGGCCGAAAAGGGTGGTATGGATGGGTTCTTCGCGGCCCGGATGAGAAGTGTCGGCTGATCGTGGACCAACCGATGTGACTTTGCGTCCATGTCGCGTTGCGCGGGCATGTATATCTACATATAAATTGGCACACAGAGTAACCATTTACATCATGAAGTTGTAGAATGAACAGCATGGCGCCGGTAAATCTTCCACTCGACCCGGTGGAAACGGACGTGGTCATCATCGGCGCAGGGCCGATTGGGTTGTTCGCGGTTTTCGAACTGGGGCTGCTCGATCTCAAATGCCATCTGGTCGACATACTTGACCGGCCTGGGGGACAGTGCACGGAGCTGTACCCGGAAAAGCCAATTTACGACATCCCTGGAATTCCGGTCGTTACCGGTCAGGAATTGACGGAAAGGCTGATGCAGCAGATCAAGCCGTTCAATCCGCAATTTCATTTAACCGAGATGGCAAATCACCTGCACCGGCAGGAAGATGGTCGATGGCAGCTTTCGACCGACGGGGGGACGAGGTTGATTGCTCCCGTCATCGTCATTGCGGCTGGTGGTGGGAGCTTCGTTCCCAAACGTCCGCCGATCGCCGGTATCGAGGAGTACGAAGGCAAATCGGTTTTTTACGCTGTGCGCAAAATCGACCAGTTGCGTGGCCGGGATGTTCTGATTGCCGGTGGTGGAGATTCTGCGCTCGACTGGGCGCTCAATCTTGCGCCGGTTGCCAACCGCCTGACCCTTGTCCATCACCGGGATGGCTTCCGCGCGGCCCAACACAGCGTCACCCGAATGCGGGAATTGGTCGAGACTGGAAAGATCGGCTTCCATGTCGCGAGCGTGAAGGCGCTGCATGGCGCGGACGGTCAGCTCGAGGCGGTAACGCTTTCAGGCCCTGACAAAAAAGAATGGCGGCACGGGGCCAATGCATTCCTGCCCTTCTTCGGCCTTACCATCAAGCTTGGACCGATCGCGGAGTTTGGGCTGAATTTGCATGAGAACCTGATCCCCGTGGATACCGCAAAATTTGAAACATCGACGCCGGGAATTTTCGCCATCGGCGATATCAATACATATCCAGGGAAGCTCAAGCTGATCCTTTCCGGCTTTCACGAAGCGGCTCTGATGGCGCAAGCGGCGTTTCGGATTTGCCGTCCCAACGAGAAACTGCGGTTCCAGTACACGACATCTTCTTCCAGCTTGCAGAAGAAGCTCGGCGTGGCGTAACGCAGGCAAGTTACGACGGCAGAAATCCGTTTCCCGTCGCATGTCGCCATGCAAGGGCTTCAGAGTTGATGAAAATCATTGCGACGGATCGCAAGGGCCTCGAACATATCGTCGAAGGCACCGACGGCTGGACGATTATGGAGGCATTGCGCGACGCGGGGCTTCCAATCGCAGCGGAATGCGGTGGTGCCTGTGCATGCGCCACTTGCCATGTCTATGTCGACGGGGACTGGTTTGCAAAACTGAAACCCCCTTCGCCCGAAGAGCTGGACATGCTCGACATGGCGGTGGCAGTCGAAATCCAATTCCAGGCTGTCGTGCCAGATACGCTGCGAGCCCGGCCTGGAGGGTATCAAGGTGACCATCGCACCCGAATAGCGGATTGAGAGCTAGGCTGTCCGGCTGTCACGGTTTGGTCATGCGAATCGGGAAACATCAACTCTGGCAATCATACGCCGCGAACGCTAGATTGCCGGGAATGGTATCATTTCACTAAGGAGATTCACGCCTTCAGTACGGAGTTCGTGCGGTGTTAGCCGAGCGGTTTCCGGAGAACTGCCCGGCCCTGGTGCTCAACGCAGATTACCGGCCGTTGAGCTATTTTCCTCTTTCTCTCTGGTCGTGGCAGGACGCCATCAAGGCGGTGTTCCTCGACCGGGTTAATATCGTCGCGGAATACGAACGGGTCGTTCGCTCGACGAATTTCCAGATGAAACTGCCGTCGGTGGTCTCACTCAAGACCTATGTCAAACCGATGCGCAATCCCGCATTCACGCGGTTCAATGTGTTCCTGCGCGACCGGTTCCAATGCCAATATTGCGGGTCGAAGGAAGACCTCACCTTCGATCACGTCACTCCGCGATCGCGTGGCGGACGCACCACCTGGGAAAATGTCGTGACAGCCTGCGCGGGATGCAATCTCATGAAGGGGGGGCATTTGCCGCACCGGGCCGGCATGCATCCGCGAATTCCGCCGCACAGGCCTACCGTTGCCGAACTACAGAACAATGGCCGCCTGTTTCCGCCGAATTATCTGCACAATTCCTGGACCGATTACCTCTACTGGGACATCGTCCTGGATCCGTGAGAAGCCGGGAACTGCAAACCGGCTCCTGAGCAGTCCGCTATCGGAACAAATATCGCAGAACGGGCCGGTCGCTCAGCGTGGGTTCAGTTGTTCGAGACCCGCCGACTTCCAGCGCGCAGTCTCGCCTTTCGAGGCGATGAATTTCACGAAAGCTGCCGCTCCGTCCTTGTCGGGAGCAGATTTCAGCACCGCCGCATCATAGGCGATATATTGCTGTAGCGGCGCAGGGACAGGTCCCGCAAGTTCGACACCCGGCGCGAGCGCTTCGCTCACGTTGAAGAAGCCCATCTGGTATTCGCCCTTTGCAATGCGCTCCTTGCCGGTGCCAAGGCCGTCCTGCAGCCCTTTTCGTTTCACCTCGTCCAGCAGCCCTGCATTGGTGAGAATGTGCTGCGTATTCGCGCCGCTCGCATTGGGTGTTGCCGGATCGGTATAGATAATGTTCTTCGCGTCACGGACCGCTTTCTTGAAGGCAGTGACTGTGGAGAGGTCGGGCTTCGGCGCGCCCTGCTTTATGGCAATGCCTATGCCGGTCCGGGCAATCTGGTTCCGGCTGCCGGTCTGCAGTCGGCCGCCCTCGTCGAGTTCGGCCAGAGTCGGCGTTGCCGCGGCGATGACATCGTAACCACCCGACGCCAATTCTTTTTCCACGTTTGCGGGATTGGTGGCCGTGACCGTGACATGATTACCGGTCTGCTTCTCGAAATCCTGGGCGAGACTGCGCATTGCCACCTGAAGTGCACCAGCGGTCAGCAGTTTCACTTCAGCGGCATTCACCAGAGTCGTGGAACAGAGAAGCGCCAAACCCGCTCCGGCCAACATTGCAATCCTGCCGCTTCGCATGCTCTTCTCCCTGCCAGGTTGTGCCAAATTAGACCCTGCGCCCCTGCGTTCGCAAGCGCGTCAGACGAACTGTGACATCGCGAAAATCGCCGCTGCGCCGCCCATGATCGCGTAGACACTCACCCGCGTCATGATCAGCAGGCCCGCCGTCACGACCACGGCGAATATCTGAAGCGCATCCACTCGCGCGGCCTGTAGAACGGCGGCCGCGCCCGCGAACACCAGACCCACGGCGACGGGCGTCAATCCGCGCTGAAGTATTCCCCGCCAGGGCGAATCCTTGCTCGAATGCCACCAGCGGACCGCGGCATAAACAATGAGCGAAGATGGCAGATAGATTGCGATAGCTGCGATGATTGCGCCCGGCAGTCCCGCCACATGCCATCCAATCAGCGCAGCGATCAGCGTGCTTGGTCCCGGGGCGGCGCGCGAGATCGCAAACACGTCCACGAAATCGCGCCCGCTCATCCAACGCTGGATATCGACGGTCTGGTGCTGCATGTCGGCGATAATCGCCTGTCCCCCACCGAAGGACATCAGCGAAAGAGGAGCAAACACCAGAAAAAGTCCAAGCAGCCGCGAATCCATCATTGCGCCGTCGCTTTCCAAAACCAGCGTTCCAGCCCGATGCTAATGGGCGCCAGCACGAGTACCATCGGAACCATCGGCCAATGAAGAACGCCCACCGTTACAAAAAGCACTGAGGCAATCACGACGGGAATTGGTTTTCGAACTGTGCGGGCGAGTTTTGCGCCCACTGACAATGTCATCCCTACGCCCACCGCCGCGAGGCCACCCAGAATCGCATGTGCAACTGGCGCTGTGCCGAACCGGGCATACAAAGCGGCCAAAATCAGAATGACGCAGAACGGCGGCAAAATCAGCCCGACGGCAGCAACCATTCCGCCGATGCCGCCGCGCAGCTGTGCGCCGACATAGATCGCCAGATTCACCGGATTAGCCCCCGGCAATACCTGGCAAAGGGTGAGGGCGGTGACGAAACCATCCTCGTCCAACCAGCCGCGGCGCTCCACCGTTTCGCGGTATAGCCATGCTGCAGTGCTTCCGCCGAAACTGGTTATTCCGACGCGAAAAAACACTGCAATCAGAGCCGAAAGTGCAACGGGCGGCTTTTCTGCGGAACGATTCATCGTCCCACTGTTAACGCCGTCGCGTCATGATGTCTCTGGTTTGTGCATCCAGTGCGCGCATTTGCGCGGACTTCAGGCCCGGAACAGGTTTGCAATGCGGGTCTGGATTTGCTGTGCCGCGGCGCGCGGGTCCGGCGCGTTCCGGATTGGGCGGCCCACCACGATGTAATCCGCACCGTTGAGAAACGCATCCTCAACATCCACGGTCCGCTTCTGATCGTCGACTTCCCGGTTCTCGACGGGACGGATTCCGGGGACAACGACCAGAAATTTTCCGCCGAGCCGGGAGCGAAGCTGTTGCGCTTCAAGTCCGGACGAAATCACGCCATCGCAACCGATTTCGAGAGCTCGCGCAGCGCGGGAATAAACCAGTTGTTGCGGGTCAACCTGAAATCCGAGCGCCGTCAGATCAGCTTTATCGAGGCTGGTCAGCACGGTCACGGCAAGAATCTTCATTTCGCCTTTTTCGCGGCAGGCTGCGCGCAGCATTTCGTCATTGCCATGCACCGTCGCGAACTGTGGATGATGGCGCCGCAGCGCCCGAATAGCCGATCCGACGGTGTTCGGGACGTCAAAAAATTTCAGATCGGCAAATACTTGTTTGCCCTGTGCCGCCAGCCATTCAAGCAGCTCGAAATAACCGCCGGCCATGAAAAGTTCGAGGCCGCATTTGTAGAAAGTTACGCTGGGCCCGAGTTGTGTCACAATCGCCTTTGCTTCGTCCGAAGACGGAACGTCAAGTGCGAAGATCAGCCGCTCGTGGGACGCGATCGGATTCTGCGAAAGCATGGATGAAGTCCAGGTCAATTCCGATAGCCGCCATTTCGGTGTAAAATGGGATTTGGTAAAGAATTAGAGCGCTTCAGATTTCATCCAATCGGAAGCGCTCTAATTGTCGGGTACCGGCCCGTTTTGCAAGCGCCCCTGTTCAGCCCGAACAGGTAAGCGTCCGCTACTGTCGCACCAGGATCGGACGGCCGTTGAGGTCCCGGAAAATCAGAAAATTCGGTTGAACATACATTTTCTGGCCGCCTATCATGGTGGTAACCACGGGGCGCGCTTCACCGCAAAGCTGCTGTGTCGCCAGCGCGAGTTCCTCAACCGCCATACCACTTCGAACCTTGGTCGAGATTCCCGCCAGCTTGCCGCCCTCGTAATTCGCGCAATCGGTTCCAGCGCCTGCAAGGTCCTGGGCTTTGGTCGCCCACACAGTGTCCCGACGCGTCTCCACCCGAAGATTGCCCTGCTGCGCGAGAGTCACCGCGTGCTGCAGCGTATAGATCGGCAGCAGGTCCATATTGACGCGCTGACCATCGCCAAGAGTGAACTGTTCCTGGATATTGCACCCGTCAAAACTGCCTTCGAAGCGGCATTGCGCCGTGTGCTGACCGGGATTCAGCGAAAATGTCGCTGTGGTCCGGGGGGCAATCGTCTGCCCGGCGCCCTGGTCAAAACCGATCTGCACCGGAATGACGGCGGCGTTTTTGATCACCACGGAATTCGCGGCAAACCCCGGTTGCGCCAGGGCGCAAGCCACAATCAATGACAGCGGATAAGCCATCGCAATCCATTTCACGGCGACGCCTCCTTTGAAATCTGAACCGATTTTAGCGCGGCGGCGGGGCATAGACCAGCGGTGGCAGAAAACGTGAAGCGCAATCTCCGGTCAGAATTCCGGGCTTGCAGCGGAAGGGATCGGAACGACGTTCCGGTTGAAGTAGTTGGTATTGTTTTCGGCACAAACCATCTCGGCGAGAGGTCCTTCGTCCGAGCGGTGATACACCTGCCGGGCCGACCACGGAGTGGTGAAGGCTCCGGTATCCTCAATCCTCACGCTCACGTCGATCGTCTTGCTGTCCACCAGTGTCCAGCGTTCCACGACATGCAATTTCCCGGTATGGGGGGTGCGGTAGTTGTCGATGTAAGTTCGGTCGTTCAAACCGACCGTGTCGACGACAAGAGTGTCTCCGCTTTCGTAATGTCCGATGGATTCGCCGTACCATGACGCGGGAACGCGCGGTGAGTGCCGAACATTCAGATAAACATGCCGGACCTGCTGATCACCGTTATTGATCATCAGAACCTCGGAAGGCGTCTGGATAAAATATACGGTTCGGGCACCGCAGCCAAACACCAGAAAGGCCGGAACGCCTGCAGGCCAACAGGAGGAGCGCGCGGTGAAGGCAAATTTCCCCGCCAGAACCTCGCGATTGTCCTGATTCATCCGGGCCCTCACCCAGGGCTGAAGTATCGGATTGCTGGTGTCGGCAATCCGGAATGTCGGCTGACCGGATGTATTGTTACGCACATAGGCGTGCGCTTTGTCGAAACTGATCGGGCCCGGACCACTGGCTGGTGGAAGAAATTCGGTATCCGCCAGCCAGCCGAATTGCGCCGATGCCAGGGCCGGTATGGCGCCACCCGTTTGACCGTCCGCGCCTGTGCTGAACAGGGTCGCGAGAATGGCAATGGCCCGCAGGGGAAAATCCGGTTTCAGTTTTCAGAAGTCCGGTTTTGCGGTTTGTGGAATGGGCAATGCACCCGCACCAAAGAACCGGACATCATTATTCTCGGCACAGCTTGCCTCCAGCATCGGTCCGGCGGCATCAGACGATGACACCGGATTAAACGGCTCGTTGTTTTCGGCCCGTCCCGGTTCCAGGCGGTGGTATCTCTGAATGGCATTCCAGGGCGCTGTGAAAGCACCGGGGTCCTCGACCCGGACATTCACCTCCAGCACATTGCCATTATCGATCAGATGGAAGCGCTCGGTGACATGAAGTTGTGGTGAGTGCGGTGTCTGGAAGTTGTCCACGGCAGTTCTTGTATCGAGACCGATGGTATCCACAACCAAATTCTCACCTTCATAATGTCCAATGGATTCTCCGTACCACGAAGGCCGGACCTGCGCGGAATGGCTCGCGCCGAGATAGACATGCCGAACCTGATGGTCGGCCTGCCAGATCATCAGGACCTCTTTTGGAGACTGAATGAAATAGACTGGCTGAACGGGATAAAGCAGAAAATTGGGCACGCCACTCGGCCAGCAGCTTGCCTGAATGGGAAATGCGGGTTTGCCGGAAAGGATGAGATCCGTTCGCTTTTGTAATTGATGCGCGGACCCAGGGCTGCAGAATTGGGCTGTTCAAATCCGGCATCGGAAATGTGGGCTGGGCTCCAAGTGCACGAAATTCATCATTCCCGATGCGGGGATGCGCGGGATCGTCCCGCACAGGTCCGGTGCCATTTGCTGGCGCAATCCAGACCGGCGCGAAGGCTACCCATCCGACGCTGCCGTTCGGGGCAAATTGCGGAATATCGGAATGGGGTGCTGTGGCAAAAGCGCTGGTATGCACGCAAACGACACTGATAACGGCAGCAATAGCACGTGCCGAAACGATCCCGGTCAAACTCAGGCCCTCCTGAACGGACAGTGTAGTTTACCCGTTCCTCCAGCCCCGTGAACATGCCCGTAACCTGGTGTTAACCAAGTTCATGGACAGAATCCGGGCAGATTCCTATTTTGGCCGGACGACTCGGGTAAAGTCTCGCAATGGCTATAGTGGCAGTGCCCACTGACAATCCCCATCCACGGCTCAGGCCCGCGGTTCTCTGCGTGCTTGACGGTTGGGGCTGGAGGGATGACGGCCCCGATAATGCCATCGCTCTGGCGAGGCATCCCAACTTTGCCCGGATGATCAGTGACTGCCCGCATGCACTGTTGGCCACGTCCGGTCGGGCTGTTGGTCTGCCCGACGGACAGATGGGAAACTCTGAAGTCGGGCACGCCAATATCGGCGCCGGCCGACTTGTCATGCAAGACCTGCCGCGTGTTGATGACGCGATAAGGGGTGACGGTCTCGCGCCGCTTCCTGCATTGCAGGATCTGATTGGCGCGACGCGGGAAACCGGCGGGACTGTCCATCTCATGGGCTTGATGTCGCCCGGGGGGGTGCATTCGCACCAGGCGCACATTGTCGCTCTTGCGCGCGTTTTAAGTTCCGCCGGGTTGCCGGTGGACGTCCATGCTTTTCTGGACGGTCGCGATACCCCGCCGCAGAGCGGAAAGAAATTCGTTCAGGATTTCCTCGATGCGACCGCCGGACTGTTAACGCTGCGCATAGCAACGATCAGTGGTCGCTATTACGCCATGGATCGCGACAAGCGCTGGGAACGCGTGGCGAAAGCCTACACCGCAATCGTCTCTGCCGAAGCCATGCGCTCGGATGACCCCATAAACGCAATTGCGCAATCTTATGCCAACGGGGTCACCGACGAGTTCGTCCTTCCGTGTGTGATTGGCGATTACGCAGGGGTCCGCGACGGCGATGCGCTGCTGTTTGCAAATTTTCGCCCCGACCGGGCACGCGAAATCTCGACCGCGCTGCTGGATCCCGAATTCGACGGTTTCCATCGCGAACGGGTTCCGAAATTCTGCGCCGCTGCGGGGATGACGCAGTATTCGAAGCCTCTCTCGCGCTTCATGACGGCTCTGTTTCCGCCCCAGGATGTCAGCGAAACAATCGGCGAAATTTTTTCCGAGCACGGCCTCAAGCAGCTTCGCATCGCGGAAACCGAAAAATACCCGCACGTGACTTTCTTCATGAATGGAGGTCGCGAAGTGCAGTTTCCGGGTGAAGAACGCATTCTGGTGCAAAGTCCGAAAATCGCTACTTATGATCTGAAACCCGAGATGTCCGCCTTCGAAGTCACCGACAGGCTGGTGAGGGCAATCAAGTCGGGCAGGTTCGATCTGATCATCGTCAATTATGCCAATCCGGATATGGTTGGTCATACCGGAGTATTGGAGGCGGCAATAAAAGCCGTCGAAGCCGTGGACGTTTGTCTGGGAAGGGTGCGCGAAGCTGTAGAACAGGTCGGAGGCCTGCTGATCGTGACCGCCGATCACGGCAATGTCGAGCAGATGAAGGATCCTGTAACCGGCGGTCCCCACACGGCGCACACATTGCTCGACGTACCAGTCATCATCGTCAATGCGCGGATCGGGCCATTTACCATAAGCAATGGTCGGCTGGCCGATGTGGCGCCCACTTTGCTGGATCTGCTTGGGATGCAAAAACCGCCACAGATGACCGGTGCATCTCTGATCAGGCGTACGCCGGCGCCGGTGAGCCTGCCGCGATGAAGCTGATCTGCACGACTGTAATTGTCTGCGGCGTTCTGACCACCGCGGCCGCACAGGCTCCAATTGACGTGCCAGGCGGTGGGTCTCTGGAAGAACGCTATCATCGTGCGGAGGACGCACTCACCGAAGCGCGCGACAAGGCCGAACAGACGCTGGCCGAAAAAAATCAGGTTGCCGCTGAGGAAATGCCGCTGCAGGATGAACTCGTGAGAAATGCCGCGAAACTGCAGGATTTGGAGCAGAAGGCTGCGGCAACCACTATCGAACGCGACAGATTGAACGCTGAGATTTTGGCTCTGCGGAAGCAGCTGTCGAGCGAACAGCGCGGACTGATAGAAGTGCTCGCTTTGCTGCAACGGATCAGAACGGATAAGAACGCGGGCGTGATCGCCCAGCCGGATGAGGCGATGCGTGTTTTGCGGGCGTCGCTCCAGGCCGGGGGAGCGCTCACCCCCCTGTACCGCGATTCCTCGCGATTGCTTGGACAATTGAAATCGTTGGCTAATCTTCAAGCACAAGCTGCCCTGAGGCAGGACGAAGCGAACCGGAATCAACACGCGCTGAACGATAGCCGTGGAAATCTCGACAGACTGATCGCCGAAAAGCGGGCGCAGGAAGAAACCCTCGCCGGCCGGGCGGAAGATCTCCAGAAGGTCATGGATCAGATTGGCCGTGAGGCGGCCGGTCTGAAATCGCTGATGGATCGCATCGCGACCTTGCGCGCCGCCGGGAAAGACAACTCGCCGCGGATCAAAGCTGTTGGACCGGGGAGCACTCCCACCGGGACCCTGGCCCGTGCCTCCCTGCGCCTGCCCTTGCCTGGTAAGCCGACACCCGGAGACCCGGCGGGCCCAGGACTTACTCCCGGCGTGACCGGTCCAACGGGACTCTGGTTTCAGAGTTCCGGAAAGACTGTGGCCATAGCACCAGGGGATAGCGAAGTTGTGTTTGCCGGTCCTTACCTTAAATTGGGGCAAGTCTTGATCTTGGAATTGGCTGGCGGTTACCATCTGGCATTGGCTGGTCTGGGCCGTATCGACGTTCATGTTGGTGATCTGGTACTCGCGGGTGAACCGGTTGGTAGTCTTCCGGAGGGGAAATCAGCTCCGCTCTATATGGAGCTCAGGCGCAATGGTAAGGTAATCGATCTGGCGCCGTGGGTTAGCGCCGATATTGGAAAGGCAAAGGGAACATGAAAAAGTTCGCATTCGCCGGGATTGGCGTGGCGGTTGGATTTGTCAGTGCACTAGCTCTGTTCCCTGCCGCGCAGGGTGCAACCAATGTGTTGTCGGCCTATCGCGAACTTGACCTCTTTGGTGACGCGTTTGAGCGTGTGCGGGCCAATTATGTGCGTGAAGTAGATGACTCCGAATTGATCAACGCGGCCATCAACGGGATGGTCAGTTCGCTCGACCCGCACTCGAGCTACATGGACCCCAAGGAATTCGCGGACATGCAGGTGCAGACCCGCGGTGAATTTGGCGGGCTCGGCCTTGAAGTGACGCAGGAAGACGGCCTCGTGAAAGTCGTCACCGCGATCGACGATACCCCCGCGGCGCATGCAGGCATCAAGACCGGCGACTTTATCTCGGCGATCGACGGCACAAGCATTCAGGGCATGCCGCTCAACGAAGCAGTCGAGCGCATGCGCGGCCCGGAAAACTCAAAGGTTACTCTGACGGTTCTGCGCACCGGCGAGAAGAAACCTCTCGAATTGACCCTCACCCGCGCGGTTATCCGGGTGGAAAGCGTGAAATACGAAAAGAAGGGCGATGTCGGTTACATTCGCATTACGTCATTCAGCGAAAAGACCGATGCGGGCGTGAAGAAGGCGATCGCGGACCTGAAGAAGCAGCTTGGTCCCAATCTTCGCGGCTATGTACTCGATTTGCGCAACGACCCGGGTGGATTGCTGGATCAGGCGATCGCGGTATCGGACGATTTCCTGACCGGCGGCGAAATCGTATCCACCCGCGGCCGCAAGCCCGAAGACACCCAGCGCTACAACGCAAGAGCCGGCGACATGGCCGATGGCAAACCGATTGTGGTTCTGATCAACGAAGGCACCGCATCGGCTTCTGAAATCGTGGCCGGCGCACTGCAGGACCACAAGCGTGCGACGGTTATCGGTGTCACCTCATTCGGCAAGGGTTCGGTACAGACGATCATACCGCTTGGCGGTCAACATGGTGGTGCATTGCGTCTGACGACCGCGCGTTATTACACTCCGTCCGGCCGCTCGATTCAGGCAACCGGAATCGCTCCCGACATTGCGGTCTCCAACCTGACGGATAAGGAGCAGTCCGAAGCCGATCAGTTCTCGCAGCGGACCGAGGCGTCGCTGGCGGGGCACCTCGACGCGGAAGGCGCGCAGCGCAATACGAAGATGCCGACAATCCGTCCGGAGGAGGGCAAGAAAGCTGATGACTTCCAGCTTGCCTATGCACTCGACCGGATCGACGGGAAAGTCGTTTCTCTGCCGGCCGCGCAGAAGCAAGCTTCCACGGCGCACTGAGCGACAATTTTTTGAAGCAGAAAGGGCCGGGCACTCACTGCCCGGCCTTTTTTGCTTCCGTCCAAACAGGGGATGGATTTCCGGAATGAGCCACAACCCCGCCGGGTCGCTGCCGTACCGGCCTGCTGTCGGCATGGTGCTCCTGAACAGCGAAGGGCTCGTATTCGTGGGCAAGCGCATTGATCAGACGCAGGAGACCTGGCAGATGCCGCAGGGGGGGATCGACGAGGGAGAAGATCCCCAAACCGCCGCTCTGCGCGAACTGGAAGAGGAAATCGGTACACGGAATGTCAGACCACTGCGCGAACACCCGGATTGGCTGACTTACGACCTGCCTGCGCACCTTGTTGGTGTCGTCTGGGAAGGCAAATATCGCGGACAACGGCTGAAGTGGTTGGCTATGCGGTTTGCGGGCGCAGACAGCGAGATCGACGTTGCCACCGCGCATGCGGAATTTTCGGAATGGAAATGGCTGAAAAGTGCCGAGGTGCTGCGGCTGGTCGTGCCGTTCAAGCGTGCGGTATACGCGGCTGCGCTGGCTGCCTTTGACGATTTGACGGCAAAATAATCAGGTATTTGCCCGGAAAGCGCAGTCAATCGTCGCGATAAACGCGTTCGCGGCGTTCGTGCCGTTCCTGGGCTTCCACCGACAACGTCGCGATCGGCCTTGCATCGAGCCGCTTCAGGGAAATCGGCTCGCCCGTTTCTTCGCAAAAGCCATAGGAGCCATCGTCGAGACGCCGCAGCGCCGAATCGATCTTTGTGATCAGTTTGCGCTGACGGTCACGCGTGCGCAATTCCAGCTGCCGTTCTGCCTCGGTCGTCGCACGATCCGCGAGATCGGCATTGGGTGTCGGTTCCGATTGCAGGTTCTGGATCGTTTCGCGGCTTTCGCGCAGAATATCTTCCTTCCACGCGACCAGCTTGCGGCGGAAATACTCCCGTTGCCGGTCGTTCATGAATGGCTCTTCGTCGTTTGGACGGTAACCGCGCGGAAGATCGGTCGCCATTTGGATTCCCTGCAATCGAATCATGCTGCACAACTTCTGGGCGGCGCGGTTATAGCGGCGCCATGTGTCTCCGGCAAATGGAAACGCGCCCGATCGCCCAAAGTAGCAACAGGAGCACAGCACATCCCGATAACGGCTATGCGCGATGATAGGGATGACCGGCGAGAATGGTCAGCGCGCGATAAATCTGTTCGGCAAGCATGCCGCGCACGAGAAGATGCGGCCAGGTCTGCATCCCGAATGCGATCCTCTGCTCCGCGGAATCACGAAATTCCGGTAACAGACCATCGGGACCACCGATCACAAAAGCGATATCCGTGATTGGGCGGTCGCGAAAGCCTGAAATGAGTTTTGCAAAATCGTCACTGGAAAGTGATCGTCCGCGCTCGTCCAGAAGAACCTTGTGCACGGGCGACGGCAACCGCCGCCGGAGACATTCCGCTTCTTCGCGCAGCCGCGCAGCGGCAGTATTGCGGCGGGAGTTCTCGACGATATTGACGCCGAAACCCGTGAAGCCAAGCCTTGGCCCGATTGTTGCCGCGCGTTTCCAGTACTGTTCGAACAGCTCCGCTTCGGGCTCTTGACGCGCACGCCCCACCGCGGCGAGCGTCACACGCATCGTTCAGGTGCGCAGACCGGCGGTCGAATAAGCGTGGTCATCTTTCACAGACCACATCCCTTCGAGGTCGTAGTAAGCTCTGACTTCTGCGCGGAATACATGCACCACGACATCGCCGGCATCGATCAGCACCCAATCGCCCTGCCCCAATCCTTCAATTCGCGCCGAACCGAACCCCCATTCCTTCAGTCGCCTCGCAAGATTTTCTGCCACCGCAGTCACGTGGCGCGCCGAACGGCCCGTCGCGACCACGAGTGCATCCGCAATTGCAGATCGGCCAGCGAGATCGATTGTGACGAGATCTTCGGCTTTGTCGTCTTCGAGAGACGATCGAATGCGGGTAAGAAGGGCAGATTCGAAATGCGCGATATTGGTGCTATGAACGGCGACAGTTGTTGCAGTCAGGGTCAGGCTCCTTCAGATCGTCCGTCCCGGGCGCGCAAGACGGTAATCCGGTCTGGTCCCAATCTATCGCGCAGCCGAGGCGGTCCTTCGCTTACGGGGATATAGTTCGCAAAACGGAGAATACCATAACAGCGGTTACGGCGCGAGGCTGGCCTGCGGTGCAGCGCGGATGGCAGTGGCGCTCGTCGGATCGCGGTGGCCCTCCAGAATGGTCCAGGCCGGGGGCCGAAAATCCGCGAAATGAACGGAGGTCCGTCTGAAGGCAAAGGCAAAGTGCCTGGCCGCAAGGGACTTGCGTGCCGCGGCAGTGCTGCCCGGACGCGCGACCACCGCAATCGGAACCAGTCCGAACATCTTCTGCCAATTGCGCCAGCGGGGCAGCTGAACGAGGTTGTCCGAGCCCATCACCCAAACGAAATGCGCCTGGGGAAACCGCTGGGTCAGCGATTTTAATGTATCCACCGTGAATTGCGTTCCCAATTGCGCTTCGAGATCGCTGACCAGAATTTTGCGATTGCGAACAAAACGCGCGGCCGCCTTCAAACGGGAGGAAAGGTTTGGCATTCCAAGCGCTGACTTCAGGGGATTTTGCGGGCTGACAAGCCACCATATGAAATCGAGCTTCAGTTGCCGCAGCGCCAACTCGCTCGCATATACATGTCCGCGATGTGGCGGATTGAACGATCCGCCAAAGATGCCGATCCGCATTCCGGAGATGACCGCCTGCGGCGGCCGCAGCCAGTGAGCCAACACTTGCCCCGGTTCATGGGTCACGGCCGGGTCTGGCCGGAGCCCCTGACGACGTATTTGAACGTTGTAAGCTGCTCAACTCCCACCGGCCCGCGCGCGTGCAGTTTTCCTGTCCCGATACCGATCTCGGCGCCCATGCCGAATTCCCCTCCGTCGGCAAACTGCGTAGACGCATTGTGCATGACAATCGCGGAGTCCAGTCCGGCCAGGAAGCGTTCGGCCGCGGCGCGATCTTCGGTGATAATCGAGTCCGTATGCTGCGAGCCATATGACTCAATGTGCCGAATGGCCTCATCAACGCCGTCGACCACGCGGACGGCAATGATTGCGTCGAGATATTCCGTCCGCCAATCGTCCTCCGTCGCGTGTTTTGCCGCCGGATAGATGCGCATCACAGTATCGTCGCCGCGAATCTCACATCCTGCCGAAGCCAGGGCATCGAGAATTGGAATCAACTGCGTCGCGACGACAGAGCGGTCGATCAACAATGTCTCGGTCGCTCCGCAGATTCCCGTTCTGCGCATTTTTGCGTTCACGACGATAGCGCGCGCCATGGCGGGATCGGCCTTCTCGTGAACATAGGTGTGGCATATGCCTTCCAGATGCGCGAGCACAGGCACGCGCGCTTCCGTCTGAACGCGCGCCACGAGCGCTTTTCCACCCCGCGGGACAACCAGGTCGATGGCCCCGCCAAGACCGGCCAGCATATGGCCGACGGCGGCGCGGTCGGTTGTCGGCACCAGCTGAATTGCGGCCGCCGGCAATCCGGCTGCTGTCAAGCCCTCAACCAAAGCCGCGTGGATCTCGCGTGATGAATGGATCGATTCCGAGCCACACCGCAGTACCGCCACATTGCCCGATTTCAGACAAAGGGCGCCGGCATCCGCGGTGACGTTGGGACGACTTTCAAATATTATACCGATAACCCCAATCGGAGTGGCGATCCGCGCAATGTCCAGGCCGTTTGGGCGTTTCCAGCGGGCGAGTTCGCGCCCGACCGGATCCGGCAGTCCTGCGATGGCTTGAACAGCCTCCGCCATCGCTTCGATCCTGCGATCATCGAGCCTCAGGCGATCAACAGCGGCAGGCGAGAGGTCCCGCGCAGCGGCTATATCCCGTTCGTTACTTTCAGTGATCGACGCCTTCCTTTGCCGGATTGCGGCCGCTGCGCTCTGTAGAGCCGAGTTCTTCCGGGCGGTCGTCGCTTCGCGCAAGGCGCGGGCCGCCGATTTGGCGGCAGCTCCGATCGCAGTCATGATCCGTGCAAGGTTCTGGTCCGGATTCTCCAGATTGGCAGTGATGTTCATGGGCTCTGCTCCCCGGAGTTGACCTCGGCAGCCTCCCCGTCGCGCGCCGTAAAAGCAAGTTCCCCGCGATGGATCATCTCGTCACGACCGCGATAGCCAAGCAGAGCTTCGATCTCGCCGGTGCGGCGGCCCGCCAGTCGTTTTGCGTCTTCGTCACCATATGCCACGAGACCACGGGCGAGTTCGCGGCCATCCTCGCTTTTCACCACCACGGCGTCACCACGTTCGAACCGGCCGATGACCGCTTTGACGCCCGCAGGCAGCAGGCTCTTGCCCGCGCGCAGGGCCCGCTCGGCTCCACGATCGATCACCAAAATTCCACTGGCGGAGATACCGCCGGCAATCCAGCGCTTCTTTGCCTGCGCGGGGCTCATGTGCGGCAGGAAAACCGTCTTTCTGGTCGTGCTCAGGGCTTCGAGGGGATGCAGATTGTGTCCATTACAGATGATGACCGTTGTGCCCGCAGCGGTTGCGATCTTTGCGGCTGCGATTTTCGATTCCATGCCGCCCTTGCTTGTTCCGGAAACCGGCCCTTCGGCCATTTGCTCGATTTCTGGCGTAATCGCACGGACTTCCGCAATGTGCTGCGCCGAACTGTCGCGCTGCGGGTTTGCGGTATACAGACCATCCACATCCGAAAGCAGCACCAGAAGGTCAGCCTGCACCATGGAGGCGACGCGAGCCGCAAGGCGGTCATTGTCGCCGTAGCGGATTTCGGCGGTCGCGATGGAGTCGTTTTCATTGATGACGGGCACAGCGCCCAAAGAGAGCAGGGTCGCAAGTGTTTCGCGCGCGTTCAGATAACGGCGGCGGGCTTCAGTGTCTTCGAGGGTCAGGAGAATTTGCGCAACCGCGATATCGTGCACATGAAAGGCATCGACATAGGTTTGCGCCAGTCTTACCTGTCCGACCGCCGCTGCCGCCTGGCTCTCATCGAGCCGCAAAGCCCCACTTCGCAAACCCAGCGCTCGCCGCCCCAGCGCGATCGCGCCCGACGATACGATGATCAGGTCTCTTTCGTCGCGGCGAAGGTCTGCAATCTCCGCAGCCAGACTCGCGAGCCAATCGCGTTTGACGCTGCCCGCGGCAGAATCGACGAGAAGACTCGATCCGACCTTCACGACGATTCTCCGTGCAGCGCCGAGACCGGTGCTCATGGCGCCCACCCGGTTGTCTGCTCCTCCGGTTTTCCGGACTTCGAATCGATCAGTTTACGAACGATCGCATACAGGACTTCGTCAACGCCGGCGCCACTGACGCCGGACATCGCAAACGGTTCCTGGCCTGACGTCCGCGCCAGAGAGGCGAGCTTGCGTTTGAGGAGCCGTTTCGGGATCGCGTCTGTCTTGTTCAAAACAATGATTTCCGGCTTTTCGGCCAGGCCGTGCCCGTAGTTTTGCAATTCCTGCCGAATCATCCTGTAGGCCCGCGCGATCTCGGATTGCGTGCCGTCCACCAGGTGCAAAACCACGCGCGTTCGTTCGGCGTGTCCCAGAAACCTGGTGCCCAGACCCGCCCCTTCATGCGCGCCTTCGATCAGCCCCGGCAAATCCGCGACGACGAAATCGGCACCCGCTATTCGCACCATGCCGAGCTGTGGGTTAAGCGTTGTGAACGGATAATCCGCGATTTTGGGTCTGGCCGCCGAAACCCGCGCGAGAAACGTCGATTTCCCCGCATTCGGCAGACCGATTAGTCCGACATCCGCGATCAGCTTCAGACGAAGCCAGACGATCTTCTCCTGGCCGGGCTGCCCCGGATTGGCGCGCCTTGGCGCCTGGTTGGTCGAACTTTTGAAATGCGCATTGCCGAAACCGCCATTGCCGCCTTTCAGCAACAGCACGCGCGCGCCGACATGGTCCAGATCTGCGATCAGACTCTCATTGTCTTCCTCATAGATTTGAGTGCCGACAGGCACTTTCAAAACGGCATCAGCCCCTTTGGCGCCCGCCATTTCCTTTCCCATGCCGTCGCCGCCGTTTCGCGCCGCGATATGCTGCTGGAAACGGAAATCGATCAATGTGTTGAGGTTCTCCGCGGCCTCGGCCCAAACATCTCCACCTCGCCCACCATCGCCACCATTCGGGCCACCGAATTCGATAAACTTCTCCCGCCGGAAAGAGACACACCCGTCCCCCCCGCTGCCCGAGCGGATATAGACTTTGGCCTGGTCCAGAAACTTCATGATTTCACAGTAACATTTTCGAATCGCTTGCGCGTCAGCACGAGACGATGTCCCTGGACCTGCTGACCCAATGCCAGACTTTGGTACGGCGCATCATGCGTATGGGTGAAACCGAGTTTTGCCAACACGCGCGCGGATGCCTCATTGCCGTCCATGTACCCCGCGCGCAACTGCTCCGCCCCGAGTTCTTCGAAGGCAAAACGGGCAACACGGTGGGCGGCCTCGGTCGCATAACCGCAGCCCCAGTAAGGTTCACCCAGCCAATAGCCGAACTCGAAGTTCCGTGCCGGATGCACGGCACACACTCCGATGAAGGCGCTGTCGCTCCTTCGGATCACGGCAAAGGGATAGTCCTCAAGAACGGCGCGCGCCGCACGGACCTCTGCAAGCCAGCGATATCCGTCGGCTTCCGTATAGGGATGCGGCACTCGGGTCAGGTTCTTTGCGACCGCAAAATTACCGATAAGCGGCGTGAAATGCGGAACGTCGGCTGCATCAGGCGCGCGCAGAATCAGCCGATCGGTATTCAAAATCGCAGGCATCGTCTTTTCCGGGCGAGGGAAAACGAAAAAGGGAGATGGCGTGCCATCTCCCTCGCGCAAAATGGACCGCCGTGCCGGCGGTCTGTGATTTCGGCCGCCTATTCCGCTGCTTCGGGGGACGGGATGACGGAGACATAGGTCCGCCGCTTAAGCCCCTGCCGGTACTCAACCTTCCCGCCGGTCCTGGCAAACAGCGTATGATCTTTCCCCATGGCGACATTGGCGCCCGGGTGGACTTTCGTGCCGCGCTGCCTGACCAGTATGTTTCCTGGAAGGACAATTTCGCCGCCATAGCGCTTTATGCCGAGACGCTGACTATGGGAGTCGCGTCCGTTGCGCGATGAACCACCAGCTTTCTTGTGAGCCATGAGTACTATCCGTCATGCAAAGCGGTGCATCAGCCCGCCGAAATGGAATTGATCCGCACGCGTGTCAGTGATTGACGGTGCCCGCGCTTGCGGTGGGTGTTCTTGCGGCGCTTCTTTTTGAACGCCACGACCTTGTCTGCCCGGTGCTGCGCCAGGATCTCCCCCGCCACCGATGCGCCGGCAATCAGCGGAGCGCCGATCTGTCCCTCGGTTGCGAGCACCTCGGAAAATTTGATGGAAGCGCCGGGGTCACCCGGAAGGCGCTCAATTTCCACAACGTCACCGGGTGCGACTCGATATTGTTTGCCGCCGGTACGAATCACCGCGTACATCGAAAATTCCTACAGCCAAAGTTAAGCACGGCCGAAACACGCGTTTTGCCGAGAGCCGCGCACTATAATGTCCGATCGGTGCCAGTCAACCCGTCAGCGGCCCTTGCTCGGATAGCAGGTTCCGTTTACGCCGCGGCCATGGCGGCCCTCCTTGACCGACTCTATCACCTCCACTGGGTCACGCCGGAACTGGCCCGGTCTGCGCAACCATATCTTGGCTTTTACAGCGCATTTTTGAGGAGCCATGGATTCAGAAGTCTGATCAATTTGCGGGGAGAAAACTTCGGTTCGGCGTGGTGGCATTCCGAAAAGCACGCAACGGAAGAACTGGGGATTGCGCATTTCGACGTCAAGTTATCCTCACGTAACCTGCCTTCTCGCTCGAACCTCATAGCACTGCTGGAGGCTTTCTCGGCCGCCGAGACGCCGATGTTGATAAAATGCAGTGGTGGTCAGGACCGGACCGGCCTTGCGGCGGCTCTTTATCTGCTCAGGCGTGGTGGTCAGGATGCGCTCGAACAGGCTGAGACCCAGTTCGCACTTTGGCCCTATCTCCATAGGCCTGGAAAATTTCAGCGGTGGCTCCGCTATTTTCCGGCCTATGCGGTGGAGGATGCCAAAGGGGTGCCGCTGTTGGATTGGGCTAATCAAAGCTATCAGCCGGAAAAGTTTGCCGCCTGGCTGAAGAAGAGAGGATTGGCGCAGAGTTTCGGCGCCGTGCAGGCGGCCGGGTGAAAACGGAGCGGTCCGAGGGGGTTTACCACTGGCCGGGCTATTTCACCGCCGCCAATCAACAGATCCTTCTGGACGAAATTTTGCGTCTGATTGGCGATGCACCGCTTTACCGGCCGCAAATGCCGCGAACGGGGCACCCACTTTCGGTGGAGATGACGAATTTTGGCGCGCTCGGTTGGGTCACCGATGCCGCGATGGGGTACCGATACGAACAACATCACCCGGAGAGGGGGACGCCCTGGCCCGCAATTCCCGCGACACTGCTGGCGATTTGGGACGAACTGACAGGCTATCGAGCCAAACCGGAGGCCTGTCTGGTCAATCTCTACCGCGCAGGCGCACGAATGGGCCTCCACCGCGATCAGGATGAAGACGCCCGCGACGCGCCAGTGCTTTCGGTTTCGCTGGGTGACACCGCGATTTTCCGGTTCGGGCCAGCGAGAAGTCGCAAAACCACACAGACAATGCTGCTGAAATCAGGAGACCTGCTTCTATTTGACGGCCCCGCCCGCCTGATGTTCCATGGCATAGACCGGATCGTTGCGGGAACG
This sequence comes from uncultured Alphaproteobacteria bacterium, assembly GCA_963747255.1. Lineage (GTDB taxonomy): Bacteria > Pseudomonadota > Alphaproteobacteria > Micropepsales > Micropepsaceae > CAIYRG01. Next base: position 81,719 of record CAVVEG010000011.1, read on the forward strand.
AGCAGCCTGGTTCCAGGAGGGGGCCGCATCAATCTAACCCTCCGCCGGGTCACGATTGCCGCAAAAAAAGGCGACCGATCAGGGGGGTGATCGGTCGCCAAATGCGCTGTTCGCGCTGGGCGCCGGGAGGGGATAACCGGCAGCCCTTGGGGACGCAATCCGATCTGCGAGCGGGGGGGCATGCAGATGGACGATATTCCGTCCCACCGCTGTAAGTATATGCACAAAAGACACAGTTTTCAACTTTCGCATCGCTTCAAAGGATGAATTATATATTAGGTCTGGACAGTGGCTTTTTTGTCACGTCCAAAGGACCCTCCATCGCGTCAGATTCGGGATCGGCGCGTCCGATCTGCGGATTCATATGATTCCCAAGTCCTTAGCCGTCAGATCGATGCAGATTTTGGCTTTGCGCAAGAGGATTTCCACTTCCGCCTCGGTTATGATCAGCGCTGGAGCGAGAACCATTGTGTCTCTGATGGCCCGCATCACCAGCCCGTTCGCGAAACAGTGATCGCGGCAGACGGTGCCGGCATTTCGTTCACGCGGGAAAGATCGCCGTTCCGGCTTATCCTCCACCAGTTCCATGGCAGCCAACATCCCGACACCCCGGATTTCGCCAACCAGCGGGTGGTCTGCAAACACTTCCCGGACGCGCCGCTGAAAATATGGACCGATCTTCTTCTTGACCCGCGTAACGATCCCGTCCCGCTTCAGGATTTCGACGTTTTTCAGGGCTACCGCGCAGGCAACGGGGTGCCCCGAATAGGTATAGCCGTGAACCAGTTCCTCTCCGGCCGCGGCAATTGCATCTCCCATGCGCGAGCCCAGGGAAACTGCCGAAATCGGCAGATACCCTGAGGACAATCCCTTGGCCATGCTTATGATGTCGGGCTGAAGGTTATAGGTGAAACTGCCAAACCACTCGCCCGTGCGGCCAAATCCCGTGATCACTTCGTCAGCGTGGAAAAGAATGTCATAGCGGCGGCAAATCCGCATTACCTCTGGCCAATAGGTGGCAGGTGGAACGATCAATCCACCGGCTCCCTGAACCGGTTCGGCGGAAAAGGAGGCTATGCGATCCGGTCCGATCTCGCGGATCTTGTCTTCCATTTCGCGCGCCACGAGACTTCCGAACTCCTCAGGATCGATGTCCCCATAGCCCGCAGCTTTGGCACCGTACCAATAAGGGGCAGGCACTTTCGCAAATCCCGGAAACGGCAAATCCCATTGTGGATGCATCGGCGTGATGCCCGAAAGAGAGGCAGCCGCCATTGTGACGCCGTGGTAGGACAGGTTCCGCGAAATGATGAATTTTCTTTTCCGGCCGGCCTTTCAGGTTCCAGTAATAGCGGATCAGCTTGAGCGCCGTGTCATTGGCTTCCGAACCGGAATCGGCGAATAGCAGCCGGGTATGTCCATCGGGCAGCAGCGAAGTCAGCTGCGACGCGAGTTCGACGGTCCACGGATTGGTGGTTTTGAAAAAGTGATTGTAATAGGGCAGTTGTTTGAGTGCGTCGTAACCGGCCTTTGCGACTTCGCGATTGCCATAGCCGATCTGCACACACCAGAGACCTGACATGCCGTCGATCAGGCGAACGCCTTCCGAATCCCAGAGATAAATGCCTTTGGCCCGGGTGATGACGCGCGCGCCTTCCCGCGCGAGGGCGCTCGATTGGGTAAACGGATGGATATGATGCGCAGCGTCGAGCGACTGCCAACGCCGGGTCTGGCGGTCGACGCGCTTTGCTGCCTTTGCGGCAACAGCTTTTGCAGGAGGCATTTGGTTTCCCTGGAGAGGCGGCGGCAAGGGGACGCGAGATATCAATCAGGCAGGCAAAACTTCGATGATGGCATCAGGGTTCCGGCTGTTTGTGGCGCAGCGCAGCACCGAACGCCCGGAAAATCGCGCGACTTACCGGATTGTCCCCAAAACGCCATTCCGGATGCCATTGCACGCCCAGGAGAAAGGCCTTTGAAGCTATCCAAAGTAACGGCTTCAACAGCGCCGTCCGGCGCCGTCGCTTCGACGCGAAGCCGGGAAGCCAGCCGGTCGATCCCCTGACCGTGGAGTGAATTGACCAGGAATGTTGTGGTGCCCAGGCTGTCGTGTTCGGCAGCAATTGGGAAAACATTCCGCCAGGGGTGACCCGCACTTCATGTGCAGGGCCATATTGTTCATCGAGCGCAGCTTTGCGTTCGCCGGCGCGATGATCCGCAAACCCGGCAATTTCATGCAGGTGCTGATGCAGAGTTCCGCCAAAAGCGACATTCAATTCCTGAAAACCGCGACAGATGCACAGAATGGGCATAGCCGGCCCCCTCTGCGGCGCGAATCAGCGGAATTGCAGTCGAATCGCGCGCTTCGTCCAGCAACGTGGAGCGGCGGGCCGAAGCCCCGGAATACCATTTTGGCGAAACATTTGAGCTTGACCCGGTAAACAGCAATCCGTCTACCAGCGGTAGCATTTGTTCCGGCTCCAACGGTGGCGAAAGTACGGGGACAAGAAGTGGAATCGCGTCCGAGCCATCCCGGACCGCCTCGATATATTTTTCGCCAACCATATGGAATGCATGGTCGCCAACCTTTTTACGGTCGCACACGATACCAACAACCGGCAGTTTATTCCGCATAGCACCGGCCTGCTGCAGTGAAAGCCGGATTATAGGAAAACCGGCGCCCTCAGCGCACTGTTCGTTTGAACGGACTCAAGTCCTGGATAGCGAAAAGCTGGGGCGGCAGATCGGTAACCGAGTGCAACCCGCTGACCGATACCGTCGTATGCGCACCCTTGGCATCAAGCACATCCCAATAGCTGAGCTGCAGCGTGTCTCCGGTATCGGCGAAATACATTGTCACCCGGCCCGTCGCGGGACCGCTTTTTTCCTCTGCCGTGATCGCGAGAACCCCGGGCTGGCGCTGAACGGAAACCACATGAGGGTCGCTCGCGAGATCAACGGTGTTGAGTAATAGCCGCAGCGGTGTATTGCCGAGCGGGTAGCGGTCGGTCGTATGCAGATCCGTATTTTCCACGGCGACCGTAGTTCCGTCCGCTACAATCAGAGTCGGATTGGGCTTTTCATATTCGAAACGAACCCGCCCCGGTTTTTTCAGGTAGACTGTGCCTCGGGCCGTCCGGCCGTCAGGTGCGAGTTGGACGAAATTGCCTTCAGCGTTCTGGAGACTGTTCAGATAGGTAGAGGCCCGTTGCAGATCTGCCAGTTCGGCGGGTGAGAAATGGTGGGGCGCAGGCGCAAGCGGGGGGGCGGCCCATACCGGCGCCGACAACGTCAAGCCAGCCAAAAGGGCCGTAACCAAATACGTTCTGGCGGTCATGAAGCACCCATTTCCTTTCCTCTATGAAAACTTTATGGCGGAATGAAGAGAGACGATTTACGCCTCCATTGTTCCGGACCGGTTTCCCTGCCGGACGATAATCCGCAACGCCGGTCGCTGTTCCATAGGCTGATTTCCGCATGACAGAAACGGCGAAGCCCTACGAGATATGCGCTGTCGTTGGAGCGGGAGCCTGGGGCACCGCTCTTGCACTGGTGGCTGCGACGAACAGCGGAAAGGTTCTGCTCTGGGCCCGGGAACCTGAGGTCGTGGCAGACATTCAGGCGAGCCGCGAAAACCACCGATTCCTGCCCGGCGCGATTCTCCCGGGTGCCGTGGAGGCGATTGCGGATCTCGAAAGGATCAGGGACGCGGGAACGGTAATGGTAGTGGCGCCCGCACAGCATGTCCGCGCAATTCTGTCTGCCCTGAGCGGCTATGTCGGACCCGGCACGGCAGTCGTGCTCTGCGCCAAAGGCATGGAAAATGGCACTGGCAGGCTCCTGACCGAAGTACTGCTGGAAGCCCTCCCCAGCTGTACCCCCGCCATTTTATCGGGCCCCTCTTTTGCGCGCGACGTTGCCCGGGGTTTGCCGACGGCTGTGACGGTGGCGGCCTCCTTCGAAGTTGCTCAGCGCTTGCAGGCAAGCCTGAGCCGTCCGGATTTCCGCCCATATGCAAGTGATGATCTGATTGGCGTGGCACTCGGCGGAGCGGCGAAGAATGTCTATGCGATTGCCTGTGGCATGGTGGAGGGCGCCGGTCTGGGTGAAAGCGCGCGCGCCGCATTGGTGTCCCGCAGTTTTGCCGAACTGATGCGTCTCGGCGCCGCGCTCGGCGCAAAACCCGAAACGCTCATGGGTCTTTCAGGTTTGGGTGATCTTGTGCTGACCGCGACCAGTCCCACCTCCCGGAATTACGCACTTGGAATTGCACTCGGCAGGGGCGCGAAGATTGCCAATCTGCTGAGCGCCGGTCAGCCGCTCGCCGAAGGAGTCGCGACTGCCCCGGCCCTTGTCGCGCGCGCCCGCCGGCACGGCGTCGAACTGCCGATCGCCGAAGCTGCGGCCTCCGTGCTGGACGAGAGACTGGGGGTTCGGGAAGCTGCGGCGCTTCTGCTCTCCCGCCCGCTTAAATCGGAGTAGCACAAATGGCTTATTGGCTGTTCAAAACCGAGCCGGAGACCTGGTCCTGGGAGGACCAGAAGAAGCGCGGCCAAAAAGGCGAACCGTGGAGCGGAGTTCGCAATTTCCAGGCGGCCGGGCACATGAAAGCCATGAAACGGGGAGACATGGGATTTTTCTACCATACCGGCGAAGAGCGCCGGATCGTCGGGATTGTCGAAGTTGTCTCGGAATACCAACCGGATCCGACCGACGAAACCAGTCGTTTCGGGATGGTCGTCGTGAGGGCAATCAGGGATATCCCCAGACCGGTAACGCTGGCCGAAATTCGCGCGGACCCGCGATTGGCGGACATGGTGTTGGTAAGGAATTCGCGGCTTTCGGTTCAGCCGGTGACTGCCGGAGAGTGGCAAATCATCTGCCATTCCGGAGGAGGTTAGTTGATCTTCCTTTGTCGCCAGGCAGATCTGGCCGATCCGGGCACAGCGAATGTGGTACTGGGCGAGGGCGCCGATGAGTTGGATATCCTGATCGTCAACTCACGTGGAAAGGCGCATGCCTATATCAACTGCTGTCCCCACCAATTCATTCCGCTGGAAACCTTTCCAAACCACTTCCTGACTGATGACAAACGGCATCTTGTTTGTTCCGGGCACGGTGCACTGTTCGAGCTCGAGAGCGGAATCTGCTCGCGCGGGCCCTGCGCCGGTCAGGCCCTCGATCGCCTGAGGATCACGGAAAAAGACGGCGCCCTCTATCTCGATGAAATCCTTCCGCCGCCGGAAATCGCGCGCGCAAAGCGGGCCAATCGCCGCTGGTAAATACGCGTTTCGGGTTCGCCGCCCGTCTGCTAAACATTTTCCGCTTTACTTCGGTGAGACGGCTCAAGTGATGTCGAAGAGCAGATTCTGATGAATTTTCCTTACCAATTCCGATCACGAAGGATCGCAAATCGCGGCGAATCAGTCAGAATGCCTCCCGGGGAGGATTGCTTTTGGGCGCGATTCCTTCGCGGTTGACCAGGATTTCGTCGTCGCTTGAACTGGAGCCGGAGTCCTGGGCCGGGGTACTCATTTTTTTACTGCTATGTGGTGCATCGGGCGCGATCTTTTTCATTAATCCGGAAGCGCCGCGCCGCGCTGCGGCCGCTTTGCTGGTGCTGGTTGCCGGGGCGGGCGTGGCTTTGTTGCTTCGCTTGCGCCGCCAGGGGCGCCTGCATGGTGATTCCCGGCGCGGTGCCGCAGCGGCGGTCTCCTCCAGCAATGTGGCCTGGGCGGTCACGGCTAACGATGGCTGCCTGATTGATTGTAACAATGCTTATCGCGCGTTGGCTGGCCAGCCGGGGCAGGAGGCTCCCGATCCACCTCAGTCGAGCATTCGATCCGACACGGCGGCAGGGCCCATGTATCGGCTGTCGCGCGCCGCACATAGTGGGCTTGCCCATCAGGAAGTATTCGATTCCGCGCCCGGACTAAAGCTGACAGCCGCCGTATCGCCCCTGAAAAATGGAGAAACGGTGTGGTGGTTCATTCCACAGCCGGGCGATGCTGGCGCCATCCCGGCGGCCCGATTTGTCGGTCCGCGAGCCGGCTTTGGCGACTTCTTCGCCAATGCCCCGATTGGCGTCGCCGTGGTTGCGGCAAAGGGCACCATTCTCGAAGCCAATGCAGCCTTTCGCGAGTTTTTTGCCCCGGCGGGCGAAACTTCCGACCTGGTGGACATTCAATCCCTGATCGAAACCGATGTCCGGTCCTCTGCACTGGATCTGATCGCCAGGGCACTCAGCGGGGAGCGCAGCCCGGCTCCACTGGAAATACTCTGCCATCATCAGGCGCACACGGGACAGAGATCCGCGCAAATCTTTGCCAGTCCATTGACCGCCGGCGATGCCGAGCCGCCAAGGGCCATTCTTTATCTCGTCGACACCACCGAACAGCGCGCGCTGGAGACGCAGTTTGCGCAGTCCCAGAAGATGCAGGCGATTGGGCAGCTCGCGGGTGGAGTGGCGCATGATTTCAACAATCTGCTTCAGGCCATCATGGGCAATTGCGATCTCCTTTTGATGCGCCATCCTGTTGGCGATCCCTCATTCGCAGAGCTGAATGAAGTGCGGCAGAATTCGGTCCGTGCCGCTGCGTTGGTGCGTCAGCTTCTCGCTTTTTCGCGGCAACAGGCACTGCAGCCGAAAGTGATAGTGCTCTCCGATACGGTCACGGATCTTTCTTTGCTGCTGCGGCGCCTTGTCGGCGAGCCGATCGCTTTGCAGGTCGAACACGGAGCCGAACTGTGGCCGGTCTATGCCGATGAGGGTCAGATCGCGAATGCCATCATGAATCTGGTGGTGAATTCGCGCGATGCGATGCCACCCGAGGGTGGAAACGTGACAATCAGGACTGCGAACATGACCCGCGAGGGCGACATTTCTCTTGTCACTGGAGAAATGCCCGCCGGCGATTATGTCCTGATCGAAGTCAGCGATACCGGATCGGGGATTCCCAAGGAGAATCTCGAAAAAGTTTTTGAGCCTTTCTTCACCACAAAGCCGGTTGGCCACGGAACGGGGCTTGGCCTTTCTACCGTGTACGGCGTCGTGAAACAGACGGGTGGCTTCATCAATGTCGAAAGCGAGCCTGGAAGAGGCGCTGTATTTTCGATCTATCTGCCGCGATATGCCGGCAGCTTGAATTCGGGGGACAGTTCGGACGAAACGGAACGTCTGGCGACGCGTGACATCACGGGACAGGACACGATCCTGCTCGTCGAAGATGAGGAAGCGGTTCGAAGTTTCGCGGCGCGCGCGCTCAAAATGCGCGGTTACACGGTGATGGAAGCGGCCACCGGAGAAGCGGCGCTTGAAATCGTGCGGCATTACCCGGACGTGATCGACCTTCTGATCACGGACGTGGTCATGCCCAATATGGACGGCCCGACGCTTGTACGCGCCGTGACGCGTCTCCAGCCCGGAATTCGCATCATTTACATGTCCGGCTATGCGGCAGACGTTTTCAGAAAGGGTGGTGAGCGAACCGAAGAAGTTCATTTCCTGCCGAAGCCCTTTGGACTGAAACAATTCGTTGCAAAGGTGAAGGAAGTCCTCTCGGGCGTCGCGCCGGCGCGTCAACCGCCTATCCAGATTCAGGCCGTCGCCGCGGTGCTCGGCGATTCGCCAAATACTGCCGAGTAGTTTTCCGGGCGTTTGCACCAAAGCACAAGATTGCGCGTCGCCATGCTTGCCTTTGGCATGTGGTTCCAGCAGCATTGCCGAAGCAACAGGTTTGTTCCGGGGCAACAATGGCAGTACGGCGCAGAGAAACGGGGGCGAGTTCAAAGACACCAAAGCGAGCGGCATCCGACGGAAAAAACGCGGCGCCCGTCTCGCGCAAGCGTTCTGCGAAATCCGGAAAATCACCTGCCGCAATACTGCTGCTGGTTGCGACCCGGAAGGGCGCCTGGTTATTTCATGGCGACAAGGTGCGGAAAACCTGGCGTGCCGACGGTCCGCATTTTTTGGGACACATTGTCAATCATCTCGTGCTCGATCCGCGCAATCGCCGCACTCTGCTCGCCGCGACCAGCACCGGTCATCTTGGACCAACGCTGCATCGCTCCACCAATTTCGGTCGAACCTGGCAGGAGGCGGCGCGGCCGCCCGCATTTGCAAAGGCGCCTGAGGGAAATACCGGGCGTACCGTTAAACACACCTTCTGGTTAACCCCCGGCCATCCGGGCGAACCCGATGTGTGGTACGCCGGGACCTCGCCCCAGGGGCTGTTTCGCTCCGAGGATGGAGGCGATCACTGGGAGCCGTTCGGCGCAATCAATGACGACCCGCAATACCGGGCATGGATGGGACGAGAGCAGGACGGCACGCCCGACGGCCCCAAATTGCACTCCATAGCCATCGATCCCCGTGACCCGAAGCATATGTATCTCGGGATGTCCGGTGGAGGGGTCCATGAGTCGTTTGATGCGGGACGCAACTGGACCCCGCTGGCTGGCGGGTTGGAGGTCGTCGAGGGCTTCAACGCCTCCGATATGACCTTCCACGATCCACATTGTATTCGGATTTGCCCCAGTAATCCCGACCGGCTGTATCAGCAGAATCATTGCGGCATTTACCGCATTGATCGTCCCTCGAACGATTGGGTTCGGATCGGCCGGAACATGCCGGCCCGCATCGGCGACATCGGATTTCCCATGGTTGTGCATCCCCGCGATGACCGGATGATATGGGTCTTTCCGATGGACGGCGGAAATGTCTGGCCTCGCACCAGCCCGGATGGCAAACCCCGCGTTTATCAGAGCCGAAATGCCGGAAAAACCTGGACGCGACTCGATCGGGGTCTGCCGCAGAGCCAGGCATGGTGGACCGTCAAGCGTCAGGCCATGACAGCCGACGTCGGCGATCCGGTGGGACTGTATTTTGGAACGACGAGCGGCGATCTCTGGACGAGCCGTGACGAAGGGGAGAGCTGGAGCAACATTGCGCGCCACCTGCCGGAGATTTATGCCGTCGAAACCGGCGCTATGGGATAGCCGCGGCGAAAACCTATGAAGGTGTTGATCCCAACACCCTTGCGGTCTTACACCCGCGCCCGCGAAGTCGAGGCTGATGGCGATTCGCTGGCCGTGATCCTGTCCGAGCTCGACCGGCGCTACCCGGGGTTCAGATTTCGAATGGTGGACGAACAGGACAGGGTGCGGCCGCATATCCGGGTTTTTGTGAACGGCGAACAGGTATTCGATTTGAAGCGCCCGTTGCGAGGTTCCGACGCGATACAAATTGTGCAGGCGCTGAGCGGCGGCTGATGGCGGAAAAATCCGGTTCAGCCGAATTGCCCCTGGACGGCGTACGGGTGCTCGACGTCAGCCAGATCATGGCCGGCCCATTCTGCTCGATGCTGTTGGGCGATATGGGGGCGGACGTGATCAAGATCGAGCCTCCGCCGGATGGTGACCAGACCCGGCATGCGATGGCATTCAAGCTCAAGGGCAGTGACAGTCTTGGTTTTTTTAACCTCAACCGTAATAAGCGCAGCTTCGTGCTCGACCTGAAGACGCCCGTCGGGCGCGAGGTTTTCTATCGGCTGGCAAAAACCGCGGATATTCTGATTGAAAATTACAGGCCCGGAGTGACGCGGAGACTTGGCATCGATTACGCCACGATTCGGGAGATCAATCCGCGATTGGTTTACGCCAGCATCTCCGGTTTTGGCCAAACGGGTCCGTGGTCGGAACGTCCGGGGTTCGATCTGATTGCACAGGCGATGTCGGGCGTCATGAGCATTACGGGACAAGCTGGAGGACCGCCCACCAAGGCCGGCGTACCAGTCTCCGATATCGGCTGCGCGATGTTTGCTCTGTATGGCATTTTGTGCGCCTTCATCAGTCGGGGCAAAACCGGTCGCGGACAGTACGTGGACGCTTCCCTTTTTGAAGCCGCGCTCGCCTTTTCCATCTGGGATATTTCGGAGTTCTGGGGAACCGGCAAGATACCCGGCCCGCTCGGAACGGCGAATCGCTTCAGTGCACCGTATCAGGCCGTGCTGGCGAGCGATGGTTATTTCGTGCTGGGAGCGAATTCCAATCGGCTCTGGCAAACGCTTTGCGAGATTCTCGAAAGACCCGATCTCCTGAACGATGCGCGATTCGCGCACCATTGCGGGCCGGCTGCTCAATCGCTCGGCCCTGATTGATGAACTCGAAATCTCCTTCGCCGCGCGTCCAGCCGGCGAGTGGATCGAGATTCTGCTGAACGCAGGAATTCCCGCAGGACCAATTCTCAATTACGAGCAGGCGCTGGCGAGCGAACAGGTCAGGGCGCGGGAAGCGATCATGGAGATCGACCACCCTGTCGAGGGTCGCGTGAAGTCGATCGGCTTTCCCGTAAAACTGTCGGAGACATTGCAGCGGGTCCGCCGCCCTCCGCCGCTTCTCGGCGAACACAATAACGAAATTCTCGATGAACTCGGCATCCCGGGGGAAATGCGGAGCCAACTGCGTGGCGGCAGCTCACAATGACGGGACGGGTCACATACAGTAAGTCGGGCGCCTTTGCTGCCGTGCTTTTTGACCGCGCCGAAGTGCGCAACGCCATGACATGGGAGATGTACAGGCAGCTGGATGCTGCGTGCCGGAGCATTGCGGCGGACAACGATGTGCGAGCAGTTGTGTTCCGGGGTGCGGGAGGTAATTTCGCCGCCGGCACCGACATTGTGCAATTTGGCGAATTCCGCGGTGGTGACAGCGGGATCGACTACGAACGCCAGATCGAAGCATCGATCGAGCTGATTGAACGTATCCCCAAACCCGTGATCGCGATCGTTGAGGGTAACTGCGTCGGGGGTGGATTGATGATCGCAGCAGCCTGCGATCTCCGCATATCGGCGCCGTCCGCGCGTTTTGGTGTCCCGATTGCGCGCACGTTGGGCAATTGCCTGTCGCCATTCAATGTTGCGCGCCTGCTTTCGCATTTTGGTCCTGCGAGAACAAAGCGGCTTTTACTGTTCTCTGATCTCATGACCGCGGCCGAGGCGCAGGACTGCGGCTTTGTCGCTCGCGTCGCATCGCCGCCGGAACTGGAGAGCATCGCAACGGAACTCTGCGCGCGCGTAGCGGCGCAGGCGCCGTTCACCATGTCAGCGGCCAAAGAGATGATGCGCCGGATCGGAATTGCGGACGTACCCGATTGCGACGATTTGATTCGCGAGGTGTATGCCAGCGAGGATTTCAGGGAGGGTGTTGCGGCATTCATCGCCAAGCGTCAGGCGCAGTGGCGCGGCAAATGAATACCGAATGCAATTTACGGTCTTCCCGCATAAGCTTCCAGACTGCCAAAGCCAAACAACAGGGCGATTCTCAATGAAAACGCGTTGGCTTGCCTCAGCCGCTCTTTCGCTTGCGCTTCTGTCGGGAGGTTCTGTCGATGCACGACAGTGGAACCCTGATGTTCATGCACTGGCGCTGGATTATTCGCAGATCTTCCATGTCAAGCCATCCGGCGAAATCGTTCTGCTGTGGTGGGTGGTGCCGGAAATCTTTACGCCGAACGCCAACAATCAGTCGCTTCTTGATGTGCTGTCCCGGTATGTCATTCTTGGTGTGGCGCAGGGCCGTCCGGCGCCGAACGGTGCGGTATCTTTCGAAGCCATTCCCTCCGTTCAGATCACGGACCAGAACTCACGCAGCTACACCCCACTGCCCGAGAACATGCTCCCTTCCGATGTTGGGCAAGCGATCGCGAATTTGCAGGGCCTCGCACGGCAAAGTCAGCTCGGCCCAATTGCTCAGGGGATGCACTGGTTCGTCTATCAGGCCGATGCGATCCACAGCTGCGCGCCGGGCAAGTTGTCCGTTCCGATCGGCGACGAAACTTACACATATGACACGCCCATTCCCGGATGTGTGAAATAGCGCCGGTCACATCCCGGCGCATTTTCTGAAACAGGGCGTTTCGCAAAGCACTTGCCGGAACCGCGGCCTGGCACGATCCGTTCTCTAAGCCAGTTGCGCGTTTCATGCGCGCGGGTTCGATTGAGCAGCGAAGGACACCGTTAGATGGACACCAGGGTACAAAATTCGTCCGGCATGTCGCAGCCGAAATCCGACGGTCTCGCCATTGACATCTCCGCGCTTGCGGATACCGCAAAGGCGAAGCTGGGTGAAATCGGCGAGCCGGTCAAAGACAAGGCGATCGAAGTCGCATCGAAACAGAAGGACGCCGGCGCAGAACAGATTCAAGTCGCCGCCAAGGCTGTGCATGGAGCAGCCCGCGAACTCGAATCGGGCATGCCGGAATTTGCAGGCTATATCCACGAAGTTGGCAACAAACTCGATCGGTTCGCATCCGATATCCGCTCGGACAGCATCGACGGGATGATGAGCAGGATTGGCGATTTCAGCCGTAACCAGCCTGCCTTGTTATTTGGCGGCGCAGTACTGGCCGGCTTTGCCCTGAGCCGTTTCCTCAAGAGTTCGGCACAAAATTCTACTTCAGTTGGGGCTATGCCTTCGGAAATGGGTGGCGAATCGCGTTCCGATTTCGGCGGAGTGCAGAGAGGTTCGATGACGATGCAATCCGGCGTGTCTCCAACGGGCACGGGTCAAACAGGGATTGGAGGTGTCGGGACGATGCAGCCTGGGCGGAGCGGAGGGTTGCCATGAACATCCACTTCAACCGCTCGATTCCCGAAGTGCTGGGGGACGTGGTGCATCAGCTGACAACGCTTTTGCGGAAGGAAGGCCAGTTGGCCAGGGCCGAAATCTCCGACAAGCTGACGCAAGCGGCGGGGGGAATTGCACTCGCGATTTTCGGCGCGGTACTGGCGATTCCTGCGCTCGTAATTCTGCTCGAGGCAATCGTCTCGGGAATCGTGGCAGCAGGCCTGCCGGTGTATTGGGCGGCCCTCATCGTCGGGGGTGTTACGCTCATTGTCGGCATTGCAGTGCTCTACGCCGGGGCCAGTCGCCTGAAGGCCGAAAATCTCGTCCCGCAAAAAACCCTCCATCAACTGCAGCGCGACGCACAGGTCGCAGCGCATGAAGCGAGTAACGAACATGGCATCAACAGAGCAGCTTGAGCGTGAAGCGGAGCTGACCAGAGCGCAACTGGCAGCATCACTCGACGAATTACGGGCTATCACACCCGGACGCGTGGTCGATGAAATTCTGGGCTACGCGAAAAGTGGCAGTGCAGAACTGTTGCGGGGCCTCGGCAATCAGGTTGTCGAACACCCTCTCCCCGCCACCCTTATCGGCGCGGGTATTGCCTGGCTGATCATGTCCAACGGATCCTCGAGCGGCTCGGTTCGCGCGGCCGGCTATGATGGACGCGAGAGAGCAACCGGCAACAACTGGTTCTCTGAAACGGGGCGGACTTCTTCCTCAACGGCCGGGGATCTTCGTGACCGTGCTGATTCTGCTGTGCACGGACTGAAGGAGAAGACACAATCCGCCGTGTCGAGCGTCGGTGACCGCATCGATAGCACGACGGGCCTCGTGAGGGAGAGGGCGCAATCCGCAATCGCCGGGCTGAGCAGCACGGCATCCGGCATCGGCGACTCCATTTCTGACGCTTATGGCACGGTCACCGACACCGTGAGCCGGACGGCGAGCAGTGTTGCGGAGGCTGCAGCGAGCATTACGCCGTCTCAGGATGAATTGATCCAGGCCGGCCAGCGGATTTGGGACTACTGTAAAAGCGAACCGCTCGTGGTTGCCGGGCTGGGAATTGCGCTTGGCGCCGCTCTGGGAGCGGCAATTCCCGAAACGGAAGCTGAAAATCGGCTGATGGGAGAAGCGGCGGATAACCTGAAGGAAAAAGCTCAGAAATCTCGCGTCAGACCCGCTGCAGGCAGCAAACAGAGCCGCGAAGACCGTAGGTGAGCATGTGCTGGATGAGGCCACGAAGTTCGCGAAACAGGAGATTGGAAATCTCGTAAGCGGATGGGGAACCGGTGGAGCGGACAGCGGTTCCATCCAGTCGGATCAGCAGAACGGCGAGGCCGGTCCAAGCGGTTCTTCCGACATCGGTCAACGTCCATACCATTGATTTGATCGGCTTAAGAGCCCCGGTCGCCCAGGGCGACCGGGGTTTTCTCTGTTCCTCAGGCCTTTTCGGCCAACGCAGCCAGTACGCGTTCGGGTGTCAGCGGCAACTGCCGGATGCGTACACCGGTTGCGTCAAAAACCGCGTTTGTCACCCCAGGCCAAACGCTTTCGCTTGCAGGTTCGCCAACACGCATCGGAGGCAGATCGGGACGGGCAACGAGAACGATCTCGATGTTATCGGGGATCTCGTCGAAGGTGATGATCGGGTATGAGGCCCAATCCAGAGTCGTTACACGGGATCGGTTGAATCGAACTTCTTCCTTCAGCGCCCTGCTGATGCTCTGTATCACACCGCCCTCGATCTGATTTCGCACGGCGCCAGGGTTTACGACCAAACCACAGTCCTGGGCGATCGTCACGCGGGTAACCCGAACCACCCCCGTCCTACGGTTCACCGCCACTTCGTAGATACCCGCGACATTGGTATCCGAATCGCTGCCCAGCATCGCCACGCCGCGACCAAACGCGATATCGCCATCACTTGCTCCATCGCCCGCAAGGCGCGGTTTCCACCCCGCCCTTTCTGCAGCAGCTTTGAGCACGGCAACCCCGCGCGGTCGCGGGGAATGCCTGAGGCGGAACTCGATCGGATCACTCCCCGCGGCGTGTGCCAATTCGTCCATGAAGCATTCGGCAACGAAAATATTATCGGGGGAACCTACCCCGCGCATCGAACCGACCCTCATGCGCAACGGTCCCTGCCGGTGTGAAGCGGGGCCTAGATAGGTAAAGACAACACGCTTGTTCGGCAGGTCCCGATATACCGGATCGAAGTTGCCCGCGGCGCCGCTGAAACCTTCTTCGAGTCCGGGCTTGTCCCAGCCTGCCAATTGCGCGGTGACCAGGCTTCCTGGTTCACCTCCATGCTTCGGCTCGTGATATTCGGGCCGGGAATAACCGGATAGCCCGAATGTCCGCGCATCCCACGCAATGATTTTCCCGCTCTTGTCCAATCCGCCACGGCATTCGCTGATGCGTGCGGCTTTGTACGCTTCCCATCCGTTTTCGTCCGCACGCGACCACTGCACACGAACCGGCTGGCCGGCGGCGCGGGAGAGCACGACCGCATCGATGATCACATCGTCGGCTCCGTTCTGGCCATAGCAACCGGACCCTTCCGCATAGATCAGGTGTACCTTCCGGTTTGGCAGACCAAGAAACTTCGCAACGGCTTCACGCGTCCCATACGGCGTTTGAGTGGCGCACCACAGCGTAACTCCATCCGGGCGAAAGTCCGCAACGGCACAGGATGGACCAATTGACCCGTGATGGTGGTAAGGCGAAAGATAGGTTGCGCTTATCAGCTTCTCGGCGGCAGCAATGCCAAGCTCCACATCGCCGTTATGCGCCAATAGCCCCCCTGGAGCGTCTTTCGGATATCCTTCAGGAAATTCCGGCAGTCGCCGCAGGATCGCATGGAGGTCCTTCTGGTCCGGCAGGCCGGCCCACTCTGTCCACTCGACCTTCAGTGCTTCCGCTGCGGCGATCGCCTGCTCTTCACGCCGGCACACCACGCCAACCAGATCGTTGAGGCGGACCACTTTGACCAGACCCGGAATATGCGAAACCGAAGCCTCATCTATTTTTCTGACAGATGCTCCGTGTGAAACAGGACGGATCACCCGGCCGTGCAACATGCCGTCGATCTTCACGTCCTGAACATAGGCGAATGTTGCGAAGACCTTCTCCGGAATGTCCCAGCGAGGGACAGACTGCCCGACAACGAAATAATCGCGCGGATCTTTCGGTTTGGCTTTTCCGGTAAATCTCACGTCAAAACGCCGGCCGCCTACCAACTCGCCATAAGTCACTTTCTCGCCCGGCGCATCCAGGCGAAACACAGAACCGTCCTTTGTTCCCAGCTGCTCTGGAGCAACGCCAAGACGCTGCGCGGCGATGTCGAGCAGCGCCGAGCGCGCTTCCGCGGCCGCGATCCGGATCGGCCGCGAATGAGCCGAAATCGTGCGGCTGCCCGATGAGACGAACTGATCGGGTGTGCGATCGGTGTCCGGCAAATCAGTCTGACGCGGTCAAAGGCGATATCGAGTTCTTCGGCCATTACCTGCAGCAGGCCGGTCGAACTGCCAGTGCCAAGTTCACAACAACCGGAAAACAGGGTGGCGTGCCCATCCGCAGAGATTGCTATCCAGGAATCGATCTGATCAACAGGCGGACCATAATCGCCGGATTCTGCCGCGTGGACCACGGGTCCCGGCGCGACGCCGCTCAGCGAAAACCCTATGACCAATCCGCTTAGTTGTCTGAGCAGCTCACGGCGGTGAATGGGCATCCCCGTCGCCTCCATGTCAGGCCTCCGAAGCCCGCATGACGGCGCGAATAATTCGCAGGTGCGTACCGCAGCGGCAGAGATTGTTCTGCAGTGCGTTTTTGATTTCCCCGATCGTTGGTTTCGGATTGTTCGTGAGATATGCCGCTGCCTGCATAATCATGCCATTGATGCAGTAGCCGCATTGCACTGCCTGCTCGTCAATGAATGCGATCTGGAGGGCATGCGGATGTTCCCTGGTGCCAAGGCCCTCCAGGGTGGTGATTTCATCCTCCGGCCGGATGGTGGAAACCGGGCGTGTACACGAACGCACGGCTTCGCCATTCAGATGAATCGTGCAGGCGCCGCACTGGCCGAGGCCACAGCCGAAACGCGGACCGTGCAGCCCCAAATCGTTGCGCAGCACATACAACAGCGGTGCGGCGAGATCGTCCACCACGACCGTAGCGACTTGTCCGTTAACGCGGAAATTTCTGGTTGCTGGCATGTGGCTTTCTGCCCGCTCAAATTCAGCGCAAGGGGATCACCCGAAAAGCCGATGAACGGCCTGAATATCGCGCTCCGGGAGCCGGTCGGACAAAAACTGTTATTCGCCGGTTGTGGGATCCGGCGGTGCGCCTGTGACCGCCAACTTCCGTCCGTCCGCCAGCACCACAGTCAGAAGCTGTCCCCCATGAGAGCCCGACTTCAGCGGATGCATTGCGACCGTTACGCGATCTCCCGGTTTGACCGAGTTCGGGCCGCCAGCCATTTTTCTGGGCCTGTCCGGTGCCCTGCATTTCCAGAGGGTATTCAATCGCCTTTCCCCCGTCATCCATCACCATGACGTACAACCAGGCATGGGGATTGGTCCACTCAAACTGCTTGACGACACCGCTCAGGGTCAGAGTCTTTTCTCTATCGAACATTGCAAATGAGTGATGTGCCATCGCAGGAACGGCGAGCATGGCGACGGCGCATGACGCCGACACAATTGATCTGACCTTCATTCGAAGTCCTCCCGGTAGGAGTTGGCCCACTATGCATGATTAATATAAGATTGAACCCGGAGTTGAAAGCCGCTGATTCCGGGAGAGACAAATGCGAATATTCGTACTGATGACGGCAGGGGCGATTTTGGCCGCTGGCCTGGGTCCTGCTGTTGCTGCCGATTGGACGCTTCTGAAATTTCCCGATCAGGGCTTTGGCATCGAAAGCCCGGTGCCTCTGGTTAAGGGCTCCGGCACCTATCAGGGTGCCGTCGCCGGGCGCATCCCCACGATCACCTACTCGGGCGAACTCGATAACATTCGGTACAGGGTCACCATTGTCGATGTCGCGAACCGCCCTGCCGATGCGTTGAATTTGTTTGAGGAGCTGGAGGCTCTGACGGAATTGACCGGCAAAGTTGTCGGGAACGACTCCATGGGAATTGAGCCTGGAAAGCTCAGGCAATATGGCCGCGAACTACTGATCCAGGCGAAAGATGGAAGCCTGAGACGCATCGGCCTGATGTACAGCAAAGGCAAGATCTACGAGGCTGAAGGGACTGTGCTTCCTGGAGGCGACAGGGAGTCGATCTATCCCGAGCGGTTTGCCGATTCCATCATTTTCGACCTTGATCCCAAACGCCGCGAAGAACGCTGCGCGGATCCCGGCAACTTCAGAACCCCTGACGGCAAGTAGGCTGAAGATTATAGCCGACACGCTCCTGAACTCGCGGCGCGTCACCGGCCTGCAGATCCGTGTCTTCGTTTTCTGCGCGGCGGTCGCATTGCTTGATGCCGTCGACAGCCAGGCGATAGGCGTCGCCGGGCCGCTGATGGCGACCGGGTTGAAGATGTCTGCGGCTGCTTTTTCACCGGCCTATTCTGCAGGATTGCTCGGCGCCGCCATCGGTGCGCTCGCCTTTGGTCCGATCAGCGACCGTTTCGGCCGGAAGCCAATGCTGGCTTTTACGACAGCTCTGTTCGGCGCTTTCACGATCCTTACCGCGTTCGCGCACTCGTTCCCCGTGCTCTTCGCGTATCGGTTTATCGCAGGCTTGGGACTGGGGGGCGCAACGCCCTGTTTCATCACGATGGCTGCGGAATATGCCCCACAACGCAGCCGCGCCATGTTCGTCAGCCTTCTCTGGGCAGGGTACCCGCTGGGCAATTCCATTGGCGGGCTGATGACATCCTACCTCGTGTCCCACTTTCCCTGGCCCGTGATATTCATTGTGGCTGGCATACCCAGCTTCGTGCTTGCGCTGGCGATGGTCCTTTTTCTTCCCGAGTCGTTGCGGTTTCTTGTTTCCACGGGACAGGTCACGCGCGCTCTGCGCGTCGCGCGCAAACTCGATCCCCGACTGAATGCGACCGATCTTGAAGTGGGTGTTTCGGACCGAAAACCGATGCCGAAAATTCCACTGCGTGATCTGTTTACGGAAGGTCGCGCACCCACCACTGTTCTGATCGGGCTGATGCTTTATTTCGGCTTCGCGACCACCACGGTGATTGTGCTGCAAACGCCGACGCTGTTTCGTGAATCCGGAATTTCTCTGGGGACTTCGGCGCTGCTGGTCGCCATCTACAGTCTTGTCGCCACCTTCGGCATGGCGATTGCCGGGAGATTGCTGGAGCGATTTGGCGCAGTTGCCGCCCTCGCACCACCCTTTATCGGTGGCGGAATTCTGCTGGCGGGTTTGGGGCTGGTGGCGTCATCGCCCATTGCGGCGGGTATCATCATGCTGTTGCTTGGCCTGACCGCATCGGTCGGTTCATCGGGCGCAATCGCTTTGGCAGCGACGTCCTATCCGACAGTCATGCGTTCTGCAGGAACCGGATGGGCGATGGCGCTTGGACGCTTCGGGCAGGTGTGCAGTCCCCTCGTGATCGGGCTGATGCTCGCGTTCCAATGGACCCCTGCACAGATCCTTGCGGCGATGGCTCTCGCGCCTGTGCTGGGTGGTCTTTGTGTCCTGCTCCGGGCCAAATTCGCCGGTGAAAATTCAACGGCAGTCCCGGTCCTCATTGGCAGTGACGCGCGATGAGACCGCGCAGATATTCCGCAGCCGTTGCTCCTTTCAGCGCTCTGCGCCACATGCCTTCCGCAGCACGTCTGTGCAGCGCCAGTCCTTCCGGCGCCGATGTGATCATCGCAACACCGACCCGCACATTGGGTTCTTCGCCGAGGCGAAACGGGCTTAATGACAGCAATTGCCTGTCGGGCTGACGGAAGATCTGAAAGCCGGTGTGCGGCAGAGTCTCGGGGACGATACCGATCTGAACACCAATCGGCTCCTGTTCAATTATGTTGGCAAAATGGTTCACTTCAGCCCTGGCAAGTTCACGCCTTTCCGCGCGTACCCGGTCCGGCAAGTCGAGCCGTCCGACCATGCCGTTGATCAGGAATCGAGAAATTTCGGATGCGGCAATCAGATTCACGATTGTCGGTTGCCGGCGCCGATAGGTATCCTTGCGCTTCTGGAGTACCGAAAGTATCTCGTCCACTTCCGCTTCGGCGCGTCGGATATCGTCCACGGATTCGGGTATGCTTTCCTTCAAAAGCTGACCCAGAACCGCGTTGAAATCATCGGACGCCAACAGATATGAGAGCGGCCCCGCCAGCACGATGATGTGCTCCGCCGTTTCCTCGATTTGGCGCATGCGTTCGAAATAGGTGAGTGCCGACGCAATATATTCGACACCAACGCCCAGTAATGTCGGCAACGAGACTTGCAGAAGTTCGGCGAGCTTCTGCAATGTCTCGATCTTGACGACCTCGCCTTTTTCGAAGCGATAGAGCGCGGTTCGGGAGATGCCGATGCGGCGGGCGACTTCTTCCGCCGGCAATCCGGACCCGAGCCGGAATGCTCTCAGCCGGTTTCCGATATCGTCATAACGCAGCGACACAGGCGCGCCCCGGCGTTACAAGGGCTTCACGAAGCTTCCCTGGCGGGCTTCAGACGCTGGGCGGCATCGAGCGCGGCGGCGACAATTCCCTGATAACCGGTGCAGCGGCAGAGATTTCCGGAAATCGCGATCCGCACTTCCTTCTCGGTCGGATCGGGATTGTCGCGTAAAAACTCGAGAAGCGTCGTCAGCATGCCGGGCGTGCAGAAGCCGCACTGAAGTCCATGATTGTCGCGAAATGCCTCCTGCAAAGGATGCAGTTCCTCCGCTGACGGAGCAATGCCTTCGACCGTCAGAATCTCGTGCCCGTCGGCCTGTACGGCAAGCATGAGACAGGAACGCGCCGATAATCCGTCCAGCAGGATTGTGCAGGCGCCGCAGACGCCGTGCTCGCATCCCAGATGTGTCCCCGTCAGGCCCAGTTGCTGACGCATGAAATCGGCGAGGGTATAGCGAACCTCGACCTCTTCCTCGTAGCGTTTGCCGTTGATCGTGACCGCGATTTTCCGTTTTTCGCTCATGCTCTCCCCACGCGTCCATGCGCCGCGACCAGTGCTCGCCGCGACATTACCGTGGCCAGATGCTGACGGTACGATGCGGGCGCATGCACATCCTCGATAGCATCCACCTTCCTGCACTCCTCGCAAAGCTCGCGAAACAGTTCTTCGGAAGCGGACTGTCCCACAAGTGCCTTCTCGACGCTGTGCATCCGGCCAGGAAGAACCGATACGCCGCCCAACGTCAGCGAAGCGCGTTTGATCCTGCCGTTGCTATCTTCCTCGAGAAGCGCTGCCGCCGATGCGATCGCGAAATCCCCGTGGCGCCGGGAAAACTCGACGAAGCCGTAGCCGTGACCGGCCGGCCAGGCCGGAAAGGAAACGCCGGTCAGCAGCTCGTTCGGCTCCAGCGCCGTGGTCATGAATGTCACCGGAAAATCCGCAAATGAGATTTTCCTTGTGCCGTTCGGGCCCGCGACGGTGACGGTCGCGTCATGGGCAGCCGCAAGCGTTACAAGCTCCGCCGACGGATCCTGATGACACAGGGAGCCTCCGATTGTCCCGCGATTGCGCGTTTGGCGATGGCCGACATTCAGGATCGCTTCATGCATGATCGGAAAGCGTGTCTTGACGGCTTCAGAGAATTCGATGTCGCGTTGGCGTGTCATCGCGCCGAATTCCAGTCCGCCGGCATTCTCGCGAATATAAGCAAGGCCATCGACGCGATTCAGATCGATGATGTGATCCGGCAGGACATATCGCATGTTCAGCATCGGCATCAGCGACTGACCGCCGGCCAATAACTTCGCATTTTCGAGTTTCGACAGCAGACCGACCGCATCCGGGACAGTGCGAGGGTCGTGATATGAAAAAGGAGGGGGTTTCATCTCTCTTTCCTGTTCACGCGCGGGGCAGGAATTCTGCGAATTTCGCGCGTATTTTCTCGTCCAGTTCTTTCGAATTGCGCACCACCGGCGGGAACGTGTCGCGCCGCGACCACGGCCTGCACGCATCGATCACAACGCGCGCATTGCGCCGGTCGCTTTCGCTATAGACCATCGGGTCGAGCACCGTGCTCCAGCAGCCACGCAAGACTTCCAGATCTTCGCGCGGATCAAAGCGCGTGCACATCGCCCAGATCACCTTGTCCATATCCGCGGGATCAATGTCATCGTCAACCACAACCACAAATCGGTTTGCGTAAGCGCCGGCATGGCACTGCGATGCAATCAGACCCGCCTGCTTCGCGTGTCCGGCGTAAAGCTGTTTGATTGCAACCGTCAGCCACAGCCTGCTTCCCCCCGCTTCGTGGGCCCAAACGCCTTTCACTTCAGGAATACCCGCTGCCTCGAGCTGATTCCAGACGGCGCCCGAACGATAGGTGCCCCGGTAAAAGGAATCGTCATCAGGAGGTACGCCGGGGATAGCACCCATAAGAATCGGGTTATTCCGGTGCATGAATGTCTCAACCCGGATTGCCGGCTCCTTTTTCAGTCCGCCGGCATAATAGCCCGTCCATTCGCCGAGCGGGCCCTCCTCGATCAAATCACCAGGATGAATGAATCCTTCAAAGGCGATTTCCGCATGTGCCGGAATGGGCAGTCCCGTTCGCGGGCCCACGATCACCTCCACCGGTTCTCCGAATAATCCGCCCGCGGCATCATATTCATTGCTGCCATAGGGAATTTCCAGCCCTGCGATCATGAACAGCATCGGATGCATGCCGCAGACCACCGCGACGGGGCAGGGTTCGCCCCTGTCGTGGTAACTGCGCATGATGATGTCGCCGTGCTTCCCTTTTGAGCACATCACGGAAGCGATATTGGGGCGGTGAGCCTGCACGCGATAGGCGCCGTAATTCACCCAGCCGGTGTCGCGGTGCTTCATCACCACCATGTCGCCCGTGCCGATGTAGTATCCGCCGTCGAGTTCGTGCCATTTCGGCACTGGAATCCCGAACAGGTCGATGTTCTTCCCTTCATCGACATTTTCAAACAAAACGCCGGATTTAACAGTGACCGGGGAAATGGATTTCGCCTGCTTCATGTAACGGCGCCAGTAATGCACGAGATCAATTGCACTCGCGCCGGGTTCGTTTCCGAGCGTTAGATGGATTCGGCGGACGGATGTCAGGATATTGGCCAGAACGCGGTGCCCCCTGGGATAACCGGGGATATCGTCGAAGAGAACCGCGGGATTCCCGGTCTTTCGCTGGTAGACATCAACAATACCGCCAATCTCATCCTCGCGACCGGCGCCGGTGATGTGGCGGATCTCGCCTGCAGAGTCCATTTTGGCGATCCAGCTTCTCAAATCCTGCGTCGCCATCTCGCCTCCTCAATCTTCGGTCCGGCTGCAGTCGCACCCGACTGCCTCCGCCACGGTATGAAAACCATCCGCCCGCAATAGCGCAGCCAATTCCTGTTTTATGCGGCGCACCAGCCCCGGACCATGGAAAACCAGCGCCGAGTAAACCTGCACCAGCGATGCTCCGGCCCTGATTTTCGCATAAGCCGTTGCGCCGTCGCTTACGCCACCACAGCCGATGAGCGGTATGCGCCCCTTCGTCAAGCGGTAAATCTGCGTGAGGCATTCCGTTGATTTTTTGAACAATGGCGCACCCGACAGGCCGCCGGACTCCACCCTGGCAGTGCTTTTCAGCTCCGGCGGACGTGCAACGGTCGTGTTCCCGATTATGAGACCATCGATTTGCGTCATTATCGCCACCTCGGCAATGTCGGCCATCTGCCCGGGAGTGAGGTCCGGGCCGACTTTGGCAAGCAGCGGGGGCTTGCGCTGCCCCTGAGCGCCGCGGTCCCGCGCCGCAATCACGCGCCGCAACAGCCTGTCCAGGGCGGTCCGTTCCTGCAGATCGCGCAGGCGCGGCGTATTGGGGGAAGAAATATTGATCACGAGATAATCGGCGGCTGCAGCCAGTTCTTCTATTCCAAACTCGTAATCATCGCCGGCATTCTCTGTATCGCGATTCTTGCCGACATTCGCTCCAACAATTCCCCGCCTGCGCGGATTGGCCTTGCGTTCGGCAAGGCGCCGGGCAAATGGACCTATTCCGGCGCTGTTGAACCCCAGCCGGTTGATGATGGCATGATCCTGATCAAGACGAAAAAGCCGGGGCTTGGCATTGCCAGGCTGCGGTTTTGGCGTGACCGTTCCCGCTTCCACAAAACCGAATCCCAGCGACAGCATTGCATCAGGTACCCGCGCATCCTTGTCGAACCCGGCGGCGAGCCCCACGGGGTTCGGGAAATCCAGATCCCAGATCCGGGTGCGAAGAATTGGATCATCCACTTCTGCGCGATTTCCGGCGAGGCCATGCTCAAGCGCGTACAATGCTGCGTGATGTGCAGCTTCCGGCGGCAGCGCGTACAGCAGAGACAGCGCAAACCGGTCGGTTAAGCCCACCGCTGTGGCACCATCCGGCGGACGATCACGTTTTTCCACTTCCTGAAAGGCGGCGAAAGAAAGCGCCTATCAGCATGAACAGCAAAGAGAATCCGGAGATCGCTTGTGACTTGGGTGAATCGGCCGGTTTCGATTCTACCGGTGTTTGCAGGGTTTTCTGCGTGGCCTGGGATGCAGACAATTGTGCTCTCAGCGAATTGGCAAATTGTCCGATCAATTGTTGCGCAACATCCTGGATCATTCCCGAAGCGCGGCCATACTGAGCCACGGCGCCGGACAGCGTCAGATCGGTCCGGACCAGGACGCATGAACCGGCTGGCGCGGGCTCGATCTGGAAATCGACATTGGCATGCGCTCCCCCACGCCCCTTCGAATCCTTGCCCTGTGCATTCACCCGCGCTTTGCGCGCGGCATCGTCCCTTTCGCTGAATTTCACCGTGCCCGCGAAGGTCAGCGCAACCGGACCAAGTCTGACCGAAACCTTGCCGTTATAGGTGTTCTCATCCACGACATCGGTCAGCTCGGCACCCGGCATGCATGGTGCGATGCGGGGTATATCCATAAGCAGTTTCCAGGCCTGCTCAGGCGGCAGGGGAACATCAAAACTGTTATTGATCAGCATGCAGATTTCCTACTGTGGGGGTAAACGCCGCCACGCCCATTGTGCGGTCGCGAGCAGGGCCTCGTCATCGTAAATCTGCGCGACAAGCTGAATTCCGATCGGAAGCCCATGCGCGCCTTTATGCGTCGGCAGCGTAATGGCCGGCACATGCAACGCTGTCCAGAATTCCTGAAACCGCGTGTCGCCGGTCGATTGCAGCCCCAAGGGGGCTTCACCGGTAACGCAGGGTGCAAGAAGTATCTCGGCCTTGCCAAAAATCCCGGGGATTTCGTCCCGGCAGTCCTTCATCCGCTTGAGCGACTGAACATAACGCTCATACGGAATCCGGAGCCCTTCCTGGATCTGCGCCGAAAGACCGGGACTGATTGCGGAGCGATTGGTGTTCCATTCATGCGCCAGCGATCTTGCACGCTCGAACGGGTTGATGACGCTTCGCGCCTCGGCCAACGCCGCAAAGCTGGCTGGCAGATGAGCTTCAGAAATTTCGGCGCCCGCCTGTTCCAGCCGCCGCGCGGCGTCTTCGACCGCATGCTGCGATTCCGGCGACGCGTGCTCCCACAGATTGGTGCGACAAAGCCCAATTCGTGGAGCACCCTCCCGCGTGCGCATTCGTGTTCGGCCGGTTAATACGCAGGCCAGAAGATCCGCATCCTCCACGCTTCGGACGATCAGACCGATCGTGTCACGGCTTTCGGCGGCGAATTTCATCCCCCCGCGACTGATCAGGTTGTAGCTTGGTTTGTATCCAACGACGCCACAGAAGGATGCCGGCCTGAGTACCGACCCGCCCGTTTGGGTGCCATATCCGCCTGCCGCCATGAAATCTGCCACTGCCGCCGCCGAACCGCTGGATGACCCACCGGGAGTCCTGTCGAGGTCGTGTGGGTTGCGCGTGATGTTCGGCGTTAACCCGGCAAATTCACAGGTGACCGTCTTG
Source organism: uncultured Alphaproteobacteria bacterium (assembly GCA_963747255.1). Classification (GTDB taxonomy): domain Bacteria; phylum Pseudomonadota; class Alphaproteobacteria; order Micropepsales; family Micropepsaceae; genus CAIYRG01. Next base: position 107,430 of record CAVVEG010000011.1, read on the forward strand.
CCGAGAACGATTGCCCCGGCTCGGCGCGCCAATGCAACAGACGGCGCATCGGCAAATGTGCGGTTATTCCGATAGATCGGCGACCCCATATCGGTGGGCATGTCGAATGTGTCGATAATGTCCTTGATGCCCAGAGGCACGCCTGCAAGCGGGCCTTTCTCGCCGCTCGCATCGACTGCCCGCGCCTGCGCGAGCGCAAGATCGGGATCGAGAAAAGCCCACGCCCTGATCTGTCTGTCGCGCCGCTCAATGTGATCCAGACAGGCGCCGACGACGTCTGTGGCGCTGAAGGCCCCCGATGTGACGCCCTGCGCGATTTCGCAGGCGGTCAGCCGGTTGAGCGCGTCAGTCATCCGCCATCACGCTCTCGCCGATTTACCCGCCGCTGATCCGGCGATGCGTCCAAATACCGAACCCGAAGTCAGCCCCGTGCCGCCCGGATAATTGAAATAGAAAATCCCTCCGACCAGTTCTCCCGCTGCATAAAGTCCGGGAATGGGTCGATAATCCAGATCCACGACCTGCGCATGATCGGTGATCCGCAAGCCACCAAAGGTAAATGTGACTCCGCATGTCACCGCATAGGCTTCGAACGGAGGCGAATCGATCGTATTCGCCCAATTCGACTTTGGAATGGCGAGTCCTTCCGTTCTGCGGCTGTCCCTGACATTCGGATTAAACGAAATGTCGGTCCGCACCGCGGCGTTATATTCCGCAATCGTCCGGACAAACTGCTCCGGGTTGACACCGTCCAGCTTGCTTGCAAGTTCCTCAATGGTGTTCGCGGTCACTTTCGTGCACTGACGGATATTGTATTCGTCCCGCTGCAGGTGCTTGGTTTTTCTGTCCCATATCTGCCACGCGAATTGACCGGGTTGTTCCAGCACAAGCCGTCCATATTTCGCGTAGGTATAGTTGCGGAAGTCCGCCCCTTCATCGACAAAACGCCGCCCGGTTGCATTCACCAGCACCGCGAACGGGTAAGAGTGCTTCTGGAACTGGTCGCCCACGGCGAGATCGCCGAATTCCGGTGCATTCATTTCCCATTGCACCGCATGACAGCCCGACCAGTTACCATAGGGGCTGGCGCCGATTGCAAGCGCCATCCGGATACCCTCGCCATTATTGTATCGGGTACCGCGAACCTTCGCGAGATCCCAACCGGGGCCCAGATACCGGGTGCGCCATTCGGCGTTGGCTTCAAAACCGCCGGATGCAAGCACGACCGCACGGCCCTTTACGTCGCTCACCTCATTGCCGCGTTTGCAGCGTACGCCCGAAACGCGGGCCCCGTCATGGATCAGATCGGTGGCGCGTGTTCCGTAGCGGATTTCAATTCCGTGCTTGCGGCCGGACGCATTCAGCATATCGACCAGACCAGGGCCTCCGCCCACGGACTCCACCGTCAAGCCACCCCAGAACTTGAACCTGCCTTCGATCCTGAACGCCTGCCGGCCATAAATCGGGACGAAGCGGATTCCTTTCTCTCTCATCCAGATCAGGGTTGGCAGGCTTCTGGTCACGAGCAATTCGCAAAGATTGGGATCGGTACGGAACTGCGTCACGCGCGCCATATCGTCGAAAAACTGATCTTGCGTGTAGGTGCCGAAATCTGTGCTGTCGATCTCCGCCTGCGACAGGTCGGGAACCAGAGACATAATGTCATTTACGCCGTTGTACACCACGCGCATTGCACCCGCGGTAAAACGGCTGTTGCCACCGCTTTCCTCTTCTGGTGCTGCTTCCAGCATCAGAACCGAAGCGCCGGTTTCTCTTGCTGCCAATGCCGCGCAATAGGCGGCATTTCCGGCGCCGATCACGATGACATCCCAATCGTTCATCCGCTCACGGCGCGCACATGCCGCTCCTCGCTACGCATCGGCGACTTTCCACTGAAGGGTTTCTCCGCCGCGATGAACCACCGCCCGTTCGTCAGGGCCCGCAACCTTGACGTCTTCACGCGCCGTCCAACTTGTCCGCTCAAGGACTATCGTTCCGGTGTTTGGCGGCAACCGGTAGTGCCTGGGGCCATTCAGGGAGGCGAAAGCTTCCAGCCTGTCGAGCGCGTTCTCTTCGGCAAACACCTGAGCATAGGATTCGATTGCGACAGGGGCGTTGAAAATGCCTGGCACCCCAACCACGTTGAGCTTGCGCGAAACCGGGTGCGGCGCTGAGTCGGTTCCCAGAAAGAAATTCGGTTCGCCGGACGTAACGGCCCTGCGAATCGCATCCCGGTCCTCGCGACGTTTGATCACCGGCATGCAGTACATATAGGGCCGGTTTCCGAAGCCGAGCCAGTCGGTGCGGGTCAGCATCAGGTGATAGGGCGTGACGGTCGCCGCGACCTGCGGCGCGTGTCCCCGCACAAAATCCACGCCTTCCCGCGAGGAAACATGTTCAAGCACGATGCGAAGCCCCGGAAAGTTCCGGATCATCGGTGTAAGCCTGCGTTCAATGAACACCGCCTCGCGATCGAAAATATCGGTTTCCGGATCGGCTTCTTCACCATGGATCAGGAATGTCATCCCGATCTTTTCCATGCGCGCAAGCACGCGATTTATTTTCTGGAAATCTGTTACGCCATATGTGGAATTGGTGGTCGCATGCGCGGGATACATTTTCACCGCCGTGAAAACACCGTCCCGGAACCCCGCCTCGATATCGTCGGGATCGGTATCGTCCGTGAGATAGCTGGTCATAAGCGGGGTGAAATTCGAACCCTCCGGCAATGCCGCAAGGATCCGTTGACGATACGCAACCGCGTCTTTCGCAGTGACCACTGGCGGTACGAGATTGGGCATGCAGATCGCACGACCGAAATGCGCGGCCGTGAACGGCAGCACAGCTTTCAACATGGCGCCGTCGCGCACATGCAGATGCCAGTCATCGGGTTTTCGAATCGTGATGCGTTCGGTCATCGGCTCACCCCGCCGGAACGAAAGTCTTGTGGCCTTGCCCGATGGGCGCCGCGGCGGCAGAAAAGGTTTCTGCAATTGGCTCGTTAATCATCGCGCCGGTCAGATCGGCGACACGCCTGAAACCCCGCTTGTCGCACCACTCCGCGAGCTGATCGATCATTGCGACCAGGGAGGACGGATTGCGGAAAATGATATAGCCCAGCATGACGGCCGAGGCGCCGGCCAGCATGTACTCCACCACGTCCTCGACTTTGCAGATGCCACCGCAGCCGATCACCGGAATCTTTGTCCGCTGGGATACCTGATGCACCATGCGCAGGATGATCGGCTTGATACCCGGTCCGGAGATGCCGCCGAACTTGTTCCCGATCGCGGGGCGGAACGTTTCGACGTTGATCTTCAACCCGAGGATCGTGTTCGCGACAACAAGCGCATCGGCGCCGGCCTCCTCGGCCGCGAGCCCGATCGCCACCACATCGCCGGCATTGGGCGACAGTTTCACCCACACGGGCTTGTTCGTCGCGCTCCGAATCCGCTTTGTCACCTGGAAGGTGTGGTCTTCGTGCAGGGCGAAATTGCCGCCACCGGGATTGCGGGTCGGACAGGAGATATTCACTTCAATCACATCGACATCGGGATGGGCCGAGACTTCCCGTGTCATGTCTTCGAAATCGTCGGCCGTGGTAGCCGAAATCGAAGCAACCAGCGGTGGGGTGAAGCGCGCGTAGTCCGGAACCTGGTGCTCCAGGAAATAACCAATCCCCTTGGTCGGAAGACCGATGGAATTGATCATCCCGCATTCAAGTTCGGCCACGCGCGGAGTCGGATTGCCGATCCGGTATTCGCGCGAGACCGTCTTGGCGACGAGCGCGCCCAGCCGGTTGATATCCATGATCTGGGCCAGATCCGTCGAGAACGCGCCCGAAGCAGGCATGATCGGATTATCCAGCGCTACACTGCCGATGCGGACCGAGAAATCTACCATCCCACACACTCCTGCAGATCGAAAACCGGACCTTCGATGCAGACACGGCGCAATTCCCTGTGCCCGTTCACTTCAAAAGTCTTTACACAGACGTAACATGGGCCGAGGCCGCAGGCCATGACCTGCTCCATTGCGACCTGACCGGCAATGCCATGTTTCTTCCCCAGCTTCTTCATCGCCAGCATCAGTCGGTTGGACCCACAGGTAAAAAAAGCGTCAGCCTTTCCCGCAGCGATCAACTGTTCGAGGATGCGTTCGACATTCTCGACCGCACTGCTTCCGTCCGTGTCCAGTACGGGGACAACGTCGCCCGCCTGCGCGAACACCTTGTCGACCATGATGAGTTCCGCCGAACGCGCGGACAGGATCGCGGTTACTCCAACCCCCTTTTCGGCCGCAAGCTGCGATATCGGGCCGAGCGTAGCCAGACCAACGCCACGGCCAAGGACGACGATATTTTTCCATTCCGGCCTGAGCTGGAAACCAACTCCCAGCGGACCAACGATATTGCAGTGATCCCCGGGCTTCAGCGTCGCCATGCCTTTGGTGCCACGCCCGGCGCATTTGTAGAGAAACTCTATATTCCCGCCCTCGCGATCGATCCGGAATATGCTCTGGGGCCTGCGAAGCCAGAGCTCGCCGTCATCCGGCGAGGGGCAAAGTATGTTGAAGAATTGGCCGGGCCTGGCCGCGAGCGCCTTGGGCGAGGCCCGCAGCACCAGATGTCTGTATTCGGAATTCACCCAAACCTGGCTCAGGACGGTCGTGATGCATTCCTCCGCCGGTATGCCTGGCGCGGGATTGTGCGCCTGCCCGCCAACGACATAAGGGTCTGAAGCAAAGGCTGAATCTGGCATATCCCGGCAGCTCTGCATTCCTGAGCACGCCATCAAACGCAAAGGCGTACAAAAATCAATACGATTTGCAAATTTTGACACAGTCGATTCTGAGTGCTTGACGAAGCGGCGATGCGGCCTGAAAAGAACCCATCCACATAATTTTTCGGGAAATGACCCATGAATCAAACATCTGCAGGGGCTCCGCAGGAAAACTCGGCAGAGGATGCCGGGATTCCCGGGCCAAAACATAACCAGGAACAGCCGGTCGTCTGGGAGCGCTGGCAGAAGAAGCGCACCTTTGTCCGGGCTCTTGAAGGCACTTACAGTTTTCTCACGAAGGAACTGCTCGAAGCGCCAAGGGTGATCTCATCCAAAAGCGTGCCGTGGAAGGGTGGTCCGAACCTCTATGGAAAGCACCCGATTGCACCGGGCGCGGCAGCAAAAATCACGCAGGCTATCGAGTGCCATATCGAGGCCTATGCGCCCGGCGCCTACAGCCAGAAGCACGGCCACCTGAATTCCGCCTGTTTCTACATCATCAAGGGACGCGGTCACGACATCCATGACGGCAAGCGCATCGAATGGAAAGCCGGCGATGTGATGTTCGTGGAAAACGGGTGCGTACACCAGCACTTCAACGACGACCCTGATGGCGAGGCGATCCTGCTCGTCTTCAAGGCAAAGCCGCTATTCCTCTTTATGCATCTGCTTTATCAAAAAATGATCTCCTATCCTCCGAACACGCTGCCAAAGGGGCACGAGGATTGGACTCCGCCCACTTACTTCTGATTCCGCGCTATCGGAGAACGAGATGAAAATTCTGGATGAACGCGATTTTGCCCACCTCGGCAAGAATACCGCCACGTTTCGCGCCGACGATATTGCCGGCTCGGCGAGCTTCCGCGAGGCCTATCGCGAGGCGCCCAACGTCGTGAGCGCCGAGGATCAGCCTTTTGAAAAATCCCCCGACGGGCTGATCAAGCACCTCGTCCACGACAAAATGGGCACGCGTGAACAATGCGTCGATGCCTATATGTTGTTTATCGAAGGCGGCGGCCATTCCGGCAAGCACCGGCATATGTGGGAAGAGGTGATCTTCGTAGCCGAAGGATCCGGATACGATCTGCATTGGGACGTGAAGTTCGACTGTATCGACACATATCACTGGGATTGGGAAAGCGAGCCGCGGAAATTCGAGTGGCAGCGCGGGGATTTTATCTATGTCCCGCCCTTCTCGATCCACCAGCATTTCAATTCGGACAAAACCGAAGCGCGCCTGATCGTGATTAACAACCGCATCGTCAAGGCGATGGGTTTCAACTGGCTGGATCAACTGGAGAACGCTCCCGGCTTTTAGCTTCGCGGCGCAGCGAAACGAAAGACACTCAGGGCCACTCCGGTCACCCGATCAGGGGGGAACGGCAGAACAATGCCGGGGCAATTCGGGATGGCCGTTCATGCGCTGCAGCTCTTGCTGGAGCCGGCACGGCTGATCATTCTGGTGCTGGGCGTGCTGATCGGGCTCGCGATCGGCTGCATGCCGGGTCTTGGCGGGGTTGTCGCGCTCGCGGTGCTGATCCCCTTCACCTACAATCTTGACGCGCAGACCTCGTTCGCATTGCTGCTCGGAGTCGCGGCGGTTACGACAACCTCGGATCTGATACCGGCCGTGTTGTTCGGGGTACCCGGGACGGTCGGCGCCGCGGCAACCGTCATTGATGGCCATCAAATGGCGCGGCAGGGCCAGGCCGGGCGCGCCTTTGGCGCCGGATTCATCGCCGCCGCTGTCGGCGGACTTTTCGGCGCCCTTGTATTGGCATTGGCCATACCGCTGCTCCAACCGGTCATGCTCGCGGTCGGATCACCGGAGCTTCTGGCGTTCAGCATTTTTGGTCTTTCCATGGTTGCGACATTGTCCGGCCGGGCGCCGCTGAAGGGACTCACCGCGGCCGGGCTCGGGCTGATGATTTCGATGGTTGGCTCGGGCACCCAGACCGGCACGCTGCGTTGGACCTTCAACTGGCTTTATCTGTTCGATGGCGTTCCACTGATCCCGGTCACACTCGGGCTGTTTGCGCTCCCGGAACTCGCGGACCTTGCGATCAATCGCAAGAGCATCGCCGGCGAGAAAGTCGGCGACCTGAAGCTTTCCAGCCAGTGGGAGGGTGCGCGCGACGTATTCCGCAACTGGTGGCTGGTTTTACGTTGTAGCGCGCTCGGAACCGCGCTGGGAGTTGTGCCAGGCATCGGTTCGGCGGTGATCGACTGGATCGTTTACGGTTATGCGTTGAGGACGGAAAAAAATCCGGAACGCTTCGGGCATGGCGATGTGCGCGGGGTCATCGCGCCCGAATCCTCCAACAATGCCAAGGAAGGTGGCCATCTGGTGCCAACGATTGCGTTCGGAATTCCTGCCGGCGCATCGATGACACTGCTGCTGGGCGCCTTTCTCCTGCACGGCCTGACGCCGGGGCCGGACATGCTGTCCAAAAATCTCGATGTGACATATTCGATCATCTGGAGCCTGACGCTGGCCCATGTCCTGGGGACGCTGATCTGCCTGGTAGGCGCGCGTCAGCTGGCAAAATTCGCCGAGATGCGACATCAGGTTCTGTTGCCGCTGATCATGCCGGTCGTGCTTGTCGCCACCTTCCAGGCGACGCGAAGCTGGGGCGATCTCTATTTTCTGCTGTTTTTCGGCACGCTCGGGTGGATCATGAAGCGCTTCTCGTGGCCACGTCCGCCAATGGTGCTCGGATTTGTTCTTGGCCCGATCTTCGAACGTTATCTTTTCCTTTCGAACCAGATCTATGGCGCGCGCTGGATTTTTCATCCCGTGGTGATCGGAATCGCTGTGTTGATCGTGTGGGCTCTGTATCGCCCCCTGGGTGAAACCGCGCGACGGCTTATCCATGAATTCACGCATCTCTCGCGATCGCATCTGAAAGTGAAACCGCGTGCATGGTTCACGCTTGCGCTGATCGCGATCATCATGGGCGCGCTGATTACATCTGCGGATTGGCCGCCGATTGAACAGATTGTCCCCCGTACCGCCTGTCTGGCAGCTTTGGTCGTCGCCATCCTGAACCTTGTCACCGAAATTTTCGGCGCGGATCAGTCCGCCCCTGATGTGGGCTTGCACGGACCGCCGCAGGAGCAACCGGCTTTGCCCGCCGGGATTGCGGTGCAGCGCGCGGTGGAATTTCTGCTTTGGCTGGTCGGACTCGTCGCACTCGCCGCCCTGATCGGTTTTATTCCGGCGATCGGGATTTTCGTGTTCCTTTACATGGGCTTTGGGTTCGGGGAGAAACTCCCGCGCTCTGCCGTGTTCGGCATTGCCATGGGCCTGTTCTGCTGGGCGGTGTTCGACCGCGGATTGTCCGTCCCCTGGCCGCAAGCCGTCCTGGGCGATCTCATCCCGCAACTTCGCGACGCCACAGGGCTGATGTAGCTATCCCTGCACGAATCCGGTGATCAGCCGCGCGGTTTCGACGGGATGCTCCGATGCAACAAAATGGCCGCAGCGGTTGATGGCATGGAATTCCGTTCGATCCACAACTTTGCTTATGGTTTGCATGACATTCACGCCGAGCGGCAATGGCGCGAAGCTATCGTTCATGCCCCAGATAATCACAGTGGGTGACTTCAGCGCCCGCGCCTGAATTTTCTGTAGAGTCTCAGCCTTCGTCCGGTACATCCACCACACTGTGTCACCGGCATTGTTGCCGAGTTTCGGGTTCTGCTTCATTTCCTCGGGATGCTCCGCCACCCATCGGTCGCGCAATTCCCGGAATTTCCGGTCCGCTTCCTGCGTCTTTGGCAGTTGCGCGATCCGGTACACCGCATCCACATAGGCATCGGTTACGAAATTCTTCAGGTACGACATGCGGCTCGTGAGTTCGGCCCGGCGAATCTCGTCCCGTGTAGGCGGCTTTTCGCGGGCTGGCGGATCCGTGCGATCCGGCACCTTTACATCATCCGTTGACAGCGCATTCGTGTCGAGGATGACCAGATGGCTGACGAGTTCGGGGCGGTCCACCGTGATGCGGGCGGCGGGCAATGCGCCGCGGGAATGTCCCAGAACCACAGCGCGCCTGATACCAAGCGCATCGATGAAGCCCGAGGCATGCCGAACGATTGCATTCATCGAGTAATCGGAATCGCTTTTGGGCAGATCCGTGTAGCCCATGCCAAGCTTGTCGAAAGCGTAGACATGGAAGTGCCTGGCCAGTTCATCGAAAATCGGGTTCCAGCCGTCTGCCGATGCCGTTGCAGGCCACTGCCCGCCATGAATGAGAACGATCGGTTGCCCGTCGCCTGCGTCGAAATAGCGGGTCCGAATGCCACCCACATCCACAAATTTTTCCTTGCCCATCAAGTTTGAACCGAAAGAGGGCGACGGTTCGGCGCTCCAGGATACCGCAGCCCGCAAAAGCGGCGCCGCGGCGGCTCCGGCCGCGACTGCCTCAAGCAATTGCCTCCGCTGCATTTGGAAAGCGCTCCCCTCTAGCCTTGAAAATTATCTTTGCGACGGCGTGTTTCTGCGAACACCTCGACATCGCTCGCCGTTTCGAGCCCGAGACTGTGGCGAATTTCGGTCGAGCGCGCGCGCAGAAAGGGATTTGTTCTCTTTTCGATCCCGATATCAGACGGCAGCGTCGGACGTCCTTCGGCGCGGATTGCGCGAACTTCGACCATCCGCTGCGCCAGATCCCGATTCCCGGGCTCGATGGTCAGCGCGAATCGTCCGTTCGCCTCCGTGTATTCATGGCCGCAATAGACGTGCGTTTCGTCGGGCAACCCGGCCAGTTTGGAAAGGCTGCGCCACATCGTGGGCGGATCGCCTTCAAACAGCCTTCCGCAGCCCATCGCGAACAATGTGTCTCCCGTGAATACGGCCGCATCATTCTCGAACCAGAATGCGATATGCCCGCGCGTATGCGCCGGAATTTCCAGAATTTTCGCCGCGTGGCTGCCGACGCTGTACGTATCTCCTTCCACCACGCCCGCGCCTATTCCGGGAATTCGCGCCTTGTCTTTGCCTGGGCCGGCGATGACCGCTCCAAATCGGGCCTGTAACTCCAAATTTCCACCGACATGGTCCGGGTGGTGGTGGGTGTTCAGGATATGCGTCAGCTGAAGGCCGTGAGCCGAAAGCGCCCCCATAACCGGTTTTGCCTCCGAGGGGTCCACCACGGCACAGACATTTTCATCCCGGTCAAAGACCAGCCATGCATAATTGTCTCTCAGGCATGGAACGGCTTCGATCTGGAGCTTTGTCATCGCTATTCTCATTTGCAGGTTCTGCTCCCATGCTGGGCCACGCCACGCCCAAGAGCAATCCGAAGGTTGAACGGAATCGCCGCCAACGGTACGCATAGGCCATGAGTTTCGACGTGCAGGCGCTTGAGCGTTTCTATGACAGCCGCACCGGCCAGGTGACACGGCGCCTGATCTTCCGTCGAATCCGCGGGGCCTGGCAGAATGTCTCCGGCCAGCGCGTGCTGGGCCTCGGCTATGCCTGCCCATATCTGCGTCCGCTGGTCGCGGAGGCGGAGCGCTGTGTCGCGGCGATCCCGGAGGGCTTTGGCGCGACGCCATGGGGTGCAAGTGGTCTCTGCTCGACAACGATCGTGGACGATCTCGCGCTGCCCTTTCCCGACGCGTTTTTTGACGCGGTAGTCGTCGTGCACGGATTGGAAACCGCAGAAGCGCAGCGGCCATTCCTGCGCGAAATCTGGCGCGTGCTCACTCCTGCCGGCCGATTGCTGGTGATCGCCCCGAACCGGGCCAGCCTGTGGGCGCAACTCGATACGTCTCCATTCGGCCATGGCCAACCCTATAGCCGCGGTCAGTTGGACCGTCTGCTCAAACAGGCACTGTTCCGCCCGGAACATTGGGACGCGGCCCTGTTTATGCCCCCCTGGGGGCGCAATCCCAGCTTGCGCGCCGGACGCGCCTGGGAGCGGGTAGGGCACACAGTCTGGCCTCGCCTCGCGGGTGTTCACGTCGTAGATGCCACCAAAGAAATGTATGTGCCGAGCGTGACGGTGAAAAAACGGCGCGCCGTGCTGCGCCCCGCCATGGCCTCGGGCAGATAGAAAAACGCCGCGAGCGGTTAACCGCTCGCGGCGTCTGCCTTCGCTCAGGAATTACTCGGCCGCTTCTGCGAGCCCCGGGGCGGCCGATAAAACATCGTCGCCCACGTGCTTCTCAAATTTCCTGAAATTGTCGCGGAACATCCGCGCCAGTTTCTTGGCCATTTCGTCATAAGCCTCTTTGTTGGCCCAGGTGTCCCGCGGATTCAGGATCGCCCCATCGATTCCCGGAACCGAAACCGGCACCCGGAAGTGAAAATGCGGATCGATACGCATCTCCACGTCGGCGAGCGAGCCATCCAGGGCTGCGGAAAGCAATCCCCGCGTTACCTTGATTGGCATGCGGCGGCCGATGCCATATTTCCCGCCTGTCCAGCCTGTATTCACCAACCAGCAATCCGACTTGTGCTCGGCGATCAACTGCCGCAGCAGATTTCCGTATTCGGACGGATGGCGCGGCAGAAACGGGGCGCCGAAACAGGTCGAGAATGTCGGCTCCGGATCCGCGCCGAGACCCTTTTCTGTCCCCGCCACTTTGGCGGTGAATCCTGACAGGAAGTGGTACATCGCCTGGCTGGGCGTCAGCTTCGCGATCGGCGGCATGACGCCGAAAGCGTCGGCGGTCAGGAATATGACGTTGTTCGGGTGCTTTCCGACGCCGGTTGGCGAGGTGTTCGGAATATAGCCGATGGGATAGGCTGCGCGCGTATTCTCCGTCAGTTTTTCGGAGTCGAGATCCAGCTCGCGCGTGTCGTCGTCCATCACGACGTTTTCGAGAACCGTGCCGAAGCGATGGGCAGTTGAGAAAATCTCGGGCTCGGCCTCCGCGGACAGCCGGATCATCTTGGCATAGCAGCCGCCTTCGATGTTGAAGATGCCGTTCTCGGACCAGCCATGTTCGTCATCGCCGATCAGGATCCGATGAGGGTCCGCGGATAAAGTGGTCTTCCCGGTTCCGGACAATCCGAAGAACAGGGCCGTATCTCCGGTATGGTCCTTGCTCATATTGGCGGAGGCGTGCATCGACATCACGCGCTTGCCCGGCAGGAGGTAGTTCAGCAGCGTGAATACCGATTTCTTCATTTCGCCGGCGTAGGACGTGCCACCGATCAGCACGAGCTTTTTGGCCAGATGGATGGCAATGACGGTCGATGTGCGGCAGCCATGGCTGGCCGGATCGGCCAGGAAACCCGGCAAACAGATGATGTTGAATTCGGGACGGAAATGCCGCCTCTCATGCGCCTTAACTTCGATCAGCAGGTGCTGGATAAAGAGCGAGTGCCACGCAAATTCCGTGACCACGCGCACCGGCAACCGGTGCGTCGCATCAGCCCCGCCGTAAAGGTCCTGAACGTAAAGCTCCTTGTCGCGCGCATAGGCCAGCATCGACTCCAGCAGAGCCTCGAACTTCGCGGGCTCCATCGCCTGATTGTTCTCCCACCAGATGTGGGATTCCGAAGACGGTTCGCGCACGAAGAATTTGTCTTTGGGTGACCGTCCGGTGTGTTGGCCGGTGATGACCACCAGGGGCCCATCCGCGGCCACTTTCCCTTCGTCATTACGAACGGCGCGCTCGTAAAGCTCGGCTGCGGTCAAGTTCCAATGCGCACCCTTCAGATTGCGAAATCCCAGCTGTTCCAGGCCCACAGCGCCTGGCTGACCATCCCGAGCCATTCGTTACCTCTTTGCTCCAACCCGTTGCGTCCTTCCGGGAGGACGCCTGTTTTAAGAAAGCGGGTCTAGACCATGTCGCGACAAATTAGAAGGGTGACATCGGGAAGCGGTTTTTCCATTGCCCCCGGCGTGTTAACAGGTCCGAATGAACCGGATTACACGGCCTGGTCCGCTCTCGGACGACGAGCTCGACCGCTATGCCCGGCACATCGTGCTCCGCGAAGTCGGCGGTGCAGGCCAGGCCAGACTCGCTGCGGCCAAAGTGCTGGTTATCGGGGCGGGCGGCCTTGGCAGTCCCCTGATCCTTTATCTCGCCGCCGCGGGAGTGGGCACCATCGGAATCGTCGATTTCGACCACGTCAGTCTGTCCAATCTTCAGCGCCAGATTGCGCATCGCACCGCCGATATCGGCAGGGCGAAAACCGAATCCGCCGCCGAGGCGGCGCGCGCGATCAATCCGGGAATTAATCTCGTTCTGCACAACGAACGGTTAACCTGGTCCAATGCTGCCCGGTTGATCGAAGCCTATGACATTGTCGCCGACGGATCGGATAATTTCACCACCCGTTTTCTGGTTAACGATGCGTGTTTTTTCGCAAACAGAGTTCTCGTTTCGGCCGCGGTAACGGAATTCGACGGTCAGCTTTCGACCTACAAGCCCTGGGCCCGGCGGGGGCAGTTGCCCTGCTACAGATGCCTCTTCCCCGAAGCTCCTCCACCGGGAGCGGCGCCGAGTTGCAGCGAGACCGGTGTTCTCGGCGCAGTCGCCGGTGTCATGGGGACGCTGCAGGCCGTGGAAGTGTTGAAGGAGATCATCCCTGCCGGTCAGAGCATGGCCGGGCGGCTGCTGATCTACGATGCGCTCGAGTGTCGGTTCCGAACGGTAATTGTTCCGGCAGATCCGGCCTGCCGCTTATGCGGTCTGTCGCCGGTCATCACCGATCTGTCGTCACACGGCTAAGATTCAGCGTTACGCCGCATAGGCAAAAGTATAGCCATGCTCCTGCGCGCGGCTGACCGCAACGATGCCTGCCGGCACCAGATGCGCGTTGCGGATCAGATTTTCCGTCAGTTCGCGGTAAACTCCGTCGGCGCTCGTTTTCGTTTGTTCGGCGATGTAGCCGGCGAAGAAGTGCGTTGCCATGTCGCAAACCGCAAAATGCGTTCCTTGCCCGACCAGGCTGTCAATCGTGGTACCGAAATTCGGCAGCATCAGACCGTAAGCCGCCGAGTTGTAGAGATTGGTGGTCGGCGGCTGCATTGTCCTGGGATCTGAAAACTTCGTCAGGTCGAAAATCGGCTTGCTGTATTTCGTCCAGATGGCATCGCCATATCCGAATGGCGTCGAAAAATGCCGGAGCACGATAACGACTGCGAGCGATGACGGGTCGAGTCTGTACCCGCTCTTGTTCGCAGCATAAAAGTTATTGGCAAAAGCGAGCGCGGCGCCACCGCCTTCGGGCGTCGTTGAATCGATCATGAAACGGTGCGTGCCGCTCAATTGATCAAACCAGCCGTCTTCCGGATGTTGAGCCGGCTGAAAGCGAATGTTCGCGGCTGCCTGCGCCTGTGCGCGAGTCACGCCAACTCCGGCCCCAAGCGCCGCAACTCCGATACCAAGACGCGACAGCATTGAACGCCGCGCAACCGAAACCGTTGCATCCGCCATTTGTCCCTCCGCCGGAATCAGTCTGAAACGTGAGCGAAACGTATAACCCGATTTTGCACTTTGAGCGACATTCAGTGCGCTTCGTCCCAGTTCTTGCCGGCGCGCGCTTCCACGACGAGCGGGACCCGCAACTGAAGGGCGGGCAGGGCGGCCTTCTCCATGACATCGCGCGCGACTTCGCAGACATGCCGGGCCTGCGAATCTCCGGTCTCGAGAACCAGTTCGTCGTGCACCTGAAGCAGCATCCGCGCATCGAGATCGTTTTCAGCGAAGGCCGGCGGCAGGCGGATCATGGCGCGGCGGATGATGTCGGCCGCAGAACCCTGAATGGGCGCATTGATCGCCTGGCGTTCACCAAAAGCTCTTTGCGCGGCACTCTGGGCCTGCACGTCACGGATATGGATACGCCTGCCGAAAATCGTCTCCACATACCCATGTTCACGAACGAATTTTTTGGTCGCTTCCATGTAGTCGCGGATCCCCGGGAAGCGGTCAAAGTATTTCCGGATATATGCGTCCGCTTCTCCACGCGGGATGCCAAGCTGGTTGGCGAGGCCAAAAGCGGAAATCCCGTAAATGATACCGAAATTGATTGCCTTGGCGCGACGGCGAACATCGGACGGCATGTCCCTGATCGGAACGCCGAACATTTCCGAGGCGGTCATGGCGTGGATGTCCAGACCATCCGCAAAGGCCTGGCGCAACGCCGGTACATCCGCGATATGCGCGAGCAGCCGAAGCTCGATCTGCGAGTAGTCCGCGGACACGAGGCTTTTTCCCGCAGGGGCGACAAAAGCACGCCGAATGCGCCGGCCCTCCTCCGTCCGGATGGGAATATTTTGCAGGTTCGGCTCGGTCGAGGACAACCGTCCCGTACTCGTCGAAGCCAGCGCGTAGCACGTATGCACGCGCCCGGTCTCCGGATGAACGTAGTTCGGCAATGCGTCGGTATATGTGGATTTCAGCTTCGACCATTGCCGCCATTGCAGAATCCGCGCAGGCAGATCGTGGCCGGCCGCAGCCAGTTCTTCAAGAACATCGGCATCCGTGGACCACGCTCCGGTCCGTGTGCGTCGTCCGCCGGGCAGGGAAAACTTGTCGAACAGGATATCGCCAAGCTGCTTTGGCGAGCCGAGATTGAACGGCTCGCCCGCCAGAGCGCAACATTCCTGCTCCAGTTTCTCCATCTCCTGCGCGAACTCTTGCGACAGTTTGGCGAGCATCACGGGCGCGATGACAATTCCGGCGAGTTCCATATCCGCGAGAACCGAAATCAGGGGCCGCTCAAGCGTCTCATAAACAGTCATCCGCCTTTCCGCGACGAGACGCGGCTTCAGCAGCATCGTCAGGCGCAGCGCAATGTCCGCTCTTTCGGCCGCAAAACGCGTGGCCTGCCCGACAGGCACGGCCTCCAGGGCAAGCTTCTCGCGGCCTTTGCCGGTCAGATCGGCGAGCGTCACCGGCTTGTGCTGCAAATGCAATTCCGTAAGATCTTCAAGCGCATGTGCTGTCTTGCCCACATCGAGCGCATAGGACATCAGCATCGGATCATCAAAGCCGCGCATTCGGATTGCGCGCCGCCCAAGCACAACATGAAGGAATTTCAGGTTGTGTGCGGTCTTGAGGATACTGTCGTCATGGAGAAGGGACGACAGTCTGGCCAGAGCAACGCCTTCGTCCAGCCGGTGCGAATTGCCGTTCGAAAGATCGAGTTCGCCGCTCGCTCCCCCTCCGAACGGGATATAGCCGGCGGCGCCGGGCGCCGTTGCGATGCCAATTCCTATGATCCGTGTACGCATCGCATCGGCGGAATCCGTGTGCATGGATAGCGCCAGCATGCCTGTGTCCCAGGCCGCTTCGATCCAGCGTTCGAGTGCTTCCGTGGTTGTGACGAGCGCATAGTTCCCATAGTCGATCGGCCGAAGGAGCGCAGCATGCCCGGCTACCGCGCCGGGACAGCCCCTCGTTTCCGCCGGAATCACCGAAGCGGGACGGGCCAATGCAGGCGCCGGCGCTGCGGATTCGGGATCGTCTACGCCCAGTTTGGCTGCAGCCCGGCGGGCCAGACTCATGAATTCCAGCGAATGCAGGAAGGGCAGAAGATTTTTCGGATCCGGATCGCGAACCACAAACGCCGAAATCTCTTCGTCGAGAGGCACGTGATCATCCAGTTTCACGAGACGCGCCGAGAGCCGTGCCGTCCCGGCATATTCAACCAGGGCTTCCCTGCATTTGGTCTGCTTGACCTCATTTGCGCGGGCAAGCAGCGACTCCAGATCGCCAAACTCGATAATCAGTTTTGAGGCAGTCTTGACGCCGATACCGGGCACTCCGGGCACATTGTCGATCGGATCTCCGATCAGCGCCTGGACCTCGACGACCTTTTCGGGCGGTACACCAAAACGCTCGATCACCTGCTCCGGCCCGATGCGGCGGTTCTTCACCGTGTCCAACATCTCGACCGTGTGGTCGCGCACCAACTGCATGAGGTCCTTATCGGAGGAAACAATTGTGACGCGTGCTCCCGACTCGCGCGCCACCCTTGCATAGGTTGCGATCAGATCGTCGGCTTCAAACCCCGCTTTTTCAACGCATGCAACTCCGAATGCCCGCACCGCATCGCGCGTCATGGGAAATTGCGGAATCAGGTCATCGGGCGGCTCGGAACGATTCGCCTTGTAGTCTTCAAAGAAATCGTTCCTGAAACTCTTTCGCCCGGAGTCGAACACGACCGCAAGATGCGTTGGCTTGTCACCCGCCTTTGTGTCTTCCAGCAGCTTCCAGAGCATGTTGGAAAAGCCCGATACGGCGCCCGTCGGCAGCCCGTCGGATTTCCGCGCCAGGGGCGGCAGCGCGTGGTACGCGCGAAAGACGAAGCCTGAACCGTCGATCAGATACAGGTGGTCGCCCGGACCGATCGATCGAGCCTCGCCGCGATGCTCGATTTCGGCCGTCAATGATCGATTGCCTCGCCTCTTTCGCGCGCAGCTTTGGCCTCTGGACTGAGCACGAAGCGGCGATCGCAATAACCGCACTCGACAAAATCCTGTTCGCCCATTTCCAGGTAAACCTTCGGGTGCCCGAGCGCGCCCCCGCTGCCGTCGCAGGCCACCCGCGTGCGATTAACGACGACGATTTCCGGCGTGTCGATGCTGCTCATCGCGTCAGCCGGCCTGTTGTTCGCCTTCAACCGCGTGCTTCTTGCTCAGGTCTTCGCCGGTCGCCTGATCAACGGCCTTCATGGACAGCCGCACTTTGCCGCGATCGTCCATGCCGATCAATTTCACCTTCACGACATCGCCCTCTTTCACCACATCGGTGACTTTCGCGACTCTCTTGGGGGCCAGTTCGGAAATATGCACAAGCCCATCGCGCGGACCAAAGAAATTCACGAAGGCGCCAAAGTCCATGATCTTGACGATCTTCCCCTCATAGATTTCGCCGATCTCGGGTTCCGCTGCGATCGATTTGATCCATTTGAGGGCTGCCTTGATGGAATCGGCATCGGCACTTGCCACCTTCACCGTACCGTCGTCCTGTATGTCGATCTTGGCCCCGGTCTTTTCGACGATTTCGCGAATCACCTTTCCACCCGACCCGATGACTTCGCGGATCTTGTCGGTGGGAATCTTGATCGTCTCGATTCGCGGAGCATGGGCGCCGAGTTCGGAACGTGCCGCCGTGATGGCCTTCCCCATTTCGCCCAGAATGTGCATGCGCCCGTCTTTGGCCTGGTTGAGGGCAATCCGCATGATCTCTTCGGTAATGCCGGTGATCTTGATATCCATCTGCAGGGACGTTACGCCGGCCTCGGTTCCCGCCACTTTGAAGTCCATGTCGCCGAGGTGATCCTCGTCGCCTAGAATATCGGACAGAACCGCGTATTTTGGTCCTTCAAGGATGAGGCCCATGGCGATCCCGGCAACAGCCCTTTTCAGCGGCACCCCCGCATCCATCAATGCGAGAGACGATCCGCACACCGTCGCCATAGAAGAAGACCCGTTCGACTCCGTGATCTCCGACACCACACGGATGGTGTAAGGAAACACCGTCTTTTCCGGAAGCAGCGGGTTGATGGCGCGCCAGGCGAGCTTGCCATGGCCGATCTCGCGGCGGCCGGCTCCCGTCATGCGCCCTACTTCGCCAACCGAATATGGCGGGAAGTTGTAATGCAGCATGAAGTGCTGCTTGTAAGTGCCCTCAAGCGAATCCACGAACTGCTCGTCCTCGCCGGTACCCAGGGTCGCGACGACCAGGGCCTGGGTTTCCCCACGTGTGAAAAGCGCACTGCCATGCGCGCGCGGAAGAATGCCGACCTGCGAGACGATCGGGCGGACTGTTTTGAGGTCCCTGCCGTCGATACGCTGACCGGTTTCGATCACCGAACTGCGCATTACCCGGCTTTCCAGCGCCTTGAACAGCTTTCCGAAAAGCGACTCGGGAATTCTGCCGGGCTCGTCGCTTATCAGCGCGGCCGCCGCTTCCGCTTTGATGGCATCAATGCTTTCGTGTCGTCTGGTTTTTTCCGGAATTTGATACGCAGCTTTCAGTTGTTCTTCCGCCTGCCGCGCGAGCAACGCACCTTCCGCCGCGTATTCGTTTGTCTGCACATCCCGCGGCTCTTTTGCCGCGCGCTCCGCAAGCCTGATTATGCCATTGATCACATGCTGCATCTGCCGGTGACCAAACATCACCGCTCCGAGCATGACGTTTTCCGGCAGTTCTTTCGCCTCCGATTCGACCATTAGAACCGCATCTGCCGTACCGGCAACGACAAGGTCGAGGTCCGAATTGACCATCTCGTCAATCTGCGGATTGAGCTTGTACTCGCCGGCGATGTAGCCGACGCGGGCAGCGCCGATGGGCCCCATGAAAGGGATACCGGAAAGCGTCAGCGCGGCCGAAGCCGCGACCATGGCGACGATATCGGGTTCGTTCTCCAGATCATGGCTGAGAACCGTAACAACGACCTGTGTTTCATTGCGGTAGCCGGGCACGAACAGGGGACGAATCGGGCGGTCGATGAGACGGGAGATGAGCGTCTCGCGTTCGGTCGGCCGGCCTTCGCGTTTGAAATAGCCGCCCGGAATTTTTCCGGAGGCATAGAATTTTTCCTGGTAATTGACGGTCAGCGGGAAGAAGTCGATGCCCGGTTTGGGCTCGCGTTCGCCGACGGCAGTGGCGAGTACGACTGTTTCACCGTAGGTCGCCATGACTGCGCCGTCCGCCTGGCGCGCGACCTTTCCGGTTTCAAGAACGAGCTTGCGCCCGCCCCACTCGATCTCCTCGCGATGGTAATTGAACATTGTCGTTTTCCTTTTTTCCCGCTGCCGGATTGCGGCGGGCCTTTCCTGCTTGGTGGTGAGAGATAAGGATCCTTTGAGTGGCGTCCGTTCCGGACGCGACATCCGCGCGATTTCTGAAGAAGCTGCTTCGGTGCTGCCAGATCCGCACACGGGTTGGATGGCACCACGGAAGCACGCAAGCGCGTGATGAAATCTGGTGGCTGCGGCCGGTCAGCGGCGCAGGCCCAACCGCTGGATAAGCGATTCGTAGCGCGCGCGGTCTTTCGACTTTACATAATCGAGCAGACGTCGGCGCTGGGATACCAGCTTGATCAATCCCCGGCGGGAATGATTATCCTTGCTGTGTGTCTTGAAGTGTTCCGTCAAATTGGCGATGCGCTCTGAGAGCACCGCGACCTGCACCTCGGGCGAACCCGTATCGCTCTCGCCGGTCGCAAACTGCGTCATCACTTCCTTTTTCCGCTCAGCGGTTACGGACATCATTTCCATCCTGTCTTGTGGTCAGCCTGGACCAAAATTGAAAACCCGGAACGGCCGTAATTCACCTTCGGCAATCTCGGCAAGAGCCACCGGCTCGCCTTTGGCTGTCGAGAGATAAACCGTCTGTCCGTCGATTTCTCCTCCTGGTTCGCTGCCGGCTTGCTGTTCCATGAGCCGCGCGAATAATGGCGCGCGGATCAGAATCGGATTACCGCTCCGGAGGCGAACCGAATCCGGATCCGTTACGGCCAACGCCGGGATGCCGTCCAGCGCGGTCGCAATGGGCCTTAAATATGCAAAGGCGGCCGGACTATGGCGGAAACCCTCCAGAGTTTCCAGCGAAATCGAGCCGGCGACCGAGAATGGTCCAGCCTTCAGCCGGCGCAGTTCGGTCACGTGCCCGTAGGTGCCGAGGGCCTGTGCGATATCTCGCACCCATGCCCTGATATAGGACCCTTTTCCGCATTCGACTTCAAAAACAGCGTGATCGGGGTCCGGGATTTCCATCAGGCGCGCCGCAAAAATCGAAATCGGGCGGGCCATCAGAGTCGGCACTTCGCCGCTGCGCGCGAGATCATAGGCCCGCTCGCCCGCCACCTTTATCGCCGAAAAAACCGGCGGCACCTGCATCATGTCCCCGGTAAACCTTGGCAGCACTTCCAGAATTTGTTGCCGGGACGGGCGAACATCCGAGCAGGCCGTCGTCATCCCGTCCGCATCGTCGGTATCGCGCGCCTCACCCCAGCGCGCCACAAACCGGTATTGCTTGTCACCATCGACCACGTAGGGGATGGTTTTCGTGGCCTCTCCTAGCGCGACCGCAAGCACACCCGTCGCGAGTGGGTCCAGCGTGCCGGCATGTCCGGCCTTATTGGCATCGAAAACGGCGCGCACCCTCGCGACGGCCTGGGTGGATGTCATGCCTCTGGGTTTATCCAGTACCAGCCAACCGTGGACCGGCGTTCCCCTACGCCTGCGGGCCATCGTCATCTTCAGGCGGTTCACCGCCAGAATCGAGGTCGCGCGCGACGCGTGCAGAATGGAGTATCGTCTCGATGCGCTCGGCTTCCGCGAAGGAAGTATCTTCTACAAATCGCAATTCAGGCGTGAACTTCAATTCGATCGCATGCCCCAGTTCGCCGCGCAGGAAACCACGATGCCGGTTGAGAGCGGCAAGAACCCCCTGAGCATTCAGTCCCCCCAGCGGTTCGACGAATACGGTTGCATGCCGCATGTCGGGGGAGGGCCTGACCTGGGTGACGGTGACGGAGACACCGGTGAGCTCGGGATCACGAATTTCGGTGCTCCTCAATATGTCCGACAAAGCATGCCGCAACAGCTCTCCCACTCTTAACTGCCGTTGCGACGGGCCTTTCTGCGAAGATCGGGTACGGTTTCGCGGCATGGGAAGCTCGTTGAAATTTCGGACCGGTTCAAAGGTATCGGACGATTCTGTCATCGCCCGATGCGCGGAGAAAAAGCGCTCTACAGCGTTCGCCGGATCGTCTCCACTTCATAACACTCTATGGTGTCGCCCTTCTGGATATCCTGGTAATTGGCAAAAGCCATTCCGCATTCCTGTCCGGCCTGCACTTCGCGAACCTCATCCTTGAAACGTTTCAATGTTGAGAGTTCACCCTCGTGAATGACGACATCATCGCGAACCAGCCGCACTTTCGCGCCGCGACGAACCAGTCCTTCCGTGACACGGCAGCCCGCCACCTTGCCGACCTTCGAAATGTTGAACACTTCGAGAATCTCAGCGTTCCCGAGGAAGCGCTCCCGCGTCTCCGGCACCAGCATGCCGGACAGCACGGCGCGAACATCATCAATTACATTATAGATGATGTTGTAATAGCGAACTTCGACGCCTTCGCGCCGGGACCTGTCGCGAGCCTGGGCATTTGCGCGCACATTGAATCCGATGATTGCCGCGCCCGAGGCATGGGCCAGAATTACATCCGATTCGGTTATCCCGCCGACGCCGCCATGTAGAATCTGGACGCCGACTTCGTCGGTACCCAGCTTCTCCAGGGCGCCCTCGATGGCTTCCAGAGAACCCTGAACATCGGCCTTGATCACGACCGGCAACAGACGCTTTTCGCCATCTTTCCGGCTCTTCAGAAGCTGATCAAGCGATTGCCGGCTGACGGTGGCCTGCCTTGTTTCGCGGCGCTTGCGTTCGCGATATTCGGTGACCTCGCGGGCGCGCGCTTCCGATTCCACCACCACGAATTCGTCACCAGCCTCCGGCGCCGCGGAAAGTCCCAGCACCTCTACGGGCTGCGAAGGACCGGCTTCCGAAACGCTCTCGCCGCGATCGTTCACCAGCGCGCGAACACGCCCCCACTCCGCGCCTGCAACAATGATATCACCCTGCTGCAGGGTGCCGCGTTGAACCAGTACGGTTGCGACCGGTCCGCGACCCTTGTCGAGCTTGGCTTCGATCACCGCACCGTCGGCTGCCCGGTACGGATTCGCCTTGAGATCGAGCACTTCGGACTGCAGCAGAATGGCTTCTTCAAGCTTTTCAAGACCAATTCCCTTGATCGCCGAAACTTCAACGGTCAGCACATCGCCACCGAGTTCTTCAACCTGGATTTCGTGCTGCAGCAGTTCGCTTTTTACGCGCGCCGGATTGGCTTCGCCCTTATCGATCTTGTTGATGGCGACAATGATCGGCACTCTTGCCGCCTTGGCGTGCGCAATCGCCTCGACCGTCTGGGGCATCACCCCGTCGTCAGCGGCGACGACCAGGACGACGATATCCGTAACTTTGGCGCCCCGCGCACGCATCGCGGTAAACGCGGCATGGCCGGGAGTGTCCAGAAACGTGATCTTCGCGCCGGACGGCAATTGGACCTGGTAGGCGCCGATATGCTGCGTAATTCCGCCCGCTTCACCCGCCGCGACATCGGTCCTGCGCAGCGCATCAAGCAGCGATGTCTTTCCGTGATCGACGTGGCCCATGACGGTGACGATCGGCGGCCGCTGACTGAGTTCGTCCGGCCGGTCAACCACTCCGCGCAGACCTTCGAGAACGTCCGATTCCGCAACTCTCTTGACCGAATGGCCGAGTTCCGTCGCAACGAGTTCGGCAGTGTCGGCGTCGATGGTGTCGTTCGTCGTCGCCATCATGCCGCTTTTCATCAGTACCTTGATGACATCGACACCGCGACGCGCCATGCGGTTTGCGAGTTCTGAGACCGTGATCGTTTCTGGAATGACCACTTCGCGCGGGCCGGCCGGAGGCGGAACCTGTTGTTGCCGATGAGCGCGATTCAACTGACGCCGGAAAGACGCGACCGAGCGCATGCGCTCTTCATCTTCTGAAAGCGCCCGTGTGATGGTCAATTTTCCTGCGCGCCTGCCCCCCGGGGTGGCCTTGCGTGCGGCGGGCGCTTTGGCGGGCGTCTTGCCCTTTTTCGCTGTGCCCTCTTCTTCCTCTTCCGTCAGTTCGCGCGCGCGTTTGACCGCGGCCGCGGGGGCCGCCGGCTGTGCTGCGGTTGTCGCGGGCGCAGCCTCGGCTTCCTTCTCCTTCAGGCGGCGCGCAGCTTCCTGTTCCGCGCGGCGACGAGCTTCCTCTTCGGCATGCTTGCGGGCTTCTTCTTCCGATTTGCGTTTTTCCGCGGCCTCGCGTTCGCGCCGCATGCGCTCTTCGTCCAGCGCACGTCGTGTGGATTCTTCCTCGGCCCGCTTTCTTGCCTCTTCTTCTGCGAATTTTGCGTCCGTGAGGGCCCGAAGCCGGGCTTCTTTTTCGTCTTCCGTCAGTTCGCGAAGCACGACCCCGCCACGGCCGAGGGCAGCGCGGCGCGCGTCCTCGCGCGGCTCGGCAACAGCATGGGTTGCTTCCTCCGGACCCTGGCGAAGCGGCTTTTCCGCTTCCGTTCCACTTCGTCCCGCGGGAGCAACGCGCACACGTTTCTTCTCCACCACGACAGCCTTGCTGCGGCCGTGGCTGAAGCTTTGCCGGACTGTCGATGTCTCCGTGCGCTTCAGAGACAGCGTCTTGCCTCCAGTCCCGCGCGATCGCGCGCCATTTTCATCCGTCTCGCTCATGCGATCCTTTCACACATTCCACCAACATCACGGCCGGGCATCGTTCATGCCGCCCGGTCAAGCGCCTGAAAATCCGTCCCAGACCCAAGGATCAAGCAGGCGAAACCCTTTGAGGCGCGCCGCTTCGAAAATCAGCCGTTCCGCAATTCGGCCCGGCTTGACGGCTGCATGTACCACATTCTCACGCCCCAGAGACAAGCTCAATTCGGCGCCGGAAAACGCCTGAATGACGAACGGAACATATCCGGTAGCTTTTGCCGCGGCCTGAAGTTTCCGTCGCCCATCCTCCGCCGAATCAAGAGCTTCGATAAGGACAGCCGGCGGCTCCGAACCGCGGATTTGCCGCTCCACCTGGTCAAATCCCAGGATAAGGTCGCTGGCGCGCCGTGCGAGACCCAGATAGGAAAGCATCCGTTGCGTAATTCCGGCTTCCGTGCGCGCCACCAGATCGGCGGGCGCCATCGCGGTGCGGCCCGCTGCTTTCGCGAAAAGATGGCGCTTTGCCGCAGTTTCGATTGCGCGACTGTCGGCGGAAACCCAGAAACCACGGCCAGGCAATTTCGCTTCGATATCGGGAACCACATTACCCTCGGAGTCGAGTACAAAACGCACGAGCCGCGCTTCGGGCAGCACTTCGCCCGTGGCGATGCACCGTCTCTCGCGTGAACCGCCCATAGAGCCCTGAATTTCCCCAACCGCTGCCGCAATCATTATTCCGGCACGGCCTCCCCGGCGGGTTCAGCCGGTTTCGGCAGGATGTCTTCCGGTTTGATCCATCCGGCTTTGACGCGTGCTTCCATGATGATGGCATTGACCTCCTCCGGCGACAGATCAAACCCGTCCAGAGCGCCTGGCACACGCACCCGCTCCGTTCCCTTGTTTTCGACATAGCCGAGCAGATCGTCGCTGGCGCAACCGGCGAAATCTTCGAGCGTCCGGATTTCGTTCTCGCCCAATTTGACCAGCATTGCCGGCGTCAGTTGCCCGATTTCCGCGACTTCATCCGCAACGCCGAGTTCACGCCGCCGCGCTTCAAGCGCCGCATTCTTCTCGTCGATATGGCCAAGCGCACGAGACTGCAGCTCCTGCGCGGTTTCTTCATCGAATCCCTCGATTGCCGCCAATTCCTGGAGCGCAACATAGGCAACGTCTTCAACCGTCGCGAATCCTTCCGAGGCGAGCAACTGCGCGATTGTCTCATCCACATCCAGGGCCTCCATGAAGAGCTGGGTCCGCTCGGCAAATTCTTTCTGCCGCCGCTCCGATTCTTCCTGTTCCGTCAGGATATCGA
Organism: uncultured Alphaproteobacteria bacterium; assembly: GCA_963747255.1. Classification (GTDB taxonomy): domain Bacteria; phylum Pseudomonadota; class Alphaproteobacteria; order Micropepsales; family Micropepsaceae; genus CAIYRG01. The sequence goes on from CAVVEG010000011.1 coordinate 132,749, forward strand.
TCTGCCATCCGGTGAGCTGTGACGCGAGTCTTACATTCTGGCCGCGCCTGCCGATCGCAAGCGACAATTGATCGTCGGGCACGACGACTTCAACCCTGCGCGTTTCTTCATCGAGCACGACTTTGCTGACCTCGGCCGGCGCCAGCGCATTGACGATGAAAGTGGCAGGGTCGGCATTCCACGGAATGATGTCGATTCGTTCACCCTGCAGCTCCTGCACCACGGCCTGGACGCGCACACCGCGCATGCCGACGCATGCCCCGACAGGATCAATCGACGAATCCTTGGAGATCACAGCGATTTTGGCCCGGGATCCGGGGTCGCGCGCAACCGCGCGGATTTCAATGATGCCATCATAAATCTCCGGCACCTCCTGCGCGAATAGCCGGGCCATAAACTGCGGATGCGTGCGGGAGAGGAAGATTTGCGGACCGCGTGTTTCGCGCCGCACATCATAGATGTAGGCGCGAATGCGATCGCCGTTGCGGAAGCTCTCGCGCGGGATCATCTCGTCGCGCCGGACAACGCCTTCGGCACGTCCGAAATCGACCACGACAGAGCCAAACTCGACCCGCTTCACGGTGCCGTGGACGATCTCACCGATGCGATCCTTGTATTCGTCATATTGGCGCTCGCGCTCGGCGTCCCGCACTTTCTGTACGATCACCTGTTTGGCGGCCTGCGTCGCAATTCGGGAAAATTCGATGGGGGGAAGTGTCTCCGCGATGATGTCACCAACCTGGGCCGCGGGATTGCGCCGGCGCGCATCGATCACCGATATTTCGGTTTTGTCGTTCTCAATGTTTTCCACGACATGGAGATAGCGCGAAATATGCGTTTCGCCGGTGCGGGAATCGATCTCGACCCGGATTTCGTTCTCCGCCCCATAACGCGATTTCGCGGCACGCTGCATGGCCTCTTCCATCGCGTGGATTACGACCGCCTTGTCGATCGACTTCTCCCGCGCAACAGCATCCGCGATCTGCAGCAGTTCCAGCCGGTTGGCGGCAACTCCCATGGCCATGTCAGTCTCTCCTGTGAGCTTCCGGATCTTCCGGCTTCGATTGGATCGACGCTCTTGCGTCTCTGGCTTTTAAACTTTCATGAATAAGGCGGTCCGTCAGAACCAGCTTGGCTTCGCCAATTCCCGACAGTGGCAGCAGAATCTGCTGCTGCCCTTTTTCGCTGGACGTTTCGAAAAGCAGTTCGCCGTCCTTCAACCCCACAATGTTGCCCCTGAATCGCCTCCGGCCATCAATTGGATGAGCCATTTCGATTCGCGCCTCATGTCCCGCAAAGCGTTCAAAATCCGCCGCACTGACCAGCGGACGGTCAATGCCGGGAGATGAGACTTCGAGAACATATTCCTCGGCCATGGGATCCGTGAGTTCGAGCACTTCCGAAACTCTGCGCGAAAGCCCGGCGCAGTCGCTGACATCCATTTTGCCGTCCGGCCGCTCAGCCATGATCTGAATGGTTTTCCGCTTGCCGCCCATCAGCCGCAGGCGCACGAGCCTGTAGCCCGCGGCTTCAACAACGGGACCGAGCAATGCGTCCAGATGATTCAGACTGTTCAGCGTAAATACCCAAAGTTTTTCCCCCGCGGCGATCTTGCAATCGTCACACAACAGCGTTTCTGTTGTCGGGAATGGACGGTATTTAAGCGGTCAGACGTCGAAACACAAGAGTTGTGCGGGTTTCCGCTCCATCATCTCGGACCTTTTACGAGAATGTTTGTCACAGACCCGTCAGAACCGGAGCAGGAACATAACAACCGAAACCGTGGAAACGCATTCCGCCCCGGCTCAGCCCCAGGTCTGGGGATTCTGGAAGACGCTGGCCTGGGGCATTCCGCTTACGCTCACGGCAGTTCTATTTCAGACAATCGGAGCCGCGGGATTCCTGGGCCTTTGGCGCTATCTGGAGCCAAAACACCCGATCCCCTTTTCCAGCATAACCAGCAATGGGGCGGTGCTCGCATCGTCACTCGCGATTTCCGCTCCGGTCGTCATTCTGTTGCTCGTCTGGATCGTTCGTCTGACGAAGGTGCCATTGCGGGATTATCTCGCGCTAAGATGGCCAGGCCCGAAAGACTTTGCGATCGGTTTCGCGGCGCTTGCTGCGCTGCTGGGCGCGACGGGGCTCATTGCGGCGGTACTTGGCGAACAAAGCCCTGCGTTCGTTTCCGACACATTCACCAGTGCCCAGTCGGCCGGTTTGCTTCCGCTGTTGTTGATCTCTTTCGTTTTTCTCGGTCCCTTGCAGGAAGAACTGGTTTTTCGCGGCTTCTTTATGCGCGGATTGATGCCGGCAATCGGGGTCTGGCCGGCAATCGTTCTGACTGCGGCGGTCTGGGCGTTGAGCCATGGTCAATATCAATGGTTTTTTGTCGGCGAAATTTTCGCGCTCGGACTTCTGTTCGGCTGGGTGAGATACCGCAGCGCTTCGACCATTCTGACCTTTGTCCTGCATGCTGCTGTAAACGCGATGGCCGTAATAGCCGCCGCAACCGGCTCAGCGTGACGGGACGGCAGCCGTCCCGCATCGGCCGTTTTCGCGCACCGGCGCGGGGACTATGGTGAAAAGCTGTTCAGGAGCAGGAAATGAAAAGATTTGATCACGTTCTGCTGGTTCTCGGATTTCTGCTCGTTCCGGGGTTTGGGTCTGCTCAGGCGCCTGGCACCGACTTCAGCAAGATTGAAATCCTCACCGAAAGAATTGGTCCGGGTTTGTACATTCTGTCCGGATCGGAAGGCGGCGATCCAAACCATCAGGACGCAGCCGGAGGCCGGATTGGCGTTCTGGCCGGACCCGATGGAATCCTGATGGTGGATTCGCAATACGGACAGCTCAGCAGCAAAGTCATGGCGGCTGTCCGGCGCATCAGTGCGGCGCCCATTCGCATCCTGGTCAATACGCATATCCATATCGACCATACGGGCGGGAACGCGTATTTCGCCGGACTGGGCGCGACAATCTTCGCGCGTGCAGAATTGCGCGACGAAATGCTCCATCCTCCGCCAGCAGCAAACGGCAATCTGCCGCCGGCGCGCGATCCCGCGGGGCTTCCGGTTATCACCTATGGAATGGCTGCTCCGCTGACCGTTCATCTGAACGGCGAAACCATCGATTTCATCCCGGTCAGAGCGGCGCACACGGGCGGCGACACCATGGTCCGATTCGAGAATGCGAATGTGATCATGATTGGCGATTTCTACCGCAATTTTGGATACCCCTTTATTGATATCGCCAATGGCGGTTCGCTGGGGGGTACGCTTGCGGCATTGGATGAGACGATTCGGATCGCGCGCACCGATACGAAGCTGGTTCCTGGCCACGGTACAATCATCGATCGGAACGCGTTGATTCCATACCGCAGCATGATCTCCGCCATTCAGGAGCGGGTTCGGCAGATGATTGCGCAAGGGAAGACCCTCAATCAGGTGCTCGCGGCGAAAGTGACATCGGATTACGACGCCAAAGTTGCGGGCGGCCTCCTGCCTGCCGGTGGAGGTACCAGTGCCGACCGCTTCGTTTCGGAAGTCTATCAGGAACTGAAGAGTGGCCGGTGATTGAGAACCGCACGAAAAATCAGATCCGGATCAGACGCAGAAAGGTGCAATCGCGGCCCATGAGTTTCGCTTTGCTCTCGTAGCGGGTCTCCGGCCAATCCGCGCTGCGGCAGCGCCAGTCTTCAGGGCTGTCTGCCGTCCACCGGAATTCCGGATGAGCGCAGAAACGCTCCAGAGCCCAAACAAGGTAGCCCCGATCATCGGTCGCAAATCGAAGCTCTGCACCGTGACGCATCGCGCGCGCCAACCGGTCCAGCGTCTCCATCGTAATCAGGCGACGCTTGTGGTGTCGTGCTTTCGGCCACGGATCGGGAAACAGGACGAAGATGCGACCCACCGACAAATCGGGCAAAGCGTCAAGGATATCGCCGGCGTCACTCGGGTAAATCCGGACATTGCTTATTGAGCGGGCGGCGATTTTCGCCAGCAGTTTTGCCGCCCCCGCGATATATGGCTCGGCGCCGATCAGCCCGATCTCCGGATTGCTTTCGGCCTGTGCCGCGATGTGCTCGCCGGCGCCAAACCCGATCTCGAGCCACACATCGCGCACAGCCCCAAGCGTAAAATACAGCTTCGGATCCACCCCCGATTGTGGGGTCAGCGCAATTTGCGGCAGCAGGTTTTCGAACAGACCTGCCTGATAGGCGCTGAGCTTCGGCCCCTTTCGGCGGCCATAATGCTGGTACCTTCGCGAAGGCTCAGAGGGCGCGTCTGAGCTCGTCAACAAGATCGGTCTTTTCCCAGGTGAATCCGCCATCGGCATCCGGTGTACGGCCGAAATGGCCATAGGCCGAGGTGCGAGCGTAAATCGGTCTGTTCAGGCCGAGATGCTCACGAATGCCGCGCGGCTTCAAACTCATGAGTTCGGGCAACATTTTTTCCAGCTTTACCGGGTTCACTTCGCCCGTGTCATGCAGATCGACATAGAGCGAAAGGGGATCAGAGACACCGATTGCATACGCAATCTGGATGGTACAGCGTTCGGCAATTCCAGCGGCCACAATGTTCTTGGCGAGATAACGCGCCGCATAAGCCGCGGAGCGATCGACCTTCGTCGGATCCTTGCCCGAGAACGCGCCACCACCGTGCGGCGCCGCTCCGCCATAGGTGTCGACGATAATCTTGCGCCCTGTCAGCCCGCAGTCACCGTCTGGCCCGCCGACCACGAAAGCGCCCGTAGGATTGACGTACCAGACCGTGCGTTCGGTCAGCAGGCCGTCCGGTAAAGCACGGCGTACATATGGCTCGACGATTTCGCGCACATGTTTTGATTCCAGGTTGGGATCGAGATGCTGCGTCGAAACCACGATCTGGGGCACCTCGATCGGCTTGCCGTGATCGTACAGGACAGTCACTTGCGACTTGGCGTCGGGACCAAGCTGCGATTCTCTGCCCGATTTGCGGGCTTCTGCCATCAGTTTGAGAATCGCGTGGCTGTACTGGATGGGCGCGGGCATCAGCGCGTCGGTCTCGCGGCACGCATAACCGAACATGATGCCCTGATCCCCGGCGCCTTCATCCTTGTTGTCCTTCGCGTCCACGCCCTGCGCGATGTGCGGCGACTGCTTGTGCAGCAGGACCTCGATTTTTGCCCGCTGCCAATGGAAACCATCCTGCTCATAACCAATGTCGCGGATCGCGTGGCGCGCCGTGTCGATCAGAATTTCCCTGGTAATCTCATCGGGTCCGCGGGTTTCGCCGGCAATGATAACCCGGTTGGTCGTGGCCAGAGTTTCGCAGGCAACACGCAGGTCCTTCGGGTTCCATCCGTGTCTGGGACCAAGGCGAAAAAACGCATCCACCACCTCGTCCGAAATCCGGTCACAGACCTTGTCCGGGTGACCTTCGCTGACGGATTCACTGGTGAAAAGGTAACTTGAACGCAGCATCTGAACCCCTCGCCTTGACGAATTGCGTTCTTACAGGGATTCCAATCGGGGTCAACCGACCAACCCACAGGAAATCAAAGGATAAACCGGGACAGATCCTGATCTTTTGCGAGGTCCTCGACACGGGAACGGACATAGGCGCCGTCGATTACAAGGCTTTCATTGGGCCGGTCGGTAGCGGTGAAGCTGATCTCGTCCAGCACGCGCTCCATGATCGTCTGCAGCCGGCGCGCGCCGATATTCTCGACCCGCGCATTCACATCGGCGGCGATCTGCGCAATCGCATCGATGCCGTCTTCGGTAAATGACAGATCGACGGTTTCCGTCCCCATCAGGGCCACATATTGCTTGATCAGGCTGGCCTCAGGCTCGGTCAGAATGCGTTTGAAATCGTCGCGCGTCAGCGGTTTCAGCTCAACCCGGATCGGCAGACGCCCCTGCAGCTCCGGCAGCAGGTCGGAGGGTTTCGCAAGATGGAAAGCACCCGAAGCGATGAACAGGATATGATCCGTCTTGACGGACCCGTGCTTCGTGGACACGGTCGTCCCTTCGAGCAAGGGCAGCAGATCGCGTTGGACGCCTTCGCGGGAGACATCCGCGCCGCCGCGCACTTCACCGCGGGCGCAGATCTTGTCGATCTCATCGAGGAACACGATCCCGTTGTTCTGCACGTTATCGATCGCATCGCGAATAACCAATTCATTATCCAAAAGCTTGTCGGCTTCTTCGGCAATCAGCAGGTCGTGGGACGCCGAAACACTCATGCGGCGAGTTTTTGTACGCCCTCCGAGCGCCTTGCCGAAAATCTCGCCGATATTGATCATTCCGATTTGCGCGCCCGGCATGCCCGGAATTTCCAGCGACGGCATTCCACCGGTGTCCCGCACTTCGATTTCAATTTCCTTGTCGTCGAGCTCGCCAGCGCGAAGTTTTTTGCGAAACGCGTCCTTTGTCGCCGCTCCGGCGTTGCCGACCAGCGCGGTCAGTACGCGATCTTCCGCTTTGGCTTCCGCCTGGGCTTCGACATCGCGCCGTTTGGCTGCGCGGACAAGCCCGATACCGACCTCCAAAAGGTCCCGCACGATTTGTTCGACGTCGCGGCCGACATAACCGACCTCGGTAAATTTGGTCGCTTCCACTTTGAGGAACGGCGCCTGTGCGAGTTTTGCGAGGCGGCGCGATATTTCCGTCTTCCCAACGCCGGTGGGACCGATCATCAGGATATTCTTGGGCAACACCTCCTCGCGTAGGGCTTCCGCAAGCTGTTGCCGGCGCCAGCGGTTCCGCAGTGCAATGGCCACAGCACGTTTGGCGTCATGCTGTCCGACAATATAACGGTCCAGTTCGGACACGATCTCGCGGGGTGTAAAGAATGCGCTCATTCCGTGGTCAGACTTTCCAGGGTGATATTTTCATTGGTGAACACGCAAATCCCCGCTGCAATTTTCATCGCGCGCCGGGCGATCTCCTCGGCAGGAATCTCGAAGCCGGCCAAAGCCCGCGCTGCAGCCAGCGCATAGCCGCCGCCTGAACCGATCCCGATCAAACCATCTTCCGGTTCCAGCACATCGCCGGTGCCGGAAATGATCAGTGAACTGTTGCGATCGGCCACGGCCATCATGGCTTCCAGGCGGCGCAGATAGCGGTCGGTACGCCAATCCTTGGCCAGTTCCACACAGGCTCGCGCAAGATTTCCGGGATACGTCTCGAGCTTTGCTTCCAGACGTTCAAAAAGCGCGAATGCGTCGGCGGTCGCGCCGGCGAACCCCGCGATCACATCACCCTTGCCGATCCGGCGGACCTTCTTTGCATTGGCTTTGATAACCGTATTGCCCAGTGATACCTGCCCGTCACCGGCAATCACCACGCGGGTGCCCTTGCGCACGGAAACGATCGTCGTGCCATGCCAAACGGTTTCGGTCATTTTGGGGACTCCCGGGGGCCAACGGAGACAGGCAGCGGCGGACGCGCAGTGGCGCCTCTAAAGCTTTCGACTACGGCGAGTCCATAAGATATAGCTCAAAGCCATGATTTAAAGGTTCCAGGCACGATGCGTACGGCGACAATTGAACGAAAGACCCGCGAAACGGAAATTCTGGTTGCGCTCGATCTCGACGGAACGGGCGTCTACGACATTGATACGGGAATCGGTTTTCTGGATCACATGCTGGAGAGTTTCTCCCGGCATTCCGCCATCGACCTCAAGGTCCGCGCCCAGGGCGATCTTCATGTCGATTTTCACCACACCACCGAAGATACCGCCATCGTAATCGGCCAGGCGGTTCGGCGGGCGTTGGGCGATCTGGCCGGCATACGTCGCTTCGGGGCCAGTTTGATGCCGATGGACGAGACCTTGACGCGGGTCGCGATCGACGTCTCGAACCGGCCCTACCTCATCTGGAAAGTCCGCTTCACACGCCCGAAAATTGGCGAGATGGACACGGAGTTGTTTCGTGAGTGGTTTCAGGCGCTGGCGCAGAATGCCGGAATCTGCCTGCATATCGAAAATCTTTACGGCGAGAACAGCCATCACATCGTGGAGACCTGTTTCAAGGGCACTGCGAGGGCTCTGCGGCAGGCGATCGAAATTGACGAACGGATCGCCGGCGCGGTGCCTTCGACAAAAGACATGCTGATGGACACCAACTGATGCGGTTCAGCCGGAGCCGGATTTGAGGGCATTTGAACGCAAATTGCCTTGGGCCGACGATTTTCATCGGCTGCGCCGTTCCCTGAGCGCCATCGACCTGACGCTGCTGGGTATCGGCAACATGATCGGCACCGGAATCTTTGTCCTGACAGGTGTAGCGGCGGCAACACAGGCCGGCCCGGCCGTGGTGCTCTCCTTTGTCGTCGCGGGGATCGCCTGCGCCTTTGTGGCCTTCGCCTATGCCGAACTTGCCGCCAGCATTGGGGGTTGTGGCGGCGCCTATGGTTATGCCTACGCGGCCTTTGGCGAATTGCCGGCATGGATTGCAGGTTGGAATCTGATCTTCTGCCTCGCAACCGCATTGGGCGCAGTGGCGAATGGCTGGTCCGGCTATTTTGAAAATGCGCTCGATGGGATGGGCCTGCACCTGCCCGATATGCTCACCAAAGGTGCGGGATCAGGCGGCGCAGTAAATCTGCCCGCTGCGCTGATCATACTTCTCGTCATGCTGACGCTGTTTTCCCGGGTGAAGCAAAGCGCGATGGTGAACAACCTGATCGTGGCGGTGAAATTGCTTGCGATCGCCCTGTTTCTCGCCGTCGCCGCCTTCAACATGCACCCGGCCTATTGGCACCCGTTCATGCCCTATGGCTGGTTTGCGCAGACGCAGACTGGTTCGACCGCCGGGATTCTTGCCGCGGCTTCACTCGTGTTCTTCGCCTATCGCGGATTCCAGAATGTTTCGATTGCAGTTGAAGAGGCAAGCAATCCGCAGAGAGACATTCCGATCGGTGTGCTGGCGTCGCTCGCGATCTGCACCCTTATCTACCTTGCCGTTTCAGGCGCCCTGACCGGTATTGCGCCCTATCCGGTTTTGAACAACTCCTCGCCCGTGGCATTTGCATTGCTGCGGTTGGGATATGGTTGGGGCTCCGCGCTGGTTGCGACCGGCGTGATCGTCGGCCTTACGTCAACGATGCTGGCGCTTTATTACGCGCTGACCCGGATATTGTTTGCCATGAGCCGCGACGGCCTGCTGCCGGGTTTTTTCTCTGTCGTCCATTCCCGCACGAAAACACCGATGAATGCTGTTCTCCTTTGCGGAACGGCCATGGCGGCAATTGCCGGACTTGCGCCACTCGCCGCGCTGGCGCAACTCGCGAACGCCGGCACACTGGCCGAATTCATTCTGGTATGCGTAGGGGTGATTGTGTTGCGGCGGCGATCCACAATAGTTCTGTCGTTCCGCACGCCGGGCGGAATTCTGATTCCGCTGCTCGGCATCGCGTCATGCACGGCGCTGCTGAATTTCCTGCCGCCAATGATCCTTGTGCGTTACGCCGCCTATCTTGCAGCCGGGTTCGCCGTGTATTTTCTTTATACGGCGCGGCGCCCGCGTTCAGCGCGGGGAGCGCTTGGCGAGAATCCGCTGTAGCGTCCGGCGGTGCATATTCAGCCGCCGCGCGGTTTCGGAAACATTGTGACCGCATAATTCATAAACGCGCTGAATATGCTCCCAACGAACGCGGTCGGCGGACATCGGGTTTTCCGGGGGCTGCGGTTTGGCGCCTGGCGCTGCGAGCAGGGCACCCATGATGTCATCGGCATCGGCCGGTTTGGATAAATAGTCGATCGCCCCGAATTTCACCGCCGCCACGGCAGTCGCGATATTTCCAAAACCTGTCAACACCACCACCCGCGCATTGGGCCGCATCTCATGCAGTTTCTCGACGACATCGAGACCATTGCCGTCATCCAGTTTCAAATCGATAACGGCAAAGGCCGGTGGTCTTTCATTCACCATCGCGACGCCCTCGCGCACGGTCTCGGCGCTCTTCACATTGAAGCCGCGCGTTTCCATGGCCCGGGCCAGCCGTTCGCGGAACGGCCGGTCATCATCCACGATGAGGAGGCTTTTTTCTTCGCTTACAGATACTTGCTGCATGGTCCGCCAGTGGCCCTTTGTCATGGTGCCTATACATCGGCATTGAGGGCCAGCCAAACACTATATCAGCATCACATATGAATGTCCTGCCGCGGTGGCGCATCCCCGTCGATGGCGCCGCGGGGCCAGGTCGCGACCACGCTGGCGCCGCCGCCGGCCCGGTTGTGCGCCGAGACTGCGCCGCCGGTGTGCTCAATCAGCGTCTTTGCAATGAAAAACCCAAGGCCGAGGCCTTCCTGCTTGCCGTCTGCTGGATCAACCTCGCGCTCAGTGCCATTGCGGCCGGCCATGCGCGAGGTCACATAGGGCTCGCCGATCTGCTCCAGGATTTCGGCAGCGAAACCAGGGCCATCATCAATCACCTCCACGGTCAGTTGCTGTTCATCCCAGCTGGCGGCCAGCCTGACCTCCGAATTGGCAAAATCGGCGGCGTTCTCGATGATATTGCCGAGCCCGTGCTGGATTTCGGGAAGCCGCCAGATTTTCGGCACCGGGCCGGGCTGGACTGAAATCGCGATATTGACGTCCAGTCCCCGATGCGGCGCCGCAATATCGTCCAGCAGGGCTCCGAGCGGCAGTCTTTCGGCCTGGCCCAGGACCGATTCTTCCGGCTGCGCGAGACGCGCCAGAATGGCGCGGCAACGCTCTGCCTCGGCCCGCAACAGGCGGAAATCGTCTGAGTGCGGGTCCGCCGAAAGGTCCCGCTCCAGTTCGTGGGCCACGACCGCGATTGTTCCAAGTGGCGTTCCGAGTTCGTGCGCAGCAGCCGCCGCCAAAGCGCCCAGCGCGCCCAATCGCCGTTCCCGCGCCAGCGCAAGCTGCGTCGCCGAAAGTGCCGCAGACATGCGGCCGGCCTCACGCGCGATTCGCCATGCATAAATCGAGGTGAATCCCACGCCGATCAGCAGCGAAACCCAAATCCCCAACTGGTACAGGGCCGGTAAGCGAAAGGCGTTCACTGGGGTCCAGGGCAGGGGCAGGTGGGCCTGCCAGAGAAAAGTAATCGACGCGAATGCCAGCCCGCACAGAACGAAAGTGTTCATCAGGTCGAGCGTGGTCGCGGAGATCACCACCGGGGCCAGGAACATGAGCGCGAACGGATTCTCAATTCCGCCGGTGAAGAAAAGCAGGGCTGCAAGCTGCACAATGTCATAGGCCAGAAATGCCGTCGCCTCGCCGGCGCTCAGGCGTTTCGAAGAGGGATAGGCAATCGCCAACATCACGTTCAGCAGGGCACTCGCCAGAATGGGCGAGGCGGCAAGCAGCAGCGGAAAGTCAAAATCCAGACCGATGCGAACGCCGAGCAGTGCGATCGTCTGGCCGACGATCGCCAGCCAGCGAAGATTATTCAGCGTTCCGAGACGGACGCGACCGCGCGAAATGCTGCCGCTCTTCACGCGAAGCAAAGGCCGCGCCGGATTTGCAGTCGCCGCAATTTGGCCGGTCAGGGTCATGGCAAGTCACCGCAGCAAGCCCTGCGGTGATAGCACGAAACGAAAAGAAAGCGCCTCCGGAGTAAATCCGGAGGCGCTCGACAGGCCAGGCGCTTGTCACCTGGGAGGGCACGGCTATCGCGCCAGCCTGTTTTTTATCGGGTCCGTCTGGTCCCGAGATTACTCGCTTGCGCACCCGGACGAACGTGATGTGTCCGGTCGATGGCATTGATCTCCTGAAGCTGCGTATTGAGGATCGGCACGGTCTGTTGGGCAAAGGTTCTGAAATCGGGGATGTCGCCGGCTTTGATGTACCCACGCATCAGGATCATGGCCTGATTGTGCTGATCGAGCTGTTGGGCAATGTAACGCGCATCGAAGGTCGGATCGTTTGCCGCCTGCAGATCGTCAAGCAATGCCTGATGCGTCTGATCCAGTTGCGTCGGCGGTTTGTAGCCGGGTGCATCTTTCGCAATCAGCTGTTTCAGCTGATTCAGGTTCTGGGTATTCGCGTCCACCATCTGCTGCGCAAATTGCCTGACGTCCGGAGACTGCGAGCGCATGGCCGCGATCTGTCCGGCCTGCACTTCGTACATGTCCGTGAACGCGACATCCTGGACGAACATTTGCGTTGCGCCGGAGAATTCGCCCGGGGCTGCTGCGCCGTTATCGGCACCGGGAGTCACATCGATGGCATTAGCGCCGATGTTAGCGCCGCCATTCTCTGCGACGGAATTGGACGGGTGACCGGAGGGCTGCTGATTTGATGACGTATTCTGGTTGCAACCCGAGAGCAGGATCAACCCTGCCAGCACGCCGGTTCCCAGTTTGAAGCTGCGGATCATCGTGTCCTCCTTGCAGCACAACCCGCGACTCCGAATTTCGTTCCGCTGTTCGGCGGGCTGGCTCAAACCCGGCCGGTCGCGTATCATTTTGGCCACTTCCCGCGAGCAGGTTCGATGGACAGCGTGGCGACACAGGATGAGGGCACGCGCGCGCGTGCGGCTGCGTATCCCGCGATAGCCGTGCGGAATCTCGTCAAGCACTATGACGATGTCGTAGCAGTTGATGGCATCAGCTTTGACGTAAGCCGGGGCTCCTTCACGGCGCTCCTTGGGGGAAACGGCGCAGGCAAGACCACAACCATCGCCATTCTGCTCGGCCTGATTCGCGCCGATGCCGGCGCGATCAGAATTCTCGGGGAGGATTTCCGCCGTTCCGGAAAGAACGTTCTGGCCCGGATGAATTTCCAGAGTCCTTATGCGGATTTACCGCGGCGGCTCACGGTACGGCAAAATCTGACCGTTTATGCCCGGCTTTATGGCGTGGCAAAAGTATCGCAGCAAATCGCACGCCTTGCGCATGAGCTGGATCTGGAGGGCCTGCTCGACCGGCCGCTGGGAGAGCTGTCGGCGGGACAGCGGACGCGGGCGGGACTTGCCAAGGCGCTGATCAACCGGCCGGAGCTCGTGTTGCTGGACGAGCCGACAGCCTCGCTCGATCCCGACACGGCGGACTGGGTTCGCGGCTTTCTCGCCCGTTATGCGGAGGAGGCACATGCGACCTTTTTCATCGCCTCGCACAATATGCTGGAAGTCGAACGGCTGTGCGACAGCGTACTGATGATGCGAAGCGGACGTATCGTCGATTCGGGTTCGCCGAAAGAACTGCTCGCAAAATACGGACGGAGCACGCTCGAGGATGTATTCTTGGACGTGGCGCGGTTCGGACCGAAGGACGCGGAGTGAGCATGGCCGGCCTGGGCACTGCCCGGCGCATCGCGGCGGTGCTGCTGCGGCACTGGTATCTGATAGCCGGTTCCTGGCCACGGTTTCTCGATCTTTGCTACTGGCCGATCGTCCAGATGATCCTCTGGGGCTTCATCCAGACTTTCATGATGCGCCAATCGAGTTTCTTCGCGCAGGCAGGGGGTATTTTGCTGGGCGCCGTCATGCTCTGGGACGTGCTGTTCCGGGGCCAGATCGGACTCGCGATCTCGTTTTTCGAGGAAGTATATTCGCGCAATCTGGGGCACCTGATGGCGACGCCGCTGCGGATCGGCGAGTACATGGCGGCTCTGATGGTCGTCAGTCTGATGCGCACCGCCATCGGCCTGTTTCCTGCCACTCTGCTCGCGATATGGTTTTTCGGCTTCTCGCTTTATTCGCTCGGGATTGCGCTGGTGGCGTTCTTCGCCGTGCTGATTGTGTTTGGCTGGAGCATCGGCCTGTTCGTCTCCGGCCTGGTGTTGCGATACGGACTGGGTGCGGAAAGTTTCGCATGGGCGGTGATCTTTGCATTGGCGCCGCTTTGCGGGGTCTATTACCCCACAACGATACTCCCGGGCTGGGTGCAATATCTCAGTGCCGCACTTCCCGCTTCGTATATTTTCAACGGTATGCGTTCGGTGCTGATGCAGCACATTCTTCGCGTGGACGATCTTCTGATCGCGGCAGGCCTGGACCTGATCTGGCTGGCCGTCGGCGGTAGCGCATTCTTGATGTTCCATCAAAGCGCGCGGCAACGCGGCATGTTGCTGCAACTCGGCGAATGACCGATAAGGGGCCATGGACCGGCGGACCGCCCTGATCCCCTATACCGCGCTTGCCGCACTCGTGCTGGCCGGGGTCCTCTGGCATCTCGGCGATATCGCCGCACATCGCAATGTCGAAACAATCCCGACCGGCGAAACCGTCAAACTCGGCGGACCCTTTTCGCTGATCGACCAGAATGGCGTCACCCGCACCGACCGCGACTACCGCGGCAAATATATGCTGGTGTTTTTCGGTTACACTTACTGCCCGGATGTCTGCCCCACCACGCTTGCCGTGATCAGGTCGGCCCTCGACATGATGGGCTCGCGCGCCGATCGCGTCGTCCCCCTGTTCATCACCGTCGATCCGAAGCGGGACACTCCGGAAAAACTGAAGGCCTATCTGTCGTCGTTTGGTCCGCGCTTCGTCGGATTGACCGGCGACGACAAGGCCATTTCCAGTGTCGCGAAGGAATATCGCGTCTATTACCAGACGCGCCCGGCGGAGAACGGTGGTGATTATACGGTCGATCATTCCGGCATCGTTTACCTGATGGACGGAAGCGGCGCCTTCGCGGCCAATTACTCGCTCGACAACTCGCCGGATGAGATGGCGAAGGATCTCCTGAAGCGCCTGCGTTAGAGCGGCTGCGGCAACCCGGCCTGAAGACAGGCGGCAATCAGCGTGTTGCGCATCAGGCAGGCGATCGTCATCGGCCCGACACCGCCCGGAACGGGCGAAATGACGGAAGCAAGTTTTACCGCTTCTTCGAAAGCGACATCGCCAACCAGCCTGGTTTTTCCCCCTTCGGCCGGAACGCGGTTGATGCCCACGTCGATGACGGCAGCCCCGGGCTTGATCCAGTCACCGCGCACCAGCTCGGCGCGTCCTGCCGCGGCGATCAGAATATCCGCTTGCCGGCACAGGGCGGGCAGGCCCTCCGTCCGCGAATGTGCAATCGTCACCGTGCAATTTTCCTGAAGCAGCAAATGCGCCATTGGCCTGCCCACCTGGTTGGAGCGGCCTATGACAAGCGCATGTCTGCCGGAAAACACCGCGCCCGATTCCTTCAACAAAATCAGCGCCCCCGATGGCGTACAGGCCACCAGTCCATGTGACGGCGTCGCTTCCCCGATCATCAGACGACCCAGATTGATCGGCGTCAGCCCGTCCACGTCCTTGGCCGGGTCGATCGCCGAAATGACCGCCCGGGTATGAATGGTTTCGGGCAGCGGTATCTGAACCAGAATGCCGTGAACCGCGTGGTCCGCATTCAGCGCGGCAACGAGTTCCAGCAGCGCCGATTTGGAGCAGGAGGCCGGATGCCGGATGTCTCGCACGCTGAAACCAACTTCGCGTGCCGCATTGTTCTTGGATGCGACATAGATTGCGCTGGCGGGATCGTCGCCGACAAGGACGACCGCGAGACAAGGCACAATCCCGCGGGAGGCTTTCAGTTTGGCTGCTTCTGCAGCGACCCGGACCCGCAGGCGTGCCGCGGCGGCTTTGCCGTCGATTACGCGGGCGGTCAACGCTCCTCCCCGAAACCGGCGGGTAGCGCCGGGAGAGCTTCCACTTCGATCACCTTCGTCCGCGACGTCACTCCGGAAACGATCTGCACCCGCGTCACGCCAACATGCAGGCCTTTCGCAAGCAGACGGATCAGCGCATCATTGGCTTTGCCCTCTGCGGCAGGAGCAGAGACGCGAGCCTTCAAATAACGTGCTCCGTCCGGAGCTTCCTGCCAACCGTCGAGCGCATTCCGGCCGCCCTTCGGCGTCAGCCGGATGGTGAAGCGAATTCCGGAATTCACAGGAACGTGCCGATGGTCAGCCAATTTCGGAGAAAGGTGATGAGGAGAAGCACGATGAGCGGAGACAGATCGAGCCCGCCCAGAGGCGGAATGATGCGCCGGATGGGTCCGAAGACCGGCTCGGTGAGCGCATGGAGCATTCGCAAAACGCTGCGGGTGAACGGGTGCCAGGTGTTGATGATGCCAAATCCGATCAGCCAGCTTGCGATCACGGCGGCCAGAATCACCCACCAGTAGATATCCAGGACCGTAATCAGAAGAATTCGAACCGACGTGATCATCTTGCCCCCTGGCGCGGATGCTCAAGGAAACCAGCCGCGCGTTGCGTTCGGCCTTTTAAAGCCCCCGCCCGGATTGGGAAAGCGCCATTGACAGGCGAGAAGGGCAATCCCTAGATACGGGACCCTCTCGCGTCCGGTGAAACCCGGCACGAAGTGCCCGGTTGGGGCTGTAGCTCAGTTGGGAGAGCGCCTCGTTCGCAATGAGGAGGTCAGCGGTTCGATCCCGCTCAGCTCCACCAACCATTTGCATGACGGGAGGATCGTCGCGCCGAATATCCCCTGGAGGACAGACCGGCCGTGGCGAGACGTCCCGGCTCACCGGTGACGCCGCGCTGCTCAGGCGCATCGACATCACCGGGGGCGGGACTGGTTTCTCAGTCGAGGTCGAATTTTACCATTATGCGCGCGACCTCCGGCATCGGTTCACCCGGAGCCGGCTTATATTGGTACTGTTCACGCGCATAGCGGAGGGCGGCTTCATCGAGGCGGGAAAACCCGCTGGAATTCTCGATCAGGGCGTCCCCTGTCCTGCCTTCTTCGGTCAGCATGATTTTCACCCCGACGACACCCTCTTCGGCATTCATTCGGGAACCGGCAGGGTAATATCTCATGCCCCGGAGGTCATCGGGCGCGGGACTTGGCCGGCTGCCTGGATTGGCATGGAATTCCGCAGCTTCCGGCGGAAAAGAATATCCGGCGGCGGCCGGGGTGATCAATGCCGCGCAACCCAACATCGAAATTGCTGTAACCAGAACTTTGCCAGTGAGCGTTTTCATATTGATTCTCCTGAAGATTGCCGCAATCCGCTGGACTCGAAATCGCCAGCTTCGGCATTTCTACCGGAGAGCGGATGACACGGATTGGACGGCGGACGTCAGCCGGATATCAGCGTCCTGGAGCTAATTGGCCCTGCAAGGAGCAATCTGATGCAGACGTGGCAAAGCAATTCCGGCGCGAGGAAGCGTGGCGCACTGGCCGCCGTGTTCATGATGATTGTCGCCGCAGCGGATCCTGCGTCCGCATGGGCCCGGGATCACCATAATCGCGACAGCGAATTTGCGAGAGGGGCTCTGCAACGCGGCGAGGTATTGCCGATCGGGAGTCTTCTTTCTCTCGCGAGCCAGTACCTTCCGGGCGACGTTGTGGAGCTGAGGCTGGAGCCAAGGCGGAGCGGAGATCTCTTTTACAGGATCAAGGTGTTGACACCGTCTGGCCAGATTCGCGATCTCGTGCTGGATGCGCGCACCGGCAAGTTCATCGGGATAGAGGATTAGATGAGAGCGCTGGTCGTCGAGGATGATCCGGATGTGGGCCCAGACATTGTCCGCGGACTGGAGAGTAGCGGTTTTGTGGTCGATCTCGTGCGCAACGGCCAGGATGCCTGGTTCAGTGGCGATACGGAAGATTACGATCTCGCTGTCGTCGATCTTGGATTGCCCCGGCTGGATGGCATTTCCGTCATCAGGCGGTGGCGGGCGAACGAGCGCCATTTTCCTGTTCTGATTCTGTCGGCACGATCCGATTGGTCGGAGAAGGTCGAAGGCATCGAGAGTGGGGCCGACGATTATCTCGCCAAACCCTTCCAGATGGCCGAGTTGATAAGCCGCGCCCGGGCGTTGGTTCGGCGGGCGGCCGGTCATCCGGCTCCCCTTCTGCTGCTGGGCGGACTTCGCATTGACACCAGGCGCATGAGCGCGACACTGAACGGACACACGCTGACATTGTCGCAGCTGGAATTTCGTCTGCTGAATTATCTGGCTCATCATGGGGGCCGCGCCGTACCTGCGGGAGAACTGGCGGAGCATCTCTATGGCGCCAATGAGCCCGGCGACACGAATGCAATTGAGCAACTTATCGTACGGCTGCGTCGCAAGATCGGTCCGGGCCGGATCGAGACAAAGCGTGGTTTCGGATACCAGCTCATCAATCTGGCCGCATGACCGCCTACTCGTTGCGCATAAGGCTGCTCGCAGGTGCGGTCATCGCGATTTTTGCGGCGCTTGCGGTGGCCTGGATGGCCATGACCTGGTTGTTCGAGCGGCAGCTCGAAAGACGCGTTGCCGACGAATTACGGCGCGATGCGCTGCAACTCGCTGCCGGACTCAAGGTGGACGCGCGGGGTTCGATTCCGCCGCTCGACGGACCTGACGATCCGCGCTTCGACACCCCGGCAAGCGGCCTTTACTGGCAGGTCAGCGGCAAAGCAACCAACCAGCGTTCGCGCTCGCTGTGGGATGCAATCCTTCCCGTCTCAAACGACGCGAGTGCGCTGCAGTGGCGCACGCGTTTCATCAATGGACCGTTTGGACACCGGCTGTTTCTTCTCGACCGGCTGATTCAACCCGAGGGGGCCAGCGAAAAAGTTCTGGTTCAACTCGCACTGGATGAAAATGAGTTGCGCCTTGCAGGCGCGGAATTCGGACAGATACTGGCGTTGTTTCTCCTGCTTCTGTGGGCCGCTTTGTCATGTGCTGCCTGGGTTCAGGTGGAGCTTGGACTTCGGCCGCTGTCCAGTCTGCGGCGAGAACTTGCCGCGCTGCGGTTGAATCCGGCAGAGCGGCTGCGGGCGACCTATCCAAGCGAAGTCGAGCCCCTGACCCGGGCGATCAACGATCTCGCCAGCGCGCGGGAAAACGACGTGAAACGCGCCCGCCAGAGAGCAGCAGATCTCGCACATGGCATGAAGACGCCACTTGCCGCGCTTGCGGCCCAGAGTCGCCTCATTCGAGAAGGGAAATTTCACGATTCCGGCGCCGCCTGCGACGGTCTGGACCGCGCAATCGGGGCAGCCGCGGCGGCTGTCGAGGGCGAGCTCGCCCGGGCCCGCGCCGCTGCAACCAGGCACACGCAACAGGACGCCAAAGCCTCGCCGCTCCTGATCGTGCGCCGGCTCATCTCGGTGCTCGAACGCACGGAAAAGGGCATGTGCATCGAATACCTCGTGGATATTCCCGATGATTTGCGCCTTGCCCTGAGCGAAGGCGATCTGACCGAGATTCTGGGACCTTTGCTTGATAACGCTGTGCGCTTCAGCCGGAGGAAGGTCCGGATCGGCGGGGAATCAAGGGATGCAAAAAATCTGCTCTCCGTCGAAGACGATGGTCCGGGAATGAAGTCGGGTGAAGCCGCACAGGTAATGGCCCGGGGAGCCCGGCTGGATCAGGCGGGACCCGGATACGGGCTGGGGCTCGCAATTGCGCGCGAACTTGTCGAGGCGACGGGAGGGAGCATCGCGCTCGACAACTCGCCACTGGGCGGGTTGCGGGTCACACTGGGCTGGTGAGGGCGCGGGGCGGACGCCGCGGACGGAAGCCGCGGGCCCCCGCCGGGTGAGCGCTCCCTATTTGCCGTTATACGAAATGCGCCAGACCACATTGCCGACATCATCGGCGACCAGCAGGCTTCCATCCTTTGCCTGCGCCAGACCGACGGGGCGTCCCATGACGCCCGCAGGCGCGCCGTCTTTGGTCCAGAATCCGAGGGCAAAATTGTCATAGCCGCCGACGGGGCGGCCATTCGCGAACGGCACATAAACGATTTTGTAGCCGCGCGGATTGGCGGCATTCCAGGAACCGTGATGGGCGACGAATGCGCCACCGCGATAGGCCGCCGGAAACTGATTGCCGGTATAGAACACGAGCCCCAGCGGCGCCGAGTGCGAACGGAACAGCAAATCCGGTACTTTGGTTTTTGCGACCAGGTCGGGCCGTTTTCCTTTCAGCGAGGGTTCTTCGTGCGGTCCGATATAGGCGTAGGGCCAGCCGAAAAACTCTCCCTGCTGAACGCGCGTCATGTAATCCGGCACCAGTTCGTCGCCCTCGCCGTCACGCTCGTTCACGACGACGTACAGATCATTCGTACCCGGATAATAAGCGATGCCGACGGGATTGCGCAGACCGGTTGCGAACTGCACGAGTTTTCCGTTCACCAGTTTTGACACCGCGGCGCGGAACGGGGGATCGGCGTCGCCGATATTTTCGGCGCTGCCGACCGCGACATAAAGATCGCCTTTGGCATCGGCGACCAGATCGCGCGTCCAGTGGCCGCCCAGAGCGCCGAACACATTGGGTTCGGTGATCTGGGTGCGTGGGCCGGAGGCTGTGGTGTCGCCGTCTCTATAGGGGAAGCTGTAGATGCCGTAGGCATCCGCGACATAGAATTTCCCGTTTGCAATCGCCATGCCGTGCGGGTTCTTGAAGCCCTCGGCGAAGGTCGTCCGCATGGCAGCCGTTCCGTCGCCTTTTGCATCGCGCAGCAGCGTGATTTTGCCGGCTTCCGCTTCGGCGAGGAACACATCGCCATTGGGCGCAACCTGCAGCCAACGCGCATTGGTAAGCCCGTTCGCGAAGATATTGGCGTGGAATCCCTGTGGCAATTCGAGTTTGGAGGGGTCGGCGGGTTGCGCCTTGACGGAGCGTTCGGCGGAGGCTGGGGTCGCGAAAGGCGGAGGCAGATTGGAGGCCATAACCATGAAATGCTCACCGACCGTCTCGTGATTGGGGTTGTTCTGCGCCCAGGCATAACCCAGCACCGCAATGCTGGCCGCAAGCGCTCCAAATGTGATTGCCGATTTCTTCATCTGGTTCTCCTCCCCGGCTCTCTCCGGGCAATGTTGAAGCCTTTTACGTCCCCGCAAGCGGCCAGACAATCCGGTCCATCGGTCTTATTGCAGACCGAAAATGACGATTTTTGCGCTTGCCGCCGCGACCGGGAAAATGGGCGAGCGTGTTCCGGCGACATAGGCGACCCGCTGTTTGCCATCGACGAGGTAACTGACGACGCCGCCGCCTGCCGCGCCCGGAAGCTCGGTTTGCCACAGCACTTTGCCGGTTTCGGCGTCAAAGGCAAAGGCATGGCTGCCGAGATCACCGGCGAAAACCAGGCCGCCTCCGGTCGGCGTTACGCCGGCCAGCGCAGGCGCGGTGGTGCGGAACTGCCACTTCACCTGTCCGGTATCGGCATCGATCGCATTCACGAAACCGCCCCAGTTCGGATCTTTTTTGCCGAACAGGTTGCCGTCACCGGATCCCGTCCATTGCTGTCCGAGCGAAACGCTCGCCGGCTTTTTCGGATCGATGACGACGACCGTGGTGCACCAGTCTTCCGCGCCGCTATAGATCAGGTTGGTATCGGGGCTGTAAGCCGGTCCGTTCCACTCGGCGCCCCCCGAGGAGCCCGGACAGAAATGCACGGGTTTGGTCGAGAGCGGCACATCGGCATTCTCCCGCCGGGTGATCGCGGTTGCGTAAAGGCGTTTTGCGGAGTCGCGATCATAAACATAGAGCTGCCCGTCCTTGGGCGTCGCTGCAACGACGTGGCGCCCCGCCTTTGTGGTGAACAGGGAGGGAGCGCCGGCCACATCCCAATCGTGGAAATCCTCCGGTACCAGCGAGAAATGTCCCTGATAGACGCCGGTCTTCGCGTCCAAAATCACGACGGAATCGGAGAACAGGTCGGCTCCCGGGCGCATTTCCCTGAGAAAGTCCGGGCTGGGATTTCCGCCGGGGACATAGAGCAGGCCCTTTGCCGCATCGAGCGAGTAGGAGGTCCAGGTGGCTCCGCCGGAGATCGGCACGCCTTTCGCATTGCCCCATGATTCCCGGGCCATCGCCTGCATCCGTTCATTGTTGGGCGCCGGCGGACCGTCATTGGGCACCATATAGGTTTCCCAGACCTGCTTTCCGGTTCTGGCATCCAGCGCATACATGCGCCCCCGGCCTTCGTAGCGGTCGCCACCGGCATTGCCGATGAAAACGAGGCCGTTCCAGGCGATCGGCGCGGCAGGAACGGATTCGCCCTTCTTTACATCCGCAATTCTGGTTTCCCAGAGCTTCTTTCCGGTGGCCGCGTCATAGGCAAATACGCGGCCGTCCTGCATGCCCCGGAACAGCCGGCCATCGAGATAAGCCACGCCGCGATTGACAGGCAATGCGCCGCGCACGTCCTCGTGTATCCGCCATTTCTGCTGGCAGGTTCCGGCATCGATCGCGAATGTGTCCATTTCCGTCGTGCCGTAGAGCATGCGCCCGATGACGACGGGACCGGTCTGAAAACTGGTGTCGATGCCAAGGTCATAAACGCAAAGCTGCTTCAGACCCGAGACATTGCCGCGGTTGATCTGGTCGAACGGCACGTAGCGCTCGGAAGTCAGCGTCCGGTTGTAGCTCGGCCAATCCCCGGGACCCGAAATGTCCGCCGCAGAACCGGGCGAGACGACCATTACCGGGCCGGCGATTGCCGCAACGGCGGCGCCCGCGGCGATGCGGGCATGAAGGGTCGATCTGCGGATTGTCCGGCTGCAACGCATGACAACGGCTCCCGTGGATTGGTGTAATCGGCGCATCATAGCATTACTCTCCCGGGGATGGCATCGCCGCCAGAATGAGCCATGAAACGCAAGCTGCATATCGCACCGGAATCCTGGCCGCTGAAACAGGCTTTCCGCATCGCCCGCGGCACAAAGACCGAAGCCGTTGTGGTGGTCGCAACGATCCGGGAGGGCGAATTCTGCGGCCGCGGCGAATGCGTGCCTTACGCGCGCTACGGCGAATCGGTGCGGAGCGTCACGGACGAGATCGAAAGGCTCCGGCCTGAAATCGAAGGCGGGATTTCGCGCGAAAGCCTGCAGCCGCTGCTTCCGGCCGGGGCCGCGCGCAATGCGCTGGATTGCGCCCTCGTGGATCTGGAAGCAAAGGTGGCGGGAAAGCCGGCCTTTGCGCTGTTTGGCCTGGACCCGCCCGCCCCGGCGCCTACCGCTTTCACGCTGAGCGTGGACGAACCCGCGGCCATGGGACGGGCCGCGGCAGAAGCGGCGGCAAAGGGCTACCGCCTGCTGAAACTGAAAATTGCGGGCGGCCAGGATCTTGCCCGGGTCGAGGCCGTCCGCAATTCCGCTCCGCATGCAAGGCTGATCGTCGATGCCAATGAGGGTTGGACGCCGGAAGACTATGACGCGCTGACGCCGGGACTTGCGGCGCTGGGCGTGGCTTTGATCGAACAACCGCTGAAAGCCGAGGATGACTCCTTCCTGTTGCGGGCCGAAGCGCCCGTGCCGCTCTGCGCGGATGAAAGTTGCCACACCCGAGCGGATCTGCAGCGCATCCGGGGGCGCTATTCCCATATCAATGTGAAACTCGACAAGGCGGGAGGGCTGACCGAAGCGGTGGCACTTGCCCGCGAAGCATCGGCCCTGGGCCTCAAACTGATGGTGGGCTGCATGGTCTCCACGTCGCTGGCGATGGCGCCGGCCAGTCTGCTTGCGGGCATGGCGGATTTCGTCGATCTCGACGGGCCTTTGCTGCTCGCCCGCGACCGGAAGCCTGCCCTGCGATATGAGGCGGATATTCTGTATCCGCCATCGCGCGAATTGTGGGGTTGAGCGGCGCGGTAATGCCGATGGCCGCGCGGGGCGGGGCGTGCTATGAGTGACTGGCTTTGTCGTCCGTTTCCGCGGACGGCCCGGATTCACGCGAAGAGGAGGCGCGATTTTCATGCACAAACGGATCATTCTGTCTGCACTTGCTGTTACCCTTCTGGGTTCTGCCGCGGTTCTGGCGCAAGGCCAGGCGCCGCAGCATCCGATGACATTCTTTGTTGCCCGCGAGGTGCCGGGCACAGGCAATCTCGGCGGTCTTGCCGGAGCCGATGCGATCTGTCAGCGGCTTGCCACCGGCGCAGGCGCCGGCAACCGCACCTGGCATGCCTATCTCAGCACTGTGACCACGCCGAACGAAGTCGGCGTCAATGCCCGCGGACGAATCGGAGCGGGACCCTGGTACAATGCGAAAGGCGCGCTGATCGCCGCCAATGTCGCCGATCTGCATGGTGATGTGCAGCGCGACCGGAATGCGATCCGCAAGGACTCTTCGCTGGACGAGCACGGAATGCCGATCAACGGCGTCGGCGACATGCCGAACGAGCATGACATGATGACCGGATCGGATTCCGACGGGCGTGCGCTTCCGCTGGGCGCCGCGGATACGACCTGCAACAACTGGACGGCGGACGGGAACAATGCCCGGACGATGCTTGGCCATTCCGACCGCCAGGGCGGCGGCAATGTTTCGTGGAATGCGGCGCATATGAGTCGCGATTGCACCAAAGCGGGTCTGATCGCGACCGGCGGCGCCGGACATTTCTACTGTTTCGCGACCAACTGATTTCGCCTGCCGATCATATCTGTTGTGAGAAGGCCCGGGTTATCCGGGCCTTCTTCACTTGGCATAGCGCGCGCTGCGCAAGCGCAAAAATCCTGGTGCAAGCGGGCGGGGTAATGCTCTAGTTTCGCAAATTGCGCTGCACCCGTAGCTCAGCTGGATAGAGTGCTGCCCTCCGAAGGCAGAGGTCACAGGTTCGAATCCTGTCGGGTGCGCCAATTTATGTTGTACAATCAATTAGTTAATGGTTACGTCCATCAAAATAGTTTTTAAAATTTGCGACACGGAAGCACTACGGAAGCACCGTGCGCCAAATTGATCGCGCTAACGTGTCGTCCGTGAAGGACGCGATTTCAGCCGGTGACGAGTTGATCATCGGCTGCGAGGGTCGTGAGGATTTGGCGCAATAAAAACCTCAGCCACCGGATGAGGAGGCGGAAGTTGTAACCGGCGGCTGCGAGCACGGCGTTAATCGCGTCTCCCGCACGATGGGCGAGATAGTTTCGTTCCATCCGGTGCTCGGCTTTGAGATGTCCGATCACAGGCTCGATCGCGGAGCGGCGTCTCATTTCGCGTTTGATCTTTGGTGTCATGCGCCGCTTTTGGCCGGCGATGAAGACCCTGAACTTGTAATCGGGCGGCGCATTGTGGCCGCGGTATCCCTTGTCGGCGATGAGGCGCTGAATGGTGTTGCCGATGAGCGCCTCCATTTCGGGAATGACAGTTGCAAGCGTATGGCCATCGTAAGGCTTACCCGGCACGGCCTTCACATGGGTGACGAACTGTCCGCCTTTGGCATGCGATAGCGTCGTTGCCACCGAGACCTTGACGCCAAATTCGTAAGGCTTGTGGGCCTTGCCCTTGCCGATGCACTCCACTTCCGGCGCGTGCAGGGAATAGATCTTGTTTCCGCGCTGATGCTGCAGGAACACATCATTACCTGGGACATCGAAACAGTCCCCGATCTGGAGGCGTTTGCCGCGGTCGCTGATCTTCACGGCAAGCCCGAAACTGAAGTGCGCGACGGCATGGGGGACAAATTCCCGAAGCTTGTCTTTCACAAGATTGTTTGCATCGGCGCGCTCATTGCGTCCCGTTCGACTGACGTTTGGCAAGTGGACGCCATCGGTGCCCCGCACATCGGCGAACGGTCCGAAAAGGACCTGATCCAGGGCTTCGTGGATAAGATCGCGGAGCTCAGGCCGCGGCTGGTCACCTTCAACGGTTCGAGCTTCGATCTGCCGGTGTTGCGCTATCGTGCAATGATCAACCGTGTCGCTGCGCCTGGTCTGGCCGCGCGCAGTTATTTTAATCGCTACACCGAGGATGCCCTCGATCTTTGTGATGCTCTTGCATCCTTTGATCGACGCGCCATGGTTTCGCTCCACGAACTCTGTCGCGTGCTTGGTTTTCCAGGAAAGCCCGAAGGGATCGATGGCTCGCAAGTGGAGACCTACTACCGCGCCGGGCGCATTAAGGAAATCGCAGAGTATTGCGAAACAGACATCGTCAACACCTATCGCGCATGGCTAAGATATGAACTCTTCCGAGGCGGTTTGTCTCCTGAAGCGCATCAGCAGAGCGAGGCCGATTTGGCGGAGTGGATCTCAACGCGAGCGTGTTCGAAGCCACACTTGATGGCACTCATCAAATAACACGGTTGGCCTGTGCGGCCGTATCTTCCGCCATTATGCCGGTAGGGGACGGGGCGTGCATCGGTCATTCGCCGTTGGAAAAATTTTTCCAAATTTATAAACGGCCGAGTTGGGCCGAAAGGTTCAGCGTTCAGGCGACGAAGCTCAAACGACGCATGAACGCGCTTTTGCTATTGACGATGGCTTCCGACTTCCCAATCAACGTCGCTGCGAATGTCCGCGGCGAGGTTGCGCTGCGCTACCTCGATGGTTTCGCGTGTACTGCGGCGCGGCAGGCGAAAGATAAACTCGATCCGCCCCTTCTCGAGGGATTGGTGTTCTGCGATGATTCTGCAGCCCTGTTCTTTCAGCATCTGGCGGTACGCATCGGCGCAATCTGCGGCACGGCCTTTCGGGAATCCTTCTATCCTGATGCGGTAAGGAGGACTGGAGTCGACCCAATAGATTAACCCGAATGCGAACAACGTAGTTAGCACTGCAAAGTTCGGCAGGTCGAGGCCGGCGATTAGGCCCGCTAATGTGACGATGATCAGCCGGACGGTGTCACGCACCGAGTCTGTAGTAGACCGAAAACGGAGCAGTCCGCCGATCCCGAATATGACGAAGCCAACCACCATGCCAAATTCACGGACAGCCACGCCGATCACCGCGCCGACGACAGCATACATTACATACACATGCGGCATGTCCGCCTCGTGCAGATGATCTATCGAGCGTCGTGTCGCCGGATGGTAGCCAATGACTGCGCCGAGCAGGGTGGCCAGGAGAAGAATGCTGAGCGAGTCCATGATAAATCGCAGATCCTGGAAACCGGCCCAGCCGAGCGCGACCGGCGAGTCCCCCAATAGTCCCTGGCCGAGCACCGACTTGTCAGTCTGAACTGACAGCAACGGGAAAACGCCTCCTGTCTCACTCATTCTGACGCCATCCCCCTGTAGCCAAATAGGCTGCGGCCGGTGAGCAAAGCAAAGGACGCGGGCACGCCCGAAACTTGCAGATCAATGCAGACAAGTCTTCATGATATTGGCGACTTGCGGCGGAGAGCCAATCTGATCGAAGAAATTTCCAAGATAACTGCCCGCCCGCCGACGAGCCCCTTCGCTGAGCTGCGGGGTCGTATCGAGAATGGCGAGCAGGGCCGTGCGGCGCGTCACCAGGTCGGCGGCGAACGCCTGCGCCTGCTCGTTGTTCGAACAGAAGCCGCGATAGCGCCTGGTTCGTACATTCGGCACCTTGATAAGGTCAGGCGGCACGGCGTAAGGCGCATTCACAAGGCCTGAAAAGTCAAAGTCGTATGGCACGGGAATAAGGCCCGTCGCCGCTCCCTTCACACCGACAAGCCTTGCATTATGACAACAGTCCTCGCCAGGGACGCTTGCGATCATTGCCCAGTCCAGGTTGCCAATCATGTATTGGAAAACCGCGAAACGTGCAGCGGCAGCCGGATCGAGTTGGGAGATCGATATGCGGTTTACGCGCCGCAGACGGTCTTGGCCGTTGCGTTTCGCTACGTCGTCAACATCCTCAATGAAGAAGCCAAGTCGCGACGTCATGATATGACGGTCGTCATCGACATAGTCGATCTGGGCAAGGCGAACCCGGAAGCTTTCGGACGTCAAGGCGTTGTACAGCCGGTAGGCGGCATATTCGAGCAGGACATATTGTTGAAACCCTTCGTTCTGCTGGCAGTGGGTCACAAGTTTGAGGCTCCTCTGCCCCCTGAAGATCGAAGTCGCTGCAGACTTTGCGTTGAATTGGACGCGCAAAGGTGGGAAGGAGCAGATATCTTTCTTCCGCCGGGTAGTGCCGCGAACGGAAAGCGTCACGGGCAGCGATTCTGACGCAGCCCCTCCGACCGTCAGCAGGCCGGGAACCGGCGTACTGGCGGTTCCTCGTGACAGAGCGGTGAGTTGTCCTTTGAGTGTCAGGTGAAGCACATCATCGCTCGCAAACAGCGGTGTTGGTGGGGCTGCGGCGATACCGGAATGCGCCCATGACAGGACAGATAAAGCCGTTGCGGCGACCGCCGCCCTCACAACCAGGCGCATCATTGTGCACCCTGTTTCAGTGGGGGTAGGGATCGTTCGACAACATGCGGAATCGGGATTCCGTCAAGAATGTCTAAATAAGAGACCTTGCCGCAATAGACGGCCGATATTCCGGTATCGATGCGGATCAGGCGTCCGTCGTAGAGCATCGCGATGCCCGATAAAATCGGTGTATGGCCGATCACGATCCGTTTCGCGCCGTAGGCCGACAGCAGAGTATCCAACTGATCTTCAACGGGCACCTCGACCGGGCTATCAGGCACGGGCGCTTCGGGCGTACCGGTCGATGGGCGGCCAGACTCGTCCGCATTTGCCGTCGAGGGGCTCCGGTAGCTGAGCGGCTCGACCGGGGCGGTGCATGGCGGCGCCCTGGTTGTTTCCGCCGGTGGGCCATCCGATCGATCCGCATTTGCCGTTGCAAGACCCCGGTACCAGAGTGGCCCCAGCGGATCATTGATGATCGACCGGAGGTCAGTGGCTTGCGCCACGAGTGCAGCGGCGACCTGACGGTTGATATCAGCGATTGTCAGCCGGGAGTATAACGGACTGATGCCCCCATGGACGAAGAGGTTGCCGTCGAAAAGAACGCTTGCTGGATTGCTGACAATCCAGCGACCGATCTCGCCGTCAGGGCTCCAGGCGACTCGGTGCTCAAGAGCGCCCAGTGGGGTGGCATCAATCCACGCCTGTTTAATCGCCTCGCCGGTCAAATTGGTAGCGTGCTGGCGATACGCCGCCTCGATGAGCGCCTTGTTCGCCGTGTATACGTTTTCGCGGCGCTGGGCCGACCTCCTATCGGCAAAGGCCGCATAGTCTCCGGCGGAAACATAGCGCAGATCGCCTGTGAGGTTCATGGCCTCGTGATTGCCGACGAGCACGATGACCTGACCATGGGCTCGCATAGCCTCGCGTTGTAACCTCATGAGGTCCCGGATAATTTCCAGCGAGTTAGGGCCACGGTCGACGACGTCGCCGGTCTGGACCAGTATAGTGTCCCGGCCGATCCAACGCCCTCGTTTATCAACCAGTTGTGCGGCGCGAGTAATGTCTTGCCATGCAGAAAAGTCGCCGTGCAGGTCGCCAACTGCAACGATGCGGCGCACAGTGGATGCCGTTGCCGCAGCCGGCATGACTAAGGCTAAGGCCAGCGCAATATAGCCAAGGCGCACGCAAAGCCGCCGCAAATGCGATACCCCTTGCGCTCTTGCCCACGCCAAGTTGTGGGACTCAGCGTACATGTTCAAGCACCAACACGGAAAGCAAGTGTCACCTGTGACCTGCGCCCGAATACCTGCCGAAGAACTAAGCGTTTTCCGCGGGGTGGTATTTGACCTGCCTCAATGGGCGAAAAAGCAATCCGGACTGTTTGAAGCCGGAAGGAATGCTGGCGCAATCCGCAAAGCTGGTGGTCCGCACGAAGACCAGCCTGGGATGTGTTTCACGGGGCGACAAGATCGATTTGAACAGCCCGGGAATCGGCCCGATGAGTTGTTTCGTACAGACTGTGCGGAGCGGCGTGCCTGCAGCACCTCCGGGACCTGACGCGCATTGAAGGTCACGCAGAACCGCGAAGGAGCTTAGCATTACAGTTGCTTGTTTTGTTGATCTCTGAATCCATGGGCAACCATGATTCGGGAGGTCATGGATGTCCGGTGCATCGATTGAGACGACGTTAGAGGCTTGGGCGTCGTCATTGCGCGATGTGAAAGCGCGTATTCGATTGTTGTTTACGCAGGAGCGGGTAGCGGCGTCGGCAGGCTTGTTCCTGGACGGTTTGCTTGGGGATGAGCGGCGCAAGACGGGCTGGATGCGCGCGGAAGCGGCGGGCGATCCCGGTCCGTGGCGCCAGCAGGCGATCCTGGGCCGCGGGCGGTGGGACGCGGATGCGTTGCGCGACATCGTGCGCGATTACGCGCTGGAAACGCTTGCTGATGAGGATGCGGTTCTCGTCATTGACGAGACCGGTTTTTTGAAGCAGGGCAAGGTTTCGTGCGGGGTTGCACGCCAGTACACGGGCTCGGCGGGTAAGATCACCAACTGCCAGATCGGCGTCTTCGCCTCCTATGTGTCGCGTCACGGCCACGCCTTCATCGACCGGGCGCTTTATCTGCCGAAAGATTGGACGGACGATCCCGAGCGCCTGAAGACGGCGCATGTGCCGGACGATGAGGGCTTTGCGACGAAACCCCAGATCGCACGCCGGATGATCGCGCGTGCGATCGCCGCAAAGGTCCCGTTCTCTTTTGTCGCGGCGGACAGCGTGTATGGCACCGGGGACATCGAGAGCGCCCTGCGCAAGGCAGGCAAGGGCTATGTCCTGGGCGTCGCCTCCAACCACGTGTTCCGTTCTTGGGGCAAGAAGCAGCGGGTTGGCGGGACGGCCGGAAAGATCGCGCAAAATCTTCCACAAAACACCTGGCGGCGCCTGTCGGCGGGCGAAGGAACCAAGGGGCCGCGCCTGCATGACTGGGCCTATCTCGAACTGGCCGATCTCGATGCCGGCCAATACAACAGCGTTCTCGCCGGGGCGTGGACGCGAGGCCTTCTGATCCGCCGCAACATTGCCGACGGCGACCTTGCGTTCTTCTCTACGTGGTGCCCCAAGGGCATGCCCATGGAAAAGCTGGTATCGGTCGAAGGCCATCGCTGGGCCATCGAAGAAAGCTTTGAAGCCGCCAAGAACGAACTCGGCCTCGATCACAATGAAAGCCGCTCCTGGCATGGTTGGCACCGGCATGTGTCGCTGGTCATGCTCGCCTTCGCCATGATGGCCGCCATCCGGCATCGCGCCAATGTTCCGCCGCTGCCCAAAAAAACGATGCTCCGTCTTCGGACCAAACAGCGCTCCTGATCCGATGGTCGGTCCAGGAAATCCGCCGCATCGCCATGAAACTCGCGCAACGGCGCATCCAGCCCGCCCACGTCATCGCATGGTCTTTATGGCGCCGCGCCCATCAAGCCGAAGCGCGCCGCGCGCACCTCAAAAGGAAAAGGCAACTGTAATGTTAGACTGGAAAATTCTGAATATCTGGCCACATCACGGACGAGGCGGCATACCGCGCGACGGCTGACGGCAGTTGCAGCTTTTGGATTCAGCCGTGTTCGCGAAGACTCAATATAAATGCAGCGACTTCGGACTTTTCCCGGTCGGAGAGATGCGCCATTGGAAGGCGCCTTTGAGGAAGCGCTGGAATGTGCCAGGTCGCAGCACCCATGCGCTCTATCAGAAATTCGGCGGTGACATCCGGCCGGTTTGCTATTTCCTGAAAACCCGGAATCGGAACTCCAGGGCCGGGAAGAGGAGTTGGTGCCCGGCCCGGTGATACATCATGGCATGCAAAACACTTGCTCGTTGCCAGATTGCGTCCGGCGCGAATTGTTGCCGCATCTTTTTGCGCGTATGCCGGTGCGACAACGCCTATGGCGATGACGAGGGCGATTACAGTGCGGAAACTCATTGAAATGCCCTGGATCAGTGAGCGGCGGGCAGGCCTTCGGTCACGTTGTCGATAACGCATGGAGTCTGGAGATTCGGGCGGACCTGTACGGGCTGCCTGTCACCTGGCAGGCTGTAACTGATCGTATCACCTGGACTCAGACATCCTAGCTCCGTCTTCGTGCGGAAGCTCAGATTGATCGCGCTTTGGTCAAGGCCGACGCAGGCGCCATGCATATGGACCGTGTACACCTTACCGGCCATGTCAGTGAGAACAACGGTTGTGTTGTTCATGACCTTGGTTGACTGAATTCGGTTGTTGGCGATGCATGCGCTGGGTGCGGCTAGTGCTGGAACAGAAGCAAAAGCCGCGACGGCAAAGCAGAGCACGGTTAAGCTGGCAGGCTTCATGACTGGTCTCCATCAATCAATCAAAGCCCCTGTAATTCAGTTTTAGCCGTCTCGGTTTGATCTGGCGCAACCGCGGGGAGTCGTTTTGCGCAGATTTGTATTGGGATTTTCATCGCGTTCAGCGCGGGGGCCATCTCCGCGGCTTCATTGCTAGGAAAGAAGCGTCGCAATGATCGACGAGACCGCGCCGGTCCTTGAGAGCACAGATTTGGGTGCAACAGCGTCGCATTTTTCGACAATGCTTGAACTTCTCGCGACAGAGGAGATGCAAGACCTGATCGCCATCGGAAGCCTTCGCCGGGTGATGGAGCATCGGTCGGCCGGAGCGCGGCTTCTGATTCTCGCCCTTCCTATGGTGATTCCAATTCCGGCGCCCGGCATTTCGGTACGCTTTGGGCTTTTTCTGATTCTCATATCCGCAGAACTGATGTTTGCACGGGGACAGGTGTGGCTGCCGTGACGTCTCGCAGCGCGCACGATCTCGCGCGAGCACTTGATCGGGTTTGCGCGCCGTGCAGTTCCCGTGCTCCGGCGCATCGAGCAGTTTAGTCAGCCACGAATGCCCTGGCTCACTGACGCTCTATGAAGCCTGTGACTCGCATCGTGTAACCTTTGAAGTTGCCCAGCACCGTTTGATAGACTCCGGCGATGCCGAGCAGCGGCGCGAAGAGCAGCGTCAAAATAAAGAGTGTCGAAATAAGTCGACACCACTGTTCAGCCGAAGAACGTGACGTTCCCGACCGATGCGAAGCTGCTGCACGCGGCGATGATCGGCCTGAACCGCCTGGCGCAGAAGCACGGGATCAAGCTGCGGCAGTCTTACCGGCGTCTGGCCAAGCGCGCAGCCATGATGGCCGGACGCTATGCCCATGCCAAACAGTTCAAGCGGCATCATCGGGAAGTTCGCTTTATGCGCACACGGCTGGGGCGACTCATCCGCGACATCGGCCGCAAGATCAGGGGCAAACCAGAACTCGAAGCGGCGTTGGCAGTGCCGCTGTCACGCGCGATTCAAATCCGCTCGCAACATCCCCGCCAGCGCGGTTGGAAGCTTTATTCCTTCCACGCGCCCGAGGTTGAGTGCATCGGCAAAGGCAAGGCGCAGGCGCCTTACGAGTTCGGCGTTAAAGTCTCGCTCGTCACCACCAACGCTCGCGCGCCGGGCGGCCAGTTTGTGCTGCATGCCAAATCGCTGCCCGGCAATCCTTATGACGGGCACACGCTGGCAAGTGTGCTTGAAGAAACCCAGATCCTCACCGGACGCGAAATCGAGCGCGCCTTCGCCGACAAAGGCTATCGTGGTCACGACGCCTGCAATCCCCGTCGCGTCTTCATCTCAGGTCAGAAGCGCGGCGTCTTCGGCGTGATCAAGCGTCAGCTCAAACGCCGATCAGCCATCGAACCGGCCATCGGCCACATGAAATCCGAAGGACATCTCGGCCGCTGCTATCTCAAAGGCCGCGATGGCGATGCTGCAAACGCCATCCTCAGCGCCATCGGCTACAACTTCCGCCGCGTCCTCGCCTGGCTGAGGATTCTTTTGCGCACTCTGCTAGCCGCCCTCAGCACCGCTCTCATGGCCCAATCCGCGGTCATTCCGGATTTTTAACGGACGACTCGATAGTTTCGATTTATACCGTCGAATTCAACTTGAGCGCCGCCCAAAGTGCAACGGAGCCTGGGAAAAGAGCCCTCGTACTCTCCAGTTTGCGCAGAAAGCGGCAGCCGATGAACGCCTACTTGAAATCGCACAAATCGAATTCAATACGAACTGACGCCGGCGTGTGGGGCTTAATGCGTGATAGCTTCGAGAGCCGAACACGCTTGCTTGATTTGGGCGTGCGGTCCGCGAAGCGTTACCTCAAGTTTGTTTCCGAGAATCTCATCTTCGACGCCATGTGCATTCCCACTCACATCGACGCCGCCAAAAGGGCCAATTTTTACGCCTCGAACGTGCAAGATTCGACACACAGCATGCTCGATTGCTGCTGTCGTTTTCAGGTGGATCGACCCCACCCCCAGCTCTTGCGCCAACCATTTTTCAAGCTCGTCTCGTCGCAGTGGAACCGTTACTTCGAGTTCACTCATGTTGTTCACCCGTCCCCAACATTCGTAATTCGCCGTCAGCGAGTCGGTTACGTCAATCGCGCAGGGCCTTTTTCCAACGCTTCGGCCCGATCGGCCAAATCGTCATATTCGTCCGCTATGTGCCGGAAATAGTCAGCCTTCTCTGACTTAAGGTGTTCCGAAATGGTCTGCAATTAGTCCGTATACGTTCTATATTGCTCAGCCTTCTTTGTTTGCCTTGGCATGCCGAGATCATTTCGAATCTGCTAATGGGTGTCCGGACCAGGCGGCGCTGAAGGCACTCCGCCGCGGACTTCTTGTACGAAGCAGCTAAGCGGCCCGACTGCGGGGCTATCAAATTCGATGGTGTCACCGCGTGAGAGGCAGCCTAGCGCTGATTTGGTGCGAAACATCAGCTTCAGGCCGGCATAGTTGTCCAGCCCCATGCAGCCACCACCTAGATTGACGGTGTAACGATCGTAGGAACGGTCGGTCAGGATGAGGGTCCGGTCATTCACCGCCTGCCATCCCCAAATGCGATTGTTCTGGAGGCAGGCCTTGTCCGCCGCCGCAAGGACCGGGTTGGCGACACTGAGCGAAATCAGCAAAGCCGACACTGCTCTCGCCGCAATATTCATCATTTGTCCCTCTCTGTTCAATTCAATCTTAGCGGATGTTGCAGATGCGCTGTCGAGCAGCATTGATCTGGATCACGCGGTCGGGCAGCCCGCCGTGGCGCCTGGGCGATGCCATCAAATATCTGGGCCGCCGACAGGCGGCGTGCTTATTCCTGGCTCGTGAACATCAGGAACATGAGTGCAAGACCAACGACCGGGATGGCAATTAGCACGGCTTGTTGAGCGGGTTCGGCCTGACCCCCTGAGATGACGAGCCTGATTGGTTGATCATGTGGCAGCTTCCGCGCCCAATCGACAATCTATTCTTCCCCCTCCTTGTCCAAGTCGCGCTCGTGAAATGGAAAAGGATCCAGCGTGTCGAAGGTTGCGAAACATTTTCGACGCGTACTTCGATAGGCGTAAACGGAAACTTTTCGTCAGCCATTCCGTTCCCCTTGCAACGGCGTACCCCAATCAATTTTTACATGAAAATGTGGCGGGTTCCCCAAAGCAGCGAGATTCCGGTTGCAAGCATCAGAAATATTGCTGCGCGTCGAAACCAAATCTCGCTAAACCGAGCCAGCCAGCGGCGTGAAATGACTATGGCAAGAACCGCCCCCAGTCCGGCGCACGCGCCCTCAAGAATCGAACCAACTGGCAGTACTCCGAGTAATCCGTAGGTCGCAATTTTGGCAACCTGAATGAAGAGCGAATGGAATGCTCCGGTCGCGATCATCCGCTCCTTGGTCAATCCGTAATTCAAGTAAAATGGCATGGAGACCAGGCTGCTTGCTCCGACAAGGCCGGAAAGCACGCCGACCGCCAGCGACACCGGAATGAACCATCCAACTCTCATTTGAAACGATCGAGCGCGATCGCCAAACCGATACTGCAGAGGAGTTGATACGAGAAAAAATCCGACTATAACGGCAAGCCAGTCGGCGCTTGCCCATGTGAATAACCAGCTTCCCAGGACCGCCCCGCCAATTGCTCCCGGCAGGTACCAGCGTACTACCGGCCAATGGATGGAATTCCAATACAGGACAATTCGTGTCGGACTTGCCATGAGGCTAGCCCGTCTTATTCATCAAAAATGTCATAGTTGATCGCCTGGGCGTGATTTTTGACGCGCGGCGCGGCGCTGCGATCGCGTCGGATGCTGTGGACGCGTCGATCTGCGATTTTATTTTTCTGGTTTGTGGTTTCGACGAAGGGTTCGATGCGGCGACAACGCCGCGTTGCTCAAGGTCCGGCTGCGCAGAGCCGCCCGGCAAGCTGGCGGAAGATTGTGCGATCAGGACATGCGGTGGGCAGGAAGAGACGGATGCGGGCCGTACCCTCGATCACGCGAGCGGCGATCTTGATCAGACGAAGGCGCAGCGTCGCGAACTCGGCGACCGAGAGCAGCGAACGCTTCGCGATCGCATTGCGCATGGTGAGCATGAGCCAATAGGCGGCCGTATGCAGGATCAGCCGGAACTGATTGGCCTTTGGATCTCGACATGAGGTGCGGTCCGAGGCGAGCTGAGCCTTGTGCCACTTGATGAAGTTCTCGGCCTGGCCGCGGCCGCAGTAGACGGTCTCGTAGAGATGCTTTGCCGTGCCCTTGAGCGAGGTGACGACGTAGCGGATGTCGAGACCCTTCTGCGTGGCTTCGATGCGCGCGGCGATGCGGCGCTCCCTATTCCAGCTCTTGGCGCCGTAACTCAGCATGACAAAGGTGCGCAGCTTTGCCGCGGTACTTGTGGCACGCTCGACGCACAGCACATCGGCGGCTTCCCCGGTCATGGCTTTGAGTACCGCGTTACCGCCAAAGCCAAAAATGTAGTCGACGCCTTGCTGTTCGCACCATTCCATCGCTTCGATCCGGCCATAATGGCTGTCGCCGCGGACGAGGATTTTGACCTTGGCCCAGTGACCGCGGATGCGCCCGATCACGTGCTTGAGGATGGTGCGCACCTCCACCCCGGCGGGCGTCTTGCCCTGGCGCAGGATCACCGCCACAGGCTTGCCGGTGGTTCCTTCATAGATGTGGATCGGCAGGAAGCAGCGCTCGTCGTAATGGGCGTTGAACAGCGACAATTGCTGATGGCCGTGCACCGCATCAAAAGTGTCGTCGATGTCGAGCGTGATCGAGGCTGGCGCGCGGCGGTAGCTCTCGCAGAACTGGTCCACCATGGCCGCCATCATACGGGCGATCTCGATCTTCGACGGCGCATTCTCCAGTCGCGACATCGTCGGCTGCGAGCACAGAGGCTCGCCACTCTCCGGCAACCGGCCCACCGCCATCTTGAAGATCGGATCATATCTCAGTGAATCGCAATCGTCGGCGTCCTCGTAGCCCGACGCAATCGCGAACATCCGTAGCCGGAGCATATCTTCGACCGTATGCAAAATGAGATCCGGATCGCGCTTGTCCTTCAGGCACATTGAAAGGCGCCAGGCGATCCCGAGCCGTCTCTCGACATTGCGCAGCAACAGAACGCCCGCGTCCGATGAAAGCTGCCCACCATCGAAGCCAACGCTCAACTTCTTGCGGCAAACCGATGGAAGATCGAAGGGAAGTGCATTATCGTTGCTCATGACGGGTGTGGCGCTCCTCAATCGATAAATGAATCGGCTTCGCAACCAGAATCATGAATCGAATGGCGGCTTCGCGCTACATCCGTCGCTCATTTTCGCAGGTTCGATGAATAAGACGGGCTAGCGGTCGTCACAACTGGTGCAATAGTCTTTACACGGATTAGATATGTGAGGGTGGCTAGCAGAGCAATGCTTCCGGTTGCGCCCGAGAAAGTGCTAATTATCCAGCTAACGAATCCCGCGATGAACAGCAGTACGGATATCTGAACATCGGGCATAGACGTCTCCGAGGACCTAATGACCTACGCCAGATAGATTGACACAGCTCGGCAAGCAGAGCGCATGTTGACCCATGTCAGTGATCGAAATGTGCTTCGCCAAGGAGTTCTCGTGATGGTATGCAACAATGTCCTGATTGCCGTAGCGGCAGCGACAGCTGTGTTGGGATTTGCTGCAGCCGCTTATCCGGCGGTCCCACAGGCTGCGACCGTACTGCCCCAAGCTAACGAGCAGATCATTATCGAAGCACCGCGCTATGTCCTGAAGCGTCTGGCTGTTCCCGGTCGCAAATACAACCTAATGAACGCTGAAGTCGCTTCCATATCGCACCCAGTCGGCTACGCAGTCCTTGATCTTTCGAAAGTAGAGGACGCCGCTACGCTGAGGAAGCGTGCAAAACCGGTTACAAATTCTTTCGGCGCTATAAGGAGCAGGTCTCCGAGGCGCTGACAGATCGCTCACGCCATCGCGTCCGCTATGCCAACCAGCAGCCGCAGCAGGTGGGGGCGGCGATAATTCCTCGCCAACGCATCATGAAAACAGACTGGCTCGCGTGACATATGGATCAAATCGCTGCGCGCGATGCAACCCTTGACGCAAATCAAGGTGGCAAATCGCGGGCAGCCCCATATAGACCGCGCTTTGCAATGGAGATCGCCGTGCAACGGAATAACCTTCTACCCTGGTACATCGGCCTTATTATCATCATCATCGCGGATGGCTATCTGCTCGCTTTCCGGACCGATGAGGGAGCGGCCGAGCTTGCCCAGCAATCGGCGATGGTCGCGATCCCGATCGTTGCACTCGGACTGATGTTCCTTATGTTTAGGAGCCAACGATAGACCCTTCCCGCTATGCGTATCCTGATCGTCTTCGGCAGCACCGAAGGACACACCCGGGATTTATGTCATTTCGTGGCACGCTGCCTGACGGATGCGGGAGATGACATTGCGGTCCGCGATGCGACATCAGAGTGCGATGGTCTCGACCTCCACTCTTTTGACGCAATCGTTCTGGCCGCTTCGCTGCATGTCGGGCACTACCAACCCGCTTTGGTGCAGTTTGCCCGCACAAATCACGAAATCCTCAATGGGGCAATGACTGCCTTCATCTCCGTGTCACTGTCGGCTGCCGGAGAGAACCCGGAGGACTGGGAGGGACTTGAGCAATGTCTCGCCCGGTTTCTGCATGAAACGATGTGGCTGCCGAAATCCGTCTATCAGGCTGAGGGAGCCATCCGCTACAGTCAGTATGATTTCTTCAAGCGCCTGGCGCTCAAGCACATCGCGAGCAAACGTGGTATGCAGACGGTCACGTCCCGGGACTATGATTTTACCAACTATGATGCATTGAAGAACTTCGTACTCTCTTTCGCGCACAGCGCACCTATGGCGAGCACCCGCGTGGCCCCCGCACAATGCGCCAACCCGGCTGCTCGCGCCGGTCCAGGCAGTTGAACGTCACCGGAACAGCCGATCCCGCGACTTCCCCTCCATGTCGGTCTGACCGATTCCGAGGCCAGTGCGCGGCTGTCCAGTGAAGGCTTCAACGAACTGCCGCGGCGCGACAAGCGCACACCCTTGCGTATCATCGTCGAGGTGATGCGCGAACCGATGCTGGCTCTGCTGGCCGCAGGCGGTGCGATCTATCTCGTGCTGGGCGACATTCAGGAAGCGCTGATCCTGCTGGTCTTCGCGTCACTGTCGGTCGTCATCACGGTGGTTCAGGAAAGCAGGACAGAACGCGTGCTCGAAGCGTTGCGGGATTTGACCAGCCCCCGTGCACTGGTGATCCGCGCGGGAGAGCGCAAGCGAATCGCGGGTCGCGAGGTCGCGCGCGGTGATCTTCTGGTCCTGTCCGAGGGCGATCGCGTTCCTGCCGACGGCGTTCTCCTGGAGAGCAATGAACTCGAAGCGGATGAATCGCTGCTGACCGGTGAATCGGCGCCAGTCCGGAAGCTCGCAAGGATTTCTGCCAATGCCGGACAGTTGGCACGCCCCGGCGGGGACGATCTGCCCTATATATTTTCGGGCGCCCTCATCGTGCGTGGCAGCGGCATTGCAGAGGTGGTCGCAACCGGACCGCACAGCGAAATTGGAAAAATTGGCCAGTCTCTCAGCACGATTGAAACAGAACCTCCGCGACTGCAAACCGAAACACGCCGGATGGTCCGGATTTTTGCGTTTGCCGGCGGAGGCGTAAGCGCCCTCGCCGTACTCTTGTTTGGAATTCTCCGCGGAGGCTGGCTGGCTGCGGTGCTCGCGGGAATCACTCTTGGCATGTCCCTCTTGCCGGAAGAATTTCCGGTTGTTCTGACGGTTTTCATGGCTATGGGGGCATGGCGCATCTCACGCGCGCGGGTGCTGACCCGGCGCGCTGCAGCAATCGAGGCACTCGGCTCCGCGACAGTTCTTTGCACCGACAAGACCGGGACGCTGACCGAAAACCGGATGTCGATCGCGGAACTTTGGCTGCGCGATGGAACGAAACTCCGGCCCGGAATTGAAACATCAGAAGAGGCACTGCCCCACGGTTTTGGTGAGCTTGTTCGTTACGGAGTGCTCGCGAGCGCGCCAGAACCATTCGACCCGATGGAGAAGGCATTTCACCGGCTGGCGGCAGAACAGGGCGCCGAAATCGGCACGCAACGTGGATGGAGGCTGGTGAAGACTTACGGACTCCGGCCGGACTTACTGGCGGTTACGCAGATTTGGCAGGCTCCCGGTGAGCAGGACTATGTGGTTGCCGCGAAGGGCGCACCTGAATCTATTCAAAAGCTTTGCCGTCTGCCGGTTGAGGAGACGAGCCACGCAAAAACAGCGGTGGACGCGATGGCCGCTGGCGGGCAGCGGGTGCTCGGCATTGCATGTGGGCGGATACCGCGACAGCCTCTGCCGGACATCCCCGATGCTTTTGCGCTGACATTTTTAGGCCTCACCGGATTGGCCGATCCTCTGCGCCCGAGTGTTCCGGCCGCCATTGCCGAGTGCCGTTCGGCAGGAATCAGGGTCGTCATGATTACGGGCGATCATCCCGCCACCGCACGGGCCATTGCCGCGCAAGCCGGTCTCGGTGCCGGCCAGATTCTAACCGGAGAAGCGCTTCTGCACCTGGCCGATACAGACCTGGCGGAACAGGTCAGAGTCACGTCGGTGTTTGCCAGAATCATGCCGGAGCAGAAGCTGCGGATTGTGAACGCGCTCAAGGCTAACGGCGAAGTCGTTGCAATGACGGGAGACGGGGTGAACGACGCTCCGTCCCTGAAATCGGCCCATATCGGGATTGCCATGGGAGGGCGTGGCACCGACGTCGCACGCGAAGCAGCCTCGATCGTGCTCCTCGATGATGACTTCGGCTCGATTGTCAGAGCCATACGGCTGGGACGACGAATCTACGACAATCTGCGCAAAGCCATGGGCTTCATTTTCGCCGTCCATGTGCCGATCGCCGGCCTCGCACTGGTGCCGCTTATATCCGGGCTGCCTATCATTTTCGGCCCGATCCACATCGCGTTCCTGGAAATGATCATCGATCCCGTATGTTCGCTGGTATTCGAGGCGGAGGTCGCGGAAGCGGACGTCATGTCGAGGCCGCCGAGATCGCCTACACAGCCCCTGTTTTCCCCGTCATTTGTCGGTTGGAGCGTGATCCAGGGCATCGCCGCGTTTGCCCTGCCGGTTACGATCTATTTTCTCGCGCTTCGTAACGGCATGCCGGAAAACGAGGTGCGGGCGCTCACATTTTTCTCACTCGTGACAGCCATTCTTGCGCTGATCTTCGTAAACCGTTCGTTCCGCGCTTCCCTCTCCTCTGCGCTTCTCCGGCCAAATCCGGCACTGATCATCGTGCTGATTGCGGTCGTGGTCATTCTGGCTCTGTCGCTCCTCTGGCCTTTCGCGCGAAACCTGTTTCACTTTGGTCCACTGCACGCCGACGATCTCGCCGTCGTATTGGGCGCCGGCGTCGCTGTCATGGCGGTACTTGAGGCGGCCAAATACGCCTGGCACAAACACAGTGGCCAACCACGATTACGTCCGGCCGGCTGATAGTCGCATTGCGGCAATCGGATTGATCCTGCGCAAAGCGGCGGACACCAAGCTCGTGCACTCTTCGGAGATGATAGCAAGGGCGGAACAGATAGACACCGAAATGGGTATCGTTGCCGTTATCGGCGTTCTGCTGATGGTTCTGCTGATTCTGTTCGCAGGCCATAAGGTTTTCCATTCTGAAGCAGGCACGCGGGGCATCGGCTGAACACGTTCACTGCCATAGGGCAATCGCGAAACGGATACCTGAACCATGTTCAAAAGCATTTTGGCGCATATTACCGGCAGTGATTGCGACCCGTCGGTTCTCACCACCAGTCTTCGGCTCGTCAGGACTTTTAATGGCCATATTGATTGTCTTCACATCAGTCCCGACCTGAGCGACGTGGCCACACAGATCGAACAGATCGGCATGGCTGGCTGGCTCACGCTGTCGGACAGGCTGAGCAAGCTGGAACAGGAAGCCAAGGAAAAGACGAAAACCGCCCAGGCGACTTTCGCGGGTTTCTGCCGGCAGGAAGCGATTCAATCTGCAGCAAATCCGCCGGGTCCGGATACCGTCAGCACCTCCTGGCTCGACGATACCGGCGAAGAAATCGAGAGGATTACGCGGTTGGCACGACATCGCGACGTGGTGGTGCTCGCCGGTGGCCCAGACCGTCCAGGCAGATTGTGGGATGAAGCACTGGGGACGATTGTCATGGGAAGTGGTCGGCCCGTAATCCTTGCACCCCAAACGCAAAATACCGGCGCATTCAATGTGATTGCGGTGGCATGGAAGGAGAGCGCCGAAGCGGCGCGTTCCGTGACGGCCGCAATGCCCTTGCTGAAGCGCGCGCAGCGCATCGAGGTGTTCAGCGCGAATGAACCGCGAGGCTCGACCGCCGAATGCACAATTTCGCTTGAAAACATCGTTCAATATTTTCGCTGGCACGGGCTGAATGTCACCAGTCATCTGGTTGCGCCGGGGATACACACAACGGCGGAAGCAGTCTTGGATACGGTAAATCGTGCCGGCGCGGACCTGCTAGTCATGGGTGCATATGGTCATGCGCGGCTGCGTGAACTCGTTTTCGGAGGCTTTACGCATCAGGTTTTTAAAGGCGTAGCCCTCCCGGTTCTGATGTTCCACTGACCAGAACATTTTCGGGGAGAGTGACGCTCGCTCGGCTGTCACTTCGCCTATAACGCTGCCTCTAACAACCGTACCAATAGCGACGCCGCAAAGGTCACGATTCCAGCGCAAACAGGGCGGTGACAAATCTGAACGCGATCACAGAGCCGGAATCGGAATCAGTATGGGGAGCGCGAAAATCAGCGGAAGAGAACCCATGGAGCGGTGTGCCAGGAGACGAATGATTTCTCCAATTTCATTGCGCTCGCCTTTCCCATGGATCACGGGTGATTCGAACACGTTTGAGAACAGGGCGGTGACAACTGGCTCACACAGGAGATCTCCATTCGAAGCTCTTGGTAGGCAGTAAAATCCTGTGGAGAAATCCACTGGCGCGCTGGGCCAGAGTACTGTCCCTGGTCACGATATCAGCGGTTATGGTCTCCGGCGCGGGTGGCGCTAGCGAGCATCCGGGCTGGGACTTTCCGAAGGCACTCCCGTACGGACACCGTTCACAAAGCAAGTGAGCGGTCCTAGTTCCCTGGCTGTCGAACTTAATCGTGTCACCTGCCGACACGCAGCCGAGACTCGATTTGGTTCGAATCATCAATTTTGCGCCGGCGTAATGATCCAGACCAATGCAACCGCCCGCCAGATTTACGGTGTATCTCTGGTAAGAGCGATCCGGCAAAATCAGCGTACGCTCATTGACAGCCTGCCAACCCCAAATTCGGTGCAGCTGCGACGTTCGAAAGAGTTACTGCAAAGAGAATCGCTGAGACGATCCTGACCTTGAGCATCCATTAACTCCACGATGCTATGTTGGATCATATCTGATCCATCGAAGAAATAGATGACGCCGAGCTCGTCAGCTTTGATTCGGGTCAATTCGTGAGCAACACGAAGCAGCTACACAGAAGCGTAAACTTTCATCCTCAGTAGAACGACCGTGACAGTACAGATTTCCTTTCTCGGCGCTGCGGGCACAGTCACCGGGTCGCGATACCTCATCGAAAATGACGGCCATCGTGTCTTGGTGGACTGTGGCCTGTTTCAGGGCTTCAAATCTCTCCGCCTGAAGAACTGGAACCCGTTCCCGGTCGATCCCCATTCGATCGGTGCAATTCTGTTAACCCACGCCCATATCGATCACTCGGGCTATATCCCCCTCATTGCGAAGCATGGCTTTCGCAACAGAGTGTTTTGTTCGACCGCGACCGCGGAGCTTTGCGGAATTCTCCTGCCCGACGCCGGACATCTGGAAGAAAAATACGCCGAATTCGCCAATCGCCACGGTTTCTCCAAACATAAGCCCGCACTACCGCTGTTTACCGAGGTCGATGCGCGAGACTCACTGCGGTTGCTCAAACCGGTCAGTTTTCATCAGTGGCACCGGATCAACAAGACCATGGAATTCCGGCTGCACCGCGCCGGACACATCATCGGCGCGGCTTCGATCGAGCTCAGATGCGGCGGAACGACAATCCTGTTTTCCGGCGATCTGGGCCGCTTCAACGATCCGATCATGCCGGCGCCGGAGACGATCCAGGCGGCGGACTACCTGGTTTGCGAATCGACCTATGGCAACCGGATTCATCCCGAACGAAATCCCGAAGATGCCCTGGAGAAGGCAGTCGCACCCACAATCGCGGCTGGCGGTACGGTGCTCATACCGGCCTTCGCGGTCGGCCGCGCGCAATCCGTCCTGTATTACCTGGACCGCCTGAAGAAATCCGGCCGTCTGGCCGCGCCGTTTCCTGTCTATCTGGACAGCCCCATGGCTCAAGACGCGAGTGATATATTTGTGCGCCACCCCCAGGATGACAGAGTCACCGAACAGCAAAGCAGAGATTTCTGCGGCAGCGCGATCTATGTGCGAGATGTCGAGTCGTCGAAAGCCCTGACGCAAAGTGACGAACCGAAAGTCATTTTGTCAGCGAGCGGAATGGCCACAGGGGGACGCATTCTTCACCATCTCAAGCGCTATGCCCCCGATCCGAAGAACGCCATCGTGTTCACAGGATTTCAGGCCGGAGGAACCAGAGGCGCCGCAATGGTTGCTGGTGCAAAAATGATCAAGATCCACGGCGAATATGTGCCGATACGCGCAACAGTAACGGAAATCGAGGAATTGTCTGCGCATGCGGACGCCGGAGAAATCCTGCGTTGGCTGAAGCAATCACCCAGAGCGCCCCGCACGACCTTCATCACCCATGGCGAACCATCGGAATCCGACGGTCTGCGTCATCGGATAGAGGA
This sequence comes from uncultured Alphaproteobacteria bacterium, assembly GCA_963747255.1. GTDB lineage: Bacteria > Pseudomonadota > Alphaproteobacteria > Micropepsales > Micropepsaceae > CAIYRG01. The sequence continues at coordinate 177,537 of CAVVEG010000011.1, forward strand.
AGAACTGCGCTGGAACTGCGTTGTGCCCGAGTTTGGCGCAACGGAGCGGCTTTCGTGATTCCCGAGCCCCTGCAGCATGACTTACCCGGGCCGCGTGAACTGTTCGTGCGGAGGCTGGAGATCGGAACCGGCTCCGAGTTCATCGTTATCATGCACCGCCTCTGTCCTGTGTGCCGCTCGGAGGGATTTACCGCGCACAACCGCGTTCTCCTCCGTCACCGGGACCGGCACATCATCGCGACACTGTATCAGTCCACCGGCGATTTGATCGGCGTGAATGAGGCCGGCCTGTCGGAAAGCGCGTGGACCCAGCTTGCGCTCCAGCCCGGCGACCGGATTTCAGTCGAACATCCGGAACCGATCCCCTCGCTGAGTCATGTGCGCAGCCGAATTTATGGACACCGGTTTAACGATAATTCCGTGTACGCTGTTATTCGCGACATTGTCGATGGCCACTACTCCGACATCCTGATTTCGGCATTCATCGTGGCCTGCGCAACATGGTCGCTTGACCGGGCAGAGGTGCTGTCACTGACCCGGGCCATGGTGAATTCCGGAGACAGACTGTCCTGGAATGCCGATGTCGTCGCGGACAAACATTCGGCGGGAGGGCTGCCGGGCAACCGAACCACGCCTATCGTTGTTCCGATCATCGCTGCGCTCGGATTGGTGATACCGAAGACCTCGTCCCGGGCGATTACTTCGCCTTCAGGCACAGCCGACGCAATGGAAACACTCGCCCCGGTCGATCTCGATCTCGCCGCAATCCAGCGCGTGGTTGAAAGCGAAGGAGGCTGCATCGTATGGGGCGGTGCCGTGCGCCTGAGCCCGGCAGACGACGTCCTGATACGCGTGGAACGCGCCCTGGACATCGACACCGAAGGCCAACTGATCGCATCCGTGCTATCGAAAAAAATCGCGGCTGGTGCGACACATCTGGTGATCGACATGCCGGTTGGCGCGACAGCGAAGATACGCACTCAGGAGGCGGCGAGGAAACTCACGACAGGCCTCACTCAGGTGGCCGAAGCATTTGGAATCCGGATCAGGATCGTTGAAGCACATGGCAACCAACCGGTCGGCCGCGGCATTGGCCCCGCGCTTGAGGCACGTGACGTTCTCGACGTGCTTCAATGTTCGAAAGACGCTCCGGCCGATCTGCGAAGCCGGGCGATTACGCTCTCGGGCGCGTTGCTTGAACTCTGTGGCGCCGCACAGCCCGGCCAGGGCAACGCGCTGGCTGGGCAGTGCCTCGATGACGGCCGGGCCTGGGCCAAATTCCAGCGCATTTGCGACGCGCAGGGCGGACTCCGCACGCCACCGCTATCCTCGCAACGCATGCCAATCGTGGCGGCACATTCCGGCCGTCTGACAGGGATCGATAACCGCAAACTCGGCACGGTCGCCAAACTCGCCGGAGCACCAGAGGCGAAAGCGGCGGGCATCGAGATGCATGTGCGGTTGGGCGCCAGCATCGCGGCGAAACAACCGATATCCTCGGTTCACGCACAAAGCCCGGGCGAACTCGCCTATGCCATGGAATATGTCGCGGCGAATCCGGATATTTTCCATATTGCACCGTGACAGACCTGCTGTTCTTCGCAATGCCCCATAATGAGACGGTCACGACGGCGGTCGCCCACGGGCTCGGTGCCGATACCGGTACAATCGAGCTGAGGCAATTCCCTGATGGCGAAACCTATCTGCGTTATGCGACCGATCCCGCAGGTCGCGATATTGCGTTACTTTGTACGCTGAATCACCCCGACGGAAAAATTCTTCCCCTGCTGTTTGCCGCGAAAACCGCGCGCGAACTTGGCGCGAAACGAGTCGGCCTGGTGGCGCCCTACCTCGCCTATATGCGCCAGGACCGCCGCTTCTACTCCGGCGAAGCCCTGACATCTCGCTGCACCGCCGATTTAATATCCGGCGCTTTCGATTGGCTCGTGACAGTTGAACCGCACTTGCACCGTTATCAGTCGCTGGGTGACCTTTATACTATTCCGTCGCGCGCGGTGAGCGCTGCCCCAGTTGTGTCCTCCTGGATTAGCAGTCAGGTCACAAACGGTGTCCTCGTCGGACCAGACGAGGAGAGCGAAAACTGGATTTCTGAAATCGCAAAAACAACAAGCCTGCCGTTTACGATCCTCCAAAAAACTCGCCGGAGCGATCGCAATGTTGAGATTCGCATCCGGGATGCCACCCTGCTCGCGGGACGGACTCCCGTTATTGTCGACGACATTATCGCTTCAGGTGAGACTCTGCGTGCAGTCGTTCGTCAGGTTCGGGAACACTCGCAGGAAAAGCCAATCTGTATTGGCGTACACGCGCTTTTTGCCAATCAATCCGACCAGATGCTCGAAGCCGAAGGAGCAACCCTGGTGACGTGCAATACCGTACCCCACGAAACGAATGCGATTGACGTCACTGGCTTGCTCGCGGAGTGCGTAGCCAATCTAAATCGGTGACAATTCGGCGCACACGGAGATCAAACGAGCTGTTACTTGCTTGTCAGCACATGCCGACGCGGGCCGAACTATGCCGCAACAGAGCGGCTTCGATAATTCAACGACGGTAAAGGCGATGCCCAGCGTCGACCAAATTTTGGCGAACCTTTCCTTCATGGCAAATGACTGGTGCGGCGTCGCCGTTCTTTGGCACGTGTATTTTGCGGTGATCACAGCATTGGTCGTCGCAGGCCACTCTTCGAAACGCATGATTGGGCTGAGCCTGACCGTACGGCTGCTATCAGTCGGCATTCTGGCTTGGATACGTGCCCTGTTGCATCTGCGGTTTGGATCGCGGATTGGGGTCGATCAGCTGGTCATCTGGGCCGTCTGTCATCCGGATCAGTCCGGAACCTGGAGGCTGACAAGAGATGATCAGTCGTTGGGAGTGAAAAACACAATTTCCGAACCCCCTGAGGGGAGCATATTGGGCCAGGACATGTAGAGGTCTTCGGCCTCGCGCCCCTTGTGGTAGTAGCTCGTCTCTCCCGATCCCGCCCCAACAGCAATTTGGGCGATTCTCGTATAATGATCGGGATCAAGCTGCTGAAACACGCTGATAAATCCCGATCCCGGCGCATAAATGCGCTTCCGTGCTGCGTCGTACCAGAGGTCGTCCACTTCCACGATGCAGGGAAGATTTGCGACGACCTTGCCGGAGTCGCTATCCACCACTGTAAACCGCCCCGGGTGCAGAGCCGCTGTGAACAGACGGTGGTTCGCTTCGTCCAGCGCCAAAGTATGGTTGTCCGCATCACCCGGTATCTTCCATTTCGTCACCGCACCGGTTTTCCGATCGATAACGCCAAAGCTTTCCTGATCGGGAAGATTGACGAAAATCCTGCTGCCATTCTGTTCGAACTGAAACAACTCGGCGTGGCTTCCCAGCTTGAATTCCCGGCCGCGCTTCATAGTTGCCGGGTCAATTGCGGCGCTCCCCTCTTCCTCGCCGACATAGACCAGCTTTGATTGCAGATCGTAACGCAAGTTATCAGTGCCCGATCCGGCCCCGAAATACAGCGTCTTGAGGAGCGTGAACGACCCGGCGTCGTAAATGCGGACCTTGCCAGACGAGCTAGCCACCACGATCCGATCGACGCCGGGAACGTATAGCGTGCCCTGCGGATGCTCCAGGCCGGTGATAGTGTGAATAAGCTTCCACGAATTGATGATTTCCACCGTATTGTTGCCGAGCGCAGAGACGATCACGTTGCCGCGTTTGGTGTCCCAAGAGTAGTGGTCCATGCGCCCGTACACGCGGGGTAACGCGATGCGCGTTTTTAGCGTGAGGGGCGGCGAACTGACGGCATCGACGAGAGCCGGGCGCGGTGCTGGCTGTTGCGCCAGCGCCCGATCTGCCCCTACGCTCAACGTCATGGCAACGACGATCAGGCTTGCGTGCCTTATGGTGATCGGCATTCTCATCGGTTCACCCCTTCCCCACTTTCCAGATCTCGCGCGATTGCTCCAATCCAGCGCGGATGCTACCTTTTCTCGACGGAGATGCTGTTCTTACCGACGTTGATCTCGATGCCCGTCGTGTGTCGTTCCTGGTATAGTTGATAACCTAGGATGACCGTGGCGACGGCAAGCACACCGACAATGAGGTAGACAAGGTTGCGATTCATCATGCTAGCATCGGCTCAGTCCTAACGACCTCCGGAATTTGTGTTCAGCGTTTAATCTTGGAGATCTTCGTTCCTTCGATCATCAAGCCAGCCATCAATCCAGATTGATCGAAGATGAAGGCATAGGCATCGTCCTTCAGCGTCGACGTCGACAGGTTTTTGGCGACGCCTTCGTTCACAACAACCACGGTCGGGCCGACGCCGATTTCCCAGCCTTCGGACTTGTTGACGTAGGCCTCGGCCTTGTTGTTCATCAGAAACACGACGTAGCCGTAGGACTGCGCGCCTGCCTGAAGGCCCCATGAGCCGGAAACGGAGTTGTAGTAATTGACAACTTTACCGCCCTGCTTGAGAACGCCTTCGCCGTAGCTCCCGCCGAAGACAAGGCCGGCTTTGACGATGCTCGGGAACACGAGCACCGCATGCGCCTGCTTGGAAATCCGCTCCGCGACGGGGTTAGTTCTGTAAAGCTTTTGTAGAGCTTGGTCGGCGTCCTTGTTCAGATCTTCCGCCGTCGCTGCACTAGCGCGGTCGAAGGTCGCAACCGAGACCGGAAGAGCGCTTGCGACCGCGAGGCCCAAGGCTAGAAAAATGTGCCGTGTGTTTGTCATTTTTTGATTCCTTGTTCGGAGGTGCAAAAATCCGCGATGCGAGCGTCGACCGCACCATGATTGAGTGGAGAGCCCACTAACTTACGATCGCCCAGGCTCCATCGGGTTGACGGCAGGCTACGCCGCGCGCTTCCTGCGGGCGGCCTTGAATGTAGATGGTCTGGGTGAAGTTGGCGCAACGGAAGCCATACGGATCGTTGTAGTAACTGCGAATGAGAAACTCGCCGCGATGATCATTGCGCGGATTGACCCATCCGTAGCGGCTGCCCGGACGCCCCGAGTTGAAGCCGTCGTAATATGCCTTATAGGCGTAGCTGCGATCTTCGCAGTCGAGATTGCTGGTCAATGCAGCGCCAACCGCACCGCCGACGATCACGCCTGCGATCGTCGTACCGGTACGACCGTTTCCGGCTGCGTTCCCAAGAAGACCGCCAATCAAAGCCCCGATCATGACGCCGGCGGGATCCGGTCCATTTCGACAGTCGCGATAATACATATCGTCATCATAGGTGTAGGTGCGGGCGTAGTGTTGGCGCCAGACTTGGTCGCGGTCGTCCCGATAAACCGTTTCCGTAATGATCCCGGTCGACATCAGCGCGAGAAAGAAGTCGTTATTGTCGTCGCGGGCCCAACGATAGCCGCCAGGCGGTTGTCTTAGACCGTGCTGCTGCCAATCGCTGACGTAATATTGATTCTGCCGGTATTGGTCCGGCAGCCTGTCCCCACGTGAAAAACGCGGGGTTGCAACTCGATAGCCGGGATTATTTCGGAGATCCTGGAAGCGGTTCTGGTCCTGAACGTTCTGTGGCGGCGGAGCCGCGCGTTCGCGAGCAGTTTGGCCGGTCGGCGGAGTCGGCGCAGCGCGTTCGCGGGTCGCTAGACCAGTGGGCGCGGAGGGAGTGGCGCGTTCGCGAGTCGCTTGACTGGGCGGTGCGGTCGGCGCGGCGCCCTTGGGCACGGCCTGTCCTGTCGGCGCATTGGGAGTAGCGCGTTCGCGGCTGGCTTGACCCCTCGGTGCGACGGGCACAGATGGGACATTATTAGGCGCAGCGCGTTCACGGGTCGCCTGACTGGGCGGTGCAGTCGGCGCAGCGCCCTTGGGCACGGTCTGCCCTGTCGGCGCATTGGGAATAGCGCGTTCGCGGCTGGCTTGACCCCTCGGTGCGACGGGCCCAGATGGGACATTATTAGGCGCAGCGCGTTCGCGGGTCGCCTGACTGGGCGGTGCAGTCGGCGCAGCGCCCTTGGGCACGGCTTGGCCGCTCGGCGTAGCAGGCGCGCCACGACCGCGACCTTGGTCCTTCTGGTCCTTGCTGTTCTGATCGCCGCGATTGTCCGTCTGCTCGTTGCGGCTTGGATTATTGGGCTGAGCCAAGACGGCGGTGCCGCTCAACAGCGACACAGCCAGTACCGTGGTTAGAAATCGTTTCATCGCTCTTGCCCTCATGCGCCCTTTGCAAGAAAATTTTTAAGCAATGCCGTGACAATCGGCATTGACCCAGGTCAAGTTGCCGATCCGATCCCGATTTTGCGTGACTGCGCTCTGTCCATTTGTCAGGGGAAGAGCACAGTAATGGAAGCACAAGATCACCGTGGAACAGTCGACAAGCACAACGACGCCAAAGTGAGAGACCGGCTAATAGGTAACGCTCTTCTGATACACCGACTGCCTCAATTCATTCTCTGCTTTTTCGGCAATCGTTTTGGCATTGGCCCGGAATGTGGATTGGTCGAAAACCAAGGACGATTCCGACTTACCGCTCGCGGAAAACTCAATCATGTCGACTGTCGTGGCATCCTCGCTGGTGATCGCGAAAATGACTTGCCTGGCATTGTAGCGCTTCGCCATCGGAGCCAATGCTGCCCAGCTTATTTCGTTGAGATCTTGCGGCATCGAAAGGTCGATTGTATCGCCTTTAAACACAACCAAAGCCAAACTCCGTTGCAGCGATGGGTCCGCCCAAGCGATGGCCCAGGGGCTCATGGGGTCGAAGCTAACCCCCCCGGCGATGAGCGGAATCACAAGCGCCGGTTCGCCTAGCTCTTGTGTGAAGGGAATGCTGGACTTGAGCAACAGCCCTTCCACGGCAGCCGGATTGAAATGAAATACGACGTCGGCGAGGTAATGTGTCGTGCTGCGTCGTTCGTGGCTAAGTTCGACGTTGAGGATCAGACCCAGAAGCTGATCATCGGCGAGCTGCGGCTCTTGTCCCCAGGCGCGCTCTACGGTGAAGCGACGGAACAGCGTGCTCCAAGCCTCGCGCAGCCCTTTCGCAATGGCGAGATCGCGTGCATCTCTGAGGGATTGGGCGGTCGCGTCGACTTTAATATCACTGATGCTGAATTGGGCGGCGAACTCGACAGGGGCTGCAAGCGCAACGGCCCCATGTAGGGCGAATGCAAAGCTTAAAGCCACTATCGGCACTGTGATGGGCATGCTCCGCATAACGCTACCCTCCCGCCGGTCGCTCACTGTTTCGTATCGCAACCGAACAGTAGGACGCCCCCGAAGCCGTTGACTTACCTCAATCGAACGCCTGCAGAGTCATACGTAAAAATACTGAGGCCGGGCGGACGATAAATGGAATGCCTACCTACACCGGAGGACTGCGGGTATGTCGGCCAAAGCCAGCCTGTGCTGCATTGCCGTCCTGGCGCAACGACTATGTCTGCTATCAGACATTTCGCATCGACATCCATTGGAATACCGAATTGCGCCTTGTCCCTTTAAGCATCGCCAACAAGGTTCTCACGTTCCGTGCAAGCCTGGTTGAGCTTCGCGCCGCCTACATGCCAGATGCCGCCCGCGCGGGGTTCAGGCTCCCCCCGAACTCGTTCCGGAGGCAGGGTCAGCCTCCGGTTTTGACATCGCCTAATCCGCTTTCGACACGTCATCGGCGGTTTGCTTGCGCTCGCCTCTCTCAACCGTGCCTGCCGGGATATTGTCCCGACGTTTGCTGCAACGCTCACCGCCATCACGCTTAACGACAGCAGCTTGCAGTGGCTTGAGGCCAGTACCTGATAACCGGCTTCGAAGGGCCCTCCTTCATCTCTCGTACAGTTCCGCGCCGCCAACTCAGACGGCGCGTCCGTGACATACGACCCGGAACGGACCTCAGCGATTCGAGAGGAACATGTCGATCGATAACAGCAAC
>CAVVEG010000012.1:0-312830 GCA_963747255.1 uncultured Alphaproteobacteria bacterium
GTGATCCGCTCGCATGCGCAGTTCACGGGACCGAAAGTGGTTTCAGGCGGCGGCGTTGAGGTGCGGGCCCGCCGTTTTGCCATCGCCACCGGCTCGCGCCCGGCAATTCCCGCTATCCCGGGAATTGATCAGGTACCCTTTCTTACCAACGAGACGATCTTTTCGCTGCGTGAAAGGCCATCGCATCTGCTCATCATCGGCGGCGGTCCGGCGGGCATCGAGATGGCGCAGGCTTTTGCCCGTCTGGGCAGCAGGGTGACGGTTTTCGCAGCTGCAAGGATGCTATCGAAAGACGAACCGGAACTGGTTGACGGCTTGCGGCGCATCCTTGTTTCGGATGGCATTGCACTGCGCGAATATACGAAGATCGCCGGACTGTCCGCAGGCCCCGGCGGACCGGTTGTCACAATCGCCGGATCCGGCGAGACGATTGCCGGATCGCACCTGCTGATCGCCACCGGCCGCGCGCCCAATGTGGAGACTTTCGGGCTCGACAAAGCGGATGTTGCGTTCGGCGCCTCGGGAATCAATGTGAATGCCCGTCTTCGCACCGGAACCGGAAGGTCTTTGCCGCAGGCGATGTCGCGGGAGGCCCGCAGTTTACGCATGTCGCGTCCCATCAGGCCGAAATCGTTATCAGGAATGCCCTGTTCGGACTGCCTGCCAGAACCGATTACCGCGCGCTGCCCTGGGTGACCTACACCGATCCTGAGCTCGCGCATGTGGGTATGACGCTGGAACAGGCGCGCGCGCGATATGGCCGGCAGATACGCGTCATGCGGGAGGATCTGGCGGAAAATGACCGGGCGCAAACGGATTGTGCATTGCCCGGCGAAATCCGGGTGATCGCGCGGACCACGGCGAAATCCTCGGCGCGTCTATTCTGGCGCCCCATTCGGGCGAACTGATACAGCTCTGGGCGCTTGCAATCACCAACCGGCTTAAGTTGAAAGCGATAACAAAAACCATTTTGCCCTATCCGACCCTGGGCGAAATATCAAAAACGGCCGCCTTGTCATTTTATCTGCCGAAGCTGTTCTCGGGCCTGGCCAGAGCAATCGTCCGAATACGTCTCATGTTGCCATAAATGTCACGGTCCGGTGCGTTCAGCCGCGCGGTCGTAATCTTCCGGCAAATCGATGTCCCACAGCATCGCAGTTTCGGCGATGCGCAACCCGGCGGATGCCGCGCGCCTGCGCGTCTCGGCCATGACCTGTGGCGTATTCCATGGAATCCCGGTGAAGAATTCCGGCCTGAAGGACCGCAGACCGGCCGCGATATATCCACCGTCCTCAACAGGGACGAATACGGCATCATGGCCACCGTGCAGAAGCCGGGCGCACTGATGCAGATGCGATTTTTCGAAAACGACGCAATCGACGCCCATGATCAGTGCGGGCGAGTGCATGGTCAGTACGGAGAAGGCATCGGCAAGGCGCAATCCGAGATCGCCCTCGCTTTGCCGTTTCAGGGTGACGGAAAATTCCGCGGCGATTTCCGCAAAGAACAGATGTTCCGGTCCAGGTGCGCACCAAAGCGACACCGGACCGATTGCGGATTCGCGGGCGACCGCGATCGCCCGCCGGATCAGTTGCGCCTGGAATCGCGCGGCACCTTCGGCGCCAAGCCGTGGAACAAGTCTGGTCTTGGCGAATCCCGGAATCGGAGCTTTGGCAAAGATCCCGACCGCCATGCATTCACGTTGCGCCTCTGCGTCATCCATGGCGGGAATTCCGGTTTGGCCTTTGGCGGCGATACATGCCAGCCAATCTGTCCGGCGAAACGCCGAGCCGGAAAAGAGCGTGCAACTTTAACCAGCCATAGACGATTTCGGAAGCGCGACGGCCATGAAAACGCCGCGACGAGGTGACCAGCGGCGGCTCGACGATGCAACCGGTTCTTCCGTGCCGCTCAAGGCGGCGAACGAATTCATAATCTTCCATCACGGGAATCGGCCGCATGCCGCCGATTGCGTCATAAACCGCGCGGCGGACGAAGATGCCGGAATCCCCGTAATAGTAGCCGAAGAACCGGATCAGCGAATAAAATCTGGTCAGGCCTTTGCTGAAGGAGGTTTCGCCGTCGAAGACCAGCCGGAAATTGCCCCCCACCGCATCAGGCCGCTCCGCAAGCATCCGCCTGACTCGCTGTAGTCCACCCGCCGGGAACGTGCTGTCGGCGTGCAGAAACAACAGAATGTCGCCGCGGGATTTCTCCGCTCCGCGGGCAATCTGATTGCCCCGGCCGGCAGGGCCCTCCACCACCACGGCTCCCGACCGGGTCGCGAGCGCCACGCTCGAGTCGCTGCTTCCGCCATCGGAAACAACGACTTCGTGGGGTTCCGCTTCCGACTTCAAACTGTGCAGCAGTCCCGGAAGAGCCGCTTCCTCGTTCAGCACCGGAATGATGACCGAGATCAGCGGTTCGACCGGCATGGCCTGAACCGTTTTTTGCGTGGCGCTACCGCGCGCTAGTTCCGGACCAGAAACCGCTGCACGCGTTTGCCGGTATCCACTTCGCCCGTATAGACATTGCCGTTTGAATCGGTGGCCACCATATGGATCCAGTGGAAACCGCCACCGGAGTGGCCGGCAAATCCGAAATGGCCGAGCACTTTTCCATCGGCGCGATTCACGATCCAGACCACATTGTTCATGATATCGGAGACATAGATCAGGTGCTGATCGGGCGAGAGCGCCATGCCGCCGGTTGAACCGCGATCGAGAGTTTCCGGCGCAACGGTGAATTCGCGCACGAATTTTCCGGCCTTGGTATAGACCTGGATGCGGTCCGACACACGATCGGCGGCATAGACGAACCCGTCCCGCGAAACCGTCAACGTGATGTGGCCGAGGAAATCTTTTGCCGGCGGACCGTTGGGAACATATTTCGCGTTCGGCACAAAGGTGATTTCGGACAGCGGTTTGCCATAGGCGCCCCAGCCGCGCTTGAATTTCATCGTGTCCATGTCGAAGACAAGTACACGCCCGCGCAGATAGGAATCGGTGACGAACAGTTCGCGCGTGTTTTCATCGAACTCGCCGCCTTCGATGCGGCCGACAATCATCGGCGTATCGGCCGGATAATCGCCCGGCTTCGGACTGGCGTTGGGAACGCGCGGCATGCGCGCCAAGCAGCTTCCCCTCCTTTGTGTATTTGCGCATGGTGTCGGAACCGACCCAGATATCGCCGGCGCGATCGGCCAGGATCAGATGGCCATCGACCTTGTCCGACCTGGTTCCAGTGATGCAGCAGATTGCCCTGCATGTCGAAAGCGAGAATTCCCTCGGGCTTAAGGCAGCACAGAGCGGTCGGGGGATTCAGCGCCGCGTAATTCTCCGTACGTTCCGGAATATGGAAGATCGGATCGACGTCATAATCGCCGGGGCGATTCAGCACCCAGATGACGTTGTCCTTGTCGACCGCAAGGCCGGTGATTCCTTCGAAGGTCCATTTGTTCGGCAACGGCAGTTTCGGCCAGGTGGAGTCATAGGTGAAGCCCGGGACTTTTTCATCGGCTGCCCCGCTCTGAGCCAAAGCAGCAGTCGAGAACCCAACGGCGAGCACCGCCGCCAGACCGAACTTCAATACAAGCGCCTTCATGGATCCTCCTCCAGTTGCCGCCGCACCGTGCACGATATTTCCGTGGGTGAGACTTTGGAGGAATCCCTATCACGGCGCGAGGGCCGGAGTCAGTTCCTGACTTCTTTCCAGACCTGTTCGGCCGCCGGAGGAAGTTTGTCCATCTGCGTGAGGAACAGGCTGACGGTCCAGATCTGCTGGTCGTTCAGCTTGCCCTGCCAGGAGGGCATTCCGGTCCAGCGGATTCCGTTTTTTATTTTCCAGAAGGTCCAGCCCGGCGGATCGTCCTCGACACCCTCCGAAGCAAGCTGCGGAGGGGCGGGATATTCTCCACGGGCGAGTGGGCTGGCAGAGGCATTGCCCCTGGCAGTTCCGTGGCAGATGGCGCAGTTCAGACCGTAAAGCTTGATGCCCTCGATCAGATTATCCTCCGTCAGGCGCACGGGATTGCGGGTTTTCGGCGCCTCGCGATCGAGGCTGGCGGTCAGAGAAGTGCCCGCGAGCCAATTTTCGAGCCAAAGCGGCTTTGCGTTGTTTGCGGCGGCCGGAATGTAACCTTCCCGGACAACCAGCAAGCCAACACCGGCGGCGACGATCATGGTCGCGATCACGCCGACAAGGAACCCTTTCCACATCCTGGCACCGGGAAGTCGATGGACTCAGCAGAAAACGCGCGGCGCGGGGTTTTGGGGGCCAGCCGGGAACTTTTTCGCGGTTGCTCCCTGTGGCAGCGCCAGGACAAGCGGGACAAAACCGGGTTCCGCGCCTGAGACAACGGCTCCCGGGGGAGCTGATAATACCAGCCGCCGGTTTTCATCATGCGTTAGCGCATTTGCGCCAAAATCAGGACCGCAACCGAATCGCAAAAAAGCGTCAATGTTTACGACAATTCACTATTGCACAGATCAGGGGTGAGCACATTGCAAGGGCGCGTACGAACAGCAGGAAATGCCGACGACAATTCACCTGTCACGGAGGACGATCCCGAATCGGGGCAATACCGGCGAAAGTCACCGCGAAAAAGGGTTATGATCCGTGCAAGGATTGTCACGGATGGTGGCGCTCACTGGATCGATTGCGCGATACGGGACATTTCCGCTTTCGGAGCGGGCATCATACTTCCCGCCGAGCACGTTCTGCCGAAACGCGTGTTTCTGATCGTCATGCGGGACGGAATTGCGCATGAAGCCGAGGTCCGGTGGCAGACGCGACGAAATCTGGGCGTCCTGTTCCATCGCACTTTCCCGCTGGACCAGGAAATGCTGGCGGAATTTCAATTTTTAAAACAGCTCGCGGAAGGCGGAGCCGGCCAATCCGAAGGCGCTACGGCCTTTTTCGGCAATCTGGCGAGTTCGTACAAGGGCTTCCGGATATCCGTCATTCGCGAGAATGGCGGATATGGCGCCTGCGCGCAGAAAATCGACGGGACAGTGGTGTGCGGTTTCACAATCGGCGAGAGGGTTACCGCAAAGGCTTACGACACTGTGGACGGCGCCGTGGCGGCGGCCAGGGCAGCGATCGATACCGGCAGCATGTAGCTCCAGCCAGGGTGGCGAACAGGAATCGAGCTTCAGGGGTTGCAATGCCCGGTTCCTGTCGCGGCAATCTTTTCAAGTGCCAAGCAAGTTGCGAATGACCAATACGAGGCCGGTCGATGCGAGTGTAACGACCGCCAGCGCCAGGATCGCGGCGATCAGACCGAGACCGATTACGATGCCATCCCGCTCGATCAATCCGAGTGACAGAAGGACAATGACGGTTCCGGGGATCATGTGGCCAAAGGGAATCGGCAAAGTGATGATGAGCGCCATCAACAGGCAAACAGCACCTATCGGAATCATGGCCCAATCACCGGCCATCCAGGCGAATCTGGGGCGAACGACGGTTTCAAAGCTGCGCAATACCGGAAGTCCGCGATCGATCCAATCGATCAGGTCGGCGCGCGCAATCGAACGCCGGGCAAGCCGCGCGGGTAGCCACGCGTAACGCCGCCCGGCCATGAGCTGTGCGGAAACCAAAATCATGGGAATCCCGAACAGAACGGAAATTCCAGGGGCCGGGATGGGTAGCACCATGGGGAGCGCAAGGATCAGCAGCAGCGCGCCGATCGAGCCCTGGCCCATGAAACGGGCGATTGACGCGAGATCGACGCGATCGCCGGAAAAAGTTTCAGCGAAGCCTTTCAGCGCATCGGACAAATGCCGGCCGTTTCCCGGGACAGCGCCACCTGCAACGCGCGGCGCACACGGTTCACCACACCCTGACATCTCGCGGGTTATTTCTGGCTCCTGAACATCAGGAACATCAAGGCGAGCGCGACGACAGGAATCACAACCATCGCGGATTGCTGCGCAAGTTCGGCTGCTCCCTCATCGGTGCGAAAAAGGAGCAGATAGCCGTCGGCGGCGATGATAATCGCAAGACCAATATACCAAGGCAAGAATCTGCTGCGTTCCATGGGTATCTCCTCGACTTGTGAGGTCAACTTCATGCGTCGAGCCGCAGCGAGCATTGATATGGATCAGATACCGGGATGACAAAAAGTCAGATCACGTTTTTGCTTTGCGCGTGATAACAGCTACGCATGTCGGACGGTCCTTCGCAACCTGGCGCGCTACATGGTTTGAGCGAGACCGACGCTCGCGAGAGATTGCGAAACGAAGGGTATAACGAGCTGCCGCGGCCGAATCGCCGCACGGCCCTGCGCATTGCCGTCGAGGTCGTGCGCGAACCGATGCTGGCGCTTCTGCTTGGCGGCGGCGCAATCTATCTCGCGCTCGGCGATCTTCAGGAAGCGCTCACTCTGGTCGTTTTCGCGACGTTCTCGGTCGTGATCACGGTGGTGCAGGAAACACGCACGGAGCACGTGCTGGAGAGCCTGCGGGACCTTACCAGCCCGCGCGCGCTGGTTCTCCGGGAGGGTTCACGCCGGCGGATTCCCGGCCGTGAGGTCGTGCGTGGCGATCTGATTGTGCTCCAGGAAGGCGACCGGATTCCGGCAGACGCGATGCTGCTGGAGGCGCGAGAACTTCAAACCGATGAATCCCTGCTGACCGGCGAATCCCTGCCTGTGCGGAAAACCGCCTCGATCGCCGGCGCTTCATCGAATGCGCGCCGGCCGGGCGGCGATGACCTGCCGAATGTGTTTTCCGGTTCATTGGTCGTGCGCGGATCGGGAATAGGTGAGGTGTTTGCAACGGGGATACGGAGCGAGATCGGCAAAATTGGCCAATCCCTGAGCACGCTCGAAACGGAACCGCCGCGGCTGCAGGCGCAGATCCGGAGGCTGGTCATAGCGTTTGCTGTTGCGGGCGGGGCGGTAAGCGTGCTTGCCGTTGTTCTCTTTGGCATTTTTCGCGGCGGATGGCTCGACGCCGTGCTTGCCGGCATTGCGCTCGGCATGGCGATGCTGCCGGAGGAATTTCCGGTCGTGCTCACTGTCTTCATGGCGATGGGAGCATGGAGAATTTCCCAGGCCAGGGTTTTGACACGGCGTGCCGCAGCAATCGAAGCGCTGGGTTCGGCGACCGTTTTGTGCACGGACAAAACCGGCACGCTGACGCAGAACAGAATGTCCATTGCGGCATTGCGCCCGAACGGCGGCGAAACCGGGTGGCTTCGCGGTCAGTCCGGCCCGGCGCCGGAGAAAGCCCGGGAGTTGCTCGCATTCGGGATTCTCGCGAGTGCCCCTGAACCCTTCGACCCCATGGAAAAAGCATTTCATGACCTGGGTCGTGAGCAACTGTCCCATCCTTTGCCGGCCGCCCAATGGAAGCTCGCGCATGCTTATGGGCTTGGACCCGATCTTCTCGCCATGTCCCAGGTCTGGCAGACGGATGACAGAAAGCCGGGGTTTGTTGTCGCTGCCAAGGGGGCGCCGGAAGCGATCGCAGAACTGTGCCATTTCGACGCTGCGGATTTGACGGCACTCAGGCGGCAACTCGACGAAATGGCTGGAGATGGCCTTCGCATTCTGGGAGTCGCTCGCGCATCATTGCCGGGCCCGGCATGGCCGGGATCCCAGCGCGATATCCGGTTTGAATTTCTGGGTCTGGCAGGTCTGGCCGATCCTCTGCGGCCGAGCGTACCGGGTGCCGTGAAGGATTGCCGTTCAGCGGGCATCCGGGTCGTGATGATTACCGGGGATTATCCGGCGACTGCCCGGGCAATTGCGCGTCAGGCCGGTTTGGATGCCAATCATGTGGTCACCGGTGAAGAGCTGGCAGGCCTGAGTGAAGACGACCTGACGTCGCGCACGCGCGTTGCGACGGTGTTCGCGCGCATCATGCCGGAACAAAAACTCCGTATCGTCAATGCGCTCAAGAAAAACGGCGAGATCGTCGCGATGACCGGAGACGGCGTCAATGATGCGCCTTCGCTCAAGGCCGCTCATATCGGTATCGCGATGGGCGGGCGCGGCACGGACGTGGCGCGCGAAGCCTCTTCGATCGTGCTGCTGGACGACGATTTTGGTTCGATTGTGACAGCGGTTCGGCTGGGCCGCCGAATCTACGACAACCTGCGGAAGGCGATGGGATTCATCTTCGCCGTTCACGTTCCTGTTGCGGGAATGGCGCTGCTGCCGCTGATATCCGGATTGCCGATTGTTCTTGGACCCGTGCATATCGCATTTCTGGAGATGATCATCGACCCGGTTTGCTCGCTCGTTTTCGAGGCCGAGACGGAAGAGCCAAATGTCATGAGCAGGCCCCCGCGCGAACCCGATGAGCCACTATTTTCCGCTTCGCTGATCGGCTGGAGCATTTTGCAGGGCGCTATCTCATTTGCCCTTGTTGCCACGATTTTCGTGGTGGCCCTGAGCCGCGGAATGCCCGAAGCGGAGGTGCGTGCGCTCGCGTTTTTTGCCCTGGTGATGACCACTCTGGCCCTGATTTTTATCAATCGCTCATTCGGCCTGTCGCTGGTGACAATGCTTCTTCGGCCCAATCGGTCACTTATTCTGGTGCTGCTGAGCGTCGTGACAACGTTGGGTCTTTCGCTCGCATGGCCATTTGCAAGGCACCTTTTCCGTTTTGGACCTCTGCATGCGGATGACATCGCGCTGACGCTGGGCGCCGGAGTCCTCGCGCTGGTCGTGCTTGATCTCCTGAAATCTTTCTGGTTTCGATCGGCCGTCAGATGAACCAGCGCATTTCGTAGAGAAGCGCGGCAAGGATCGAAGCCGTCGGGACAATCCACAAAATGTCCGGCGGCACCCGCGGAATTTTCGATCCGGGCAGAGCAACTGCGATCACGGACGCAGGCAGAGCCGCCATCGCAAGCCAGCCATACCAAAGGATGGGCGGCCCGGCTGCTTCCGGTTCGGCGGTAAATGACAGTCGGCCTTCGGCCAGGTAGTAGGTGAAGAGCGGCCAGTCGAAATAATAGGCGGCCGTGTAGATGAGGCATGCCGTCAATGAAAAGACGATAAGACGGCCGTTGATGCTCACGTGAAAAGGCCCCTGATCGCCACGAGCAACTGGCCCACGATGAAATTCCACCATACGACGATCATCATGATCCATGTCAGCCAGAGCCGGGCGGACTGATATTCGGCGGCGGCCGGCTGTTTCCAAACGGCCCAATAGGCGGGAAGCAAAAGCAGTCCCAGTGCAGAGAAGTGTTCCTTGAGTTCAAAGGCGCCGTTCGCGGCCCGCAGGTCCATGCTCTGGAGCATTGGCCGAACGACCGACCGATAGCGCGGATACAGAATGGCGCCCATTACGGCCACGATGACGAACAGGACCGTGACAATGTTGCTGTAAAGAGCGGCATCGGCAGCGCGGAAGCGCGGACGGAACGAACGCGCGCGGCCTTCGATACGTGCAAAGCCGGCGGCGAGCGCCTGATGCGTAACCGAGCCCAGAAGTGCGACAGCCAGAAGACCGTGCACGATGAGAAGCGCCGTGGTCATGCCTCCCCGCCCTGTCGGGACAAGCCGTGCTCTACCGCTCTATCCAATCGAGCCTGGTCCAGAACGGGTTATGCCCACTGTATGAGAGGAGTCCCACCCCGAGCGAAAAGACGCACATCAACGCGAACAGGGCAGACCGGGCGAACAGTCTCGAGCCCGGAGGCGCGACGGCCTGGCGGGAATTGATCCCGGGTTTGACCAACCCGGACAATGCCCACAATCGCTCCAACTCCTGCATGGCGGCGGCATTCCCCAATTCCACACGCCAGGCGTCGTATCGGGCTCTCTCCTCGATGGTCATGACACCGCGGCGGCGGCGCGCAAACCAAATGGCGGCCTCTTCCAAACCGGCATCGTGCTCGAATTGGCTCATCGCGAGTCCTCCGTCATCCGAACGGCTCGCGCAATTCTTACCATGGCTTCGGCGATGTGCTTTTCAACGGTGCCCGTGCTTACGCCCATTCGCCGCGCGATGGCCGGATAACTCAGGTTATGAAACCGATGCAAAACGAAAGCCTCATGGCAGCGAGGCGGTAACATTTCGATCGCGTCAATAGCGCGCTGAAGATCCTGCCTGCCCGCAACGATGCGCTCGGGATTGATGGAATCGGCTTTGTTCGCATCCACGGCGTAGAGGGACCGAACAATCAGAGATCCGCGCCGTTCCCGCCGATGGTGGTCGACAAAAAGATTTCTGACGATACGCATCAGATACCGGAACGGATCGTGCACTTTACCGGGTTCGATCGCGTCAAGCGCTCTGACACAGGCTTCCTGCTCAATATCTTCGGCGTCGGGCGAATAAAAACTCTTCGAGCGCCGGCGGCGCACGAGTTCGCGGCAGGCATGGACGAGCGCGCTTGCTTCTTCGGCTGCGATCTTTCTGTTGCCCATCACTCTCTCCCGAACGGCTCATTATTCCATTTATTCCGGCCAGGGCGGCAGAAAAAAATCTGCCCGGGGCGGTGGGGGTGGTTGGGGCGCCCATACGTCTATAGGCGGCACAGGCGGACCGATCTTTCAACGGTGAATGCAAAGACAATTCGGGCGGCGCGCGTTTTTGACGGGTCGCCCGGCAGGGGAGAATGTGTTCAGGAACTCACTTCTTGCCGGATCGGCATTGAACCTGGCCTGGGCGGCGATTGCCGTGGCGGGTGAAGCCGCAAACCCGAACGCACTGCCGGAACAGGTCATCATACAGGGGCAACTGCCTGACGACTTCAAGATCGATGTGCCTGCCCTGCAAAAATTGACAGAGCCTCTTCTCGATACGCCGCAGTCGATCGAAGTCATCCCGGAAGCCGAGTTGAAGGATCGGGCGGTCACCAATCTGAATGATGCTCTTCGGGATGTGCCGGGCATAAGCCTCGGAGCGGGAGAATTTTCGTGGCAGGGCAATAATCCGTCGATTCGCGGGTTCGTCGCGCGGAACGACATTTTTCTCGACGGTCTGCGGGATTTTGGCAGCTATTACCGCGACCCGTTCAACCTGCAACAGATCGACGTGCTGGAAGGCCCGTCTTCGATCTTGTTCGGCCGCGGTTCGACGGGAGGCGTCATCAATCAGGCAAGCAAGCAGCCGTCCCTGGAGGGATTTGTTGCGGGCAGCCTTGCCGGCGGGACCGACTACACGTGGCGCGCCACAGCCGATATCGACGAAGCTCTGCCCGACCTAGGACCCGGCGCGGCATTCCGGCTGAACGCCATGGTGCATGCGCAGGATGTGTCGGGACGGGATGTCGCCAAAACAAGCCGCTTCGGGCTGGCGCCAAGTCTGGCCCTCGGACTTGGTACCGCGACGCGTCTGACATTTTCGTATTTCGACCAAGCGGCGAATGACGTGCCCGACTATGGGTTGCCCTGGCTTGGAACGGCGCCTGCGCCCGTACCGCGGCAAAACTTTTACGGCTTCACCAGCGATTTTCTGAGGACCGGTACCGACATCGGAACGGTCCGGATCGAGCATGATCTCGGTCCCGCAATCACCATCAGCAATGTCGCGCGCTATGCATGGTACAGCCGCGACTTTCGGATCAGTGAACCGATCATCAATGCGCCTGTGGGCACGCCCCTTTCCGCGATCCCGGTCAGCCTGAATATCTGGAGCGGCAACAGCATCGAGACCATGGCCTGGGATCAGGCCAGCGTCATCGCGCATTTGCAGACTGGATCGATCCAGCACGACCTTGTTGCCGGTGTGGAAGGCGGCCGCGAAAGTTCGGCGCCGGAATTCGACAACAGCTCCGGCGTTCCGACGGCGCCACTGCTCGCGCCCGATCCGAAGCGGCCATTTATTGCGGCCAGCACATTTCCGCGGCTGAAGGCGGATACTATCGGGTGGAGTTTTGCTCCGTATCTCATCGACACCATCAAGCTGACACCCCAATGGGAAGTCGATGCGGGACTTCGCTGGGATTATTTCGGCACACATTATCAGGCAACCCGATTTTCAACGGGGATTCCCGGCCAGGTCTCCGGCCAGGATAATGTCGTGCGAGTGGACAGAATGCCGAGCTATCGCGCCGCCCTGCTGTACAAGCCCGACGAGAATGGCAGCGTTTATTTCGATTACGGCACCTCCTTCGACCCATCGGCGGAAGCGCTGTCCCAGATCACCAGCGGACGATCACTTGGCATCGGCAATGCGGATCTGGCGCCAGAGAGAAACAAAACTTTTGAACTCGGATCGAAGTGGGATCTGATAAACGACCGGCTGTCGGCCAATGGCGCGGTTTTTTGGGAGGAAAAGCTGAACGCTCGGGTGCCCGATCCGAATAATCCCGGCTTCAACATTCTGGCCGGAACACAGCGCGTGGAGGGGCTTGATCTGGGAATTGTCGGCCGGATCACCGACAACTGGCAACTGACCGGCGGCTACACCTATCTGGACGGCAAGGTGACGAAGTCTGCTCCCGGCGCGGCCCCGGTGGGGTCATTGTTGCCCAATACGCCGAAGAACTCGCTGAGCTTCTTTTCCGAATATCGCCTCGGCGGAGGATTCGAAATCGGTGGAGGAGGACAGTTTGTCTCGTCACGCCTTGCGCAGAACACAGCGCCGCTCCGGCAGGTCCCCGGCTATTGGACATTCGATGCGATGGCGAAGTACGACATCAGCGAAACGATGAGCCTGCAGCTGAACGTGAACAACATCCTGAATAAATATTATTACGATCAAATCCATCCCTTCCATGTGGTGCCTGGCGAGGGGCGGGTCGCATTGCTCGCACTCAATTTCAGGTATTGAATCGGTCATGCTTCTACAGATCCCGGCGCTGCTCGATGCTGCACAACTGGCGGAATGCCGCAAAGCTTTGCAAACCGCGGAGTGGAGCGATGGCAGGGCTACCGCGGGCTATCTATCGAGCCGCGTCAAAGACAACCAGCAGGTGCCCGAGGGCCATCCCGTAGCGCGGCAACTGGGCGCGATGATCCTGGATGCGCTTGACCGGAATCAACTGTTCATTTCCGCCGCGCTTCCCCTGAAGGTCGTGCCGCCGCTGTTCAACCGTTATGCCGGCGGGCAGTCCTATGGGGGCCATATCGACGGCGCAATACGTCCTGTCCCTGGAACGCCGCACCGGGTGCGGACCGATCTTTCCGCGACTGTGTTTCTTTCTGCGCGCGAGGAATATGACGGTGGCGAGCTGGTCATCGAGGAAGGCCCTGGCACGCAGCGAATCAAACTGCCCGCCGGGGATATGGTGCTGTACCCGGGGAACAGCGTGCATCATGTAGAGCCTGTCACGCGAGGTGCACGGGTCGCGGCATTTTTCTGGGTGCAAAGCATGGTCCGCGAGGAGGCCGGGCGGAATGTGCTTTTCAGGATCGACACGGCATTGCAGCAGCTCGGGCGCGATATACCGGGGCACAGTTCCCTCGTCGAGATCGCCGGGGCCTACCACAACCTGTTACGGTTGTGGTCGGATACGTAGCGGTTTCCGCCGGACGCCGCCACGGGCGTTCGCGCGTTAGAGAAAGCATTGCCAGGAGATGACGATGAAACTGAGCGCACGAAACCAGATCAAAGGAAAGATTGCCGATTTGCAAAAGGGCCAGACCACCGCCCATGTCCGGATCGAAATGGGGAACGGCGTCACCATTACCTCTTCCATTACCAATGAGGCGGTGGACGAACTTGGTCTGAAACCCGGCGACGAGGTATTCGCCGTGATCAAGGCTTCCGACGTTATGGTCGCGAAATAAGCCCAACAGACCTGCCGTTATCGTCTTTTCCAGCTCTGTGGCTGTCGATGTACCGAAGCACGTCAGCCGAGCGCGTCATCGGTGGCCGAGCACGGTGAAACCGGCTTTTTCAAACGCGTCACGTGCCGGCGGCCCTTGCAGGAAGTTGAGAAAACCGGCCGCGACCGGCTTTGCATCCTTTGTCAGCGCGACGGGATAGACGATCGGTTGGTGCGTATTTGCAGGGAATGTCGCCACGATGCGAACGCGCGGTTCGAGGCGCGCGTCCGTCGAATAGACGATGCCGAGCGGCGCTTCGCCACGCGCCACATAGGCCAGCGTCGCGCGGACGTCTTCGCCGAGCGCGAGGTGACCGGATACGCTGTTCCACACAGCCAATTTCATCAGCGAAACCTGCGCGTATCTCCCCGCCGGAACCGAAGAAGGTTCGCCCATCGCCAGCCGTCCGCCCTGAAGAGCGTCAGCCAGTCTGAATCCCGGGCGAATGGCGAGCGCTATTTTCGAATCGGCAGGAGCTATCAATACCAGGCTGTTGGCGAGCAGATCGCGGCGCGTTGGGTTTGCGATCAGACCGCGGGACTCGAGATAGTTCATCGAATCCACATCGGCGGAAACGAACATATCGGCGCCCGAGGTCGCCTCGATTTGCCTGGCCAGCGTCATGGAGGCCGCAAACGAGAACACCACATTCACATGTTTCGCCGCCTCGTAGCTCTTTCCGATCTCCGGCAGAACATTGGACAGGGAAGCGGCGGCCAAAACAGTGATCCGATCCTGCGGTTGCGCGTTCGCTGCGCAGGGAACCGGCATGGCAAACAGCATGGCAAGCACTGCACGGACAGATCGGCTCATTCCACTTCTCCGCAAAGAGGCATTGACGCCCCCCGTCAATCGCTATATCTGAACAAATATCACGACGAACGGGGTCGCAACAAATAATCATTGCAAACACTCCGCCGCGAGTCCTGCGCTCACATGCCCTTCGACGGGTGGAGTGAAAACGTGGTTGGTTTTCATCAAACTTCCGGCGTTCCGATCGCGGCGTAACGATTGCAGAATCAACCCAGGAGCCGACATGGGCGCACTTCCGGGAAAGACCGGCGTTTTCGGTATTGCGGTTGCGTTGTTCACTTTTTCCGCAATGCCGGTTCGCCCCCAGGTTGGGCCAATAGAGCCGTCGCCTCCGCCTCCCTGTACCGAAACCCAACCGGATGATGTTGTTTCCGTCTGGTCTCTGCCTGCCGTAGCGGGGCAATCGGAACATGACGCGGATCAGGTGCGCATCCATCCCCTGATCCTGGGCAAACCCAACCGGATTAAACTTGTGATGCGCGATGACGCCCGCTTTCCTGCTTTGCCGGGCGGAGCCGAGCAGCCGAAGCAGTATATCTACGCGGGAATCATTGACCTGCACATTCCCGCAGACGGGACATACCGGGTCGTGACCGATGAGGGTATGCGGATCGATATCGTCGCCGATGGAAAACTTGTGGATTCGACAGCATTCGGACGTGGGCCGCACTGTTCCGGAAAATTCGTCGATTTCCATCTTCATACCGGGGACGCGACGCTCCAGCTCGTCGGCGCGCCCTATGATTCCGTGACGGTGTTAATGATTCGCCGGTCCTGACCCGAGCGCAGCCGCCAGTGGCGCGGAGATTTGCCGGCCGGCGCGCTTGGAGCAGGTCGTCATCCGGTTTCACCAATGCCACAACAAGACCGGCAACGGGCGTCGTCCACACAGATCGGCAGAAAAGCACGCATGTTTGAAATTTGCGCTGCCCTGCGGGATGATGGCGCACGAGCGGTCGCATCCAGACACAGGGGAGGATGGTGTGGCGATTTATCGTGTGGTCCTGGCCGCTGTGCTGGGACCGGCGTTGCTTATCCCGTTGACCGGAACGGCGGCAGGTGTGGTGCCCGATTTTTCGGGACCCTGGGGCCGCAACATGTTCAATTTCGAGCCGCCGGATGCAGGTCCCGGTCCGATCGTAAATCTGCGGCGTTTGGGGGCGGATGCGGGCTATACCGCCGTCGATGGCGATCCGATACCGCTGGTGGGCGACTACAACAATCCCATCCTGAAGCCTGAAGCCGCCGCGGTGGTAAAGCGCAACGGCGAGTATTCGGAAAGCGGCCACGATGTGCCCGATCCCAGCAACCAGTGCGGGGCCTATTCGCTTCCCTTTCTCTATTCCATCTCCCTGGGCCTGCAGATGATCCAGCGGAAGGACGATATCGTGATCCTGTACGTCCAGAATGGGCAGGTCCGTCATGTGCGGTTGAACTCAAGTCATCCGCGCAACATGAAACCGGCGCCCATGGGCGATTCGATCGGGCATTACGAAGGCGATGTGCTGGTGATCGACACCATCGGGATAAAACTCGAGCCTTACACCGTGGTTGACCGGTTTGGCACACCGCAGAGCGAGGCAATGCATGTTGTCGAGCGTTACCGCCTGATCGACGCCCGGGAAGCACAGGCGGCGCTGGACCGTCAGGTCAGGGTGGTCGGCACGACGGGGCCCATGGCGCCGGACCGCAATTACGACAAGGCGCTCAGGGTCGAACTGAAGGTCGAGGACCCGCAGATTTTCACCGCGCCCTGGAACGCGAATGTCACCTTCCGGAAAGTTATCCGCGGGTTCAATGAAGGGACGTGTGCGGAGAATAATGTGGACCGGTTCAATCTGGGCGATCTGAAGAACATGCCCGTGGCGAAGACAGCGGATTTTTAAGTTGTCCCGGGATTGGCGGGCTCACTGCGGTGGCGTGGTGAAGAACCATGGATGCCCGTCGAGGTCACGCGCCGTATAGGTACGGCCGTATGACTCATCGTGAGGGGGCTGGACTATCTCCGCGCCGGCGGCTTTCGCCCGCGCGTAATGCGCATCGACATCATCGAGATAGATAAATATGCCCATTGTCGCCATTGTGCCTTCGCGTGGGCTGACCATGCCCCAATCCTTCGCACCCTGCCCCATCATGATGCGCACACCGCCAAGCGACATTTCGGCGTGCATTCCGCCGCTCGGGGTGCCGGTGCGCACGTCTTCCCGGAAGCCGAAGGCGCGTGTGAGCCATTCGAGAGCGCCGGGAACGTCGCGATAGAACAGATAAGGGATGATTTCCGTGCGGGTCACACTGCTTCTCCCAGTATTCCGTTTCCCCAGGGACCCGGCCACCCGCGCTGGCGGGCGAAAGTTTTCTACCACGCGGCCAGCCAATTCGCATTACCGGAGCTCGAGCAGTTGAGCCCATGGACTTGGTTCCTGTGCCCGGCGTCTCCATATTGTCGGGAGAGGGCAGCCATGGCCGTACACCGCAGGTTGATTGCCGTTGCATTCGTTTTGGCATTTCCTGCTTCAGCGTTTGCGCAATCGGTGTTGCCCAATCCCGGAGGGCCGACGGGATTCATGGCTTACGGCCCCTTTGGCGGAACAAATCCGAATCCGGCGGGCCTCACCATTGTGCCTGGCACGGTTGCAATCCCCGGAGTCAGCGGTGCGGCGAATACGGGAACGATCCCGCTTCCCGGAACGACCGGGGCGCCCAATGTTCCGACGATGACCGCACCATCAGATCGTGGCAGTCTTTATCCGCCCGCTTTCTATCCTCTCGTTCCAACGCTCGGCGCAGGCCAAAGCACGCTGCCGCAGAACGGTGGAGGTTATGGCGCACCGGCGATAGCTGCACCTGATCCGCACTTCGGGCTCCCGGACTGCAACGGCTGCACTGCCGGCTACGGCTGGTAAATCCGCGACTTCAGCGGAGCTCACGAAAGGACTCCAATGAGCGATACCGGTTCGGTTCAGCCACCCTCACGACAGCGGTTTCCATGGTTGCGGCTGCTGTACGCAGCCGGTTTTGCCGTGTTCGCATGGATTGTGTTTCCGATTACCGTGCTGGTGTTGGCGTCTCTGCACTTCATCACGCTCGGCATTACCGGGAGGGTCAACCTTGAACTGCAGGAATTCAGCTCCAAGGCTGTCCGTTACATGCGTGACGTGCTGCTTTTCGTAACGGGTGTCGACGACGATATCCCATTCCCCCTTGGGCCATTCCCGAAGGCGTAGTCCGCCGGCAATTCTCTTTGCGGGACGGTTCTGGCCCTTTTTTGTCACTCGACCAAATCGGAACCTGAGCTGCACACTGGACGTTGTCCAAGGGTTCCAGTCGGGTTCCCATGCCGAAACCCGAGCGGAACGCACCGGACCGCGGGCTATTCATCGCAGGATGGTCCGCGGCGTTGTCACAAGTGTCCAATTGCGGAGGCATCCATGAAGCGGGTTTTCGATTCTCACGATTACGCCTGGAAGCTCATCGGCTTCGCGGTGTTGGCCAGTTACGGCTATCTTTTTTGGGCGATCTCGAACGCAGCACATGTCAGTTTGGTCAACCTGTAGCCGGGAAACCCAAATGAGCCGCGCGTAAACCGGCGCGCGACATCAGAACCAGCCCAGGATGCCCGCTCGCAGGGCGTCGTGGATATTCGAAAGAAAATTCGGCGGCTTCAACATTTCGCCAAAGAGTGCTGACGCGGTATACAGTCAGCCGGTCGACCAATTGACACGCAAAGAACTGAATATTTCGAAACCCTGTTTCAGCAGCATCAAGAGCAGCTACGAACGGGCCGAGACGCGAGTGGCGATGGGGCAAAGATCGGCCATGATGCATTCAATCAACGCTGCTGTAACGCGCAAGTAATCCCGGCCAGGGAGGAATCCGATGACCGATCTTGCACTCGCAATCCTGCATCATCTGCTGGTTTTCACCCTGGCCGGCATAATAGCCTTCGAGATTGCGGTGATCCGTCCTGGGCTGACAAGTGATGACATAACGAGAGTCGCGAGGGTCGATCTGTGGTACGGCATTCTCGCGGGTGCGATTTTGATCGTGGGGTTTTCGCGAGCGACATTCGCGGCCAAGGGGTGGGCCTACTATTCACACAATTGGCTGTTCTGGGCCAAGATCGGGGTCTTTGGGCTGGTCGGCTTACTCTCCATCGTGCCAACCTTGTCACTTCTGCGCTGGCGCAAAACCGCACGCCACACGAGCTTTGAAGTGGACGCACGGGAATTGCGCCATGTTCGTGGCCATCTGTTTGCCGAAGCCGCGTTATTCGCCCTGTTACCGATTTTTGCTGCCGGGATGGCTCGCGGCTACGGCTTGCTGCGCTGATCTACTGCTCGGATCATTCGCGCCTGAACGGCTTTTTGGGCTGAACTGGCTCCAGCGCCACTCGCCGGTCCTTTCAGGCACTCGCGCACAGGGTGTACCATCTCTCTCGAGACGTGCCGGGCAAAACCCTGAAACGGAGGAGAGCATGACTTCGGGACGGCGAAATTTCCTTCTCCTGCTGATGTTGGCATCGACGGCGGTGGCGCCGGTGTTCGCGCAGCCGAAAGAGTCCACATCGATCCCGAATCTCTCGGGTATCTGGACGCATTCGATTCCCGGGTTCGAGCCCCTGACATCGGGCCCCACCGCGCTCATCAACACGCAGCGCCGCGCGAACGGCACCGGCAACATCCTGAAGCTCGCCGGCGATTACACCAATCCGATCCTGACGCCTCAGGCCGCGGAGATTGTGAAAATGCATGCCGAACGCGGCCTGAACAACATCGGTGATCCGAATCCACGCAACCAGTGCTGGCCTTCCGGTGTGCCTTTCGTGTTCACAGACCGTCCAACCGAGCTGCTGCAGCAAAGGGACAAGGTCACCATCATCTATGGCCACGATCATCAAGTCCGCCACGTGCGCTTGAACGCGCAGCATCCCGCAAAGGTAATCGCGACCTGGTACGGCGACTCCGTTGGCCACTATGACGGCGATACGCTGGTGATCGATACCGTCGGGATGAAGATGGGGCCATACTCCATGATTGACTGGTATGGCACCCCGCGCAGCGAGGCACTGCACATCATCGAACGCTACCGGATGCTCGATTACCAGGCCGCAAAAGACGGATTCGAACGGGACGCAAAGCAGCATAACAACGCCCCCGGGATGCCGATTCCGAACGCTTCCGGCAAGTATTTGCAGCTTGCGTTCACGATCGAGGACAAGAACGTCTTCACCACGCCGTGGACCGCGACAATGACGTATCGAACCGACGGAGACAGCCCGCTGGACTGGCCTGAAGATGTGTGCGCCGAAAACCGCATGTGGTATCCGGGAAAAGAGGCCGACGTGCCACGCGCGATCGCGCCGGATTTCTGAAGCGCCGGAAACGCATCGGGGCGGCGGGCTAACTACTCAGCGACTGCTTCGGCGACGATCGCCTTGCCCTGCTGCGTCTGCAAGTACGAGTCGGTAAAGCGCAAAACCTGAAAACCGCCGGCATCACCGGCGATCCATAGATTCAACCCCTGCCGTTTCCCGTCAGCGGCCGGAACTTTGACAAAGCGCGCCAAACCAGCCTGCTTTTCAACGGTTCGATCGACACCCGGCGACCAGCTGCCGGATCCGGGAAGAAAGGCCTTTCGCGGAGCCCGGCCCTTCCAGTACGCGACCTCTGCAGGGTGGAGGGGATCGCGAATGTCGTAAACGCGCGTGCCTGCACCTCTTGAACCACAAGCGGCCATCGTCGGATTTATCGGACGGTCTACAGCGCATCTTTCAGTGGAGTAGTCGAGGGGGCCGCCGCCGGCTTCTGGCGGCTCAGCAAGGAATTTCGTGCAGTTCCTGGGGTCATGCACCTCGAGCATGATCCTGGAGACGATTCTGGGCTTCGTCTCGTCGGTTATGTCGATGACGTTGGAATACCCGTACGGTGACGCGCCCCGGGCACATGCCGCCGCCAGACGACCGACGCCTGCTTGCCCGCCGGACTCGTCGGTGCTGATCAGGTACGAGCGCCCATGGGAGAAGAAGGGGAGCATCTGTTCGACCTGCCCCTGATCATCCCAGAAGAGCTTGGCGATAACCCGGATTTGTGGATTGGGGCGACGGACCTGAATGTCGCCGATGTCCAGGATCACCAGGCCGTCCGGTCCGAAGGATGAATTGTTCGGCGGAACGCCGAAGTTGCCCGGTTGCCCGGCGTACAAACGCGTGCCGTCGCTGTTGGTGTTGACGTCGTGAGGCCGGCCATCACCGGTGAACGTCCAGTTGAGGAGCCACTTCGCATTATACGGATTGGTTACGTCGATAATCGGCAGGATGCCGCCGGCGCCCCGAAACTGCTGGCCAATGTAGTATGTCTTTCCGTCTTCGGCCCAGCCGCCCATGTGGCCAAAGCTATTGGGCACCGTGATGCTGGACGCCAGCCTCGGATGGGCGCAGTCCCCATTCAGGTCATAGACAGCGAAATTCGGGCCGTTACTTTGCGCCAGCCCGAGGAGTCCGCGCTTTTCATTCACCTTGTTGTTTTCGTGCGGGCTGAGCCCGGCCGGAGTGTCGGCGAGATACGCGGTCGCCCGTGGATTCCCTGGATCCGAAACATCGATGACCACGATACCGGGGTGCGCCTGCCGCGGGTTATTTTCCGTAGCCATGTACGCGCAGTGATCAAAGTATGACGGCCCGTCCTGCGAAAAGGCCCCCTCCCCCCGGAATTGGCCGACGAGCTCGAGATTGCAATTGTAGCCGCGTTCCAAGTCGCCGCTCGCGCGTTCCTCCGAAGTGGTCTGGCCCTGCAAACCGCGCTCGGTGCGATCCGTAGGGCCGCATTTGGCCTTGGGCACCGGCCCCATCGATCCGATCTCGCTGGCCCGTTTGTCCGCGGCGGCGGCGAAGGCCGAATTGCAGAATAAAAGACCCAGCAACAAGACAACTGAAATTGCAAATCTGCTGACCACGGGCCCCTTGCGCATTGTTTCGTCCTCGCTGTGCAAAGCACTCAACTGTCGGCGGACCGCCAGATCCTCGTCATCATGGGCGCGCTGCCGGCAGCGCGTTCAGGAACGCGGGCGCATGCTTCCAGTACTCGGCGCCCCCTGCTGTGCCTTCATACGGCACTTTCTGGTGGGCGCGAAAGCGGGCTATCGCCCCGGTGCGGGTGAAGAGACCTCGACTGCGTTTCTGGAAGATGTCTGCGCGCATTCAAACGACGGCGCGAAAAGTGTAACATCGT
Source organism: uncultured Alphaproteobacteria bacterium (assembly GCA_963747255.1). Taxonomy (GTDB): domain Bacteria; phylum Pseudomonadota; class Alphaproteobacteria; order Micropepsales; family Micropepsaceae; genus CAIYRG01. The sequence goes on from CAVVEG010000012.1 coordinate 21,778, forward strand.
CGCCTCAACAGGTTTGTACGGGGCCGAAATATGAGACTGCTGGCGAAAACCGGCGCGATTCTGGTGGTCGCCGGTTTGTGCGCCGTACCGGCGAAAGCACAGGACGGCGGCGCGCTCTTCAACACCTATTGTGCAATCTGCCACAGCGCCGGCAATTCGCAGGCACCCGGCCGCGACGCGCTGGGCCGGATGGCGCCCGAGCAGATTCTGCAGGTGCTCGAACGAGGATCGATGAAAGCTCAGGCCGCTGAGCGTAGTCGCGCTCAACGGCGCGCGCTCGCGGAGTACATTTCAGGCAAACCACTGCCAACCGCACCGGCGATCATTCCTGCCTCTGCATTCTGCGCGGGTTCGGGCGCGGAATTCCGGAATTCAATGACGGGGCCGGTCTGGAATGGTTGGGGCGCCGGAATCACCAATACGCGTTTTCAGCCGGCGGACAGTGCCGGAATGACCGTGCGCGATGTTCCCAATTTGAAGTTGAAATGGGCGTTCGGCCTTCCGGGAGCGACTTCGGGCGGAACGCAACCCGTTGTCGCGAACGGACGCATTTATGTCGGAGACGCGGAAGGAGACCTGTTTGCACTCGATGCGAAGAGCGGTTGCGTTTTCTGGCGCGTCGAAGTGGAAGCCGGGATCAGAAGCGCCATCACGCTTGGCGAGGGCACCGACGGCGGATTAACGGCCTGGTTCGGCGATCAGGCGGCGAATATGTACGCGGTGGACGCGGCAACAGGAAAACTGCGCTGGAAGGTCAAGGTGGATGACCATCCGCAGGCGGCCATCACCGCCGCACCCGCGATCCATGCGGGCCGGTTATATGTGCCGGTGTCGTCCCGCGAAGAAGCCAAGGTGGCCGATCCGAGGTATCCATGCTGCATGTTTCGCGGCAGCGTGCTCGCCCTCGACGCTGCGACCGGCAAGTCCATCTGGAAGACTTATACAATCGAGGGCAAACACGTCGCCGGCCAGAAGAACAGCGCCGGAATGGCGATTGTCGGGCCCTCCGGCGGGCCCGTGTGGAATACGCCGACAATCGATGTGGAACGGAACACCTTGTACGCCGGTACCGGCAACAACTACTCGCCTCCCGCGACGGCACTTTCCGATTCAATCCTCGCCATTGACATGGCGTCCGGAAAAATAAAATGGCACCGTCAGCAGACGGAGAATGATATCTGGAACGGCACGTGCCGGCGCGCCGACCGTGAACCCGCCGCCTGCCCCGATGCGGAAGCGCCGGATGTGGATTTCTCGGTGTCGCCCATCCTTGTCAAATCCGGGAACGGACGATCACTGCTGATCGCGGGAAACAAGTCCGGGATGATCTGGGCACTGGACCCGGACCAACAGGGAAATATCGTCTGGCAGCAGCAGGCCGGCAAAGGCAGCAGCGGTGGTGGAGTGCTGTGGGGTCTCGCGGCGGATGGCGACAGAATCTATGTGCCGAATGGTTTCTTCGACGCAAAATCGCCAAACGCATCGGGCGGAATGGCGGCACTGGACATCCGCGCCGGCCACCTTGTCTGGAGCACTCCGAACCCGCCCTGCGCCGACCTGAAATCCTGCAAACCAAGTCATGCCGCCGCCGTGACCGCGATTCCGGGAGCGGTGTTCTCCGGAACCATGGATGGCCAGCTTTATGCCTATTCGGCGGAAACCGGCGAAATCATCTGGCGGTTCAACTCCGTGCAGAATTACTCCACCGTGAACGGAGTAACGGCCAATGGCGGCTCGATGAGCAATAGCGGTGCCACGATCGTGGATGGAATGCTGTATGTGCAATCTGGCTATTCCCACCACGGCGCAATTCTTCCGGGGAATGTTCTGCTCGCCTTTTCTGTGAACTGATGATTCGTATGCTGATCGCCGATGTCCTTTTAACGCAACATGCCTGTTTGGGAGGACTCCATGTCGATTCGTGTAGTGGCAGCCATTCTGGCCACGGCGTTGTCCGTAGCCGCCGCTTTTCTGCCGGCCAACGCCCAACAGCCACCGCAGGCGCCACAATCGCTGCGTCTTTATGTTCTCGACTGCGGGATCATTACCCCTCCCAACGTCGATAACTACGGCTTCAAGCCGGGCGAAGTGGCCGAGACAAGGATGATCACGCCCTGCTTCCTGATCGTTCACCCGCGCGGCAGCCTGATGTGGGACACCGGCGAAATTTCCGACGGTGCGTTCGAGGACGGCGTCCGGCCCCAGAAGCTGGGTACGTTCACGGTCGATCGTCCGCTGCTCCCGCAGCTGGCTGCGATCGGCTATACGCCGGCCAACATCACCTATCTGGCGCTCTCGCACTACCATGCCGATCACGTCGCCAATGCCAGCCTGTTCGCCGGCTCCACCTGGATCGTGCAGAAGGGCGACCGGGACCCCATCCTTGCGCCACGGCCGGCCACTCCATCGGCAGCAGGCCGCGTACCGGATCCCAGGTTTTTTGCGGGCCTTGCCAACAGTAAGACAATTCTGTTGAACGGCGAAGATCACGATGTGTTTGGCGACGGCACCGTGGTCATCAAGTCGACGCCCGGTCATACGCCCGGGCACCAGTCCCTGTTTCTCAAGCTCGCCAACACCGGGAACGTGTTGTTGGCGGGCGATCTCTATCACTATCCGGAAGAGATCACGTTGAAGAAGATTCCGTCCTTCGACTCCAACAGGGAGCAGACTGCCCAAAGCCGCGCGATGATCGAAGAATTCGTGAAACAAAATCACGCGCAGCTCTGGATCCAGCACGATTTCACGGCCGGGATTAAGCGGAAACTCGCTCCCCAGTTTTACGATTGAGCAAATCCATCATCGTCGCGCTGTCCGGCGCCGGGAATTGAAGCCCGTGGCCGCAACAAGAAAGCCGAAGGACATCATGAAGAGACGGGAGTTCATCGCTCTTGCCGGCAGCGCAGCGGCCGCCTTTCCGCTCACCGCGTCCGCGGCATCAGCGCAGGAGCCGGCGCCGCGAAGCCCGGTGCGCGAGGATTGGCTGGATCGGCACAAGGAGCCGGCACTCGAACCCGAGCTCCCCATCGTGGACCCTCATCACCACCTCTGGGTTCGGCCCGGATGGCGCTACATGCTGGACGACTTCCTCGCCGATACCCGTACCGGCCACAACATCGTTGCAACAGTTTTTGTAGAGGCGAGCTCGATGTACCGGAATTCCGGTCCGGTCGAGATGCGGCCGGTCGGCGAAACGGAATTCGTGAATGGGATGGCGGCGATATGCGCCAGCGGATACTGCGGCAAGACCAGGGTCGCCGCCGGTATTGTCGGGCACGCCGAGCTGAAATTGGGTAGCCGCGTCGAGCCGGTGCTTGCCGCGCTCATGCATGCGGGCGGCGACCGGTTCCGCGGAATTCGCTATGGCACGGCCTGGAACGCCGATACGTCCCTCATGAATCCGAACAATCCGGTGCCGCGAGGATTGCTCGGCGATAAGACTTTTCGTGAAAGCTTCGCGGTTCTCGGCCGCCTCGGCCTCTCCTTCGATGCTCTGGTTCTTCACCCGCAACTGAACGACGTCGCAAATCTTGCAGGCGCATTCCCGGATACGAAAATCGTGCTCAACCACGTCGGCAGGCTGGTCGGAACCGGCGCATATGCGGGCAGGTTACGCGAACAATTTCCCCTCTGGGCTGCATCGATCAAAGCGGTGGCGGCGCACCAGAATGTCTATGTCAAAGTCGGCGGACTGGGCCAGGCCGTCAACGGTCTCGGATTTGAAAAGCAGGCCGATCCCCCCTCGTCCGAGATCGTGGCCAATGCGATGCGCCCCTATGTCGAGACCTGCATCGCCGCCTTCGGCACTCAGCGTTGCATGTTTGAAAGCAACTTCCCGCCCGACAAGGAAGGCTTCAGCTATCCGGTCTACTGGAATGCATGCAAGCTGCTCACGAAAGGCGCGAGCGCAACCGAAAGGGCTGATCTTTTCGCCCGAACGGCCACACGCTTTTATCGGCTGAACGGAATTGGCTAACAGGGCGAAAGGAGTCCGTCATGCGCAAGAGGTTCCCAGGCACGACACGGAGCGGGACAATGGCGAGATTCACTTCAAGACTGGCTATGGGCGTCGCCCTTGCGGCGGCTCTTGGCCGACACCGGCGCCGCGCAGAAATCGTCGGGTGCGACCGACTGGCCGGCCAGCAATTACAACGAGAGCGGCAACCGGTACAGCCCGCTCGATCAGATTACCGCGGCCAATGTCGCCACACTTCAGCCGGCGTGGCGCTTTCATCTTAAGCCCGCCGGCTATACCGGCCCCTTGAAGCTTGACGAAGCGATCCCAGTGGTGATCGGCAACACGATGTATATCGCGTCGCCATACGGCGCTGTCCACGCGCTGGACGCGACCACGGGCGTGGAGAAATGGAAGTTCCAGCTTCCCAACAATGACGTGCCCTCCAAGCGCGGCATCGCCTATTGGCCGGGCGGCAATGGCTCTCCACCGTCGATCATCTTCGGCGGACTTTCCGGAGGGATGTACTCCGTCAACGCGTCGAACGGCGTGTTAAACGACGCCTTCGGGAACAACGGCGTCGTCAGTCTGAAAACACCCGAGGTGATGCAGACGGGCATGTCAGAGGCGTACTCGCTGCTGTCGTCGCCGAGCATTTACAAGGATCTGATCATCACCGGCGCGGGCACCGGTGAAGGGCCCGGTGGATCAAACGGCGGTTCCGGACCCGCGGGCGATACGCGCGCCTGGGATGCTAGAACCGGCAGACTGGTGTGGACGTTCCACACCGTGCCGCGCCCGGGGGAATTCGGTTACGACACGTGGGGCGGGGATAGCGCGAAGAACCGGTCCGGCGTGAATGTCTGGGGCTACACTTCGCTCGACGTCGAGCGCGGCATCCTCTACATGCCGCTCGGCGCCCCGAACAACGACCGCATCGGCAGCGATCGTCCCGGCAACAACCTGTTCTCGTCTTCCATCGTCGCCGTCGACGCGAACACCGGCAAGTATCTCTGGCACTTCCAACTGGTGCATCACGACATCTGGGACTACGACACCCAGTCGCCGCCGCTTGTCGTCGATCTGATCCGCAACGGGACCACCGTTCCTGCACTCATCATGGTGAACAAGACCGGTCTCCTGTTCACGGTCAATCGCGTCACCGGCAAGCCCATCTTCGATATCGTCGAGCGCCCGGTGCCGAAGAGCGACGTGCCGGGAGAGCAGGCCTCTCCTACGCAGCCGTTCCCGGTGAAGCCCGAGCCGCTGACGCAGATGACGATCTCGCGCGATCATCTCTACAAAGGTGAGCCGCAGCATCAGTCCTACTGCGAGCACATGGTGGACGATAACAACATGAAGCTGGGCGGGCCCTATATGCCGATCGCCTTGAACCGCTACAGCATTTCACCGCCGGGGCCGCAGGGCGGCATCAATTTCTGGGGCGGCTCCTACGATCCCCGGCTGCACCTGTTCGTGTCGAACACCAATAACCTGTTCCAGCCGATGCGCCTCGTGCAGAAGCCGGACGGCAGCTACATCAATGCAGGGACCTCTTGCGGGTTTGCGCCGCTTCGGTGACGCCGAACAGGCATCTGCCGTGCGGGCCGACGCCCTGGGGCGAACTGGTTGCCGTCAACATGGATACAGGCGACATCGCGTATCGCAAGACTCTTGGCGTGACCGACATTTTTCCCGCGGGACTTCAGGACACGGGCCGCCCGAGCACCGGCGGCGTCATCCTCACCGCGGAGCGGCCTCACCTTCGTCGGCGGGACGGATGATTTCCGGTTCCGCGCGTTTGCGACCGCGACCGGCCAGAAGCTATGGGAGATCAAGCTGCCGTCATCGATCGAGGCAGACGCCCGTCACCTATCTGGGCGCGGATGGCAGGCAATTCGTGACGGTCGTGAGCACGGGCGGCAGCCTTACGGGGTCGGACGTCACAAACGACGAGATCATCGCCTTTGCATTGCCGAAGACGTGAGCCGAATTGGAATGAGCCCGCGCGTTTAGATTAAGCCAATGTCCGCTTCGGAAACATTGGTCGGAGAGAGAGGATTTGAACCTCCGGCCCCCACGTCCCGAACGTGGTGCTCTACCAGGCTGAGCTACTCTCCGGTTCCGATGCAATAGGGCGATTTAAGGCCCGTTTAAGGCGGGCCTTATATCATGGGCGCGGGCCGCGGCAACCCGCTCCCGGTTTTGCCATCGCACGGCCGCCGAGGTGATGACTGTCATGATGAGACTGGTTGCCGGGTTCATTGTCGGAACTTTTTTCGGCATGTTTCTGGCCGCGACGTTTCCGAACGAACTGCGGGACACGCTCGAACTCGATGCTGGGCATGCTCGGAAAGTGAGCATCGCTGCGCGGATGCCCGGCAATTGCCGCTTCCGCGCACAAGCCTTATCAATGGGGCGTTCCGCCTGTTGGGGCGTAGCCAAGTGGTAAGGCACCGGATTTTGATTCCGGCACGCGAAGGTTCGAATCCTTCCGCCCCAGCTCATTGCTTCAAGGCAAGGCCGGTGGGGTTCACTGCGCGGGATTTTTATCCGCCATTCCTTGCCCTACGAGGCGTGGCCGCGCAACGCACCTTGCCTACTATAAGCAAGCACTGGGCAGAACGAATGGCTGGCCATACAGCATCCGTTTGGTCGACATGAAGGGAAAGCGAAATACCTAAACTGTCTTTAAGAGTTCGGAAGTCGCACTCATTCTCCGTGACCCAATGCTGCATGGCGTGCTGTGGCGCATTGTTGGCAAATTCAATCGCGACATCGAGATCGCTATCGTCTCGATGATCGCCTCGTACACGGCTGCCAAAAATGTAGACGCGTTCGACGGGTAGTCGCTCAGCCCATTGAGAGATTATCTCGGCGAAGCGATGCAGCTCCTCTCCCTGTGCCATGGTGTGCGCGAGCTTTATGCCGCTTGAAAAATCCATGTTACTATAGCCCAAAAACAGCCGGGTGGGGGTGAATGACTTACGCACGGCAACAGTCGCGGCGGAGCAATTCGGCTAGGCATATTCAACCCGCGACCAATGGTCCATGATTGCGCCCTGATTCATTTGCGCGAAAGTCAGTGCCTGGCGCGTCTGGTTACCGCATTAAAGATGCAATAACGGACCGTCCTCTCGCCCTTGTTCCTGTGGATTCCGGATAAGCTCTTTGGGCTTGTCGCAGCTACCGATTGCAAGAGTGCACGAGCATTCGTGTGCTGCCTATCTTCGAGTATTGAGCTTCACTACCTCATCCGTAGCGCAACAATTACGAGCGCTGCGGCAATAATGAAAAGGCTTATATAAAGGCGCTTCGAGAGCACTGCGAAATTCAACGAGAGTGTGTTCAGTGCGGACTCAAGCGGATGTTCGACACCGTCCTTGAAGCGGATGCTTACGTCGTTTGCCAGATGCACGTCACGCAGCGTGGATGAGGGAGGGAAATAGCCGAGAAGAGGGTTAAACCCTTTTGGCGAATGCGTCGCCGTTAGAAATTTGAATGACCACTCCACATGCACATTGTCGGCGTCAGCGTCCTCTTCAGCCACGTGGTCTCGCCAGTATGGCAGCAATAAATCGAGTCCTTGATCGTAGTAGGTTGCCATGCCTTCTATTTCGCTGAGATACAAGTCGCCAACGTCGTCTCGCCTTAAAGTGCTGATTGCTTGGTCCGACAAACCTATTTTCATCGACGAACTTAAACAGTGCCCGTCCTTCGCATAGGTATTTGAGATGATGGCAGTGCCGAGGGGCATTTCCGGACTAATACGCACGTCAAAGATGTTGTAGTTACCCTCGGTTCCGATAGCGCGAGTCTTCTGCCTCATTCTGCCAGTCGCAAATTGCGCGACCGTTCCGGTGGCGGCTCCAATCTTGGTGTGAAACGCCAAGTCTCCGATACACATTTCTGTACGCACGCGTGGGCGATAGGTGGCTGTCACGCCCTTCAAGCTGGTTTCATTGTATTGATTGCCTATCTTTTCTACCTTGAGGAACTGGCCGCGCCGTGTGCGTAGTTCTTCGCTCAAGTCTGCATTGGTCAATTCTCAGTCTCCATTCCGTTGGGATCTCCGTCTCAGTTTCACCATGGCTGCCTCGTTCTTATGGGTATGGATATAACAAACTGGCAAAAGCCATAAACGGTCGGCGGGTGAAATTGCGAGCCGTTTGCCGGGTATTAACCCTGTCGCGGCAAAATGCGGGCGTTGCGCAGCGGAAATCCAATGCTCCCGATTCTGAACCGCGTATTACTGGCGATTGCGGCGGCCATGGTTCTGCTCGACGGGACGTGGCTCGTCTCCGGCCGCTTCACCTATGATGCGCATCTGTATGGACTGCTCTTCCTTCTGATGCTGCCGCTCGTCGTGGGCAGCGCCTATTACGGGCTGATCCGGCGCGACCAGGCACTCAGTGGAGTGCTCGCCTGTTCGGCCTATCTTGTGGTGTTTTCGGCCGGCGCGAGCCTGCTGAGCTATCTTCTCCTCACCATCGCGGGACCGCGGATCGATACCCTGCTTGCAGGCGCCGATCAGGCCATCGGCTTCGACTGGCCGAGCCTGATGGCAATTGTCGCGCGTCACCCGGTCGTGAATATGCTGTTGAAGGCGGCCTATGTCTCGGTCATGCCGCAAACCGTGCATTCTGGTGCTCGCACTCGGCTGGAGCCAGAAGATCGAGGAGATGTACCGCTTCAGCCTCGCGCTCAGCATCGGAGCAGTGATCACGCTCGGGGTATGGGCGGCTGCGCCCTCATTCGGCGCTTTTTCGGTTTTCACCCTGCCGGACGCGGTGGCCGGAAAACTCGGGCTGGTTCTCGGCTTCGACTACGGGCATGCGCTGGTGCAGATGCTGAAAGACGGCCCCGGGTTCATTTCGCCAACCGAACTGCGCGGGATCGTCGGGTTTCCATCGTACCACACGCTGCAGGCGCTGGTGCTGACCTGGTACGCGCGCGGGCTGCCCCTTTTCCGCTGGCCCGCGATCCTCGTGAATTTCGCAGTGCTGCTGGCCATACCGGTTCATGGCGGCCATCATCTGGTGGACATGTTTGGCGGAGCGGCCGTGACTGTCCTTGCGGTGACGTTGGCTGGCCGGATCGTTGTGGCCGCTGCAAAACGCGGCTCCGCGATGTCTCGGGACGCCGTGGCCATTCCCGCCGCGATCGCTGCGCGGTAGCGCGGCGGTTCTAATCGGGCGGGGGGAGCTTCAGTTCGGTCGCGCTTTTGTCAGCCCGCGCAAGGTTGAAAGTGACCGAATCGATGAAGCGGCCTGCATCGGGAGTGGCGTAATCGCCGTTGGCGGGCAGAACGGTTGCCTCGAGTGTGTAGAGAATGCCTTTGGTGAAATAGAACGACGCGAGTGTGCGCCCGCCATTATTGGGCTGATCGACCGTGATTTTGCGGCCATAGATCGCCTCCTTGCCGGGCTCCACGCGGCCGAATGTATCCATCAGAACTTTCTTGTTGTTCTGGAACTGATAGGCGCGTTCACCGACCAGGTCGGCGCCATCCGCCTGCGCCTGCGGGAACTTCAGTACCGTGACCTTATATTCGATGTTGTCGTCGATCGAACGGAACACGACGGTCTGTCGCGGGCCCGAAATCTCGGCGCGGACAAGACCGGGCGACGATTTCACCTCGCCCGGAGCCTCGAAAGAAAATCCGAGCTCGTGACTGACATAGCTGTGCCAGGCGGCCTGGGCCGGCACGGTCATTCCGGCAAGCGAAGCGCCCATCAGAGCAGCGATTGCGAGTTTCCGCATGATTTTCTCCCTGACCCTGCTGGATGGAATGACTATTTCGGCAACGGCAGCTCGGTGTCATCGTCCGCCGCGCGCTCCGGGAAAAAGGTGATGGAGTCGACAAATCGCGCAAGTTCCGGGTTATCGTAATCGCCATTGGCCGGCAGCACGGTTGCCTGGAGCGAAATGATCCGTCCATTGATGAAATAAAATGCCGCGATTTTTCTTCCGCCATTGTTCGCCAGATCGATCGACAGTTTGCGGCCATAGTGACGGTCCACGCGTGCGAAGGCATCCATCAGCAGTTTCTGGCCGTCCTGAAAAATGTATTCCGCCTCGCCCAGCAGAGTCGCGGACTGATTGGCCACCGCCGTGGTGTCGATCACGATCGCCTTGTATTCAATGTTGTCGTCCACAGTGCTGTACACGACGGCGTCGCGCGTGCCGGCAACCGCGCCCTTATACGTGCTCTTTTCCATTTTGAGATCGCCTGGCGCGGCAAAGGCGAATCCGAAAGTGTGACTGATATAGCCATGCCATGCGGCAGAGGCGGGGGCGGTCAACGCCATCAGCGCCGCCACCGCAGAAACCGGCAATGCCCACGTACGCATGGTTCCCTCCCGATCGCCCGAGCAACCGTCATCAGGATGCTAGCAAAAGGTGCGGGCCTTTGCCATTGGCCCTTTAACGGGAATCCACTTCGTCATATAATCAGACAAGGTCAAGCAATCAGGGTCAACCAGCTCCCGGGAGGCGCGCCCATGCATGCCAAAGCCGTCATTCTTGCAACAGTTGCGGCGTTTGCGTTGAGTGTACCTGCTTCAGCGCATCATTCGTTCGCCATGTTCGACGCCACCAGGGATGTCACGGTGCAGGGTCAGGTGAAGGAATTCGAATGGACAAATCCGCACTCATGGCTGCGAGTCATGGTGATGGATGAAAAGTCCGGCAAGCCCGTGCTGTGGGCATTTGAACTGAGTTCGCCCGCGCGCCTCACCACGATGGGCATGCACGCCAATTCGGTGAAAGCCGGCGACGCTGTGTCGGTGACCTTCCATCCCATGAAAGACGGCACCCGCGGTGGGCAGTTCATCCAGGCGACGCTGCCCGGCGGGAAACAGGTTATTCGCGCCAACGCACGCGACGAAAACGCCGAAGATAAATAGCTGCGATATTCCGGAGACGCCTGCTGCGCACGGAAGCGCAGCAGGCGCACCGGAATAACAATCCCTTATTGCGGTCTTCTAAAATTTTAGACAATCACGTTGAAATTGCCCGCATGCCGGGCAACCAATGATTCCCGTTGCCTGCAATTGAATGTTATTCCGCGATCCCGTCCCTGCTAAGCTCCTGAAAGTCAATCCCGGCGCCGTTGCCTTTGGGGCGAGAGGACCGAACCAATGACTGCAATGATTTCACGTTTTTTACGCGACCAGTCCGGCGTCACAGCGATTGAATATGCGTCGATCGCGAGCCTGATTTCCCTTGTGATCGTTGCCGGTGTCGGCAAGGTCGGCACCAGTCTGTCCTCGATCTTCAATACGATCGCGCCCGCACTGCGTTAGAGCAGCAGCCGCACTTAACGCAGATCATCCCTGGCGATTCGGCCGTGTTCACCGGCGTGCAGACACCGCGGCGCCGCGGTGGTAATAATGCCGTCCCCAATCAAGGTGATGCCGACTGAAGGGACTGCGAATTGCCGGATCGCGGCAGACGAAGACGATCGAGGCGCAAAAGGGAAGAAGCATGGATCATTGCAATCACCATGCTTGCGCTGGGCACTGTCGGAATTTTCTGGATCATGTCCATTACGCATTGATCAGATAACCACGTCCCCGGCGGGAATGGTGCTGGCGCCCTTGCCAAGCGGCCGTTGCATCAGAACAACATCCGACCATCGTCCCAATTTCAGTCCGGCGCCAGACAGGATGCCGGCGGATTGGAATCCGAGGCGCGCGTGCAAGCCGATCGAGGCTTCGTTCGCGCTGTCGCCGATCAGCGCAATCATCTGCCGGTACCCGCGGCGCGCGCATTCATCAATCAGCCGGATCATCAAAGCCGTGCCGATGCCGGCCCGGACATGGTGCGGATCGACATATACGGAATTTTCCAGCGTATAGCGGTAGGCGGAGCGGAGGTGGAAGGGCGATGCGTATGCGTAGCCGACGAGATCCCGGGCCGGCAATTCGGCGGCATACCAGGGCAATCCTTGCTGAATAATCTTTTGTATCCGTCCGCGGATTTCACGGGTGGAGGGTGTAGTTTCCTCAAAAGTGGCGCAACTGGTGCGCACATAGTGCGCGTAGATGCGTGCAATCGCGGCGGCATCGGCGACCGTTGCTTCGCGAATCCCGAAATTCACCGCATTCACGGTGAAGGTCAGCGTTTCGCCCTGGGCGGAAAATTCTGCGCGAGATAATTCGTGATCAGCGCGATCTGCTCGGGCTTTATCTCCGCGCCCATGTCGATCATGCTTTTCACAACCATGCTCCACTCGTCGCGCGTCCCGCCGACGCTGCCGGTGATGGGCTCAAGGTCATGACATCCGGCGCAGATCTTCTCGACCACTTCCTTGCCGTCGCCGCCCGGAAGATCCTGGGCAAGCGCCAGGCCGGCGGTCAATCCGGAGGCCGTAAAAAGGGCTGAGGCAGCCAGCCGCCAACGAACAGACTTTTCCATGCGTGTGCCCGGTTCAGGAGACTTGCGACCGGCCTTTTAGAGCGTTTTCCGATTGGAAGAAATCGGAAAACGCTCTAACTCATTTGAATTGACGCATTTTCTTCGCCGAAGCGGCAGCCACTTCAGCGGAAAATGCTCTGGGGCGTTTTCCGGCTGGAAGAAATCGGAAAGCCGCTCTAACCAATTCGGGATCGAGGGTGAGCTTCGCGCTAGACTAGAATTCGGGCTTGTCGGCTTTGGGCACCGCGATATTCATCCCGGGCCAATATTCCACGATATTTTCCGCACAGATCTGTTCACTCCACCCCTGCAAACTGCGCAAGTAAGTCACCTGCGCCGACCACGGAGTGGTAAAGACTTCCGGATCTTCGACCGTATAAGTCAGCTGCAGCCCTTTGTCGGATTTGGGATCTGCCGGGAACGGTCCGGCCTGTCCGGCACGTCTGACGTGGCGTGCGAGCGCAGCTTTCGCATCGCCGACATCGACGAGGCGATAGCGCTCCACCAGATGCATGGCGCGACTCATGGGCGTGCCATAGCGGTCCACCATGCTGACCCGGCTGAGGCGCACGCCCACCGTATCGATGACCAGAGTGTCGCCTTCGAAATGGGCGACCGCGTCGCCCATCGCAGACGGGATGAGTTTTTCAGGGTGCGCTGCATTCATCCTGACACGCCGGACCTGGTCATCCTGCGGATACAGCATCAGCAGTTCATCGCCGTTCCAGACAAACTGGACGCCAAGCTGGATCGTGAAGGCATAGGGCGGAGAAAAAGGCTGGCACTGATTGGAAGGATCGGGATTGATCCGCCCACCGGCCGAGAGCTCTCCGGCTTTCCGGACGGTTTCCGCTGCGGCCGGCTGCAGGATCGGATTCATGTAGTCGCCGACCAGCGGTAGCGGATCGCCGCCTCCGTTCGGGGTTGGATCATCCATTTTCCGGCGCAAATTCACCAGCGGTCCCGGCCCGGAGGGCGGTAGCTCCGGATCCATGGCATTGCGCTGCCAGCGGCCCGCGAAGTCCGGGTGCAGGGTTATGTCCTGCGCACCGGCCGGCCATCCTGCAAGCGCGGCCAAAGCGATGCCTGCAATCAGACGCCGCACCACATTTTTTGCCGGAGTGGCCGCCATTTCGGAGGAAAATGCCTCGGCGTTGTCCATGTCATGCAAGCCCGAAATCGATGTGTTAACCCCGCCGGCGATGCCGGCCGGTGCGCATTTATAGACCGGTTGCCGCGCCGACGTCTCGTGTTTGATGCGGGCTGCCGCGGGACGGCGCATTGCGGTTTCCGGGTCTTAAGACTTCCCGACGGCCGGATCGCGAAGGTTGTTCGGCGAGCGCATCGCGTGGACCGGCCATGAAAAGTTTTTCGACAACTGGGAAAACAGCCAGAGGGCGGCGGCGACGCCGACCAGAACCATCAGCCAGCGCACGGTGGTGGCAAGGCCTGCAGCCGTAATCGATGGCCAGGGAAATTGCCGGAGCACATCGAAGCGGTCCCCCATCCAGTGCCACGCCGTGTGGCCGACGATCACCGAAAGAATGATAGTCCCCATCCGTTCGGCGACAACATATTTGAACAGCAGATCGAGCAGCGGCACCGCAAGGACCAGGACGAACAACTGACCGAGCTCAACGCCGATATTGAACGAAAGCAGCGATGTCAGCAGATGCGAGCCGGCAAATTGCAGCGTCTGTTTCAAACCGAAGGAGAAGCCAAAGCCGTGCACGAGGCCGAACATGAAGGTGATGATCCAGCGCCGTTTCGGGCGTTCCACCACGATGTTTTCGAGCGCCATGTAGAAAATGGATGTCGCGATCAGCGTCTCGATCAGTGGAGGAAACCACTGCGCGTCGGGGGCATAGTCATAGGCCGAAGCGATCAGGGTAATGGAATGGGCCACCGTAAATGCGGTGACGATGGGAATCAGCGTCCGCAACCGGCGGAACGGAATAACGAGGCAGAGCAGGAACAGCAGGTGGTCCGTTCCGTCGAGAATGTGGAAGAATCCGAGATTGACGAACCGCGCGGCGGCCTGACTCCAGCGCGGATCGAGATGAACCAATCCCTCGTCCCCCTGCAGTTCGAATGCCCGCAGGGCGCCGCCGGGCGGCATGAAGCGCAGCACGGTCACGGTATGCTGCGAAAAGCGGTCGAAGGCGGCGTGAATGGAAAACAGCGAGCGGTCGGACTGGATGGAATATTCAAACAGGACGTCCAGAATCCCCTGTTCCCAGTAGATGTTGGTTTCCGGTGGCAGCGGCGGACCCGTGACATGTGTGAGGGCTGCGTCATAGCCGGAAAACGAGCGGTCGGAATCCAGCGACATGCGCGCCGAAACGATGCGCGGATTGAGAAGCAGCCGGTCGCCTTCATAGACGTCCATATTGTTGGACAGCGCCAGCGTCGCGGCATCGCGCAACGAGCGGTCGACATGCGCCAGATCGACAAAATCACGTTCACGGTGCGGAAATTCGACATCCATCGCGGACTTCAGCGGCAGGCGCATCAGCACCCGGAGCGTATTTCCTTCCGGCCTGACATAGGCCTGCACGGTCACATCATTCGGAATGTCATGCGCTGCAGTGGGCAAGCCCGGAAGAAGAACTGCCGCGAGCAGCAGCAGTAAACGCAACAAAGATCGTTCCCGGGAAAACATCCGGCGCGCCGGGCACCGGCCAGCCGGAACGGATACGCGACTTCGTGCCCCTCCGCCGGGGGAGGCCGGGTCAACCAATCTCACCGCCGGATCACTTCGAGGTGGGCCAGACAACACCCTGCCGCATGGCCGTCACCGGTTTCATGCCCCTGTACATGAATCGTTGGACCCGTTTCCCCTCATAGGTTTCGGTCGTGTACAGATTGCCCTTCGAATCGATTGCGATGCTGTGCACGCCATAGAACTCACCGGGCTGGCGGCCGCCATCGCCGAAGGACGTGAGTTCTTTGAGACTCCGGCGGTCGATGATCTTCACGCGCTCATTCACGCCATCGGCCATGAAGATAAAGCGTTGCTGCGGATCTTTGGAAAAAGCGATGTCCCACACCGAGCCGGCATTCTTCGTGTTGGTTTCGAAGAAGGCTTCTTTGACGAATTTCCCGTCCGGCGTGAAGATCTGCAGCCGGTCGCCGACGCGGTCGCAGACATAGATCAGCCTGTCGATCGACATGTCCGCACAATGCACCGGATTGTGGAACTGCTGCGTCGGCGGCGCGGAAGGGTCATAGGCCGGAAGCGGCGTGTCGTCCGGCTTGTTTCCATAGGCGCCCCACCACCGCTTCATCACGCCGGTATCGGCATCGAGCACCGCGACACGTTTGTTGAGGTAGCCGTCTGCGACATAGGCTTCATTGGCCATCTGATCGACCCAGATCTTCGCCACCCGTCCGAAATTGAGCGGATCGTTGCTGTTGCCCTTGAAACCCGCGACCTGGCCCTCACCGGTCCCGGCGCTGGCATTTGCGTCCCGCCGCGCCCCCTTGTGCCCAACCTGCAGCAGGAACTTTCCGTCCTTGGTGAACTTCAGAAGTTCTGAATCGGCGCCGCCATTGCCGCCGATCCAGACATTGCCTCTGTAGTCAATGAAAATGCCGTGGTTCGAATCCGGCCATTCATAACCTTCGCCCGGACCACCCCAATGACGCAGCAGATTGCCTGCCTGATCAAATTCGAGAACAGGCGGCGCCCCTGCGCAGCATTCGCCCTGCCCCGTCTCCAGCGGTTTTTCGTTTCTCGCGAGGGTTGCGGAGCTGCGATGAATGATCCAGACATGATCGTCCGTATCCACCCAGACGCCAATCGTCGAACCCAGCACCCAGTGATTTGGCAGCGGTTTGGGCCACAGTGGATCGACTTCGAAGTAAGGCGCCATTACCGCGCCCTTTTCCTGTGCCGCTGCGGTTTTGTCGAGCACCGCACCGGCACCGGCGAGAGCGAGCAGAATCGCAGCAAAACCGCTGCCGATCAACAAATTGCGTGAGCGCGTGAGACTTGTCCGAACAGGCATATCCCCCTCCCGCGGGTTTATGGCGTCGGCCAAGCATATCCTGAAATTGGCGGCCCAGAAATCGCTGTGCGGAAATTTTCCTTCTGGAAGAAGAACCGGCGTTTGCCGCAGCCACTTTTATCGGGAAGGGGACAAGTGCGTTGCCGCAACTCGCCCCGCCCCACTGACCGATCCGGTAAGCTATCCCCCCTGCCCGGGGCGATTGGCCGGGGCGAAGGCCCCGTTGTACTGATCGCGCGCCCCCGCAGGTGCAGGCGTGATCGCCGGCTGGGGGCCGAACACCTGTTCGAGTGCGTAGCGGGCGCAAAGCTCTTCGCCCCCCGCGCCGCCGCCAACGCCGATTGCGCCTATGATCTGGTCATTGACGATGATTGGATACCCACCCTGCTGGGGGTTGAGCCCGAACTGCTGCATACGCATTTGCGTTGACAGATCTTCATAAGAACGGGCAGTGATGATCCGGGACGGCTCCCGCGTCAGAAGCGCCGTCCTGGCCTTTTCTTCTGCGGCGCGCTGATTAAGGTAGCTCTGCCCGTCCATCCTGTGCTCGTGGATGATCCGGCCCGCCGTATCGAGGATCACAACGGTCGCAGTGGCGTTGTGCTGCCGCGCGAAATCTTCGCAGGTATGGGCCAGCCGTTCGGCGACTTCGGCCGACACTGTCATGTGGTCGTGCACCCCAAATCGCGAGCCGCTCTGAGGATCGATCAGGTATTGCGGCGGCACGGGCCCCGAAAAGGTCAGGGATGGCGGTTTGAGCGCCTGCTGTGCCGCGTAGGCGCCACCGGCGATCGCGAAGGCCGCGCCTGCCGACAGAAGAATGCGTGCAAAACGAGACATGCTTTCCTCCCATGGCTGA
Organism: uncultured Alphaproteobacteria bacterium; assembly: GCA_963747255.1. Taxonomy (GTDB): domain Bacteria; phylum Pseudomonadota; class Alphaproteobacteria; order Micropepsales; family Micropepsaceae; genus CAIYRG01. The sequence continues at coordinate 39,023 of CAVVEG010000012.1, forward strand.
CCGGGTATCCGCTGCGACGGCCGGACCGGCAAACCCGCAGCACCATAAAAAATGGCGGGCTCCCGGTCCAGTGGCCTGGCCTTGAAGACACAAGTCGGTCCCGCCACTCCGCGCCGGCTATTCCTGCAAATTATCTGGAGCTTGCGGGCGGCGAGGCAGGCGCGGCAGTTTTGGGCGTATCGAGCGGTTTCAGCAAAGTCTCGCGGTCGGAAATGAACTGCTGAACCTTGTCATCGGGCAGCTTGAAGGCCCAGCCGCCAAGGCTCGCATTGATTTTCGTCGCCTCATCCTGGACTTTCGGGTTTGTGGCACTTGCTGTGACCGTAGCCCAATGCTCCATTCCCCGAGTGGCGATCTTCACCGTCAGATCAAGTCCATCGAAGGTATGTTCGACCGATTGCGGCGCTTTGGAGAAATCAAATTGATCCGGCTTTGCGACGTCATCGAAGGTGAAGCTTGCAATCGCGCCCGCCACACCATCGGGCGAACCATCGAATGACAGCGACCGCCCCGCCGGCATATCGAGCAGCTTGAAATCCGGCTGGTTCCTGGTGTCGCGCTGAAGATTGTAGCTCGGTCCTTTTTCGGGCGTTACGCTGGCCCCCTTGATGCGGTCGCGCGCGATATTCAGCACATTGTGGTCGAGCCAATCCGTGACGCCTGACTTCAGAGTCAGGCTGCCGCGGGCAAGCCATGACTGGTTCTCGCCGGGGTGACGCACATAGAGCGTATTGCGCCCGAGATCGTCGGCCGCTCCTTCGCCATGACCCGCGAGCAGTTCGCCAATGGGCTTGCCGGAATTATCCGACAGTTTCACGTCGACGGCATCTCCGCCCTTGTCGGGGGCGATCAACCCGACATAGCTGAGCCAGTCGGCGCGGCCGGTTTTTGGCTCAAGCACGGTCAAATCGGCGAGGCCGAGCGCGGTTGAACGCACTTGTCCCGGGTCGGCGGGAAAATCATTGCGTTCAACAATTACCCATTTCCCCTGCTGCAAGCGGATATGGAAGGAGCCGGTTTTGCTGGTGATCGCGATTTCACCCAACTGCGCCAGCCGATCGGACAATCCCGGAAAAAATGGGTGCGGCCGGAATTGCGGCGCCGTGGAGTTCGACTGCTGGAATACCGCAGCTGTGGCGAGCGCCAGCGCTGCGGCTGTGGCGCCGAGAAGAACCACAACCTGTCGCCGTTTAGGGTCGCGTCTGATTGCGATCGCGTCTGCCATTTCAAATTCCCCTTGCACGGGCGCGCCGGCGGCTCCGCACCAATGAGACCGCGATTGCTGCGAAGCCGATCAGGATCGGCACGAGAGCGATGTTCAGGAATGCCAGCGCCGTCCCGAGGCGTTCCACATTCTGGCGCAAATTCGCCTGGACCTGCCGCAGGGAAGCGCGGGACTGCACGAGATCGCGGCGGAATTTGTCGATCTGTGCCTGCTGCTCCTTCGACAGCACCGGCGCGCCGGTCTGGGATTGCTGGTTCGGTCCCTGCAGTTGGCGCAGGCTCGCTTCTGTTGCGGTCACCTTCTGCTGCAACTGCTGTTCTTCGGCGAGGAAGCGGTTCTCCGCATCGCGGCGGATTCGGTCCACAACGAGGAATGGCCGAGCCGACCGTTCGCGCGTGCGCAGGCTGATCAGGTCGTTGGAGCCCATCATGTTCTCCACCGCATTCATCACCAGTGCACCATTGTCGGCCGAGGGAACTGCGACACGCTGGCCCAGTACGTTCTGCACCTGAACCCAGAAGCGGTCGTCAAGCATGTCGCTGTCGGCGAATACAAGCACATTGATATTCTTCGAATCCTTGATCTGCGGAGGCAGCGGTCCGGCGTCTTTCGGCACATCGGTCGCCGCCGCATCGGCCGATTTGGTGGCCGGTGCGCCATTCGGGAATGCCGTTTTCGCCGGACCGGAAACGCGCGCGCCCAGCACATATCTGGCGCCGGTTGGTTCAAACCGCCGCAACAGATCCGAAGGATTCTGGGTTACCCGAACCTGGAGAGAATTGAGCAGGCCCGCCCTCGAGGAACTGGTCAGCAGCGGCAGGAATTTCGTGGCGGCGCCCGGATGCTGTTTCAGCGCGCCGGCGCTCGCCATGTTGATCATCTGCAGATTGGCGGTTACCGGATCGGTCTTGTTGAAGTTTTCGGGCGTCAGCCGCAGCCAGGCGAGATAGTCCAGCACCTGCGGCTGACCGTTCTGCCCATTGACCTGTACCGGCTGGGCCAGATCGGCATCGCCCACGACCTTGCCGGGATCGAAATCCAGGCCCCATGCGGCCATCAACGGGCCAAGTGTCGAACTGGTTTTGTCGCCCTGATCCTGGATTCCCGGCCCCTGCTGAGCCGAGCTTTCCGAAAGCGGGTCAACAAACACGATGGCATGGCCACCGCGCAGGACAAACTGATCGATCGCATATTCGACTTTGTTGTCGAGATTGGCGGGATGAACGACGAGCAGTGTCGATACATTCGCCGGTATGCGGTCCGTCGTTGCCGGGTCCAGCATCTGGACGTCGTAGATATCCTTGAGCTGCTGGAAAAAAACGTAAGGCTGCGAATTGCCAGCCAAAGCCGCCTGCAAACCACCCGCGCCCGCTTCCAGCGACAGAGACGAAATCACCCCGAGCTTTGGCTTCTGCGGCTGCGATAATTTGTAGATCATCGAAGATACGTCGTATTCGAGATATTCCTCGCGCGATTGGTCGAAGAACGGGATCACCTCATGCCCCGCCAGCGTGTTGGTGCCGACAAGGCCAAAATAAACATTATCGCCGTCTTGAGTCGGTGCGCCGGTCAAGCCCTGCGCGACCGCCTCATCCTCGGCAGGGGTGAAAGCCTTCGGATCGATTTCTTCGAGAATGATCTTGCCGCTTCCGAGCGAAGAATATTGCTTCAGCATGTCGCGAACGCGTTGCGCATAGGCAACCACCTGCGCATATCCGGACGCCTGCTCGCGTGAGAAATAGAAGCGCAGCGTAACCGGCTCCTGCAGCCTGGCCAGGGTCGATTTTGTGCCCGGCGACAACGTGTAAAGGCCGTTTTGTGTGAGATCCAGCTGGGCGTTGCCGAGCCAGGAGTTCGACACGATGTTGACCGCGACGAACAGCACCACGCCGAGCGCGATCGTGAGAAATGCGGAGCTTCTGCGGGACAGGTTTTTCATCAGTTCGACTTCTTCAGATCGACCAGGACGACATTGACCATCAGGAACAGCGCGATCAACGAGCCAAAAAAGATCAGGTCCCGAAGATCAATGACGCCGGATGAGATGGCCTGAAAATGAGTGAGGAAGCTGAAGCTGGAAATCGTATTCACCAGTACAACCGGCGCCCAGGCCTGGAACACGTCAAGCACAAGCGGCGCACCCGCAATGGTGAACAGGAAGCAGACGACCACGCTGACGACAAATGCAATCACCTGATTGCTGGTGGTGGCAGAAATTGCCGCTGAAATGGCGAGGTAACCGCCGGCCATCAGGAAACTTCCCAAATAACTGGCGACAATGACGCCGTTATCCGGATTCCCGAGGTAATTCACAGTAATCCAGATCGGAAAAGTCAGCAGCAGCGCCACGCCTGCAAAAGCCCACGCGGCAAGAAATTTTCCGGTGACACTGGCCCAGACCGGAACCGGCAGAGTGAGCAGCAACTCCATGGTCCCCAGGCGGCGTTCTTCGGCCCAGAGTCGCATGCCGACGGCGGGCACGAGGAACAGGTAGAGCCATGGATGGTAGCCGAAGAATACGCTGAGATTGGCTACGCCATTATCGTAGAAATGGCCGACATAGAAGGTGAAGGCCCCCATCGCGAGCAGAAAGATCACGATGAACACGTAGGCGACGGGGGTGGCGAAATAGGCGCTGAATTCGCGCTTGAAGATGGCGAATACCTGTCTCATGCGAATGCTTCCACTCTTTCTCGCGCGCGTTTCGCATCGGTTGTGGTAATCGCCCGGAAAACATCATCCAGGCGCCCGGCCTCGGCATAGAGTTCGCGCACGTCCCAGTGTTCGGATAGCGCGAGCTGACTCACCCGCTCGATGATCAGCTCGTTATTTTTCGGGTAGGCGGTGATGGTGCCGATATCAGCTCCGCGCGAGATTTGCTCGACCGCTGCAATGCCCGGCTGCTGCCGCAGTGCGGTCGCCGCGATCTCGACCTGTGGCAGCGGCAGAGACAGCGTGACGGCATTGTGGTGGCGGGAGCGCGCGAGCAAATTCGCCGGAGTGCCATCCGCAACGATCCTGCCCCTGTCGATGATCACTGCGCGGGTGCAGATCGCTTCCACCTCTTCCAGCAGATGTGTGGAGATGATGATCGCCTTTTCTTTCGCCATTCCGAGGATCAGGCTGCGGACGCTGTGCTTCTGATTGGGATCGAGTCCGTCGGTGGGTTCATCCATCACCAGCACAGGAGGATCATGCAGAATGGCTTGTGCAAGACCAACGCGCCGCTTGAAACCTTTGGAGAGGGTTTCAATCGGTTGATCCAGGACCGGCTCGAGCTCCGTGCGCGCTGCGGCATCGGCGGCGCGCCGCTTTGCTTCCTTTCGGGAGAAGCCGCGCACCTGAGCAATGAACAAAAGGAAATGACGCGGAGTCATATCCCCATAGGCCGGCGCACCTTCCGGCAGATATCCAAGATGCTTCTGCGCGGCGATGGTGTCGGTCTCGACATCATGACCGCAGATCGATACGCGACCTGAAGTCGGCGCCAGATAACCGGCTATCATTTTCATCGTGGTCGATTTGCCGGCACCATTGGGGCCGAGAAAGCCGAGCACTTCGCCCCTGGCGACGTTGAGGTCGATCCCGGAGACGGCGGCGATCGGTCCAAAATTGCGGGTCAGTTGTTCAATGACGATCATGTCTTTCGCATTTCGTCCATGCGCGGCGCGGCGAATCGTCCGCAAGGCTGCGCGAATAGGCCGCATGGTGTAAAAAAATCAGGTTGCGGCCGCAACCCCGCTCAAGCAATTGTGCGACTGGTCTTGTTCGGCATGGCCGATTCGCACAACAAAAAGCCGGCCCCCAAAGGGGCCGGCAAGGCCAATCCGGAAATCTTTCTTGATCTTGAAACGCCGGCTGGCGGAGCCACCCGACCGGCAGGGGCTGGGGGGCTGGGTCAAACTCCCGGTCGGGCGCATCTCGCGCCAACCGACTGTTTTATAATGCCAATTCAAAGGGGCATGGGGGTGTTCGCTTTCGGGCAATTTGAAGGCGGTGATCAACGCTGTGTGAGTGCGGCAGGGGTCTTGCAGCGGAACACGGGAGGATTAATCTTCGGGATATGAGCGATGATCCCATAGTTTTCGCCCGTGCGGAGTTGCCGTCATCCGCACGGAGCGTCTCCTGGGGCGCAACCGGCGCCAGCAACGGCAACACCGCCTTTCCCGAAATTCGCGAACGCGTCCGATTCGACGCGTGGGAACTGAAACGTATTCTCGACCTCTATGGTGCCATGGTGATGGCGGGCGAGTGGCGCGATTACGCAATCGATTTCCGCAGCGAGGTCGCCGTTTTTTCGGTATTTCGCCGATCGAGCGAAATGCCGCTTTATACGATTGAGAAGCGGCCCAGGCTGAGAGAGCGGCAGGGCCAATATTCCATCATCGCAGCAGGAGGACGCGTATTGAAGCGCGGGAATGATCTTTCCGCCGTGCTTCGTACACTGCAGATCAAACTGCTAAGACTGGTGGAATAAAGCAGCCTCACCGCAGGCCGGCGCGCGCCTGCGCGGCACCGCCGGGCGCTGCCGGTCTGCTGCTTCGGTGAGCAGCCGGCGCAAACAATCTTCAAAGCCTTCGCCATTTTGCCAGGCCAGTTCCTTAAGACGCCGAAGCATCTTATCGTCAAAGCCGTAAATCGTGATCTGGTTCATCGGACATCACCTTCCTCTGCGATTCCCCGCCTGTCCTTTCGTATCAGACAGAATGGAAGATTCTGTCGCCGGTATGTGGTGTTTTGCGACGCCCGGATTAAATCGCGTCAACCTTGGCCGGGGCAGAAGTGGGGTGAAATACAAAGCCCTCCCTCCGTTCACGGAGAGAGGGCTTTCGGCAGGTCAGAAAGACCGGACCCGGTTAGCGGCGGTCGCCGAGCAACCGCAGCAGCATCAGGAAAAGGTTGATGAAATCGAGATAAAGGCGAAGCGCACCCATGATCGCCTTTTTCCCGGCGACCGCCCCATCATCACCGACGTAATAGCTCTCCTTGATGGATTGCGTGTCATAGGCCGTCAGGCCCGTGAAAATCAGCACCCCCGCAACCGAAATCAGCCATTGCAGAGCCGAATTGTGCCAGAAGATGCCTACCACCGACGCGAGGATGATGCCAATCAGACCCATAAAGAGAAATGAGCCAAAACCGGTGAGGTCGCGGTGGGTGGTATAACCCCATAAGCTCATTGCGCCGAAAGTCGCGGCGGTGATGAAGAAGACCTGCGCGACGCTCGCGCCCGTATAGAGCAGTAGAACGGGAGCAAGTCCGATACCCATCAAGCCGGCGTAGAGCCAGAAAATGCCCTGAGCGGCAGCAAAGCTCATGCGCTGAATACGCCAGCTCAGCCAAAACACGAGCCCGATGGGCGCGAATAGCGCAATCCAGCCGAGCATGTTCATGGTCACGCCGCCCAATGGCGTGACCTGGAAGAACAGGTTCCGCAGAGGGGTTTCCGCGGCCAACCACGCGGTTGCGCCGGTGAGCCCCAGGCCCATCAGCATGTAATTGTAAACACGGAGCATATAGGCCCTGAGGCCTTCATCGACTGCGGTCGTCGCCGCTGCGTTGTAGCTCCGAACCCGATTGTCGTATTCGGCCATAGTGGCGAATCTCCTGAAAGTTCGACGTCAGAATAACGCGGCTAATATCGGCTTTCGCATTCGCAACATCAAGGCACGGAAGTTTGAATTCGGTGCAATGCGAAAAGGGCTTTCTAAAGGTTCCTTAACCGTGCGGCGGGCTTTTCGGACAGCGCAAAAAAGCCGCCCGCAAGGCCCAGAACGATGGTTCCCAGGGCGCCACCGGCAATCGTCAGGGCCACCGCGCCGCCGGAAAAGACGAAGGGCACGTCGAGCACAAGCCAAGCCACCAGCCAGGACGCGATCGTCCCGATCAGCAGCGCTGCAAGCCCGGACAGCACGCCCAAAAGACCATATTCGGCGGCATAAATGCGGGCAAGTTTGCCGCGCGTCGCGCCGAGCACTTTCAGGACCACGGCATCGTAGAGACGCGCGCGATGTCCGTTTGCAATGGCCCCGGCCAGCACCAGCCCGCCCGCCAAAATCGTAACCATGCTTGCAATCTCAATTCCATTGGCCAGCGCCTGAAGCATCTCACCCAACTGCGTCAGCAAATCCCGCACGCGTACAATCGTTATATTCGGAAAAGCCCGCGACACGGCCGAGAACATCGCCTCTTCGCGGCTGGGCGCCGTGCGAACCGTTGAAAGAAATGTGTGGGGCGCCTTATCGACCACTCCCGGAGAGGCCATCAGAACGAAATTCATGCCGCCGGTACGAAAATTGATCTCGCGCAGATTGAAAATGCGCATGTCGATATCGCGTCCGATAAGGTTGACGGTAATGGTATCGCCGATTTTAAGCCCCATTCCGCGGGCGAGATTCCGGTCGAACGAGACCAGCGTTGGTCCGCGATAATTTTTCGGCCACCATGCCGGACCTTCAACAACCTTCGCCTCTTTGGGCGGAGCGCTGGCATAAGTCACTGCGCGATCGCCGTTTACCGCCCAGCGCGAATCGGCTGCGATATGGGCGTCCGCTGCGGGCACTCCATTAAGCTTCACGATGCGTCCGCGCAGCATCGGCGTAGCATTGAAATCGCCCGTTTCGGGAAAGCCGGTGATCAGTCTGGTGAATGGCGCAATCTGGTCCGGCTGGACATCGACGAAGAAAAAGCTCGGCGCATGCGACGGAAGTTGATCCTGAACTTCGGCTTCGACGCTCGCCTGCGTAAGCACGACCGATGCGAGCAATGTGAGACCAAGACCCAGCGCGACCATTGTGGCTGCGACGGGCGTTCCGGGACGGGTAAGACTGGAAATCGCCAACCGGATGGTCTGCGGGCGGCGTATATTCAATCGGGCGAGGCCCAACCTTAGTCCCGCACCGGCAAGACGCAATCCGACCAGCACCGCCGCGGCGCCACCAAGAAATCCGAGATTGAACAAAGGATTGGGTGCGACGAGCATCGAAAGCCCGGCAATCGCTGCAAATGCCGCAGCGGCTGCGGCGCGAAATCGCCAGCCTGCATGGATCCGCGAGGGCGAAACGAGATCGCGAAACAGGGCGGCGGGAGCAATATCGCAGGCGCGCGCCAACGGCGGCAACGCAAATCCCGCGACGGACAGCAGACCAAAGGCGCCGGCGAGCAGCAACGGCCCGCCATACACGGCGTAATGCGCCGGCACCGGTATCCTGTCACCGAAGAAATGAGCAACCAGGTATGGAATTAGCGCGCCGAAGATACCGCCGGCGAGCAGCCCCAGAGCGGAGACGGCGAGAATTTCCGAAAGATAGATACGGAAAATGAGCCCGGCTTCCGCACCCAGGGATTTCAGTATGGCGATGGTCGTGCGCTTGCCGTTGAGAAATGCCTCGACCGCCTGGCCGGCGCCGATCCCCGCAACCACCAGCGCTGTCAGCCCGACAAGGCTGAGGAACATTGTGGCCTGTTTGATGAACTGCGTCACATTGGGAATGGCGTTATCGCGATCGCTGATTTCCCATGCCGATTGCGGCCATGACTGCAGCAAATCCCCGCGAAATGCTTCGATCGTGCTGCTCCCGCTGAAAGCAACACGATAGGACCAGGATAACAGACTGCCGGGAGTAAAGAGTCCCGTCTTTTCGAGCCCCTCGCGAGAGATCATCACGCGTGGCCCGAGCGTGAAGCCACCGGTGATGCGGTCAGGCTCCGAGACCTCGATCGCGCGTATCAGAAAATCCGCTTTGCCGACGCGAATCGAGTCGCCGAGCTTCAGGTCAAGCCGCGCAAGCAGTGCATCTTCCACCGCCGCTCCACAAGTATCTCCACCGCATGCAATTGCCCGGGACAAAGGCATTGCCGGCGACAGCACGGCAGCGCCAACCAGTGGGTAGGCTGGATCGACCGCTTTCAGTTCGATGAGCGTGCGCTTATCGGGGTGCGCCGGATCGGTGGCCATACTGCGGGTCGTCGCGATCTCCGACGCTCGGCCGTAACGGGAGAGAAAACGGCGTTCAGCTCCGGTCGCCGGTTGATAAAATCGCTGAATGCGGACATCGCCCCCCAGCAGCGCACGCCCATGTTCGCCGAGACCGGTGAGAAAGGCGTCTCCCAGCGAGCCGACGCCGGCAATTGCCGCGACCCCCAGGGTCAATGCAGTCAGAAATATGCGGAATCCGGAGAGCCCACTGCGGAGGTCGCGACGAGCGAAACGAAGCGCCAGGCGCCAGGATGTTCCGGATCGGACAGCGGGGGCAAGGCTACTCCTCACGCGGATACCACGGCCGGGGCGGCAGAATCCGCCACAATCAGGCCGTCCTTCATGCGCACAGTGCGATCGCAGCGGTGCGCCAGTTGCTCCTCATGGGTCACCAGGAACAGAGTCGCCTTGCAGCGCGCTTTCAGGGCAAACAGGAGTTCAACGACCTGAGCCCCGGTAGCGCCGTCCAGATTGCCTGTAGGCTCATCCGCGAACAGGATGTCCGGGTCGTGCACAATTGCGCGCGCGAGGGCGACCCGTTGCTGTTCGCCGCCGGAAAGCTGGCCCGGATAATGCGAGAGGCGATGATCAAGTCCGACGGTTTTCAGCGCCGCACGAGCGCGATCAAAGGCTCTGGAATCATCCATGAGTTCCATGGGAATCGCCACGTTTTCAAGCGCGGTCATCGATGGCACCAGATGGAAAGCCTGGAAAACGATACCAACGTGAGCGCGACGAAAGCGTGCCAGCGCATCTTCGGAAAGGCCGGTGAGCGTCTGTCCTGCGACCGCGACGCTGCCCGAAGTCGCGGCTTCGAGTCCGGCGGCAACCATCAGCAACGAAGATTTGCCCGATCCGGAGGGTCCGAGCAGTGCAACGGCTTCGCCCTTCCCGACGTTAAGCGTAACCCCGTTCAGAATATTGACTGGTCCGGCGGCGCTGGCGAGGGTCAGGTGTACTTCGGCGAGTTCGATAGCCGGCTCTTTGGGTTTGCACTGCGTGTCCCGGTTGGCGATGATCGGCATGACAGGATCAGGCGATAATGACGATGCAAATCGTGTTCAAGACAATTGTTGCGGCACTGCTTTGCGTGGCGCCCACAATCGGACAAGCCGCGGCAAAACCGCTGCGCATTCTTGCCCTCGGAGACAGCCTGACCCAGGGGTACGGCGTTCCGCCGGGTGACGATTTCCCCAATGTGCTGGAACACGCACTCAAGGCGAAGGGACTGGACGTCAGCGTGATCAATGCCGGAGTGTCTGGCGACACTTCAGCCGGCGGCAGGGCGCGCCTGGATTGGTCGCTGGAAGACGCGAACAATCCTCCTGATGCAGCGATTGTGGAACTCGGCGCGAATGACGGCTTGCGCGGGCTTCCGGTGGATGACATGGCTAAAAATCTGGATGTCATCCTCGCGCGCTTCAAGAGTCGCGGCATCCCCGTGCTGCTCACCGGCATGAAGGCGCCACGCAATTTCGGGGAGGCTTACGCGAAGAGCTTCGATTCCGTTTTCCCGCAACTCGCCAAAAAATATGGCGTGCTGTTCTATCCCTTCTTTCTGGACGGCGTGGCGCTGAATGCAAATCTGCTGCAGGCGGACGGTCTGCATCCCAACCCCAGGGGCGTCGAGGTCATCGTCGCGAAGCTCACGCCACTGGCCGTGCACCTCGTCGAACAAGCAAAGGAGAAGCACGCGTCTTGATTCGGCGTTTGCTGTCAGTCGGCGGCTTTACGGCCCTGTCACGCATCGCGGGATTTGTTCGTGATGTGCTGATGGCCGCCATTCTCGGCGCGGGGCCGATGTCGGACGCATTTTTTGTGGCGTTCCGGTTTCCGAACAATTTCCGCGCGATCTTTGCAGAGGGCGCATTCAATGCGGCTTTTCTGCCGCGCTATGCCGCAGCCGTGACGAAGTCTGGCACAAAGGTCAGCACCCAGGCGGCGCGTTTCGCCGATGAAGTCTTCGCCTGGCAACTTGTCGCACAATTGGTGCTGCTGGTTCTCGCGCTCGCCTTCATGCGGCAGATCGTCGAATTGATGGCGCCGGGTTTTGCGCATGATCCGACGCAGATGAACCTTGCCGTCCTGCTTTCGCGAATCACGTTCCCATACCTGATCTGCATTACCGTCGTGACACAGCTTTCGGCAATGTTGAACGCGGTTGAGCGGTTTCGTGCCGCGGCAGCATCGCCAATCCTGCTGAATGCCGGAATGATCGGCACGCTGTTGCTCGCGAGGCGATTTCCGACCGCGGCGCACGCCGCCGCCTATGGGGTGCTGATCGCAGGCATTCTCCAGTTGCTGTTCATGATCTGGGCTGCGATGCGCTCGGGTCTTCACCTCCGCCTGCGGATTCCGCGCTGGCGTCCCGAGGTGAAGGAATTCCTGATTGCGCTGGGCAATGCCACGATCGGAGCAGGCAGTGTCCAGATCGGTCTGTTCATCGATACGCTGATCGCGAGCTTTCTGCCTTCGGGCGATCTGACGGCGCTCTACTATGCCGATCGGATCAATCAGTTGCCGATGGGAATTATCGGCATCGCCCTGGGAACCGTATTGCTCCCCGAAATGTCGGCGCGACTTGCGGCCAATGACGAAAAGGGCGCCAGTGTTGCGCAGAATCGCGCCGTGGTGCTGGGTATGTTGCTGACGCTGCCTTGCATTGCGGCATTCTTCATTATTCCCGAAACGCTGATGCGGGCCCTGTTCGCACGCGGTGCTTTCAATTTGTCCGCCGCCGACACTTCGGCAGCGGCGTTGGCCGCTTATGGCGCGGGATTACCGGCATTTGTTCTGGTCCGATGCGTTGTTCCTTCGTTCTACGCCCGCGGCGACACGGCGACACCGGTGCGCGCCACCCTGCTTTCCGTGCTCGCAAATATTGCAATGAAAGTGACCCTGGTTTGGGGCGCGCATCTGGGCGTGATCGGGCTTGCGCTCGGAACATCGACCGGCGCCTGGGTCAATCTCGGAATCCTGATCTGGCTCGCGCGCCGTCGTGCGGTGCTGGTCGCGACGCCGGAACTCAAGCGTGCGATCGTGCCGGTGGTGGCGGCAGCCGGCGCGGCGGCTTTTGGTTTCTTCACGGGATCGGCGCTTGGCCACGCGGTAACGGTTCCGGGGCGCGCAATCTACGATTTGGCCGCGTTTGGCGTCGCAGGAATGTTCGGGGCGGCCGGCTATGCCGCAGTGGTTGTCAGCCTCCGCCGCAGTCTTCCGTTCGCGCGATGATTCGGCTCTTCGTAGCGCTCGACCTGCCGGATTCGGTGCGCGAAAGGTTGACGGCTCTGCAGGGTGGCGTGCCGGGTGCGCGCTGGAGCACAGCAGAACAGATGCATCTCACGCTTCGATTCATCGGCGAGGTCGCTGAGAACGTCGCTCATGATGTTGACGATGCGTTAGCCACCATCCGCGCGCCGTCATTTTCACTGGAATTGTCCGGCGTCGGAGAATTCGGGGGCAAGAATCCGCGGGCTTTGTGGGCGGGGGTGAAAAGCAGCGAGGCGCTGCTGCATCTGCAAAAGAAAGTCGAAACCGCGCTGCAGCGCATCGGCCTCATTCCGGAAGCACGCAAATATTCGCCGCACATTACGCTGGCGCGGTTGAAGGCGGCGCCACGCGAGAAGATCGTGCAGTTTCTGACACACGGTGCGCTGTTCGCTGCAGGACCTTTTCCGGTCCAACAGTTTGTGCTGTTCTCAAGTCATCTGTCGCAATCAGGATCCATCTATCATCCCGAATGCATTTACCGGCTCGACGCTTCGGCGCGCCTATAAGACGCGTGGCTATCGGTTCGGTTACCCGCGGGCCAGCACAGTGCAACCTGCCTTTTCGAAATCCGATTTCGCGGCGGAGCTCTGCAAGTAATTCGTGAAATCGGCGGATCCCGGTTTGGCGTTCTTGACGAGCGCCCGCAATCGTACGGGCTCCCCGACGCAATCAGTGTACAGACGAATGCGACTCGGCTCCACGATCGAAAGTTTCAAATTGACGTCTCTCGACCATCGTTATATCCGATTGAACACTACGGAGTCGAGGGGCCAAAGGGGGGCGATAACTCGCATGAGGCATTCTTCATCTGCGCGACATCGCGCGAACAGCTGCGTGCGGGCACGCCTGCTGGCCGGTAGCAGTCTCAGTCTGTTCGGCGTGCTTTCGGTCGCAATGCAAAGTCCGGCACATGCGCAGACACAGCAGGAGCAGGTGCTGATTACAGGCCAAAAAGCCAGTGATTATAAAATCGACGCACCTGCGCTGCCCAAACTAACCGAACCCCTTATCGACACCCCACAATCGATCGACACGATTTCGGAGCAGCTGCTGCAGGACCGGGCGGTCACAAACCTCAACGACGCATTTCGCAGCGTTCCCAGCATCACGATCGGGGCGGGCGAGTTCAAATCACTGGGCAACTCTCCGACCATCCGGGGCTTTGTTGCCCGTACCGACCTGTTTCTCGACGGTCAGCGCGACATCGGCGACTATAACCGCGATCCCTTCGATCTGGAACAAATTCAGGTTTTGGAGGGGCCAGGATCCATTCTGTTTGGCCGCGGCTCAACGGGCGGTGTCATCAACCAAGTCAGCAAGATGCCCGGGTTGATGGGCTTTGTTGACGGAACGTTGACGTTGGGCACCGATCTGACCCGTCGGCTGACGGTCGATATCGACGAGCCTCTGCCGGATCTCGGACCGGGAGCGGCCATGCGGATTGACGCAATGGGCCATGATTCGAAAGTCACTGGCCGCAACGTCGCGGAACAAAGCCGTTATGGTTTCGCCCCGAGTTTTGCTCTTGGACTGGGCACGCCAACCCGGTTGACGGTTTCATATTACCATCTTTCCGCCGATGATGTTCCCGACTACGGCCTTCCCTATTTCGGAAGCACCCCAGCCGCAATTCCGCGGCAGAATTTCTACGGCTTTACCGGCGATTACATGAAGACCGGCACCGATATTGCGACGGTGAAAGTCGAACATGATTTCCTGGACGGAATGACCGTCCGCAATCAGCTGCGCTACGCCTACTACACGGAGAATTTCCGCTTCACCGAGCCTCTGATCGCGACGTCGATACCGCTGACGACGCCTCTATCGTCGGTCGTTGTCACGCGCAACGTCAATACCGGTAATGGCATCCAGACAATGTTGTGGGATCAGGCAGACGCAACGGTCCATTTCGACACCGCGTTTCTGCAACACACGCTGGTTGGAGGAATCGAAGGTGGCCAGGAAACCGCCAAACCCGAATTCGACAACAGCTCCGGGGTGCCGCCGGTTTCGCTGTTGATGCCGAACCCGAACGTGCCGTTTACGGCGGCGAGAACATATCCGCGGTTCAAGACCGATACGTTGGCCAACAGTTTTGCGGCCTACGCGATGGACACGCTGAAACTGGGCTCCCAATGGGAGCTTTCCAGCGGCATCCGCTGGGATTATTTCGGCCTGGTTTACAAAGACCAGAACTTCTCGACCACAACACCGGGGCTTGTTACCCGAACGGATCGGATTCCGCGGGTAGATCGGATGACCAGCTATCGCGCAGCGTTGGTTTACAAGCCCGCGACGAACGGCAGCGTCTATATTTCCTACGGTACCTCGTTCAACCCGTCAGGCGAGGAACTCTCATTTGTTACAAGCTCCCGGTCGTTTGCCATCAGTAACAACGATCTCAGCCCGGAGCGGAACAAGAATTACGAGATCGGTACCAAATGGGACGTTTTTGACAACCGGCTGTCGCTCACGGGCGCTGTATTTCGGGCAGAGAAAGTAAATGCGCGCGTGCCTGATCCGACGAACTCGCTTCTGAATGTCCTCGCGGGCGATTTTCGGGTCGACGGCGCCGAATTGGGGGCGTCCGGGCGTATCACCGAAGTCTGGCAGATACAGGTGGGCTATGCCTATCTGGACGGGCAGGTAATCAAATCCGCGCGGGGGGCAGCGCCGGTCGGTTCGACGCTGATGAACACGCCGAAACATGCCTTCACGGCATGGACGATCTACAACCTGGGGGGCGGCATCGAGGTCGGGGGCGGCGGACGTTATGTGTCGTCCCAGGAAACCCAGAATGTCCCGCCGATCAAAACCGTGCCCGGTTTCTGGACGTTTGACATCATGGGAAAATATGACTTGAGCCCAAGGCTCTCACTTCAGCTCAACGTCAACAATATCTTCGACACATATTATTACGATCAACTGCATTTCTTCCACGTTGTGCCGGGTGAGGGAAGAACTGCTCTTCTGTCACTCGATTTCAACTATTGAGATAACTGATTTGCATCTAAAATCAGCTTGCCGGTCTCTTTTGCTGCCGGATCACTTTACGGAATCTGATTCGCGATCGCGACGGGTGCTCGTGGGAGCGGGATAAGTTAACCGCTCCGGAAATCAGATTTGAAGGCAAGCTCATAGTGCTGCCATCCGGATGCCATAATGCGCGGCCACGCTGTTGATGCACTCCAGCGTTGGAGGATATCCTGGTATCGCGTTACTCCACCCGGAATTTGCGCTCTATCGGCGCATTTGCCGCAATCGGCGTGATTTCACTGACGGTGTCCGCAACGGCAGCGCCACCCGATTCCCTGCAAAGCTTTGTTCAGGAAAACATCGATAAGGGATATCGATTGCTCAACGACAACTCGCTCACGGAGGCGCAGCGCGATCATCAGTTTCGCAACTTCATGTTATCGCTGATGGATACATCGCGCATCGGCAGGTTTACACTTGGACCATATGCGAACAGCGCTTCTCCTGCAGAGCTTGCGGCCTTCGAGACCGCCTTCGCGGGTTACGCCGTTGCCGTCTATGAATTGCGACTGGGTGAGTTCAGGGACGCAAAGATACGTGTGACGGGGTCATCTGAACTGTCGGCCGACGATACCGTCATAAATGCAGAACTCTCCGGCCCTTCCCTGCCGAATGCCTCCGATCCGATACAACTTGGATTCCGCGTGCGCAAATCTGCGGAAGGACATTCGGTCATCACGGACATGGAGATCGAAGGGGTCTGGCTTGCCCTCCTGGAACGCGCTGATTTCACCGGATTTCTGCAGCAGCATGGCGGCAGTGTGGCGGCGCTTTCCGAACATCTGCGCAGCGAAGCCGATCAGATCAACGCTGAAACTTCGGCTCTGACGTCAACTGCGCAGTAGCGCTCCCAAAAGCATCGCACAGCCCATCACACAATGGTTTGAACGGGTTTGGGCCGTTCACGTGGATTTTTTTACCGCAACCGACGCAAAGGAAGTGCCTCCGGCGCCGTTCTCAAATCAGGCGAATCCGCGAGCGGTAACGCTCGGGCGCGAAGACCAAAGCTCGGCCTTGCGGCCGGAATAAGGGAGTAAGCCAATGCTGAAGAAGATCGTTCTTGCGGCCGCTCTGGCGAGCGGCGCTGCTCTGACCGCGGCACCTGCACTCGCGCAGACGGCGAACGAGGGCGTCATGATTGCCCGCGTTGTTCAACCCGACGGATCGATGATCGTCACCCGCCGTTTCACGGAGCCTGACGGCAGCGTGATGGACGTCACCCGCACCTATCGCATCGACTATGCTGAAGTTCCGGAAATCACGGCCTGGCATCACTATGAAGGCAATACGGTAAGCGGTGGCGTAGGCGGCGCGATCGGCGGCTACTACATCGTCGGAACGACACCCGCAGACAACAAACCCCTGCCGCCGCAATGGGCAATGCTTCCTTATTCCTACGTCTGGCCGGCACCCGTTGTGACCGTGCGCGAGCCCGGTTAATCAATAGGCAAATCCGTCGTCCCGGACAGCGCCGGCTGCGCTATCCGGGACGATGCTTTTTTCAGAAATCGGGTTTGGCCGCGGCCGGAATGGTGTAATCGTCCAGGCCGAAATAATCCCGGTTGTTCTCCGCACAGACGAATTCTTCGAGGGGCGCGCTGTTGGCCTTCCGGTAACGCATTACCCCGCCCCAGGGTATGTTGAATGCTCCGGGATCTTCGACCCTGAATGACACTTCGATGGTCTTCTTGTCTGCGCTCACCTTCCAGCGTTCGACGACATGGAGCTGTTTGGTGTGCGGCGTCCGGTAATTATCAACGAAGCTCAGGGGATGCTCGATCAAACCGGTCGTGTCGATGACCAGCGTGTCGCCGTTTTCGTAGTGCCCCACCGATTCGCCAAACCACTCCGGTTTGGGGTTGGCGGTGTGTCCGCGGTCCAGATAAACACGCCGAACCAACTGGTCGCGCTCCCATATCATCCAGACTTCGTTGGGCGTCTGCAGAAAATAGACTTTCGTCGGGACCAGCAGCTGCGCTGGAACGCCGCCGGGCCAGCAGAGGGATGTCGCCACGAAAGGCGTGCGGCCCCGCAATACGGCGTCATTGGTCTTCTTCATCTGTTCTTTCGCCCAATTCTTCAGAATCGGGCTGGAAAGATCGGCAATACGGTCGGTTTTCTGACCGGGCTGCAAGTTTCCGATATGCGGATATCGGGGATCGTTTGTGACCGGCTTTGCCCCCGATGGGGGATCGACGTAATCGGTGGCGTTGGAATTGATCATATTCCAGCCGGCACCCGTATCCATGAAATCCGGAATCACGTTGTTTACGGGACCGGCGGTTCCGGGTGCCGAAAATGCCATGCCGATGACCGCTGCGGTCGCGCAAACCGCCCCGGTGAGTGTCGATCGCTTCGCCCGGCTGCCCTTCATCAAATGTTTCCTGCTCGTGCCAAAGGCGAACTCGACTGCGTCCCCTTCTGGTTCGATGCCGAAGGAAGCCCTAAAAATCGGCGGTTCGCGCCTGTGGAATCGTCCCAATGCCGTGATTGAAATGGTCGCCGTTATTCTCTGCACAGACGGTTTCAGGCATTGCACCCTGGTTCACCCGGCGATAGCGCTGCAACGCCGTCCATGGCGTGGTGAACGCGCCCGGGTCTTCGACCCGCAGTTGGACCTGCAGAGTCTTGCCGCCGTCCACCATGCGATAGCGCTCGACGACGTGCAACTGATCCGTATGCGGAGTAAAATAATTGTCCACGAATGTCCTGGCGTCGATTCCGACCGTGTCGACCACGAGCGTGTCGCCCTCATAATGGCCGGTCGACTCGCCGAACCAGGAAGGCTTCGGATGAAGGGAGTGGTTCTGGTTCAGCCAGACGTGACGCACCTGATGATCCTGGGTCCAGATCATCACGACTTCCGCGGGTGTCTGCAGAAAGTAGACGGGAGTTGCAGGCAGGATCGAAAACCCGGGCACGCCAACGGGCCAGCAGCGTTCCTTGGGCAAGGAGACATCCACACCCGAGATTGCGCGTTCGTTGGCGCGCTGCACGGCATCGCGCGCCCAGGGTTGAAGGATGGGATTGGAAAGATCTGCGACCCGATAATCCGGGTGCGGGTTGCGCGGATATTTGTAAAAACTCAGATAAGGATGGGCAGGATCGGACAGAATCGGACCGGGACCACTGGGCGGCGGAATGAATTCATCTTCCGGAGCGAGCCAGCCGGTGCCGGGATCAGGCGCGAAATCGGGCGCGGCAGGATCATCCGCCCGCGCAAACGATACGGTGCAGATGCAGATAGCCACGACCGCCGGCAGCCCGCCGCCCGATGCGAATCCGCGCATTCCGTTCGACCCTGGTTTTTCCGCGAAGCAGTACCCTTTAGCCGCGTCCTCGCGCAAGCGTCGAGTCGCTCTTGCCGGCGGCACGAAAACCCGGCATGAGCCAATGGGCAACACCTATATTGCCGGGGAATGCCGCAGGAACCGGGATCGACAAAAGCATCAGGCAGCGTCATCCGCCGATTGGACGAGCTGGTGGATGAATATTGCCGGCGCACAGGTTTTTTCAACGAACCGATCAGCATGGGGCGGGCGCGGACCTGGGTGATGCAACACAGGCTGAACACAAGGCAGCGCAATTCCGTGCTGAAACTGCGCGTAGCGACCAATTGTCCCGAGTGGGACGTGCGTCTTCAGATCATTGGCGCCTGTGCCGATGAAGTCATTGCGGACGAGAAATACGGCCACGGCAAACCGCATTGGCAGCATCTCGAAGATCTCGGATCCTATCTCGGATTGCAGCGCGAAGAGGTACAGAACGCGAAACCACTGGATACCACCCTGATCTGCTGGTCGGCATGGGAAGGATTGATGTCAAACCGGCATTGGCTTGAAGGGGTGGTCGCCAACACTTGTGCCGAGCGTCCGAACGTTCCGGGTTATGGAACCGGGCCGTACCGTCAATGGGGACGAAGCGGTGCAGAACGAAGACGCTGGGCCGAAGCCTTTGGCTTGAGCGAGGAGAAACTCATCTGGTTCCGCATGCATGAAGCGGCCGATCTCGACCATTCCGATGCAGGATGGAACACGATCGCGCGGTACGCGCGCGAACTGCACATGGAAGACGCGGTCGTGGAAGCCTGCCGGAGAAATCTTCTCGTATGGACGCTTTATTTCGATGGCATAGCCAAAGCCGGTGACGAACTTGACCTTGGCCTCACATCCGCGTGACCGCGTTCAAGCCCCACCAAAAATTCTTCGTGACTGCTGAACCAATCGAAGCTCCTCGCATTTTCGTCTCCGGCCTCGTTGAACGGAGGAGAGAACGATGAGGAAGGTAGCCGTGCTGGTGCTTGCGGGAACTATGGCCATGGGCAGCAGTTTTGCCTGGGCCTGGAGTGACGTGAGCGGAACGATCGACAAAATCGATACGAAGGCCCGCGAAGTCGTGCTCGACAATGGACAGACCTATATGCTCCAGAAGAGCGTCAAGGTGGGCGCCCTGAAAAAAGGCGAAAAAGTGACCCTGAGCTGGGAAGAGCAGAGGGGCAAAAACATGGTCAACAAGGTGACCATGGAAAAGAAGGGCTAATCGGCCGCAAAATCCTGGGTTATGGGGAGCCTCCACTATTCCGTGGGGGCTCCCTCGTTTTTTGTGCGTCCGTTGCCACATATTCAAGTGATCCTGCGCCGCTTGAAAGGAGTAGGTTCTCGCCGATACTTCGGAGCCAATGGAACACCTCGCTGCGCAGCTGATCGCATTCATAAAGGCGAACCCCGGATGGGCAATGTCGGTGATCGGCATCACAGCCTTTGGGGAATCCTTTGCATTTCTCAGCCTTCTCTTTCCGGGAACAGCAATTCTGATTGCCTCCGGGGGGTTGGTATCCGCGGGCGCGATTCCGTTTTTCTCCTCGGCCGTGGCAGGCATTGTGGGCGCCACCTTTGGCGATGCCATTTCGTTTTGGCTGGGGCAGAAATTTGGCTCTGTATTGCCGGGGGTTTGGCCGTTCCGCACCAAACCAGACCTGCTCCGGCGCGGCATCGACTTCTTCAACCGGTATGGTGGCGCCAGCGTCTTTATCGGACGGTTTTTCGGACCGCTGCGTGCCGTCGTGCCGATCGCAGCAGGAATGATGCGCATGCCGGCGTCGTTTTTCTATGTCGCAAATATCCTGTCGGCCATCATCTGGGCGCCCATTCTCATACTTTCGGGAGAATTGATTGCGCAGTCACTTCTGAGCAGCCGCAATGCCGAAACCGCCGTGCTTGGCCTTGCGGCTGCCGCACTCGTCGTCGTGGCAATCGTCTATTGGGCCAGGCGGCGCTTCAACGTGGGATAAGGAAATGCCCGTTATTCGAATTGGCTCCGGACGCCTCAGCTGGAAAAGCAAACTGATAATTGGCCTGGTGCTGCTGTCGTTTGCCGCCGCTGCAACCTTCATGGCGCTGGTCGCAATCGGAATGTTGCTCTTCATGCTGCCGGTCGTCCTGACCGCAGCCGTCATTTTGGCGCTGTTTCCGAAGCGACGACGCGCGCAAGCGCCACCACGCGCCGAGGAGCGTCAAGTCGATGTTCTGGAAGGGCGATTTCGCGTCGTGGATGCGTCCGATACCGGTCGTGGTCCCGGTCAAAAGACACACGACTGAACTCTTTACCCTTCAGACTCGCTCGCCAGTTCGAGCCATTTCATGGCCAGCCTCAACAGTTCCTCCCGCAAAGACGGGGAGCTGGTGCGCTCTGCCAGTTCCATCGCCTCTCTGGCCTGTTGCAAAAAGCTGTCGATGGCTGCGCGCTGCTGCCCGGCATCTTCCGGCATGGCTGTTCCACATCTGTGCAGCCCCGCGCGAATCTGTATGGCAGGACTCTCTCGGAACGGCAATTCGGAAATTCCGGTTCCGCAGGTACTGCCGGTTATTTCAGCTCCATGAGCTCCGCGGTCGCGCCCATGCGTTCAAATGACGCAAAGGGGCATTTTTCCGCCGCGTGTTGCAAAAGTGGTTTCGCCGATACCGGGTCGCCATGCGCAAGATCCTGTTCCGCGACGTAGAAATCCGCGTCGCACACGCGCTCCACGAGCCGCGCCGGATCGCCCTCTTGCGCAGCCGCGTTCACCGACTGCGGCGTGGCTTCTCCCATCAGGAATTTGACCACCGGCCCTGGCCACTGGGAAAGATCCAAGCGCGCGGCATTGGCTTTAAGCGCGTGTTCATCCATGTCCGGAACGTGAGCCTTCTCGCGCGCCAGAGACAACCACAGTACGTTATAGGGCCAGATCTTCAGTTCAGCGCTTTTCCCGAGATCGGCGGCAGCTTTTGCGCTTTCACCCAGGACAAGCTCGAAATAACCGCGATAGGCATACGCGTCCGCAGCATAGGGGCTTTGGAGTGCAACGGCGTAGTTGAGGTCTTCCTTCGCGCCATCGTAATCCCCGGTGGTCGCTTTCGCGATGCCGCGATAGGCATAGGCCTGAGCACGGGCAGCCAGGTTGAGTTCATCTCCGTTGAGCGCGCTTGAGAAGAGGCGGATCGCCTCCTCATATTTGCCATTCCGTGCGGCAAGCACGGCATTGTTTGCATCTTCGATCCCGGCGGCGCCGGCGCTGTCCGCGTAAACGAGCCCCGCGATGAGCGGCAACGCGAAGCGCAGTGCGGACATAGCTTTTCTCCGGATGGTGCAATTTGTCATCCTAGACTTACCGGCGCCGGGTGGAAAGAAAATGAAATCCCACCCCACCAGATCGAGGCATTGGAGCGTTGCTTCTTCGGACAGGCGCGCGAGCTTGCCAGTTCGGAGAATGGCTCCCCGAGGGGAAAGTCCGGAGACGATGCGATTCCGCGACTGCAGGGCAGCCAATCCGCCGCAACGCCGGGTCACCGACAATGAAAGGGCGGAGATTCCCGACACCGGGGATGTCTGGACCTTGTCTATTGCGGGCGCATTTATTCGCGAGAGCCTTCGAACAGTCTCATATCTGGAAGCCCTGACCCCAGAAATTCCCGTTCAATGAACGGCTTCGCCCGTTTCCGGCCGCTTCCGATCCAATTCGACGATCGCTTCGGCGATGCGAATCCAGGTCGAACATCCGGCCGCATCGCCTTTGTCGAGAAGAACATCGGCACGGCGGGCTGCCACGTACAGGGCCTCCCCACCATAATGGGTGCGAAGCATGCTGGCAGAGCGCCAGACGTCCGGTTCATTCATGACGGCGCTTTGTGCCGCCAAAGAGCGTGGCCTTCGCTTTCGACGGTTGACGATTTTTTTCGCCGTTTCATCGCCAATGGTCACCCGGAGGCCCCGGCAGGTCTGCCTTCCCACCACATAGTGATGCCGCACGCCAGACACTTCAATGACCGGGCGCTCCAGTACCCGGTGATGGCCGCACCCACCACCATCACAGGGATGGAGTGCTGAACACAGCCCCACAGACACACGCCGTCGCCTATTGCGTAAGCTCCTGCGGCATAGACCGCGGCCAATTCCCAAAACGATGCCTCAAATGGACGCTTCATGGGTGATCCCTGCTTTTGGTTACGCCGACCCCCGAGGCCACGCCATTCTTCGAACAGTACTGACAAAATCGGAACGCGCTATTTCCGAATTGAATTAACATTAACGTCCGGGAGCCCCGTGATGGCACTTTTTCGGCTGCGACTAGCAACGCGGCGATCCAGCAAGGCGGAGCGGACGTGTTTTTGAGCTAACGCCATATTTACGCCGTTACTGCAGAATAGGGTTTGCCGTCAGTGCCCACGTCACAAGGAGGCAATCGTGCGGGGGATTTTAGCGTTCAATAGCAGCGTTGCGGGGGACCCGGGCTTTCGCGTCTATGTCGCAGCCATCATGGGAATCGCGGTCATCGTGGGCGTGAATATATGGTTAGGGTCGGGCGCCATTCCCTATGATTTGTTCGAACTGCCCTGATCCGGGAGGCCGGCTCGCGGCGTTGCCGTCCCTCTACTCAGGATGAGGCGCGGACGAGCCATGCGGCGGAATTAAGGTAAATTCCGTCGGGCCCCATTTCCTGCGCCAGTCGCGCGGTAATCGCTTCGCGCACTTTATTGCGCGTGACCTCATCGATACCGGCAAGCATGGTTTGAAACATCGCGGATGCTGCAGCTTCTTCGGGCGTGGCGCCAGCAAATGTGCGGGCATCCTGTTTCAGGATATCGATTGCGTAGAATCCCGCCCCTGTCAGGACCTGCTTGATACGGTCCGGTTCGCGCAATGCGTAGCGCCCCGGTGCGTTCAGGTCGGCCGGAGGGCCTGGCGGCAAAAATGGTTTGGCGGCAAGTTCCGGAACGCTCGCCCAAAGATGTTCGGCCGGAGAGCGCCAGCAGGCGAACGCAATCCGACCACGTTTATTCAGCCCCCGACGGATATTCCGGAACGCGACGACGGGATCGGCAAAAAACATTACGCCCAATTGGGAAAATCCGAGATCGAAGGCGCGGCGCTCGAACGGGTATTCCGACGCATCAGCCTCGATAAATTGAGCGGCGCTTCGCGCGGTTTCTGCCCGGCGCCGCGCGAGCGAAATCATTGGCCCCGAAATATCGACTCCGAGCACTCTTCCGGCTGGCCCAACACGCTCGGCCAGCATCAGCGTGGTTGTGCCGGCGCCGCAACCAATGTCGACGACATGCTCACCGGGCCGCGCATCCGCCCACTCCATCAATGGCCGGGTAATACCGGCGTGATCGCGGTCCCGTTTCTCCTGCGAATTGGCATAGGCCTGCCCCAGGGGCCCGTTCCAATGGGCACGCTGCCCCGCATTCGAAGTTGAACTCATTGGGGTCGTTTCCTGCCGCGCGACGCCAGAGTGCGCAATCGCAGGGCGTTCAATTTGATAAAGCCGGCGGCATCCTTCTGATCATAGGCGCCACGGTCATCTTCGAATGTGACGAGATTCTGCGCATAGAGCGATTCGGGCGAGGATCGCCCGGCAACAATGACATTGCCCTTGTACAGCCTCAGACGCACTTCACCAGTGACAAATTCCTGGCTCTTGTCGATGGCCGCCTGCAACATCTCGCGCTCGGGCGCGAACCAGAAACCGTCATAAACCAATTCGGCATAGCGAGGCATCAACTCATCCTTGAGATGCGCCGATCCGCGATCGAGCGTCAGCGATTCGATCGCGCGATGCGCGGCATAAAGGATTGTGCCGCCGGGGGTTTCATAAATGCCGCGCGATTTCATTCCGACAAAGCGGTTCTCGACCAGATCCACGCGGCCGATACCGTTGGCCCGGCCCAACTCATTCAGACGCGCGAGCAGCAGTCCCGGGGACAGTCTTTGTCCGTCGATGGAGACCGCATCGCCCCGCTCGAAGCCGATTGTGATCATTGTTGGGCGGTCGGGCGCATCTTCCGGCGACAACGTGCGCTGGTATACAATGGGATCGGGTTCCATTGCCGGATCCTCGAGCACTTTTCCTTCCGAGGAAGAATGCAGCAGATTGGCGTCCACTGAAAATGGTGCTTCGCCGCGTTTGTCCCTTGCGATGGGAATCTGGTGCGCCTCGGCAAATTCCAGCAGCTTCGTGCGGGAGGTCAGATCCCATTCGCGCCAGGGTGCGATCACCCTGATCTCGGGCTTCAGCGCGTAATAGGATAACTCGAACCGAACCTGATCATTACCCTTGCCGGTTGCGCCATGCGCCACGGCATCTGCGCCGGTTTTTTCGGCTATCTCGATCTGTTTTTTTGCGATCAGCGGCCGCGCGATCGAGGTGCCGAGGAGATAGGCGCCCTCATACAGGGCATTGGCCCGGAACATCGGAAATACGTAGTCACGCACGAATTCCTCGCGCAGGTCCTGGATGAAAATATTCTCCGGCCTGATGCCGAGGAGTCGCGCCTTGGCGCGGGCCGGCTCGAGTTCTTCCCCCTGGCCCAGATCGGCAGTGAAGGTTACGACTTCGCAGCGATATTCGGTCTGCAGCCACTTCAGGATGACGGAGGTGTCGAGGCCGCCCGAATAGGCGAGCACCACCTTTTTCACATCTTGTTTGGGCAATCGCCCCTCCTCGCCGGTTGCAGGGGAGGTCATAGGCGAACAGTTCCGTATGCGCAATTTCGCTGTTCGCGCCGCGCGCTCAGGGGGACGCCGGGAGGGTTTGTTTCGCGCGTGCGGATGCCCGTTCCCTGACGCTGGCGCTTTTCAACTGGCCGCAGGCGGCCATGATGTCGCGTCCGCGGGGCGTCCTCACCGGCGACGCATAACCTGCCCGATTGACGACTTCGGCAAATTTCTCGATCTGCTCCCAATCCGAACATTCATATGGCGAGCCGGGCCATGGATTGAATGGAATGAGGTTGATCTTGGCGGGAATTCCGGCGAGCAGCTTCACCAGAGCGCGTGCATCCGCGAGACTGTCATTGATGCCCTTCAACATCACATATTCGAAGGTGATCCGTCGCGCGTTCGAAACTCCCGGATAATTCCGGCAGGCTTCCAGCAATTCCGCAATTGGATATTTCCTGTTCAGCGGCACGAGTTCGTCACGAAGCGCGTCATTCGTCGCGTGCAGGGAAATCGCAAGGCTGGATCCGATCTCGTCTCCGGCCCGCCCGATCATCGGGACGACGCCTGCGGTGGAGAGAGTTATGCGCCTTTTCGAGATGGCAAGGCCGTCGCCATTGGCCATGATCGCAAGCGCCGCCTTGACATTGTCGAAATTGTACAGCGGCTCGCCCATACCCATCATCACGACATTGGTGATGCGGCGATTCTCTTTTGTGCTCGGCCAGTCGGCCAGGGCATCGCGCGCGACCATCACCTGCCCTACGATCTCGTATGGTGTCAGGTTGCGGACCAGCTTCTGCGTTCCGCTATGGCAGAAGCTGCAGTTCAATGTGCAGCCGACCTGACTCGAAATGCACAGAGTGCCGCGATTTTCTTCCGGAATGAACACGGTCTCGAATGCGATGCCTGGTCCGCCGGACAACAGCCATTTGCGCGTGCCGTCCGAAGAGATCTGTTCGGTGATGATCTCCGGCCGAGACAGAATGAAGAAATCGCCAAGCAGTGACCGGAACTCTTTGGCGAGATTAGTCATTGGGCTAAAGTCGCTCACACCGTGAACATAAATCCAGTTCCACAGCTGGCGCGCGCGCATGCGCGCGGAGCGAGGGTCAAGCCCAACGCTTTGCAGCGCGGTTTCGAGTTCCGCGAGAGAAAGGCCAACAGGCTGACGCAGTTCGATCATTCCTCAGTATCGCATCTTTCCCCCCGTGGTAGACGTGCGTTGGCTTCGTGACGGGGAACGAAGCGGGCGCCCTATTTGCAGGAAGTCGCGACTTTCTCCAGCGCCGCAGAAATTCCGGCGAGTGAATAATTGTCCCTCGTCATTGCGCCATGCTCAGGTAACCCGGTGATGCTGAATGCCGCGCCGCGTTTCATGGCATCGACCAGCCTTCGCTCCTGCGCAGGATCATCCATCCAGGCGCCACCGCTGCTCCCGTCGTTTCGGGTGAAGAATTCGAATTTGTCGGATCCCACTTGTAGCTGGACTTTCGAACCCTCCTTGTAGGAATAGCCCGGAACAATAGAGGGCTCGTTCGTTACCTTCTTTCCCGGCCAGGTGGAAATCAGGAAAAACACGTCATCCCGCTTCATACCCGGGGGTGTCTTCTGCCTGGGTTGCGAAAGGGCGTAACACTGCCGATCGGGGCCGCTGCCCACACGATAGGCAAACCAGTCGCGATAACTGCCGAGAAGTTCCGGCTTTTCCTGCGCCATTGCCGCCGACGCGATGAGCATCACCGCCGCCGAACACAGATGCATTGCGTATTTCCTCACTCAACGCTCCCGTTTCAAGCCCCGCGAGGCTTTGGATCACGTAAACGCATGTGCGCGGCCGGAAACCGTCATCTGCGCGCTGGCCAACTTACGCCAAAATTTGGGCAAAATTGGAGCCGTCACCCGCCCCTGCGGGTCGTATTGGATCCATTACCGCTGCGGATGATGGGTTTGCCCCAGTTCACAACCGGAGGAACAACCGTCTTGGCCGGTCCTCCTGGCCGGAGCGGGCGCTCCGCGAAGTTGGACAGTGCCAGCATGCGATCATAGAGAACGATTGCCCCCGCCATTCCGACATTGATCGAAAACCGGGTGGGAATTCTCACGACATGCCGGCAACGCTCGAGGACGTCCGGGGACAACGAGAGACGTTCCGACCCGAAAACGTAAGCTGCCCGCAATGGATGGCGAAAACTGGGCAATTCGATCGCATCATCGGTGATTTCGACGCCCACCAACTCACAACCCTGCGGCAGTCGCAAGTCATCGACGGCGGGAAACTGATAGATCGGCAAATGGCCAGCGGCGTCCGATGTATCGGATATGGCATCGGCGAGCTTCACGCGCCCGGCGACGGTGAAAAAGAAACTCGCGCCGAAAGCATGCGCAATACGCAGCAGATTGCCGAGATTCATGGGTTTTGAAATGCCGTCGGTGCCCGCGGCAAAATAGCCACGCATGTCAATTGCCCGTTATCCTGTGCCAGCGGCGAACCGATCGGCAAAGGCCGCTACAATATGTGGCACGAAAACAATGGAAAAGTCAGAGTGGCAAATCCGGTTCTGGTGGAGGTGACGCGGGGCGGCCGGTTGGAAAGTCTGCACCGCGGCGCGATCGCGGTATCCGATGCCGGCGGAAGGTTGAGGGTGGCGATCGGGAATGTCGGGGAATGCGTGTATCCGCGCTCTTCCCTCAAACCCGTTCAGGCAATTCCCCTCATTGAATCGGGCGCCTCATCCGATTTTGGGCTGGGCAGCGAAGAGACCGCGCTTGCCTGCGCGTCGCATTCAGGCGAACCGCAACATACGTTCCGCATCGCGGCCTGGCAGGCAAGGATTGGCTGTTCGGTCGCCGATCTGGCCTGCGGAGCACATAAGCCGATCCATGAAGCCACCGCGGAAGCAATGGTTGCGCGCGGCGAGCGCTGGACCGCCCTGCACAACAACTGTTCCGGAAAGCACACGGGATTCATGACGGTTGCACGCGCAATCGATGCGCCCGTCGCCGGATATGAGCGACCGGACCACCCTGTGCAGCGCAGAGTTGAGGAGACCCTGTCGCAACTGGCGGATGTTCGAGGCCCGCTGCCTTTTGGTATTGACGGTTGTACGGTGCCGAACTTTGCGATTCCACTCAGTGCGCTTTCCCGAGCCATGGCGAGCATCGCTGATCCGCAGAGACTTTCGCCAGGCCGCGCACAAGCTTGCCGGCAGATCGTTTCCGCGATGATGGAACACCCTGAACTGGTTGGGGGAACCGGCCGCGCATGCACCTTGCTGATGCAGGAGAATCCGACGATCGCGGTAAAAACCGGCGCAGAGGGCGTTTATGTCGCCATACTCCCCGCATTGGGCCTTGGCGCTGCGCTGAAGATCGATGACGGAGCGGGGCGCGCGGCGGAAACCGCCATTGCGGCGCTGCTCATCGCATTGGGAGCCATACCGGATTCGGGAGCCGCGCACGGGCTGTCACGAGCTGCCGTGCTCGATACGCGCGGCCGCTCAGTCGGCGACCGGCGCTATGCCGGTCCAAGCCTTTCATAGTCCGAGCCGTTCTCATTTGGAGTTTTCGGCTTCGGCCAGCAGCTGGTCGGAATAGGGTTCAACGTCATTCACGAAGCAGTTCAATCGTCCCAGCGCCGGCGCGTTATAGACGACGGTATCGCCGCGTTGCAGACACCCAAGCTCCGTCCATGTGTGGAAACTCAGCGCGGTCAGCGGATAGGCAGAAAGATTGATGCAGCCGCCGCCCAGACGGACGATATAGCGGCGATAGGACCTGTCCGTGACAATAAGCAGACGATCGCTGACCGCGTTCCAGCTCCAGATCCGGTTGTTCTGCAGGCAGGTTTGTTCGGGTGCGGGTTGCTGCTGCGCACGCGCGGCAAAGGGCAGGATGCCAGTCAATGCTGCGGCCAGCACGAGACCGGATAACAGCTTTGTCATCATTTCCTCCAAAAACGCCCCGAATACTGAACGCCCGACCGGTTCATGCAGCATTTTTTCAACAACAGAATCGCGCAAAATTGGTTCGAGGTCTTGTCCAAAATCAATCATTCCGCACAATCCCATCACGATTCGGGGTCTTCAATGTCAATTCTGGGCTGGATTTTTTTCGGACTGATTACCGGCTTTGTTGCGAGCCGCGTGGTGAGCAGCCGAGGTGAGGGCTGCGTACTGAACATCGCGTTGGGTATAGTGGGCGCCTGTGTCGGTGGGTTTATTTTCAACGCGATCGGCGGTCACGGCGTCACGGGATTTAATCTGTATTCGATGTTCGTCGCGGTGATCGGCGCGATCGTGGTTTTGGTGCTGTTTCACGCCCTTACGGGCCGTCGCGGATTGCGGTAGGTCGCCATCAGGGGATTTCCGGAGAAAAAACAGGCGTGCCGCCATCACCGCGCACGATGTGAAAAACGGAGACTGCCTGCGCCAGATCCAACGATTCGTAAAGATGCGGGAACAGTTCGCCATTGCGGGAAACCTCCCATTTCAAAGCCGGGGCCAGGCGTTCTTCAGCAAAGGCAACGAGCACGGCACCAGCATCCACCGAGAAGTATTTCGCGAAAGTCCCGCGAACCTGTGCGGCGGTGGAGAGGTGAATAAAGCCATCGCGGAGGTCGTCCGGCGAGCCGGTAAATTTTCCCGAGGCGGCCGCTTCCCGCCACTCCGATTGGCGGAAAAGCTTGTAAATCAGGTGTTCCATCATCCGGCAGGATAACCCTGATACTGCCTGACAAGCGCGCGATAGTCGGCCTGGCGGTCCGATTTGAGCAAATCGAGCAGGCGTGCTGCCCGTTGCTTCATCACCACCTCATACGCCGTGCGTGGTTCGAGCATTGCGATGGCCGAAAGCTGATTCGCGATTTCGCTGCGATATCGGTTCAGATCGAATGAAGACATCGACAAAGTATATTGCAGCCGGATGACGAGATTGCCGGGATCTGCGGCAAAGGCGCGCCGGAATGCGTCCTCACCCAGATCCACGCGCGCACCAAACAGATTTCGGGCCAAAAAACTGCCTGCATCGTGAACGATCTCAATATGCCATCCACCGAAGGCGGCCAGGCTCCATGCGTCATTGGGATCATCGGCCAGGGCATGGTCGACCGCCTGTTTGGCCATTTCGGGATAGTGCTCCAGACTGGCGCGTACATAGCCAATGATGCGGGACTCATAACCCAGCGCAGCCGCAAGGTAGACGAAGGCCTCGGGCCGGCTCACATCGAGCATGATCGAGCGACGGGCCAGATCTTCGACGCGTTTCAGGCAGGAAAGGCACGGCATATCGCGCAAATTGGCTTCCGCGAATGCAGCACGCGCCGCGACGGCGAGGCCTGCCCCGGTTTTCGCCGCTTCACCGGTTGTGATCGCCCCCTCGTAATCGCCCATCCGGTAGCGTTCGAAAGCAGCCGCGGCATCCTGGGCATGACCTGACGAGAGGCTGAAACAGGCAAACAGCACAGCCAGCGCCAGCGCGCTGCGGATCACGGCTTGCCACCGGAAATGAAGGCGCCGGCGAGCGCCGTGCGAATCAGTACAGCGGTTTCCGCACACCCAAACAGCGCCGCAAATGAGCCGAAGCGCGGACCCTGGCTTTGCCCAAGTGCAACCTCGTAGATCGCTTTGAACCAGTCGCGCAGCGGTTCAAATCCGTGACTCTTGCCGATTTCGTAGACAACATTCTGTACGGTTTCGCCGTCACGCTGTTCGGGCATGTTTTCCAGCGCATCGGCGAGCGCAGCAAGCGCTTCACGTTCTTTGGCCGTCGCGGCGCGGTAGCGTTTCTGCGGCTTGACCAAATCTTCGTAATATTTCAGCGCATAGTTCACCAACCGATCGAGCCCCGGATGCGTGGCGGGGCTTGCCGAGGCTGCGTAAGCACGGATGAAACCCCAAAGAACATTGCGGTCATGCGCACCGGAGGCACTGACGAGATTCAGCAGGAGCGCAAAGCTCGCCGGATAGTCTTCGTCGGGTGGCGATCCGTTATGGATGAACCAGACCGGATTTTCCACCGCGGTCGCAAGATTACCCGCCTCACGCCGGTACTGGGCGAGGAAGCTGAGATAGTCGTCCACGGATTTTGGGATCGCATCGAAAAACAGACGCTTGGCCGCTTTCGGCTTCTGGAACATGAAAAAGGCAAGACTTTCTTCGGGCCCATAAGCCAGCCATTCGTCGACAGACAAACCGTTGCCCCTGGATTTCGAAATCTTCTGTCCTGCCTCGTCGAGGAACAATTCATAGGTAAGCATCTCTGGCGGCTCACCACCGAGAATGCGAACGATCCGGGTTGACAGTTCAACGGAGGGAATCAGGTCCTTACCCGACATTTCGTAGTCAATCCCGAGAGCCAACCAGCGCATGGCCCAATCGGCCTTCCACTGAAGTTTGCAGTTGCCCGCGGTGACCGGAACCTCCGTGCGTTTGCCCTCGTCCTCGTAAACGACCGTCCCGGCAGAAATATCCCAGTCCGTGATCGGAACCTGCAACACCCGGCCGGTGCGCGGACAAACCGGAAGAAACGGGCTGTAGGTCGCGCGGCGTTCAGGGCCGAGCGTCGGCAGTACGACATCCCGGACCCGTTCGTAATGGGCCAAAACGGTAAGCAGCGCTTCATCGAATAAGCCGCTGCGGTAGCAGTCGGTGGCGCTGAAGAACTCATATTCAAAACCGAAGCGGTCGAGAAATGCCTTCAATCGCGCATTGTTATGCGCGCCGAAGCTGCCATGCGTTCCGAAGGGATCGGGAATTGAAGTGAGCGGTTTGCCAAGATGATCCCGCAGCATCTCCTGATTTGGGACGTTGTCAGGCACCTTGCGAAGGCCGTCCATGTCATCGGAGAAGGCGATGAGACGCGCGGGAATGTCACTCATCTGGCGAAATGCCTCGCGCACCCAGCTTGTGCGCGCGACTTCGCCGAAGGTCCCGATATGGGGCAATCCCGACGGTCCATAGCCGGTTTCGAAAATAATACCGTGCACGTCCCGCCCGGCTTTTTGCCGCCTCTCGATACGGGCAATTATTTTGCGCGCTTCTTCAAAGGGCCACGCGCGGGCAGAGACGGCAATCTCACGGCTTATGCCGGATGTCATGAAAATCCCGGAATATTGGTCGCGCCGGACGCTACAGGATCGTGGCCCGAAAATGAATCAAATCGTTGAATTGCATCAGTCGCCGGAGACGAGGGCAAGCCAGTCATCTTCGGAGATGATTTTGACGCCGAATTCTTCGGCATTTTTCAGCTTTGATCCTGCACCCGGACCGGCGACAACCAGATCGGTTTTCCTGGAAACGGATCCCGCAACCCTGGCGCCGAGGGACTCGGCGCGGGCTTTGGCTTCGTTACGCGTCATGCGCTCGAGCGTGCCGGTGAATACAACCGTTTTACCCGCGAGCGCGGTGTTTGCATGGGCAGAAGGCGCAAAATCACTGACTTCTATGCATTCCAGCAGGCGTCCGATGGCCTTGCGCGTGTGATTTTCATCGAAGAACGCCTTGATGGCCGCCGCCATGACATCCCCAATTCCTTCGATTGCGTCGAGATCCTCAACCGCGTGGTTGCTTTGCATCGAGGCGAGGAATGCTTTGAGGGAATGAAAGTTGCGTGCAAGCAGGCGCGCCGTGCTTTCGCCGACATGCGGTATCGACAGGGACAGTATAAAGCGGTCGAGGGAAATTTTGCGGCGCGCGTTGATGGCGCGAAACAATTTGCCTGCGGATTGCTCGCCCCAACCCTCACGCTCCATGATCGCCTTTGCGCCGTGGCCGTAGCGTTCCTCAAGGAGGAAGATGTCGGCCGGTTCGCGCAGCAAACCATCTTCGAAGAATTCCGCTACGGTCTTTTCGCCCATGCCCTCGACATCGAATGCATCCCGGGAAGCAAAGTGGCGCAGGCGCTCCACGGCCTGCGCCGGACAGGATAGCGTGTTGACGCAGCGCCTCGCAGCTTCGGGTTCACCGGTTTTAGGATTGATCTCACGCGTGGCATGGCTGTCGCAAATCGGGCAGCGCTCCGGCATTTTGTAAGGATGCGTGCCACGAGGGCGGCGCCCCAGCACAACGCTGACAAGTTGGGGAATAACATCACCAGCGCGTTGTACGATGACGGTGTCGCCAACTCGGACATCCTTGCGAGCGACTTCATCCTCGTTATGCATGGAGACGTTCTGCACGACCACGCCCCCGACCGTGACCGGCTTGATGTGAGCCACGGGTGTCAGCGCGCCGGTTCGTCCGACATAGACTGCAATGCGTTCAACCGTACTCTCTGCCCGTTCGGCTGGAAACTTATGCGCAATCGCCCAGCGCGGACTGCGGGAGACGAAGCCCAACCGATTCTGCAGATCCAGACGATCGACTTTGTATACGACACCGTCGATGTCGTAACCGAGCTCGGCGCGCTGGTGCTGCACTTCATCGTAGAACTCGAGCACCTGGTCGATGGTACGGCAGCGCCGGGTCAGCGGATTCACCGGGAAACCCCAGCCTTTCATTGCCTGCAATACGTCCCAGTGGGTATCGCCCGGCAGTGCGGATACTTCACCCCAATGATAGGCGAAAAAGCGCAAAGGCCGGTGCGCGGTAATCGCAGGATCCAGTTGACGAAGGGAGCCCGCCGCAGAATTGCGCGGATTGGCAAAGATTTTTTCACTGGCCTTTTCCTGACGCCGGTTGAGGTCAGAAAAATCCGCATGGCTCATATAAACTTCGCCACGAACTTCGAATATTGCCGGTACGCCGCGCGCGCGAATGGACTTCGGTACATCGGCAATCGTGCGGACATTCGCGGTTACATTCTCACCTTCCGCGCCGTCGCCCCGCGTCGCACCGAGCACAAGCCTGCCCTGTTCATAGCGGAGGCTGCAGGACAGGCCGTCGATTTTTGGCTCGGCGACGAGAACCAACTCATGGTCCTGCGGCAACGCAAGAAACCGTCTCACCCTCGCCACGAAATCACGAACATCGTCGGAGGTGAACGCGTTGTCGAGTGAGAGCATCGGGCGCGCATGACGGACCTTCTCGAAGCGTTCCGCCGGCCGCGCGCCAATGCGCTGCGAAGGACTGTCCAGGCGAATCAGTTCAGGAAAGTGTTTCTCGATATCGTCGTTTCGCCGGCGCAGCGCGTCATACCCGGCATCCGAAATCCGCGGCGCGTCGTCCTGATAATAGGCACGGTCGTGCTCTGCGATAGTCGTGGCGAGCCGTGCGAGTTCGCTCTCCGCCTCCTTCTCCGTGAGCAATGAAACAGGCTTGTCCTTCGCGTGGTTCACGCACGTGCCCGCCTTCTGGCTACGGGTGGAGCGCCGGCCTCCGCGAGGAGGCGGCGTGCGGCAGCGCGGGCTTCGTCGGTAACACTTGCGCCGGAGAGCATTCTCGCGATTTCTTCGATGCGTTCGTCCGCCGGCAATTGATGAACACGCGTCTTTCCCGCCTCCCGGACAATCCGAAAATGGCGAGCCGCCCGCGCCGCAACCTGCGGCGAATGCGTGACAAGGAGCACCTGTGTACTTTGCGCCAGCCGCTGCAAGCGCTCGCCGACTGCAGCCGCAACAGCGCCTCCAACCCCGCGATCCACTTCGTCGAAAACAAGAATGGCCGGGCGGATCCGATTCTGCAAGCGCAACTTTCAGGGCGAGCGAAAACCGCGCAAGTTCACCGCCCGACGCAATGCGCGTCAACGGCCCAAAACCTGCGCCGGCAATCGTGGCAATCTCAAAGGCGACACGCTCCAGGCCGTTTGTTCCGCCGGATTCTCGGAGTAATGGGCATCAGAGTGACGCGGAATCTTGCGTTGCCCAGTTTGAGCGGAGCCAGTTCTTTGGCTACGGCCTTTTCAAGCCGCGCTGCCGCAGCGGCACGCGCCGCAGAGAGCTTCATGGTGGCAGCGCGGTAGCGCTCCATATTGCGGGACAACTCGGTTTCCGCGGCCGCGATCCCGGTTTTTCCTCCCTCCAGCAATTCGAGCTTTGCTTCGAATTCGGACGCCAGCGCCGGCAGCGCATCGGCCGGGACATTGTATTTGCGCGCGGCCGCCTTCAGCGCAAACAACCTGTCTTCGAGCTGCTCGAGCTTGCCAGGCTCGGCATTGAGCCGCATCAACAGATGTTCAAGTTGCGAGCGCGCGTTCTGCACCAGAATGAGAGCGGAATCGAGTGCTTCCTCGGCCTCATGCGCTGCATTGCGGCCGCTTTCCGGAAGTCGCGAAAGGCGGCGCAGCGCATTGGCAAGTTTGACTTCTGCGCCCCCGTCACCGCCGACGAACTCGAAAGCGGCCGCAATCTCCTGCGCAAGGCGCCCGGCATTCATCATCAGGGCGCGGGTGGAAGCGAGTTCGGCTTCCTCACCGGGCTGCGGGGCCAACTTGCGCAATTCGTCCGCAGCAAATCTCAGATATTCTGCTTCCTGTTCAGCGGCAGCCTGGGCATCTCGAAGCGAATCGCGCCGGACCTTCGTGGCGGCGACTGCGGCAAAATCCTGGCTGACTTCCATCGCGAGCTGCTGGTGGCCGCCGAAACCGTCCAGAAGCACGCGATGCATCGACGGATCGAAAAGCCCGCGATCGTCGCTCTGACCATGCACTTCAACGAGGACCGCCCCGATTTCGCGGGCGAATTGAATGCTCACCGGTTGATCGTTTACGAAAGCGCGGCTTCGGCCATCGGGTAAAACCACGCGCCGCAGGATGAGTTCGCCCTCTCCGGCCACGATCCCATTCGCGGCAATGATCGCATGCGACGGATGCGTGGACGGAAGGTCGAAAGTCGCAACCGCAGCAGCTTGATCCGCACCTGGACGAGTGGAAGCACGGCCGCCGCTGCGAGCGCCGGTCGCAAGCCCGAGCGCATCGAGCAGAATCGACTTGCCGGCACCCGTTTCGCCGGTCAGCACATTCAGCCCGGGCGAAAAAGAGAGCTCAGCCTTTTCGATCAGTACGATGTCGCGGACGATCAGCGAGCTAAGCATAGCCAGGGCGAATCCGAATTGGGCCGACTGGCATTCCCCAATTGCTCCTCGGCAGTACCCCGGCGCGGGGACAGGAGGGTGTCAGAAGACGGCCCGGTAAGCCCTGCTGATCCAGGATTCCTTGTCTTCCGAAGGCGCAAGGTTCTTGTCGGTCAAAAGATTATACGCATCCATGTACCATTCGCTGCCGGGATAGTTGAACCCGAGCACGGCCGCCGAGGTTTGGGCCTCCTTGACAATACCAAGCGCCAGATAGGCTTCGGTGATGCGTTCCAGTGCTTCCGGTGCATGTGACGTGGTCTGATATTTGTCGATCACGGTGCGGAAGCGATTGATCGCCGCAAGGTAATCGCCCTGCCGGAGATAGAATCGGCCAATCGTCATTTCGCGTCCGGCCAGATGGTCGCGCGCAAGATCGACCTTCAACCGCGCATCACGCGCATATTCCGTGTCCGGGAAGCGCTGGATCAGATCCTGTAGCGCTGTCAAAGCGTCTTCAGTCTTACCCTGATCATGATTCGCGTCTGCGATCTGCTCATAAAGAGAGATAGCTTTCAGGTAATAAGCATAAGGCACATCCTTGTTGCCAGGATGCAACTGGATGAAGCGGGCGGATGCGTCGATTGCATCCTGGTACCTGTTGCCTTCGTAATAGCAGAACGCCGACATCAGCATAGCGCGGCGTGCCCACACCGAATAGGGATGCTGGCGCTCCACCTCATCGAACTGACGGCCCGCGTCGAGCCAGTCTTCTCTATCGATCAGTCTCCAGGCATCTGAGTAAATCTGATCGATCGGCCGTTCGACATATTGTGCCGTCATCTGATCGTCACCCGCACAGGCGGCGAGGAGCATCACACAGCCGCAAGCCACCAAGGCAATAGCCGCGGATTTCGAGAGAAGATAACACGGTTTCAGAGGCATAGGTCCGTTTCGCCGAGATGCAGCCCAACAGGCTTATGCCATTACCCCAAGGCTGAGGTCCAGAGAGTGATCGAAACAGCGAAAGCAATCCCTCAAAGGCGGACACAGCCCGGCTCAAGCGCTTCATTGGGATAATTCATAACTTTCCGGATCCGAAAAGAGCGTGCGCAAAAGCATGGCATTGAGGGCATGGCTGGAACGCCGGCCCTCAAAACGGGCGATGATGGGTGCACCGGCGAGTTTCAAATCGCCGATGGCATCGAGAATTTTGTGGCGGACGAATTCATCCGGAAAGCGCAGCTTCTGCGGGTTGCAGATGCGTTCGCCATCAATCACCAAAGTGTTTTCCAGGCTGGCGCCGCGTGCGAAACCGGCGCTGCGCAACTGTTCTGCCTGATTCAGAAAACCAAATGTCCGGGCCGGAGCGATCTGGCTGCGGAACAGGGCTTGGTCGAGTTTGCATTCGAAGGTCTGCCGCCCAATGGCGGTGCCTGGAAAATCGATTTCAAAATAGAATTCGGCTTCATCCGCCGGTAGCAGCTTTATGCTGGTCTCTCCAAGCCTTACTTCGACCGGGCGCCGAAGCGAGATTGCGGTGCGGGGACAATCGAGTTCACGTGCACCCGCGCGGTCGAGCAGCTGCAGGAACGATAGCGAATCGCCATCGAGCAATGGCGGCTCGGGTCCATCCAGCTCGATAAGACAATCATCGATACCCGCGCCATATAGAGCGGCGAGCAGGTGCTCAGTTACCGCGACCGTGCAATGACCAACGCCGATGACCGTTGCAAAACGTGAGTCGGCAATATTCCGCCACGACGCCACAATCGCAGGCGCGCCGGTGAGATCATTCCGGCGAAACACAATTCCAGTATTCGCCGCAGCCGGCGCAACTCGCATGGTGACCGAAACACCGGCATGAAGCGCCACGCCGCCGACGGAGACCTCGCGACTGACCGTGCGGCGTAACTCCATCAAGAACCTGTTTTCTGGCGCCTCAGGAATGCGGGAATTTCAAAGTTTTCTTCCGTACTGGAGAAAAGATCGCCCGGACGGGCCTTCGGCTCGGCGCGTTCGGCTGGGAGACGAAGCGGATCCTGATCGGCGACGGGATGCTGCAGGGCAAAAGCTGCGGGTTCAGGCTGCCGCTCGCGGAAATCGGTGACTCCGCTGCCGCGGAGGTCAAAATGCGGATCCGTGGGTCGAGAAGCGTGTTCCGACCGCTTGCGCCCGCCGAATAACCCGAAAACACGCCGCTTGGGCCGTTCTTCCGGTGGAAGCCGTGGTGTGTCCAAAGACATCGGCCGCTGAACCAATTCAGCAATTGCTGGCGCGTCCCTTCCACCCAATGCCAGTGGCTCGTCCGCGTCAAAAGCGGGGGCGGGTTCCTGCAGCAGTTCTGCCGGGGCCAATCCGGGTAAATTGGACAGCGCAACATCCGCGGCTTCGGCAGCGGCCGTTTCCGCCGCCTTTCGCCGGCTCGGGAACTTCTGCACATTATCAGACCGCCTTGCGTGGGCGCCTGCGTCGATGCCGGTGGCGACAACGGAGACCCGGACCCGGCCCTCCATTTCTTCCGAAAGCGCACTGCCGAACAGAATGTTCGCATCATTGTCCACTTCAGCGCGAATCCGGTTTACGGCCTCGTCCACCTCGAACAGCATCAGGTCAGGCCCACCGGTAACATTGATGAGAACCGCGCGCGCGCCCTTCATCGACACATCTTCGAGCAATGGATTGGAGATTGCCGCTTCTGCTGCTTTGAGAGCGCGTCCTTCTCCGGCCATTTCGCCGGTACCCATCATGGCTTTGCCCATTTCGGACATAACCGTCTTGATGTCGGCAAAATCCCGGTTGATCAGTCCCGGCATAACGATCAGATCGGTGACACCGCGAACGCCGGAATGCAGGACGTCATCCGCCATGGCGAAGGCCTGCGCGAATGTTGTTCGTTCATTGGCAACGCGAAACAGATTCTGATTGGGAATGATGATAAGCGTATCGACATAGTTTTGCAGTTCTTCGATTCCGCGTTCGGCAATCCGCATCCGTCTGTCGCCTTCGAAGTGGAATGGCTTGGTTACGACGCCGACCGTCAGAACGCCCAGTTCACGAACGGCACGTGCGATTACGGGGGCAGCACCCGTTCCGGTGCCGCCGCCCATTCCCGCCGTAATAAAGACCATGTGTGAACCGGAAAGATGTTCGAGAATTTCGGGCATCGACTCGGTTGCCGCGCCCTGTCCGATTTCGGGCTTTGCCCCGGCGCCGAGTCCCTGGGTGAGTTCGGCCCCCAACTGAATTTTCCGCACCGCCTTTGAAAGCATGAGCGCCTGAGCGTCCGTATTCGCGACGATAAAATCCACGCCCTCGAGGCGCGCATTGATCATGTTGTTGACAGCATTGCCGCCGGCACCGCCGATTCCCAGCACGGTGATCCGCGGCTTGAGTTCTCCGATCCTCAGGCGCTTTGAAGTTGACGTTCATCTCGAACCCCTCCGTGAGTTGAAGCGACGCATGGCAGACAAAAGGAATTGGGCGCAGTGAGTTCATCCGAAAATCCTTTCGGTAACCCAGCGCGCGATCCCGGTGCGAGCGGGCTCGGCAACCACCGGCGGACTGGGGTCGGTTGCCTCGGCGGCTGTGGTTGCCGCGGAAATCAACAGCCCTAGGGCGGTGGAATAGGCAGGCCCCGTATTCGCGGCGGGCAAACCGGGAAATGTCTGGGGCCGAGCCAGTCTAACCTGCTTGTTCAACACTTCGGCTGCGACTTCACGCACGCCAGCGAGTTGCGATGCACCACCAGTCAGAACCGCCCGCCGGCCGGCACTGACATCGTATCCGGCTTTTTCAAGCCGCTGATTGAGTGCTGGTGAAAATGTCGTCAACGCGCGCCCGAATGATGCGCGCAACGTGGGCGCGGCGCACGCGCTGCTTCGCGCGCTCACTCTCCTCGCCCATGAGCGGAACGTCGATCAGGTCGTCGCCGGGATCGGCTTCGCCCAACGCCGAGCCGTATAGCGTCTTGATCCGTTCCGCCGCAGCGAGAGGCGTGGAAAACATGAAGGCGATGTCCGCTGTAATGTTGGCCCCGCCTGCCGCAATCGTATCCACATGGACAAGCGCACCATCCTTGAAGACACAGACCGAGGTACAGCCTGCGCCCATGTCGATCAGGGTGGAGCCGAGCGACATTTCATCAGGGGTGAGCGTGGCAATTGCGCTGGCATACGCAGCGAACAACTGGCGCGAAATCGCGAGTTGGCGGCGTTCTACTGCAAACCGCAGGTTCTGTAACGGGGTTGCCCGAACCGCCACCGCATGAACGCAGACGCCCAGCCGGTCGCAGACCATGTCCCGGGGATCGGAGATCGCGCGGGTCTGATCCACGACATATTCGGTCGGGGCCGCCTGAACCGTTTCGAATCCGGTTTCCCGGCAGCGTCGTTTCGCGTCCGCTAGCAGCATCCGCAAATGCGTATCGCCGATCACCACGCCCGACCCGGCAGCTTCCGACCGTCCGTAGACGCTTTTCGGCTGACCGCATTGCACCGAAAGGATCACATCCTGGACCCGGTGATCGGCCATTTCCTCGGCGGCTTCGACGGCCTCACCGATGGACTGCTCGGCGAGATCGATATTGACGATGGTCCCTGCGCGAATTCCGCGCGACTCACGCAATGCGGACCCGAGAACGCGGATACCGCCCTGCTCCGCGCGCCCGATGATGCAGGCGACCTTGGACGAACCAACATCCAGGGCTGCGACGAGGCCATTGCGCGGAACGCCGGTTTTCAAGCCGTTCGCCTTATTACTCCGTATGCGAAATGTGTCCCCCATCCAGACCCTCTGAACTCACGCGCGGCGTTCTCGCGGGACCGGCCGCGAATCACCGTTGTGTAGCTTAAACACGTAATTGTCCGGATAGCGAAGGTCGATCGTCTCAACATCGCGTTCCAGTACGCCCTTTTCGACGATCAGCTTTTCGAGTTCCACGAGTTGGGACTCCCACTGTTCTTCAGGCAGACGAACAACGACACCACCATTAAGGTGCAGGTCCCAACGCCGGTCGCCAATTCGCTCGATCGCCTGCAACCGGGCGGACACCGCGGTCTGCTTCGCAAGGGCATCCACGATGGTTGCGGCGGCATCTGGCGCACCCTCCCCCAGAAGCAGCGGAAGCCTGGGAAAAGCATTGCGATCCGCGGTCGTGATCACGGCGCCCGAGCGCTCGATGATCCACATCGTTCCACCGCTGCGCCAAAGCGCAAAGGGCCGTTTCTCAATGAGACGGACAGAAACAACGTCCGGGAAATGCCGGCGCACTTCTGCATCGCCGACCCAGGGAAGCGCGAGGAGTCGGGCGCGAGCCGCAGCGGGATCAATGGCAAAAACCGGATCACCGGGCTGAATGCCCACCGCGCGATACGCGGCATCCGCAGGGGTCTGTTCGTGCCCGGAAAGACTTATCTTGTGAACCGCAAATCCCATCTGCGCAAGCAGCCGTTCCATTCCGCTATTGGCGGCGTTTGCCGCTGCTCCGATATACCCGCCCGACCAGACACCCGCAGAAACGGCCACAACAGCGAGCGAGCAGGACAGCAGCAAAACCGGACGACGCGGGAATGAGATGCGCCAAATGCGCCGGTTCGGACCGGCATCGCCCCGCAAACCCGATTTCCTCATCTTGCGCACGAAGCGTCCTCCACCATCCAGCGGACCAGCGCGCGAAAACTCATGCCGTTGTAGAGTGCCTGCTCGGGCACGAGCGAGGTAGGGGTCATTCCGGGCTGCGTATTGAGTTCGAGGATGACGATGCGGTTTTTTCCGCCCGAATCGTCGTA
Organism: uncultured Alphaproteobacteria bacterium; assembly: GCA_963747255.1. GTDB lineage: Bacteria > Pseudomonadota > Alphaproteobacteria > Micropepsales > Micropepsaceae > CAIYRG01. The sequence goes on from CAVVEG010000012.1 coordinate 81,242, forward strand.
GCGGAAATCGGTTCGCGAGACCCCCCGGCAGTCCAGAGCGGCATGAGCGCGTTCGGCAAGGGCCATCGTTTCATGCATGACGACATCGGGAATCCCGGCAGGAATGACATGCCGCGATCCGCCCGGCGCATATTTCGCGTCGTAATCATAGAAGCCGGTCGCCGGAAGAATCTCCGTTACCCCCAACGCACGCAGCCCATTCGCCTTCGACCCCATCACGGCGACGGTCAACTCACGCCCCGGAATGTATTCTTCCACCATGACCTCGTCGCCAAGGTTCCAGTCTGCCGAGGCGAGTGAGGCAGGAGGATGATTGTCACCCTCGAGGATAATGAACACGCCAACGCTCGACCCCTCGCAAATCGGCTTCACGACATAGGGTGGAGGGATCTGGTGTTCGGAAGCGGCGCGCTTACGGTCCGCAACGACACTATGCGCCACCGGCAATTCTGCAGAGCGGAACACGGCTTTGGCGCGCTCCTTGTGCATGGCAAGCGCGGAGGCGAGAACGCCGGAATGGGTGTAGGGTATCTGCAGCAATTCCAATAATCCCTGTACGCAGCCGTCCTCGCCCCACCTGCCATGCAGCGCGTTCAGGACAGCGTCGGGCTGCTCGCGATGCAGTCGCTCGGCGAGATCAGCTCCCGCGTCGATTTCGACGACTTCGAAGCCTTCGTCGCGCAGCGCCTGGGCACATGCGCGTCCGGACACGAGGCTGACATTCCTTTCCGCCGATCGTCCGCCGAGCAGGACCGCAACCCGCGTCATGGCTTCGGCCGCCCGATACGTTTGATTTCCCATTCGAGCTGAATGCCCGATACCGCGCGCACACGCGCGCGCACTTCCTCGCCAAGCGCCTCGATGTCCCCGGCGCTGGCATCGCCGGTGTTAATCAGGAAGTTGCAGTGCTTTTCAGATACCTGGGCGGCGCCATGCGCCAGACCCCGGCAGCCGGCCTGATCGATCAGATGCCAGGCTTTATGACCGGGAGGGTTGGTAAAAGTGGATCCACCGGTTTTGCTGCGTACCGGTTGCGTGCTCTCCCGCTGAGCGACAAGGGCCTCCATGCGTGCGCGAATTTCATCGGGCTCTCCGGGCTGGCCCTGCAGCACCGCATCAACATAAACGACGTTTTGGGGCTCGGAATGACGATATCTGAATCCCATCCTGGCCGCATCGAGCGTGATGAGTTCCCCGCGATCATCGATGGCTCGCGCTTCGATAAACACATCTTTCGTCTCACTGCCGTAACATCCCGCATTCATTGTCAATGCGCCGCCAATCGTGCCGGGAATCCCGCGCAGGAACTCGAGGCCGGTTATGCCGGTATCCGCGGCCGCGCGCGCCACCGCTGCATCGAGTGCAGCGGCACCGGCTCGAATTCGCGATTTGCCCAGGACTTCGATTCGCCCGAAGGAACCTGGAAGGCGGATCACAACACCCGGGATCCCGCCGTCCCGAATAAGCAGATTCGAGCCAACGCCGATGACGGTCACAGCCAGATCGGCGGGTTTGTTCGCCATAAAATCGCGCAGATCGTCGATATCGGCTGGCCGATAGAGCACATCCGCCGGGCCAGCAGCCCGAAACCAGACCAGGTCCTTCAATGGAGCCGATTCAGCGTAGCTGCCGCGGACCGTGGGAAGTCTTGATATCGGGAGAGGAACTCATCGCAGGCGTACCCTGACGTTCCAAAGCCCCCTGCAAACCGGCAGCCCATTGCGTGATCGATCCGGCGCCAAGACAGACAACGGCGCCCTGTGGCTGCGCCAGCGGAGCGACGACGCGAGGAAGGTCGTCGGGGCCATCGATGGTCACGACGCGTTTGTGTCCGTGCGCACGCAAGCCTTCGGCCAGTGCGTCCCTGTCCACCCCCGGTATTGGCGCTTCGCCTGCGGGATAGACCGGGGCGACGATTGCGGTATCGGCGCTGTTGAGACAGGTGCAGAACTGATCGAAAAGGTCGCGCAGGCGCGTGTAGCGGTGCGGTTGAATGACCGCAGTAATCGGCCCCGAATAAGCCTGTCGTGCGGCTTTCAGAACTGCCGCGATCTCGACGGGATGGTGTCCGTAATCATCGATAATTGCCGCCCCGTTCCATTCACCGACCCGTGTAAAGCGCCGTTTCACACCGCCGAAGCGGTCGAGTGCGTTCTTCACCGCCTGGGGCCCAACGCCCAACTCGCGGGAAACTGCAATCGCGGCAACCGCATTGGAGACGTTGTGCTCACCGGGCATAGGCAGCCGCAAACCGGTCATCAGTGTCTCGGTATTGTTGCGGCGGTTCCGGAACAGCACATCGAAATGTGAAGCTCCCTCGGAGAATGAAACATTTACCGCGCGCGCATCGGCTTGCGGACTGAATCCGTAAGTGATGATCCGTCGATCGCGAATCCGCGCAATAATTCCCTGCACATCCGGATGATCAGCGCACATGACAGCAAAGCCGTAAAAGGGAAGATTCTCTATGAAGGTCTGGAAAGCGGCTTTGACGCGCTCGAAATCGCCGTAGAAATCAAGATGCTCCGGGTCGACATTGGTAACGATACCCACGGTCGCGGGCAGACGCAGAAAAGTGCCGTCGGATTCATCGGCCTCGACCACCATCCAGTCACCGGCCCCAATTCGGGCATTCGTGCCGTAAACATTGATGATGCCGCCGTTGACGACAGATGGATCAAATCCGCCGCTTTCGAGCAGAGCCGCAACCATCGTGGTGGTGGTCGTTTTCCCGTGCGTGCCTGCCACAGCGACGGAGCGTTTGAGCCGCATGAGTTCGGCGAGCATCTCGGCGCGTCTGACGATTGGCAGCCCGAGGGAACGCGCGGTGGCAAGCTCCGGGTTATCCGACTTGACTGCCGAGGAATAGACAACGACTTGCGCATCCGAAATATTTTCGGGCTTGTGGCCGATGATTACGGGGATTCCGAGTTCCCGGAGTCTCAGGACGTTTCCGCTCTCGGCGGCATCGGATCCGCGAACGCGATAACCAAGCTCGTGCATCACCTCTGCGATGCCACTCATGCCGATTCCGCCGATGCCGATGAAATGAATCGTGCCGATTGAAAGCGGCACCCGCATTGCTTCGTTGTGCTTTCCGGCAAAGCTCATTCAGGCTCTCCCGCGATCTGCTCGGCGAGATCGGCGAGATCGCGCGCAGCATCAGGATGGCCAAGAGCTTTGGCCGCTGCAGCGCGGGCGCACAGGCCAGCCGGGTCTGCAAGAATCCCGGCGAGAAGCTGCGTCAGATTCTTCGGGTCAAGCTCGCTTTGCGGTACAACCCAGGCAGCGCCCGCCCGCTCCAGCACCGCCGCATTAGCGGCCTGATGATTGTCCATTGCGAAGGGATAGGGAACGAGAATCGCCGGCCTGCCGATGACGGTCAATTCGCTCAACGTGGAAGCGCCGCTGCGTGCGATGATGAGATGCGCGGCGGCCATCCGCTGCGGCAAATCGTTGAAAAACGCCGATATTTCGTAATTCAAGCCGGATGCGCGATATGCCGCCTCCACTATCGCCAGATCTTCAGCACGGGCCTGTTGCGTGATCTCAAGGCGGTTGCGCAGTTCCAGTGGCAGACTTGCGATAGCCGGTGGCACGAGTTCCGACAGAGCCCGGGCACCCTGGCTGCCGCCAAAAACCAACAGCCGGATCGGACCGCCCGATTCGGGGGCGCGTACGGCCTATCACGCAATGCCGCCGCCGCCGGACGTACAGGATTCCCGGTGAATACAACCCGGTCCGCGTGGGCCGGCGCAAACCTGATGAAGGGAAAAGTTGCCGCGACTCTCGTGACGCGCGGCGCCAACAATCGATTAACCCGGCCGAGGACCGCGTTCTGTTCGTGCAATGCTGCCGGAATGTGCGCGATCGAAGCTGCCACCATTACCGGCAGGCTTGGATATCCTCCGAATCCCACGACGACACTAGGGCGCAGTCGAAAAAATTTCATCAGGGCTGCGACCACGCCGGCAATGATGGTTGCGAGCGCCGTCAAGCGGCCGATCACACCGCGGCCGGAAAAAGTGGCGGACGGAACAGTGGCGATTTCCGCGCCCGGGAAAGCATTGCCGTAGTTGTGCCCGCGCCCGTCCGTCATAACCACAACGCGGCGGCCGCGGCGCATCAACTCGCCCGCAACCGCCTGGGCCGGGAACAGGTGCCCCCCGGTACCACCGGCGGCCAGGACGAAAGGACCACTCATAGTACGAGCTCATCCTGATGTGGGCGGTTACGCGTCAATCCCAGCGCAAAACCCATCGTCAGCGCGACGGCAAGCAGCGACGATCCGCCGTAGGAGATAAATGGCAGCGTCATTCCCTTTGCTGGCAGAATCGACAATGACACGCCCATATTTATGAAGGCTTGGAGTCCGGTCACCGCGGCTAAGCCCGCACCGGCCAATTGTGTAAAAGGGTCTCTCGCGCGCGCAGACCGGAGCAGCAGCCGGAAAGTGAGAACACCAAACAGAACGGCGATCAAACCGCAGAGAAACACTCCAAACTCTTCGCCCGCCACAGCGAAAACGAAATCCGTGTGAGCGTCCGGCAGCCGGTACTTGATGGTACCCGAACCCGGTCCAACTCCGGCGATCCCACCCGCACGAAAGGCTTTCAATGCCAATCCGGTCTGATATCCGCCGGTGGTAAGGAATTCGACGACGCGCTCGCGGACATGAGGATGAACCAGCCAGGCGAGTGCAATCAGGCCCATACCGGAAGCGGCGAGCCCGGCCAGCGCGATATACGGAATACCGGAGAAAAACAGCATCGCAATCATCAACATCGACAGCAGAGCGGTCTGGCCGATGTCCGGCTGGAGCAGCAGAATCAACAATGCCGGAGCGAGAAAAATGGCGATCCACAATTCGCCGGCAAAGCCATGTTTCAATTTGTCCGAGAGAAACATGGCCGCAAGAACGGCAAATCCCGGTTTGAGGAACTCAGACGGCTGCAATTTGAATCCGGCGAATTCCAGCCATCGGTGGGCACCGTTGACGTCAGCGCCCGCTATCAGTGCAAGAAATGCTCCGATCAGGGCCAACGCATAAACGCACGCGGCAAGAACACGCGCCTGCTTCGAATTCAGAAGTGACACCACAAACAAAATGCCGAGGGCGGCCGCCGCGAAAGCGAGTTGCTTCAATGCATATGAAAAATTGCCGGCGGAATTCGCATGACCTGTGGCCGCCGGGCTTGCGGCAAATGCGAGAAAAATTCCAATCGTGAGCAGCGCGATGATGCAGATGAGACTGATCCGGTCCACTGTCCACCACCAGCGCGAAACCGGAGAAGTGTCTGAGCGTGAAATCGTCATACCAAATGTTCCATTGACGGACTGTGGCACTGCGCAGCCTGGAGCTTGCGGAACAGTTCGCGAAAGACATCGCCACGCTGTTCGAAATCCCGAAACTGATCGAATGAGGCGCAGGCGGGAGACAACAAAATCACCGGATCCGCGACTTCACTGTTCTTCGCGTCTTCAAAAGCGCCATGGATCGCGCGCTCGAGATCGCCGGCCAGGATGAAGGGAACACGCCCGGAAAGGGTCTTCTCAAATTCGTTGGCGGCTTTCCCGATCAAATATGCTTTTCGGATCCGGGGAAAAAACGATGACAGACTGCCGATCCCGCCCTCTTTTGCGAGACCGCCGGCTATCCAATAAATGTCAGCATAGCAGGCGAGAGCGCGGGCCGCTGCATCGGCGTTGGTCGCTTTGGAATCGTTGATGAAGCGCACCTTTCCTATGCGTCCCACCTCCTCGATTCGATGGGCAAGACCGGGGAACCGCATGATGGCGGGCATGATGGCGCGCCGGTCGGGCACGACGCGGCGCAGCGCTGCATAACATAAGGCCGCATTCTGCCAGTTGTGGGCACCCGGCAAATGGACCGCCGCTTTGAGGTCTCCAATGAGTTCCGCGGATTGACCCCAGGCGTCATAGAGCCTGCCGTCAATCACGAAGATGCCGCTGCCGAGGACTTTACCGACCGCAACGGCAACCGCATGGGAACCGCGCGCGGCTGCCATAGTCGTGTAAATGGCTGCCGAATCGGGATCATCGACCCCGACCGCGACCCAACCGTCATCCGCGACCTGGCTTAGCAGCTTCTGCTTCACCATGGCGTACGCCCCCATTGAGCCATGACGGTCGAGATGATCGGGCGAGAGATTGGTAAGCAGCGCAACGTCGCTGACGAGTCCGGGCGAAAGGTCGATCTGATAGGAGGATACCTCGAGGACATAAATCGTAGATGGTTTCGGTGGCGGAAGATCCAAAGCAGCCCGGCCAATATTGCCACCCGCCTGCGCATCGAATCCGCAGGCCCTCAGCACATAGGCGATGAGAGCTGTGGTGGTCGACTTTCCATTCGTGCCCGTGATTGCAACGATCAGGGACTGTCCCTTCGCGCGGCCAGCGGGACGAATGGTGCGGGCGAACAGTTCGAGATCGCCAATGACCTCGACTCCCGAAGTGCGGGCGCGCCGCGCGATCGGATGCGGTTCGGGGTGGGTGAGAGGTACACCTGGGCTCAGAACCAATGCACGGATCTCGTCCCACGGCCAGTCTGTCCAGTTTTTCAGGCGGGCGCCTTTTTCCGCCGCGGCCTCACGGCCGGATTCCTTATCGTCCCATGCAAAAACGTCGGCGCCGCCTGCTTTCAGCGCCTCTATGGCCGACAAGCCGGAACGCGCCAGTCCGAAAACTCCGACCGTCTTCCCGCGGAATAAAGTTACCTCGATCACGGCCTCCTCAGCGCAGCTTCAGGGTGGACAAGCCGACCAACGCCAGAATGACGGCGATGATCCAGAAACGAATGACGATCGTGGGTTCGCGCCAGCCAAGTTGCTCAAAGTGGTGGTGAATCGGCGCCATGCGGAAAACGCGCTTGCCGGTGGTCTTGAACGAGATCACCTGTACCATCACGGAGACTGCCTCCATGACGAAAAGACCGCCGACGATTGCAAGTACGATCTCGTGTTTAACGGCAACGGCGGTTGCGCCGAGCACGCCACCCAAGGCGAGCGATCCCGTATCGCCCATGAAAACCATCGCGGGTGGTGCATTGAACCAGAGAAAGCCAAGTCCGGCGCCGATCAGTGACGCCATCACAATGGCCAGTTCTCCCGTGCCGGGCACGTAATTGATCTGCAGATAATCGGCAAAGCGAATATTACCGACCAGATAGGCGATCAGCAGAAAGGTCCCTGCCGCGATCATCACCGGAACGATGGCAAGGCCATCCAGACCGTCAGTCAGATTTACGGCATTGGATGATCCGACCACCACCAACGCGCCGAAGAGAATGAAGAACCAGCCCAACTGCCAGAGAACGCCCTTGAAAAAAGGAACGGCTACAGCGCCAGTGAGGGGTGGCGCCTGAAGCCGCATCAGAAAATAGACGGCCGAGGCAGCCACCACGAACTGGACGAGAATCTTCATCCCTGCGCGCACGCCGGTCGGCGACCGTTTCGCCACTTTGAGGAAATCGTCCATGAAGCCAAGCAGTCCGAAGGCGAACGTCACCAGCAACACCGCCCAGACATACTGGTTGGAAAGATCCGCCCAGAGCAGCGTCGAAACCACCAGCGCCACCAGAATCAAAAGACCGCCCATGGTCGGCGTGCCCTGCTTCTCCACAATGTGGCGGCGGGGACCGTCTTCCCGAATCGGTTGCCCCTTTCCCTGCATCATCTTCAGTTTGCGGATGAACCAGGGACCGATGAGGAAGCAGATTACGAGCGCCGTCACCACTGCGCCGGCGCTTCGGAACGTGAGATAACGGAAGACGTTCAGGATCCGGTAATGACCCAGCATTGGGACGAAGAGATAATAGAACACCGGATGTTCACCTATACAGCGGCAGATTCTCGATTTTTCAATGCTTCAACGATCAGGGCCATGCGACTTCCCAGCGATCCTTTGACCAGCACGACGTCACCTGATTGGATGCGGCTGACAATTTCGTGGGCAAGTTCGGCCGAGGTTTCGCGGTGCGCACCACGATTGCCGGCCGGGAGTTCAGACCAGAGCGCACGCATATGTGGCCCGCACAGAAACACCAGGTCTGTTCTTGCGGCCAGAATGGCGCGGGCAAGGCCCGCATGCAGGCGGTTACTTTCGGCGCCCAATTCAAGCATATCACCCAATACGGCAACGCGGCGGCCACCCCGCGCTACCGGAGTTGCGGCGAGCACATCGAGCGCGGCGGCCATTGACGCCGGATTGGCGTTGTAACTTTCATCAATGATTTCGATATCTCCGGCCGCGGCGCGTGCTCCGCGGCCTTTCAATGGCGCAAAGCTTTCGAGCGCCCGAGATGCGCGCTTCACATCACCACCAACAAGTTTAACCGCGGCAAGCGCGGCAACTGCGTTCAGCGCGATATGGAGCCCGGGCGCCGCAATGCGAAATTCAATACGATCGTCCAAAATGGTAGCGCTCACCTGTTGGCCGTCGCCGATGGGTTCCGCCGAAACCAGATGCGCATCGGCATCCGGAGCGGCACCGAAACTTGCGATGGTCGTGATCGAAAGTTCTTCCGCCCGGGTTCTGAGACGTGCGAATTGCCCGTTATCGCAAGGGAGGACACAGGCGCCGCCGGGCTCAATGCCTTCGAGAATTTCAGCCTTGGCGTCGGCAATAGCCTCAAGCGTCCCAAAAAATTCGATATGGGCGGGTGCGATGGTCGTAATGATCGCGAGATGAGGCCGGACAAGCCGGACAAGATTTTGGATCTCGCCGGCATGATTCATGCCGATCTCGAAAACACCAAACGCGGAATCGCGAGGCATTCTCGCGAGGCTTAACGGCACACCCCAATGGTTGTTGTAGGAGGCGGCTGAGGCAGCAACACTGCCCTGCCCTGCCAGCATCAGGCGCAGCATTTCCTTTGTAGTCGTCTTTCCGGCGCTGCCGGTAACTGCGATAACACGCGCGCTCGCGCGCTCACGGGCGGCCCTGCCGAGTGCTTCCAGCGCCGTCAGCGTATTTCCCACCAGCAGCATCGGTGCATCGGTTTTGACGCCGGGGGGCACATGACTTGCAAGGACCGCGGCGGCGCCTCTTTCCAGCGCCATGGCCGCGAACTCGTGCCCATTGCGTGCCTCGCCCTGCAGCGCGACAAACAGATCTCCGCGTTCGATCGTGCGCGTATCGATCGAGATGCCAGAGGCGGCCCAATCTGTTGTCGCGGTCCCACCGGTCGAGCGCACTGCCTCCGCAGCCGTCCAAAGGATGGGGCTATGTGTCATGCCGCCTCATCCGCCGCAGTTCCGCCAAGAGCGCGGGCGGCCTTCATGGCTTCGCTGCGATCCGAGAAAGGCAGCACCTGGGTGCCGATGATTTGGTAGTCTTCATGCCCCTTGCCGGCGATGATCAACGCATCGTCAGGCCCGAGCGCCGCAATTGCCTGGCGAATCGCGTCGGACCGGCCTGGGATTTCTCTCGCTGTTGGCGCTCCCGCGAGCGCCTCTTTGCGGATGGCGGCAGGATTTTCAGAACGCGGGTTATCGTCGGTTACGATTACGGAATCTGCAAATCGCGATGCTGCGGCGGCCATCAAGGGGCGTTTGCCGCGGTCCCGATCCCCGCCGCAGCCGAATACGATATGCAATCGGCCGAGGACGTGAGGCCGGATCGCCTTCAGCACGGTTTCGATCGCATCGGGCGTATGCGCATAATCGACAAAGATCGCGGCGCCCTGACGCGTGTGCGCAACCAGTTCCAGCCGCCCGGGCGCACCCTTCAGCGATTCAAGGGCGGCAAACACGCGATCAGCCTCATCTCCGACAGCCAGCGCAAGACCCGCCGCGACCAAAGCGTTCGATGCCTGGAATTCACCCGCGAGTGGGAGCAAAAGCCGGTACTCGCGCTGCGCGTAAAGAACTGTGATCAATTGCCCCCGAGGCTGCGGCGATTGCGCCATCAGGCGCAGTTCTGCGCCCCTTCTGCCAACCGCGATCACGCGCAATTTCCGTCTGCGCGAAACCGCCAGAAAATCCCGGGAATGTTCTGCATCCGCGTTGATCACGGCAGCGCCGGATTCGGGAAGCAATTCCGAAAAGAGCCGCACTTTTGCGGCGAGATAATTTTCAAATGCGGTGTGGTAGTCGAGGTGATCACGGGTGATATTGCTGAACCCGGCAGCCGCGATGCTCAGGCCGTCAAGGCGATACTGAGCGAGCCCGTGACTCGATGCCTCCATCGCCAGGTAATCAATTCCCTCCCGCTTCAACTGCGCCAATTCGGCATGAAGGCGCACAGGATCCGGGGTCGTATGTCCCAGCGATACGTGACCTGAAGGTGAATCGATCCCGACCGTTCCCAGGCTTGCCGATTTGCGGCCCTGCCACGCCCATATCTGGCGGACGAATGCCGCTACGGACGTCTTGCCGTTGGTACCGGTGACGGCCGCAATAACGGACGGCTGCAGCTGATAAAACTCCGCCGCCATACGGGCCAGCGCCTGACGGGGGTTCTCGGCAGCAATGAATTGCACGCCCAGTTTTTTTCGCCACATCTGCGGCATCGGGGCTACCCAGCACGGCGACAGCTCCGCGCTTTACCGCATCCTCGATGAAGCCGACGCCGCTGGTTCGGCTTCCCGCAAGTGCAGCGAACAGAAATCCGGGTTTCACCTCCCGGCTGTCTGCCGCGATACCGCGGAATTTCCTAACCCCTTCGGTCACAGAAGCCGCCAAATCCGCTTTGTCCCAAACTCGCGTTCGAATGTGGTCCCAATGTGAAGAAGTCAGGGATTTGCCGCGACAAAGGTGTCGCGAGGCGCCACTCCCAGCAGTGGCGCAATACGGGCGATGATCCGGCCCACGGCGGGAGCGGCGGTCTCGCCGCCTGTCGCAAAACCGCCGCTTTCCCTGTTCCCGTGTGGTTCATCGAGCATGAGAAAGACGAGGAATTGCGGATCATCGATCGGAAACACACCGCAGAACGACGAAATCAACAGGTGATGGGCATAGGAGCCGTTTATCGGCTTTCTCGGCCGTTCCGGTTTTTCCACCCACATCATAACCCGGCACATCGGCTTTTGTGCCCGTGCCATCGGTGACGACTAGCCGAAGCAGTTGGCGCATGGTGCGGCTGGTCTCTTCCGTGATCACGCGTGCGCCCTGCTGGACTTCGGGATGCTTGCAGAAATGTCGGCTGGATCAATGTGCCACCATTAACGACCGCCGCCGCGGCGGCGGCAAAGGTTAGCGGGTTGACTGAAATTCCGTGCCCATAGGCGATGGTCGCGGCTTCAACCACCTCCCAGTGACGCGGATAGAGTGGTGACGCCATCTCGGGTAATTCGGTCTTGAGGGGCTGCAGCAGACCCAATTTGTGCAGGAACGGCTTTTGTCTTCAGCGGTCCGGAGCGAAGCTCAATCTGCGCGGTTCCGATATTGGATGATTTTGCGAACACCATGGCAGCCGGCAGAACGGGCCCCAAATGCTCAAAATCATGAATCAAATAATGGCCGAGGCGGTAGGGATGACCGACTGAAGCGGTTCATCGAGCCGGATGGTTTTCTCCTCCACCGCTTCGGTAAAGGCAAAAATCTTGAATATGGAGCCAAGCTCGTAAACGTCCTGGGTCATGCGGTTCCGGATGGAATCGCCAGGTTCCAGTTTCCGCAGATTGGGTTCGTAATCGGGCAAGCGAAGCGAGGGCCCAAATTTCCCCGTGTGGACATTCATGACAATGCCGCCTGCGGCTTTGGCGTGGAATGACCGCATCGCTTCTGCGGCTTCATGCTCCAACGCATACTGCACGCGCATATCGAGCGAGAGCACGACCGGGTCGGTTTTTTGACGCAGTCGCGCCTCAAGCCCAAGTTCCAGACCTGATACACCGTTATCATCGGTATCTACCTGCCCAACAGCATGAGCAACCGTACGTCCAGCCGGATAAAAGCGCTTGTGCCCATCGATGAAATCTAGCCCCGGCAAGCCCAGGTGCATCACCACATCGCGCTGATCGGGCGTGAGCCCGCGTTGGATCAGCACGTAACCCTTCTGGGGCTTAAAGGCCGCGATGAGGCGGCGTTCGTCTGCGCCGGTCGCAGTGGCCAAGCGAGCGCGGCGTCCGCCGTGTCCCAGAACGCGGCAGGACTGGCATACAAATCGCTGACCGGAAGATCCCGCGCTATCAGTGTCGCCATTGCGGTCCACGAAGTCGGCGCGTTGCGCCGGGCGCGGCAAGGAGCTGACGTTGCGGACCGGACCGGCACTGAACACCATCACATCGACCAGCCGCGCGGCGACGACACTGAACCCGATCGCGGAAATCAGCGCTGCGACTGCAATTCGGCCGCGCAACAGAACCTGCTGGTTTCATGGCTTGCGCGCATTCATGTTCCCGCATGCAAGAGCGATTGAACCGGAATGCGGCAACTTTCCGGGCAAGGATACCCGCGCAGTATCGAGCAGCGGACGCTGTTGCGGCGCGGTTTGCTGTACAACCACATTGGCGTTGCGGATCGCGTCTTCCGGGTGCGGGTTGAATTTCGGTGGCAATTGCCCGAGCGAGGCCAGCTGCGCGGTAGGACGGTCGTCCAACTTGAGATAGCGTTCGGCCAGCGCCTGAATACGCGCAGGCTGGGTCAAACGCGCCCATTCGGCGCCCAGCACGGTCATTGACTGGTTCTCCTGGGCAATCGCTACTCTTGTCTCATGCAGTTCAACTGCCGCAATGCGCGCCTCTTCCGCGACGCGGTAAACCCCGAGGCAGACCAGACCGGTCGCCAGCACGAGAGTGAAATTCAGCAGTCGGATCATTGCAGTTCTCCAATCCGTGCGGATTGGCGCATCTGGACATCGGTGCGCTCCGCGGCGCGAAGTTTCGCCGAGCGGGCACGGGGATTACGTCGGATCTCCTCGGCAGAAGGTAGAATTGGCGCCTTGCCGACCGGCCGGAAAAGTGCGGGTTCGCGCGTCCGGTCCGGCAAATGACGCGAGGACTGCGGCGACCGGCCGAAGCGTTGCGCCAGAAAATGCTTCACGATGCGATCTTCCAGCGAGTGAAAGGAAACGACAGCCAGGCGCCCACCGGGATTGAGCAATCGCCCGGATGCTTCCAAACCGCGCTCGAGTTCGCCAAGTTCGTCGTTGACCGCTATACGGAGCGCCTGAAAGCTGCGGGTAGCGGGATGGATCTTGTGCCCGCGCCGCGGCAGCTCGCGCTCGATCAGCTCGCCCAACTGACGTGCTGTCGCGATCGGCCTTGCGGCGACAATCGCGCGGGCGATTGCGCGCGCCCGCTTTTCTTCGCCATAGTCACGCAGCAGATCCGCGAGTTCGGATTCCGACAGTGTGTTGCACAGATTGGCGGCGGTTCTCTGCTGGCCGCGATCCATCCGCATATCGAGCGGCGCGTCGTCCGAAAAGGAAAACCCGCGCTGCTCATCCTCGAGCTGAAAAGACGACACACCGATATCCAAAGCTACGCCGTCAGCGCTGGAGACGCCCTGAGCGCTCAGCAGATTTTCCATGTCGGAGAAGCGTCCATGAATAAGCGTGAGCCGTTCGCCGAAGCGCCGGGTCAGCGAGCCCCCCGCTCGATCGCAGCGGCGTCGCGATCGATCGCAAACACCCTGCATTGCGCGCGCGACAGAAGAGCTTCGGAGTAGCCGCCTCCTCCGAATGTTCCATCAACATAAATTGCATCATCGCGTGGCTGAAGGACGGACATGACTTCTTCCAGCATCACCGGAACATGCGCGCCGCTCATTGGCCCTGCTCCCGCAGCCGAGCGGCACGCGCGCGCGCAATCCGGTCCTGGCGAACTTTCTCAAAGCGTTCCGGATCCCAGATTTGAAATTTTTGATTCAGCCCGACAAAGAGAACACGCTCGGTGATTCCGGCGTGCTCCAGCAGTTCGGGCGACAGGGTGACGCGTCCCTGGTCATCGAACTCGAGCAGGCGGGTGTCGCCGAACACTTCCTGGGCAGCAGTGTCGTAATCGTCGCTGCGTAAAGGTTCGTTCTCAGTCTGCCTGCCCTGATAAAAGGAAAGCACGGGCGTCCCAAAACCTTCCAGGGCCGGATGGGTGTCGGAGGGGAGGCAGTAGAAACCCTGCAATTCCTGCTTGGCCAAAATCTGTCTGAATGAGGCGGGCACGCTGACGCGACGCTTCGCGTCCAGCTTGTTGATCGTTGTGGAAACAAATGGCTGCACGACCCTGCCCCAAACCGTTCTCCCGATTGCGTTGCGCGGCCGTAAAATTCAGGCGCACGCCATGGGATCACATGGGATATCATGGGATTACGTGGGCGGTCAACGAATACTGATCAGATTTCCTCGAATACTTGGACTCTTCTCTCTCATTGAGTAGAACGAAACAGAAACAATTTTCAATACTACCATGGCCTGATGCAAAAAGCGTCAGATGGCCTGTAAGCCGGGTTCTGTTCCCGCCTGCGCGGGAGATGGCCATTCCTCTGGGACGTTCGTCACCGAACGCCTCTCGCGACCCACCCGGACGGCGGCCGGAAACAACCATTGCCGTCCCTATTTGGTCTTGCTCCCGGTGGGGCTTGCCATGCCGCCTCCGTTACCGAAGGCGCGGTGCGCTCTTACCGCACCATTTCAACCTTACCCGGCTTGTGAGCCGTCGGCGGTTTGTTTTCTGTTGCGCTTTCCCTGGAGTCGCCTCCGCCGGATGTTATCCGGCACCGTGTAACCGTGGAGCCCGGACTTTCCTCCCGGCAAACTTGCCGGGCGGCCATCCGGCCATCTGACGCAAATGGAGGATTTCGTCTAACCGCGCGGAATGTCAATCTCGCGAAGCAGCGCGGCGAGAATGGCTGCGCATTCTGCATCCGCGTGTCCATCAATTCTGGCGGGCCGGAAATGGCGCTGGAATGCCTCGATCACCACCTCCGGGCGCACGTCGGCGTCCGGCGACAGCCCATAACCGAAGCTCCGCAAGCCGCTTTCAAACGCTATGTCGAGCACGTGTTTGCGCGTTTGCGGCCACAATCCGATGCCGGCAAGCGCCAGTTTGCCCCAGGGAAACAATTCCCCCGGATCCATTTTGCGCGCCGGCGCGACATCGGAATGTCCCAGCACGCGCGCTTGCGGAATCCTGCGCCGCTGCACGACTTCGCGAGCAAGTTCTATGACGGCTTCAATCTGGACGTCAGGAAACGAGCGGTAACCAAATTCATGGCCCGGATTGACGATTTCGATGCCAATCGAGCGCGCATTGACGTCGCGAGCGCCGGCCCAGAAAGAAACGCCCGCATGCCATGCGCGGCGTTCCTCGGGAACATGGGCGAAAACCGTGCCGTCCTCATCGACGGTATAGTGGGCACTTACTCTTGCTTCAGGATCGCACAGGCGCGCGAGGGCGGCCGCACCACTTTGCATACCCGTATAGTGCAGGATGAGAATATCAATCGGCGTATTGGGCGGGCGATCGTCGAAATTCGGCGAAGGCGCCGCAACGAATTCCATCATAGGCCTTCCGCCGGTTGGAACCGGTTCAAACGCGACCGGCGCAACACGATCGCTACACCCAGAAGAGTGATAGCTGCGCCAATGACGATGACCGACGTGAACGGTTCACCCAATATGAAAATTCCGCCGATTACGCCAATGGCGGGACTGAGCAACAGAACAGACCCTACCAGGGAAACCTCATAACGCTGGAGCAGAATGTAATAGCCGGTGTGTCCGATCAAGCTGCCCGCAAGCACGGTGTAGGCAAGCGCCGCCCAGGCCTGCCACGGTGCCAGATACAGCGAGGCGAGCTGGCCGGTTTCAAAAACAAAGCTTGTCGCGAACAGGAACGGTATCCCGACAACCGCCATCCATGCCTGCATGACGAAGGGCGAAACACCCGAAATCCGACGCAGCAACACGGTGCCGAGTGCCATCGAAAATGCGTCTATGACAAGCAGAAACACGCCAAACATGTGCGACGATACGCTGGCGTCCATGCTGAATATTGTGACGCCGCAAAAGGCGAGGCCAATGCCGAGCCAGCGTCCGGGTGGTACGCGCTCATTCAGCCAGAACATGGCAAGCAAAACGGAAATTGGAACATAAAGCTGATTGACGATTGCCATTGTGGAGGCGTCCGAATATTTGGCTCCGCTGAAGATGAGGGCAAAATGAAGTCCTCCCATGAAAAATACGGCGGGGATCAGAGCGGCCCATTTCCCGGGGGTGAACCTGAGCCATGGCGCAAGGCAAATCAGCACAAAGATGAATCGGAGAGCTGTGAAGAATACGGGTGGTATGTAGGTTACGCCGACTTTCGCCGCCACGGCGTTCAATCCCCAAGCAAAACAGACGATCAGTGCGATGAGTAGATCGGTGAAACGCATCTGGTTACGATAATTCGCGGGTTACCAAATCTTGAGCCGGACGGCAGCGGGTCACGCGAACACGCACGAAACATGGGACGGTTCCGGAAACTTCAGTCATCCCTGCTAAAATTTTTTTCTTGGAAGCGGCGTTCGCTGAACGGAAAATCAGTCGCCTTTGGATTGAAGGAAACAGCGTCATGCGCGAATTGCAGCTTTTGACGGTCGGCTTCATTCTTGCTTTTCTGGGGGCGATTGTGGTGGGAATCTTCTAACCGGGAACAGAGCGTAAAGACGAGGGCCGGAGCCTTCCGACTTCCGGTCTTTTTTGTTGGAGCAGCGCCGGGATATGAGCACAACGAAAGTCGAACGATGAGCCAGGGGACGCCGCAATGGTAAACGTGAGGGCGATGCGCATCTGCTTTCTCGGCGACAGCTTCGTCAGCGGCGCCTACGATATCGAGTGTCTGGGCTGGGCCGGACGGATTTCCGCGGCGGCACGCGCGCGCGGGCATGATATCAGCCCCTACAATCTCGGGATCCGCGGCGAAACCAGCCTCCAGCTTGCCGAGCGCTGGCACAAGGAAACGACACTCCGGCACACGCAGATGCAGGAGGTCCGGGTGGTTTTCGAATTTGGCATGAACGATGTGCGCGAAGTAAACGGGACACGGCAGGTGGAGGAAGCCCGTTCGCTGGAGGCGGCACGAAGCATCCTTTCCAGAGCATCAGAGTGGAAACCGACACTGATGATAGGCCCTCCGCCGGTCAATGACGAGCCGCGAAACGGGCGAGTCGCGGTTATGTCCGAGAAACTCGAATCACTTTGTGCGGAATTGCGCGTGCCATTTTTCAACTCGCATTCGGCATTGCGGGAAACCGGAATCTGGCTGCGCGACATCCGGGAACAGGATGGCACCCACCCGACTGCCGTCGGATACGCGGAATGGGCGCGACTGATTGGCACCTGGTCCGCATGGCGGGATTGGGTGCCGTGATTCCTCAGGCGCGGGCAAACCGCTTGTACTTGATCCGGTGCGGTGTCTCCGCATCAATCCCAAAGCGGCGCTTCCGGTCCGCTTCATAGTCCTGGAAATTGCCCTCGAACCACTCGACATTCAATTCACCCTCAAAAGCGAGGATGTGCGTCGCAATCCGGTCGAGGAACCAGCGGTCATGGCTGATAATCATCGCGCAGCCTGCGAAATCTTCCAGAGCGTTCTCCAGCGCGCGCAGTGTTTCAACGTCAAGATCGTTTGTGGGTTCGTCAAGCAGCAGCAGATTGGCGCCCGATTTGAGCATCTTTGCGAGATGAACGCGGTTTCGCTCGCCGCCTGACAATTGTCCGACCTTTTTTTGCTGATCCCCCCCTTTGAAATTGAACGCTCCGACATAGGCACGCGACGGAATGCTGCGCTTGCCCAGTTCGAGCACGTCGAGGCCATTCGAAATCTCTTCCCAGACCGTGGCGTTCGGGCGAAGCGAATCACGCGACTGATCGACATATCCCATCACAACGGTGTCGCCGATGCGCAAGTCACCGGCATCCGGCGTTTCCTGTCCGACCAACATGCGGAAGAGAGTGGTTTTGCCCGCGCCGTTGGGGCCAATCACCCCCACGATGCCGCCGGGCGGCAACTTGAATTCCAGTTTTTCGAACAGCAACCGGTCGCCATAGGCTTTGGCCAGATTGGATGCCTCCACAACCACTGAGCCAAGGCGCGGACCGGAGGGGATGGCGATCTGAGCCGGTCCCTGGCGGACTTCCTGCGAACGGGACAGCAATTCTTCGTAAGCCTGAATACGGGCCCTGGACTTTGCCTGGCGCGCGCGCGGGGAGGCTTTGATCCAGGCGCTTTCCCGGGCGAGTGCGCGTGCGCGCGCTTCCTCCTGTTCGGATTCGCCGGTCAGCCTTTTTTCCTGAGCGTCGAGCCAGCTTGAATAGTTTCCCTCGTAGGGAATGCCGCGTCCGCGGTCGAGTTCGAGAATCCAGCCGGTGACGTTGTCAAGAAAATAGCGGTCATGGGTGACGAGAACCACAGTTCCGGCAAACTCACGCAAGTGCCTTTCCAGCCAGGCAACGGACTCTGCGTCGAGGTGATTTGTCGGTTCGTCCAGGAGCAGTATGTCGGGGGCTTCGAGAAGCAGTTTGCAAAGCGCAACCCGCCGTTTTTCACCGCCGGAGAGATTGCCGACATCGGCCATCCCATCTGGACAGCGCAATGCATCCATTGCCATCTCGATCTGCGAATCCAGATCCCACAGATTGGCTGCGTCGATCTTGTCCTGAAGTTCCGCCATTTCGTTCGCGGATTCGTCCGTGTAATTCGCTGCTATTTCATTGTAGCGGTCGAGGAACTTCTTTTTTTCTGCAACTCCCTCCATGACATTTCCGAGCACATTGAGCTGCGGGTCAAGTTCCGGCTCTTGCGGCAAATAGCCGATGCGCACGCCCTCGGCTGCCCAGGCTTCGCCGGTGAATTCCCGGTCAACACCCGCCATCATCCGAAGCAGCGTCGATTTTCCTGAGCCATTCACGCCTATGACGCCGATTTTTGCACCGGGAAGAAAGGACAGCCAGACATCCTTGAGAATTTGCCGGCCGCCCGGAAAGGTCCTGGAAAGACCCTTCATCACGAACACGTATTGCTGTGCCACGGTTGGTATCCTCCAATTGGGCGAGTTTCCCTGCGTGTGAAAAACAGGGATGGCGGCGGCTATCGGATCCGGAGATCGAATCCATAGATACGCGCTGTACCGAAACTGTCCATAAAAAAGCACGTTAAAGAGCCCGGTGCGCTGTCCGGGCAACTCAAAAAAAACTGGCTGTCTAGAGCATCGGACTGTCATTAGGAATCGCGAGGGGGATTCCCTCGGGGTGGCAAATCATGATTCACCGTGGTCGGAGGTGAATCATGGGCAAGCCGTATTCTGTGGATCTGCGTAAGCGAATCATTGGATTTGTTGAAGGTGGCCGATCGCGACGGGACGCTGCCGATCATTTTGAGGTAAGTGCCAGCTGCGCGATCAAGTTGATGGATCGCTGGAATCAGACTGGCTCGGCCGCTCCAGGCAAGCGTGGCGGCAGCATTGGCAAGCTGACACCGCACAAGGATTTTCTGCTCGCTCGGGTAAAGGAGAAGGCAGATATCACAATGCCGGAACTGGCCGCGGTCCTGAAAGCAGAGACCAGTACGGAAGCGGCTCCCGCGAGCCTGTCCCGCTTTCTGATCCGGCATGGGCAGCGATTTAAAAAAAACATTGCTGGCAAGCGAACAAAATCGCCCCGACGTCGCAAGCCGGCGCGATGAGTGGATCAGGCTACGCCAGCCGCGTATGTGCCTTGAGCCCCATCGCCTGGCCTTTATCGACGAGACCGGCACAACAACGAAGATGACGCGGCTACGAGGGCGTGCACCTCTCGGCGAGCGTCTGAGGATGCATGTGCCCTTCGGCCATTGGCACACCCAGACTTTTGTTGGCGCTCTTAGATGCCACGGTCTTACAGCACCCTGGGTGCTGGACGGACCGATGAACCGCACCGCCTTTGAGGTCTATGTCGAGACACAGCTCGCCCCAACTCTTTCCAAGGGCGACGTCGTTGTCATGGACAATCTGTCCTCCCACAAAGGACCGCGTGTGACAGAGCTTATTCAGGATCACGGCGCTTGGCCGCTCTTCCTGCCGCCCTATTCGCCGGACCTCAATCCGATCGAGATGGCCTTCGCCAAACTGAAGGAACTCCTACGCAAACAAGGAGCCAGAACCATCGAGGCGCTTTGGCAGGCCATCGGTGACATCTGTAGCCTCTTCACCCCGGACGAGTGCTGGAATTTCTTCCGCCACAGCGGTTACGCCGTCGACTTCAGATGAAAGTCCGGTGCTCTAGAAGCTCAGTTTAGCGCGGGCAACCGCGGCTAGTGCGTTCTGGCCACGAGCGCCGGCGGCGTTCACCTGATATGCGGCGTTTGCCTGCAAGGCCAGCGTACCATCGAGGAAACTGGTCACATATCCGAGTTCAAGGTCGGATTCGCGGGCCGGAGCAGTCGTGAGGGCAAAGTTGTTCGCGATAATCCCCGTGCTATTGGCGCTATAAATCTGCAGCGGACGCGACACCGCGATGCCGAGTGCGTCGTTACCGAAAAGGCCCGTCCTTGCCACCCCGATGGCGTAAGCATCCGAGTACACCGCATTCGCAGCGGCCATTTGACTAAGATCGAGCTGCGTGATGCCTTCGGAATAGGCAAGTGTTGTTACCCAGCCCTCGGCAAAACCAACGCGTGCGGAAATTCCCAGGGCGGAACTATCAGGAGACGGGCCCGTCGCAATCGGGCTTGAGATACTGCCAAGGAGCAGAGGATTTCCGGTTGAGTGGGTTGCGGTAATCCCGAATTGGGTCCAGTCGGTCAAATTCCAATTGAGAAAAGCCGCGGTTGTTCCGGTGCTGCGCAGGGACGGATCAAGTCTGAGAGCCAGTTGCTGCGAAAAGCTGCCGGACTGCGAACCATCAACTGCGCCTAATCCGACAGCAACTTGCGAAACTCCGAAGGTAAACCCCGGCGCAAATGAAAAGCTTGCAGTACTTTGAACACTCGTCGCAGACAGAGACAGTGAATTCAGAGATGCGGGAGCCGGAAACAGGTCGCGCGACCAATCCCAATTACGGGTTTGCGCAAATTCGGCGTGAATGCCGGTTTTGCTCTGATCCGGGCCAAAGCCGGCCATCAGCAAACCGCCCAAATTCAAATTTGGGATATCCAAATAGGGCGCAGCCGCTTTCTCCACCTGCGCCGGCACCTGCGCCGGCGCAGCAATTGCACCAGCGGCGGTCAGCAGGACGCCGCCCGTCAAAGTGAAAACTGCCGCAAAACCCCGCCTGCGCATCCAGAACCTGACTCCCCGTGGTAGATTAACAGTCCGGAAGTTAACAGAAAATGATCAAATGCAACAAAGTGTGTCAAAACTATGCTTTTGACGTTGTTTGGGACGGCAACATTGAGGTAAGTCGCTTTGCTGCAACACGGGTCATGGGTCAATCGCCGGTCCAGGTTCCATGACCTTGTCAATAATCAGTTTTTCGATCTCCGCGGGAGCAAATCCCCACTCAAGGAGTACATTCCGGCCCCCTTCGCCCACTCTAGGGGCCGGCCGATCGGAATTCTGGCCGGATCCGGCAACCCGGAACGGCGACCGAACCGTTGTGAGCGCGCCTTCGCTCGGATGCGTAATCGGCTGAAACAGGTCGACCGCAAACAGCTGCGGGTGCGACAGCAAATCTTCGAACGAATTTACAGGGCCGCACGGTATATCCGCCTCGCCCAAAATGGACAGCCATTCGTCCGTGCGGCGAGACGGCGCAACATCAGCGATGATCTGATACAGCCGGTCGACATTCGCGCTTCGCTCGACCGGATCATTAACCCACGGTTCCGACATCAACTCGGAAAGTCCAACACATTCCAGGAATCGGGTCCATTGCTGCGTCGTATAAGGCATGATGGCCATATAGCCGTCCCGGGTGCGGTAAGGCCGGCGATTTGCCGCGAGCAGCCTTTCGTACCCCAGCGGCGCTATTGGAGGCCGGAAGGTCTGGCCGGCCATATGCTCGACCAGCAAAAAGGCAACCATGGATTCGAACATCGGTACTTCAACGGAACAACCATGGCCGGTTTTCAGCATTTGTACCAAACCCGCGGCCACTGCGAATGCGAGATGGATTCCGACAACCTTGTCGGCGACGATTGTCGGGAGGAACCGCGGAGCGCCCGATTCGCCACGATTGAGAACGCTCAGTCCCGAGACCGCCTGAATGATATCGTCATAAGCAGGCTTGCCCGCCATCGGTCCGTGCTGATCGAAGCCGGCAGAAAAGCAGTACACAATGCGCGGGTTTGCGCGCCGCACATCGTCGTAGGAAAGCCCAAGTTTTGCGGCTGCCTGTGGCCGCATATTGTGCACCAGCGCGTCGGCTTTTTTTGCCAATCTCATCAGTACTTCGCGGCCGCCCGGGCCACTCAAGTCGAGTGCAAGCGAACGCTTATTGCGGTTGGTGTTCAGAAAACCCGCACCCATCTCCGGTGAACGGCCGGGCCTCGGCGTGCGGCCGACCTCGCCTCCGGGCGGTTCGATCTTGACGACATCTGCGCCCATGTCACCAAGGAATTGTGTGGCATAGGGGCCGAGATATGTTGTGGTCAAATCGAGGATCCGGATGTCTTTGAGAAGCGCGTACATTTCTCAGCCATAGGCCTTTACAAAATAGTACAGGGAAAAGAACGCTCCGGCGGCGGTAATGACGCGACGCAGCCAGTTATTGGAGAGATATCGCGCGAGTCTCGCTCCAGAATATCCCCCGGCAATTGCCCCTGCCATTATCAGGAGCGCAACTGGCCAGTTCACTGCTCCGCGCACTATGAACAGCAGCGCGGCGACGCCATTGATGAATACGACCAGAAAATTGCGTTGCGCATTGATGCTTTGCATGTCTTCCTGACCAGCTACGGCCATCGATGCAATCAAAAGAATTCCAATCGCCGCGCCAAAATAACCGCCGTACACGGCACTGAAAAATTCCATCGCCAGCGATTGGCAATTGTTCCGTCGGCCCGAGGCGCTTCGGGCATTCTTCACGATAACACGCGAGAAAGTGAACAGAATCGTAGCTACGGCGAGCAGCCATGGGACAACGTAGAAAAAAACTGCGTTCCCGGACCACAGCAACAGAGCGGCACCGGTCAGACCTCCGGCAAGCGCGGTGAGTACACGGATCGGAAGGCGTTGAGTACGGGGAGAAAGTTGAGGCAGATAAGAAAGCGCGGAAGTGATTGTACCGGGCAGGAGCGCAACGGTTGTCGTCGTATTGGCGAGCACAGGTGGAACCCCGGCTGCGATCAGTACAGGAAAAGTGAAAAGGGTCCCGCCGCCCACCACGGCATTGCAGACGCCCGCCAGAAGACCGACCAGCGTAAGCAGTGGTATTTCCCATGACATCGTAACGACCGGTCAGCGGCCAGGGGCCGCCGGGGACGTGTTCTGATTGCCAGCAGCCCCCGCGCCGGATAATTCAGGCAGCGTATCGCTCGGAACCAGCCGTCTCACGCGTCCGACAACCTTCGTCATATCGTCCAGCGGACTGTACGCGTAATAGGACAATGTTCCGGAAAAATCCCGCACCACGCCCAGATTGCGCAAACCGCCGAGAAAGCGGGTGGACTTCACTGAGCCGCCCGGAAGATTCTGCACGTACACCGGCTTCCCCGTGCTCGCCGCCTCCGAAATCATATTTACGGAATCGCATGTCACGACGATAAAATCGGCAAGACCAAGCAGGCCGAAATAGGGGTTTTCGCCCTGCATATCCCATAGATAATGCGGCACTCCGCCCAGTGCGCGTGACAGGACGGCCGTCGCATCTGCTCCCGTGCGCCGCGATGGCGTGATCAACAGACTGCCGCGCAGCGAGCGCGCACACTCAACCAGTTTCGTCGCCATTTCGGCCATTTCATCTTTATACAGACTATATGCGGAGTTGGAACCGCCAATCAGCACTGCGATGTATGGCCGCGGCAGATGCGCGAAAGCGCCCGCCCATTGCGCGGAGCTTCGGGCGAGAGCGGCCTGGGTAACGCGATGGAGTGATCCGCGTGTCGAAATGACGTTCCGGCCGGCAAGGCGATCATGTTCGGGCGCAATGATCAGATCGAACCGACGCCATGCCGTTCCCGGGTTCTGGATTTGAATGATGCGGGTTTTCCCGGGAGACGCTTTTTTGACCCAGAGAGCGGCCGCAACGCTTTGCCGACCCGAGGCGATGACAAGATCGGGCCAGGGCGGATTCAGAACATCGCCGACGGACTTGAATTGGAGACGGCCGCCAAAGCGCAGATATGGAGTAACGGTCCGCCAAAAAGGCCGCAGAGCAATGCGCTTGATGACCGGCGCCAATTCCAAAGCTTCGGCCAAGCCGAGACATTGGCTTTCCATGCCCGCTTTGCCGTCCGTCACCACCCAGCAGGAAAGCAAATCTGCCTCAGAAACCGAACATGTGGTCGAAACTGAACGCTCGCCGGCTCAGAAGACCATGATAACCGAAAAGCCTGCAGGTGGTGTCGCGCACCACAACATAGCAGTGATCGCCAGAATTCTTGCGTTCCTCCTCCGTGAACATTTCACGAAACGACCACAGCAGCGATCCGCCACAGGCGATACGAACATTGCGTCGTGCAATCTCCCTGCCGGCGGCGGAAGTCAGGATGAGTGCCGTCTCGGATTTTGGATGCCACGGGCGCGAAGCAGGGTAGATCAGGTGACAAATCGTATCCAGGCGCCCGGCGCCAACGCGAAGAAACAGTCGCGTCGACAGGCCCGGCGGTGGTCCCTTGTAGGATTGCGGCTCACCCCGATAAGTTGTCAGTGTATTGAAGATATGCGCGCCAAAGCTGGTTTCCGCGACGTGCCCGGTTTGCCTGTGCCGATATCGGAACAAGGCATGCAACCACCCGTCTGCGTCGAAGCCCGATTCGAAGTCGTAGGACAGTTCAACATGGCCATACCCGCCCGCTATATGCCCGTCCAGAAATTCATCCGCCGCGTGCGCGACCAATTCGCGACGGCTGATGTTTCCAAAACCAAATTCGGCCACCTGCTCGCCGGTTGAATCGTACATTGTGAGTTTGACCGGCAGGCGCTCCTGACAAGTCGCCATCGGTGTCGGCAGGACCATACTTGCGTACAATTGCGGCGGAAGAATCGGGGCCGGAAGTATAAAACCTTTTCCCAGCACCCGAGCGAGCTTTGGCAGATTGGGATCATTCCGTAAATCGGACCGCTCGACATTCGGATGGGCGATACGCTGGCGGCCAGAGCTGAATATCTCGTAACGTGGACGGACGAAATGTTTTCCGGCATGTATCTCGACCTGTCCCGGCCAGCGCGCATTCGGAAGCAGTTCGGAAACGCTGAGCCGATATGTCGCAAAAGGCGCAATTTCGCGCTTCAGCCATGCGACCTGGTCGCTCCCCATGAGACTCAGACCGATCTCGCCCGCAGAAATTCCCCGCGGATGAGAGTTCTGTATCCAAAGCACTACGTCTTCACCTTCACCCGGGGCAGGCAGGCCCGCGTATAACTCCGATGGCCAGGAATTTGCATCATGCGTGCACGACAGAACGTCGTCACGATCGCCGTAAGTATCCAGTGCATATTTCACCACGTCATGGCCGGCAGCGCCCAGCACATGCATGAACAACTGTCCGGTAAAGGGGGGCAGATCGAAACGCTTCCGTACTTCGGAGCTGTCGATGCCAATCAATCCGTTTGCTGGCGGCATCTCCGCCGTCCAATCCGCAAGCACCCAACCGGTTTCGTCGAAGAGGATAAAGTGGATGCCATCCGCTTTGCCGCCATAGGCCGCCCAGTAATTCACCGTGGTCAAACTTGTGTGGTGACCGGGCGTATCGCGGAAGAAAGCAAAATTGGTCGCGAAATTGAGATTCGAAAGATAACGCGCGCGGTCGGAAAGCATGCGGTCTGGCAGCCGCAGTGAGTCGAACGACAGGATCTCGGCGTCCGCTGTAAATTGCCGCAGGTGAAATTCCACGGAGTTGGCGTCAAACGCGGCAATCAGCACGGCCGAAGCATTGCACTCCGCAAGTTCCGAAACGGGGCGTGCTTCACGACCGCGAAACATACGCCCGATTTGTTCGGCGTCCTGCACAAAAAAACCGGCAATATTGGCGCGATCCAGCGCAAAAAATGCATCAAACCCCGCCAGGAGTTGCTGCGGATCGTAAATCGCCAGCAAATCGGCTGCCTCAATTCTTGTCAGCAGCTCGCGCGCGGGCTTCACCGCCAAAGGATGGGTAATCGCTTTGTAAAAGGCATTGCCGCCGGTCGCGCTGCTGAAAGTTTCAATTCGCAGCGTCATGCGCCATTTGACCCAAATCGCTTGAAGAACGCGCTGACGCGGTGCCGGAATTGCTCGCGTCGCACGACCGATTTGCTGGTCACCCAGTTGAGCTGAACCACTCTGCGTGGTCCGGAGAATGGTTCGTATCCATGCCAGGCATTGGGATCATTGCGGAACAGAAGCAATGCGCCCCGCTCCGGAGGAACTTCCGCAACCACGGCACCAAGGTCTTCACGCGATTGCAACAACCGCAATCTTCCTTTTGGGCTTTCCCAATTGTCGTTCATGTAGATGAGCGCAGTCACCAGCTTGGTCCTGCTGTCAGCATGAATTTTACCATCAATCGTTTCACTGCTCTGACCGCGAACCGTGATCATAATGGGGTGCGATTCCAGATCGACTTCGAGCTTCTCGCTGACGATTTGCGCCAATTCCGGTCTCTCCAGGTCCTCGGCCAGGGCCGAGAATCCGGGACCATAGGTGAGCGTTATGAGCGGGAAACTGCCGGGTTTGGCAATTGCCGGAAATCCGGAGCTGACCGCGTCAAAAGCTTCAGCGCGGATAAAATGGGGCACAGTGAGAAACGGAAAAGGGTCCCGCCGCACTTCCGCCTGGCGCAACGCATCCAAATCCACCACCGGCCGGATCATCAACTCACCCGCATGCTGCATGGACGTGAAAAATTGCATTTCACCGGCATTTGACAACACAGCCGGTTTGTCAGTTTCATGGCGGACTGGCAAGTCCGGGCGATTTTGCGGCGGCAACCGCGGCTTCCGCACAGCCATGATCGTCGGAGCCCGGCCCGGCAATTCGCACACGGCCAATATTGACCCCGGAAACGATGACCGGGACATCTCCCGGGCCGGGATCAAAGGCATTGGGATCGATCGCGGACCCCAATGGCGAGACCAAATTACTTCCGGACGGCGGTGATCCTGGCGCAGCGCCGATCATTGGCGCACCATCCATGCGTTCGAAATGAATCACGTCCCCATCGCGGTCATAAACCCGGATATTGACGGCGCTTCTATGCGCCCGAGCATAGGCGACGCATGCGGCTGCCATGCGCTCGGCGGTGGCGGCCGTCAATTCGGCGCCGGCTGCCCCAATCACGTCGGGCGTTCGCGCGAAAAGCAATACGGCGACAAGGATTGACCCGAGGTAAAAGCCGCCCCTGCTCCCGTTTCCATTCCGGTTGCTGGAATTTGCTCATCAATATCATTAAACCGGCCCGTCGAATATGCTGGGCAGGAGAACAAAATGGCGGCGATCCACGTGGGCGTGATCGACGACTGGCAATGCGCCGCGCGGAACGTGGCGGACTGGTCCCGGCTCGAAAATCGGGCGCAAGTCGAATTCATTCACCGGCATTATGCCGCAGCGGACGAAGAAGAGGCGGCACGCGACCTCAGGGACTTCGACATTCTTCTGCTGACGCGGGAGCGATCCCGGTTTTCGGCCTCCCTCATTCAGCGGCTGCCAAAGCTGAAAATGATGTCGCTGACCGGTTCGCGCGCGCCAAATGTGGACCAGGAAGCGTGCACGAACCGGGGAATCGTCTGTACGTTCACAACTGGCGGACATTCGCCTGCGCCCGCCGCGGAAATGAGCCTTGCTCTGCTATTGGCCGCGGCGCGCAGAATTCCGGCGGGTGATGCGGCGATCAGGTCCGGCAAATTTCAGGAGGGCATTCCACCGGGAATCAATCTGGAAGGGAGAACGCTTGGAATTATCGGCCTGGGGCGGATCGGAACCTATATGGCGCGATACGGTCGGGCCATCGGAATGCGCGTCATCGCGTGGAGCCCCAATCTGACAGGGGAGAAAGCCGATGCGGCTGGCGCCGAACGCGTGGAAAAAGGCAGGCTTTTCGAAGAATCCGATGCCATCACAATTCATCTGGTGCTGGGCCCCCGCTCCCGGGGGGCTGTTGGCCGCGCGGATATTGCGCGCATGAAAAAAGGCGCGATTCTCGTCAATACATCGCGTGGACCGATCGTGGACGAACAAGCGCTTCTCGCTGCCGTTCGCGAGGGCAGGATTTTCGCCGCCCTGGATGTGTATGACACGGAACCGCTCCCGCCCGACAATCCGTTCCGCGACCTGCCCAACACCGTGCTGACACCCCATGTCGGATTTACGACGGTCGAAGGGCTCGGTGATTTCTACACCCGGGCGATCGATAACATCCTCGCCTTTATGGACGGGCAGCCCAGGAACGTCGTCAACCCCGAGGCACTGGGCCGCACATGAATTCGGCGCGCGGTGGCAGAATAGTTATCATAGGCGGCGGAATCGCAGGCCTCGCGCTCGCGATCGGATTGCATCAACGGGGCATATCTGCCCGCGTCTTTGAAGCAGCCCCCGAAGTGAAAGAACTCGGTGTCGGAATAACCATCCTGCCGCACGCAATGCGGGAGCTTTCGGCGCTCGGGTTGCGCGAACCATTGTGCGCCGCCGGAATCGAGAATTACGATAGTGCGTTTTTCAACCGCTTCGGCCAATTGATCTACCGAGAGCCGCGCGGCCTTCGTGCGGGCTACTCATTTCCTGAAATTGGAATCCACCGCGGCCGGCTGCACAGGATTCTGTATTCGGCCGCGCTCGAACGGCTTGGTCCAAATGCAATCTTCACCAATCGCCGCTGCGTGGGAATCGAACAGGCCGGCGACGGTGTCTCAATTGCGCTTCAGGAGACGACGTCCGGCACAACACTTCCGCCGTTGCATGCGGATGTTGTGCTGGCGTGCGACGGGGTTAATTCGGTGGTGCGGCGGCAATTCTATCCGAACGAGGAGCTTGCTTTCGAGGGCATCAATACCTGGCGCGGTGTTGCCCGCGGCCGGCCGATCCTTGGCGGCCACACTTACATGCGGATAGGCTCAATCCGGACCGGAAAGATCGTCATTTATCCGATCATCGACAACGTGGATGATGCGGGAAATCAGCTGATCAACTGGACCACCGAAGCTCCCATGGCCGGGCGAGCGAAGAACGACTGGAACAAGCCGGGCAGACTGGAAGATTTTATGCCCATTTACGCGGGTTGGCGTTTCGATTGGCTGGACGTGCCGGCGCTGCTGCGCAATTCCGAAGTTCTGCTCGAATATCCGATGGTGGACCGTGATCCGGTGAAACGCTGGACGTTTGGCCGCATCACGCTTGTGGGCGATGCGGCGCATCCAATGTATCAACGCGGTTCGAATGGCTGCGCGCAAGCTCTGATTGATGCGCGCGTTCTCGCCGATCTGCTGCAAAGCTCCGAAAACACAGAAGCGGCGTTGCGTGCTTACGAAGATGCGCGGCTTGGGCCAACAACCAGGGTCGTTCTGACCAACCGAACCCTGCCCCCCGACGTCATCAATATCAAAGTCGAGGAACTGACCGGCGACGCCCCGTTTGACGATCTTAATCGCTACATCACCCAGGGTGAGTTGAGGGCTTTGTCCGACAATTACAAGCGCGTCGCTGGTTTTGGCCGGCAGGACGTGATGTGAGACAGGGTCTCGCTGCGGCGGAATTCCATCGGCGCGCGCTGATTACAGCGGCTATCGGCACTCTGTTGCCGCAGGGCTTGTGTGCTGCCCCGGAAAGATTTCCCGCAAGAGACATTCGGTTCATTATTCCCTACGCCACGGGTGGCGGGTTCGATGCTTATGTCCGGTTTGTTTCCCCGGTCATTGAGGAGAACCTTCCTGCACGCATCAGCATTGTGCCCGTGAATGTCACTGCAGGTAGTGGATCGCGCGCAATCAGCCAGCTCTATCGCGCAAAGCCTGACGGCTATGAGATCGGAATTTTCGATGTGCCGGGAATGTTCATCCAGCAGGCGATTCAGGGCAACAATGCTTACGACCTGTCCAAATTTTCCTGGATCGGCTGCATGGGTGAAGGTGAACGCTATCTGTTGGCGGCCGGCGCGAATTCGCCGCTGAAAAGCTTGGCAGACGTGCGAGCATTATCCGCGAAGCGTCCGGTTAAATTTGCGGTGACGGGAATTGAGGGTACGGCAACCGCGGCCGCCATCATCGGTACGGAAGTGCTCGGGATCCGGCGACAGCTGATCACCGGATATCGTGGATCCAGCGACTATATTGTAGCGGCAATCCGTGGCGATGCCGACGCCGTGATTTCCGCGACTTCGACCATGATGAAGTTCGCGCGTGCCGGACAGATCAGGATTCTCGCCTCGTTCGCGCTGCATGCAGCGATTCCTGGCATCCCGGATGCAACTTCCCTGGGAAAACCCGAACTCGACCAGCTTACCGTGGAACGTCCCGTGGGGGCGCCGCCGGCTACGCCAATCGGGATCTGCAACCTGCTTTCGCTGGCGTTGGCCAAAGCGCTTGCGGATCGCAAAGTCGTTACCTGGGCTGCGCAGAACGATGTCATAATGACGTCCAGAACACCGCAGGAGACGGCGGCTCTGGTCGCACGCCAAAGGGCTTTCTTCGAGAAATGGAAAGACTACCTGGTGCGCGTCTGACTTTGTCCGCAGGGAGTGAAACATGACCGGAATGACTCGACGCGGGCTTATCGTCTCGGCCGGCCTGGCGGCATCGTCGTTGCTTGTAACGCGCGGCGCATCGGGAGCCGCAGAGTTTCCCGCCAAACCCATCAACTTCATCATTCCGTATGCTCCCGGTGGCGGATTCGATGTCTATGTGCGGCTGGTTGGACCGGTGATGGAAAGATACCTGCCGAACAAGGTCAGCATCGTCCCGGTAAACATAGCGGCAGGTGGCGGCAGCCGCGGTGTTGCGCAGCTATATCGCTCGCGGCCCGACGGGTACACGATCGGAATTCTGAACGTTCCGGGCATGTTTATCCTGCAACAGCAGCAGGGTTCGGCTGCTTATGATCTCGCCCGATTTTCGTGGATCGGGACCATGGGCGAAGGAGAACGCTACGCGATCAGCGTGGGCGCGAAATCGCCACTGAAAACCTATGCGGATCTGAAAGCGCTCTCGGCAAAGCGACCGATAAAGCTGTCCGTCACCGGGCCGGAGGGAACGGCCTACGCCGCAACGATGATCGGCACGCAATTGCTGGGAATCCGGCCGCAACTGATCAGCGGATACAAGGGCTCTGTCGACTACGTCGTTGCGGCCATTCGCGGCGACTCCGACGCAGTGATTGCGGCCATTCCGACCACCCTGCGATTCATGCGGGGCGGTCAGGTTCGCGTTCTTGCAAGCTTTGAAACCCATTCCAGCATTCCAGGCATTCCGGATGCGACAACGCTCAGGCAGCCGGAACTTGACCAGATCAGCGTAGAGCGGCTCATTGGCGCGCCGCCGGGACTGCCGCCTGCGATTCAGAACCTGCTGGCTTCAGTGCTGGCGAAATCGCTGAGGGACCCCGCGGTGGTCAAATGGGCCAAAGAGAACGACCTGATCATGGTGCCGCGCGCGCCGGAAGCGACAGCACAGCTGGTTGCGCAGCAACGCGCATTCTTTGACAAGTGGCGGAAATTTCTGGTCACCGGTTGACCGCATTTTTTCACGCCTTTATCGCTAGCCCGGTTACGCAAGCACCGGCGCTCCGGGGATGACCATGCTGCAAATGTGGCTGAACGGCGTGGAAGGGCTGCTCCAGTTCCGGGAGATGGCCTTTCTCGGTCTCGGGATGTTCATCGGCCTTTTCTTTGGGGCCATTCCTGGCCTTGGCGGCGCCGCGGCGCTGGCGCTGCTCATGCCGTTAACCTACGGGCTCGAACCATTCACAGCCCTGGCCCTTTCCGGTGGTGTCATGGGCGGCGTACCGATGGGCGGCTCGATCACGGCGATTTTGTTGAATACGCCAGGTTCGGCGCCCAATGCAGCGACCGCGATCGATGGCTACCCGCTCGCCCAGCAGGGGAAAGCGGGACTCGCGATCGGCGCCGCGGCAAGCGCAAATGCCGTGGGCGGCATAATCGGAACCATCTCGGTGCTTGCCATTCTTCCGATCGCAAAGGACATTGTTCTGCTCTTTGGCCCTCCGGAATTTTTTCTGCTGGCGCTTCTTGGACTGGTCATCGTATCGACGACCTCGCGCGGCAAATTGCTCCGCGGCCTGATTACAGGCGCGTTCGGGCTTATGGTTGCCTTCATCGGCTACAATGATGTGAGCGGCGGTGAGCGTTTCACCTACGGGATCGAATATCTCTGGGATGGCGTGCATCTGGTTCCGGCTCTGATTGGGCTTTTCGCCGTAGCCGAGATGATCAACCTCTATGTCAAGGGTGGATCCGTCGCAAACAACGCCGCATCGGTGAAAATCACCAAAATAAGCAGCGGATTGATGGAGACCTTCCGTCATTGGCCGACCGTGCTCAGAGGATCGCTGATCGGGACAGTGGTCGGTGCAGTGCCGGGTGTGGGCGGAGTGGTTGCTTCGTTTCTTTCCTACAGCATGACGGTTCAGGCAGCCAAAGAGAAAGACCGCGACAGTTTTGGAAAGGGCAACATCAAGGGCGTGATTGCCCCCGAAGCTGCGATCAACGCCAAGGACTGCAGCGCGCTGATTCCGACGCTCGCTTTCGGGATTCCGGGTGGTGTGGAAATGGCTGTGTTCATGGGCATCCTGATCGTGCACGGAATGCAGCCGGGGCCGCTGATGCTGGTCGACCATCAGGTCGAGATCTACGGCCTGATCTGGGCGCTGACCGCCTCCTGTGTGCTTGCGTCGTTTGTCGGTCTGATGCTGGTACGTCCACTGTCACACGTGACGTTGTTGGACGCGCAAATTCTGGTGCCGATCGTACTGTGCATCGCTTTCGCGGGTTCTTATGCGATCGACATGACGATCGAGAATGTGGTGCTGACCGCGATATTCGGAATCATCGGCTATCTGATGATCCGATTCGATTATCCACGGCTGACGATCGTCATTGCTTTGGTGCTCGGTGCATCGGCAGAGCGAAACTTCCATCAAACAATGCTGATGAGCGACGGCAAATGGAGCATCTATCTCAATCGGCCCATCTGCCTTTTGCTTTTGCTGTGTGCGATTGCGCTTTTGGTTATACCGGTGGTACGCGGAATCCTGCACCAGGTCACGACGCGGAAAATGCTCGTGAACAGGGAGCCTGCGTGAAACGTTTCTTCGGCACACCGGCGACGGACTATCTGCCCGCACTGGGCCTGCTCGCTGTAACACTTATCTATCTTGCGACCGCCTATGGCTACAGCCCGGATGCGCGTGCCGTTCCGGCAGGCGTCGCATGGGTGATGCTGGTGCTCGTCATTCTTGACCTTGTCTCGCGTACCCGAACGGGCATCGGACTGGCTTTGATGCGTTGGCTGAATCCGGCGGGCGATCCGGCAAAGCAGGAAACGGTCAAACACTACCCCCTGCTGAAACAACTGGTTGCCGTCGCGTGGATTGCGGGTTTTGCGGCCGCGCTGGTGCTTATCGGGATTTTTATGCGGTACCACTCTATGTCTTTGCGTCCCTGTATTTTCAGGGGCGGCGTCCCCTGCTCGTTTGTCTCGGAATCAGCGCCGCCGCAACAGCGATGATCTGGCTGCTGTTCGCCGTTGTCCTGCGCCTGGAACTCTATCCGGGCATTCTGTTTGGAGGAGTTTGAAAAGCGCATGACTGAAGCGGAAGGCGGCCGGATTTTCTTTTCCAGCAAGGGCCGAACTCTTGAAGGTGAGGATGAGATTGTCATTCTTTCCGTTGGCGTCGACATAGGCTCCTCGACTTCTCATCTGGTGTTTTCACGCATCGTGCTGGAGCGGCTCGACAGCCGATATGTCGTCACAACACGTGAGACCTTCTACGAGTCCGACATTCTTCTGACGCCGTACACGGATGAGGAAAACATCGATGCGGAGAAGCTCGGCGCCTTCATCCGCAAACAATACGAATTCGCGAAGGTGCAGCCGGATGAAATCGACACGGGAGCCCTGATTCTGACCGGGGTTGCAGTGCGGCGCAGAAACGCGCGTGCCATCGCGGATCTTTTTGCCGGCGAGGCCGGTAAACTCGTCGCGGTCAGTGCGGGTGACAGCCTGGAAACGGTGATGGCGGCCTATGGTTCGGGCGCGGTGCAGCGTTCGGTCCGGGATGGCGCCTGTATCATGAACATCGACGTCGGCGGGGGAACATCAAAAATCGCTGTTTGCAAGGACGGCAAAGTGATCGACCTTACGGCTGTCGATGTCGGTGCGCGGCTGGTTGTCACTGATACCGACGGGCGGATCGTGCGGTTGGAAGAAGCCGGGCGGCAATTCGGCGCAGAACTGGGGTGGAAGCTGTCAGTCGGCTCGGCATTTACCGCCGGGCAGGAACAGGCGCTCGTGGCACAAATGGCCGACCGGCTGTTCGAAGCGGCGCTGGGTGGCTTGCCGGCAATTGGCGCAACCTCACTCCTGCGGCTCGATCCGCTCGCCAGTGGCGCGAAGATCGATGAGGTAACGATTTCCGGCGGTGTTTCCGAATTCGTATATGGCAATGAGACAGGCAATTTCGGCGACCTCGGGCCGCAACTGGCGCAAGAAATCCGCAAGCGCGTTGATGCCTGGGGCCCCAAACTGGAGCGGCCGAATGAAGGCATTCGTGCCACTGTAATCGGTGCTTCGCAATATACGACGCAGGTCAGCGGCAGCACGATCCACGTTTGGCCGATGGAAATTCTTCCTTTGCGCAACGTGCCCGTAATCGCACCAGAATTGGAATTTGGCGAGGAAATCGATTCGAATGCGGTAGCGGGAGTGGTTCGCCGCATGCTGAAGCGCCTTGATCTCGCGGGCGGTGAAAAACCAGTCGCTGTCTTCGTGCCATGGCGGGGATCCGCAACCTTTGCCCGTCTGGATTCCTTCTGCCGCGGCATTGTGGACGGATTATCGGAAATCGTATCGCATGGTCATCCGATCATTCTGGTCGGCGATGGCGATGTCGGCGGACTCGTCGGCATACATCTGCGCGAGGAGATGAAGCTGCTCTGTCCGATCGTATCGATCGACGGCCTGGAATTGAAGGAGTTCGACTACATCGATATCGGCGCGATGCTCGAAGCGTCCGGCGCGGTGCCGGTGGTGATCAAATCACTGATCTTTCCGGCGACGGCTGCACTGGGCAGAGCCGCGAAGGTATCCGAGCCGGCATAGCCGCCTGACTGGAAAGCCTTACACAGACCTCTCCTGCCAGAGACCCAAAACCGCCCCGGTCGGGTCCTGGATTATCGAAAAGGAACCGGCACTGGGGATTTCCGTCACATCCCGGATGACGGTCGCTCCAAGCGATTTTGCTTTCTGCGTTGCCGTCCTGACATCCTGGACTTGTGCATATGGGATCCACGCCGACGGAGCGCCCTGCATGGGGTGCTGCATCATCCCGCCGCCGGTTCCCTGACCAACTTCGATCATTGTGTAGGTCATGTTGCCCATGTCTCTGTCAACCAGCTTCCAGTCGAACAACGAGCCATAAAACGACTTCGCGCGGCCAACATCGGAACTGGCGAGTTCAATGTGCACGAACGGATTGGGCATGAGAGTGCTCCGTGTGAGCAATGAAGAAGCAGGCCTTATAGCCGACTTGCTGACGCTATTATGACGCCTTGCACATCACCGCGGGAGGATTGAGGAACCGATAAGGAACTCGTCAACGGCTCTGGCGGCCTGACGGCCCTCGCGGATCGCCCAGACAACCAGCGATTGCCCGCGCCGCATGTCTCCGCAGGAGAAAATATTCGCTGCTGATGTCTGGTAGTCAATTGTGTTCGCCCGGACGTTGCCTCGCGGGTCCAGCGCCACGCCGGACTGCTCCAGCAATCCCCGCTTATTCGGACCGAGAAAGCCCATGGCCAGAAGCACGAGATCTGTCTTTCAGGTCAAATCTACTGTCCTCGATTTCCTTCATCTGAAACCGGCCGGATTGGTCCTTCACCCAATCAACTCGCACACATTCCAGCGTTTCGATCCTGCCATTCGCACCGCGTGCTCTTTTCGTCAGCACCGCCCAATCGCGATCACAGCCTTCTTCCTGCGATGACGAGGTACGCAACTTCAGCGGCCAGTCCGGCCATGTCAGTGCTTTGTTCTCTCGTTCCGGAGGCATGAGGAGGATTTCGAGCTGGGTTATCGACGCCGCGCCCTGTCGATTCGCAGTGCCGATGCAGTCAGACCCCGTATCTCCACCGCCGATGACGATCACATGCTTGCCTTTCGCGGTAATCGTACCGTACGGTGCCGCACGGGCTTCGTCATCGCCAGCCACACGTTTGTTCTGCTGCGTCAGATAGTCCATTGCGAAATGGATGCCGGATAGTTCGCGCCCAGGCACTTCCAGATCGCGTGGCGCCTCCGCGCCACAGGACAGTCACGACGGCGTCGTAGGTCTGCATGATGGAGGATAGCGACAAATTCACGCCGACCTCGACACCCGGGCGGAACTCGACACCCTCCGCTTCCATCTGGCGCATCCGCCGGTCGATCAGTCGCTTTTCCATTTTGAAATCAGGAATGCCGTAGCGCAGCAGCCCACCGACGCGATCATTCTTTTCGAACAAAGTAACGGCGTGACCCGCGCGCGCGAGTTGCTGCGCACAAGCGAGCCCTGCCGGACCCGAACCGATAACGGCAGCACGCTTCCCGGATTTTTCAGGTGCGAGATAGGGGTGAATCCAACCCTCCTCCCAGCCGCGATCGACAATCTCGCATTCGATTGTCTTGATCGTGACAGGATTGTCTTCAATGTTCAGCGTGCAGGCGGCTTCGCAGGGTGCAGGGCAGATACGGCCGGTAAATTCCGGAAAATTGTTGGTCGAGTGCAGCATTTCCAGAGCTGTCTTCCACTGATCGCGATGGACGAGATTGTTCCAGTCCGGAATCAGGTTGTTGACCGGACAACCCTGGTGGCAGAATGGAATTCCGCAATCCATGCAGCGTGCGGCCTGCTCCGAAACCTGCGGGAAAGGAAGTGGCTTTACGAATTCCTTCCAGGTCCGTTTTCGCGCTTCGGGTTTTTCATACCCACGGTCCTGGCGCGCGATTTCGATAAATCCCGTCAGCTTGCCCATACTGTTACTCGGCAGCCGCGCGGCGCTCTGATTGCAATTCGAGCAAAGCGCGACGGAAATCGAGCGGCATCACCTTGACAAAACTGGTACGCGACTCATCCCAGTTTTCGAGAATTTCCCGTGCACGCCGGCTGCCGGTATAAAGGAGATGGCGCTCGATCAGGATCAGAAGCCGTTCGGCGTCGAAGCGCAGCATATCGCCCATGCCGCTGTCATAGGCCGAAATTGATTTCTGGCGCGGACGTTCGGGATCGTCGATGGCGCCTGAAGCGGCCGAAACCGGTTCCAGCATCACCATGGCGGTGTTGCACAGACCCCGAAACCGCCTCTCCGGATCGTAGACATAAGCGATACCGCCCGACATTCCTGCAGCGAAATTGCGCCCGATTTCACCGAGCACTGCAACCACCCCGCCCGTCATGTACTCGCAGGCATGATCGCCGGTGCCTTCCACCACAGCGACGGCGCCGGAGTTGCGCACGGCGAAGCGCTCACCAGCGACACCTTCGAAATAGGCTTCGCCACAAATTGCGCCGTAAAGCACAGTGTTTCCGATGATGATATTCTTCGTCGGATCGCGCCGTGCCTGTTTCGGCTGGCGTACCACGACGCGGCCTCCGGAAAGGCCTTTGCCCACATAGTCGTTGGCATCGCCGGTGAGTTCCAGACTCACTCCGCGTGCAAGGAAGGCACCGAAGCTCTGACCCGCCGTTCCCGTCACGTGAACTGCAATTGTGTCCTCCGGCAATCCCGTGTGGCCATACCGCAGAGCCACTTCACCCGACAGCATCGCGCCAACCGTGCGATTCACGTTGCGGATTGAATGGTGGATTCTCACGGGATGGCCTTTTTCCAGGGCCGGACGGGCCTCGGCAATCAGCTCGTGATCCAGCGCCTTTTCCAGCCCATGATTTTGCGATTCAGAATGGTGGATGGCCACGCCCGGTTTGGCCTTGACCTCGTGCAGAACCTTCGACAGATCGATGCCCCGTGCTTTCCAATGCGACAGCACGCGCTGCGCGTCGATGCGGTCCACCCGGCCGATCATCTCGTCGAAGGTTCGGAATCCCAGTTTGGCCATGATTTCGCGCACTTCGTCCGCGACGAAAAAGAAATAATTGATCAGGTGCTCCGGTGCCCCGGTGAACTTCTGGCGCAGCACGGGATCCTGGGTGGCGACGCCGACGGGACATGTATTGAGATGGCACTTGCGCATCATGATACAGCCAAGAGCAATCAGCGGAGCCGTGGCGAAACCGAATTCATCGGCACCCAGCAGCGCCCCGATGGCGACGTCACGCCCGGTACGCAGCCCGCCATCGACCTGAACGGCAATTCGTCCGCGCAATCCATTCAGAACGAGCGTCTGCTGCGTTTCCGCCAGACCGATTTCCCACGGCGCGCCCGCGTGTGTCAGCGATGTCAGCGGCGAAGCACCCGTGCCACCCTCATATCCAGCGATCGTGACGTGGTCAGAGCGCGCTTTTGACACGCCAGCCGCCACGGTTCCGACACCAACTTCGGAAACCAGTTTCACGGAAATTCGAGCGCGTGGATTGGCGTTCTTGAGATCGTGGATCAGCTGCGCAAGATCCTCAATCGAATAGATGTCATGGTGCGGCGGTGGGGAAATCAGACCAACGCCGGGCGTCGAGTGCCGCACCTTCGCAATGTCCTTGCTGACTTTATGGCCCGGGAGCTGGCCACCTTCACCGGGTTTGGCGCCCTGCGCAATTTTGATCTGCAAATCGTCCGCATTGACGAGGTATTCAATCGTCACGCCAAAGCGGCCGGACGCGACCTGTTTGATCCGTGAGCGCATCGAATCACCGTTGGGCAGCGGTCTGTAACGATCGGCTTCCTCACCGCCTTCGCCGGTATTCGACCGTCCTCCGATCCGGTTCATGGCGATCGCAAGCGTCGTATGAGCCTCGCGTGAAATCGAACCAAAACTCATTGCCCCGGTCGAAAAGCGCTTGACGATGCTTGCGGCGGGTTCAACTTCGTCCAATGGCACGGGCTCGTCCGCCCATTTCAAATCCATCAGTCCACGGATTGTGAGCAGCCGCTCGTTCTGCCGATTGATGCTCTCCGCGAAGGACTGGTATTCGGAAGGCAGATTGCCGCGCACCGCGTGCTGCAGGTTCGCGACCGATTCCGGTGTCCAGGCATGGTCCTCGCCGCGAATGCGGAAGGCGTAATCGCCACCCACGTCCAGCATGTTGCGGTAGATCAGCTTGTTGCCATAGGCATCGGAATGGCGCCGGACGCATTCCTCGGCAATTTCGCGCAGCCCGGCCCCTTCGATCGGAACCGCTGTTCCGGTGAAGTATTTTTCAACGAATTCCGACGACAGACCGACAGCGTCGAATATCTGCGCTCCGCAATAGGACTGGTAGGTAGAAATGCCCATTTTGGACATTACCTTCAGAATGCCTTTGCCGATCGCTTTGATGTAATTCTTCTGCACATCATACGGCTTCAGCAAGAGCCCATTCTGGATGCGAATCTGCTCAAGCGTTTCGAACGCCAAATAAGGATTGACGGCCTCCGCGCCATAACCCGCCAGCGCACAGAAATGATGCACCTCGCGGGCTTCTCCCGTCTCCACCACGAGTCCCGTCTGCATCCTTAGTCCCTGCCGGATGAGGTGGTGGTGAACCGCCGCCGTCGAAAGCAGCGCTGGTACAGGAATCTGATCCGCCGACACCGCGCGGTCGGAAAGAATCAAGATATTGTTGTCGGCGAGAACCGCTTCCGTCGCTTCACGGCAGATGCGATCCATGGCCCTTTCGAGTCCTGTGGCGCCCTCGGAGGCGGGCCAGGTGCAGTCAATCGTCGCCGTACGGAAGGCCCCGTCCAGTAATTCCGAAATGGCGCGGATCTTTTCCAGATCGGCATTGGTCAACACGGGTTGCGCAACTTCCAGGCGCTTGTGCGTGCCTGCATCCCGGCCAAAGAGGTTCGGCCGGGGGCCAATGATCGAGACCAGCGATGTCACCAACTCTTCGCGGATGGCATCGAGGGGTGGATTGGTTACCTGCGCGAAATTCTGGTGAAAATAACTATAGAGCAGCTGGGGGCGTTTTGACAGAACCGCAATCGGCTTGTCCGTCCCCATGGAGCCGACCGGGTCGTCGCCTTCGTTTGCCATCGGCTCCAGGAAGAACTGCAGATCCTCCTGCGTGTAACCAAACGCCTGTTGACGGTCGAGCAGTGCGGAAGGATCGTTGGAAGGTGCAAGAAGCGGCGGCTCCGGCAATTCGGGTAATTCGTGCAACTTGAATTGCGTGTTCTTGAGCCATTCCTCATAAGGCTCGGCATCGGCCAGACTGCGCTTGATTTCCTCGTCCTCTATAATCCGGCCCTGCTCGGTGTCGATCAGCAGCATCTTGCCCGGCTGCAGCCGCCACTTACGCACGATTTTTTCTTCCGGAATGGGAAGAACACCCGCTTCAGAGGCCATGATGACATGGTCATCGTCGGTGACGATGAAACGCGCCGGGCGAAGACCATTGCGGTCCAGCGTTGCGCCGATCTGGCGCCCATCGGTAAAGGCGATATCGGCCGGACCGTCCCACGGCTCCATCAGGGCGGCATGGTATTCGTAAAAGGCCCGCCGCTTTGGTTCCATCTGCGGATTACCGGCCCAGGCTTCCGGTATCAGCATCATCATGGCGTGAGCCAAGGGATAACCGCCCGCGACCAGCAGTTCGAGAGCGTTGTCCACACACGCTGTGTCCGATTGCCCGTGCGGAATAAGTGGCCACA
The DNA here is from genome assembly GCA_963747255.1 of uncultured Alphaproteobacteria bacterium. Classification (GTDB taxonomy): domain Bacteria; phylum Pseudomonadota; class Alphaproteobacteria; order Micropepsales; family Micropepsaceae; genus CAIYRG01. Next base: position 122,244 of record CAVVEG010000012.1, read on the forward strand.
TTTTGTCGAGGTCAGGACCGAGCAATTCGGATTCCATCGTACGGCGCCGCGCATTCATCCAGTTGACGTTGCCGCGCACGGTATTGATTTCGCCATTGTGCGCGATGAAACGATAGGGATGCGCCAACCGCCAGGACGGGAAAGTGTTGGTGGAAAAGCGCTGATGCACCAGCGCAAGCGCCAACTCGGTCAGCGGATTGCGCAAATCGCAATAAAAGCTCTCGACATTCGGCGCCAGCAGCAAACCTTTGTACACAACTGTCCGCGTAGAAAAGGAGGGAATGTAATATTCCCGCAACTCCGGTAGCCGGTGCTTCCTGGCGAGTTCCGCCAGGGGATTCTGGATCTGCTTGCGGATCGTCAACAGTTTGCGTTCGAAAGCATCCTGGCCTTTCGTACGTAATCCTCTGGCAACAATGGCTTGCCGTATCACGGGCATCGACTTCAGCACTGTCTGGCCAAGACCGGCTATATCCGTCGGCACATCCCTCCAACCGAGCAAAATCTGCCCCTCTACTTTGACGAAATGCCCGAAGCGGCGAATGGCGAAGTCGCGCGCTTTCATATCCTGCGGCAGGAAACACATCGCCACGGCGTATCCGCCCGGTTGTGGCAGCGTCAGGTTGTTTTGTTCCCCCCAATCGCGCAGCAGCCGGTCGGGAGTCTGAATAAGACATCCTGCGCCGTCGCCGACCAACGGGTCTGCGCCAACCGCACCCCGATGATCGAGGTTGAGCAGGATCTGAAGCGCGTCGCGGATCAGGGCATTCGATTTGCGGCCCTTAATATTGACCACAAATCCAACACCGCACGCGTCATGCTCATTCCGCGGGTCGTATAGACCCTGTTTCTCCGGCAGCCCCATCAAACTGGCCCTTGGTCCGCTGGCTCAAAAGACTTCTGATCTGCGAGTAGCAGTCTGTTCACATTCTCGCAATGCAACAAATATGCCTTAACCTCGCGAGCCTTTAAGGGCGGGCTGCCGGCCCATCGCGAGGTACGCAAGCGCTGCACAAACAGGAGGCACAGCGGCGATTAAAAACAGCGTTTTGACCTCCATCCCCGCACCCAAAAGGACACCACCCGTCAGACCGCCCACAATGGATCCAACCCGTCCAACGGCAAGGGCCCAGCCGACGCCGGTTGCGCGCATGGATGCCGGATAATATTTCGCCGCGACCCCATTGTTGCAGTTTTGCGATCCAATGGTACCGATGCCGCATAGGGTGACAACAACCAGAGTAACAGGCAATGAAGACCCAGCGAGGCCGATCACCGCAACGCAAACGGCGGCGCCCGCAAAGGCAGCGCCCAGCACGGGTTGGGGCCCGAAGCGGTCTACAAGGGGGCCCAGTCCGAACGCTCCCGCAACGCCACCAAACTGGAGCAGCGATGTGGCTATCACAGCCCACTGGATCGAGATGCCTTGTGCGCTGATCGTGGTGGGCAGCCAGCTGGTAAGAAAGTACAGCTCCATCAGGTTCATAAAAAACACGAACCAGAAAAGAGCGGTGACGAAGGCTCGCCCCTCGCGAAAAAGCTCCTTGACCGGAAGCAAATTCACCTGAGTGCGCAGGGGACGGTAGCGTTTCAGGCATCCCGATCAGAAGAAACGGGACGAGCAACAATCCCAGGCCGCCGCAGAACAGAAAGACGGAACCCCAGCCATAAACAGGCATCAGCTTTGCCGTGATAAGTCCGCCCACAGCGGCGCCGATTGAAAAGCTGGCGAAATTTACAGTGACGGCCGTAGCCCGCTTTTCTGCCGGACTGAATTCCGCCGTCAGCGCAATCGTGTTTGGCATCGCCCCTCCGAGCCCAAGGCCGGTGAGAAAGCGCAGCACGACAAGCTCGCTGAGGGACGTTGCGGCCGCGGTGGCGATGGTCAGGATTCCGAACAACAGCACCGACCAGAGCACCACGCGCTTTCGGCCGACGAGATCGGCCAACGGAGCTATCAGAAAAGCGCCCAGCATCAGTCCAAACAGCGCGGCACCAACCGCCGGACCCAATGCCCCAGGCGCGATATGCCAATCCGCCGCAATACCGGGCACGACATAGCCCATGAATTGGCCGTCATAGCCTTCGACGAACAGACATGCGCTGCACAGGGCGAGGGGACCCCAGCGGAAGCGCTCTGTTGCTCCAGCGGTCGGTGCGACGAGCCCAGTGCCTTCCGGAACGGCAATATTCGACATCAACAATGCCCCGATTTTATTCGGCTGGACTGCGGTAACCGGAGACCTGCCACCCATCTTCAGGCTTTAACCGGCGGAAACCTAACGCCGAGGAAGCCATCAGCAAAGCAACCGTAACGAATACGATCCGGAAATCGTTGACCGTGAGCGGACCAGAGCCGGAAAGCGCGGCAAGCAGACTGGCGCTGATACCCACACCCAGGCTTTGTGCAAGTCGCTGCGCCAACGCGAAAATGCTGGTCGCTTTCGACATGTCTTCCGCCGGTACGTCGGAATAGGCAAGAGCGCCCATCCCGATCATCTGACCGGAGCGCAAAACCCCGAAAGTGAACAGATAGGCAGCGATGAATATATGGGAGGTACTGGCGCTAAACAGCGCAAACCCCGCCATCAGACAGGAGCTGAGGCCAATTCCCGCCAGGAATACGGCCCGAAACCCAAAACGCTTCACCAGGTGCGACACCCAGACGCGCATACTCATCGCACCCGCGGTGTTCAGGAATGTCAATAATCCGGAATGGAAGGGGTCAAGGCCAAATCCAATCTGCAGCAGCAGCGGCAGTAGAAACGGCACAGTGGCAATGCCTGCCCGGATGACATTCCCCGCGATCACTGCAACTGTGAATGTCCTGCCGCGGAACATTTTGAGGTCGAGCACCGGGTTGAGCCGGCGTGACGCATAGGCGGCGTACAGGAGAAGGATTCCACCAGCGGCTATCAGAAGGGCCGCTTCGGTAAAAGGGCGCAAGAGTGCGACGGCCCAAATTCTCGATCGCGAACTGAGCTGTTCCGAGGCCGCAGGCGATGATCACAAATCCTGTTATATCGAAGGCGGACGGCCGCGGCATTCTGATATCCGGCACGAAGCGCAACGCCAGAAGAACACCCATGAACCCGATCGGGACATTGATGAAGAAATTCCAGTGCCAGGAGAAATAGGTCGTGATGAAGCCGCCAACCAGCGGTCCCATGGTCGGGCCCAGCATTCCAGGAAGCATGTAGTAGCTCATTGCTTTCATGAGCTGGTTTTTGGGAAAGGTGCGGGTGAGAATCAGGCGGCCCACAGGCGTCATCATGGCGCCCCCGAAACCCTGCACGATGCGGCTCAACACCAGCATGGGCAGCGTGTTTGAGAGGCCACAGAACACCGATCCCAGCGTGAACAAGGCGATGGCCGAACAGAACACCTGCCTCGCGCCAAAGCGGTCTGCGATCCAGCCGCTGATCGGAATGAAAATGGCAAGGCTGATCAGATAAGAGGTGATCGCCGCACTCATTTGTGGCGGTGAAACGTGAAAACTGACCGCCATCTGTGGGAGTGAGGTCGAAATAATCGACGAATCCAGGCCGTCCATAAAAAACGCGCCGGCGATGACCGTGGGGACGATCCGCGACATCGGTTCGTCGATTTTGAGACTTCCCGCTTCCAATTCCATGTCCGATACAGATAAGGGTCTATGTGCGAGCCGTCAGCAGGCGTCAAGCACTGCCGTGCTCGGGGCTTGAACGAAATGCCTGTGCGCGGCAGAAACCGCTCCAGCCTTGTGCTTCCAGGGAAAAGAATTGCCGGATCAGTCCATCCCGCCAAACGACGACAGCACGATTGAAGTTCTGCTGACCTGCATACGCATGGCAGCACGGGATACCAATCTTTACACGTTCCAGCGGCTCGGCAAAGGAGCGCTGCCGGAAGCAGAGCCGGGGGCACATATCGGGGTGATTCTGCCGAATGGCATCGAACGCCAGTACTCCCTGATCGACACGGGACCAGGGCTTACCGAATACACCGTTGGAGTGAAACGAGACCTTAACAGCCGGGGCGGTTCGATCTTCATGCATGATCAGCTGCGCGTCGGCTCACGAATTTTGATCGTGCCGCCTCGCAACAATTTCCCATTGAAAGAAGACGCCGAACTGGTCGTGCTGCTCGCTGGCGGTATCGGGGTCACGCCGATTTATTGCATGGTGAAGCGTTTGATCAAGCGCGGTCGGCCATGGGAGCTATACTATTCCTGCCGTACCCGATTTGACGCTGCGTTCCTCGATGAGCTTGCACAGTACCCGACTGCGCATTTCCATTTCGACGATGAGGAGGGCGGGCGATTCCTGAATGTCGCCGAAATCGTCGAAAACCTCCCGCGTTTTGCCCATCTCTATTGTTGTGGACCGGCGCCCATGCTGGCAGCTTTCGAAGCAGCCACATCCCGGTGGCCCGCCGAACAGGTCCATGTCGAGTATTTCACGCCAAAATTCACGGCAGCACAGGAGGGCGGCTACATCGTCGAACTCGCCCGCGCGAAACGCGAATTACTGATCCCCCCCGGGAAGTCGATACTTCAGGCGGTGCGCGAAGCGGGAATCGAAGTGCCCCATTCATGTGAAGAGGGCGTCTGCGGAGCATGCGAAACACGCGTGATTTCCGGTATCCCTGACCACCGCGATACCATCCTTACGGAATCGGAGCGCAAGGAGAATGCGACGATGATGATCTGTTGTTCCGGATCGAAAACGCCGCGGCTCGTTCTCGATATTTGATGACTTTCAAATCGCAGTCAGAAGGAAGACAAATGTCGCAATTGAAACTGAGTATTGCCACAACGGATTATGATCATTTCCGGGATTTCCGCCTCGGAGTCGTCAAAGCAGAAGGAATTGATCATACGTGGCTCAATCTCGGACACCACGAATGCTTTGCGCGCTTTACCGCGAACCGGGAATTCGATCTGTCGGAACTTTCCTTCGCCAAGTTCTCTACCCAGGTCACGCGGCAGGACTCCGATATTATCGGGCTACCCGTGATCTGCTCGCGTCTGTTCCGCTTCAGCTCGTTTTACGTGAACCGGAACAGCGGCATCCGACATGCCGAGGATCTGAAAGGAAAGCGGGTTGGCTCGCCGGAATGGGCTCATTCGGCCGCGGTATACATGCGCGGCTGGCTTCACAACGAAATGGGCGTGAAGCTGACGGATGTTCACTGGTACCAGGCCGGCGCAAATGCCCCAGGCCGTGAAGAAAAAGTGGAACTTAATCTGCCCGCCGGACTGAAGCTCACACGGGTTTCGGACAAGTCGCTGAGCGAATTGCTCGCCGCCAATGAGATCGACTGCGCGATTATCGCCCGCCCCCCCACCTGTTTTCTGGAGGGCCACCCCGATGTGGTGCGACTGTTCCCGAATTATCTGGAAATGGAAGAGGAGTATTACGAGCGCACAAAAGTGTGGCCCATCATGCACATCATTGCGATGCGCAAGGCTATTCTCGATGAACATCCCTGGGCTGCACGGAATCTGCTCAACGCGTTTCAGGATTCAAAGCGGCGCAGCATCGAGCGAATTCTCGACCCGGCTGTCTCGCGTTATCCTGTCCCCTGGCTGACCACCTATGCGCGCAAGATGCGGGACAAATTTGGAGACCTGTTCCCTTATGGTATCGAGGAAAACCGACCGACCTGGGAGCAGATGGCCCTGTACACCTATCAGCAGGGAATCGCGCACCGGCAATACAAGCCCGAGGAGATCTTTCCAAAAGGTATAATGACGAAAGTCGTGATTTAGCCATCAGTTCCTGTCGTGCGGCGCATGGCCTTGCGTGGGGCCCGCGCAGGCTGTAGGCGTCCGATGTTCGGGAGATGAAACCATGAGCGATCCTCTGCCCTTTCTGCCGGAAGACAAAAGCACTCAGCCGCCGCTGAAATTCGATGATTTTCGTGCTTCGGTCGTCCGTGCTCCGACAAAACCTCTGGTTCGCATACCGCACACATTGACCGAGACAACAGCGCCCTCGGGTGAAGCGGTTTGGGAAAAGCTCATGGGTCCTGCCGTGACCGATCTGACCCGGCAGCATAAAGGCGAACCGATTGGGGAGCGGATCGTGCTGTCCGGACGCGTGCTGGATGAAAATGGCCGGCCGGTGCCGAACGTCATGATCGAGATCCTGCAGGCGAATTCCTGCGGTCGTTATGTGCATGAATACGATCAGCATGATGCGCCGCGCGATCCCAATTTCACGGGCGCTGGGCGTGTGATCACCGACACGGAAGGCCGATATCGCTTCGTCACGATCAAGCCGGGCGCCTACCCCTGGTACAATGACTGGAATTCGTGGCGGCCCTCACACATTCATTTTTCCCTCGTCGGGCCCGCTTTCGCCAATCGCCTGGTGACCCAGATGTATTTTCCCGGCGACCCGCTGTTTCCCCTGGACGCGATCGCCAACGCCGTACCGAAAGAATCGCGTCATCTGCTGGTTGCACGTTTCGACAAGGGAACAACCGAACCATTCTGGGCGCTGTCCTATCTGTTTGATTTCGTGCTGCGTGGTCGCGCCGCCACGCCGGTCGTGCACTGAGATGGCCGTTCAGACGCCCTGGCAGACCACGGGACCATTCCTGCATTTTGGGTTGCCCTGGAGAGGCGCTGCCGATCTTGCAGGCGATTCCGATATTGGTTCTCGGCCTGATCTGGTTGCTCCCGGGCATGAATATGGAATTGCGCGGCATCATTCCCACCGCGATCGTGTTCGCGGCGAACGCATCGAGTTGACCGGGCATGTTTGGGACAACACCGGTTCTCCCGTGCTGGACGCATTGCTGGAAATTTGGCAAGCCAATGCAATGGGCCGCTATGCGAGTCCGGAAGACTGCAGGCTCGAACTCCCACTGGATGAGAATTTCGTCGGTTTTGGGCGTTGCGCACTGGACAGACAAGGCGGCTTTCGCTTTCGCACGATCCGGCCCGGTCGCGTGCCTGGACCGGGCAATTCGCTCCAGGCGCCGCATATCGCAGTTGGGATCATCGGCCCCGGATTCCTGAAGCGACTGGCCACACGCGTCTATTTTGCTGGCGCACCGGAAAACGAGGAAGATCCTGTCCTCAATCTGGTTCCGGAAGCGCGGCGCCACACCCTGCTGGCACAGCGCGAACCGGAAACGAAAAATGCTTACCGGTTCGACCTCCGGCTCGGTGGTGAACACGAAACGGTATTCTTCGAGATCTGATCCTGGAGGAGTTGCATGGAAGTCACACGCACGCTCGCGCGTTGGCTGGTGAACGCAGAGGCAAAGGACATTCCGGAGGCTGCCAGGCGCGAGGGAGTGCGCTCCATCGTGAACTGGCTTGGTTGCGCGGTCGGCGCCGCTCGGCATGAAGCGATAGAACGCGCTCTCGCAGCGCTCCTTCCGTTTGCCGGGCCGCCGCAGGCCTCGGTTCTGGGGCGCGCCGAGAAAACCGATATTCTCACCGCGGCCCTGATGAATGGCATCACCAGTCACATTTTCGATTTCGACGACACCCATCTGCCCACGATTATTCATCCTTCGGGTCCGGTTGCATCGGCCCTGTTTGCGTTGGCCGAATACCGTCCGTTAAGTGGTCCGGAATTGTTGCACGCATTCATTTTGGGAGTGGAAGCCGAGTGTCGCATCGGAAATGCGGTTTATCCCGATCATTATGATCGCGGCTGGCACATTACCGGGACGGCAGGTGTGTTCGGCGCGGCTGCCGCGGCGGGCCGAATTCTCGGATTGTCCGAACAGCAGATGATATGGGCACTCGGAATTGCCGGAACACAATCGTCGGGGTTACGCGAGATGTTCGGGACACACTGCAAAAGCTTGCATCCCGGTCGCGCGGCGCAGAACGGGCTCATGTCGGCCCTGCTTGCGGAGAAAAATTTCACCAGTTCGAACGAGGTTCTCGAGGCGAAGCGCGGTTTTGCCAATGTGATGTCAACCAAGCAGGATTACGCGCGGATCACCGAGAAGCTGGGCGGCAGCTACGAGGTAACACTGAACTCGTACAAGCCATTCGCCTGCGGCATCGTCATCCATCCCGCAATAGACGCGTGTGTTCAGCTCAAACATGAATACGGCCTTTCGGGCGATGAAGTTGAAAGTGTCGAGTTGAGCGTCGCGCCTCTGGTACTGGAACTGACAGGAAAGCGCACTCCGCAGACAGGCCTTGAAGGAAAGTTCAGTGTTTTTCACTCCGCGGCTGCCGCACTGATTTTCGGGGCTGCCGGAGAGAAGCAGTATTCCGATGACTGTGTCTGCAACCCGCGCGTCATTGCATTGCGCGACCGGGTCGTGGCAACCGCCGATGCCGGCAGGCGCGATGACGAGGTGCGTGCGCGAGTCCGGCTGACGGATGGGCGCGTGCTTGAAAAATACATCGAGCACGCGATCGGCAGCCGGGAGCGTCCGATGACCAACGTCGACCTGTCGGCGAAATTTCACGGATTGGCTGACGACGTAATTGGGGCAGAACAAGCATCCCGGTTGCTGGAAGCGGCCTGGTCACTCGAATTCCGCAACGGACGCTGCCCTTATCTGCCGTCTCGCCACACCGGAAGCGAAACCGGAACGCGTCTCGCTTCGGGCATAGCGATGGCGCAACTGGTCGCCGCGTTTGGATCCTCGCACAGTGTGATGCTGGCTTCCACGCGGGACGACTGGATCGCGAATTTCCGTAAAACCGATCCGCGCATGCCGCTGATTGACAAATTCGGGCAAAAGCGAACCTACGACGAATTACTCGAGCAGGCGCCTCGCGATGCCGCAGAGATTGTCACTCCCGAAAAAATGAGCGCAGCCTATGACCGCACCATGAACGCGGTCTCGGAACTGAAGCGCCAGATCTCGGTCTTTAAAGCTCGATGCGCTTATCGTGGTCGGCGACGATCAGCACGAGCTTTTTCAGGATTCGATGATGCCATCGCTCGCGATCTATTACGGCGCGACGATTCGAAACGCCGCCCGGCCGGGCCCATTACCGCAGGACTGGTACGCACTGGCGCAATCCCGGCGCTATGAACCGGAGAATGACATCCATTATCCCGTGCGCGCGGATCTGGCGTTGCATCTGATCGAACATTTGACCGCGGCCGAATTCGATGTTTGCGCGGTAAAGCAGATACCGCCCGATCAGCACGAAGGCCATGCCTTTTCCTATATTCATCGCACCTACCTCGCAGGGCGCCGGCTCCCAATCGTGCCAATCTTCATCAATACCTATTATCCCCCAATCCCGTTGCACCGAGGCGCTGTGTTGCGCTTGGCCGCGCACTGCATCAGGCCATCACTGCATTTGACGGTGAAGCGCGTGTGGGAGTTTTTGCGTCCGGCGGGCTTTCCCATTTTATTGTCGATGAAGAGCTGGATCTTTCCGTGTTGAAGGCAATCCGGGTGGATGATCTGGATTATCTGGCCAGGCTGGAACCAGAACGGCTACAGGCCGGAAGCTCGGAAATCAGGGGATGGATTTGCGCCGCCGCGGCAGCCGTTGCAGGGGGACTGCAGGTGAGATGGATGGATTATGTTCCGGCCTATCGCACTCCGGCGCTGACAGGCATCGGTTTGGGCTTTGCGCGTTGGGGAAAGGCTGAGGACGAATGAGGCAGAAAAGTATTGAGGTGAAGGGCCTCTCCCATCACGGGGCCCCTATCCCGACAGCATGCAGGGTTGGCCCGATCCTCGTTACGTCGAGAATCATGGGCAAGGATCCGGATACCGGCGTTCTGCCCCCCGATCCGGATTCGCAGGCTGTTCTTTGTTTTCAAAACCTGAAGCGGGTGCTTGCGGCGGGCGGTATGGACCTGGGAGACGTGGTGAAGCTTACGGTTTATCTGGTGAGCGATTCCTATCGAACTTCCGTCAACAAGCCGTGGCACGAACACTATCCGGATCCCGAACATCGTCCTACCCGGGACTCCCTCGTGATGCCTTTGCGCGGTGGCAATCTCATTCAGATCGAAGCCTGGGCGGTCGCCAAGGATCTGGACTGATTTTCTGTACCGCCATGCGCGGTTTGACGTTACCTTGGGGTATTCCAGAATTCGGGACCTCTGCACCGTGTACGTCATTGCTCTGGCCACCGATTATGATGGCACGCTTGCAGAAGACGGGATCGTTTCCCGCGCGACGATTGGGGCCCTTGAACGGTTCCGTGAAACCGGTCGCCGGCTGATCATGGTGACCGGGCGCGAGCTGCCCGAATTGCGCGAAACTTTTCCCCGACTCGATCTTTTCGATCAGGTCGTCGCGGAAAACGGCGCTCTGCTTTACGACCCCGCCAATCAAAGCGAGCGTTTGCTTGCGGGTGCAGCATCACAGGATCTGTTTGAGGCACTGAAGTCCAAAGGGGTGGCGCCGCTTTCGGCCGGCCGCTGCATTATCGCTACGCGCGAACCGCATCACATAACAGCACTGGAGGAAATCCGGCGGCTCGGCCTTGAACTTGAAATTATTTTCAACAAAGGCGCCGTGATGGTTCTTCCGTCGGGCGTAAACAAGGCGACCGGCCTTGCCGCCGCACTCGGCGAGTTGGGCCTCTCGCAACACAATGTTGTGGGCATTGGCGATGCCGAAAACGATCACGCTTTTCTGCAATTCTGCGGCTGTGACGTATCCGTAGCCAATGCCCTGCCGGCATTACGCGATCGGACGTATCTGGTGATGAAGCATCCGCGCGGGCGTGGAGTTGGGGAGATTATTGACCTGATCATCAGTGATGACGGTGCCTTTATGCCGGAGGAGCGCCATAGCATCGTGCTGGGGAAGAAGGATGACGAAGAAGTCGCACTGCCGGCGTTTGGCAAGACCGTCCTGATCGCAGGCCATTCCGGAACTGGAAAATCCACAACCGCCACCGCTCTCACGGAAGAGATGGTGCAGAAAGGCTTTCAGTTCTGCGTCTTTGATCCGGAAGGCGATTATCGCGAATTGCACGGCGCGGTATGTATCGGTGATGTCAAGGTGCCCCCGAGAGAGGATGAAGCGTGCGCTTTACTCAATGAAGCGCGCGAAAATGTCGTGATCAATACGCTGGCGATACCCCTCCAGCAGCGACCCGTTTTCTTCACACATGTATTGTCGCGAATTGTTGCGGCTGCGGGCCCGGCTCGGCCGCCCGCATTGGCTGATCGTCGATGAAGCACATCACATTCTACCTTCGGGCCGCGAAGACTTCATTCCTGCCCTCCCCTACGATTTTGGCGCAATGATCCTCATCACCGTACATCCGGACTCCGTATCCGAACCGGTGTTGAAAACGGTCGGTACGGTGATCGCGATCGGATCGCATGCACCGGAAACTGTCGCAATGTTCTGCAGGAAAACGGGACGAAAAGAGCTGAACGGCATCCGTAGTCCGGGAGACGACGAGGTGCTGTTCTGGCGCGTCGACAGGCGCGAGCCGATTGCGGTCAAGGTCCGGAAACCGAAACAGGAGCACAAACGGCACACCCGCAAATATGCCGAAGGTGCATTATCGGAGGAGGAGAGTTTCCATTTTCGTGGGCCGGACAATCGGCTGAATCTGCGAGCGCAAAACACGACGACGTTCCTGCAACTCGCCGCCGGAGTCGATCACGAGACCTGGAACCACCATTTGCGAAAGGGCGACTATTCGCGATGGTTCAGGAATTGCATCAAGGACCCGGAGCTTGCGGATGAGGTGGCCATGATCGAGCGCGACCGCACCTTGAGTCCCGGCGAAAGCCGCAGCCGGATCGCCGAGGCGGTAAATCGGCTTTACACGGCGCCCGCCAGCGCACCGGACACGCAGACGTAAGCCCGCGCCATTGACGGTAACACCTGGCCGCGCTAGGCGACCGGAGAGCCAGACCGAAAGCAACAAATGGAAGCGAATAGTTCCCCTGTAACAATTCCTGCGCTTCATCGGATGAAGCGCGAAGGAAAAAAAATCGTCGGCATCGTCGCCTGGGATTACCAGATGGCGCAGATCGCTGACCGCGCCGGCGTAGATATCATCTCGGTCGGCGATACGGTCGGGATCAATCTATGGGGGCATTCCACGCCGCTGGAAGTCACAATGGAAGAAATGATCGTGGTCTGCAAGGCGGTGCGACGTGGCACGAAGCACGCTCTGGTCTCCTGCGATTTTCCGTTCGGACCGTTGCAGGAAGGGGTCGACTCCGCAGTGAAATCCGCGATTCGCCTGGTCAAGGAAGCAGGCGCCGATATGATCAAACTGGATGGAGCAGCTGATTTTCCGGATGCAGTACGGGCCATTGCGCGAGCCGGTATTCCCGTTTTTGCGCAGTTCGGCATCACGCCCCAAACTGCGCTGGCTTACGGAATACAATACAGCGCGATGAACAAACCCGGCGCGGAATTGGCGGCCGAAATGGCGACGAAAATGGTCGAGGAAGCCAGACGGCTGGAGCAGGCTGGAGCGTCTCTGCTCGACTTCACCAATTCCGGTCCCGTCGCCGGAGAGGCCGTCGTCCGGGCGGTACCGATTCCGGTGATTGGCGGATTTGGCGGCGGCCCGTGGCTCGACGGCCGAATGAGAATGGCCCATGCGGCGATCGGCTACGCCGCAAATGCGCTCGAAGCCAAAACCGAGAACTACGCTAATGTCGCGAGGATCACGCTGGACGCGCTGTCGGCCTACACCGCCGATGTAAGATCGGCACGCCAGATCAAGGGAGCGGCTCCAGCCAAACTGCCTTAAAATGCTTCGCAACCCAGCGATCCGCATCGCCAGCCGTTCGCGGATCGGCCTCCAGGAAAAGAGGCGGAAATGGAACCGCAATGTGGAAGCTCTCGGCATCAATTCTGGTCATCGCTTCCGTCATCGCTGGAGTGGCGATTGCGCGCGAAGATGCATCCGCGCCGGCCCTGCCGGACCTCGCGTCCTACGACATCATGCGTAACGAACCGGGGAAAGCTCCGGAATACCTCACCGTGGCCGAGGCGGCGAACGAGCTGAGCAATTATGACGTGATCTTCTTCGGTGAGTGGCACGATGACACGGCCAATCACCTCGCCGAAATGGAAGTTTTCCGGGAAATCCATGCTCGTTTTCCGCAGCTTATCCTCTCGATGGAGCAGTTCGAACGCGATGTGCAGCCGGTAATTGACGATTACCTGGCCGGGCGCATCGGTGAGGAAGCGCTGGTGAGCCGCGGCAGGGCATGGGGCAATTATGCCGAGAGCTACCGGCCGCTGGTCGAATTCGCCAAAGACCATGGCCTGCCGGTGATCGCCGCAAACGCTCCGGCATCTTTGGTCCGCTGCGTCGGCGAAAAGGGTCCGGAATTCCTCACGCACCTGGACCCGGAGAAGCGGCTCTGGGCGGCCGCGACGCTCCACCTGCAGGACAGTCCTTACAAAGACAAGTTCATGCGTTTTCTTGCCGAGAACGGCAGTCACGGCGCGCCGGCATCCAATCCCGATGCCGCTGCGGCCAATGCGCGGGCCTATGCCGCGCAGGTTCTGCGTGATGACACCATGGCCGAATCGATTGCCAACTCGCTGCAAAAAAACCGCGGGCGCAAGGTGCTGCACATCACCGGAGATTTCCACGTTGAGGGTGGCCTCGGTACGGTGGAACGTTTGAGAGACCGTATGCCCGGTCTGAAGATTGCCGTGGTCGCGCCGGTTGAAGCGAAAGATCCGGACCACCCTGGCGTATCCGCCGAGGATTCCAGAAACGGCGATTTCCTGTTTCTCCTGCGCGCGAGCCGAAGGAATATGTCAGCGACGCTGAACGCAAAGCGGCGGAACAGGAACAGCGCGCCAATTTCCGCAGCCGTTCGCAATGCAAGCTGTAGATTCGGCGGCTTTAAAAACCGCTTCTCGTCTTTCGCCGCACGGCGGAGTAGTTTCCCGTCGATAGGCGGGAGGCATACCGATGAAAAAGCAGCTTCGTTACAGGATCTAGCGCTTGTTTTGCTGGCTGGATTTCCACTGTTGATGTCGCCGGGTTCGGTGGCACAGACACCTGCGCCTGCGCCGACGCCGGCGCCTGCGCCGGTGATGGCTCCGTCCCTCCCGCCCAATGTGGAGGTGGATCTGATGACCAACCAGGGCTCGGCAATGTTTGGGGCTCAATGGCGGACAATGGAGGCGAAAATCGTCGACGTGCCGCCCATCCCGGAACATTTGCCCGGCTATAACAGCGCTTATGATATTGCGCCGCATGCGGGCGAGGCCGGATTTGATGATTCGAGATGGCCGGCGATCGAGGCCAAAGATTTGTCCGCGCGCCGAGGCGGTGGACATGTGTCGTTCATCTGGTTTCGCAGCAATCTGACGATACCGGCGAAGATTGGCGACTTCGACACCACGGGAGCCAAGGCGGTGTTGACCGTCGCAGTGGACGATTACGCGGAAGTCTGGGTGAACGGGCAAATGCCGCGTGCGGTCGGTATTCCCAGCCCGGCGACCATCCAGGGCTTCAACACCCCGAACCGGGTCGTGCTATCGAACTCCGTCAAACCTGGAGACAAATTCCAGATTGCGATTTTCGGCGTCAATGGCCCGATTTCTGTCGCGCCGGCGAACACCGTCTGGTTCCGCGAAGCCAGACTTCAATTCTATAAATAGGGATGGCTTTTGCAGTTATTGACGGCATTGCGACCCGGTATGAAATCATCGGGTTGGGGCCGCCCCTTCTGATGTATGCGCCGGCCGGATTCGACGCGAGTCTGGAAAAATGGTCAACCCAGGGCGTTTATGCCCGGATCAGGCTGCTCGATCATCTGCCCAGGCATTACACCTGCATTATTTTCGACCGACGCGAATGTGGACAATCGGGCGGACGCGTAGAGCGCATCACCTGGGCCGATTACGTCGCACAGGGCAAGGGGCTGCTGGCGCATCTGAATATCAAACGGGCTCACCTCATGGGCGGCTGCATGGGGTGCTGCCCGGTGGCTGCGTTTGCCGTGCTGCATCCCGAAATGGTCGCGAGTATCGTGCTTTACTGGCCCGTGGGGGGCGCCAAATACCATTTGACCTGCCAGCAGCGCTTTGCCCAACACTTTGCATTCGTGCAGCAGAATGGGCTTCAACAGGTTACTGCGTTGGTGGAATCCTCAGGAAAGGGTTTCGGCGAGGACCCCCGGGGCGGTCCCTGGGCATCGGTCCTGCGTAAGGATCGCACATTTGCCGAAAACTTCGCCCGGCTGGATGTCGAGAAATACAAGCTCACCGTCACCGCGATGGGCCGTACTCTCTTCGACCGCGATACGTCCCCCGGTGCAGAACCTGAGGACCTGCTGCGGCTGGATGTCCCCGCGCTGATCGTTCCCGGCCGGGACGCCGCTCACGCCACGTCTGCCGCAAGATATCTCGAGGAATGCTTGCCAGGATCGCAATACTGGGATGCTCCGATTGCAGAACAAACCGAAGACACCGCGCCCGTTCGAATCCTCGAGTTTTTGGCAAAAGCAGATTCGCGATGAATTCCGTCGTCGAGATTTTGGAAATTGCGGAGTGGAATGCCGCGCCGGCCCCCGAGCGCTGTCCGAATTATACGGAGGCGTTGGAAAACGGAAAGGTTCTGTACTGTCCTGATCTGGCATTCGCGTTGTTCGGCGCCGAACAACGTTTTCTGGATCCGGCGGCTTTGGGAGATAAGGCAAAGAGCCTCGCCTTCGATCCCGTATCGGGGATTTTGAAACACGCGCGCACCGACGACAACAACGAACTCTCTGCCATGATGCGGCGCTACGCCAATTCGGCACGGGGACTGATCGGTGCCTTGTTTCCCCAATACGCGAACGAACTGGAAATCGGGCGTACGAGTTTCCGGCCCGTAGGGATTAAGGGCCGCGGGACAAGCATAGCGAAGGACGACACGCTGCTGCATATCGACGCTTTTCCGTCCTCGCCGGTGGGTGAAAGGCGCATACTGCGTGTGTTCAGCAACGTGAACGCAAAAGGCGAGCCGCGCCACTGGCGTTTGGGAGAACCATTTGCCGACGTAGCGAAGCGATTTTATCCGAAAATGCCCAGGCCCGTGCCCGGCAGCGCATGGTTGATGGAAAAGATTGGACTAACGCGGGGTTATCGCACGGCCTAT
This sequence comes from uncultured Alphaproteobacteria bacterium, assembly GCA_963747255.1. Classification (GTDB taxonomy): domain Bacteria; phylum Pseudomonadota; class Alphaproteobacteria; order Micropepsales; family Micropepsaceae; genus CAIYRG01. The sequence continues at coordinate 138,271 of CAVVEG010000012.1, forward strand.
GACCATGCGATGCTCGCGATTCATGACTCGATGAAGCGCGCAAGCGACTATCAGCAACATGTCTCTCATTCGGATTTCCATTTCCCGCCTGGTTCGACCTGGATCGTGTTCACGGATATGGTTTCACACGCGGCTCTTTCCGGGCAGCATCTTTTCGAACAAACTTTTTATCTGCCGGTTTCCGCGATGGCAGATCCGGGCAAAGCGCCTTTGCGAGTTCTGGAACGATTGACCGGACGACCTCTGGTCGCGCAGCGCATGAAACCTTCCGCTACTGCGGATTAGGCGCGGAGCAGCGCGGGCGAAAGCGCTCTGCGGACAACCTGCCGCAAGGCTTCCCAAAATCTGTGCCGTCATCACGCGATGAGGTGCCGCGTCCCAACCGCAAACAGATCCTCGACACGAAAAGGTTTGTCGATAATCTTTTGTGTAACGGCGTGTCCGATCAGTTCCCCGATCACCCGGCGGTTTGGCTCGATACCGTAAGGAAGCGGATCACCGATAATATCCATAACGCGCTGATGCACACGATCGGTCTCGGTAAGTTTTTCGATTTCCCCGTCTTTCAACCTCTCCAGATAAAGCCGCTTTGATTCGGCGAAAGCTGCGAAAATATCCGCTGCCAGGTCGGGATGCTGCTGCAACAGTTCATCCCTGATCACGACGGTATGGTTGATCGGGTAATGAGCATTTCGCTTGAGTGCCGCCATCCCCGCTTCCAGTGCATTGGGAATCAGCGGCTTGACATTGGGGCTGTCGGTTTCGACTCCGATCGCGGCCACCAATTCGCCGGCTGCCAGCATGTCCGCCATTTTCTTTTCTTTTTCGATTGGAACGACATTGGCGGGAGGCTGGTACTCCGCGACATGCTCGTCACCAGAAAGCACCCAGGTCACCTTTGAAAGATCGACGCCATATTCATCCTGCAGAATGCCGCGAGCCCAGACACCGGTTGTGACGGTATAGCCGCGATTGACACCGACGCGCTTGCCTTCAAGATCGCGCGGCGAATGGATTCCGGCATTGGCGTTGACCAGAATCGCGCCATGGTGAAAGGCGCGAACCAGAAACACCGGAATCGCGGTCATCTTTTTTCCATGCGCACGTGCGCAGATATACGTAGTGATCGCCATCTCGCAGATATCGAATTCGAGACCGCGCACCATCCGGCGGAAGGCATCAATCAAAGGATTCACCTCAACGAAATCGAGCTCGAAATTCTTCGGCTTTACGGCGCCCTCTTTAAGCGCCTGATTGTTTCCCTGCGTTCGGGTGACGGTTTTAAGCTTTGATCCGGCCATTCTGGTCGCCCCAAGATAGTTTGTGCCGCTGTGTACCGATTCACGCGCCAAATTGCGACATCGCGGCGATTTCGAGGGCTGAGAGCGGCATAGCCTGTTCTTATACCTTCCGCCTGGCCGCAGAATTATTCCTGCATTGTAGCCGTCACCCCCGGTGACCTGCAGCTGCTTCAGCTTCCGCGTCGGATTACCGCTTGTTCCAGGCTGCCCGGAAATGCAAAATTCTGTAGAGGAGAGCAAATGCGAATGATGCGCCGGCTGGCCCGGTTTCTGACGATCTCAATCGCACTGGTGATCGCACCGGCCGTGGCATACGCGGCGGAGATCCGGATGCTCGCCTCCAATGCTGTGAAGCAGGCCTATCTTCAGCTGATCCCAAAATTCGAAAAAGACACCGCCTACTCCGTCCACATCGAATGGGCGGGAACGGCGGACATCGCGCGGCGGATTGCGGATGGCGAAACGGACGATGTCGTGATCGCACCCGCGGCGACAATCGATGACCTCATCCGGCAAGGAAAGCTGGCCGGGCACAGCCGTGTGGACGTGGCGAAGTCCGGGGTTGGCGTCGCAATAAGGTTGGGTGCCCCGAAACCCGATCTGGCCTCCGGAGAAACGCTGAAGCGTTCGCTGCTGAATGCAAGGTCGATCGTCATTTCGGCAGGACCCAGCGGAATTTATCTCGATCAGCTGTTTCGCAGAATCGGCATCGCGAAAGCCATCGCGGGCAAGACCAGACGGCTTGCCCCCGGTGAAAATCCCGGCGATTGGCTTGCACGTGGCGATGGCGACATCGGATTCACGCAGATCAGCGAATTGCTGCCGGTGAAAGGCATCGATTATGTCGGGCCTCTGCCGCGTGACGTCCAGCATCTGACTGTATTTTCGGCGGGGGTTTTGAAAGCTGAAGCTGATTCAAACGGCACGGGCGCGCTGGTCCGGTTTCTAACCGCACCGGAAGCGGCAGCTGCATTGAAGAATTCCGGGTTGGACCCCGGCTAAGAGGAGACCCGATGATGAGAAAAACCATGTTATTGCTTGCCGCAGCGACGATTGCGTTGGCGCCGCCGACGGCGCAAGCGGCACCCCTGAAAGTCATGGTCAGTGGCGCGATGGCTCATGCCATTCAGCAGATTGCCGAAGATTTCGCGGTCAAACACGGCGATACGCTGGATTTCACTGTCGGGACTACCGGCACCGTCACGGACCGCATCCACAAGGGTGAGAAACCGGATCTTGTCGAAATGACCTCAGCCGGTTTGACCGCTCTGGAAAGAGAAAAGCTTATCGTACCCGGAACACGTGTCGAATTGGCGCGCGCGGTGCTTGGCATCGCGGTGCGAAGCGATGCGCCCGCACCCGACATTTCGACGAAGGATGCGCTGAAACGTGCCCTCTCGTCGGCGCACAGCATCGCGTTCATCGACCCCAAGGTCGGTGGCCAGGCGGCGGCGGGGATTGTGCATGTGTTGGAGCGACTCGGTATCGCCGGCGACGCTGCAACCAAATCGGTATACGGGCCGACCGGAGCAGCAGCCGTCGGAAAAGTCGCGTCCGGCGATGCCGATATCGCGATCGCCTTCGCCAGCGAAGTGTTGCCAATCAAGGGCGTTAAGCTGGTCGGACTGATCCAGTCCGATCTTCAGGACCCCGCCCCCTTTGCCGCCGCGGTTGGTGCGAATGGCACAAATCCGGACGATGCCAGGGCGCTGTTGCAGGCGATTATCAGTCCGGAAGGGGCAAAAATCGTTCGCGCCGCCGGACTGGAGCCCCTGCATTAGAACGCGGAACATTCCGGGCGACTGGTCGGGCGATTTCCGTTCGAATTCAACCGGTTCGATACGTGTCGTGCCGCGGGCAACCTCAATATTTGTATCCCGCGTACAACCAAAAGACGGTTTTGTTGGCAAAACCGCCTCTGCCGCTGAAGTCGGCAAGCGCGGCTCCGAGCATCGTGCCGCCGGAAAAGAATGCTTCCAGAGACCCGTCCAATTCGCTCCCGTATCGCGCGTGCACGTGCTCCGCCTCAAAATCATGAGCAATGAGGGTCGCAAACATTTCCCGAAATTTCCGGTGCGTCTATAGCGTATCGAATCCTCGCATACGTGTCCCGGATTCCATTGGGCGGATCACTCAGGAACTGTTCTGCCCAGCCCTGGAAGCCATGCAGCGATGCCAGTGGCGTCGAAAACCCGGTGACCCCATTTCCCTGAAGCACTTCATATCCCGCCGTGGCGGACAGGCCGCCATAGAGCAGGCCCGCCTCGGCAAGGTAGTAGGCAAGATCAAAGCGGACGGGATTTGCGCCGTACCTGCTCTGACGCGCGTAAGCTCCGGTAAAGTGCGCCCCGAGATCTCCGTCTATCGCAAGCACGCTTTCGGCACGAACACCGTAAGTCGCGGTGGACAACGCCGGCGCCTGATGCAGATTCAACAGATACTCATAAGCCTCGATTTTCAGGACAGGCCCGAAGCCGGCATACACCGCGTTGAACAGATGGCTGTTGCTGTCGAAGCGGCCGAGCGGGGTGTCCGGTCCGAACACCCGGTTCACCCGCTCCAGATAGACGTAATTCAGTACAGTGTCAGGCAGGGAGCTGTCCGAAACTGAAACGGCATCAAAAGTTTGCTCGTGCTGTCGCCACGGCGCGTTTCCGATAAAACGCGCATCGCCGAGGATTATGCGCCGCCGCCCCACTACGATCGTCAGGTCGTTTCTGCCGTTGGCGCGCGCATCGGGCGTGACCGCCGTGCGGTAATTCAATTGCAACCGGTTGAGGGCTGCCATGCCCGGATCGAAAATTACCGGATATTGCGTACGGCCATTCACCACATCATTGAAGTGGCCCGCATCCGCGTGGATGACGAAATCGCCTTCGGCCAGCGCCGAAAACCCGAGGAATTGGCCGGTTTCAAAACCAAGCCGGGAGCGAAGAGTCGTTGCGTAGGCTCTGCGCTCCTTTGTCTCAAGCGCAACATCTTCGAACCGCAGCCGGAGATCGATCAGGGCCGTGGCGTTGACGAGGGCGGAACTTAATCCACTTTCCGCATGCGTCACGGTGGTAACGCAGAGGCCGACGATCGCAAGCCCGGAGGAGATGGTTCTTTGGATTGTCGATGGAAAGCGGAGCAATGGTCATCTGAGCGAATCGCTTCATCAGCATACCCCATATCGAACGTCGCCGACCCGTCATCTCCGCCTGCCGAACGCCGTGGTGGCGATCAGGCTTGCAATACCGGCAAGGGCGGCCGCGCCGACAAGCTTGCGAACCGCACCCGAACTGGCCGCGAGCGGCCCGCTCTCCTTGCTCTGACGGTCAAAGCGCCCATGCGCGCCGAAAGTGCCCTGCACCGGCCTGAACAGATTGTCGGGAGATTCCGGATCGCTACGTTCCGGTGACAACTGCCCGTCGTAACCTTTGCGTGCGAGAAAGCGATCGATCCAGCCTGGGGCAACAAAGTTGCCCAGAATGGCCTGCATCGCGGTCTCTCCGACCCAGAGCTCGCGCGGCGCGCGCTGTGCGGCGCGGACAATCGCCCGGGCGCCGAATTCAGGCTGAAAAATCGGTGGGAGCGGCATCGGCTTGCGTGACATCCTGTTTCGCGCCCAATCGAACTGGGGTGTGTTGAAGGCCGGCATTTGCACCATCGTCAGGCGGATACGGCTGTTGTCGTGCAGCAACTCGCTGCGCAGGGAATCGGTAAATCCGCAAATCGCGAATTTGCATGCGCAGTAGGCCGATTGCAGCGGGATTGCGCGATAGGATAATGCGGAGCCCGTCTGCACAATAGTCCCGCTATTGCGCGGACGCATGTGTTTGAGGGCCGCCATCGTGCCATAGACGAAACCAAGAAAAGTGACTTCGGTCACGCGGCTGAATTCCTTCGGCGTGATGTCCCTAAACGGCGCGAATATGGTTGCCATCGCGCAATTTACCCAGACATCGATGGAGTTCCATTCGCTGGCGACACTGTCTGCCGCGGATTCGACCGCACTTGCGTCGGACACATCAACCGGAAATGTCAAACACCGCCCACCCGAGGCCTCGATATCCCTTTGTGTTTCCGACAGGCGCCCAGGCTCCCGGGCGATAACTGCGACATTGCAACCATGCTTCGCGAATTCGACCGCGGTCGCACGGCCCAAACCGGCCGAACCGCCGGTCACGACGACATTTACGGGCCTGCCGTCGCAGCCCGGAATCCGCACTTTCCCACCCATCGCAGTTCCTCCCACCAGTCACAGGGACCGGTCTAAACGTCAGAACTGTGCTTAAAGATGCATCGCCACCGATTGCGGCCTGCCCGTCCATGCTTTAATTTCCGCCCCCGATTGGAAGCGGTTTCAACCCGGAGGAAATCCATGTTTGCTCAGCGTTCGACAGTCTTGCTTGCCGCCGGCAGCGTGCTGGTTGCGTCTTGGGCGATCGCCGGCGCCGCTTTTGGCGCTGCGGCTCCCTTTGCCCTGACTTCGTCAACTTTCAGGGATGGCACCATGATGCCGACAAAGATTGCGAACATGAACCAGCCGGGCGCCCAGCCCAATCCCAACTGCGTCGGCCAAAATGTTGCGCCGGAATTGTCGTGGAGCGGCGCGCCCGCCGGAACCAGGAGCTTCGCTCTGACGATGGTGGATCCGGAAGGACGTGGCGGACTTGGCGTGTTCCACTTTGTCGCTTATGGCATTCCGGCAAATGTCACCTCATTCGCTGAAGGTGAACTGAGCAAACCTTCGGAAAAATATGTCGGCGGCAAGAGCACACAAGGCGTCGGCTATTTCTCCGGCCCTTGCACTCCACCAGGCGCGCCGCATCACTACACGTTCAAGATCATCGCAACCGATCTCGACCCGAAAGAGCTCCCTCCGGGTCTGACTCTGCAGGAGCTTGATCAGAAGCTCCAGGGGCACGCCAAGGGCGCGGCTGGTCTGGTCGGCCTGTTTACGCACCCATAATCTGACGACACCGCCCGACGCCGGAAACTTCCGCGGTTTCCGGCGTGGCTGTGGGCACACAAATCATTCTGGATGGAGGGAGGAACTGATGGCACGGTTTCATTGCATTGCTGTGTTCGCAGGTCTGTTGGCGTTTGCGATGGCACCGTCCGTTGCTGCTGCGGAAAAGGTGCCGCAGTTCCAGACCGACACCACCTGGCCAAAGCCGCTGCCGCATAACTGGATATTCGGTCAGATCGGCGGGATTTTTGTCGATCCGAAGGATGACACCATCTGGATCAGTCAGCGGCCACGCACAGTCAATGACCGCGACAAGCGTGCGCAACGCGGGGACAGGTCCAAATGCTGCTTCACGGCGCCCTCAGTCGTCCAGTTCGATCAGGAAGGCAATGTCGTTCAGGCATGGGGCGGTCCGGAAACAGCAAAGGGCTATGACTGGCCTGCCAACGAACACGGCATGTTCGTCGATTATAAGGGCAATGTCTGGCTTGCCGGCAATGGCGAGAATGACGGCATGGTGCTGAAATTCACCCATGACGGCAAATTCCTCATGCAGATTGGAAAATCGGCGAAACAGACCGACAGCAAGGAAACGACAAGAGTTGGCCGTGCTGCTGATATGGTGGTCGATCCGGCAACCAACGAACTTTACGTCGCCGACGGCTATTTCAATCACCGCGTGATTGTATTCGATGCCGACACCGGCGCGTTCAAGCGGATGTGGGGCGCCTATGGCAAACCGCCGACCGACGAGAAGATCACCTATGATCCGAACGTATTACCGCAGCAATTTGCTAATCCCGTGCATGGAATCCGGATCACCAATGACGGTCGCGTAGTGGTCAGCGATCGCGCCAACAACCGCATCCAGATCTTCCAGAAGGACGGAAAATTTCTGCGCGAATTCCCGGTGTTACGGGATTCGACTGCGCCGGGTGTCACAGGATCGACCGTCTTCTGGCCGGACAAGAGACAAACCTGGTGGTTCACCTCGGACGATCCAAACGGCGAAATCCACATTTTACGCGCGAGCGACGGTCAGGTGGTGGGCAGTTTCGGCCGCGTGGGCCGTGGTCCGGGTGAATTTGAGAACCTGCACAACATCGCAATCGACAGCAAAGGCAACATTTACAGCGCCGAGGTTCAGGGACAGCGGGTCCAGAGATTCCGCAATATCAGCGGCGCCCCCTGAGGTGGCGGCCAGGGACACACGCATGGCCGATCACCGGCACCGTTAACCCGGACGGTCGAACGCATGAGTTTTGACCAGAGCAGTCCATCCGGGGCGAGGAGGTCGAAATTCGCAAAGCGAATTTTGGGCGGCGGAATTGCACTCGTTCTCCCTCTCGTTGGGGCTTGCCCGACGTTCGCTGCCGAACCACCGTCCTGGGCCTATCCCCTGAATCCTTCGGGTGCAGGGCAAATTTCCTCGGACGACGCGACGCCCCTGCATGTCCCCGGCAGCACCGTTGCACTGACAGCCGCGCAGATCGCGGGGCGCGACGGTGCTCCCGACTGGCATCCCAACGAACACCCGCCAATGCCGCCGATCGTCGGTAAAGGTCGTCCGCCAGTGGTGCGAGCCTGCGCCTACTGCCATCTCCCGAATGGCGCGGGGCGTCCTGAAAATGCGGCGGTAGCCGGCGAGTCTCCGGGCTACATCAAACAGCAGGTGATGAATTTTCGGAACGGGGAACGTGCCGGGTCGGAGCCGCGGCGGGTACCGCAGAACCTCATGCTGCAACTCGCGAAAGCGGTCACCGATGCCGAGTTGGAGCAGGCAGCAGCCTATTTCAGCAAACTTCCGCCGGTTTCGTTCGTGAAAGTCGTCGAATCGGCAATGGCGCCAAGGGCCATGGTGAACGGCGGCATGCTCATGAAAACGCCGGAGGGCGGTACGGAGGCGGTCGGCCACCGCATCATTGAAGTTCCGGATGATTCCACGCGCGCCGAACATCGCGATTCGAATGTCACCTACACGGCTTATGTGCCGCCGGGCAGTCTCGCGAATGGCAAGGAACTTGTTACGTCCGAAATGGGAGACAAAACCATCGCTTGCAAAGAATGTCACGGCGACGATCTGAAAGGCGACGGCGACGCGGTGCCGTGGATCGCCGGACGTTCGCCGACTTACATTGTTCGTCAGCTCTACGATATCCAGAACGGTAAGCGCGCCGGTACTGCGGACCCAATGAAGATGGTCGTCGAGAAATTAACCCCTGACGACATCATCGCCATCGCCGCGTATGTCGCGACGTTGAAGCCCTGAATTTTGATGATCCAGTCTGTTCAGAAAACAGCCCAACGGCGGACGCGCGATTTGTAGTCGCGGAATTCTGCGCCGTATTGCCGTTCCATTTTTGCTTCCTCGAACGGAATGAATGAGACGTCGATCAGGAAAAACAGCAGCGGCGTTGCGATGAAGAACGGCAGCGTTCCAAAAACAGTGGCAATCGCAAGGCTGACCAGAATCACGCCAGAGTACATTGGGTTTCGCGTGTAGCGAAACGGACCATTGGTCACCAGTTTCGCGTTCTTTTCGGAAGCAGGATTGAGTTCGGTGCCGGCCCGAGAAAATGTTGCACCGGCCCACATGGCGATCAAAAATCCGGCAATCGCCAGCAGGATCGCGACCGGAATCGATCGAAACACGAAGGGCATCCGGAAACTGCGATGAATGCCGTAAGCTGCAAGCGCCGAAATGATTAGCCAGATCGGAGGCGGAATCCGGATGACCAGCCCCGGGCGTTGCATTCCGGGGTCAAGCTTCGAATTGCAGGACATGCATTCCGGCATTCCAGTCGCTGACATACATCAGCCCCTCGCGCGTGACATAGCAGTCGCAGGTCATGGCGCATTTCGCGACATTGGGCCGGGGATCGAACATCTTGACCGGGGGCGGCGGAATCCAGGCTGCGATTTCCTTCGGCGCAAACTGATCGCGAATATCGAACACGCGCACGCCCGCATCGTGATAGGTGGCGAAAATCATCTCTTCGCTCTGGAACGACCCAGGCCGATTCTCGTGCAGATTGTGGGGACCGAAATTGCCCAGCCGGCAATAATCGCTGCGATCCGTTGGCGTCGGGAGGGTCGCGATCGGCACCGGATTCTCATCGGCGCGAACGTCTATTACCCACGTATAGAACAGGCCCTTCGCGCAATAATCGGCATTGGATTCATCCGCGACGATTGCGAGCTTGCGCCCGGGCAACGGCAGAGGTGTGTGCGTGCCGCCGGGATATGGCGGCGACCAGTTGATGTGCGAGAGCAGTTTCGGATTATGCGCATCGGAAACGTCGTGAATTGTGAATCCACCATCGCGCCAGGCGGCGTAGCCGCGATTTCCGGCAACAATCATATGGTGCAGCGCGTAACGCTTGCCCTTCGGCGTTCGATCCGCCTCGCCCGCCGCACGGTTCATGCCGGGCAGCCACCATTTGGAAACGATCTCCGGCCTGGTGATGTTCTGAAGATCCACGATGCACAGGATATGATCGGTGAAGCCGTCAAAATGGGCCGAGACATAGGCGTACCGCCCTCCCGTCCACCACAGTCTGTTTATGCCGATGCCGGGCATTTCCAGGAACGCGATCTCGCGCGGCTCGGCCGGATTGCTCTTGATGTCGTGGATGGAAAGTCCGGCGCGGAACGGCTGACGATTGGTGAGGCTGTCGGCCAGCGTGTTCTCGAAATAGCCGCGCAGTGAGTTATAAGACTGCATACGGACGATATTGGCGCCATTTGCGAGCAGCATAAGGTCTTCGGCGACCTGCAGATGATGCGTACGTGTATTCGGCCCTGTGGTGAAAAAATGCACCGGCTTCAGATTACGCGGATCGCTGACGTCCATCACGGTCACGCCGTCGCTGAACATATGCCCGACATACAGGTATCCGCGATTGATCATGATCTGCACGCCATCTGCGCGCCCGCCCTGATCGCTGTAGGAGATATGTTTGATCCGGCGACTCGCGATGCCTTCGGGTGGAATCGGCGGCTGCGGCGCCGGTTGCGCACGGGTCGCAAACGGAACCGAAGCGGCAAGACCGGCCATTCCGGCAAGCGAAGCGCGTCTCGTCAGCATCGAATTCTCCCTATTCGCAGGCAAAATCATTGGACCCAACCGGATGGCACCACTGTGGCCATCCGCGAGCACGCCAATACTCAACCAGTCCCAGATCGCCCACCACCTTTTTGAACCGGTCGGTCTTCCTGACAGCAGAATAAGACGGATGCCAGAACCATGTGGCCGAGATCGGCTGGAAATACCCGCCTTTCACTTCATCCTCGTAATATTCCAGCACGCGTTCAGGCGCGCCGACATGCAGGTAAGTGAAGCCAAGACTGCCGAGTTTCGGCAGAGCTTCCGGCGGCTGCGTGGCAGGCGCGGTCTCCAGCAGGTTCGCCGCCTTTTCCAGCATACCATCAGGCCAGTTTGACGGCGGCATCTCGCGCAATACTGCCGCCGCATCCCTGTATCGCCCGGCCGCCGATTCGATCAGCGCCAGCTCCAGCGTGCGACCGGGACGGAATGGCTGCAGCATGGCGATTGCCTTGTCCGAATCGCCTGCAAGCCAGTAAATCTCGGCTGTGTCGGCCGTGTAATTGACGATCGAGGGTTCGACGTCCTGCAGATACGCTCGCATCGCAAGCGATTCCCTGATCCTGCCCATCGCCGCGAGGAATTGACTGTAGCCGTGCAGAGCATCCGCCTGATTTGAATCAAGGCGGATGGCCTCCCTGAACGCATCTTCGGCCGCAACCATCTTTCGCTCGACCAGCCGCACATAACCCAATCCCACCCACCCGGTAGCGTCCTTCGGGTCGAGCGCGACGGCGCGCAATGCGAACGTTTCAGCGCGTGGGATCAGCCGATCCGTGAGCTTGCGCTCTTCATCCGGCCTGCCGCCGCGCAGAGCCTGGGCGAACAGCGGCGTCAGCGCATATTCGTAACTGATCATCGCCGCGGCGGGTTCGAAATCGGGATCTCTCGCCAACACCGCCTCCAGCAATTTCGAGGCGTCCGCAAGCGACTGCGCGCCTCGCCCGCGCGCAACCGATTTGGCCTGTAGAAATTCTCGATAAGCCTGCATGTCATTCGGTCGGCTCCTCAACAGGTGCTCGCCACGGAGAAGCTTCACCGGATGATTTAGGGCGGCAGCTACATTCAGCGCAACGTCTTCTTCGACATCAAAAATGCTGTCGGCGGGCCGAGCGTAATCTTTTCGCCATATCGGTCCGGACCTGCCATCGGCTTTTGTCAATTCGATCGACACCTTCAGGTCCCCGTCCTTTTCGTAGATCAGTCCCGAGACCGAATAATCAGTCCTCAAAGAAGCTGCAGAAGGGTCAAATACGACCTGATCCTGATGGGGATGTAGCAAAAAAACCGACGAGCGCCCGACGACGCTGAGGCCTGGTACCCTCGTCAATGCAAAGGCGATTTCATCCGTGACCGCATCATCGAAATTGACGTCATGATAAGGATCGGCAAAGGGGAGAACCGCCACCCTCACGGGTTGGCGTCCTTGCGCTATCGCGGGAACCACTGCGGCTAATCCTGCAACGAGCCCAAGCGTCCAGTACAGCCATCTCATGGCAATTTCCTTGCCTCAGTCAGCAACATTCGCACCCAAATCCTTCCGGTACGATCAGCGACTCCTTCATCCAGGCGAAGGGGAGATTGTCGCTGGTCACCTCGGCCACCGGTTTGAACAGTTTGAAATGATACCGGGTCTCGTTTTCCCAGAACGCGACAACCGTTTCGAGCGGCGGGCAACCGGGCAGGTTGCAGGCGATTTCGGACACCATGATCGCCGCATCCTGTGGCAATCTGAAACGTTCACGGACGCTTTCGCGCACGCGCGCAACCACCTCCGGGTCCCCGCGCCATGTGCGCGGCGGAGCCATCAGATCGGCCGTCTCATCCCGGGAATCCGGGGAGAACCAGGCGGCAAGCGCCGTCTCGTAATCGTTCTCGGAAGTCATTTTTCCAATCTAACACATGGAGCGGAAAAACCACGAATTCCACGCTCCAATCGGTCTCGTAAGCCCCTGCCGCCATCAGCACCTTCTGTTGCGGGCGCGAGGTTTACAGCCATGGTTTCGCGGGCTATGACGCGCCGCATAGAACATTTCCGAAGGAGAAAGCCTTGGCCGAGAAAGTCCCCGCCGCCGTGAAGATGGGCCCCTATGAGACTGTCTATCGCGAGTTCGATATGCCGGAAATTGCCGAAGACGCCGGCCTGATCAAGATGGAAATCGCGGGCATCTGTGGCAGCGACGTGAAGAATTACGGCAAGAAAATCGAAAATGTGATCATGGGCCATGAAAATGTCGGCGTGGTCGCGAAAGCTGGCCGAAAATGGCTGCAGCGCAAAGGCGTCAAGGAGGGTGATCGCGTTCTCCTCGAGCATTACCTTCCCGATATGACCTGCGAATGGTGTCATCAGGGCGAGTACCGGCACTGTGAAGCCACCGACTGGCACACCAACCCGAACGCTATCCGCTATGGTTACACTTCGGCGGATACCGAACCGCATTTGTGGGGCGGTTTTGCCCATTATCTTTACGCACCCTGGAATGCGATTGTGCACAAAGTGCCGGACAACGTGACGGCCGAGCTTGCCGGAATCGCAACACCGCTCGCCAATGGTATCCAATGGGCTTTGTTTGAGGCCGGGGTCGGTTATGGCTCGATCGTACTGATCCAGGGCCCCGGTCAGCAGGGGCTGGCACAGATCGTTGCCTGCAAACAGGCTGGCGCCGACTGCATCATCATTACCGGGACAAGCAAAGACAAGCGCCGGCTGGAAGTCGCAAAGGCGCTTGGCGCGGATTACACGATTGATGTGCAGACCGAAGACCCAGCCGCCCGGATCAAGGAAATCACTGGCGGGCGTGGTGTCGATTTTTCCATCGATTGCACCGCTGGCGCCGGGACCGCAGCAATGCTCCTGGGCGTCCAGGCATTAAAGCGCAAGGCGGGTGTGCTGGTGATCCAGGGAAACGAGATGCCGACATTTCCCGATTTTCCCATTTATCGGGTGACGCAGAAATACGCCTCGCTCAAGAGCGCACGTGGCCATTCTTACAAGGCCTGCGAACTGGCGCTGAAACAACTCGCGTCACACCGCTTCCCGCTGGAAAAGGCCCTTACCCATACATTCGGCCTGAAAGAGGTGGATTGGGCGATTAAATCGGTAGCCGGGAAGGGCGCCGACGACGTCATCCATGTCTCCGTCGCGCCCTGGAAGGACGCGGCGTAACAAGCCGCGCGCCGGCAAGGATGAGCCAGTTGCCCCGGACACGCCCAAGGCGCGATCCCGGGTGCGCTGGCCAGCGCCTCAGACGGCTTGATTCAGGTCAAATTCGCGTAACCGCTTTGTGGCGATGTTGCGCGAGTCCTGAACTTGTCAGTGAATAGTATGGCTCTTATACCCGGTGACGAACGCGAAAGGCTGCGACAGTGAGCAGAGCCAAAGGACTGGCGGCTGTGATGACCGCGCCGCGGCATACTGAGTTGCGCGAATTTCCTCTGCCGGAAATCGGTCCGGACGCCGGGCTGTTGCGCGTTGTCGCAAGCGGGATATGCGGCAGCGACTGGGGCAAATACACCAGCGACAAATTTGTCCCCTGTATTCTTGGCCATGAGATCGTCGGATATGTCGAGAAGCTTGGAGCGGTTGCACAGGCGCGTTGGGGCGTCAAAGAAGGCGACTATGTCGCGTTGGAGGAATATCTCCCTTGCGGCCACTGCGAATATTGCCGCAATGGCGAGTATCGCTCCTGCCTCGAGACCGATCACTTCAACCCGAATGGCGTCCGCTACGGCTCGACAAAACTGGATGTCTCGCCTGGTCTTTACGGCGGATACAGTCAGTTTCTCTATCTGCATCCACGAACCGTATTTCACCGCCTGCCCGCCCATATTCCACCACATATCGCGGCGATGGCCCTGCCTCTGGGCAATGGCTTTCAGTGGACGTTTTTCGATGCCGGCATCGGACCCGGCAAGACGCTCGTGGTCCTTGGTCCGGGACAGCAGGGCTGCGGCTGTGTGGTTGCCGCGAAAACTGCCGGCGCAGAAAACATTGTGGTGGTCGGACTGGCGTGCGACGCACACCGGTTCGAAATTGCCAGGCGCCTTGGCGCAACACACACGATTTGCATCGACAGGGAAAATGTACTGCGAGCGCGTTCGGGAAATCACGGGCGGGCTGATGGCCGATGTCGTGATCGAGGTATCCAGCGCCGGCCCCGAAATCGTCAATGCCGGATTGTCGCTTCTACGAAAGCGCGGCCGCATGCTTTGCACGGCCTGGAAGAAAGGCGCTGTGCCGCTCGATCTCGATCGGCTGATCCGTTATCAGGCCGAGTTGCGCGGTGTACGCGGCCATTCCTATCAGGCGGTCGAACTGGCAATTCGCGCTATGAATTCCGGCCGCCATCCGCTGGAACTGATCTCGACCCATGTGTTGCCGCTAGGCGAGGTCGATCATGCGCTGAAGCTTGTCGGCGGTGAAGCGCAGGGCAAAGCCATTCACATCACCATCGAACCATGGAAACCAGGAGTAGAGGCAAATGCTGACGGTCGAGGAGAATGAGCGAGTAACACGGGTTGGGCCCGGCACACCGCTCGGCAAATTGTTCCGGCGCTATTGGTGGCCTGCGTGTTTGTCGAAAGAATTGCCGGAACCGGATGGCGCACCGATACGCGTGCGCCTTCTCGACGAGGACCTGATCGCATTCCGGGATACGGAAAACAAGGTCGGTCTGGTGGACGCCTATTGTCCCCATCGTCGTGCACCCCTGTTTTTGGCCCGAAATGAAGAATGCGGCTTGCGCTGCGTCTATCACGGCTGGAAGTTCGATCGGCATGGCGCCTGCACGGATATGCCCTCCGAACCCGCCGGCACCACCCTGCAAGCCAAAGCAAAGCTTTTGGCCTATCCGACGGTGGAAAAGGGCAACGTCGTCTGGGCCTATATGGGGCCACGCGAACTGCTTCCTGCCGAGCCGGATTATGAATGGACGCGCGCACCGGCAACGCATCGCTATGTCTCCAAGACATTCGAAAATTGCAATTACCTGCAGGCGCTCGAAGGCGGCCTCGACACGTCACACTCCTCATTTGCGCATTACAACAAGCTTGGGGATCGCGCCAATCTGCGGCAACACGATCGTGCGCCGAATATCGAAGTCGAGCGGACGGATTACGGATACTTCTATGTCTCTCAGCGCAATGTCGATGGCGGAAAATATGTCCGCGTCTACCACTATGTGATGCCGTCACAGCAGCTGCGTGCCAGCATCATCGGTTATGAGGGCGTCCGCAACAAACCGGCCCGGCTCGACGGACACATCTGGGTGCCGATCGACGATTATACCACCCATATTTATAACATCATGTGCGCGCCGCACCCGGAGGATGAACTGACGCCGGAAGCGGTCGAACTGCGTGAAAGAGCGGCGGGACGTGGCAGGGACGATCATATTCCCGGCACATTCCGTCTGATCCGCAACCAGTCGAACGATTACCTGATCGATCGCCATATGCAGAAGACACAGAACTTTACCGGCATTGTCGGCGTGAACACGCAGGATTTCGCTTTGCAGGAAGGAATGGGTCCGATCTGCGACCGATCGAAGGAGTTTCTCGGAAGCTCCGACAAGGCTATCGTTGCAATGCGGCGATTGCTGCTTGACGCAATCGCGGCGAACGAAAAGGGCGGAATGCCAAGGGCCCTTGACCCGAAAACCTATCGCTCCGTTCGTGCCTACGACCGCGTGATCCCGGCAGGTCAGGATTGGCATACTGCGATGGAGAAGGATCTCATCGCCCAGTGGTAGGTGCACACGACATTCTAACGCTGGAATTCGCGTCACCCTGCAGGATCCGGCGTCCGCGTGGCTAGTCCAGCTAGTCGGCAGAGAGAACATCCATGATCAGTCCCGAAGAAAATCGCCGCCTTACCAGCGTAGAACCCGGGACCCCGATGGGGACACTGCTACGCCGTTATTGGCAGCCCGCCTGCCTTTCCAGTGAACTGCCCGAGCGCGACGGAGCGCCTGTCCGCGTTCGTCTTCTTTGCGAAGACCTGATCGCGTTTCGCGACAGCGAAGGCTATGCAGGGCTCGTTGACGCCTACTGTCCGCACAGGCGCGCGCCGCTGTTTTTCGGGCGCAATGAAGAATGCGGCCTACGGTGCGTCTATCACGGCTGGAAGTTCGATCGGCACGGCGCCTGCACGGATATGCCCTCGGAACCAGCCGGTACGGCTTTGCAGGCGAAGGTCAACCTGCTCGCCTATCCGACTGCAGAACGCGGCGGCATTGTGTGGGCCTATCTCGGCCCAAAGGAGCGGATGCCGCCCGCGCCGGATTACGAATGGACTCGCGCGCCGGCAAAACACCGCTACGTCTCCAAAACTTTCGAGCATTGCAACTGGCTGCAAGCGCTGGAAGGTGGTCTGGACACTGCGCATTCCTCCTTCGCCCATAACAATTTCAACAGCGACAGGTCCGAGCCCCGGCAGCGTGACCGCTCGCCGAAGATCGACGTGGAGCGCACAGATTACGGTTATTACTATGTTTCCACGCGCGACCTTGGCGATGACGGCAAATATATCCGCGTGTACCAGTATGTCATGCCGGCGCAGCAGATGCGGCCCAACAATGTCGGCTGGTTCGGCGGAAGGAACGAAATGCCACGCGCTGACGGTCATGTGTGGGCGGCAATCGATGACGAGCACACCCACGTCTATAACTGGATGTGCGCCTATGACGAAAACGTAGCCTTCACGCCCGAATGGATCGAAGCGCGCGAAACCGCGATGGGCCGCGGCAGCAACGATCTGGTTCCCGGCACTTTCGTGCTCAAGCGTAATCCGTCCAATGATTATCTGATCGACCGGCAGATGCAGAAGACGCGAAACTATACGGGAATTGTCGGCATCAATACGCAGGATTTCGCGTTGCAGGAGGGAATGGGACCGGTCTGCGACCGCTCGAAGGAATTCCTCGGCAGTTCAGACAAAGCGGTCGTCGCGATGCGGCGGCTGCTGCTCGAAGCGCTTGATACAGTGCAGAAGGGCGGGATTCCGCGCGGCGCAGACGCCGACACCTATCGCAGGGTGCGTCCCTATGACCATATCGTGCCGCCGGGAGCAGGATTGGCGTACGGTTTTTGAAATGGAGTTGTTGGCCAAATGGTGAGCGAAAATCTGAATTTGACGGGTGATGCCGTGCATTCCGGGCGCTCGGTGCTATCACTCAGCATCGCGATCAGCGACAATCCGCGAACACGCCCGGTCATCGAGGGACGGGTACCCTTCGAGGGCCTGCGTCTCATCCCGACCACGGTTCATCCGTCTGAAATGTTCTGGCGGCAGCTGCGCTTCGGCGATTTCGATGTTTCGGAAATGTCGATGTCCACCCTGACAATCCTGACTTCACAGGGGAACCGCGATTGGGTGGGGCTGCCGATCTATACGATGCGGAAGTTCTTTCATAACGAGATCCTGGTGCGAAAGGATTCCCGAATCGAAAAACCCGCCGACCTGAAGGGAAAGCGCGCCGGCGTGCCGGAATATCAACAGACGGCGGCGATCTGGACTCGCGGCGTACTGCAACACGAGTTCGGCGTGCACGCTCGCGATATGAGTTGGTTCATGGAGAGGAACGATGACCGGAGCCATGGCCATTCGTCCCGGTTCAGGCCGCCATCTGGTGTATCGGTCACCCCGGTCCCGTTGAATACCAATCTTGGCGAAATGCTGCTGAACGGCGAAATCGACACCATTGTCCACTACATCGCCCATAACAATCTGGTTGACCGCAGCCGGGCCGACGTCGCAGCCGATCCCCGCGTCCGCTACCTTTTCGAAGATCGCGAAGCCGAATCGGCGCGCTACTTTAAAAAGACGGGAATATTTCCGATCAATCACATCGTCGTCGTCAAGCGCTCCGTGTACGAACGCAATCCATGGGTTGCGCTCAACCTCTACAGCGGATTTGTCGCCGCCATGGATCAGGTCCGCAAGGATTCGCTGGCCTGGATGGCCCCGTATTACGAAATGGGACTGGTTCCCCGCGACGTCCGCAGGACCGTCACCCAGACTCCCATGCCATATGGCCTAAAAGCGGCGCGGCATGTTCTTGAGACCGTCACGCAGTATGTGCACGAACAGGGGCTCTGCGAGCGCAAGGTCGCATTGGAAGAGATTTTCGCGCCCAACACGCTGGATTTGTAGTCTATTCCGCCCCAAGGGGGGCCAATACCCGGGGCCCCGACGTAACCGACGGGGGAATGTGGTTTCGGATCGCCATTGCGAAACCAAAGGTGAAGAGGCTGGTTGCGGTCATGCAGGCGAAATAGCCCACCGGTCCACCGAGATGCAGTGAGTAGACACCGGCATAGGCGCTGGTCATTGCGCCGATGCGTCCAAGCGCCGAGGCAGCACCAGTACCGCTGGATCGAAAGGACGGCGGATAAATATGGGTCGCGAGCACATAAACTGCGCCCAACAGGCCAACGACGAATATATTCTCGATGAGCAGCATCCCCATAAACCAGACGATCTGCTCCGCATTCAGGGGCAGCGACATCAGCACGAGTGTTCCGGCTGCGGCTGCGAGAGAAAACCCGCCGAGTGCCCGTCGCGAACCAAAACGCTGAACCGCCAGCCCGATCAGCGGCGAACCAAAGCCTCCGAGGGACCAGGCGCTTAAACTGCGGCTGGTGATTTCCAGCCCCAGGCCCTGCCCGGCGAGCATTGCGGGGGCCCAATTGAGGATGATGTAGGAGGTCATGTAGGCAAAGAACCCCATACCCCATAGGCAAAGCGTGTCCCGTCTGAATGCTGAAGAGAATAGAGTCGAAGCGCCTGAGCGGCTCCGGGTGGGCGCTTCTTCTGTGAGGATCGCGCCATTCGGAAGAGCAACTCCCATGCACTGCATCAATCGCACGATCTCGGCCACGTTACGCGCGTCACGTGCAAGCCACCGCGGGCTTTCCGGCAATGAGAACCAGAAGAATAGCGCCGCGAACAGCGGTATGACGCCACCTGCCGCCAGCAGCGTGCGCCAGCCATAAGCGGGCAGGATGGCCGACGCCAGAAGTCCCGCGACGACAATGCCGAGCGGCACGAAGAGAAGTGAGAATGCCACGGCAAATGCGCGCCGCCGCTGCGGGGTGAACTCAGCCACCAATGTCGCGCAGTTTGGAATCAGTGCGCCCAGACCAAGCCCCGCGACGAATTGCACCAGAGCGAGTACCGGTACGTTTCCACACAGCGCGGTCAAGAGATCCATCATGCCCATCAACACAATGGGCCAAATCACCCCGCCTCGACGGCCGATTCGGTCCCCAATCAGCCCGCCCGCCGCATTGCCTGCTGCGACTCCCACAAGTCCGACGGCAAGCGGAAATGCAAAGGCTTCCCGCGGCAAACTCCATGCTGTCATCAAGGCGGGCACCGACAGGCTGATCAACTGATTTGTGAGCCCTTCGATGACAAAGGCCAATGAAACGAGCACCAATACCGTGATCTGGAACGCGTTCCAGCTTCCGCCATCAATGGCGTTCCCGACCGGCGAATAACCCGTTTCGACTGCTGTCACTCCGATACTGCGGGATTGCACAAGCTTCTTCTGGACAATGGCGGCGCTTGGTAGAATAGATGCACAAAACAGGGAGAGAGGAAATGAACAGGCGTATCGTTCTGCTGGCTGGCGCTGCCGCAATTCTTGCAATGCCTTATGGCGCGAGCCTTGGGGCCGCCAATATTCCCGCCTATGTCGCCACTGCGGTGGCGGACACCCATAGGCCGAAAGCAAATACGGACCAGGACGTTGCGCGGCATCCGTCCGAGATGTTGGCATTCGCGCAGGTGAAACCGGGAGACAAGGTTGTCGAATTCTGGCCCGGTGGGGGATACGTAACGCGGATGCTCAGCAAGATCGTAGGGCCCAGCGGCAAAGTTTACGCGATGAATGCGCCGACATTCCCCGATCGGCTTAAACATGCGGTGGACTCGGTCACAGGCGATCCGGAATACGCGAATGTTACGGTTTTGGAGCAGCCTTTCGACCAGATCAGAATTCCGGAGCCGGTGGATGTCGTTTGGACCTCCGAGAATTATCACGATTTCCAGAACAACGGACCGTTCAAGGCCGATACGGCGGCTATGGACAAGGCCGTGTTCGCCGCGCTGAAACCCGGCGGCTTGTTCGTCATCACGGACTACGTTGCAGCGCCCGGGACCGGAAAGACCGTGACGTCCACTTTGCACCGGATCGAACCCGACGTGATCAGGCAGGAGGTGACCGCGGCTGGCTTTGTGCTCGAAGCTCAAAGCGACCTGCTGAAGAATCCTTCGGATACGCACACCGAAAGATCGCATCAGGGATCCGACCAGATCATGTTCCGGTTTCGGAAACCCCGGTAGCAAGCGCGCGCCAGCGACAGCTCGGTGCGTATGCGAGGCGACGCTACTCGCTATCCGTAGGGAAGCCCGCGTGACGCAGCCAATATTGCCAGGCCCGGTCGAAACCTTCGCCGGGCCTGCCTTTGTTTTGACGTGTACGGATCATTTCGATTTCGCCGGGAGTCAGAAAGGTTACCGGGCCAAACGCCTGTGCTTTCAACTGGAGATTTGCGTTTACTTCCAGCATCACCGCGGCATAGACCGCCTCGCGCAAAGATGCGCCCGCTACCGTCGAGCCATGCCCGCGCATGAGGATCGAGGTGCGGGCGCCGAGTGCGCGCGCAAGATCGCGCCCCTGATGCATATCGGCCACCAGCAGGTCCGTATCGCCGAAATTCACCTGGGGATCCCAGACCGGTATATCCGCGCCAATCGTGGCGCAGACATGCATGATTGGGCGGAGTTTTTCACCGATCACGCTGAACGGCACGACGCTATAGCTGTGGCTATGGACGACAGCCTGCACATCGGGACGCGATTTGTAGATCGCGCCGTGAATGAAGCGCTCAAGATAGGGCTTACCGTCCCCTGAAACCGGCACCCCGTCCAGAGTAAACTGCATGATGTCGCCGGATTCGATCAATTCCGGCGCTCTCCCGCGGGACAGCAGGAATTTTCCGGGTTCCTCAGGATGACGAATGCTCACATGACCAAATGCGTCACATACCTTTTCTGCGGCCAGAATGCGGTTGGCGATCACCAGTTCTTCGATAGCGGTTTGCACAGTGCTCATGGTCGGGATCACAGGATGAAGCTGAGGGAGCCAAGCGACCCCAGTTCATGGGCATCGATAAACACGCGGCGTTCCCGGATACGCAGATCTGCCCCTTCACGCTTCAAAACATAGCGGTAGCTTCCGGTATATTCGCGAATTCGCTCGTAGCGCCGATAGCGATGGCAGATGAAATTGGCCGCGGCGGTTACGGAATCGCCATCGGCAGCAACAATTCGTACATTCCCGATCAGTCTGCGGGTCCGCGAATGGGGATATTCGGCGTGACATTCGGGGCTCATCAGCCGCTTCACGCGCTCGCGAATGCGCACAATGTCATCGGCGAGAATGAATAGAGTGTGGCGATGATCGCCTTCGGGATGGTCGTTGGGAGGAACAAAGTAGCTTGCGTCTTCCGTCAGAAGTCCGAGCCACTCCTCCAGACGCCACTCGTCCAGCAGCGCCGCTTCTTTAAAAAACAGGTCTTCGATTTCCGCACGGGAAAATGGCTCGGACATCAGGCGGCGTCCATCATCTGATTCCAGCGCCGCCAAAAAATTCGCAGGTGGTGCTCGTCACTGTTAAGTTGCTCGCCCTCACGCCCCATCCCCCGCGACATTTCCGTCCAGCGATCGTCCTGCCAGTTCGCGAGCCCCTGCTGCACGAGTTCCAGAGCCTCCACATCATCAGGTGTGGCGAATCCGCCGGGGCCATAAAACGTCAGGAACGCATCCAGCCGCCGCGCACGCGCGTCCTGGCTTTCCTCGACCGGTCCCAACGCCCAGGCGGTTACATGCATTTTCGCCGGACCGTCGGGGAAAAACGTCCGCACCGTGACGGATGAGCCATCGTTGATAACCAGATTCGGAAATACAATCAGATTGCGGTTGGTGTCGGCAACGCGTTTGGCGCGCTCCGGACCCAGCCGTTGAACGAGTTCGCGCCGGATATCCTCCATTTCCGGTTTGGCATGTTCACCGTAAATCGGAATCCATGCCGCGACAGGCCGACCGCGGAAATTGACGTTATCGGTTGTGAAATGACCATTGCCAAGATCGACCGCAAGCCCCTTGGTCGGTAGCACGCGCCCTTCCGATGGCCTTTCGATCTTCACGCCGGAATTGGCCATGTAGTTCAGCCAGGTCGCATGCGTGCTGGGCAGGTGATAATCGTCGACGCTGTTTTCGACCATCAGCTTCCAGTTCGCGGCAACGTCATACTCCTGCGTCCCGGAGACGATTTCCATCCGGCCGGATGGGGACTGATCAATCACGAGATCAATGTAATCCTTCGCACCTCCAAGGTAATCGGGCAGATCGGGCGCATCCGCACTGAAATTCAGAAACCAGAAATCGCGATAGGATTCGAAGCGCGCGGGACGCTTCAGTCCCAAATTCCCGGAATCGAATTCTCCCTTATAAGCCTCGGCGCCGGGTATCGTCCCAAGCACACCGTCGTTCCGGTAGGCCCAGCCATGATAGACACAGCGAAAACTCCGTCGCGAACCCTCACGCTCGGTGCAGACAATTGCTCCCCGATGACGGCAGGTATTCAGGAAGCAGTGAATCTCACCACGGGCGTCGCGATTGAAGATCACCGGCCGGCCCGCCACCTTTCGGGTGAGAAAATCGTTCGCCTTCTTCAGTTCGGAGGAATGCCCAACATAGATCCAGCATTTGGCAAAAATCTTCGCCATCTCCTCCTGCAGAACAACAGGGGACACCAGAGCCTCGCGATCGAGCAGAAAACGCTTCTTCACCGGATCGTCAATGATGTAGCTGCGTGGCATCAGAAATCCTGGACCGAAACAGTGGCGTCCTGCTTTAACCGATGTTATGGCCCTCGCCAATTGTTGTGGATCAACTCACCATGCATGACATTGCCAAGGACACGCATTGGCACGAGCCCAAGGCGGGTCAGAACGCCGGTTTCGGCGATTTCCGCCGGCCAAAACTCCCGTACGACCGATTCATGGAAGACGAAGGCGTTCCGGTCTTCCGCGGGATTGGTGTGCGCCGCGTGCAGGATCTGCCGATGCAGCCCTGGCGCCGCCTCGGGGGTAGGGGCACGTATATTCAGCTCTACGGGACCGAAGGATTGTGGGGCATGTACGTGGTCGAGGTCCCCGCGCGTGCGGCACTCAATACCGAACGCCATCTTTACGAGAAGATCGTTTTCGTCGTCGAAGGTCGTGGATCCACGGAGGTCTGGCAGGATGGCGACGTCAGGCGCCATTTTTTTGAGTGGCAGAAGGGTTCACTTTTCACCATTCCATTGAATGCGCTGCACCGGATCGTGAATGCGTCCAGCGCGCCGGCCCTGCTTCTATGCGGCACGTCGGCTCCCAATATCATCAATCTGCTCGACGAAACGGGGTTCGTGTTCAATTCGCCCTATCATTTTCGGGCCCGCTTTTCCGGCGCGGACGATTTCTTCAGGCCATGCGAAGATATCGAGCCGGACCCGGTGCGCGGATTGGCGATGCGCCGGAGCAATCTGCTTCCCGACATCATAAATTCCGAATTGCCGTTGGATAACCGGCGTTCCCCCGGCTATCGGCGTCTCGAACCCATGATGGCCGACAATCGCTTTTACCAATTCATCGGGCAATACGAGACCGGGCGCTATTCCAAGGCCCACAAGCATCATTCAACCGCGGTGCTCATCTGCCTTAAGGGACGTGGCTATACCTACACCTGGCCTGATGCTCTCGGACCCACGCCATGGGGGGATGGAAGAGCCGACAAGGTGGTGCGTCAGGATTATGAATATGGTGGGATCGTCAGTGCCGCGCCCATGAGCGGCGACTGGTTCCATCAGCATTTTGGCGTGGCAAAAGATGGATTGCGCGTATTGGCATGGCACGGCCCCAACAATCACCCCGCACTGAAAGCAGGCCGGCCAGGGGAAGCACTAAGAGATATCTGGGCCGTCGATCTCGACAAAGGGGGCGCCGCGATTCCGTACCATATGGAAGATCCGCATTTGCGGCGTGAATATGAGGATATCCTCGCCGGCGAGAACCTTGTCACACGAATGGAGGAACGCTTTTACGAACCGGGCGGCGCGGCAGCCGCGGATGCTCTCGCCGGATTCTAGTTTGATTTTGCCTGCTGCGGCGCGGTTTGCGGAAGCGCCTGGTCGAACACGTAAACCGAGACCGCCTTGAGTTCTTCGGGATTCAGCTTGTCCCCGAATTCCGGCATCACGCCGCGGCGACCCTTGGTGATCGATTCCACGATCGATGCCTTGTCCGACCCATAGAGAAACAAATCTTTGCGCGTCAGATTGGTTGAGCCAAGCGCCGGATTTCCGGTCGCATCTTCCTGGTGACAGTCGAAGCAATTGCCCTTCGCGTTATCGAGAAACAGATCCTTGCCTTTGGCCGCTTTCGTGGAATCGGCCTGCTGACCGGTCAGCTGCAGGACATATTCCGCCAGATCATCGATTTCTTCTGGCGTAACGGTTTTGATCCTGCCGTAGTCTTCGAGATCGTGCTGATTCCGGTATTGAGGATCGAAAGCCAGCATGTCGGCCTCCACGCCACGGGCGTTCGGATTGCCGGAACGGACGCCGTACCGCACCGTCCATTCTACGTCGGACGGGAATTTGTTCACTCCCCCGGATGGAAGATCGTCACCTGAAAAACGCCAGTCGTCATCCGTGAGATCGGGTGCATGCGCGGCCTGACTGCCTTTCAGATCTTCGCCATGACAGGAAGCGCAGTTCTTCACATAAACGTTCTTTCCGAGAACCAGCGCTCCGGCGTTCAGACGGATTGATTTGACGATGTCGTCGGTCGGTATGTTGGCCAGTTCTCCAGGCTTCGCGAGAAATTCGCCATATTCATCCTCTGCGGGATTCGTGCCGAGCGGATGGCCGCCCGCAGGCGTTTGGCGCTTTTCGGCAACCGGTGTACCCGATTGCGCTGGCGCCTGGGCAACCTGCGACTGATTGCAACCGGAGAGCATGAGAAATGCACCGGCAATCAAGTAACAAGCGCACTGTTTCGCAAAATGCTTTTCAACGACCATATTTGTAACCTTTGACTGGCGCCCTAACGGCCGCCGTTCACGTAAGACCGTGCTCCTTCCGGTAGGAGCGGCAATACGCAGACCATACCACCCAATGTCGCGGCAAAATATGTCCTATTGGCGCATGAGAATCGACCGATCAGCATGAAATCGCCTCCAATGGCCGATTTGTCGTACGCGGACCATACGCGGCAATCGCAGCCGCGGCGATAACCATGCATCCGGCGATGAATGCGAACACGCCGCCAGCCCCGAAGCGCTCCAAGAGAAACGCGATTATAAACCCGCTGAAAACAGTCGACAGTCTGCTCCAGGAATAGACAAATCCAACTGCCCTCGCACGGATCCGCGTTGGAAAAAGCTCCGCCTGGTAGGTGTGATAGAGAAACGACATGACATTGTTCGCCAGCGTGACAAGAACCCCGAATAGCACGAGTGCGCCGGCGAACCGGCTCTGACCGAAGGCGACACCGAACAGACCGACGCCAAGCGCGGCGAAAACCAGCAACCACTTTCGCTCGTAGCGGTCCGCAAGAACTGCCCCGGCAATCGGACCGAAGGGGGAAGCGATTGCGATCAAAAACGTATATTGAAGGCTCTGGGTTATGGTGATGCCTTCGCCGATCAACAGCGTCGGCGTCCAATTGGTGAAACCGTAGAAACCTACCGCCTGAAACACGTTGAACAGGATCAGCATTAAGGTCCGTGGAAGGTATTTTCGGTTCCAGATTTCCGAAAAACCGCCCCTCGGACTTTCCATTTCCGATGGCCCCACGGGTGGCAGTGAATCGCCCAATTCGGTTTCAATTTCCAACGTCGCAATCTGCCGAAGAGCCTCCGGCGCGCGGCCGTGACTGGCAAGCCAGCGGGGACTCTCCGGCACGCGCAATCGAATCCACCAGACGAATACGGCACTGACGCAGCCGATGAACACAACCCACCGCCAACCATCGATGCCGAAAGGCGATAATGGAACGAGTTGCCACGCGAGAAACGCGACCACCGGGATGACTGAAAACTGCACGGCCTGGTTTATGGCAAAGACACGGCCGCGATGTGTCCTCGGGACCAGTTCCGTGAGATAGGTGTCGATCGTGACCAGTTCAACGCCAATTCCGATGCCGGAAATGAATCGCCAAACGTCCAACCCAAAGGCGCCAGTCTGAAATGCCATCATGGCACTTGCGGCGGTGTACCAGAGCAGGGAGCCGGTAAAAACAGGGCGACGGCCAAACCGGTCCGCGACAAAACCAAACACCAGCGTGCCGACGAATAACCCGGCAAACAGTGCCGCGACAAAACCGGCAACTCCGGAGGTGCCAAAAAGACCGGGCGTCGTCGCAGACAGAATTCCACTCTTCACCAGCCCCGGCGCGACATAGCCCGTGAACATCAAGTCATAAAACTCGAAGAAGCCTCCCAGCGAAAGCAGGATGACGCGAACCCAGAGGGTTCGCGTCATCGGCAGCCGGTCGAGCCGGGCTGCAACCAGTCCGGCCGCGTTCTCCTGTATCAGGCGACTTCCGCAACGATGGTGCGGAATTCCTGATCGCTGACCAGGCGTTTCTTCGTCGTCCCGAGCGTCTTCACCCTATCGAGAATGTCGGGGTGCTTCTCGTCCGCCGCCTTCAAGTTCAATTCCTCAAGCTTCATCCTGATGCTGACAAGGCCGCTTTTCTTGCCCAAAACCACTCTGCGATCCGCCCGGACAATATCGGCCGAATAAGGTTCAATCGCCGAAGGCTGGTGAAACTGCGCCGCGACGCCGCCGCTTTCGCGAGTGAACAGATATTTTCCGACGACGGGCTTCCAGCAATCCACCGTGTAATTTCCGGATTTCTGCACCAACTCGGAAGTCTCCCGTGCCTTGCTCAAATCCAATTCCACCGGAACGTGGTAGAGGAATTGCAGGGCAAGAGCGACTTCGCAAAGGTCGGCATTGCCTGCACGTTCGCCCATTCCGTTGATCGTGCCCTGAATCCAGTCGGCGCCACCGCGAACCGCGGCAACGGCAGCGGCCGTGGCCAGCCCAAAATCGTTGTGGCCGTGCCAATGGATCGGCACCGATTTTCCAACCCACGACCGTACCTGCCTTACGAGATACTCTGCGGTCTCCGGCGCGCAAACCCCGATTGTGTCGACAACGGAAACCTCATCGGCCCCCGCCTGCAGGGCTGACCCGTAGACGTCGCGAAGGAAGCTCAAATCGGTCCGTGTACTATCGACTGCGAAGAAATTGACGCGCTCAACGCCGTTGTCCTTGGCATGCTTGACTGAACTCACGATGCGCTCGACAACTTTTTCGCGGGTAAACCCGAAGGCTTTCATCTTCAGGTCGCTGGTCGTGATTTCCATCAAAATGTAACGCGTGCCCAACTCGATATGCGCGTCGATGTCCGCCTTGAGACACCGCGCAAAACCCCAGATCTCGGAGTTCAGATTTGCTGCGAGTATCCGCTTCACCGCCTCCGTATCTTCGTCGGAGACACGTGGAAAACCCGATTCAATCCGGGATATTCCCAGGTCGGCTAGTTTGCGCGCGATGGCGACTTTATCGTCGGCGGAAAACACGATGCCGGTGGTCTGCTCGCCGTCGCGAAGCGTCGTGTCGTAAAAGCGAACGGTCTTGCTGCGGTCAAATCCCTGTTGAACAACATCCAGGTCATTGAGCGGGGTGGTCCAAACCTGATCTGCCCGGACGTTCAACATGCTTTTTCTCCTCTGATCCCTGCACACAACATTCAGCTTATAGGCCCCGGGACTGCGCAAATTCAATCGTTTGAACCGGCTGTGTCAGCCCCCACATTTTTGTGTGACCGCCTCATTCCGCGTGCTACCAGAACCGCAATCAGCCTGTGTACCCCGCGTCGAATACGCGGCGGTCAAGTCTCGTCGTCCGGGAGTGAACACGATGAAATTTGTTTCTTTTCGCGCCGCAGGCCGCCCCCGCTACGGTTTGGTGGTTGGTGATGGCATTGTCGATTTGACCACAAAGCGAAGCGAACCCGATCTGAAGTCGCTGATAGCGTCGGACGGGCTCGCCGCGGCAGCGCAGGCGCACGGCGCAGACAAGCCCGATTTTCGCCTGAATTCAGTGCAGTTTGATCCTCTGATCCCGAACCCATCAAAGATCATCTGCGTCGGGCTGAATTATCACGAGCACCGCAACGAGACGCGCATGACCGGAGATGCCTTTCCGGCGATATTCCTGCGCTTCGCCGATACACAATTGGGCCACCTTGCTCCGGTCACGAGGCCCAGGGGTTCTGAACAGTTGGACTACGAAGCAGAACTTGCGGTCGTCATCGGCAAGCAGGGTCGCTATATACCCCAAAACGAAGCTGCCAAGCATATTGCGGGCTATTCCTGCTACAATGACGTTTCGGTGCGCGATTACCAGCGCCACTCCAGCCAGTGGACGCCGGGCAAGAATTTTCCCGGCACCGGCCCCTTTGGTCCGTTCCTGGTCACTCCTGACGAATTGGGAGAACTTGACGGCAGGAAGATCGAGACACGTCTCAACCGCGATACGGTGCAATCCTCAACGCTCGACATGATGATCTTTCCGCCCGCGCGGCTGATCGAATACATCTCGGGCTTCACTCCGCTTTATCCGGGGGATGTAATAGTCACCGGAACTCCCGGCGGCGTCGGCTGGGTGCGCAAGCCGCCCCTATGGATGAAACCCGGAGACACGGTCGAAATTGAAATTGAGGGCGTCGGCCTGCTGAAGAACCAGATCGTGGCAGAGGAATGACTTCGGCCGGTTAGCAGCCACTGCTCTCCGGCAAATCCGGGGACAGCTCGGCGCGCCTCGACCCGGGTTGATTTGCAGGTCAGTTCTGTCAATCTGCGGCAAAAGAGCGCCCGCCCGCCGGAGGAAACCATGGCTGAACGGACATTGGACGTCGCCGCCCTGATCGAGGGCAAGCTGGCCCGCCCGCAGTTGATGATCGCGCTTTGGCTCTGCACGCTCATGGTCCTCGAGGGCTATGACATGCAAGCGCTGTCCTTCGCCACGCCTGCGATCTTGCGGGAATGGCACGTCAGCCGCGCCGATTTCGGCGCCGTGCTCTCCGCCCATCTCATCGGCTATTTTGTCGGCGCGCTCACCTTGAGTTTTTTCGGCGACCGCATCGGCCGGAAGAACATTATCGTCGCCGGTGCCGTGATCTTTGGCGCCTGCACTTTCGCTGCCGGTTTTGCCTCTTCGCCCTGGGAGCTTGGCCTCTGGCGCTTCGGCGCAGGTATCGGATTGGGTGGAGCAATCCCCAGCGGCATAGCGCTGGCGGCGGAATACATGCCAAGGCGTGTCCGTGCGACCACCATCGGATTGATGTTTGTCGGGTATAACGTCGGCGCGGCGGCCGGAGGATTCATCGCCGCATGGACAATTGCCGATTACGGCTGGCCCGCTGTCTTCTTCATCGGTGGCATTGCGGCAATCCCGATGTTTCTGGGTTTGGCCATTGCGATCCCGGAGTCGGTTCGGTTCCTAATCGTCAGGGGAGCGCCAAAAGCCGAGATCGCCGCCATTGTTCAGCGCTTGCGGCCCGCCGCGGATTTGTCGGATGTGACCCACTACATTGCAGGAGAGGAAAGCCGGAAGAATTCACCGGCAAGCCTGTTCGAGGACGGCCGTGCCCTTGTGACCATTTTGCTTTGGCTCTCTTTCATAGCCAGTTTCACCGGTCATTATTTCATAACCGGCTGGATGCCCACAGTTCTGTCCGATGATGGACTTTCCATCGCGCAGGCGAACAGCGCCATGGGATTTTTTCAGCTCGGCGGGGCCGTCGGAAGCTTCCTGATCGCTTTCCTGTTGGACCGTGTAGGAATTCGCGTCATTGCACTGACATTTCTTGCAGCCACTCCTGTGGTCGGAATTCTCGGCATGCAGATGCCCTATCTCGTGCTGTTGGCGAACATGATGGTCGCCGGCATCGGCGTGCTTGGCGGGCAGATCGGTTTGAATGCGCTTGCCGGAACGATTTACCCGACCTATATGCGCGCCACGGGTGCCGGTTGGGGCCTGGGAATCGGCCGGATTGGATCGATTGCAGGACCGATTATTGGAGGATTTCTGCTGACCATGGGGTTGACTCGTCCAACCCTGCTGCTCCTGACGGCTATCCCGCTTTTCTTCTGCGGCATTGCGCTGTTTGCTCTGCAATCCGCCAAACGCGCACAGGACGAGCGCGGCAGCGACATGGGTCTTGCAAAACCGGACTTCGCGCACTGATTGCTCAAATTCTGCCTCACCTGGCGTTCAACGCTGTACAATTCGCCGAGAGTTTTTGCCGGCCGGGGAGACGCGTCCGTATGTCTGAGACGCCATCCGGGGAGTAAACCATGAAGAAAGTTGCATTGACTGCTGCTCTTGCGGATTACGACCACGTGCGCGATCTCGCACTCGGCCGGGTTCAGCCCGACGGGATTGAGCTGACCTGTCTCACTCTTCCGATCGAGGAGATTTTTTTCCGCTTCATCGTTTATCGGGAGTGGGAAGTCTCGGAGATCTCGTTTGCAAAATATGTCTCGCTGACCGCACAGGGTGACGAAAGCTATTGGGCGCTTCCGGTGTTTCCTTCGCGAGTGTTTCGCCACTCCTCACTTTATGTTCGCAGCGACGGACCAATTTCTGCGATTGGCGATCTTTCCGGACGTCGCGTTGGTATCCCCGAATGGGCGCAAACAGCAGCCGTTTATTCGCGGGGCTTTTTGCAGCACCAGTACGGAATCGATCTGGCTTCGATTCGATTGGGTGCAGGCCGGCGTGAATCAGTCGGGCCGCATCGAAAAGGTCGACATCGACTTGCCGAAAGGCGTCAACCTCACGCGCAGGCCTGACAAATCACTGAATGAGATGTTGCTGTCGGGTGAAATCGATGCGGCACTTGCCGCCCGGCCGCCGGATGCATTCGTCAGTGGCGATTCAAGAGTTCGGCGGCTGTTTCGAAATTACCGGGAGGTCGAGGAAAATTATTACAGGGCAACCGGGATATTTCCGATCATGCACGCGGTGGCTGTGCGGCGGGACGTGCTGCAGCAACATCCCTGGGTACCCCGCAATCTGTTCAAGGCTTTTGAGGAAGCCAGGCGCCGAAGCGTTGGGCGCGCGCTGGAAAGCACTGCTTCGCTTTTTCCGATCCCATGGGGAAACGAACATGCAGAACAAGGCATGCAGATCCTGGGAAAGGATTATTTCCCTTACGGCATCGATGATAACCGCACAACGCTCACGGCTTTTTTGCGCTACGCTTATGAACAGGGCGTCTGCAAAAGGCTGCTGGATGTCGAGGAACTGTTTCCGCCGCAGCTTCACAGCACATATCGGGTATAACGTCCCATCGACTGATGTGAAATTCTAACGGCGGGCAAAGCAGTGGGACCGCCAAACAGGTGAAGAAATGCAGGACGCATCGTCAATGCGACGGCCGGTTTCGACAAAGTCCCCGGAATTCGCTTCTTATTATAGCCGGCTTTCACAAAAGAACATTGCGCCGCTCTGGGAGGTTCTGAAAGACCTTGTCACCACGGAGCCGGCGACGCCCGCCCTTCCCGCACACTGGCCCTATCAAGAGGTGCGTCCGCTGCTGTTTGAAGCCGGGAGATTGATTTCCGCCGAACAGGCGGAACGCCGCGTGCTCGTGCTGGAAAATCCCGGGCTGCGCAACCTCTCGTCCATCACGCATTCGCTCTATGCCGGAATCCAGCTGGTTCTCCCCGGTGAGGTCGCACCGCAGCATCGGCACAGCCAGGCCGCACTGCGTTTCATCCTTGAGGGCAATGGTGCTACGACGACTGTGGAAGGCGAACGTTTCGAGATGTATCCGGGGGACCTGATCCTTACGCCGTCCTGGCAATGGCACGATCATCAGAACGAGACGAAAGAACCGATTGTGTGGCTGGACGGATTGGACATCGCGCTGGTGGCATTGCTGGATGCCGGGTTTTCGCAGCATTCAAACCGCAAGGAACAGGAAGTCACGCGGGAAAAGGAATCCAGCCGCTCACTTTACGGCGCCAACCTGCTGCCGATAGACGATGCGCCGGCTTCGCTCAATTCGCCTTTGATGCGCTACCCCTATGCGGAAACACGCGCGGCACTGGAACGATTGAAGAGCACGACGGAATGGGATTCCTGCCATGGAATTCGCATGCGCTATGCACACCCGCGCAGCGGCGACTGGGTGATGCCGACCATTGGACCGGCCATCCAGCTGGTGCCTGGAAATCACACCACTGCGAATTATCGGTCCACGGATGGCGCGATTTTTGCGGTCGCCGAAGGGCACGGAATGGCAAAGATTGACAAAGAGACTTTCTCCCTTTCGCCACGGGATGTCTTTGTCTGTCCGGCCTGGAAATGGCGCAGTTTTTCGGCAGTGGAAGACCTTGTACTGTTCACGTTTTCGGACCGCCCGGTCCAGGAAAAGCTCGGCTTATGGCGCGAGGAACGCAGCGCATCCCACTGAAACATGGACATCCTGAGAGACAGCGACCGGCCAACCATTATTGTCGGTGGCGGCATCGGCGGACTTGCTGCGGCTTTGGCGCTGGCTGGACGAGGTTACCCGGCACTCGTCCTGGAACAGGCAGCGGAATTCCGCGAAGTCGGAGCCGGAATTCAGCTCGGCCCCAATTCCTGGCGCTGCCTGCGGACACTCGGGGTTGAGCCCCAGGCAAAAGGACTTGCGGTCCTGCCTGAAGCTCTCGTGATGATGGATGCCGTTACGGCCGAACAGGTGATCTCCGTACCGCTACAGGATTTCGAACGCCGCTTTGGGGCGCCATACGCGCTGATCCATCGCGCAGACCTTCTCGATGCACTGCTTGAAACCTGCAGAAATTCCCCGCTGATCCGGCTTGAGACATCGCGTCAGGTCGCAGACTTTCGTGATAACGGCCGCATCGTGCAGTTGAGCACGGAAGACGGCCGGCAATACGAAACGCCGGCGCTGATCGGTGCCGACGGACTGTGGTCAACAATTCGCGCAAGAATTCTTGGTGATGGAAAACCTCGCGTTGCCGGACACATTACCTATCGCTCGGTTCTGCCGGCGACGGAGGTTCCCGATTATTTGCGGCGCAATGAGATGATCCTCTGGTCCGGACCGAAATGTCATCTGGTCCATTACCCGTTGCGCGGAGGCGAATTGTTCAACCTCGTCGCCGTCTTTCACAGCAACCGCTACGAAGAGGGGTGGAATTCCTTTGGCGATCCTGCCGAACTGCATGAGCGGTTTCAGCACACATGCGATGACGTCCGACTGATGCTCGGGAAAATTTCCGAATGGCGGATGTGGGTGCTCTGTGACCGGGAGCCCGTGAAGATGTGGAGTAAGGGACGGGCTACGCTACTTGGCGACGCCGCGCACCCGATGCTCCAATATCTGGCGCAGGGCGCAGGCATGGCGTTGGAAGATTCCGTTTGCCTGGCCAGTTGCCTGGACGAAGCAGATACCGTCGAGCAGGCGTTCGCGACCTATCCCTTGAAGCGCTTCCTGCGCACCGGTCGCGTACAACTTACCGCAAGGCTTTACGGCGAATTCTACCACGCAGAAGGCGTGCGCAGGGAATTACGCAACGCCTATGTCAAGAATCTCGGCTATGAAGGATTGGCGTGGATTTACGAACACCGGGTGTAATTCGGTTTAATGACCGGAGTGGCCGACACCCTCCAGCGCGTAGTAATCGGCAGGACTTGTTTCGTCTCGCCGCTGCTTTGCCAGCGCATTGAACACAAGCGTCAGGACCACCGCAGCCGTCAGATTGAAGATGAAAGAATAGACGGCGATAAAGGCGGGAATTGTCACGCCCAAAATCGTCAACGGGTATATCGGGCGAAAGCCGATACTTGCCGCCATCCATGTGCCTGTGACCATACCGATAAGCCAGCCGATCGACAGCGCGCGCGAATCCAGCCAGCGCGTGTAGAGACCGAAAATGACTGCTGGAAACGTATGGATAATCCAGATTCCGCCAAGCAATTGCATATAAATCGCGTATTGCCTGGGAAGAAATATGATGAACATCAGCGCGCCAAACTTGACGACAAGTGACATCAATTTCGCCGTCCGTCCCTCGGTTACCGGGCTGCAATCCGGATTGATGAATTCGCGGTAGATATTGCGCGTGAACAGATTGGCCGCGGCAATCGACATGATCGCTGCCGGCACCAAAGCGCCGATCCCGATGGCTGCGAATGCAAAGCCGGTGAACCAGGAGGGAAATACCTGAAGAAACAGAGCCGGGACGGCAAAATTGGCCCCGAACTGTTTGAATGCATCGGCATAAACCGGCATTTTGCCGACGCCCGCAGCCAGCGCCATATAACCCAGGAGAGCGATCAGGCCGAGCACGAATGAATAGGCCGGGAGAAGGGCCGCGTTGCGCCGGATCACGTTCCGGCTCGACGAAGAAAGCACACCTGTCACGGAGTGCGGGTACAAGAACAGAGCCAGCGCGGAACCGAGGAACAGGGTCGAATATCCCGTGTAGGCGCCGAAACTGTGGTCAAGCAACAATTGCTTCGGCGGCACCGCAGCAAATATCTTGCCCCAACCACCCACCTGCACTGGAATTGCAATCACGGCCACCAGAACCGTGATGTAGATCATGATATCCTTGATGATCGCGATTGCAGCAGGTGCGCGCAGACCGCTGAAATAATCGAATGTCGCCAGAATCGCGAAGGCGATGATCAGCGGCAGATATGCCAGCGAGCCCGAGAGTTGCACGCCCATCGCCGCAATCACGACTTCAAGCCCGACCACTTGCAGCGCGATATATGGGAGCGTCGCAAGAATTCCGGTGAGCGCCACCGCGAGCGCCAGCCAGCGGTCGCCGTAACGGCCGCGGATGAAGTCCGCCGCCGTGATATATCCCCGAGCGCGGGCGACCGACCAAAGCCGCGGGAAAACCACGAAAACAAAGGGGTAGATGACAATCGTGTATGGTACGGCAAAAAAAGCGAGCGCACCGGCGCCAAATGCCAGTGCCGGCACCGCAATAAAGGTGTAGGCGGTATACAGATCGCCACCGAGCAGAAACCAGGTGATTAGCGTCCCGAATTTTCCGCCCGCAAGTCCCCACTCGTGAATGTGATCAAGATTGCCGCGCCTCCAATGGGCCGCCGCAAATCCGACAAAACTCACAATGGCAAAGAAAAATACAAAAACAGCAAGAGCCGTCCAGTTCAGCGGCATACCCCTAACTCTCGCCCCGCGGTTCGGTGGCGTAATAGACAAACGCGGTCACGCCCATGCTGACGAAAATCCAGAGCAGCTGAAACCAATAGAAAAACGGGAAACCGAACAGGGTTGGTTCGATGCTGTTGTAGAGCGGCACATAAAGAACAAGCATCGGAATCAGAAGCAGCAACAGGATTTTCCCGCCGCCATTTCTTTCCGGCTCACCGCTATTGGCCACCGCTCCCTCCCCCAGGTTTTTTCGTTGGGGACCTGATTAAGGCAAGTCCTTCGTTGTGCCAAGGAGTTACCCAACGCCTGACGGACAACCATTGTGGCGGCCCGCGCCGGATTGCGGTAGCCTGCGCCGAACCGGTCGCTGGAGGCACAAATGTTCGCGAAGCTCAACCACATTGCCATCGTCAGCGAAAATTATGCCCAGCTCTGCAAGTTCTACGAAGCGATGTTCGGCATGACGACATCCTCGAAAACCCGCCCGGCGCGGGCGGTCACGGTGCGCGACGGATATATCGGCTTGAATATCAACCCACGGCGCGCCGGCCGGTCTGCCGGCTTCGATCACTTCGGTATCGAAGTGGAGGACTGCGAGGCCGCCTTTGACCGCATGCGTCGCTACTATCCGGCCGTGAAATGGCTCAAACGGCCGTCAAACCGGCCATTCGCCGGGATCACCACGCATGATCCGGACGGAAATGTCTTCGATATTTCGCAAAAGGACATGACCAATCGGCGCGACGTCTATGTCGAAAATGACGGGCAGGTAAATCCTCGCCATATCGATCATTTCGCAATGCGGACTATCCATCCGACCGCCATAGCGGAATTCTACACCCGGGTTTTCGAGCTCACGCCCATCAATCGGAAAGAAGGCGATCCGAATTACTATCTGACCGATGGCCATGTGACTTTGGTGATCATGCCCTGGGATATCACCGATTACGCGGGAACCGGGATCATCGGCTGCGGAATGGATCATATCGGATTCAAGGTTGAGAACCTGCAAAGTTGCAAAGAAGACATCGCTCGCATCGCTGCCGATAATCCGCGGCTGGCGCCGGAACCGGTTGGTACCGGTGCCGAAGGGGCGGCTTTGGCAGAGCTGTTCAAGCGCTCATGCCCTTTGGGAGAACATCTGTTGGCAGACAGCGATGGCGTTCTGATCGACATTCATTGACTGATGGAGATGTCGATGAGGCCGATCATCCGCGCAGCGGCGTTCGCCATCACCGCAGTTGCGCTCATCGTCAATCCCGCGGCCTTCGCCGATCCGGTCAGCGACTTCTACAAGGACCGCCAGATCACAATGATCCTGTCGGCCGACGCTGGCGGCGGGTACGGAAGCTACGCGAATGCGTTTGCGCCATACCTCTCTGCGCATATTCCAGGCAAACCGAAAATTGTCGTGCAATACATGCCCGGTGCAGGTGGGCTGCGGGCAATGAATTATCTTTATTCGGCGGCCCCGAAAGACGGCAGCGTGATTGCGTTGGTCCATTCAAGTGTTCCGTTTGCGCCTCTTTATGGAATCGGCGCCGCCAAGTTCGATCCGCGCAAAATGGACTGGATCGGCTCGATCGACGCCACAACCGGCATTTGCGTAGCGTGGCACGCATCGAAGGTCAGAACGTGGAATGACCTTTTCGACAAGCGATATGTCGTGGGTGGTTCCGGCGCCGGATCTCAGATGGAGACGCTCCCGGCGATGCTGAACAAGCTGTTCGGCACGAAAATCAGGGTCATCTCCGGTTACAGAGGAGGCAACGAAGTCTATCTCGCGATGGAGCGAGGAGAGGTCGATGGCCGCTGCGGGTCGCTGGTGTCGTCCATCAATTCAACTCGTCCCGACTGGTTCGCCCAGAAAAAGGTCTCCGTTCCGGTCCAGATCGCTCTGGAACGTGATCCGCAGTTTCCGGATTCTCCCGCGCTGATCGAATTCGCGAAGGACGAGCGCACAAAGCAAATTTTGCAGCTCATTCTCGCGCCCATGGCGATGGACCGTCCGATTTTAACTCCACCGGGCGTGCCTGCCGAACGCGTAGCGGCGTTGAAAGCGGCGTTTCATGCAGCCATGTCCGACCCCGCATTCCTTGCCGATGCAAAGAAGCAGCGCATCGAGGTCAAGGAAGTCGGCGGTGAAAAAGTCACGCAGATAATTTCGCGCGCTTTCGCAATGCCGCCGGACGTCGTTAAAGCGGCAAATGAAGCCATGGGCGGTACTGCCGGCCGCGCGGATTAGAATGGTGGCGGCGCATCGAAAGGTCATCATTACCTGCGCGGTTACGGGCGCGATTCATACGCCCTCCATGTCTCGCTGGCTGCCGATTACGCCTGATCAGATCGTCGATGATGCGCTGGCAGCCGCGGATGCCGGCGCAGCAATCCTTCATCTGCACGCCCGCGATCCTGAAACCGGGAAACCGGTGCACACCGCGGAAGCCTTCGCCCGTTTCCTGCCGCGGATCAAACAGAACACGAACGCCGTCATAAATCTCACGACCGGTGCCAGTCCGTTCATGAGCGTCGCGGAGCGCGTGACCCCTGCGGCTTTGTTCAAACCCGAGGTCGCATCGCTGAACATGGGCTCGATGAATTTCGGGCTGTTTCATCTTCTTGCCCGTTACCAGGCGTTCAAATTCGATTGGGAACGCGAACATCTGGAAAATTCGCGCGACCTCGTCTTTCGCAATTCCTTCAAGGATATCGAATTCATCCTGCAAACCTGCCATGCGAACGGCACGCGGTTCGAATTCGAGTGCTACGACATTGGCCATCTTTACAATCTGAAGCATTTTCTCGAACGCGAACTCGTGCAGCCGCCCCTCTTCGTACAGTCGGTCTTCGGAATCCTTGGGGGAATCGGCACACATCCGGAAGACGTCGCGCACATGAAGCGCACAGCAGATCGCCTTTTCGGAAGCGATTACCGATGGTCAGTACTCGGCGCCGGTGCGGCGCAAATGCCGATTGCCGCGACAGCGGCGGCGATGGGCGCGAACGTCCGGGTCGGGCTGGAAGATTCCCTGTGGGCAGGCCCGAAGCGACTCGCGAAATCCAGCGCCGAACAGGTCCGCATTGTGCGCGGAATCGTCGAACGCCTGGGGCTCGAGATCGCAACGCCGGATGAAGCGCGCGATATGCTGTCATTGAAAGGCGCCGCGGAAGTCGCCTTTTAGATTCCCCGGGCCATTCTCCGGTCAGGCGATCATGTTCGCAAGTGTCCCGATGTGCTCGATTTCTATTCGAACGGAATCGCCCGCTTTGAGAAATTCGCCACGCGCCACGCCGACCCCCGCGGGCGTACCGGTCAGGATGACATCGCCGGGATATAGCGTCATTCCGCGCGAGAGATGCGCGATCTGCTCCGCAACCGAGAAAATCATTTCCCGGGTGTTTGAGTCCTGTTTCAGGACATCGTTCACCCAGAGCCGCAGCCCGAGATTTTGTGGATCCGCAATCTCGCTCGCGGGCACAATCCACGGCCCCAGAGGGCAGGAACCGTCAAAACATTTTTGCCCTGTCCAGTCGTGACCGAATGGCGACCTTGGATCGATATCGGGACGGCGTCCGAGATCGCGGGCGGAGAGATCGTTGGCCGCGGTGTAGCCCGCCACGTAATCCAGCGCATTCTCCGGCGAAACATTCTTCACCGGTTTTCCGATTACAGCCGCGAGTTCAACTTCCCAATCCAGCTTCGCGGAGTAATGCGCCGCCGTGACGGTTGCTCCGGGATCGGTGACACAGCGCGTCGACTTCAGAAAATGCCAGGGCTGCCCTCGTTTGGCATTGGGATCGTGTGGGCGGTTGAGACTACGCGCCATCTCCATCGCGTGGTCGCGGTAATTCGCTCCCGCGCAATAAATCGCGCTGGGCCACAATACCGGTGCACGAAAATCGGCCTCTTCAACTGGCCACCCGCCTGACAAGATACCGGCCACCCTGGTCGCAATCCGGTCATTGCTGCGCGGCCAATCTGCAAGAATATCCAACACTGTCCGGTAAGCCGGTTCCCCGCTGGTTTCTGCCGCATCGAATAGGGATCCGCCAGCTACAATGCCGGCGCGCGGTCCGGTCTTTCCCTGATAGGTTGCCAATCGGTACACGGTACTGGAATCTCCTTTGTTGCCATGGGGGCATCGATTACTCCGTTATCCCCGACGGCAACAATGGTCCCCGCGCATTTTTCCGTGAAATCTGCACCGGGCCGCAGAGAGACTCGAAAACTTCAAACCGTAAAGTTTTCGCGCATCAGCTGAAGCTGCCGGATTCTGTGCCCGGTGGCCGTAAAGATCGCGTTGCAAACGGCCGGGGCCAATCGTGGAAGCGCGGTTTTGCCCAATCCGGTTGGCGGGAAATCCGACTGAATGAAATTTGGCTCGACAACGGGCGCTTTTGCCATGCGCAAGATCGGATAGTCAGGGAAATTCGCCTGTTGGACACGCCCCTGCTCCATAGCAATCTCGAGGCTGCGCATGGTGGACAATCCGTCAATCACGGCACCCTGCGCCTGCGTCTCGGCGCCGTTCATGTTGATCACCGGCCCGATATCGCCGGCCAACGTCACTTTGTGAACGGTAACACGGCGGTTGCCCTCCACGCTGACATCCGCCACTTCTGCGAAATGCCCCGAATGGCTGAAGAAGAACGCCAGACCAAGCGCCCTGCCCTTCGGCATCGGCTTGCCCCATCCAGACTTCTCCGCCGCCAGTTTGATGACCGCGGCGGCACGTCCTGTATTCAGCGCTGTCTCATCCTTTGGATCCAGCCAGCGCGGCTCTCCCCTTACTTCGAGCAGGAATTCAAGATGATCGCGTCCGGCAGCCGAAGACAATTCGTGCATGAAGGATTGGCTCACCCAGGCTATCGCATTGGTGCGCGGCGCGCGCCACGGGCCCGTCGGCGTGGTTGAGGCGATGAAGCTCTGGCCGACGCGATAATTCGTCATTGTCAAAACGGGGAATGCATCCACTTCCATATTGGCGCTTGGGTTGGCTGGTTGCCGTCGCCAGAGACCGTAATAAAATGATCTCACCAGGCGGCGAGTCGGCCATTGCGATCCACTGCGCCTTTCCGCTGAGGCTTGCGAGCTTGATAAAATCCCGCCGTGCCAGGAAAAAGCCTACCCGCCGGTCCGAGCGGCTGCGGGAATTGGATTTCCACGCAACCCATGTCATTAGCAGGGAAATCCAACCCGCCGGCCAAAATGAGGAGCCCGATGATCATTGATTTCCAGCACCACTACACGCCACCAACGCTGCTGAAGGGCAAGAAGAACGAGGTCTCCGTCGGGATCGACGAACGCGGCAACCCCATGCATCTGCTGAATCCGCTGCTGGGCGACATCGATGCGCATGTGCGGATGATGGACCTGGCCGGCATCGATGCGGCTGTGCTGTCCAGCATGGTGGGATTCGATCAACCCGATCTCGCCATCTGCCGCACGATCAACGATGACATGAAAGAGGTCGAAAAAAAGCATCCCGGCCGCTTTATTGGCCTTGCCCATGTACCGGCGCTGAAAGGCCCGCAGGCTGCGGCGGAATTGAAGCGTTGCCGCGTCGAACTTGGATTTCCGGGTGCGGTC
Organism: uncultured Alphaproteobacteria bacterium; assembly: GCA_963747255.1. Lineage (GTDB taxonomy): Bacteria > Pseudomonadota > Alphaproteobacteria > Micropepsales > Micropepsaceae > CAIYRG01. Next base: position 179,559 of record CAVVEG010000012.1, read on the forward strand.
ATCGCCTCGGAATTGCAGGGGCTTGCTCTCGATACTGAGGAACTCCGCCCGTTCTGGAAGGCTGCCGCAGATCTGCGCATGTATGTTTTCATTCATCCCCTGCCGCGTGTGATTGCCTGGGACCAGGTCTATGCGGACGATCTCGGCCGCATGCTCGGTTGGGAATTTTCCCTGATGGTTGCAACCGTTCGCATCATCAACAGTGGTCTGTTGGACGACTTGCCCGGCCTGAATATCCAGTTTGCGCATTTTGCCGGCGGTATCGGACGCTATCTCGGTCGGGTGCGCGGGTTTCAGCAGCACGAAAAGTGGGGCACATCTGACGTGAAGGGACACAACAGGCGTCCACCCAAGCCCTTCGACCATTATCTCGAACAACGACTGTATTACGATTGCGCCGGTTGGGCCGGTCCGGACCATGCGGGCGCATGGGGCGCAGAATGGGTCCGCTTTGGCATGAATGAGGTGGCGTTGCCACAACTGGTATTCGCAACCGATTATCCGCAGGCGGTGCGCGTCGATCGGGAAGTTGCGGATTATGTGAAGCAGGTACGCGAATTGGGGCCGAATGAGCGTGCGATGCTTGAAGGACTGAACGTCGAAAAGCTGATTCCCGATGCGAAAGAAAGGCTGGCGAAACGCAACGCCGTTAAAGCGTGATCGTGTCGGGGTGAAGATGCGAAAACGGATTGGCGAAAAGAGATGACTGCGCCGAGGCGAGGGCATCGAGATTGGACATTACGTTTCTGCAAGCCCGTAGCTGCCCGTCCCTTTCGGCCACGGCGAACCGGCATTCAACCCTGATTGCCGCGACAACGACGCCAGCCGCACGCACCGGAAACGCGGTGGCGCCGTCACTGGCTGCAAACCCGCGCCTGGCGATCTGATCCGGCGTCATCTGGATTTTTTCTCCGCGTTTTTTCGCCCAGGCCCGATATTTTGCCATTTCGGACCTGGGCAAAGACGCAAGGATCGCCTGACCGGCACAGGATTTGGCGAGGATCTCGGCCTCACCGATCGGCGGCAGAGTCATGACTTCGCCTGTTCCGGGTACGGAACAAATTCTGACCGCATACCACCCGACCCGCAGATGCAGCGAGGCGGTTTCACCGGAAATGGAAGCGAGCTGCCGCAAATATGGCAGGCAGACTTCACGGGCCGCAAAGCGGGAAATGACGTTCCGATGCAGTCGCTCGGCCGCGGGCCCCGGAACGTAACGGGCCGAAGCGCGATAGCGCGCGACCAGACCCGCGCGCAGAAGCGCGTCGAGACTGCGGAATACCGTACCCGGAGGCAGCGATAATGCGCGCGCGATCTCGGTTACTCCGAGAGGATGACCGGAGCGCGCCACCTGATCGAGAATACTCAGCGCACGCGCGCTCGAACCACTCATGTTTCCGGCACGAAGGGGGGCGCCGGAATCAGCCGCGCTTCGCGTTCCAGGGGCGCCAGGACTTTTCGCAGTTCGGGAAGCCGCGCCTCAATTTGAGGTATGTCGAAGCGCTCTGCCGGTCCGCCCACAGTAATGATCGCGTGGACCCTCCCGACAGCATCGCAAATTGGAAAAATTGCATAGGCTGCGCTCGACAGATGCGGATTGCGCCAAACGATCTGGCGCATCTGACGGATTGATCGAATGTCCTGCCACACGCCCTCTTCACTTTCGCTCGCCGGATCCGGAAAACGCTGTGTGCGGTGAAGTGGAGCGGCCGCACAAAGGTACTCGGCGATTTCATGATCGCTGCGATGCGCCAGCAGTACGCGAGACATTTTCGTGCAGTGCAACGGCACCGGCTGGCCACGCTGACTCCGCAGAACGAGCGCCCCTTCCGCCTGAATATCATCCACGGTGACACGGTTTCGGCCGACAACGATCGACAGATAAACGCTTTCTTGCGTGACAGCATGAAGCCGCTCGAGGACGGGACGGGCCAGCGCGATGACATCGCTTTCCACCGACGCGCTTCGCACCAGAGGCAACAGACGCGGTCCCGGCTGATACAAGGCGCCCGACACATCCCGCGTCGCATATCCTGCCGCCACCAGGGTCGTCAGCGCGCGATGCACCATGTTCTTGTTCATCCCTAGGGCGCGCGACAGCTCGCTCACGCCGACAGGCGTCGGCACATCGGCGAGCGACAGGAGCACCGATAGGACCCGTTGCGCAGCCTGGTTGCGGTAGCGCACAGCTTTGGAATTCCCCGAAACTTCAACTGTGATCGTCATCGGGTTTGACCGAAACACAGGTGGGCGTTAGCATGAAATGTAAAATGCATTTCACATACTATAACGACATCTCGGGAGCCGCAAACGAATGGATCTGCCCCAATGATCGCTGCCGCAACCCGCATCAACCGCATGGATATTGCCGGCATTCCGTTGGAGATCGCCGAAACCGGCAACGGGAGGCCACTGTTGTTCCTCCATGGCGGGCACCCTTCGGGAAGGCTGGATCCGCAGGCGAGGATTCTGGAAGCGCTCGGCGAGAGTTTTCGGATAGTCGCACCAACCCATCCCGGATTTGGCGCCGCAGCGCCTTCGCAGCTCACCACGATCGACGATCTTGCCTACCTTTATCTCGACCTGCTGGAGGCGATGAATCTCCGTAATGTGGTGTTGGCTGGCGCCTCACTGGGTGGCTGGATCGCAGCCGAAATGGCCGTGAAAGCGACCGAGCGAATTTCGCAGCTGGTTCTGATCGATGCCGTGGGCATCAAGCCGGGTGATCGCGAGACCCGCGACATCGCGGATATTTATGCCATTACCGATAAACAGCTTGCGGAGATCGCCTATGCTGACCCGGGAAAAATGGCCCGCAATCCAGGGTCGCTACCCGAGGACGAGCTCATTCTGATGGCTCGGTCGCGCGAGGCCACCGGCCGCTACGCCTGGACGCCTTATATGCATGATCCGAAGCTCAAGGGACGTCTGCATCGAATTCATGTGCCCACACTTGTTCTTTGGGGCGAAGCTGACCGCATTGTGAAGCCGGACTATGGCCGCGCCTATGCTGACGCCATTCCCGGCGCCCGTTTCGTTGGGGTGGAGAGCGCAGGGCATTTCCCGCATCTGGAACAGCCAAACGCAGTGGCTCACCTCATTCTCGATTTCATCGCAGACACACAGCGGCATTGAGCCGATAGAACAGCGCGCGGGAGGCAGACATGAGAGTTTTTCAGTTCACCGAACAGCCATATCCCGATGTCTGGAATGATCACAACGGATCGCTTCGGGTGAATTTGCCTAACCGCAAACTTGATCCCGTGCGCGCTGCCGAACTGTTCCACCGCTATTACGACGAATGGCAGCTGGCGGATGAACTCGGGCTCGACATCATGCTCAACGAACATCATTCCACAGCAACCTGCATGAGCGCCGCATGCGTCATCGGATTGTCGGTGCTCTCGCGGATCACAAAGCGCGCGCGCCTGCTCGTACTCGGCTATCCAATCGCCAATCGGCCCGATCCACTGCGGGCGGCCGAAGAATTGGCGACGATCGACGTAATCTCGCGCGGTCGCCTTGAAATGGGCTTTGTGCGCGGGGTGCCGCAGGAAGTGCCAATCGCGAACATAAATCCGGTGTTCCAGTCGGATCGTTTCTGGGAAGCCCATGATTTCATCATGAAGGCGCTGGCCAGCCACGATGAGCCATTCAATTGGGAAAGCCAGAACTTTCATTATCGGCATGTGAATATCTGGCCGCGTCCATATCAGCAGCCGCATCCACCCGTTTGGAGCACAACCGGCAGCACCCAAACCGCCCGAAAGCTCGGCGGCTATGGATATGTCATGGCAACCCTCGGGACCGGTTATGACACGCGGCGGCTCTATAACGCTTACCGCCAGGGTTATGCGGAGAAACGCAACGGGGAGTCTGCGCCCGCAGATCGTTTCGCCTATCTCGGTCTTGTCGCAGTGGGGCGCACGGAGGAAGAGGCACGCAGGCGCGGCGAATTGATCGCATCATATCCCCGCTCGTCCGGCATTGTGTTCGCGCCCTTCCGAAATCCGCCGGGATATCTCTCCATCGAGGACAATGTCCGCATCCTCAAAGGCGAAGGGCGGCCACGCAGCTATACCAAAGACGGCCGCGTCGTGGAGATGGCGAAGGGCAGCGTCCAGGATCTCATCGATGCCGGTGTGATGTTCTGCGGTACTCCCGATCAGGTTTACGACCAGATCGCGGATTTCGTCGATCATTGCGGCGGCATGGGCAATCTGCTGATGATGGGTCATGCCGGGCCGATGTCGCATGAGGATACCGTCGAGAATCTGACGATCTTTGCGCAGGAGGTCTATCCCATGCTCAAGGAATTCCACCAACCGGAACCAGTCGCCGTAGCCGCACAGTAGTCATCCCATGTCGGGCATCGAGAGCCGGTGCATCCTGATCGATGGAATGCGAACGCATTACCTTGAATCCGGCCGCGGATTCCCGGTCATGCTGCTGCATTCCGGCGAGTTTGGCGGCTGTGCCGAACTGTCCTGGGAATTTACCATCCCCGCGCTCGCAAGGCATTTTCGGGTGATCGCGCCGGACTGGCTGGGCTTCGGCGAAAGCGCCAAAATTTTCAGTTTTGAAAACATGCGGGCGTTACGCGCTAACCATATCGCCTCACTACTTAAAACGCTGTGCGTCGAACGCGCCCATTTCATCGGCAATTCCATGGGTGGCGGAATGCTGGCCGATGTCGCGGCCCAGGAAAACCCGATCTGGCCGATCCAGAAGATGATTCTCGCGAGCGCCGGAGGATTTGCTCCGGTCAATGATGCCCGAAAGGTGCTGAATTCCTATGACGGTTCGCGCGAACATATGCGGCGGATTTTGCAGACGACCCTGCTGGTCAGTCCGTTGCGCAACGATGACGCCTATCTGGACCGGCGTCACAGACTCTCGTTGTTGCCAGGTTCCTGGGAATGTACCGCGGCCGCGCGCTTCCGCCGGCCCGGAGCAAAAACCGGAGAACGCGAAGATACGAATTATGGGAAGATAAAGCGGCCGACGCTGATCGTAGCCGGCGGCAGAGATCCGCTGAGAGAGCCGGGCTATGCGGCAGCTTTGCAGAAGGAAATAACAGGCTCTGAACTGGTTACATTTGCCGAGGCAGGCCATTTCCCGCACCTCGATTTTCCCGATCGGTTCAATGAGGCGGCGATCGGGTTTCTGTCACGCTGATGTTGCCGGAATGGCCTGGGTTTACTGTGGCCCACCCCGGATTTCCGGTTTAGGGTCTGCCGAGTTTTCAGGGTAGTCCGAAGTTGGAGCAGGGATGAACGGGACCGGCGAGATTCTCGACACCGATGCCGTGATCAATCGCTCGCGTGTGGGCGCACTCCAGATCATGGTGGGCGTGCTTGGCGCACTGATCCTTCTGGTCGATGGCTTCAATACCCAGGTCATTGGCTATATTGCGCCGCAAATTGCGAAGAATATGCACCTCAGCCGCGACGTGCTCGCCTGGGTGCTTTCTGCGGACAAGATGGGGCTGTTGATCGGCTATTTGTTCGTGGCGCCGCTCTCCGGATATTTCGGCCACAAGAAGGTGGCGATCGGCTGCATTCTTGTTTTTGGCTTGCTCGCCTGGCTCACGACAATTTCGGGATCCGCCACACAGCTCTTCATTTTCCGGCTGCTGACCGGAATCGGATTGGGAGGGGCATTGCCATCAGGCGTTGCGCTGACTGGCGAATATTTCCCGCGCAACCGGCGCTCGACTTCCATCACCTTCATCTACTGCGGGCTTTCTTTCGGGCAGCTATCCGCAGGTGAGGTCTCGAACGCCGTGTTGCAGCCTTTCGGCTGGCAGGGCGCGCTATGGGCTGGAGGCGGACTTGCGCTGCTGCTGGCGGCAACGCTTTCGGCGCTGATGCCGGAGTCGCTCGAATATCTGGTGAACCGTGGCGGCAAGCCGCAGCAGGCGGCGCGTATTCTGTCTCGTATCGATCCCGAATTGAGGATTGGGCCGCATACGACTCTCGTCGCCGGGGAACGAAGCCGCGACAAGCTCACGATCTGGCAACTGCTGCCCCAACTGTTCCAGGCAAAGCGTAGCTTTGGAACGCTCGTCATCTGGTTTGCACTGGGGATGAACCTGACGGTGAACACATCGCTTCAGGTCTGGTTGACGAAGATCCTGGTCGATACGGGTTTCACACAGCACATTGCCATCATCGCGACCGAAGCATCCTTTCTGGCAGGGATTGTCGGGGCCTTCATCATCGGGCCTCTGATGGACCGCTTTGGCCCTTACCGTGTCATTGCAGGGCTTTTCGTCACCGGCGCATTGTTCAGTGTGCTGCTCGGTTTCTCTTTGTCATGGACGGCCGCAGCATTGATCGCAGTAACATCCTTCGGGTCGGGTTTTTGCACCAGTGGTGTGCAGAAGGGTGGTAATGCCCTTTGCGTTTATTTCTATCCGACCGCCCTGCGCTCCACCGCCCTGGGCTGGGGACTGGGAATTGGCCGCATCGGCGCAATCGTCGGTCCACTCGCTGTCGGCTACATGCTGACGGCGGGCTGGTCGCCTGCGGCCGTATTTACGGCGACCGCGATACCGATGCTGCTTGGCGCACTTGCTGTAACCGCCATGGGCCGAGCCTATGGAGACGTCCGGGCCGTGACCGACAAGGCTGAAATCCCGGCCGATCCGGCCACAGTCAAAGGATAAGTATTGGCGTGGAACCGGCTGCCATTATCGATACCGATGCGCTTATCAACCGCTTGAAAGTTGGCCGGCTGCAGCTGCTGGTCGGGTTTCTTTCCGGCTGCGCTTTGCTGGTCGAGGGCTTCAATACTTCAGCGATCGGCTACATCGCGCCTCAGATCACCCGGATGTGGCATGTCCCGAACAGCACGCTGGGTACAATCCTGAGCGCTGATATGGTTGGTCTGCTCCTGGGCTATCTTTTCCTGTCACCATTCTCGGCCCGCTTCGGCCATAAACGGATGATCGTTGCGTGCACGGCCGCCTTTGGTGCGATGACGTTCCTCACCATAACCGCGACGGAAGTACCGCTACTGATTGCCTTCCGGTTCCTCACCGGAATTGGCGTCGGCGGCGCCATGCCCAGTGCGGTCGCCCTGACCGGCGAATACTTTCCCGAAAGGCTGCGTTCCACTTCGATCACCCTGATCTATATCGGTTTCTCCCTGGGCCAAATCGCGGCGGGGGTCGTTTCCGGACTATTGCTCGAACCATTTGGCTGGCGCGCCGTGCTTGCAACAGGGGGCATCAGCACCATTGTTCTTTCGCTTCTCTTTTCATTCCTGCTGCCGGAATCTCTGGAATTTCTCATCAACCGCGGGAACGGAGTTGATCGCGCGTTGGGAATTCTGCGCCGCATGACGGCACCGACCGGAATGGCGATTTCCGAAGCCACTCGCCTGGTTGCGGGCCGCCACGGTGGCCGCAAGGTAAGTGTTGGCCAATTGATCGAGGAGGGCCGAGCCACTGGCACAATACTGATCTGGGCCGGAATGTTCATGAACCTGATGATCTATTTTTTCCTGCAGAAGTGGCTGACTTCGTTGTTGGTGCAGTCCGGCCTTTCGCAGCAGGTCGCAATCACGGCGACAACCGTTGGTTTGGCCGGCGGAATTCTTGCGGCCGTGATTATCGGCCCGTTGATGGATCGTTTCGGCCCATATGCAGTTGTGTCCGGTCTCTTCGCCCTGTCCGCTGCTTCGGTTGTGCTGATGGCCAAAATCCTCGTCTCGCCCGTCGCATGGCTGACGATTGCGGTGTCGTTTTTCGTCGGGTTTTGTCTCTCTGGCGGACAGAAGGCCAATAACGCCCTTTCGGTTTATTTTTATCCGACCGAATTGCGCGGAACCGGCATCGGCTGGTCCCTGGGAATAGGGCGCATCGGCGGTGTCCTCGGCCCCTTCGCGGCAGGTGTGCTGCTTACAATTGGCTGGTCGCCGTCCGACCTGTTCTATCTGGCTTCGATCCCGATGGTGCTGGGCTTGCTTGCGATTGCAGGAATGGGGCTGTTCTATTTCCGCGCGGCCCCGATTGGGAGCGCTCAGAAAATACTCCAGCCATGAACCGAGCCCACCTGATCGCCGATGTCGGCGGCACAAATGCCAGATTTGCATTGATCGAATCGGGCGAATTCACCCGGGGCGAGATCATTCCGGTTGCCGACTGCGACCGGATTCAGGACGCCGTGCACAAATATCTTGCCGGCATCGCGCCTGAGAACCGGCCCCTTGAGGCGGCGTTTTCCGTGGCAGGTCCTGTTACCGGGGACGTGATCGTCATGATGAACAGCCCCTGGAGCTTTTCCATCGATGCCATGCGGCGGGAATTTGGCTGGAAGGAGCTTCACGTCATCAATGATTTCGCCGCAAACGCTCTTTCCGTGCCTGAAATACCGGCGGAACTGCGGCTTCAGGTTGGCGGCGGCGCCCCGTCAAAGGATCTGCCGATTGCAGTCCTTGGACCGGGCACAGGTCTTGGAGCTGGTGGACTGGTTCGATGTCCTTCGGGTTGGATAGCGGTTGCGGGTGAAGGCGGGAACGTCACTCTCGCTGCGTCGGATTCCAGGGAAAGCGCAATCGTGGACATCTTGCGCCGCCAATATGCCCACGTGTCTGCCGAACTGGTCTTGTCCGGACCCGGACTTGTTAACCTGTATGATTGCCTGTGCGAACTGGCCGGAAAACCGGCGGCGCCCTCGACGCCGGAACATATTACGAATCTTTACCCCGGTTGTGATCCGCAATGCCGTGAAGCCGTTGCGCTGTTTTGCGCCATCCTGGGAAGCTTTGCCGGCGACCTTGCAATGACACTTGGAGCGCGCGGCGGCGTCTACATCATGGGCGGCATTGTTCCTAAAATCTATGAAATCTTCCGGCATTCCCAGTTCAGGGAACGGTTTGAATCCAAAGGCCGCTACCGCAACTATCTTGCCGAAATTCCGAGTTATGTCGTCGCGCATCCATTTCCGGCATTTCTCGGTCTCAAAACGCTGTTCAAGTCATGAGACGTGCGGATTTTCTGCATGGCCTGACCGCTTCGCTCATATGGGCCGGCATCAGCCCCGCGCTTTCGACCCGGGCAGGTGCGGCACAATCCGATGCCCGACCCGTCAGACTGACCGTTCCCGCCGCGAGGGGCGGCATCAACGACCTCGCCGGACGGCTCGTCGCAAGGCATTTCGGGCGATTTCTGCCCGGAAAACCTTCGATCGAAATCGTCAATGACGAAAGCGGCGGCGTCGCGCTCGCGAACCGGTTTGCAACCGCCGCTGATACTGCCAGACTCGAATTTGCCATTCTCCAGCGCGCCGTGCCGCAACTCGCGATTCAGGGCGACCGCACCGCAAAATTCGATCCGCTCAAACTGAACTGGCTGGGAAGTCTCTCGTCATTTTCCAATGACGCTTACGTGCTCATCGTGAATGCCCGTCATCCCGCCAAAACGGTTTGGAATCTCGCACCGCCTGCGCCACCCGCGTTGATCGGAGGCGATGCGCCCGGCTCGACCAATCTGACATTTGCCCTCGTTGCACGCGATGCCCTGAAGCTGAACGTCCAGGTGAAAGACGGTTTCTCCGGCGCTGCCGGGATGTTCTTTGCCATGAAGGACGGGGATCTCGACGGACAGGTGATCGGTTTGAATTCGCTGATCGCCAATCAACCCGAATTGTGGCAGGCCAAAGATGTGCGCGGGTTGTTGCAATTCGGCCGAAACGCACGTCATCCGCTCCTGCCGGACGTGCCGCTCGCGCGTGAATACACGCGTGATCGCGAGGCGTTGCGACTGGTCGGATTTGCTGAAGCGCCTTTGGCTATGGCGCTTCCCTTCGTTGCGCCGGCATCCCTGCCGCCGGACCGTGCCCGCCTGCTGCAACGCGCCTTCTTGGCGATGACCCGCGATCGGGATTTTCTGGCTGATGCATTCAGGACGAAGCTGGACATAACTCCGGTCGATGGCGATGCAGTACGCCAGATCATTGCCGCAATGGCTGCGACACCAAAGGACCTGATCGCGCACTATAACGCGATCACAGGTGCTCGGATATGACTACGCCGCAATCGGAAAAAGAACCGAAACCCGCAGGCCCGGGCTGTTGTCGCCGAGAGACAGCTTGGCGTCATGGCGTTTTGCGATCGCCGCAACGAGGCTGAGGCCGAGGCCGCTTCCCTCCGTCGTGCGGCTCGATTCCAGCCGATAAAAAGGCCGCAGGACCTTTTCGCGTTCCTGGGCGGGAATTCCGGGGCCGGTATCGCACACAGCAACTTCAAGGCTGTCACCTGCCTCATTCGCCTTCACGCAAATGCGCGAACCCGGCGGACAGTAACGGATCGCATTGTCCACCAGATTGGCGACCATTTGGGTCAGCAATTCGGGATCCGCTGAGACCTTGAGATCTCTCCCGACATCGGCATCGATTTGCAATCCGCGGTCTTCCGCAGCCGGAGAAAAATCCTCGACGATACCCGACAGCAGCGCAGAAACATCGATCACTCTCTTTCCCGAAACCCGGCCGCCCGCTTCGATTTGCGCGATGCGCAGTAGAGCGCCAAAAGTTTCCAGGATCGAGTCCACCTGATTGATCGAATGTCCCAGCACTTCGTGCAGCTCAGAAACCGTCCGGTAATGACGGTTGGCGTGTTCAAGGCGCTGTCGCAGACGGGTCAGAGGCGTGCGGAGATCATGAGCGATATCGTTGGAAACCTGTCGCATGCTGTGCATCAGATCCTCGATCCTGTCGAGCATCGCGTTCATTCCGGCGGCCAGTTCATCGAACTCATCCTGCGTCCCGCGAACGGGAACGCGCTGCGACAGATCTCCCGCCATGATTGCGCGCGCGGTCCGGTTTACCGTATCGACGCGTTTCAGCACGGTGGTGCCGACAATTGCCGTGCCGAGCGCCGCCAGCATCAGGGTAATGACGATCTCAACCGCGAATGTCCGGAGGATCAGCGCATTCATCTGACGAAGTGTCGCCGTGTCCTGGCCCACCAGAAAATAGTCCCCGTTCTGAAGGCGATAGCCATGGGCCCGAATCTGCAGCATGCGCCCGTCAATGGGACGCTCCAGCGTCGTAACGCCGAGAACCGGCGCCATCGGCGGCAGGTTCCCGGTGATCTTGCGGTCCTGCGCATCCTGAAGCAGATATACGCCGCGTATCTCCTTTCGCAGCCGCATATGGCTATCGATGATCGCAGGCAGCCTTGAAATTCCAGCCGACCGCGCCTCGTCCAGAATGGAAGCGTATTCGACGTCGATCTCATTGTTTTCGTCGCGTGCGGCATAGTCGCGGGCAAACCAGTAGGTGACACCGAACAGAACCAGCACGGAAGCGGTCAGCATCGCCGCATAAAGCAGCGCCAGGCGAAAACTCGAACTGCGGAAAAGCTTATTCCGGCGCACGGAGACAATACCCCGCGCCGCGAACCGTATGTATCAGCTCCGGGGTGAATCCCTTGTCGATCTTGGTTCGCAACCGGCTCAAATGGGATTCGACGACGTTGGTTTTGGGATCGAAGTGGTAATTCCAGACATTGTCGAGCAGCATCGTGCGCGTCACAACCTGGCCGGCGTGGCGCATCAGATATTCCAGCAGACGGAATTCTCGCGGCTGCAACTGGATCTCCTGGCCAGCACGTTTGACCACATGCTTCACAATATCAAGTTCGAGGTCCGCGACCTTGAACTGCGTATCCACGACGGTACCGCGTGGACGCCTCGCCAATGCCTTGACCCGTGCGACCAACTCCGAAAACGCGAATGGTTTCACGAGGTAGTCGTCACCACCTGCGTTCAGTCCGGTGACGCGGTCGTCGATCCCGGCCATGGTGGTCAGAAACAGAACCGGCGTTTCAATCCTGGCAGCCCTGAGCGTCTTTACAAGGGTCAAGCCGTCGAGTTCCGGGATCATCCGATCGATGATGAGCAGGTCGAAATTTTCGGTCATTGCGAGGAAAAGACCGTCCCGGCCGGCACGAGACCAGCTGACCGCGTGTCCTTCTTCTTCCAGCCCGCCGGTCAGATAGGCCGCGGTCTCGGTGTCGTCCTCAACAACCAGAATTCTCATGATAGCCTCGCATCAGTATATTATGATGCGGACGAAATATTCCGCACAACATCTGGCGGGCTCGAAAGCGCAAAGGTTACGAAGTTCCAACATTTTGACCACGGGCCTATAACGTCAACTTGGCCAGATTGCGGCCCCTCGAAACTTTCCAGCTGTCGGGTTTACGCCGCATGCGCCGGCCAGTGACATCCAGAATAAGCAGCCAGCTTTTTGCAGGCAGTGCATTGGCGTTTTCACTGGCCGGGTGTGAAACCTATGCGCCATTGCCGTTGCCCGAAAAGCCGGACCTGCTCGATCGACTCCCTGTTCCGCAACCTGGCCAGCCGCTTGACATGGACCAGGTGGCGACAATCGCTGTCATTTACAATCCCGATCTGAAATCTGCCCGTTTCAAGTCCGGTGTTGCCGATGCCCAGGTTTTTCAGGCTGGAATACTCCCCAATCCGCAGCTCAACGCCGAACTGCTCTTCCCCACAAACCAGGAGCCGAAGCCCCAATCGCTCGGTGCGGGGCAGGAGCATCCAGGACCAGGTTTTAGCTACGGCCTTGCTTATGACATCCAGAACCTGATTACCCAGGGCGCCAAAGTCGCCTCGGCCGATGCAGCGCGCGATCAGGCCAAGCTGGGTGTGTTGTGGCAGGAATGGCAGACCGTTTCGCAGGCCCGGACGCTATACGCGACTGCCACCAATGCTGCCGAGAAGCGGGCCCTCTACTTTGCCGCGGAAGAGCGTTATGCGGCGCAGGCGGACCGTTCGGCGCGGGCGTTGCAGTCCGGAGACATCACCTTTGACGCGGCCGGAACGGACCTTGCGGCCCAGCTGGATGCCGAAAGTCAGCTTCTCACCGCGGAGCGCACCCAGACCCAGAGCGCATATAATCTGAGAGCGCTTTTGGGCGTGACCCAGAACGTGGATGTTACTTTGCGGCCCCTGGGATTGCCGGATATACCGGACAGATCGGCGGTGGAAGCGGCACTGGCAAGGGTTGCACAGTTGCGGCCGGATCTGCGTGCGTTGCAGGAAGGATATGAAAGTCAGGAGCAAAACTTGCGGGAGGCGGTGCTGGCGCAATTTCCGAGTCTCCAGATCGGCGTGACGCGTGCCTCCGATACAGTTGGTGACCGTTCGGATGTCGGTAACACCGTGCACACGATCGGCATTGGCGCCACCCTCAATCTTCCGCTGTTCGACCGCAATCAGGGAAATATCGCCATCCAGCGAGCGACGCGCGCGCAGCTTCTGGCGGAATATCAGGCACGTATCGACCAGACGACGAGCGATTCCTGGCGGATCTGGGCGGAAATGCAGCAATTGAATACGGCAATCGGGGAAATCCAGAAGCGACTTCCCGAATTGCAGACGGCCGCGGAAAATGCGGAACGCGCCTATATGAATGGTGATCTGCCGGCGCTGACCGCGGTCAGTCTGGAAAATGCAGTCATCACCCGGCAGGCGGAGCTTTCGGATTTGAAACAGGCCTTGTGGAGCGACGCCATCGCGCTTGCCAGCGTACTCGGCATACAGGTTGAACCGGTTATCGAAATGAAGGACTCAATGCCATGAAGCATCCGCTTCTCAAATGGACCACGCTGGCAAGTCTGCTCGCAACGGTCATTATCGTTGGCGGGATCGGCTACTACGCGGGACTGTTCGGCGCCGCTGAGAAGCCTGACGCAGCGGCCGGAGGCGAAGCCGAAATCAAGGGCACCGCGACCGTCACCACAACCGACGCGGCACAGGGAATGCTGTCGCCGACCGCGCTCGCCTATGGCACGGTTACTTCATCGCCGCAGAATTCTTTTGTGATCCAGATCCCGCGGGATGGCGTGTTCAAGACCGTCAGCGTCCGTGATGGGGACGTGGTGCGCGCCGGGCAGCCGATCGTGACGGTGGTAACCGCGGCGGCAAATACGACCGCCTACGAACAGGCGAAATCCGCCATGGATTTTGCAACCCGCGACGTTCAACGCGTGGAGCGGCTATTTGCGGAAAAGCTCGCCACCAATGATCAGGTCGCAACCGCGCGCAAGGCACTGGAAGACGCGAAGATCCAGCTCGACGCGCAGGCCAAAATCGGAGCCGGGGCCGGAGAAGAGACCATTCGCGCGCCTTTCGATGGCGTTGTGACGGGATTGATGGCAGTGCCCGGCGACAAGGTGCAGGCGAACAACACAATCGCAACGATTGTCAGCCGCTCCAATCTGACGGTCCAGCTGAATCTCCAACCCGAAGATGCGGCGAAACTGGCGCCCGGCGCGGCCGTGAAGCTGACCAACACCTTCGGGGGTAAAGCGATGGACGGCAAGATCCGGTCGATCGGCGCAGCCGTTGATCCGACGACTCATGTGGTCAAGGCGCTGGTGGATGTTCCGCCGGCGGAGGGCGCACAACTCGCATTGGGAGCAACCCTGGTGGCGCGTGTTGAACTGCCTCCCAAACAGGGCATCCTGGTGCCCCGCAGTGCCCTGCTCGAAGACTCAACCGGGCCCTATATTTTCACCATCTCGGAAGAGACTGCGCACAAGCAGAACGTGAAAGTGCTGGTGGAAACCGATGACATGGCGCTGATCGATGGCGTCGATCCGGCGCTCGGCACGAAGGTCGTGATCGATAACAATACCGAACTCGATGACGACACTCCCGTTCAGGAGGCCAAGTCATGAATCTCGCCCTCTGGGCTTCACAGCACCGCCGTTCCCTCATCTTTCTGTTGCTGGTGGCGGCTGTTGCAGGTGCATTCAGCGCCCTCAGCCTGCCCGTGGCACTATTTCCCCAGGTCAGCTTTCCGCGTATCGCGATAACCGTGGATGCGGGCGACCAGCCGGCAAACCAGATGGTCATTCAGGTGACCCGGCCGGTCGAACAGGCGGTGAAAAGTGTTCCGGGCCTGCTGGAGGTGCGCTCAACCACCAGCCGCGGAACTTCAGAATTCTCCCTCAACTTCGATTGGGGCACCGACATGTCGGTGGCAACCCTGCAGGTCCAGGCCGAGATCAGCCGCATTTTGCCCAGCCTGCCACAGGGAAGCACCTTCGACATTCGCCGGATGAACACCAACGTCTTTCCCGTGGTTGCCTACAGCCTGACATCCGACAAACTGCCTCTGTTGAAAATCCGCGAAATCGCTGAAACCGAGTTGCTGCCGATCCTGTCTTCGATCAGGGGGGTGCAGCGCGTCGAGGTCGTCGGCGGAGCCCCGCGCGAGGTGCGGGTCGATGTCGATCCAGCACGGTTGGAGAGTTTCGGCCTTGCAATGGATGACGTCACCAAAGCATTGCAGGGATCCAACGTCCTTGAGTCCGTCGGGCTGGTTCAGGACCGTCACAAGCTGCTTCTGACCCTCGCCGACAACCAGCTCAAAACTGCCGAAGACGTTCGCAACATCGTCTTGCATACCGCGGCTCCGGCGGCAGCCAACGGCGCCTCCGCCGGACCTGGTGGGGCCATCTATCTGTCCAATGTGGCGCGAATTTACGAATCCGAAGCCCCCAATTACGGCATCGTCACCGCGGATGGAAAACCGGCGATCATCCTGCAGGTCAAGCAGCAGCAGGACGGCAACACCGTTCAGATGGTCAAGGAGATCAAGTCTGCCATCGCGGCCTATGCACCGAAGCTGCCGCGCGATCTGCATATCAGCAACTGGTACGATCAAAGCGAACTGATTCTCGGCTCCGCCAACAGTGTGTTCGAAGCGGTGCTGATCGGCGTGGCGCTGGCGGGACTCGTGCTGCTCGCATTCCTGCGCAATATCAAAATCACCGTCATTACCCTGATTGTCGTCCCTGCCGTATTGTCATCGACAATCCTTCTCCTGTCGGTGCTCGGCATGAGCTTCAACATCATGACGCTGGGTGGCATGGCGGCTGCGATCGGTCTGATCATCGACGATGCCATTGTCATGATCGAGCAGATTGAGCGAAGACTGCACAGCAAGGGGGAAAAAGGTCGCGCCGAAATCCGCGCCGCGACATGGGAATTCCTCAAGCCGCTCGCCGGCTCATCCGCAGCGACGATCATCATTTTCATTCCGCTGGCCTTTCTGACGGGCGTCACCGGGGCATTCTTCAAGTCGCTCGCCCTGACGCTGGCGTCGTCGCTGATCGTTTCGTTCATGGCGGCTTTCTTCGCCATTCCGTTGCTCGCGGATTATTTCATGACCGTGAAGGAGGCCAAAACCGGCGAGCACAATGGCCCGATCTTCCGGCGTGTGCTCTCCGGCTACCGGACTATTTTCCAGTCGCTGCTGCGCAGCCCCCCGCTGGTTCTTCCAGTGCTCGCGGGATTCCTTGCGATCGGTTATCTCGGCTACAGCCATGTCGGATCGGGATTCATGCCGGTGATGGACGAAGGGGGATTTGTCTTCGACTACATCGCCCCGGCTGGCAATTCGCTCCAGGACACCGACAAGATGCTGCAGCAGGTCGAGAAGATTGTCCGCGCAACCCCGGAAGTGCTGACTTACTCCCGGCGCACCGGATTGCAGCTCGGTGGGGGACTGACAGAACCCAACACGGGCGATATCTTCATCCGCCTGAAGCCGCAGCCTCGCCGTCCCATTGAAGAAGTGATGAACGAGATTCGGACCAAGGCGCAGATGGCCGTTCCGGGTCTTGACATCGAAACGGCGCAGCTGATGGAAGATCTCATCGGCGATTTGACCGCCGTTCCCCAGCCCATCGAAGTGAAGATCTTTGGCGATGATCCGAACGTTCTGCTTCAGGTCGCGCCGAAGGTTGCCAATGCGATCCAGGCCGTCCCTGGCGTCACAGAAATTGAGAGTGGCGTGATTATCGCCGGCGATGCGCTCGATATCCATGTTGATCCGCTGAAGGCGGGCGCCGAGGGCCTCACGCCCGACGCAGTCACGAGTCAGGTCAACACCTATCTGACGGGCGCCGTGGCGACCCAACTGCGTAATGTGGACCGGAGCATTGATGTTCGCGTCACCATTCCACAGAATTTCCGCACCACACCAAATGACATTCGGGCGCTTCGTATCGAAGCGCCCGATGGCCATTACGTGTCGCTCAATCAGGTCGCGAATATCAGTCTGCTCACCGGATTACCCGAAATCACGCGCGACAATCTGAAGCCAATGGTGGCCGTCACAGCCCGCATCGTCGGACGCGATCTCGGCACAACCGCCGCCGAGGTACAGGCGCTGCTGGACAAATCCGACCTGTTCCCACAGGGAACTTATTTCCAGATGGGTGGACTTTACGCCCAGCAACAGATCGCGTTCCGCGGTTTGATGGTCGTGCTGGGCGCTGCCTTCGCCCTGGTGTTTTTCCTGCTGCTCTATCTGTATGAGAGCGTCAAAATGGCCATCGTCATCATCGCGATGCCGCTTGGCGCGATGTCAGCGGTGTTCATCGGCCTGTGGCTGACCGGCGTCGAGCTGAACATTTCGGCCATGATGGGAATGACCATGATTGTCGGAATCGTCACCGAAATCGCGGTGTTCTACTTCTCCGAATATGAATTGCTGACGCGGGAAGGTATGGCGCATGACCGGGCGGTGGTCGAAGCCGGCGTTAACCGGTTCCGGCCCATCGCCATGACCACGATAGCCGCAATTCTTGCGCTTCTGCCGCTCGCACTGGGTCTTGGGCAGGGTTCGGCCATGCAGCAGCCGCTGGCAATTGCGATTATCTCCGGTCTGATCGTGCAGATGCCGCTGGTTCTTCTGGTCATGCCGCTGGCATTCTGGCTATGGGGCCGCGCCTCCAGCCGGGAAGCCGTCGAGGAGCCGGCGTTTGGTGCGAAATTGCCCGCAGAATAAAAGTTTTCGGGTATATGTTTGGATGAAGTCGACGCTTCGGATCTAAAAGGGAGGAACCCCGTGAAAGCGATTTCCATCGCAACCTTGATGCTTTCGGTTGGAATGGCAGCAGCCGCAATGGCTGCCGCGCCCAGTTACAAGATCGTGGACCGCATCAAAGTCCAGGATGGCGGATTCGATTATGCCACTTTCGATCCGGCAACAAATCGCGTGTTAATGGCCCGTCCAACGCTCACGACGACCATCGACGTGAAGACCAACAAAGTCGGTGAGATCAAATCGGCCGCACGAGGCCATATCGCTCTGCCCATCCCGGGAACGCCTCTTCTGCTGGTGACGCAGCGCGCCGGCAACATCCTGCTCGTGGACGGGGCTGCGGACAAGGTTGTCGCCACGCTCAAGGGCGGCAAGAATCCCGATGGCGCGACTTACGATCCCGCAACCAAACTCGTCTTCGCAATGAACCACGACAGTGGGGATTCTACGGTGGTTGACCCCGCGGCGAAGAAGGTCGTCGCCACGATCCCGATCGGCGGCGATCTCGAATTTCCCGTGTCTGACGGGGCCGGCAAGGTCTTCGTGAACATCGAAGACAAGAACCAGATCGCCGTGATCGACAGCAAAACAAAAAAGGTGACCACGCGCTACACGCTGAAGGACTGTGACGGTCCAACAGGCCTCGCCTATGACGCGGCGGACAAGTATTTGATCTCCTCCTGTGACGGAACGGCCAAAGTCATTCGCGCCGACAACGGGACCGAAGTCGCATCGTTGAAAATCGCAAATCAGCCTGATGCCGTGATTTTCGATGCACAAAGAAAACTCGCCTTCGTTCCCTGCCGTACGCCCGGCGTATTGGAGGTCATCTCCTTCGCCGATCCCGCGCATCCCAGCATCGTGCAGCATCTTCCGACTCAACTCGGCACCCGGACAGGTACGATCGATCCTGCTACAGGCCGGATTTACAGCATGGCGGCGAAGTTCGGCGCCCCGGCCGCCGCCGGTGGACGCCCGCAGGCGCTCGAATCCACATATGAAGCGCTGGTGATCGCACCCTGAACCGCGGTTCGGAAGGGAAGTGGAAGGCTTTTCCGAAGCCTTCCACCGGCATAGGGAGGACTCGATGAAGTGGTTGATTGGCGCCTCGGCGCTTGTGCTGTTGCCGATTGCCGTAATGGCAGCGGATGCACCCCCGGATTGGGCCTATCCCGTGGCGCCCGCGAATTTTCAGGCGCCGCCGGACAATGGACAGCCGAAGCATGTACCGGGAAGCAATCTGGCGTTCACCCAAAAGGACGTCGAGAACAGCTTCGCGCCTCCCGACTGGTTTCCCAATGAACACGCTCCAATGCCGCAACTGGTGGCGCACGGAAGAGCGCCCGTGGTGCATGCCTGTGATCAGTGTCATCTGGCGACGGGACGCGGACACCCCGAATCCGGCAATCTCGCGCATCTGCCGGTCGATTACATCGTCGAGCAGATCGGCCAATTCCGCGCCGGCCTCAGGAAGAGTTCGATTGCTCGCCGTTCGTCGAACATGATCGACTTTGCAAAAGCCCTGACCGACGACGAAGTCAGGGAGGCAGCCCAGTATTTCGCAAATATGCCACCGGCAGTCTGGACCAAAGTCGTCGAGACGGATTCGGTTCCAAAATCATTTGTCGGCGAAGGCAATATGCGCTTCGTCGCCGAGGGCAATGCAAAAGAGCCGATCGGCCACCGCATCATCGAAGTCCCGGAGAATGAGGAAAGCGCCAAGCTCCGCGACCCGCATTCGGGATTTGTCGCCTATGTCCCAACCGGCAGCATCAAGGCCGGCGAGACGCTGGTGACCACCGGCGGCGGCGGCAAGACGATTCAGTGTACGATCTGCCACGGAGCCGATCTTAAGGGCGTTGGCAATGTGCCGGGACTTGCCGGTCGCTCCGCGATCTACATCTTCCGTCAGCTTTACGACATCCAGCATGGCACACGGACCGGAAACGCTGTCGCGTTGATGCAGCCTGTCGTGGCAAAACTGACGCAGGATGACATGATCGCGCTTGCTGCCTATATGGCCTCGCGCACGCCCTGACATAGCTGAGAACGCTGCCGCAACAAGGGCGCATGACCTCGTCATGCGCCCTTTTTTTGGTCAGCTTGCTCCCATCACGCCATTCCGTACACGGAATGATCCGTCGCCGTCCCAACTCCCCGGGACCCGCTTACAATCCGCCTGAAAACACGAAGCGATTGCTGCACCAGGATGACATTGATGCCGCTCCCCACAGGAATTTTACGGGCCTGACGGCAGAGCAATATTTTTCCAAATATAATCAATATGATAGCTGCACTTCGCGGTGTTGCCCAAAAGCCGCACTACGCCAAGCAACAACAATCCGGTAATCTGGTCGTAATGTCAGTAGGGCACACTGGGATTGTCATCAGGGGAATGACAATTCATGAAGACGTGTCTCGCGTTTACTTGCGCGCTGTTATTGACTTCAGCCGCGGCCGTTGCAGCCGATGCCAATTACAGGGTTGTCGAACGTATCAAGGTGCCGGACGGTGGCTTCGATTACGCGACGTTCGATCGGGCAACCGGCCGCGTGCTGATGACACGCACCGATTTCACGACCGCGATTGATGCAAAAACCGGCCGCGTGACGCAGCTGGACAGCGGTGCGGGACATATGGCAGTTCCCGTCCCCGGCACTTCATTGCTGGTGATCCCGCAGCGGCCGAATAACGTGCGCATCATCGATGAAGCAACCGACAAGCTGGTTGCCGATGTTCCGGCCCCGGGTGCTCCCGATGGCGCGGCGTACGATCCGTTCTCAAAACATGTTTACGTGATGGGCCATGACGGCGGCATAGCCTCCGTTATCGATCCGGTCGCAAAAAAATCGGTCGCCGAAATTCAGGTTGGCGGCACACTGGAATTCCCGGCCTCCGACGGCCTGGGCAAGGTCTTTGTCAATGTGACATCAACTCCGGACATCGCTGTGATCGATGCAAAGAGCAACACGGTGACGGCGCATTACAGGCTGGAAGGCTGCAAAGGCGCTTCCGGTCTGGCCTACGCAACCCAGGCAAAGCTCCTCATTTCGTCCTGCGGCAATGGAATGGCGAAAATTCTGGACGCCGCCACCGGCCGTGAAGTCGCTTCCATTCCGATCGCGCGCGGACCAGATGCGGTGATCTATGACCCGGTTCGACGCGTGGCCCTGATCCCCTGCGGGGGTGATGGCGTTCTTGAGGTGATTTCCGTTGCCGATGCCGCACACGTCATGAAGCTGCAAACCGTGCCGACACAGGCCGGTTCGCGTACCGGGACTCTCGATCCGCAGACCGGCCGCGTCTATCTGATGGCATCTCAACCCGATCCGGCGGGAAAACCGGGACCTGGCGGACGCGGCATTGCACGTGTTCCGGGTACATACGAAATTCTTGTCGTTGCTCCATAACAAAAACAGACGGGAGCAGCGAACAGTCTGTGTACTGAGTTTTGGCGCGAAGCGCCGATGGAGCGGCGCAAGGGGTGCGTGAAAAACGCCGTGTCGAGTAGTGGGAGTGGGTAAAGCTAACCAGCAAGTGCCAGTCCGGCACATAAGGGGGAAATATGAATCCGACGACTTCCCGTTTCGCAGTTCTCATGGGCTCTGCCTCGCTGCTGACCCTGACGAATGTGTTTGCAGCCAACGCGCAACAGGTGGCGCAGGCGCAAATGGCGCAAGCCACCCCGGAAGCCGTGCCAGAGCAGGTGCTGGTCACGGGATCGCTGATTCACGGCACCGCTGCCGTGGGCGTGCCGGTGACCAATCTCGGCGTGCAGGACTTCACCCAGAGTGGTGCGGTGACGATTGCCGATCTGTTCCGGACCGTTCCGGTAGCCAATGTCGCGCCCGGTCCGTCGGCGACAAATTCCGGCGGTCACCAGGAACGCGAAACGCGCGTCAATATCCGCGGCCTCGACCAGACCGGCCCGCGTTCATTGCTGATGATTGACGGCGTACGCTTTCCTCCGCAGGCGGACGGCCTCTGCGCAATCGACCCGTCGATCATCCCGGCGCTGGCCCTTGACCGCGTGGACATCCTCGCGGACGGCGCATCGGCAACATACGGGTCGGACGCGGTCGCGGGCGTAATCAACGTCATCCTGAAACGCAATTTCGACGGCGCCGTGACGCTGCTGCATGTGCAGGCGCCGACGGACGGAGGAGGCCTGGAATATCAGGCGTCCCAACTGTGGGGCCGGACCTGGGAAGGTGGCGACATCACCCTGACCTATGAATGGACCGACGAAGCAGCGGTAACAGGAAATATACATTCCACATTCACGACCACTTTCCAGCCCTGGGGACTTCAGGATCCGTTTGTCCCAATCGGGGCGGCCCAGCCCGGCGTTGTTTCCGTTGGCAATCCCACGACCGTTCCCAAGAAGGGTGCCCCCCCGCTGGTGAACGGCACCTGCTTGAATTGCTTCTCCATCCCCACCGGCACCGGCGCAAATTGGGCGCCCGGCGCCAGTGGCGTCGGTCCGACGCTGCCGGGAAGCGCATCGACGATCAGCTGGGCCAGTCTGATGGGGCACCCTGGCGACACCAATTTCATCGATCCGCTGTCTGGCACCGGTGGTTGGGAGCAGGGCGCGCAGCAAAAGAACTCCTTCGTCATGACTGTTGACCAGCAACTGTTCCCGGGGGTGTCATTTTTCGGCGAAGGATTTTACACCAACCGGCGGGTTGAAGACCGGCTGCCATCCTTCGGCGGTCAGGGATTGGGAAATTATCTCACATCCTGGCAAGTGCCGACGATCAATCCCTATTACCCCGCTGGCGCTCCGGCCGGTTTGACGGTCGCATATGACCTCGCCCGTGAGCTGCCACCCAGCATTCCGGCCTGGGAAGTTTCGGAGCGCTATGAGTTCGGTCTCAACCTCGATCTGCCCTACTCCTGGTCGGGACAGATCTATGAATCGCGCAGCTATGAAGATGTGGGCTATATGCGCCACTTCCTTAGTAAGGCCGGTACGAACGCGGCACTGGGAATCCCCGGCCAGCCTGGCGCCACATATAACGCAATCGGGCAGGCGGTTAACTCCGCCACCGGCCAGCCAATTCCATTCCTGAACATGTTCTGCGATCCGTTGGCGGTCCGGTGCAACTCACCCGCGACACTCGCCTATATCGGCGCCACGCGCAGCCAAAACGCCCGCTGGGCAATGGAAGAAAAAGGCGCAAAGTTCGATGGGCCGCTGTTCGATCTTCCAGCCGGTCAGATCAAGGCGGCGGTTGGCGCGACTTATGAATCCGATTACGTCGTTGGCTCGAACGCCGACAACAGTGGCAGCGCCGGAAACCTGCCCATCACCCAATTCAACCAATCGGATGCCGAACCCTACCACGTCTGGGCATTCTTCGGGCAGGTGGACATCCCCGTCTTCGGCGACAACTTCAATCTTCCGCTGGTGCGTAAGCTCGATCTGGAAGGATCATGGCGCTACGACAGCTACGGTGGCAATCCGGTGCTGACGGGCATCACGCGCAACCCGAAAATCGCGTTCACCTGGCTCATCGATGAAATGGTCGGCGCCACGGTGCGTGGAAGCTGGGGAACGTCCTTCCGTTTCGCCAATGAGGGTGAGTTCTCGAATGTGCTCAGTCCGGTCGATAATTCGATCGGTTTTCCGCAGTCGGGCACAAGCGCCGTGATCTCCTGCTCCAGTGGAACGCCTGTCGCAGGCAGTACGGCCGCAGCAGTTCTATCCGCGGTCAACCCCTGTGGCAGTACACCCGGCGGCTTCTCCTATGGCGGCGGACCGGAGCCTGCGCTGCGCATCTTCCAGAACGCCCAGGGTCAGACGGTGACACGCGAAAACGGCCTGGCGCTCGGGCCGGAAAAGGCCACCAACTACAGCATCGGCATTGAACTTGCGCCACAGATCGATTTCCTCAGAGGACTCGATCTGCAGGCAACCTGGTACAGCGTCAAGATCAATGGCGTGCTGTCGGGACAGCTGGCCGCCGGATCTACAACGGGCCTCAATGATCCGAACCAGCGTTTCCACTTCATCGTGCCCAGCGACACCGGCTGTCCGGTGGCGAACAACGCCAATCCGACGGCCTGTGCGCCGTTTGAGAAAATGGTCCTGGCGGCAATCAACGATCCTGGCCAGACTGAAGGATTTACTGCCGCCGACGCGCCAAATGTTTACTATATCAACGATTCCGCAACCACCAATGCGGGCTTCATTCACGTCAGCGGAATCGACTTCAACGGCAGCTATGATTACGATGCGGGCGAGTTGGGCGCCTGGAATGTCGGCATCACCGGCACCTATTATCTGAACCGCTGGGATCAAAAGTCGATCGGCGGAGCGATCATCGACGACTACCATCAAAACCTCTCGCCGGCTGGTGGGGTTGCAATGAACGGCGTCGAGACACTTCCGCGGATGAACTACCGCGCCCGCATTGGCTGGAGCAACGGCCCGCTGAACGCAACAGTGTTCTGGAATCACCAGGACCACTATTTCGAATTTCGTGGACAAACACCGCCGAACGTCAATTTCCAGTGCACGACGTCGGGCGGCTCGATCGGCGGCGGCTCAATGCCCTGCGCGATCAGCAATTATTCCTACATACAACCCGCCTGGGACACCATCGATCTTTCACTCGGCTACAACACGGGCGACATGCCGGCGAGCGATTACCTCAAGCGCATCACGCTTCAGCTCACCGTGACCGACCTGATGGGCAAACATGCTGCGTTTGAGTACGGACCCACTTCGAATACCCGCAATCCCTCCGGATTCAGCATTACTATGCCTGATTACGGCCGAGTGATCGGTCTGACGCTGATCAAGAACTGGTAGCCGGACGGATGTCTTGCACGCCGCGGGCGAAAGCTCGCGGCGTTTTTTTGCGGTAAGACCTCATTGGGCGGTACGGATCGACAATGGACCCAATCCCGCATTCGACCTACGATGCGCGGAGATATTGCACGCTGTAACATTCCGTCATGCTGATTCGTATTCCCAATGTGCTGACACCGGCACAAATCCAGGCCTGCCGCCAGGCGCTGGAAACGGCTCCATGGGTGGAAGGAAAACTCACTGCCGGCAAGCTGACGCAGCCGGTGAAGAACAATATGCAGGTTCCCGCCAATCACCCGATTGCACGGCGCCTGGGCGAAATGATCATGGACTCACTGACGAAAAACGCGCTGTTCATGCGCGCGGCCCTGCCGCTTCGCTTCGTCCCGCCGCTGTTCAACCGCTACACGCCCGGCGAATATTACGGCGACCACGTTGACGCGACCGTGCAGCAGACCTGGGGAACCAATGACCGCGTGCGCACCGATCTTTCGGCCACGCTGTTCATTTCATCGCCCGAGGAATATGACGGCGGCGAACTGACGCTCGTGGACGATCTCGGCGAGCGCGCGATCAAGCTGCCAGCCGGCGATATGGTGCTTTATCCAGGGACCAGCATCCACCATGTTTCGCCCATCACGCGCGGAGCTCGTATTGCTTCATTCTTCTGGATGCAGAGCATGGTGCGGGATGATTTGCAGCGCGGCCTGCTGTTCGATATCGGAACGGCACTGGCCCAGTTCGAGGAGGCTTTGCCGGGCAGGCATCCCGCGATTACGAAACTCACGGGCGTGTATTTCAACCTGTTCCGGATGTGGACCGATACATCGTAAACCGCGTCAAACCCGGAACAGCATTCCCGGACCAGGCGCTGCAATCGCCAACTCCCGAAGTGCAGACCAAAGCGCCGCCTGATTGCTCGTAACAACCGGTTTTTCAAGTCGCTTTTCCAGCGCCGCGATCACGTCCATGCTGGTAATATTGGCGCAGGAGATGAAATAGGCATCGGCGTCTGGATGTCTCAGTTCGATCGTAGCGTCATACCAGTACTCTGGCGGCGTGGTGCAATAGGCATCCGACCCGGACAGGCCCGCTGCCAGATCGCGCAGGATTTCGTAACCGGATTCTCTCAGATAGGCGAGCTTTCGGGCGTGCCCCTCAGGTCCGGTTTCCGAGATGAAAACCAGCCGCTTCGCGCCCAATGCGGAAAACGCCGACCGGACAGCGCCCGCCGTGCTGATTGCCGGCCGGTTCGCAGCCTTGCAGATTTCCGATACCACGCGGTCGTCGGCTTCGATCCCTCCGGACATCGAGGTTCCGGTGCACTGAAAGATGACGAGGTCGCATTTCGCGTCCATCAGCAGCGCAACCGAATCCAGAATAGCGGGCAACAACTCCGGAAGCGGTTTGCGATGACGATTTGTCATTCGCAACCGCGCAAAATGCGGCACCACGCCAGCAGGCGCATATCGCTGCATCTGCGGCTCGACCATGCGATTCGACGATGGAATGATGAATCCCAGGCGTGCGCGAGGCACGACGGATGGGCAGACCTCACTCATCGGCCTGTCGCTCCATTTGAATCATGCCGGGACCACGTCAAACGCAACCGTCAGGCGTGTACCGTTTCCGCCGAAAGGAACGGTTCCGTGCCAGAAATATGACGGAAACAGAACCAGCATGCCGCGTTCCGGCTTTACAAAGCGCTCTGGCACATCGGTTGCGCCGAGTCCGAGATCGGACTCTCCCAGTTTGAACCAGCCTTCACGGGTGTCATGGTTGGCAACCGCCCCCGGAACATCGGCATAGAAAGCCGAACTGATCCAGCCTTGGGGGTGGATGTGATTGGTGTGAAAGCCGTTTGGCTTGAGCAGGCACGACCATGATCCCGAAAAGCGAAAAGCCGCGGATCGCTGCACAATCGCCATAGTCGCGGACCTCCTTGCGCATCGATTGCACATAATCAGTCGACTTTTTCGGCAATCGCGCGGCGCAATGCCGTCACCGCGGGAGTTGAACGGGAAAACAGATCGCCGAGCGTCTGCGTGCCGCCGCGCAAGGTCTGATCGAGCGGTGCGAACCTGCCAAAATGCGCCTCGCGCAACTCATCGGCAAGCGAGTCAAGGAATTTTCCTCTGTGATGTCCAGGCGGAGCGCTAATATCATAAGTCCTCACAAACCGGTCGAAATCCGCCAACTGCCGGATAGCGCGGATCGCCTTCTGCACGAAGCGCCAGCACGAGGCCCGCGAGCGCCAGCTGCTCGGACAGGTCCATTTGAAGCGCTCGTTCAAATTGCTGTCGCGCCTGTCCGAAATCGCCTGCCTGCAGCAGCGCAAATCCGAATTGCTGCCGCAGGGAAGGCGATGCCGAATCGACTGCAATGGCACGCTCAAAATAAAGTGCAGCATCGGTAAACTGTTTGCGTTCGGCCAGAACCTTCCAAGAAAACCCAAACATCGGCACGCCCCGGCGCCGCGGCATCTGCATCGCGCAGCAAGTGTTCGGCGGATATCGGGATCACCGCTGCACAATCCGCAAATGTGCTTCCGCGAGCAGAAGATCGGGATTGACCGGCGCCTGCCGGCGCAGCGGCCGCAAAAGTTTCGAAGGGATCCGTCGAGCCCTGTTCATGCGCCAGACGAGCATATTCGGCATGCAGATCGGCGCGACGCAGGATCGAGTTCGATCGCCGCACGATACTCTGTCAGCGCTTCTTCGATCCGTCCGGCGTCGCGCAGGCAATTACCAAGCGCGACGCGGATTTCGATCCGGTGTGGCGCAGTTGCGACTGCCCGCTGAAACGCGGTGAGGCTTTCGTCGTGCCTGCCGAGGCGGGCCAGCGCACGGCCGTGATGATAATGCGCGTCAACAAAACCGGAATTCGCGGCGATCGCGCGCTCCAGCACATCGAGAGCTTCGGTCAACCGGTCCTCTTCGAGCAACAGAATGCCCATTCTCGTCAGCGCCGGGGCGAAATGGGGATTATACGACACAGCAGCCGCATGCGCCGCCAATGCCTCCCGCGGCCGGCCTCTCTTTTCCAGCGTGACGCCAAGATTGTATTGCGCCTCAACTGAATCCGGCTTCAGTGCAACGGTGCGGCGGTAACTGGATTCCGCCTCGGCGAGCCGTCCGGCGGTCTGCAGGATATTGCCGAGATTATTGTGCAGTTCGGGACGCAGCGGGGGCCGCGGAAATCGCTTTGCGCAGCAGCGCCTCTGCCTCAGGCACATTTCCCCGCCGTTTTTCGATCAGCGCCAACGCGTTCAGAACGTTCGGGTCGCTCGGATTTCTCGTCAGCAATTCACGATACAGCCTGCCGCATCGTCACTGCGGCCAGCTGCATCGAGTGCTGCAGCCCTAAGGCGTGCAATATCAGTTGGGGCATCCCGTTGGGCTGAGTCGGACATGGTGCGGGCAAGATGGCGCGTGGTGATCTGGCTCTACGCCATCGTGTACTTGCCGCCCAGACACCGTGCCGGCGGGAAACAGCCTCTGATGTCCCGTTCGCTTATTGTTGAAATTGTCCAGATATTCGAAATCGCCATCACGGAGTTCGAGAACCGCGATATCCGCGGGGGCGCCCGCCGCCAGCGTGCCGCGACCGCGAAACACCGGGAAAATGTTTTCGCGGCATTCATCGTCGCACGCGCAATCACCTGGTCCAGCGGCATGCCGAGCATCAGGAATTTGGACATGCAGTTCGGAAAATCGATCACGCCCGTCATATGCGCGTTCGTGTTCCAGTCGGTCGAGAAAGTGTCCGGCCAGAAATTCTGCCTTCACCATCTGATCGATGGTGTCCCAGCGCATGTGACCGGTTTGACCATTGCCAACATCGAACCATACGCCACTGCGCCGCGCTGCGATGACTTCAGGAAGATTTTGCCGTTGTCATCAATAATGCTGTTGGGCGGCGGCGCATACATATGGGTAACGACATCGCCCGGTTTAAGCAGCTCGATAAGCTTCGGCAGCGGCGTAATCGTCTGTCCCATGTGGATCATGACGGGCAGATTGAAAGAGGAGGCAACCTGCTGGGTGCGCCGAAGCACCTCGTAATCATTCGGTCCTGCAACATCGCGCGAAAGCGCGCTTTGACGCCCGCGATGCATGTCGCGGTTTCGCGCGATGGCAGTGCGTGCACGCTTCGACATCGGCACGATTCAGATCCATCGTATCGCCTTCCGGCAGGATGCCGGCGCGCCCGATATTGATCAGGACGCGAGCCTGTTGCGGCGCGGATTTCGCCACCGCAATCGTGTCTTCGATGTGATCGGCGCCCTGCGATCCGGCATCGATCCATCCGGTTACACCGTCTTTCAGCACCAGTCCGGGGCCATCGCTCGAACGCGCCGTATGGGTGTGAATATCGATCAGTCCGGGCACGACCAATTTGCCGCGTGCATCGACAATCCGGGCGCCGCCATCCGGAATATTGGCGGCAATTGCGGAAATTCGTCCATTGGTCACGCCCAGATCGCGAACCGCATCCAGTCTCCGCGACGGATCGATAACACGTCCGCCCTTTACAATCAGGTCAAATGCCGGGGCCGCCGCCAGAACACGGCGGGAAAGCAGTGCCGAACCCGCAACAACACCAAATGCCCCGGACAGGACGTGACGCCGGTCTATCATGGCATGCCCTCCGTTCATCTCGGGAAACAATCGGCGGGTGCGGCCAGACTGTCAATTGCCGTCAAACATGATGGTCTGGCCGCCAAACATCCACCCGCTTTTCCAGTGACTTCAGCATCTGCGTCATACCCATTCCTGCAGCGGCGATAATCACGATCCCGACCATCACTTTGTCGGTCTGAAATGTTGCACCGGCCGTTTGCATCATGAACCCAATCCCTGCGGAAGCGCCGTACATTTCGCCAACCACAATGCCGATCAGGGCATGACCAAGCCCCAGTCGCAAACCCGTCAACAGATTGGGAACCGACGACGGCAGAGCCACCGTGGTGAACAGCTGCCGGTCGGATGCACCAAATGAACGCGCAACCTTGACAAAATCTCTCTCGATCGTGCGCACGCCCGTCATGGTGTTGACCAGGATGGGAAATACCGACGAAAGGAAGATGATCGCGACTTTTGCCGGCAGATCTATTCCGAACCAGATGATGATCAATGGCATCAGCGCGATCCGCGGCGTGGCGTAAAGCGCATTCACGAATGGGTCGAGAATTGCGTTCAACCGCGAATACCAACCCATGAGAACGCCCAAAGGCACTCCCACAAGCGCAGCCAATCCGAATCCCAGCACGAATTCTTCCGCGCTGACAGCGAGATCGGGATAGATGCTGCCGTCGCGAAACATTCCGTATGCCGCCAGCAGGATCCGGCTCGGCGAACTGATGAACAGCGGCGCCACCCAACCCATTGCGACCACCGCTTCCCACAGCAGCAGAAAGAGTATCACGGAGACGGCTCCGAGGATCGCACCCTCATTGCGCCGTTTCACCGCCGTGAAGTCCTCCGGTTCGTCGGGGATTGCAAGCACTTCGGTCAACGGTTCCGCAGTCATTCAGCCGCCACGAGATGAATGCTTTCCTCCTGAATCGAGCGCCAGATCTCGTCCTGCAACTCCCGAAACCTGGGCAGCAACTTCATTTCAAGACTTCGCCGTTTTGGTAAATCGATCTCGACAATCTGCTTGATGCGTGCCGGGCGGGCCGAAAACACCACAACCCGATGCGCGAGAAACACCGCTTCATCTATCTGATGCGTGACAAACAGCGCCGTGGTTCCCGTCCGGCCCAGAATTTTCAGCAATTCGGCCTGCATGAAATCTCGAGTCTGTGCATCAAGCGACGCGAATGGCTCGTCCAGCAGCAGCAGTTCCGGGTGGGGCGCCAGTGCCCGGGCAATATTTACCCTTTGGCGCATTCCGCCGGACAATTCATGCGGATAACTCTCGGCAAACCCGGATAATCCGACCAATTCGATCAGCGATTCCGCACGCTCTCGTATCGCGGAGCGCGGTAGCTCGTTGCGCAGCTCCAGCCCGTATTCCACGTTTCGCAATACCGTACGCCAGGGAAACAGAGAATCCTGCTGAAACACCATTGCGCGATCGCGGCCCGGGCCGGTGACGGCTTTTCCGTCCACCTCGATGAGGCCCGCCCCTGGCTTGATCAGCCCGTCGACGGCGGCAAGAAAGCTCGATTTTCCGCAACCACTTGGGCCCACTATCGCGACGAGTTCGCCTTCGCACACCCCGAGATCAATACCGGCCAGAATATCCAGACGGCGCTTTGTGCGTTCATTCGCATAGGAAAGACGCACGCCTTGCGCCTGCAATTTCATCCGGGTGGCGTGTTCCATGGACCCGGGTTACTTCAGTTTCGCGAAGAAGCCTTCGCGTTCAAGCTGGTCGAGCGGCGATGTATCGACAAGCTGCTCCGGTTTGACGTTCGCGGCTGCCGGAACTTTCTTCCTGAGTTCCGCCAGGACCAGCGCGATGCCTTTCATCGACGGCCGGGGGATCTCCGGATACACTTTCTCCGTAAACGTATCATAGGCTTTCGACAATGCGGGGCCCGGTTCGGCCTTCAGGAACGTCGCCGTGTATTTCAGCGCATCGGCCTTGTCGACCCTGAAAGCGTGTATGCCATCGGAAATTCCCATTAGAAAACGCTTCACCAGCTCCGGGTTCTTCTTCACAAACGCACGCGTCGAAACATAGGACGTATTCGGATAATCGATCGCAATGGCGAGGCAATCGACCAGCACGTGGTAACCCTTTTCCTCCAGCTCGCCCGTGCGCGGGTATTGCTCGAATGATCCGTCGATCTGGCCGGACAACATCGCCGCGGTGCGCGTGCCTTCGCCCCCCAGCTGAAGCAGGATGACGTCGCTCCGCTTTAATCCCAGGCTCTGCAGGGCGTAAGTTGCTGCGACATCGGATGAAGCTCCAAACCGCGATATCGCAATTTTCTTCCCCCTGAGCGCAGCCGCAGAATTGATCCCGGATTTGACCACCAGCTGAAACGGGAGCTGGTTCGAAATCCCGCCGATAAAGACAATGTCAGCGCCTTGCACTGCCGCAGCCGCGGCAGGCGAGTACCCGTTCTGTGCAATCTTGACCGAACCGCCCACCACCGCCTGCGACAATGTCGTGCCGGCGTCGATATAGACCAGAGAAACATCCAGCCCATATTTGCGGAAAATGCCCTTCTGCACCGCATAATTCATCGGTGCTGTCGTCATGGAATAGCCGTCATAGGCGACTTTGAGCGGTATAAGCTGCGGAGCGGGCGCAGCACCGGACGTCATTGTCGTGCAGATCAGGACCGCCGCAGCACCAGCAAGTTTTTTCAGGATCGTGAACATTTCAGCACCAATGAAGCGGACCTTCGCGATACAATATCACGCGAGAAGCGCCTTCATCTTCTCCTGATTCATGCCCTTCATGAGCTGGTCCACCAGTGCCGACAGGGGGACCGAAACCTTGGCCTGCTGTGCCAGCTCCAGCGCGACATCCATGTCCTTTTCGGCCCATTTACCCGTGCTGCGGCCCCATTTTTCCAGAGACCAGTTTGCGCCGCTGGAATGTTGGAGGGCCGCAACCAGCCTGGGAATATCCGCGCCCATACGCTTCATCATGGAAAGCACTTCGTAATTTGCCGCCATGCACGCCCAAAGCAGCATATTGTTTGCCGTCTTGGTCAGTTGCCCCATGCCGCAATCGCCGACATGCATGACACTTGCCCCGAATGCGGACAGAGCGGGACGGGCCTTTTCAAACGCTTCCTTCCTCCCGCCGCAGAAAACGGTCAGCCTGCCCTCGTCGGCCGCTTCCTGACCGAGAACCACGGGCGTGTCCATAAATCCGATTCGCCTGGCATCGCACAGATGCTCAAGTTCACGTGCTGTCTCCGGCGAAGTCGAGCTGGTAACGCAAATGACGGCTCCTGCGGCAAGGCGGTCGAGCAGCCCGGAATGCGCGATGACATCGACCACCTGACTATCCGTCGCGACCATCACAACAACGACTTCCGACTGGACGCCGACTTCTGCCGGGTTTGCAACAATCCTGACGCCGGCATCTGCCGCGCGTGCGACCGCCCCGGGCGCAATGTCAAAACCTGTGACGTCGAATCCTCTTTTCACCATATGGCGAGCCATCTGAAAACCCATGGCGCCCAGTCCGATCACACCCGTTCCGCCTGCGCTCATTTTCCAACCCCGTTTCGGCGTGCCGCCCGCAGCCGCAATGTTGCCTGTTCGTCCATCTGCCATCCCCGTGCCGAACCCAGGATTACAATGCCGTATTCGGAAGCGGCTTTTTCCGGCGACACATATCCCTCAACAACATCCTCGAGAACGCGCTCGGGCTCCCGCTCGAACGGATCGCCAAGACCACCACCGCCCGGCGTCTCGAGTCGGAAAATATCCCCTGCCTTAAGCGGATAATCAGCATAGCGCGTCGGCAGGTGTTTCTCCCCGGCCGTTCCGGGATTGATCGTGCAATCGCCCGTTCGTCCGCCCTGCCCTCCGGCGATGCCCCGGGGCGCAATCAGATGTTTGGATGAGCGGATGGAGAAGCGCGCCTCCGCGAGATTCACATATTCGCGCAAAATTCCGAGCCCGCCGCGGTATTTGCCTGCCCCCCCGGAGTCCCGGATCAGTTCGAACCTCCGGAGCTGCGTCGGAAATTCGCTTTCGATTATCTCGATGGGCGCGATTCTCGCATTGCTCTGGTTGACTGTCGTGCCAGACGCACCGTCCTTCGATGCGCGGCCTCCGGCGCCACCGCCGAGAATTTCATACTGGACATAGCTTTTGCCCGCCGATGTCGTGCGGCCGCCGATGATGATGGAGCGGCTACCACACCCATCGGCACGGGCACGCGCGGGAACACATTGGGAAAGCGCATCGAACACCGCTTCCACCATTGCATGCACGGTCGCATTGTATGTGTTCACAGGCGCAGGGAAGCGCGGATCGAGCAGACTTCCCTCGCGCGTCTTGAGGCCGAAGCTGCGAAGAATTCCGCTGTTGATGAAGATCTGGGGATCGACAAGCGATATCAGCACATAGCCGACCGCCGCTCTTACCAAAGGTGGGCGAACATTGGCCGGACCACGGGTCTGATCGGCAGAACCGGAAAAATCGAGACTGATGACGTCCCCGCGCTTTTCGACCACAACATGGACGCGAACGGGCTTGTCCAGTTCGATCCCGTCGTCATCAATGAACCGTTCGGCCTCAAACCGTCCATCGGCCCATTCCGCTATTGCCGTTCTCATTTTTTGTTCGGCGAGATCGAGAAGCTGGTGAAACGCGCTCAGAGTGCCGGGCTCTCCGAATTTGCGGACCAGTTCGCCTGTGCGCTGTTCACCAAGTCTGCAGGCGCCAATCTGGCCACGAATGTCGCCGAGCACCAATTCCGGCGTGCGGCTGTTGGCGGCGATAATGCGTTCGATTTCCGCGCTCGCTACACCCTTGCGCACATATCGCACCGCCGGCAAATGCAGCCCTTCATTGAAGGTCTCGCGCGCCTGACCCGAGCACGATCCCGGCACCGGACCGCCAATGTCGCTTTTATGCGCAATTGAGCCGCAATAGCCGATGACATGGCCTTCGAAAAAAATCGGCGTAATCACCGCCATGTCGGGTGCGTGCGGGCTGCCGCCTTCATAAGGGTGATTGATCAGAATGGCGTCGCCTTCGGCGATATCCCGGCCATAGGCCTTGAGCACGGCCCCGCAACATGCCGGAAATGCACCCATATGCAGCGGCAGCACAACGTGTTGCGCTATCACATCCCCTGCAGTGTCCATGATCGCGCAGGACGCATCCTGCGATTCGCGTATGATCGTGGAATAGCCCGTGCGAAACAGCGAATTCTGCATCTCCTGAACGATCCCGGAGAGGCTCGACTTGATGATCTCCAGTTCGACGACGCCTGGACCGGAGGAAGCATCGCGCTTCATCTCATGAATCCCCGATGCTGATGACGAGGTTGCGGAATTCGTCGATGCGCACCACCTGTCCCGGTGGAATCACCGTCGTTGCATCCAGCTGATCGATGATCGCCGGCCCGCCGAACAGATGGCCGACATCCAGCTTCTCCCGCTGGTAGACCGGGCAATCCAGCATCACTCCGCCAAAGCGCGCGCGGCGCAACTCACGCCGGGCCTCTGCCAGAGGACGGCCTTCATTGCGGAATTTTGGAAATTCAACCGAAGGGACACGGCCTACGCCGCACACCCGAAAGGAGACAATCTCGACCGTCTCATCCGGGGCAACGTGGCCAAACAGTCTGCGATGGGTTTCATCGAAGCTGTCGCGCAGTCTGAACAGGCTATCGCGTTCCAGCGTGGCGCCGCATGGAATCGTCAATTCATAGCCCTGTCCCGCATATCTCAGATCGAGCGAGCGCTCCAGCAAGATGCGGACGGTCGGAAAGCCTTCATCGCGCAGATCGCGCATCGCCTGGCTCTCGAGTTCGGCAAAAGCGTTGCGCATCTCCTCCGCCGTGATACGGTTCAGCGGCACAATCCGTGAACGGATGTAATCGTGCCGCACATCCGACATGAGAAGGCCCATGGCGGAATGCACGCCGGGATACAGCGGGACAATGATACCAGCCATGCCGAGCTCGGCCGCAATCGCACCGGCATGCAGCGGCCCCGCTCCGCCGAATGCGAGCAGGTGGAATTCCCGAAGATCGTGCCCCCGCATTGTGGAGATCGCCTTGATCGCTTCCTGCATCTTCACATTGATGATGCGGACTATGCCTTCCGCTGCCTCAACCACGGTCAAACCGAGCCTTGCGGCAACCCCCGTTTCGACGGCGCGGTGCGCTGCGGCACTGTGCAGCCGCATCTGGCCACCGAGAAAGTTGCCTTCGCTGAGATAGCCAAGCACCAGATTGCAATCGGTGATCGTCGCCTCGCTGCCTCCCCGTCCGTAGCACGCAGGGCCGGGTAGGGCCCCGGCGCTTTCCGGCCCAACGGCAAGCTGACCAAAGCGGTCGATGCGCGCAACGGTGCCGCCGCCTGCGCTGACCGTATGGATGTCCAGCATGGGAAGCGCGATATCGCGGCCTTCGATCTTTCCCCGGTGCTGGACTGCAGGCTCGCCGTTCCTGATCAGCGCCACGTCGCAGGAAGTGCCACCCATGTCGAAAGTGACGAGGTTCTGAACTCCCGTCGCTCTCGCGACCTGCACTCCGGCGGTCACACCGCCCGCCGGACCGGAAAGCACGGTGGCAACCGCCTTTGCAGCGCTCGTGGAAAAATTCGCCATGCCACCGTTCGACTGCATGACATATTTCTGCTGCGTCGTTATTCCGGCTTCGCCCAGGCGCAGCTCAAGATTGCCGATATAGCGGGCCAGAATCGGCTGCAGATAGGCGTTCATCACCGTAGTTGACAGCCGGTAATATTCGCGGATTTGCGGCAGGATGTCCGATGAAAGCGACACGGCGCATCCGGGCATTTCGCGCGCGATAACCGCGCGGACGCGCTGTTCATGTTCGGGTCGCAGGAATGAGAACAGCAGACATACGGCAATCGACTCTGGCGAATGAACCGCGAGCTCCCCCAGCGTTGACCTGAGCGCCGCTTCGTCCAGCGGCTGCAATACCTCTCCGGACGCCGAAACCCGCTCCACGACTTCGCCGGTCAGGATGGGCGGCACAAGCAGCGGGGGGCGATCAAAGAAAATGTCGAAAATCGCCGACCCATGCGGCCGGCACTGTTCGGCGACTTCGTAAATCCCGCGAAAACCCCGGGTTACCAGAAGCGCCGTTCGGACCCCTTTTCCCTCCAGAAGCGCATTCGTGCCGACGGTGGTACCGTGGCAGAAATAGCCGATATCGGACGCAGCGGCGCCCTTCTGCAGCAGAAGCGCAATTCCCGAAAGAATGGCACGTGAGGGATCGTCGGGGGTTGACGGCAGTTTCGCGATCGAAATCTGTTGTGCCTCTTCGTCAAAATAGACGAAATCCGAGAACGTCCCCCCGGTATCGACAGTCATTCGGTACAATGGCATGGCAAATTCGGGCGTGTTGTCACTTCCTGACCCGGTTTAGCGTGGCGACATTCGGGCAACAAGCCGCGCCTTCACTGCACGCATTGACGACCGGTCGCAAAATTGAACCCCAACGAAGTCGTGATGCGGCGGAGTGCCGCTATTCCCTCCGGTCGGATTCGAAATTACTGCCGGATGTGCTAATGCGGCCATACGGCGTGAAATCCAGCAGGGGTTGAAACCGGTGCTTTGGTATAGTCTGTGGTTTGCACTCGCGATCGCGTTGTTTGGCGTGGTCATTGCCATGTTCATCCAGGATATCGAACGTCTCAGCCGAAGAGAGCCCCTGAGGATTCCCTTCATCGGCGTGGCCCATCCCGGCGATCTGACTTACCCGCTCGCGGTGATGGAGTTGTTTGGTCCTTACCTGACACTCGGCGCCGCAATTACGTTTTTTCTGGGCTTTTCCGTTTATCTTGCGATTTTCACGGGATCGTAAAGCACCTCAGGCGGCTTTCTCCGCGAGATCGATATGGACGCCTTCAATGTCCGTGAGTTGAAATGAGCCCAGCGGACATTTCTGCAGCAATCTCAACCTGGCCTCTCCTTCCGGTCCAAAGCCGATTGCGCGTCCGCGCATATGCGGGTTCTCGCCGGTCAGAAACTCCATATCGCGCTTCACCTGATCGATGCTCTCAACGCTGAATCCAATATGGTCCAGACCTGTGCGCGCCGGATCCTGAGCATAAAAGTCGGCAATTTTCCACGGAATGATCAGCAGCGTCACCCGCCCGTCGGTCAGGTGAAAATTTTCGTCTCCCGGCCGGTCAAGCAAACTCAGTCCAAAAACCTCGGCGTAGAAATCGGCGCAACGCCTGGCATGCCGGGTACGCAAGGCGATATGGCTGATCGTGCGCTTTTGCACCCATTCGTTTTCGGCGTAGATGTCTTTCTGTTCCGCCGAATTCCGTTCCGAAAGATCGAAAATATTGGTGTCCGGATCGTGCGCGCTGAACGCAGCATAGGGCCGGATCGGGGGACGCTTCACCGCGCTCAATGAACGATCGAAGCGCTCGATCCGGGCAAGCGTTTCCGCCAGTTCATCCACTTCAATGCCGAAATGATCGAGCCCGCTATACCGCCCGTCCCGGCGCGGAATGCAGTTCAGTCCCACATAGCCGTCTCCGAGCACGACGGAACGCGCCGGACGCGGCTTGCTTGAGGTTTTCATGCCAAACAGAGATTCGTAGAAACGTCCATTCACGGCATAATAGTCGCTGGCGATTGCGACATGGTTGACGCGAGCAGCCATTTTCAGTGCGCTTCGCCGTTGCGGACGTCGAGATAGACGCCCTCGATATCCGTGAAATGGTGCCGGCCAAACGGACACTGTTTGAACAGCTTCAGGCGCGCCTCACCTTCGCTTCCGTAACCGAGCGCGCGGCCACGCATATGGGGATTTTCGCCGGTAAGAAAAACAAGATCCCGCTTTACGGCATCGACGCTTTCGACTTTGAAGCCGATATGATCGAGGCCCAGCCGCGCCGGATCCATTCCGTCATAATCCGACAGCCTCCACTGGATTACAGCGAGCGTCACGCGCCCGTCCGAAAGGTAATAGTTCCCGTCAGCCGGCCGGTTCAGCAGCGGCAGCCCGAACACTTCGGCATAGAAGTGTGCGCAGCGCTCGGCGTTCCGCGTGCGCAGGGCAATATGATCGATGAAGCGCGGGCGCGCTTCCTGACCATTATTCTCCGCGTATACATCCTTCTGAAATCCGATATTACGCTGCGAGAGATCGAAGATGTTCGTGTCCGGATCATGCGCGCTGTATGCCGCATAGGGCCGAATGGGCGGTCGCTTCAGCGCCGATAGCTCCGGATCGAATTTCTGCATGCGAGCAACGGTGTCCTCGATATCGTCCACCTCGATCCCAAAATGGTCGAGCCCGGCGGTTCGACCATCACGTCTTGGAATATGGGTCATTCCGACATAGCCGTCGCCGAGCGAAATCGCGCGTTCGGGCGGCAATGTCTTCTTGCCCGGCCGCATGCCGAACAGGGCCTCGTAAAACCGTGCATTCGTCGCGTAATAGTCGCTCGTAATGGCAACATGATTGATTCGCGCAGACATGCCGCTCTCCCTGTGGGCCGATGATTGTGTACCAATCCGCCCATGTTGTCAGCGACGGTATTGCGTCATTTGACGGTTTTCTACACCTATGTCATTGCAAACCGGAGCTTTTCCGATGAGGTGACCATGGCTGGCCGGACCTTTTCCTTTGCCCTGCAATCAGGATCGGCCGAACCCGCCCGCACCCGGTTCACCATCGATAATCTGATCATCGCAGGCTGGACCGGGCGTGATCCTGCCGCGGTCGAACATCATATCAGGGAGCTTGAGGCAATTGGGGTCAGAAGGCCGTCCGCCGTACCGATGTTTTATCGCGTTTCGGTCGCGAGGCTGACCACCGACTCATCGATTCAGGTTTTGGGTGAGCATTCGAGCGGCGAAGTTGAATTCGCGCTTCTGAAAGCGCAAGGCAGGCTGTGGGTTGGAACGGGTTCCGACCACACTGACCGTGAGGCCGAAACCCACGGGGTCGCGCTTTCCAAGCAGATGTGCGAAAAACCGGTGGCCACGTCGTTCTGGCTTTTCGACGATGTTGCCGGGCATTGGGACAAGTTGATCCTGAGGTCCTATGCAACGATCGACGGCAATCGCGCGCTCTACCAGGAGGGCTCAGTCAGCACGATCTTGCACCCCGAAGATCTGCTCGCCCGCTTCGGACGGAGCGGCATCGCGGAAGGTACCATCATGTTCTGCGGCACACTTGCCGCGCATGGCGGCGTCAGACCTGCCGATCGCTTTGATTTCGAACTTGAAGACCCCGTATCGAGAAGAAAAATCGCACATGGTTACGACATCTTCACTCTGCCGGTTTCCGGCTGAGCAGGATCAGCACGATGCCAATGAACAAGCCGCACATTGAGTTTCTCAGCCTTGATATGCAGTCCGGCTGGGCGACACCGGAGGGATATCCAGACGGTATCAAACAGAAGATTCTGGCCAGCGATATTAACGAAACCGGAAAAACCGGCAGCCGAACCCGGCTGCTGCGTTTCGATCCGGGCGTGTTCACGACCGCGCCTTTCGTGCACGACCATTGGGAAGAGGTTTATCTGATCTCCGGCGACTTGACGGTCGGCAATGATGCCCGCGGCAATGGCGGCGAGTCATTTCTCAGCCCGACCTATGCGTGCCGCCCGCCAGGCGTGCATCACGGCCCGTTCAAATCTGAAAAAGGCTGCATGCTGTTCGAAATCCATTACTACGACGAAAGCCGGAAACAGCTCGCATGACGAGACCGGTGAAACTCGCGGTCCCGGATCTGATTTCGAATTCCTATTTCCCCGCCGTCGCGGCCGTCGAACTTGGGTTTTTTCGCGCCGAAGGTGTGGACGCCTCCATTGAACTGATTTTTCCGGTCGACAGGGCCTATGCCGCGCTGAAAGACGGCCATGTCGATTTCGTCGGGGGTTCTGCGCATTCCGCTTTGGCCGCATTCCCCGAATGGCAAGGCGTAAAACTGCTCTGTGCGCAAGGCCAGGGCATGTACTGGTTCCTGGTGATGGATGCCCGCCTGAATGCGCCCCGTGGGGATCTTGACTGCGTCAAAGGTCGGCGCATCGGCGCCGCGCCATGGGTCGATTTGGGTTTGCGCCGGCTGTTGATCGAAGCCGGAATCGATATTGCGCGCGATGAGGTGCGGATCGCTCCCGTACCGGGCACGCAGGGCGCAGGTGTGAATTTCGGCGTGACTGCCGCGAAAGCGCTGCAGCAACATCTGATCGATGGTTTCTGGGCAAACGGAATGGGTGCCGAAACGGCCGTTCGCAGCGGTGCAGGGACAGTTGTCCTCGACATCAGGCGCGGTGACGGCCCGAAACCCTGCTTCAATTATACGATGGCATCCATCGCAGCGACCGATCGCCTGATCGACTCAGAGCCCGTGCTGGCCACGGCAGCGATACGCGCGGTCGTGAAAGCCCAGGACGCACTGCGTGCCGACCCCGCTCGCGCAACCGCCATTGGGCAAAGACTCTTTCCGGCCAACGAAGCCGCTTTGATCGCCGAACTGATCGAACGCGATATTCCTTTCTATGACCCGGCGATTTCGCCAGAATTCGTCGCCGGCATAAATCAATTCTCGCGTGACGTGGGAATTCTAACGGGCGGCCCTGTTTACACGGACGTGGTCGCAGCACAATTCAGCCAATTCTGGCGCGCCTGAGTTCAAATTGCATCGAGCCAGTGCAGGCTGAACCGCTGCCCGGCATCGCACCAGACCTTTCGCGGATTGAAACCCGCGGAGAGGGCAAGATCGCGAAATCCGTCAATCGTGTATTTATAGGAATATTCGGTAAGAACCGCCTCGCCTTGCGCAAAGTTGAAGCTGCGCCCGCCAACCGCAA
Organism: uncultured Alphaproteobacteria bacterium; assembly: GCA_963747255.1. Lineage (GTDB taxonomy): Bacteria > Pseudomonadota > Alphaproteobacteria > Micropepsales > Micropepsaceae > CAIYRG01. The sequence goes on from CAVVEG010000012.1 coordinate 220,717, forward strand.
TCTCCTGTTGAATTGAACTGACCAGGTACATTTCTACGCGCTGCCGAACGGGATTGTAGAGCGCGTAATGGGAAAATCGTGAAAGGTCGAAGTGCCCTTGTGCTTCACGATTGGCGCGCTGAAGCAGATTGAGGTTGAACGCCGCTGTCACTCCTGCGGAATCATTGTAGGCGGTATGCAATACCGCCGGATCTTTCACCAGGTCCACGCCAATCAGCAACGCTCCTCGCCGAAGCACTGCGGCAGCGCGGATGAGAAACTCGCGTGCTTCCGCAGGACTGAAATTGCCGATGGTCGAACCCGGAAAGAACCCGAGCCGGCGCGCCCGCGATGACATGGGCCATCGCAATTCGCCGGCAAAATCACAGGCGAGAGGATGAATTTCCAGATGCGGGAACGCCTCTCTCAGCCGCCTTGCCGCCCTGTCAAGCCAGGCCACGGAAATATCCATCGGAATGTAAGCGCGCGGGCGTTCCAGTACATCCAGCAGTATACAAATCTTCTCTCCCGCGCCGGCGCCAAATTCCATGATTTCGACCTCGGGTCCTGCCAAAGCCGCGATTTCAGGGGCATGCACCCGGAGCAACGACAGTTCAACACGGGTCGGGTAGTATTCCGGAAGCGCACAGATTTTTTCAAACAGACGCGCGCCATCGGCGTCGTAAAAATACTTGCAGGGAATGGCTTTGGGCGTTCGACTCAACCCGTCCATCAGGTCATCCCGGAAGCCATCGTTTACGGCCAATCGGGCGAGCGCAAAACCATCTTCGGGTGCGGTTTTCATGCATCCTCCGCAGAGTCGAATTCCGGAGAACTGCCAGCGGGCCGGTGGTGGAAAAAAGTTGCGATAACCTGGCCGGATATGGTCCACAGGCGTTACGCAGGATCCCCCGCGAAGCACCATCTGGCCGCACATGAACTTGCCGCTATACTCCGACGCAATTCCGGACCAAGGCTTGAATCCCGGGTAGGGTTCATAGCCCGAACGCGTCCATTCCCATGCGTCACCATAGAATTGGCTTTTGCCCCACTCCGCGGTTTCAGGGTGCAGGTGCGCCGAGTCCAGCAAATTTCCCCTCACCGGATCATTTGCCGCCGCGGCTTCCCATTCAAATTCGGTCGGAAGGCGCTTGCCGCACCAACGGGCATATGCATCCGCTTCATAGAAACTGACATGCACCACCGGCTCCCCGGACCGAAACGGCTGAATCCCATTGAGCGTAAACAGCTGCCAATTGCCCGCCCTTTCGATCCAATAGAGCGGCGCCCGAATCCGTTGCGTTTGCACAAAATTCCAGCCATCCGACAGCCAGAACTCGGGGCGGTCATAGCCACCGTCCTCCATGAACCGCAGATATTCACCGCAGTTGGTCAGTCGTGAAGCCAGCCTGAATGGCGCAAGCAAAACGCGATGGCGGGGTTGCTCGTTGTCAAAAGCAAAATTATCGGGCGCGCTGCCGATCCAGTCAATTCCCCCTGCATACTCCCGCCAGGAAAGCTGGTCTGCGCCCGCTTCTGACCTGTTGTGCCGCTCCACATAGGCCGGCAACAGCGGATTGCAGGAAAGCGCGTGCTTGATATCGGTCAAAATCAATTCCTGATGCTGCTGTTCGTGCTGCACTCCGATTTCGCACGCCCAGCCGATCTGAGTGCTCCAGCCACCCTCCAGCAGACGTCGCATCGCCAGATCGACATGGCGCCTGTAGCCCATAATGTCTCCACAGGAAGGCCGCGTGATCAGTCCCCGCTGCGGCCGCGGATGGCGATCGCCAAGAAACTCATAATAGGAATTGAAGAGGTATCCGTATCTTTCGTCGTACGGCCTATATCCCGCCATGAATCGCGCGAGCACGAGCGTCTCAAAAAACCAGCTCGTGTGCGCCAGATGCCATTTCACCGGGCTTGCGTCCGGCATCGACTGGACGCACTGATCCTCGGCACTCAGGGGAGCCGCCAGCGCTTCAGTCAGCATACGGACTGTTAAAAAGCGGCCCGCCAGGTCGGCACCGGAATCCACCGCGGGTTTTGGAGCGTTGCGGGACATTTGTCTGTCCTTGCAAAGAGGAACAGGCCGCAGGCAGGCGCGGCCACGAAAACTATACGTTGTCAGCCGGCAATTGTGCCACGAGAGGGAACTGCTGTCGTGGCGACTTTGGCAGCCGCTTTACGATCGGCAAAGACATGAAGCTGCCCCACGGGGCGGAACCGGCCTGCGGGCAGGGAATGATCTCTCGCGAGGAATCTCGGGAAGATCGTGGATTTACCCTCGCCGGACACAAGGAATGCCGCATGGCGGCTGCTCTCCAGCGCCGGATAGGTCAACGTGATCCGCGGTTCGCCGTCTTTCTCCGTGGCGGCCGACCACCTGCTGGATTCCTCCAGCGCGGCAGACCCGGGAAACAGCGACGCAAAATGGCCGTCTTCTCCCATGCCCAGCAGATTGATATGAAACAGCGGGCGTTCGAAGCGCAGGGCTTCTCCGCCGTAAAAGCGTTGAAGTTCAAGTTCGTATCTGGAGACCGCCTCTTCGACTGTCACCCCGCTGGTGGGAACCGGATGCAGATTCGAGGGTGGTACAGGAACGCGCGACAGAAACGACGTCCAGGCAAGACGAAAATTGCTTCGGGGATGATCATGCGGAACAAAGCGCTCGTCGCCCCAGAACCAGTGAATACGCGCCCAGGGGAAATCTCCGGCAAAAGCAGGCTCCGCGAGCCGGCGGTAAAGATTGGCGGGTGTCGAGCCCCCGGACAGCGCAATGGCGACGGCCCCCGCGACTTCCAGGCAGCGTTCCTGCATCCACTCCGCAACATATATGGCGAGCGTGTCGGGGTCGGGCAGAACGGTCAATTGCGCTTCGGATGTCACTTTGATTCGTACTTTTCCGGCGCAGTCAGAGGGTGCCATTGCCGCCCACTTCCCTGGATCAGCGCATCCGCCTCAGCAGGCCCTTGCGAACCTGCAGCATAGACCGGGAGCGATTCGCTGCCATTCCTGGTCCAGTCGTCGAGAATGGGCTGGATAATGCGCCACGCCGACTCGATATTGTCCGCGCGCTGAAACAGGCCGGCGTCACCGATCATGCAATCATACAAAAGCGTTTCGTAACCGGTATTCGCTTCGGCGTGGAAATAGTGGTGATAATTGAATCGCATTTCCACATCGCCAATTTGCATGACGGGGCCCGGCACTTTTGCGCCGAAGCGAAGGCTGATCTCCCTCCTCGGGTTGAATCATCAGCACCAGATCATTGGTCGTCAACCGCTCCACCGGGGTATCCCGAAACAGCGTCAGAGGCGGCTGCTTGAACCGGACGATGACTTCGCTCTTCTTCGCTGTGAGCGCCTTGCCTGTGCGCAGGTAAAACGGCACCCCGGCCCAGCGCCAATTGTCGATGGTGAGCCTCAGCGCAACATAGGTTTCGGTGGAACTTACCGGGCTGACATTCGGCTCATGCCAGTAATCGTGAATTTCTTTCCCGTCCGCGGTGCCCGCTGCATATTGCGCGCGAACGACATCTTTCCGAACCGCGTCCGGTGTGAAGCTTCGGATCGCATCGAGAACTTTCCCCTTCTCATTTCGCGTCGCATTGGCTTCAAAGCAGGACGGCGGCTCCATGCCGATCAGAGTCAATATTTGAAAAAGGTGGTTCGGAACCATGTCGCGCAAGGCGCCTGTCGCATCATAAAAACTGCCGCGGGTTCCCACGCCGATCAACTCGGCAACCGTGATCTGCACATGATCGATATGGTTTCGGTTCCACAACGGTTCTAGTATCCCGTTTGCAAACCGCAGTACCATGATGTTCTGAACCGTCTCCTTGCCAAGATAATGGTCAATTCGAAAAATCTGGCTCTCGTCCACGTTCTGCCATAGCAGGCGATTCAGCTCTTTGGCCGATTCAAGATCGATGCCGAAGGGTTTTTCAATAACGACCCTGCGCCAATAGCCGGAGCTTTCGCGCACAAGACCCGCAGCGCCCAGATGCTCCACCACGCCAGCAAACTCGGTGGCTGGAATCGCGAAATAAAAAAGATAATTGCCGCCGGTTCCGGATTTTCCATCAATATCGTGCAGTAGTTCCTTCAGCCTGTCATAAGTCGATGGATTGTTGAGGTCGCCCGCAAGATACTGCATGCGCTTCGCAAGCCAGTCCCAGTCGGTTTCCTCGATGTTCTCCCTTGCGAATTGCTGAAACGCGTTTCGAAGACGTTCACGAAACGCGACCGCCGTCTGCTCGCTACGCGCCACACCCACAATCGCAAACGAGTCGGCCAACAGATTCGCGCGCTTCAGGTGGTAGATCGCCGGCATCAGAAGACGCTTCGTCAAGTCGCCGGAGGCACCGAAGATCACGAGTACGCAGGGACCCGCCGGGCTGATATTCGGCATTTCACCCGTCATGTTTCGGTTCAATATGGCCGCCGAACTTGTTCCGCATCGCGGAAAGCAGCTTGTTCGCGAACGCAGCTTCTCCCCGCGAGCGCAGGCGCGCATTAAGCGCCGCCGATAACACATCGGCCGGCACTCCGGTCTCGATCGCCGATATGAGCGTCCAGCGCCCCTCGCCGGAATCATCGACATAGCCGGTATACCGGGAAAGGTCAGGGTCCTCTGCCAGAGCCGACGCAGTCAGGTCGAGGAGCCATGAACCGATCACGCTCCCGCGCCGCCATAATTCGGCGATCTCGGGAAGATCGAGAGTGTAGCGTTCTTCCTCACGCATCGCTCCCCCGGAGTGCCGCAGAATATCGAAACCCTCCGCATACGCCTCCATCAGCCCATATTCGATTCCGTTGTGAACCATTTTCACGAAATGACCGGCACCCACGGGACCGCAGTGCAGATAGCCGCGTTCTGCCGTACCACCGGGTGCACGCCCTTCGGCAGGCGGAATGCCCGAGAGACCGGGCGCGAGCGCGGAAAATATCGGATCCAGCTGCTGCACCGGCGCGTGATCGCCACCGATCATCATGCAGTAGCCTCTTTCGATGCCCCATACTCCACCGCTTGTCCCTACATCCAGGAAATGAATGCCTTTCTCCCTCAGTACGCGGGCGCGCCGGATGTCGTCGCGGAAGTTCGAGTTGCCGCCATCAATGACAATGTCGCCGGATTCCAGAAACGCCGAAACCTCGACTAGAATGTTTTCGGTAATCTCCCCGGCCGGCAACATCACCCAGATCGCGCGCGGCGGCTGCAATCGGCTGACCAGTTGCCTGGGGTCGGAAGCCCCCATTGCGCCCGCCTTCTCCAGTTCGCTGACAGCTTCGGGACGCGCGTCATAAACCACGCAAGCGTGGTCATGCGCCATCAGGCGCCGCGCGATATTCCCTCCCATACGGCCTAAACCGATGATTCCGATCTGCATACCGGCCTCTCAGCCAAGCGCTTCTGAAATAGCCTGCCCAAGTCTGTTCAATCCGGCGACAGCGTCACCGCCCAAATGCACGTGCAAAACGCGCCGTTCGCGCTCGTTCAACACCTCAAAATCCCCGCGCGCCGTGGCATCAATGACCTTTCCGAAGCTGTACGAGTGCCCGGGGACAGCAAGGTCCTGGGTGTGATCGCTGGTGATCTGCAGGAAAATGCCGGTGTTTGGGCCGCCCTTATAAGCCTGGCCTGTCGAGTGCAAAAAACGTGGGCCAATGCCCGCGCATGCTGCAATGTGCTTGCGGTCACGTATCATCCGCCGGATCTCCTGCAATTCATCCATGACGTCCTGGACCGGATTGAGATAGGCGAGCAATGCACAGTAGTCGCCGGGCTTCGCTGTGGAAAACAAAGCTTTCAGAATGCCGGCGGCGGAATTGTGCCTGCCCGCCCCTAATATCGTCATCATGCGTCCACCGGCGAAAAGCCTGATTCCGTCACCTTCGAAAATCGGTCGCACTGAACCATCGCCATCACCGGAGCCCTGCATCAGGGCGCGTGTCTTGACTTTGCTGGCCTCCACATCCGGCTGATTGAATGGATTGATCCCGATCAGCGAACCGGCCACTGCGGTGGCAATTTCCCAGCGAAAGAACTCCTGCCCGATATTGTAGGAATCCGTGATGCCGATCTGCAGTACCGGGTGTCCGGCGGTTTCGAGCGCCGCTATCGCGTTGTCCTGGCGCTCATCGAATTCCTCGTCCAGGCGCAGATAAACGAATATCCTGTCGCGGCCGTAAGCCTCCGGCGCTCCCAGTGGCTCCGCATCTACCGGAATCAGACCCTTGCCTTCTTTCCCCGTGGATTCCGCCAGAAGCTGTTCCAGCCAGGCGCCGAAGGAGGCGAGTCTCGGAGATGCGACAATCGTCACCTTGTCGCGGCCCCGTTCTGCAAGCACTCCCAAAGCTGTCCCAAGCAGCACACCTGGATTGTGTTCCGGCGGAACATGCGGGCCGCAGGAACGCACCATCTTCGCGCCAGCGCTCAACAGTTTTGCGACGTCCACTCCCGCGATGGCGGCGGGAACAAGGCCGAACACCGAAAGAACGGAATAGCGACCGCCAATCGCCGGGTTCCCCAGAAACAGGTTGCGGAAACCGCGGCTTTGCGCTGTGCGAGCAAGCTCGGAACCCGGGTCGGTGATCGCCACGAAATGTGAAGCGGTTTTGCCCTTGCCCTTCGCCTCCACCGACGCCCAGAAATAATCCATCAGGATATTGGGTTCGAGCGTCGATCCGGATTTGCTGGAAACGACAAAGACAGTTCGCGCGGGGTCGATCGAATTTGCGACCGCCATGATCGCCGCGGGCTCGGTGGAATCCAGAACATGCAGCGCGGGCCAGCCCGGTTGGACGCCGAAGGTTTTCGCGAAGACTTCGGCTCCAAGACTGGAACCGCCCATTCCCAGCAACACAGCGCTTGTCATCCTCTGCTTCCGCAGATCGCTCGCGCTTGCATCGATTTCCTGCAACTGCGTCGTGCTGTCGTCTACTGCCGAAAGCCAGCCAAGCCATTTGCTTTCGTCTGATCCGGTCCACAATGACGCGTCTGCGCGCCACAGTCGCCTTATTGTTCCGGATTTGCGCCATTCGGAACGCGAGGCTTCCACTGCCGCGCGCGTTTCCCGGTCGAGCTTTTCCGAATAGCGGTTCAGGGCCGGCCCAAGCGCCTGCACCCTTCTCTGCTCAACTCCGGCCAGCAGTTCATCGAAGGAATCGGCAAACAGTTGCACGCCATCGCTGGTCAGCTTCCCTGTCACCTCTTCCAGTGCGATTCCCGCGCGTTCGAGAGTTTCCAGCATTTGCTTTGCAGCCGAAACATCCTGCTCAATGGTTGGCGCGACCCGGCCATGGTCACGGAAGGCGTCCAGCGTTTCCTGTGGCATGGTGTTGATTGTGTCGGGTCCGATCAGTTCCTCGACATAGACAACGTCACGATAGACCGGGCTTTTTGTGCTCGTACTCGCCCAAAGCAGCCTCTGTACGCGCGCACCACGCTGGTTCAGCCTCTCCCATCTCGTACCGGAGAACAGCTGCTTATAATCCTGATAGGCAAGTTTCGCATTCGCTATTGCGATCTTTCCACGCAACTGTGCCAGTTCTGCGTCGCCAGGATTTGGTTTCAGCTTATCTTCGATAAGCTTGTCGACCGCGCTATCGATGCGACTGACGAAGAAGCTCGCAACGCTCGCAAGCCGGTGCGGATCGCCGCCGGAACCGGTGAACTGCTCAAGCGCCGCGATATAGGCTTCCGCCACCTGCCGGTACACGGCGCGTCCAAACAGCAGCGTGATATTGATGTTGATACCTTCGCCCAGCAGCTTCCGGATGGCGGGAAGACCCGCCTGCGTTCCCGGTACCTTGATCATGATATTGGGCCGCGCGACCTCCGACCACAGCCGGCGCGCCTCGGCAATCGTCTTATCCGTATCGAGAGCGATATACGGCGACACTTCCAGACTGACAAATCCATCGGCGCCGCCGCTGTTACGGTACACCGGCAGCAGCACATCGGCCGCGCTGCGGATATCCTCGATCGCGACGTGCTCGTACAGATCCATCGCATCGCAATCGCTCTTCGCCAGAACAGAATTGAGCGACTCATCGTAGTCGCCGCCCGAAGTAATCGCCTTGCGGAAAATTGATGGATTTGATGTCACCCCGGACAACGCATCCTCATCGATCAGGCGCTTGAGGCTGCCATCGGCGATAAAGCGGCGAGATAGAAAATCGAGCCAGACGGACTGACCGCAATCATGCAGTTCTTTCAGCGGATTCACTCTAGCCACCCTTGCTGCGTTCGACCTGTTCCTTCGCGGCTTCGACAATATGCTCAACGGTGATCCCGAAGTGGCGAAAAACGTCCTGATAAGGGCCCGAAACGCCGAATGTCGTCATGGAAATGCGCGCGCCTCCCGGACCGGTGTAGCGGTCCCAGCCGAGCGGCGATGCTGCTTCCACGGATACCCGTGCGCGAACCGCGGGTGGGAGAATCGCATCGCGATAGGATTGTTCCTGCTCCTCAAACAATTCCCAACTCGGCATGCTGACCACGCGCGCGCGAATTCCCAGACCGTTCAACCGTTCACGCGCTGAAACACACAACGGAACCTCGCTGCCGGTGGCAATCAGGATGACATCCGGCGCCGGTTTTTCATTACCGGCCAGAATATAAGCGCCCCGGCGCAAACCTGCCGCCGGACCGTAGACCTTCCGGTCAATGGTCGGCAGCGCCTGCCGGCTGAGGCTCAGCGCAGTTGGCCGTTTTGATTCCATCGCAAAATGCCATGCTTCCTTCACCTCATTCGCATCGGCGGGCCTGATGGTCACCAACCCGGGGATGGCGCGCAACCCGGCGAGCTGCTCCACGGGCTGATGCGTCGGGCCGTCCTCCCCCAATCCGATCGAGTCGTGTGTGAAGACATGAATGACCGGGAGTTCCATCATCGCAGCAAGACGGATCGGCGGCCTCATGTAATCCGAGAAAATCAGAAAAGTGGCGCAGTATGAACGTAGATCGCTAAGGGCAAGGCCGTTCGATATGGCGCCCATGCCGTGTTCGCGCACCCCAAAATGCAGATTGCGTCCGGTAGTTTCGCTTTCGAAATCACCGCCGCCGCTGACCAGTGTCTTGGTTGAGCCCGCCAGATCACCCGAACCGCCCAGCAGCCACGGAATATGCGGCGCGATGGCGTTCAGAACTTTCCCTGAGGCCTCCCGGGTTGCCATTCCCTTCGGGTCCACAGGGAAATCGGACATATCGATATCCCAGTTTTTGGGAAGATCGTGAGTTCTCGATCTGGTCCAGTTCGCGCGCCAGATCAGGATAACGCTCGCGATACCGATCCAATCCCGAATACCATTCTGCGCAAAGCTTGCGTCCGCGCGCTCCGAACCGCTCATCGAACCCTTCGCGCACGCCATCCGGCACGAGGAAATTTGCGTCTTCGGGCCAACCATAAAAACGTTTTGCCAGCCTGACCTCCGCTTCACCGAGCGCTTCGCCATGCGCCGACGCGGTGTCCTGTTTGTGCGGAGCGCCATAGCCAATGTGGCTGTTCACGATAATCAGTGTCGGCACTTTCCGGTTCTGCCGGAACCGCTCAAGCGCCGCCCAAAAACTGTCGCAATCATTGGCATCAGCAACCCGTTCGACATTCCAGCCATAGGCTCGGAACCGCGCGCCGACATCCTCGGTGAATGCGAGGCTGGTGTGGCCTTCGATCGTGATGTTGTTGCTATCGTAAATCCAGCAGAGATTTCCCAGTGAAAGATGGCCGGCGATGGAAGCGGCTTCAGAGGCCACGCCTTCCATCATATCGCCGTCGCTGCACAATGCGTACACGTCATAATCGAAGGCGGAAAATTCCGGTCGATTGTATCGTTGCCCGAGAAACCGCGCCGCCATTGCCATTCCCACGCTGTTGCCGCAGCCTTGTCCCAGGGGGCCGGTAGTCGTTTCCAGTCCCGCCGTATGGCGGTATTCAGGATGACCGGGACAACGACTGCCGATCTGACGAAACCTGCGGATGTCTTCGAGCGAAACCGCCGGCTTGCCGTTCTGGTCCTTGATTCCTGCGAGATGAAGGACCGAATAGAGCAGCATCGATGCATGACCTGCAGAAAGCACAAACCGGTCGCGATTCGGCCAAACCGTGTTATCCGGATTGAATCGCAGGATGCGTTGCCACAGCGTGTAAATGACAGGCGCAAGCGCCATCGGTGTGCCCGGATGGCCCGAATTCGCGGCCTGGACCGCGTCCATCGCCAGAGTGCGAATCGTGTTGATGGCCAGACTGTCTATGGAATTGTCTTGCGGTCTGTCCATGATAGGTTCGACCCTGTTCTTCACCGGCGTTTGGGTTGACACCGTGCGAATTGGCCGGAGGGCTTTGGGCACGGTATGTGAATGATCCTGCGTAGCCAACATTCCACCTCCAGTGAAGAGGAAATTTAATCCGGGGCTGCGCCGGGAACGCAAGCGACCGCGGTGCGTTGTGGCGGCAACTTGCTGAACCGTTTTGGGTCTGGCGAGCAGAGGAGGGTGAAATGGCCGGCAGAGTAAGTCCGCTCGCGGGAAAGCCCGTCACAGCTTCGATGCTGGTCAATGTCCCGAGATTGACCACTGCCTATTTCGTGCAGCAGCCGGACCCATCTATTCCCGGTCAAAGGGTTGCCTTCGGAACCTCGGGACATCGCGGCTCCGCATTCGATTCCGCGTTTAATGAGGCTCATATCCTGGCCATCACCCAGGCTATCTGCATGTTCCGTCAGATGAAAGGAACCGATGGACCGCTGTTTGTCGGAATCGACACCCATGCACTCTCGGAACCCGCACTTGTCAGCGCGGTCGAAGTGCTCGTCGCAAATGGCGTTGCGACCATGCTGGACAGTGCGCGCTCCTATACGCCCACGCCGCTCATCTCGCATGCCATCCTGACCTACAACCGCGGGCGAGAAACCGGGCTCGCCGACGGTATCGTCATCACTCCGTCACACAATCCACCGGAAGATGGAGGTTTCAAATACAACCCGCCGGATGGGGGACCTGCCGATCTTGACGCCACAGGGTGGATTGAGAAGACCGCTAACGATCTGATCTCGAATTCTCTCCGCGATGTTCGCCGACTTCCATGGTCACGCGCCGCAAATGCGGACGGCATTCACCGGCACGATTACGTCTCCGAATATACAGCCGATTTGCCGGCCATCATCGACATGGACGCCATCCGGAACGCAGGGGTGAAGATCGGAATCGATCCCCTCGGGGGCGCCACGATCAGTGTCTGGCAGGCTGTTATCGAGCGTTACGGCCTGACGGCAACCATCGTGAACAATTCCGTCGACCCCTCCTTTCGCTTCATGACTGCCGATTGGGATGGAAAAATCCGGATGGATTGTTCGTCGCCCTATGCGATGGCGCGCCTGATCGCAATGCGGGACCGTTTCGATGTGGCCTTCGCAAATGATACCGATGGTGACCGGCACGGAATTGTCAGCCGCTCGAGCGGGCTGATGAACCCGAATGCTTATTTGACGACGGCGATTTCCTATCTGTATCGAAATCGCCCGGCATGGCGCGCCGATCTCGGCATCGGCAAGACTATCGTCAGCAGCAGCACGATCGACCGGATTGCGGCACTTCTTGGACGTCCCCTGATGGAGGTGCCTGTCGGGTTCAAATGGTTCGTTCCGGGGTTGTTCGACGGCACAATCGGATTTGGCGGTGAGGAAAGCGCCGGCGCGTCATTTCTCCGCAAGGACGGCCGCGTGTGGACCACGGACAAAGACGGAATCGTATTGGCTTTGCTCTCGGCCGAAATCACCGCGCGATCCGGAAAAGATCCGGGCGAACTCTATTCGCTGCTCTCCATGGATCTGGGGCACTCCTACTATAAACGGATCGACGCGCCGGCCAATTCCGAACAGAAAAAAATCCTGAAGAATCTCACGCCGGAGCAAATGCATGTCAGGCAACTCGCGGGCGAGCAGGTGCGTAGCATTGTATCGACGGCGCCGGGTAACGGGCAGCCGATAGGCGGAATCAAGGTTTCAGCGGAGAATGGCTGGTTTGCCGCCCGGCCGTCCGGAACCGAAGAAGTCTACAAAATTTACACGGAAAGCTTCCGGAGCGAAGATCATCTGAAGCATATCCAGTCCGAAGCCCAACTGCTCCTTTCCGGAATATTCGACACGGCGCCCCGCTCCACCTGACTCCGCTCCGTGTCAAGTGTCTGTTTCCCGCGCAACACTCGATTGCACCTCTGCGGGACCGAGGATATTCGCTTCGATGATGTCACATTCATGCCCGGAGAATTATGCGCCGAAAGCGGTCTCATGCGAGCTGCGGCGGCGGTACGCCGCCCGGAATGTAACTTTCTTTGTTACGGTTGGGATTCGGGAAAAACCCGGGAAAAAGCTGTGGTGTAACTTTGTAACGGTTGCGCTGGAGAAATTCAAAACGATCACGGAGGCAATATCCGGCCGATTTTTTCCTCAAGCGATTGCGCATCGAAAGGCGCGCGGACTTTCGCATCATTGTCGAAATAGACAAACACGTCGCGCTTGCGCCCATCTGAGACAGGTTTGCCGATCAGGTTTCGGGAATTCCTGACGGTCGCTCCGGTCGCCCAGTTTGCGATTGTCTGCGCCCATCGGCGAAGAGCACGCTCATCATAGCCGCTGGCGTAAAGGTTCTCTGAACCATGCAGGCGGCAGTAGCAAAAATCCGAAGTCAGATCGGTCAACAGCGGCCAGTCAACGGAATCGGCGCAGACCAGAGCGACATGAAATTTGCGCAGTAAGCGGACAAATTCCGGCGATTTGAATGTTTCATGCCGGATTTCGATGGCATGGCGAATTTTTCGGTCTGCGTCGATTTTCAACCATGCCCTGCCCTTCAGTTTCGCATCGTGTCCCCGCGCAAGTTCGAGCGCCGCTCCGGTGCTGCGCGGTAAAAGGGTGAAAAACTGTTCGAGTCTTTCGGCTTCAAACCCGAGGTTCGGGGGCAACTGCCAGAGGATTGGGCCGAGCTTCCTGTTCAGGCGCAGCACGCCCGAAGCGAAGAAATTGGCGAGCGGAGTTTTCGACCGAGTCAGCTTCAGCATATGCGTTATGAAACGCGGTCCCTTCAGAGAAAACAGAAAGTCGTCTGGAGTGGCGGCGGCCCACTCTGCGAAACTCGGCGAACGCTGCATGGAATAGAAAGTGCCATTGATCTCGATGGTGCGGAATTTCGAAGAAGCATAAGCAAGTTCATCTTTCTGCCGCAGCCCCGCGGGATAGAACGTTCCGCGCCAACCGCGATAGCGCCAGCCGGAAATGCCGATGCGAACCTCGCCCTGCCTGCCCGGTGCGGCCGGCATTCAGTCATTCCCGGCGTGAACGGACGAACCGCGCGAGGCGGTCGCCTGCGCCCGGCTGCGAAAAGCAGTCACCCGCCGGCAGCCTGCGCCGCCAGTTGGGATGCTCATCGATTGTGCCGGGCAAATTAGGCTGCTCCTGCAATCCAAGCATATCTTCCGCAGGCAGAAGGGCCAGCCGGCATGGTGTTTTCGCAACAAAACTCACCGCGCCATCGACAACCGGTTCAGGATCGGACGGCTCCTGCCCAGGTTCAACGCAACGGGCGTCTACCAATCCGGACCACAGCTTCTGTTTCAATTCCCGGCGCTCTTCCCTGTCGGCACTCTCGTCGCCTTTGGATGTCCGGATTCCCGTTTTTGCCCGCCAATCGATGTCGCGCCCGGTCCACCAGCCTGCCACGGTCGGCAGATCATGCGTGGTGGTCATCGCTACCGCGTCGCGCCGCCACCGAGACGGCGCTATGAAAGTGCCGGCGCGCTCCTGCTCGAACCACAGCACCTGCATGCCGTAAATTCCCCGGTAAGCCAGAGTCTCACCAAATCCCTGGGGGACGGTGCCCAGATCTTCGCCAACGACGATTGCGCGCGCCCGATGTGACTCGAGTGAAATCAGGCGTAGCAGATCGGGAAACGGATATCGCAGATAAACGCCATCAGCGGGTTTTGCGCCTTCCGGGATGACCCAAAGGCGCATCAAACCCATTGCGTGATCGATCCGCACCCCGCCCGCAAAACCCATATTGGCGCGCAACATGGCGATGAACGGACCAAAACCGTTCCCGCGCATCCGAACCGGCGATAGCGCCGTTATTCCCCAATTTTGCCCTGCGGCGTTGAACAGGTCCGGGGGCGCGCCGATGCGCAATCCATTCAGTGCGTCGTCGGGGGCAGCCCAGCAATCGCTGCCATTGGGATCAATCCCCGTGGCGATATCGGCAATGATGCCAACCTTCATTCCTGAGCTGCGCGCCTGTTTCTGCGCTCTCTCTGCGCTCTCCGAAGTCACAAATTGTAAAAACAGCCGGAATTCAATTTCGTCTTGATGAGCTACGGCAAAACGCAGAACTTCAAGATGCGCGGGATCACGGTAGGCAGCCGGCCAATCGCGCCACGAAAAGACCCTCTGTGCACGGAAATGGGATTCCAATACTTCAAACAGCGCATGCCGGTGCAGGCGTTCGCCACCTTCTTCACAGAAACGGATGAATGCATCATCGCTGACCGGATCAAAATCGCAGTGCGCAGCCCTCAATGCCGCGAACTTTTCCCTCGAAACAACCCGCCAATCAATGAGTCCGTCACCGCCATCATCGTTTCTGACTGCACCACCCGCAATAGCCGGGTCGGCATAAAGTGGATTCAGGAAAACCCGGCTCGATGGGCTATAGGGGCTGATATGGCCCGGATCGGACGGGAATAGCGCGTGTACGGGACTGATTGCGACGGCGTCGATACCATGCCCCGCCGCGCGCGAACTGAATTCCGCCAACGCCGCAAAATCGCCAAATCCGCCAGTGTGTCCGCCGCGCAATCCGTAAAGCTGAACGGCCATACCCGCCAGCCGCTTATCACTGATGTCGTCGATATTGAAGCAGCGGCGCGGCGCCACAGCTATGGTCGTTGCTGTCCCATTGATCTCGACCTGATGATAACCGGACTCATCCGGTGCCCTGTATGTCTTTCCGGCCAGGCTGATTTCCTCGCCGGCCCAGGCTGTGACAAGCCCGGAAACCTCATTGTTTTCCGACTCCAGACGATATCGGCTGTCGTCAATCTCCTCAGCGCTTGCTACCGCGTAGCCCAAAGAAGAGAGAACCGATCGAAGCACCGCCGGCGACACTTTGTGGTGCCTTCCTGCGGCGTCAGTCCAGTGAATCTCCAATCCGGCTTTTGTCGAGAAATCCTCAAGGTCACCATCGCTCAAGACGACGCCTCTGTCGCAAGCGGTGCATCTGCAACACCATTGATGAGGACGGCTGCGCGATCGCGAACGCAGTAACTTCCGTTTTCCACCTCAAAAATCGACCGGTCACTGTCCGCAGTGTCGAGAAGGACGAGCCAGCGGACTTCCTGCGGAAGTTTGAATTCCAGGTCCTGATCGGATGCATTCAGCAGCAGAGCAATAAGTTCGATCTTGCCATCGGGCCGCACACCGGAGTAGCGCAACACAAGTGCCCGACCTTCACCATTTTCCCAATCGCCCTCCGACAACGTCAAATTGCGTTCGTCCAGCCACTCAATGGCATTCAGTTCCTGCGCAGGAACATCGGCGCGCCGGACTGGCGCCAAAATGAAGGAAAACGTCTTTCTGATCGCAATCATCCGGCTGACCAAACGCGTCGTCAGGCAGCCCTCATCGCTTTCCGCCAGAGACCAATTGACCCAGGAAATCGCGTTATCCTGGCAATAGGCATTGTTGTTCCCAGACTGGCTGCGTCCGAATTCGTCTCCGGCAAGCACCATGGGGGTGCCACGCGAAAAGAACAGAGTGAGAAGCATGGACCGCGCGACACGCTGACGAAGGAGATTGATGGCCGCATTTTCGCTCGGTCCCTCTTCGCCCCAATTGGCAGAACAATTGTCTTCCGCGCCATCGCGATTGTCCTCCCCATTCGGCTCATTGTGCTTGCACGCGTAACTCACGATATCGGCAAGGGTCATGCCATCATGGCTGGCCAGATAATTGATCGAGCACCAGTACCGGCGGGATGGGGCAGAGAAAATATCAGCCGACCCGGACAACCGCTTCGCGAGTTCCGGGCGCATTCCGGAATCGCCGCGCCAATACCTCCGGAGGGCATCACGATAGCGGTCATTCCATTCCGCAAATGGCGGCGGGTGATTGCCAAGTTGATAGCCGCCGGGACCGGGATCCCAGGGCTCGGAAACCAGCTTCAACTGCGACAGAACCGGATCCTGACGAATCGTATCGAAAAATCCGGCGCCCGGATCAAAACCTGCCGCGTCGCGTCCCAAAGTCGCCCCGAGGTCGAAACGAAAACCGTCAACGTGAAATGATTCGGCCCAATAGCGGAGCGAATCTGTCACCATTTGCAGCACCCGCGCATGGCTGAGATTAAGGGTATTTCCGGTGCCCGTGTCGTTGATCAGATAGCGCGGATCATCGGCCAGCCGATAATAGGCCGCATTGTCGAAACCGCGCCAGGAAAGCGTTGGCCCCAGTTCGCTTCCCTCGCACGTATGATTGTAAACGACATCGAGTATCACCTCGATTCCCGCTGCGTGTAGCCGGCGAATTGCAATCCGGAGTTCGTCAGCGCCGTCTGCCACGTACGACGGCTCCAGCGCGAAAAAGGCGAGCGTACTGTAGCCCCAGTAGTTTGCCAGACCTCGATCGACCAGGTGCCGATCCTGTAAAAACGCGTGCACCGGCATCAACTCCACGGCCGTAACGCCGAGCCGCTGCAATTGCGCTATCGTCGCGGGACGCGAGAGCGCAGCCAATTTGCCCCGCTCGGGCGGCGAGATCGTTTCGAGAAGCTGCGTGAATCCTTTCACATGCATTTCGTAAATCACGGTGTCCGACCACGGCGTCTTTGGTCTTTTGTCGTCGTGCCAATTGAAGTCGCCACCCGTCACGACCCCCTTTACCATTGCCGGCGCGGAATCGCGGCGGTCGAATGAAAGGTCCGAATGTGGCGAACGGATGCGGTATCCAAACAAGGCATCCGTCCAGCGCAATCGGCCGGTCAGCTGCCGGGCATAAGGGTCCAGCAACAGCTTGTGGTGATTGAAGCGGTGGCCCCGTTTTGGCTCGTACGGACCATATGCCCGATAGCCGTAAACAAGTCCGGGTGCCGCATCGGGCAGATAGCCATGCCATACTTCTCCGTCAAAACAGGGAAGCGGTAAGCGCTGGATCTCGCGCTTCCCGGCGGCATCAAACAGACACAGCTCGATTTTTTCCGCGCCCCCGGAAAAAACCGCAAAATTGGTCCCGAGACCGTCCCAGGTTGCGCCCAGCGGATAAGCTGCTCCGGCATCCAGACGCGATGGGAGGGTCCACACTTTTAGTCAGCAACTTGCAGCAAAAGCCCGGCGAGCGGCGGGAGCAGCAGTGAGATGGATTGTCCATAACCATGGGCGGGCAGCGGCCGTGCCTCGACACCCCCCGCGTTGCCAAGATTGGAGCCCCCATAATGGATCGAGTCAGTGTTTATGATTTCGCGCCAGCGGCCTGTCAGCGGCACACCAATGCGGTAATCGTGACGCGGCAGCGGTGTGAAGTTAAAAATCGCGACTACCGGACGGGCGTCTCCAAACCGGCGTTCATATGCGTAGACACTCTGCCCCGAATCGTCGGCGACGATCCAGCGAAAACCCTGTGGGTCGGTATCTCCGTGTAGTGCCCTTTCCTGTGCATAAAGCCGGTTCAGATCCCGGATGAGTCGCTGCAGACCGGCATGAGCATGTTCGCGCAGCAGATCCCAGGGAACCGAACCATCGTGATTCCATTCCTCTCGCTGCCCGATCTCTCCACCCATGAAGAGAAGTTTCTTGCCGGGCTGGGTCCACATATACGAAAAAAAAGCCCGCAGATTCGCCAGTTTCTGCCACGCGTCACCCGGGGCGCGCTGATAGAGCGATCCTTTCCCATGCACCACTTCATCAT
The DNA here is from genome assembly GCA_963747255.1 of uncultured Alphaproteobacteria bacterium. Lineage (GTDB taxonomy): Bacteria > Pseudomonadota > Alphaproteobacteria > Micropepsales > Micropepsaceae > CAIYRG01. The sequence continues at coordinate 238,647 of CAVVEG010000012.1, forward strand.
GGGAAATCGGCAGAACGAATTTCTCCGAGTAGGCATAGAGAAGACCAAAAGTCAGCTCATTGTAGTGCCAGGGGCGATGAATGGGATCGCGCGACAGGTAACTCAGCGTGTCATGCATCCAGCCCATATTCCACTTGTATGAAAACCCAAGCCCTCCGTCCGCTATGGGAGCCGAAACACCAGGCCAGGCGGTGGATTCCTCCGCAATCATGACCGCGCCGGGATGCCGTTCGGCGATGGTTGCGTTCAGCCGGCGCAGGAAACCTATTGCTTCCAGATTTTCGCGTCCGCCATAGACATTCGCAATCCACTGCCCGGGTTGGCGCGAATAGTCGCGATACAACATCGAAGCGACCGCATCGCAGCGCAGCCCATCGACATGAAACTGGTTCAGCCAGTACAGCGCGCTCGCAATAAGAAAACCCTGAACCTCCGTGCGGCCGAAGTTATAGATCAGGGTGTTCCAGTCCTGGTGAAAACCCTCCCGCGGATCCATATGTTCGTAAAGAGCGGTTCCGTCGAACTGCGCCAGACCATGAGAATCCGCCGGAAAATGGCCGGGCACCCAATCGAGAATGACGCCTATGTTCGCGCGATGGCACTGGTCGACAAAATGCGCAAACTCCTGCGGTTTACCGTACCGCGCCGATGGCGCGAACTGGGACAGCGGCTGATATCCCCAGGAGCCCCCGAAGGGATGCTCCATGATGGGCATAAATTCGATATGCGTGAAGCCAAGAGCGTTGACATATGGAATGAGGCGCTGTGCCAGTCCGCGCCAATCCAGTATGGAATTGGGCTCCTCTTCGGGCCGCAGCCATGATGCCGGATGCACTTCGTAAACAGAGATCGGCGCATCCGTTGCATTCTTGTGCGATCGGGCGGCCATCCATTCCGAATCGGTCCACCGAAAATTCCAGTTCTCAGCCACTACCGATGCCGTGGCCGGCGGGCGTTCGGTTGCACGTGCCAGCGGGTCGGATTTCAGCGGCAGCAATTCGCCATTCGCACCAATGATCTCGTACTTGTAACGCTCCCCGGTTCCCAGTCGCGGGATGAACAACTCCCAGACACCCGCCTGATGGCGAAGCCGCATGGGATTGCGCCGCCCATCCCAATTGTTGAAATCCCCAATGACGGAAACCCTTTGCGCATTGGGCGCCCAAACCGCAAAGCGAACTCCCTGGACGCCGGACGTCTCAGCGAGATTGGCTCCAAACCGGTTGGCAAGATCCCAATGTGTTCCCTCCGAAAACAGGTACAGATCGACATCGGACAGCAACTCGCCAAAGGAATAGACATCCTCCGTCTCCTGCACCCCGCCCGGCCAGTGAACGCGAAACATATAAGCCGCATTGCCTGGAACAAGTCCGCAGAAAAATCCCTCATATTCACGATGCGGCGCCAACTGCGTCAGCTGTCTGCCGTCTCGCGCGGTACGGACCTCCAGCACATGCGCCCCTGGAAAATAGGCGCGCACCGCCCGTCCGTGCGCGGTCTGATGCGGCCCAAGCACCGCGAATGGATTACTCAGCCGCCCGCGAACGATCGCGTCAAGGGTGTGCCGGTCCGGTTCGGCGCCGGCATTTTCCATCCGGTTCAAGGCTCGAATCTCCGCAGCCTCAGGAACGCCGCGATCAATCCCCGAAGCGGAACAGTCCGTGATTTCGCCGGGCTCGTGCGTTGCGTGACCAGATCGTAAGCCGCTTGTTCCATCGCAAACGCGGCCGCCAAATCCTGCTCGCGGCGTTGCAGTGGCGCACCGCGACCCTCACCGTAACCCCGCAGGAACACTTCGGTTGCACGGCGGTGGAATTCCGCGAGCAATAGCCGCACGCGTTCGTCTCCGCTTGCACTTTCGAAGCGAAATTGCTCGCCACCCGCCAGATGGATGGTGTGATCCAGGGAGCGGAGGATTCCAGCGACGTCACGCATCGGGCTGCTCTTTCGCCTCCGCGCTGGAACGGGTCGCAGCGGTTCACCCTCAAAATCAATGAAAATGACGTCTGCCCCTGCAACCAGAACCTGGCCCAGATGCAGGTCACCATGGATCCGCGTTTTGGCGAGGCCCTCGCAGGCTCCAAAGATTCGCTTCACGATCTCACCAGGCTCTGGTGGCATGGACATCAGGCGCATGAGCATCGCATGGTCGTCACTGATATTGTCCGGCGGCGAATCCATCATCGTCTGCACGGTAAAGAGCTGCTGTTCCGCTGCCGCCGACCACTCATCAATATCCGCATGAGAGACCGATTCAGGGGAAAAATCACTGTTGTCGGAATTTTGCGCCAATAACGAATGCATTTCCCCCAATCGCACCCCCAGCCTCAAAGCAAAGTTCTCATAGGCTCTCATAACCTGGTCACGACCGGCGTCCATCGAATCGAGATCGCCGAGCAGACGCTTCAGGAAATCAAGCGTCCAGGCAATGCCTTCGCCCTGGTTTGGCACATAGCGCTGGAACATCGCGAAAAGGGATTCATCTCCGGATGCCCGGCGCCGAACCGCGGTGCCCAGGAACGGCGGCACTGCCGGAAAACCCGCTGCCGAGAGGTACCGGATCACCTCCGGTTCGGGATGGGTGCCAGTTTCCGGAACGCGAAAAATCTTGATCATCGCCTGCTGTCCTGCGACGATCAGTGAGTTGCTGAAATCGCGATCCAGCCAGTCAATCTCGTTCTCGATGATTGCCGGAATTTCGGCCCCCGGTTCCGGAAGAAACACCAACTCTCCTCCGGAAAGTGAAATCCGGGCGGCTTCCTTCAGCCATTGAACAAGCTGTTGTGAAAACGCCGCAATGGCTACGGCATCTGTCAAATAGCCCGTTCGTGAACGCCGGCGAACGCGAGCGAGCGCGAGGCTCTCTTCAGTTTGGGTGATGGGCCTGTCATCCCACGCGATTGCCAGCGCAATGGAATATATTTCGTGCCGTCCGGCCGTACTGACTTCAACGTCCGTCAAAACAAAATCGGACTGCAGGAATGGCGCAATACCCGCGATGCTGGCCTTGCTGATCGAGCTTCCCTTATGGCGATACCAACGTCTCTGCTCGATGTAACGAGGCAATATATCGTGCTCAAGAATGTGCCTTTCGCGCGATGCGAACAGGTCTGAAATATTGTTGCGCAATACCAGGGTGAGGTATTCCAGGGTTCCGCCTGCGCCAGTAGTCCATGGCGGCGGTTCGGCGGAATCGCTGAGCGAGAACCAATAGAAACCGTAAGGAGGAAGGGTCAGTAAATACGGAAACTGCCTGATTGGCGGAAAAGGACTACCACCCAGGAGTTCAACGGGAATCCTGCCGGCAAATTCCGCAAGGTCCAATTCAACGGCCTGCGCGGCACGCGACAGGTTCACCACGCAAAGGATTGACTCACCTTCATACTCACGCAGATAGGCCAGCACTTTGCGATTGTGCGGACGAAGAAAACGCAGACCGCCGCGTCCGAAGACTTTATGTCGCCCGCGCTCAACGAGCATGCGTTTCATCCAGTGCAGGAGCGAATGCGTGTTTCGAGACTGGGCCTCGACGTTGACGGTTTCGTATCCGTATATCGGATCCATGATGGCAGGAAGAACCAGACTGGCCGGATCGGCTCGCGAAAATCCACCATTGCGATCCGGCGACCATTGCATCGGCGTCCGCACCCCGTCGCGGTCTCCCAGATGGAGATTGTCTCCCATGCCGATTTCGTCGCCGTAATAGATGATGGGCGTACCGGGCATGGTCAGCAACAGCCCGTTCATCAGTTCGATCCGGCGCCGATCATTCTCAAGAAGAGGCGCAAGCCTGCGGCGGATTCCCAGGTTCAAACGAGCCCGACGATCCGCCGCATAAAACTCCCAAAGATAGTCTCGTTCCCTATCGGTCACCATTTCCAGCGTGAGTTCGTCATGATTGCGCAGGAACACGGCCCATTGGCAGTCGGATGGAATATCGGGCGTCTGCCGCATGATGTCCGTAATCGGGAACCGGTCTTCCTGTGCGATCGCCATGTACATCCGCGGCATCAGCGGAAAATGAAAAAGCATGTGACATTCATCGCCTTCGCCAAAATAAGCCTGCACGTCTTCAGGCCATTGATTGGCTTCGGCGAGCAACATCCTGTCGCGGTAACGCGCATTCACCTCCGCCCTGATCCGTTTCAGGATCGCATGCGTCTCCGGCAGATTCTCGTTGTTTGTGCCCTCACGCTCGACAAGGTAAGGCACGGCATCCAGACGCAGGCCGTCGACGCCCAGATCCAGCCAATAGCGCACCACTCCCGACATCGCGCTGTAAACAGCGGGATTATCGTAGTTCAGGTCCGGCTGATGCGCATAAAAACGATGCCAGTAATAGGACTTTGCGGTTTCATCCCATGACCAATTGGATTTTTCGACATCCAGGAAAATGATTCGCGTACCGGAATAAGCTCGGTCGCTGTTCGACCAGATGTAAAAATTCCGCCAGGCTGAACCCGGCCTGGCGCGACGCGCTCGCTGGAACCACGGATGCTGGTCGGATGTGTGATTCAGGACGAGTTCGGTAATGACGCGCATTTTGCGCGCATGCGCTTCATCGATGAATTTCCTGACATCGCCCAGCGTGCCATATTCGGGATGTACAGATTTGTAATCAGAAATGTCATAGCCATCATCGCGCCGTGGCGACGGATAGAATGGCAGCAGCCATAACGCGTTGACGCCAAGCTCAGAAAGATAGTCCAGCTTCGACATCAAACCCGGAATGTCTCCAATCCCGTCGTTATTGGAGTCGAAAAACGACTTCACATGAAGCTGATAGATAATCGCGTCCTTGTACCAGAGCGGATCGAAGTCAAGCGGACGATTCCGCACTAGGAAACCTCGGCCGGGCTCGCGCGCCAGATGGAAAGGGGCGCTTCGGGACTAAGCCGTATATGCTGCATTTTCCCATGCCACACAAAGCTTCCGCCCCGCAGCAGGTCTTGCGCAAGGAGTGCTCCGGAATCAGGCATTCCCCATTCCCAAAGCGGGATTTCAAAATCGGCTTCTTCCGCTCCATGGGGATTCAGGTTGACGGCGATCAGGATGCGGTCGGCGCTTCGGCCCGTATGTCTCCCAAAATAAAGAATATTGTCGTTGAAGGCGCTGTAGAACGTCGTTCCCAAATGGGTCTGCAGCGCCGGTTCCGAACGGCGCAGCCTGTTCAGCCTCGCAATCTCGCGATTGATATTTCCCGGCGCATTCCAGTCCCTGAACTTGATTTCGTACTTCTCTGAGTTCACGATATTCTTCCCGGCCCGGAAGTGCTTCGGACTTCGCAGAGCTCAAAGCCGGAATACATGCCCCAGGATCCGGAAAGAGTCGCCGCGAGAGCTGCACGGATGACAAAGCCCGCCCGGCCCGATTTTTGAAGATAGGGGGGATTGATGTCAGGGGTATTGACAAAGAAATTCGGCCGGAAGAACGACGCAATCGGCGCGGAATTCAGTTCATTGATATACGCCATCAGTTCCTGTTTGGTATTGCGCCAGGTGAAATAGGTGTAGGACTGGGAAAATCCGAGTTTCGCGAGGTGATACATCACCTTCGGTCGCGTGAACGCCTCTGACAGGAAAACCACGTCCGGATGCTGTTTTCGGATATCGCGAAGCAACCAGCTCCAGAATGCAAATGGCTTCGTGTGCGGATTATCGACACGGAAAAGCTTTACTCCGTGCTCGATCCAGAACAGGACGACGGATCGCAATTCGAGCCAGAGATCGGGTATCGCATCTTTGCCATAGAAATCGACATTGACGATGTCCTCATACCGTTTCGGCGGATTTTCGGCATATTTGATCGTGCCGTCCGGACGCCAGTCGAACCAACCCGGATGCTCCTTCAGCCACGGGTGATCCGGCGAGCACTGGATGGCAAAATCCAGCGCAATTTCCATTCCTGCATCATGCGCTGCAACGACAAGCCCGCGGAAATCGTCGGTCGTTCCAAGTTGGGCGTGAATGGCCGTATGGCCTCCCGCTTCTGCCCCGATTGCATAAGTGCTGCCAGGATCGCCTTCACCTGCCGATAAGGCATTGTTCCGGCCCTTTCTGTTTGTCGTGCCGATCGGGTGGATAGGAGTCAGGTAAAGTACATCAAACCCCAAAGCGGCAACTGCAGGAATTCGGGCGATAACGTCGCGTAGCGTTCCATGCCTTCCGGGGAAACTCGACTGCGAGCGTGGAAACAGCCCGTACCAGCTTCCGAACTGTGCGATGCGCCGCTCGGAATCGATGCAATACACCGGACCGGTCGATTTTCGATTTCGCGGGTCGGCGCGCGACATGGCATCAATCGTTTCCGGTGACAGCAGGACGGCCGCACGTTCCGTATGGTTCGCAGCCGGGAATTCCGTGAGAAAATTGTTCAGCATCAAACCGGTCGATTTGTTTGCCCCCTCCGCCCAGGCAGCAATCAGCATGCGCCCTTCTTCGAGATCGAGCGAAAGATCCAGATTTGCTCCGCGTTTTTTCGCCAGATCCCGCGCAAATGTTCCATAAACATCCGGCCAGGCTTCGATCATGAATCGATAGCGTCCAATTCGGCTTAGCGGCAGGCGAGCCTCCCAACGATCGTTTCCAAGAGCGCTCATGGGTATGCGATGCCAATTGCGCTCGTCATCTGCACGGAAGACGAGTTCGGCGGCGAGTAAGCCGTGGCCGTCGCCCACCAGATCGGCCTCTACGCGGATAATCTCACCCACCGTCGCTTTCGCAGCATATGCGCCGTCATCGACAGCTGGCGTGATGTTGCCGATCCAGACGCGGCTTTCCTGCGCAGCCAGGCGCGCAGAACTCGCCGGAGCGCGAGGAGAAACTAAAATTGGCTTCTGCCGGGCAGTGCGATAGAGGCGTGACTCGCCGGGTGACAGCTTTTGACGATCCCGGGCAAACGGATCTATCGGCTGTAATACTGACCACTCACCCAATGCTGGCGAAAATCGCTCATCGAACGTCACATTGATGGTATGATGAGGATTAATCACCGCCAGCAAAGCTGATTGGGAGCAGCTTTCGGCCGCACAATCGGTCCGGAGCAGCATGGTGACCGGCTCGCCAGGACCGGTCAGGCTGCGTAGTCCGCTGTGGGTCGGAAGCGTTTCCATGATCTTGTTCATGGCCCGGACGCAGGGAGAAAGTTCGACCTGCTCCCCATCGCAATATCCGGATTCGAAACCAAAGGGCATCATCACTCCGGCGCCCGTTACCGCCGCGACGGCGAGACGCGCACGGCGCCATTCGCATGATGCGGGTGGCTCGCAACGGGGGGATTCCACCAGAGCAATAGCCGGAGCAATCGAAGCCGCCATCACATGCTGTTCAATCAGCCATGCGGCGCGACCATTCCACCAGGGCAGGCCTGACAGGCTGTAACTGAAGCCCGCCGATTCAAGCCCTGCGATCGCGTCGTGCGGAGCCTGTGATGTATTGGCGATAAAGAGCAGGGGTGTATTTTGTGAATCCTGGGTGCGGCCGATCAATTCCCGCCATATCGCGCCGCCGAGAACATGCGGTTCCGCAACACAGAATCCGTTTACGCCGATTGCGGCCAATTCGTTCAGCCGCGCTGCCCACCACGCGATAAAAGGTTCCGGATTGTGCTGCGGCCGGGCAATTGCCCGACCTTCGAGCAGATTGGGAAGCCTCGGGTCAACATAACTGCCGGTCGCATCCGCGGTCATAAAAAAACATTCCGGATGATCCTTTACCAGCGGATGATCGGCCGGGAGGTCCGTTATATCGACATCCAGGAGCAAACCGGTGTTTGCTGCGTCGCAGGCGTTGTGCAGCCCGCGCACGGTTTCGTCAGACGCCCCGGCGTGCATGACGGCGACGTGGCTGAAACCCAGTTCAGCGCATTGGGCAATTCGATCACCCGTCATTCCATGAATGGACGCATTGCCCGCGTGGCAAATTCGAGGCGCCGTCACCACAAATTTTCCCGGAAACCCAAAAGGCGATAATCGGACGGAAACTCCGCTTGTGGAGAACGGTTCCGGCTCATCTAGGTCAGCGCTCCGAGATAATGTGCGGAGCGCTGCAAGTCGTGGACAAATGCATCATACTGTCGATGCCGTTCCTCACGATCGGGAATGCGACGCAGCGAAGACGGATGTGCGGTCACCACCACTCTTGCGCCATCGGGCAGTTTGATCAGGGTACCCCGAACCTCTTGAATGGCCACTGCTTTTCCGGTCAGACTGCGAGCGGCCGTGGCGCCCAGCGCAACAATCAGTTCGGGCCTGATCAGACGGCGTTCGATATCGTTCCACCATTTGCAACGCTCGATCTCGTATCTGTCCGGGCGTTTGTGCAAGCGCCGTTTGCCACGAATCTCGAACTTGAAATGTTTGACCGCATTGGTGATGAAAATCGACGTGCGATCGAGCCCGGCATCGGCGATTGCACGATTTAGAACCTTACCGGCCGGACCGATAAAAGGGTGCCCCGCCAAATCTTCATCATTTCCCGGTTGTTCGCCAATCATCATGATTCTTGCCGGCTGCGGTCCCTCCCCCGGGACCGCCTGGGTCGCCTTTTCATACAAAGGACAGCGCGTACATTGCGCCTCCGCTTTGCGAAGTGCGGCAAGGGTCCGGGGGACAGGATCAGCCATGAGACGAAATTAGGAAACTCCACATTGCTGGTTCCCGCAATAGGGGTACCGCACTTTGCCCCTGCATCGCCGCTTACCAGGCTGGCTGGAAAAAAGCCTGTCCCCGCAGGAACAAAATGAACCCGCAGTCACTAATCTGGCAGGAGCATTCTTGCGATCGCCAGGCTTGGCAGAATGGCTCCGATTTTCGCAGACGGCAGGCGTTTCGTGGACGATGAACTCGATCGCGAAAGGCACGCATTAAGGAAGGAAACCACTCATGCCACTACAAACCAGCACGTCCCAGTCACGATCGGGAAGGACGACGAGGGGACGTTCGGCGACCGGAAAATCCCGGGAACAGAACGCAATCCGGCTGCTTTCAAACGACCATGACGAAGTTGAAAAACTGTTCAAACAGTTCCAGAAGTTAAAACGCGATGGATCCCGGAAACGGGAAATTGTACAGCAGATCTGCACCGCCCTCAAAGTTCACGCGGAGATTGAAGAGGAGATCTTCTATCCGGCGGTCCGGGAAGCACTTGGAAACAAGGGTGAGGTGATGATGGATGAGGCGGCCATCGAGCACGAATCCATCAAAAGTCTTGTTGAGCAGATCGAAGATGCCGGCAGCGACGACGAGGTGCTGGCCGCAAAAATGAATGTACTCTGCGAATATGTCATGCACCACGTGAAGGAGGAGGAAAGCAAGATCTTTCCGAAAGCGAAAAAGACGCGTCTGAATATGGACGAACTCGCGATCGAATTGTCCGAACGGAAGATGGAGTTGATGGACGAACAGGGATAGAGCGTCTTTGCATACCACGCCGGCAGAAAAACCGCGGGATTATCCCGCGGTTTTTCTTTTTGATCGCCCGGTCATCGCCCGGTCATTGACCGGAACACGGTAAACGCAAGTATCAGGAAAATGACGAAAAGCGCCAGGAACAGGAAGAACAGGAATTTTGCGATTCCGATCGCAGCACCGGCAATCCCGGTAAAGCCCAGGACACCGGCTATGATTCCGATGATCAAAAACACGATAGCCCAATGGAGCATGAGGGTATCCTCTGATTGGATCGGAAGTGACAACGTGGGCCACAAACCCACGTTCCCGTAAGCCGGGCTTACCAGTATCGCTCCGCATTGTAGTAGGAAAATGCTTCCGCCCGGATCGCCGCCTCTCCATCGTCGCTTGTGAGATCTTCCATTCGGTATGCGGGGGCATTCTCGAGAATATCCCTGCTGACGGGAACCACGTAACCGCCTTTTTCCGCATTGTAGTCAAGAAGCGACCACGGGATCGGGCGGAACTTCTCACCCATGCCCAGAACTCCGCCCGAACCGAGCACCGCGAACATGATGTTGTTGGAAAGCTTGTCGAGAACGATGTCCTCGACGGTTCCGATCCGGTCACCATCGGTATTGTAAACCGGAGTGCCGCGGACCTTTGAAACGAGGATCGCGGTCGTGTGTCCACTTGGCGTTGGCATGGCTGCAGCTCCGCAGGTTTTCAGTCGCTGCAACAACATGGAATAGCCGCATTTGTTCCGCGAACCTGGAGAGACCGAAGGAGCGGCGCGTTGGGGAACGGCGCATTGGATTGTTTTTTGAGCTCCGGAGAACGATATTGTCGTCGCTCTTTCCGGGCCCGAGACCGGAATGAGCGGATGAAGATCATGGTAGTAGATGCGATGAACTCCGGTCCGGCAATCGTGCTCATCGTGGAGGACCAGGCCCCCATTGAACTCGACCTTCGAATCCTTTTCGAAGAAGCGGGCTGCAGGGTTATGGGCCCGGCGAGCTCACTCCGCAGGTGATAAAGGACACATTGACCAGCAGGAGCTTTGCAGGCGAAACCGTAATCGCCTGGACTCTGCATGTTTGCAGATTCAGGCGTGAATTTTTAAGCAAGCGCTCGGATCGCGAGTTCCCGGCGCTGACAGGGCAATGACGGTAGGACATGGAACGCTTTCTCGCCGATCATGGATTTGGACTTGATTTTCCTGCACCCCCGATCCGGGCCGAAATCAAGCACGAACTAATCCGCAATCTGATTGAGCAGATGGGCCGAGATCCGGCTACGGCGTCCCCCCAGGATTGGTTCTACGCTCTGGCATACTTCCTGCGCGGTCGGTTCTCCTCCGCCCGGATTCGGACATGGCGCCGCAATTCCCAATATGATGCAAAATGGGTTTACTACCTGTCGCTGGAATTTCTGCCGGGCCGGTTGCTGAAGACCTGCCTGATGTCGCAGGGCGTTTACGAGGTCTGCCGGCAGGCGCTCGCCGATCTCAATGTGGATCTCGAATCATTGTGGGATTTCGAAATCGAACCGGCACTCGGGAACGGCGGGTTGGGGCGACTTGGGGCCTGCCTTCTGGAATCCATGGCCACCCTCGGCTACGCAGGTCTTGGATACGGGATTCGTTACGAATACGGCATGTTTCGCCAGAAAATCGAACACGGTGAACAGATCGAACATCCTGAAAACTGGTTGCGCAGCGTCAACCCCTGGGAGTATGCGCGGCCGAATATCGTTTACCCAATCCAGTTCAACGGCCGGGTGACGCAGGTCAACAACTGGCGCGGCGAATTGCTTTGCCATTGGTCGGAAACCGATGATGTCATGGCTAGGGCTTACGATTTCCCGGTGATCGGCCTTGACGGCGAGACGGTCACGTCCATCCGGCTCTGGTCGGCAACCGCAAGCTCCGATTTCAATCTCGCCTATTTCAATCGTGGCAACTACATCGACGCCGTCAAGGAGAAAAGCGAAACGGAAACGATTTCCAAGGTCCTGTACCCGAGCGACACGACAAGCATGGGGCGCGAGCTCCGCTTGAGGCAGGAATATTTCCTTGTCAGCGCATCCATTCAGGACATCCTTGCGCGCTTCGAGTCGAAATACGAAAATCTGGATCTGTTGCCCGACAATATTGCGATTCAGCTGAACGACACGCATCCCGTACTCGCGATTCCCGAACTTATGCGGCTTCTGGTAGACGTCTATCGTCTCGATTGGGATCGCGCATGGAACATCACCGTGCGGGTTTTTTCATTCACCAATCACACACTCCTCTCGGAAGCTCTGGAGTGCTGGCCGGTTGCCCAATTGGAGAGTCTGCTGCCTCGCCACATGCAGATCGTCTATGAGATCAACCAGCGCATGCTTCGCGACGTGATTCATCGTTACCCCGGCGATATCGATCACCTGCGCCGAATGTCGATGATCGACGAGGGAGGAACAAAGCGCTTGAGAATGGCGCATTTGGCCATCGCGGGCAGCCATCGGGTCAACGGCGTTTCAAAAAGCCACACGGAGATCATGCGTAATACGCTGTTCGCCGATTTCGACAGGTTTTTTCCCGATCGCATTATCTCTCTGACGAACGGTATTACGCAGCGAAAGTGGTTGAATGAGTCCAACACCTGGCTGGCTCAGCTCATAAACGCGCGCATTTCCTCGAAATGGCTTCGCGATCTCGATCGGCTGAAGGACCTGGCGGTGTTTGCGAATGACGACGAATTCCTCACGGAATTCGGGGCAGTCAAACGAATCAACAAGGAGCACCTGACGCAGAAGATCAGGGATGTTACCGGCCACATCATTGATCCGGCGTCCATGTTCGATCTTCAGATCAAGCGGATTCATGAATATAAGCGGCAGCTTCTGAATGTTTTGCAGCTTGTCAGCCGGTACAACCGTATCCGCCAGGAAAAGCCCGGCGACATCCAGCCCAGAACGGCGATTTTTGCCGGCAAAGCGGCCCCGGGTTATGCGATGGCCAAACACATCATTCAGTTGATAAATTATGTCGCGGATATCGTGAATAACGATCCCGCGGTCGAGGGTCTGCTCAAGATTGTGTTCGTTCCGAACTATGACGTTCAAACCGCCGAGGATCTCATTCCAGCAGGCGATCTTTCCGAACAGATTTCCACTGCGGGAACGGAAGCGTCGGGAACCGGCAACATGAAGCTCGCGCTCAACGGCGCCCTCACAATCGCGACGCACGACGGCGCCAATGACGAGATCGCCGAGGCTGTCGGGCACGACAACATCTTCATGTTTGGCCATACCTATGACCAACTGACGATGTTGCGGGCTGAAGGTTACGATCCCCAGAAGATTTGCGCATCGAATGATGCGCTTCGTCAGACGCTTGACATGATCCGGGGCGGTTATTTTTCACCACAAAATCCGGACCTGTTCGTCCCGGTGGTCGATTCGCTGTTAAGCGGCGGTGACCACTATATGCTGCTTGCAGACTATGATGCCTACGTGAAATGTCAGGAGCACGTCGACGCGGTTTACCGGGATCGACGGGAATGGAACCGCAAGGCGGTGCTGAACGTGGCCAATATGGGCGCGTTTTCCATCGATCGCCTTACAGATCAATACGCGATTGACATGTGGAACGCCAAACCCGTGCCACGCAGCGGCTAGGTGCCTGACGGTGAACGCTGGACCAGAAGAACCAGACTGCGGCCATCGATTGTTCGGAGTGCGCCGGTGCACGCGATCTTTGAGCCGCCATCGGGCTCACCCGTGTCAAGCAGCATTTCCCATGTTCGGTCTTTCGGCGGCGGCAAAGCAAGCGTCACCGGATCCGGGGAAGCATTGAGCGCAAGGAAATAACGCGCGGCGGCATCGTCACCCGCAATTGTGCATGCCAGCACCGCGTTTCCCGCATCCTGCCATTGCGCTGGCGTCATCTCCGCTCCATCGCGGGTGAGCCAGACAATATCCTTCCACGGCCCGCCAGTGTGATCGCCGCGGTAAAATGAGGGGCGACAAAATGCCGAATGCTCCGCACGGAGACCAATGACCCGCTTCACGAAACACAGAAAGGCTTCATCGTCCGAATCAGCCTCCCAGTCGACCCAGCTGATTTCGTTATCCTGACAATAGGCGTTGTTATTGCCGTTCTGTGTCCGTCCCATCTCATCCCCTGCAGTCATCATGGGAACGCCCAATGACAGCAACAAACTGGCAAACAGGTTTCTTTTCTGTCTCAGCCGCAGATTACCAACTCCAGAATCCCGGGTCGTTCCCTCCACTCCGCAGTTCCAGCTGTAATTCTCGGCGGCGCCGTCCGCATTTTGTTCACCATTTGCCCAGTTGTGCCGTACCGAAAAGCTGACAAGGTCCGCCAAAGTGAAGCCGTCATGCGCTGTGACAAAATTGATGGAGGCAAGTGGCCCTCGTCCGGCGAAGAAGTCGCTTGAGCCGGTCAGCCTTGTGGCGAGTTCAGCCGTCATACTGGGGTCGCCTCGCCAAAATCGCCGAACAGAATCGCGAAACTTGTCGTTCCATTCGGAAAATCCGCGAGGAAAGGCTCCGAGACAATATCCGTTGGATGTTGCATCCCATGGCTCGGCAATCAGTTTCAGTCGTCCAAGCACCGGATCGGCGGTCAATTCCTTCAGGAAGATTGCATCCGGGTTGAATTCGCCATTTTCCTTTCCCAGGACCGAAGCGAGGTCAAACCGGAAACCATCAATTCCGGTGCACGCCCAGTAGCGAAGCGCATCCAGCATCAATTTGCGGACCATCGTATGAGCGACATTCAGCGTGTTGCCCGTGCCCGTGTCATTCACATACTTGCCGGGATCGAGTGCGAGCAGCCGGTAATATGCTGCGTTATCGATTCCGCGGAAACAGAGGGTCGGTCCCCATTCGTCCCCCTCGCCGCTGTGATTGAACACGATATCCAGAATAACCTCGATCCCGTTATCGTGCAGCCGGTGAACGAGATCGTGGAATTCTGAAATCGGATCACCCGCCGCGTAGCGCGGCTCCAGCGCAAAAAAATTGATCGGGTTGTATCCCCAGTAGTTGCGAAGACCCATTTGGGCAAGTCTCGGTTCATCTGCAATTGGATGAACCGGAAGGAGTTCGATGGCCGTAATCCCGAGTCCCCGGAAATGGTTGAGCATTGGCTCGGAAGCGAGTCCGGCTAACGTACCGCGCAGAGGCAGGGGTATGTCCTTGCGGAGCATTGTCATCCCTCTGACGTGCAACTCGTAAATCACCGTCTCAGCCACCGACCGGTTCATCGGGGCGCCATTTCCGGGTATTTCCCGCAACAAGATGCATTTCGGCGTGAATGGCGCGCTATCCCTCTCGTCCAATCCGGAATTGGGATTGTGCATCGAGTAGCCAAAGTGGGTTGGCGAGAGCCTGAAACTCCGGTCCAGCGCCCGGGCATAGGGGTCGATCAGAAGCTTATTGGGATTAAACCGGTGACCGGCCGCCGGTTCATACGGACCGTGAACCCGGTATCCATAGCGTTGCCCTTCGCGAATGCCTGAAACACGACAGCGCCAAATCACACCATCCCTGTCGAGAGGCACGCGCAGCGTCTCGCGATCCTCAAGATCGAAGAAGCAGACTTCCACCCGCTGCGCGTTCGCGGAGAAGAGAGCAAATTCCGCGCCCGAATCATCACACGTCCCGCCGAGCGCGCCGGATCCCTGTGGCAGGATCATGGGCTCCTTCCATGCCGACCGGAATGTGCCACAATACGACTACGCTTCCACTTGAACTTCACCAAAACCGGGCCAGAAGCCGCGCGCACCGCTGACAATCCCGGTCCCCTTTTTATCGTCATGATGACGCCGGTTTTTTGCCGAATTCCATGAACCGAAGCACCATTCGAGCGTTCTCCTAACGCTGGAGTGAAGGGCATCTCTTCCTTCAAAAAATACGTGACATTGCGTCGGCGGGCGGCGCGAAGACCACAAAGTAAATTCGGTTCGGCATTTTGGTGGAAACATTTCAAAACGCCTATTGACGGGCAATCCGGTATCCGTCGGCGGCGTCACGGCTGGTCCACCAGTCAGAGGGAACGGCTTGGTATGCGGGTGCTCTATATCACGTCGGAGGTGTTTCCATTTGCAAAAACGGGGGGGTTGGCCGACGTCTCAGCCTCGCTGCCCGCGGCGCTCAAGGAACTCGGAATTGACGTGAGGGTGCTTGTTCCGGGCTACCAACAGGCCATACGGCGCGCCCCCAATCCGCGGGTCGTCCATCGCGGTGCAGATCCGGTTGGAAGCGGAGAATTTCGTCTTCTCGAAACATATCTGCCCCATTGCGATGTGCCGGTATGGCTGGTGGACGCGCCGCATTTCTACGATCGGGCCGGCGGCCTCTATCAGAACGAGGCGGCCGAGGATTGGCCGGACAATTCGTTGCGCTTCGCTCTGCTGAACCATGTGGCTGCCGCGATCGCCCGCGCGCCAGGGCAGTTGTGGCGCCCTGAACTCATCCACTGCAACGATTGGCATGCCGGCCTGCTTCCGCTCCTGCTCTCCATCAGCGGCAAACCACGTCCGGCCACTCTGTTCACGATTCACAATCTCGCCTATCAGGGTCTCTTCCCTTCTGAGGAATTGTCAAAGCTTGCGCTTCCTTCCGGTGCTTTTCCCACCATGGAATTCTACGGGAGAATTTCCTTCCTGAAAGCCGGGATCCAAAGCGCAGACGCGATGACAACCGTGAGCCCGACTTACGCGAGAGAAATCAAAACCCCGGATTATGGCTGTGGCTTGGACGGACTGTTGCGTGAACGGGCGGCAGACCTGACCGGAATCCTGAACGGAGTCGATTATCAAATCTGGAACCCGGCAACCGACCCATATCTGATAAGCAATTACTCGGCGCGGACTGTTGCACCAAAAACCGATTGCAAACGCGCTATCCAGTGTTCGCTGGATCTGGAGCCACAGCCAGGCGCACCTTTGTTGGCTTTCCTCAGCCGCCTCGTTCACCAGAAAATGCCCGATGTCGTGCTCGACGTGCTTCCGCGATTTCTCGAAAATGGCGCACAGTTCGTTTCAGTCGCTGAAGGGGACAATGGATATCAGGCAGCGTTCCGGGATCTCGCGCTTCGCTATCCCGGGCGTGTTTCGGTCCAGGGCTATGAGGAAGAACTGGCCCACCGGTTGATCGCCGGCTCCGACATCGTGCTTCACCCCTCCCGCTTCGAACCGTGCGGACTCGTGCCAATCTACGGCATGCACTATGGCACGGTCCCGCTGGTGCGAAATAGCGGTGGTATGGCGGACACGGTCATCGATGCCACGCCGGAAACCATCCGGCAGGGAACCGCGACCGGTTTCTCGTTTGACGAACCTTCTGCCACTGCATTTGCGGACTGTCTGGATCGCGCCCTTGCCCTCTATCGGCAACCAATTGCCTGGCGCCGCCTGCAAGCACAGGGAATGCGTCAGGATTTTTCATGGCGCCGTTCGGCGAAAGCCTACATCGACCTGTATCTGAAACTGACAGGGGCTCCCGCAGTCAAGGCCAGGACCGAGGCAGCAGAGGCTCAAGGTCTTTCGAAATTGACGGCCTGAGAAACGCCGGTTTCCGGAAGAGAAGCGCTGGCCTATAAAGCGCCGGGGAGAAAACCCGGCAATGACGGAAGCACGCATCGACATCACGGAAGCCATCGATCAGCGAAAAATCGGGAGCTTCCAGAAACAGATTGCGGCTCTCTGCGCAGTCATCGCTGCGCTGGAGGGCTACAGTACGCAATCCGTCGGCTATATCGCACCTGCTCTCGCACAGACTTTTCATCTTCAGGCCCGTGATCTTGGCCTGTTTTTCTCTTTGGGTCTGTTTGGTCTGTTGTGCGGCGCACTTTTCATTGCGCCTCTGGCGGACCGGATTGGACGACGGAACGTCCTGATCTACTGCCTTCCGGCACTTGGATTATTCAGCCTGCTCACAGCTTTCAGCACATCCCTTGGGATGCTCGATGCGCTTCGATTCGCCACCGGACTGGCGATTGGCGGCGCACTTCCAAACACAATCGCGCTAACCTCGGAATATGCTCCTCGCCGCCGCCGGGCGGTTCTGGTGGCGATCATGTTCTCAGGTTTCATGATTGGCTCGGTCGCAGCCGGCGCGACTGCAGGGTGGTTGGCCGCCTATGGCTGGCAATCCGTGTTCGTCATTGGGGGATTGCTCTGTCTCATTTTCACTCCCGCGGTTTTTCTCGGATTGCCCGAATCCGTACGCTTTCTGATCGTGCGGGGGGCGGGTCAGGCACGCATCCGGACAGTGGTTCAGCGTCTCTTTCCGGAACTGCAGTTGGGCCCAAATTCGCAATTTATGGTCGAGCAATCCTCTCCCGGAGCCTCGGTTCGGGCTTTGTTCGACGCCGGCCGAATTCGTGGAACCATCCTGCTATGGATTGTCTCCTTCGCCAGCCTGTTCAACATTTTCCTGATGGCCAACTGGCTTCCGACGGAAATGCGCGCGCTTGGATTTCCGATCAGCATTGCGATCGCGGTTGGCACGGCATTTCAGATCGGCGGGGTTTTGGGAATTTTCTTCGGCTGGCTGGCCGATCGGATCGGCGCCAATATTGCCCTTGCACTCGCCTATCTGACCGGGGCTGTTGGCGTGCTCCTGATTCCCCTTGCGGGTACCAGTTCTGTGCTGGTCACCGCGGCGGTGTTTACGGCCGGCTTTGGAATTGTGGGCGGCCAGGGGCTGACCAATGCCGTCTCGGCAATCATGTATCCAACTGAAATTCGCTCCACCGGCGTCGGATGGGCCTTGGGCGTCGGCCGTGTGGGATCAATTCTGGGACCGTCAATCGCCGCCGTCCTGTTGCAGATTTCCATCCCGGCCAATTACGTGATTCTGCTGACCGTGTTTCCGGCGCTTATCGCGGCCATGGCGGCATTCTCCATGGACCGCATTCGCACAACGTTCTCGGTCAAGGAAGAGTCCCCGGCCTGACCGGCCCCTGGAATCTGCACCCGTTGAGATCTGCTCTGTTCAAAAGGATGGCACATGAAAATTGCGCGCTTTGACGGTGATCGCATCGGCATTCTGAAAGAAGACGGAATCGTCGACGTGACGGACGCAATCGGCGCCAATCCCGGCGACTGGCCGCCCGTGGCTATGAATCGGCTGATCGCGGAATTTCAGGAATATCGTGCCAAACTTGCCTACGCGATGTCGGGCGCAGCGACGCCACTGAACAAGGTCAGACTTCTCACGCCGGTGCCGTGGCCCAACAAGATCATTGCCTACCCGGTGAACTACCATGAACACGGATTGGAAATGGGGTCTTCCTACAGGGCCAACAACCAGGGATTTTTCCTGAAGCCTCCATCTGCGCTTAGCGGGCCCGCCGATCCGATCGTGCTGCCGGTGAACGCCGGACGCAGAATCGATCACGAGTGTGAGCTCGCGGTCATTATTGGCAAACAGGGCCGCGACATCACCCGCCAGGACTGGCGGAACTTTGTCTTCGGCTATTCCTGTCTGATCGATGCGGTTATCCGCGGCAAGGAAGAGCGGGTCACAAGAAAGGGATTCGACACGTTCTGCCCCGTCGGCCCCTGGATCGTCACCGAAGACGAGATCGGAGATGCAGTGCACGGGTTGCAAGGCCGCCTCTGGGTCAATGGAGACATCCGTCAGGATGCAAACACGCGCGATCTGATCCTCGATATCCCGGGAATGATCGAATTGGCCTCGTCCGTGATGACGCTTTATCCGGGAGATATTATCGCCACCGGTACCCCGGCCGGCGTGGGACCGATGCGGAACGGTGACCGCGTCAAAATCGAATTTGAACGGATCGGCTCAATGGAACTGGATGTAGTGCAGGGCACCACAGGGGCTCGTTCGATCTTTGCCCTCGCGCCGGATTCGTGACGAATCGGTCCCGGGCGAACCTGTCGCGCTATTTCAACGTTTGCAGATAGGCGATCACGTCCATAACGTCATTGGGGTTTGAGAAACCGGAAAACGGCATCCGGTTGCCTTTGACCTTTGCCTGCGGGTCCGCGAGATATTCCTTCAGATTGTCCTCGGTCCAGGTCAGATTTGCCCGCTTCATCGCATTCGAATACCGAAAATCCTCGAGCGAGCCCGATTTACGCCCAACAATTCCCTTCAGACTCGGGCCCAGTGAATCCGGTTTCTCCGTGTGGCATGCGGCACAGGCGGTAAACAATTGCTTGCCGTGATTGACATCAGCGGCAAACGCCGAAGCCGGGACGGCAATCGCTGCCACCAGAACAAAACCTGACAAACGCATTTCGTGCTCCTCGATAATGCTCGACCAACCTAGAGCAGGTTGCTATCAGATGGAACCATCTGCGCCGATGCGATTTCTGCATCGCGGGCAGGAGAACGGCGAAGCTCGTATCGGGGAATACGGGCGAGCCGTTCGGCAAGCCCGCAAAAAGCGCCCGGCCCGTGTGGGTTGCGTTCTTACGGGCGACCGCGTCGTTGCGGCGCTCGTCCGATGTCCCCGTATCGACCATCGCACCGCGCCTTGCGGATCGCCCCGCGAGAACCGCAACGCAGATCGATTCCATCTGATAGCAACCTGCTCTAGACCGGCACAAGTGGACCGGGTTTTTTTATGTAATCCTTTATGATCTTGTCCGCGGTCCAATAGGCAAGCGCGCCCACCGGTCCGGTCGGGTTATAGCCATGCTGCTGCGGGAAAAGAGACGCGCCCGTGATGAAGAGATTATCTGCATCCCAGGATTGGCCATAGCGATTGGCGACACTGTTGCCTGCATTTGTGCCCATCATGGTGCCGCCCGTATTATGCGTCGACTGATAAGGCACAACCGTGAAATTCCTGGGCCTCGGACGCAGCGAGTAGCTCGTGGGATTCATCGCCTTGACCACATTCTCCAGCTTCGACAGCAGATATCGTGACATTTTGTGGTCGTTATCGGTGGCGTTATACGTCATTCGCAGAAGCGGCCGCCCGATCGCATCCTTATAGGTCGGGTCAAGGTCCAGATAGTTCGCGTGGTTGGCGTAAACCGAGCCCTGCGTGTTGAAATCAACGGCTCCATAATACCATTTGACGGTCTGCCGCTTCCATTCCGAGCCGAACGCCGGCGTCCCTTCCGGCACCCCGCGCCCTGCAATCGGCGGAGATGCGCCACTTCCACCGACGATGTATCCGCCGCCGAAAAATCCGAGACCGGAATGATCGAAATTCTCGCCGTTGAAATCGTCGAACGCCACGCGATCGCCGGGCGAACCCATGAACGGGTTGAGCACTTTGTTTTCGAAAAAGGCGTTGCCATTGGCTTCAAACTGATAACAGTAATTCTTCCCTACGAAACCCTTCCCTGTTTTGGGATCAAAGGGAACGCCGATGCCCGAATAGAGCATCATATGCGTGTTGCCGAAGGTGAAGGCCGACAGGATCACCATTCCTGCCGGTTGCACGTATTCTTCACCGGTCTTCATATCGATATAGGTGACGCCCGTGACTTTTTTCGCCTGTTTGTCGTAATTGATCTGCTTCACGAAGGCGCGCGTCTTCAACGTATATTTCGGATCGCGACGCAACACGGGCATGACATTCGTCGCCGAGGTGGCCTTGGCGTTTGCTTCGCAGGAATTGCGCCCGCAAAACCCACAATATTCACACTGCCCCAGCGTCACGCCATAAATGTTCGTGTACGGTCTTGATGGCGCGGAGAACGGCGTAGGGAAAGGGTGATACCCGGCGCGCTTTGCAGCGTCTGCAAACAACAGGGCGCCTGCCGACGGTTTGAGCGCCGGATTCGGGATATTCGTTCTGGCGCGGTCCCTCAAAGACATTGCCGCCCTCAACTTTCGTGCCGCGCAGATTCCCCGCTTTGCCCGACACTCCGCACAATTTGTCGAACTTGTCGAAATAGGGTTCCAGCTCGTCATAGCTGACGGGCCAGTCCTCAATCGTCATATCGGCGGGAATAGCCCTGGCCCCGTATCGCTGGGTGATTTCGCTGCGGATGCGGAAATCGGCAGGCAGGAATCGCCAGTGCAATCCGCCCCAGTGATTGGTCGTGCCTCCGACGCCCTCGCCCGGGAGAAATGCCCCCCAACGGCGAATCGGAAGCGCCTGCTGATCGGAATTGTTGCGGAAGCTTACCGTATCCACCGCATTGTCGATCATCAGTTCTTTGCGCGCGTTGTATTTCAGTTCATCCCGGATGCGTGGAATGACCACTTCCTCTTCAGGCCGGCGGTCGGGTCCGCGCTCCAGTCCCACGACCGTCAAACCGGCCATGGTCAATTCCTTGGCCATCATGACGCCCGTCAATCCCTGACCGATGACGACCGCATCGACTTCCTTCAGTGTCGTGACCATTTGTGCCTCCTCAGCTGAAGTCGGCTATCGATTGCGGCTCGGCGACAACGTATTTCTTGTCCCGGTATTCCTCGATTTTGTCGGCGTAAATCGCCGGGAGCCCGGGGAAGCCGAGCATCCGCCAGGATGCCTTGTTGCGGTTGCCGCCATAGATGGGGTCGGAGAAGAAACCCTCCATATTGATCGTCAGGAGAGCGGTGAAAAACTGCTTTGAGTCGAGCCCGTCGAATTCGGCGCTGCCCTTCTGCATCGCCGTCAACGCTTCCTCGCGCCTGGCAGGTTCGAGCCGGTCAAAGCTCTTGCCGTAAGTCTTCTCGCACCAGGCATTCGCCGCCTGCACGCCCGCAACAAAGAACTGGTGCGGTGTCAGTGGAAGCTGATAGCCCTGTTCGGGAGTACCCTTCACAAACGGCCCGGCGCGATACATCCGGTCACCGCCGCCCCAGGCGCTCGCCAGCTGGCGATCCACGAACGCCGGAAGCCCGCATTCGCTTCCCGACGGCGACAATTCGTCTTTCGGAATGATTGTGTCGGCAGCCGCAGTGAAAAACGCAGCTTCCTGCTGGGTCAGCACCTGCCAGGACTCCGGCGCCGCCTCGGCAGCTGCCGTCGAAACCCTGGTTTCGGGCGAGCAAGCAGCAATTCCGGTAGCCGCCGCGGCCACACTTGCACCCGCAACGCCCGCGCCTTTGAGAAAATCGCGACGCGGAATCGTATCATTCGCCATTGCCGTCCTCCCGAGCTGGCGCATGGCTTACATTATACCAATTCCACCCGCGCGCGAGGAAAAGCGGCGCTGCATCCCTTCAGGAAATCGGCTCGCAGGGCCAGAGAAATGCGACAATGCCCTTGATAACCGTCTGATAGGGCGATGCCCTGAAGCTCTCCGGGTCCTCCTCCAGGACATCTTCCAAAAGACCCTGAACTTGTGCCACCGCTTGCCGTTTTGATGCGCTTCCCGGAAGGCAGGCCGTCCGGCTGCGCTCGAGCGTGTCGATCTCCACAGAGATTCCCAGGCTGCAGAAATCGGCCGATTTCCTGCAGCGGTCCGCGAATTGCTCCGCTGTCATGGATTGCGCCGCAATCGCCCCTGCCGGGGCAACCGGCCCCAGCGCGGCGATCAGTGCAGCTAAAAGAATCGCGAATACTCTCACGCGTGCATCAGCGGTCCAGGGTTCTTGAGATACTGCGTTGTGATCGCATTCGCCGACCAATAAGCCAGCGCGCCGAGTGGCCCCGTCGGGTTGTAGCTCTGATTCTGCGGGAAAGTGGATGCACCCATGATGAATAAATTGTCCGCATCCCATGCCTGCAGATAACGGTTCACCACACTCGTCGATGGATCCGCGCCCATGATCGTGCCGCCGGTGTTGTGCGTGGACTGGTAAGGGCGGGCGTCGTAATCCCCCGTGCGATAGCGGGGCGGCGTCACAATCGTGGGGTTCATCACGCGTGCGATTTCGGCCGATTTCTGGCTGAGGAATGCACCGATCCTGTGATCGTTGTCCTTGAAATTGAATGTCATCCGCAGCAGCGGTCGCCCGATTGCGTCCTTATAGGTCGGGTCGAGATCGAGATAATTATCCCGCCAGGCATAGTTGCAGGCCGTGCCCGAAACGGTGAACCAACGGCGGTACCACTTTGCCGTCGCCTGTTTCCACGCCCTGCCCCAGCGCGGCGTGCCCGGCGGCACCTGGCGCGTTTCGATTGGCCGGCCGTTCGACAGGCCGGCCGAAATATGGCCGCCGCCGATAAACCCGAGTCCCGAATGATCGAAATTGTCGCTGTTGAAATCGTCGATGACCGAGCCGAAAGCGCCTGCGGCCATGAATGGATTGGTCTCCATGTTCTCGAAGAAGACGGTCACGCCGGAGCCGGTATATTGATAGCAATAGTTCCTGCCGACAACGCCTTTTCCGGTGACCGGATCATAGGGCGTGCCGATTCCCGAATAGAGCATCAGCAGCGTGTTATTGAAGACATAAGCCGCAAGGATCACGATCCCCGCCGGCTGCTCATATTCTTCACCGGTGCGCGTATCGATATAGGTTACCGACCGCACTTTCTTTGCCTGTTGATCGTAATTGAGCTTTTTCACATAGGCATGGGTGCGCAGCTCGAAACGCGGATCGGGGAGGAGAACGGGCAGTATGTTCACATTGGGCGAAGCCTTTGCGTTCGACTCGCAACCATAACGCTCGCAAAATCCGCAATAGACGCACTGGCCCATGGTGGCGCCTTCCGGATTTGTGTAGGCCTCGCTGGCGTTTGCCGACGGCTGCGGAAACGGATGATAGCCGAGTTTTCTGCAGGCATCCTCGAACAGACTGGCGGCGAGATTCCGCGCCAGCGGCTTGTTGGGATAGGGATTGCTGCGCGGGCCTTCAAAGAAATTCCCGCCCGAGATCTTCTGTCCACGGATATTTCCGGCCTGACCGGAAATCCCGCAGAGCTTCTCGAACTTGTCGTAATAAGGCTCCATTTCGGCGTAGGTGACGCCGAAATCCTGAACCGTCATGTCCGCAGGAATGACACTGCGGCCATATTTTTCGGTGTAATGCGAGCGCACAATGTAGTCCGTCTCCAGACGGCGCCAGGTGGCGCCATTCCAGTGCGATCCCGCACCGCCGACATTCATGCCGGGCAGAAACGAGCCAAGCCGGCGGATCGGAAGAGCCGTCTCTCGCGTGTTGTGACGCAACGTGACCGTTTCGAGCGCCGTGTCCTGAAACAGCTCATGCCTATTCGAATATTTCAGCTCGTCGCGGATGCTCGGAATCGTGAAATCTTCGCGCGGAGTACGCATCGCCCCGCGTTCAAGTCCGACCACATGCAGGCCCGCTTTGGTGAGCTCCCGCGACAGAATGCTTCCCGTCCAACCCATGCCGATGACAACCGCATCGGTTTCTTTCAGTACCGTGACCATCGCTCGCCTCCCCTCAGGAAAAGTCCGCGATTGATTGCGGGCCTTTGTCGTATTTCTTGTTGAAATAGGTTTTGATTTCGTCGCGATAGCTCGCAGGCAGGCCGGGAAAACCGATCATTTTCCAGGCGATCTTGTCCTTGTTCCCGCCATACATTGGATCGGCGAAGAACCCTTCCATCGCCAATTGCAGGAAATTGTCGAAGAAGAACGCCGAAGTGAACCCCGCGTTGAAATCGGCTTTGCCGGTTTCCATGGCGGTGAACGCTGCTTCCCGCTGAGCCGCGGTCAGGCGGTCGAATTCCTTCCCATAGGTCTTTTTCGTCCATTCATTGGCCGCGAAAATTCCGGCGCGAAAGAATTCCCGCGGGCTTAACGCCAGTTGATAGCCAAGCTCGGGCTTTCCCGGAATGAAGGGGCCCTGGCGGTAAAGACGCGCGCCGTTGCCGAAGCCTCCGGCAAGCTGCCGGTCGATGAAACTGGCCAACCCGCACTCGGTGCCGGAAGGGGTCAATTCATCCGCGGGAATAATGGTGTCCACTGCGGCTTTGACGAAGGCCTGTTCGGTCGGCGAAAGGGCGAGCCAGACCTCGGGTTCGGGCGCGCCCGTTTGCGCCGCGGCAGCAGCAGTGGCCGTTCCGGGCACGTTGCCGGCGAGCGCGGCTGCAGTGCCAAGCCCCGCCGTTTTCAGAAAATCGCGTCGGGGTAATTCTTCGCCGGCCATTTGTCCCTCCCAATTGGCGCCGGAGCCATTCTAGCAGGTTTGCGGGCGCGTTTCGCTTGCCTGCCCCGGTAATCGCTTCTAATACGCTTCGCGCATTGGCCCTTCTTCGGGGCCGAAAGGGCAAGCTTGCATCGTGACAGGGAAAATCAAGACGGTGGCCGAGGTCGTCCGCACGGTCCCGGATGGCGCCCATGTCGCACTTGGCGGATTTGCCATCGCCCGAAATCCCGTTGCGGTTGTGCATGAACTCATCCGGCAGGGAAAGCGCAATCTGACGCTCTCACAAGGCGTTGCCGGGCTCGACACCGACCTTCTGGTCGGCGCCGGCATGGTAAGCCGTTTGATTATCGGCGGCGGTTCGCTCGACCGCTTTGGCCCCGTGCACTGCATCAACCGCGCACGCGAAACGGGATCGCTGGTCTGGGAAGACTGGAGCAGCCTTTCGATCTGTTTTCGCTATCTGGCCGGAGCGCTCGGGCTCAGCTTTATTCCGATAAAGTCGTTGATCGCATCCGAGATTCTGGAACGGCTCGAGCGCGGTTCAGGCGCCCATGAGGTGAAGCATATCCACTGCCCCTTCACTGATGAAAAATATGTGGCGCTGAAAGCGCTCGTTCCGGATATCTGTTTCCTTCACGTGCAGATTGCGGATGGGGAGGGAAATTGCCGGATCCTTGGGCCGCGCTGGGACAACGAAGAACAGGCAAAGGCCGCCAACAGGCTTATCGTGGTCGCCGAAGAGATCGTCCCCACCGACGAAATCCGACGCGAGCCCGAGCGAACGATCATTCCCGGTCATCGGGTCGAAGCGGTAATCCACCTGCCCTTTGGCGCATATCCGGCTTCGGTTTTCGCCTGTTACGACTACGACGCGACCCATCTGAAGCTCTATGTCGAGCATTCGCGGGACGCCGCCAGGATGGACGAATACATCAACCGGTACATTCTCGAGAGTCGCGACCACTGGGCCTGGCTCGAAAAATCAGCCGGCCTCCGGCATCTCGCGAGCCTGAGAGCCGAGCGGATTTTAGGCTACTGAAATGGAGGTTCGCGCAACGGAGATCATGGCGGCAGCCGGCGCTCGCGAACTGAAAGACGGCGAAACCGTCGTGGTCGGCATCGGACTGCCGCAGGTCGCCTGTTTCCTGGCCAAGGCAACGCACGCCCCCGGCCTCACGCCGCTGCTGGAAATTGGGGTCGCCAATATGTCCCCGCGCGACACTCCGGTCGGGCTGGCGGATTCCCGGATTTTCTACCGCGCCACCTGCTGGAGCGGATTCCTCGACATCATGGGAATGAATTTGCACAGGGGCGTTGTCGACACCGGCTTTCTCGGCGCACTTGAAGTGGACCGCTTTGGAAATATCAACACAACCCTGTCCCGGCAGGGCGACAAGGTCCGTTATTTCAACGGCAGCGCCGGTGGCAATGATGTGGCCTCACTCGCAAAACGGGTGATCGTCATTATGCGGCACGAACGTCGGAAGCTGCCGCTCGCCGTTTCGCATCTGACGAGCCCCGGATTTCCCGCAGGGAAAAGCCGCGAGGGGCTTGGCATGCGGGGCGGCGGCCCGCACCGCATCATCACCGATAAGGCTGTCCTGGGATTCGATCCGCAAAGCCGGTGCGCAAGACTGATTTCGCTCCACCCCGGAATCAACTTCGAAGAAGTGGCGGCGAATACCGGGTTTCCCCTTCACCGCCCGGATCAAATTCCTGCGACGCCGCTTCCGACCGGCGAACAGCTCCGAATTTTACGTGAGGAAATCGATCCCAAATCGGTTTATCTGGGACAGGCAATCTGAGATGAGGCAGCGGCTTGCACTACGATATTGAACTCAATTCCGCGGCTCATTACCCGGTCCGCGGCATTGTCGAACTCTCCCCTGCGATCGAGCAGGCAGGATTTGGCGCGTTCTGGAAAGGCGAATCCAACAGCACAGATCCCCTCGTCTTGCTGTCGGCCATTGCCGCGCGGACATCCACCCTGAAGCTGGGAACGGCGATCTATCACATCTACGGACGCAGCGCGGTAACGCTGGGGATTCAATCGGCCACGCTCCAGGACCTTTCAGCCGGGCGATTGCTGCTCGGCCTCGGCGTCGCCAACAAGACGATTGCGTCCTGGCACAGTGGCGTATTCGACCGGCCACTGCGCCGCGCCCGCGAATATATCGATATCGTCAGGAAGACTGCGGCCGGAGAACGTGTCGAATACGAAGGGGAGATCTACAATACGGGAAAGCGGTTTCAGCTCTCGTGGCAACCCTCCCATCCGCATTTCCCGATTTATCTGGCTGGCCTGGGTCCGCAGATGACCAAACTCGTCGGAAGAATTTCGGACGGCGTCTTCATCAATATGGCGACACCGGCGACGATCCGCGAGATCGCAAAACGGGTTCGCGAAGGCGCCGCGGAAGCCGGGCGGGATCCGGATGCGCTGGAAATCATCGCCAAGGTCCGTTGCTCGCTCAACCCGGACCGCGCCGTTGCGCGTTCGAAGCTGCGGCAAGTCCTCACCTTCTACAACATCGCCGACCATTATAAGGACATGCTGATCGCGTCCGGCTTTGAACCGGAGGTGATGCGGATCCAGGACGCGTTCAGATCGGGCGGATTCAAAGCTGCGGCCCAATTCATGACAGACGAATACATGGACAAGTTGCCGGTCATTCCCGGTACATCCATTCGGGAGATCAGGGATCGCCTCGAACCGTTCCGGGAGGCCGGCGTCACCCGCCTCGTCGTCCCCTATGTCCCGGTCTCCGAACCGGTTATCGATGACGCGCGCCGCTTCATCGAAGCCTGGAGCAAGTCTTAATCCTGAAGGAGTATTCGATGTGTGATTTTGCTGCCGATTCGGCTGCGGCCGAACAATTGCTGGTTGGACGTGTAATGACGGTCAAGCGTGTTCGCGAGCTGAATGCGAAGGACTATTTCTATCAGATGCTCAAGGACAACCCGGATATGCTGCGAATCCATCCGGGAATCGAGAACCAGCTTCTGAAAGGCGCCATAGACTGCCACGTTCACGCATATCCCGATTTTGTCCACCGCAGCCAGGACTTTTCGTGCAGATCGCGATTGACGCCTCAAGAGCTGGAATGCGCGCGCTGGCCTTCAAGGACCACTGGAACGTCTGCGCCGGCGCCGCGTACATGGCGCAGCGCATGATCGATGACATGATTGCGCGCGGCGAACTCACGCATCGGGTGGAAATCTATGGGGGGGCCGGCACCTGCTTCGGCATCAATCCCGACGCGATCCGGGTCGCACTGCAATATCCGAATTTTCGCATGATCTGGTTTCCGACTTTCACCTCTTATGGTTTCTGGCGCGGTGCGGGGCAGCCGGAGAAAGGCAAGGTTCGCCTCGTCAATGAAAGCACGCGGGAAGTGCTCCCCGAAGTGCATGAAGTCTTCGAAATGGCGGTGGCAAAAAAAGTCGGCATTGGCCTGGGACATACCGATTTCGAAGAACTGCTTCCGCTGGCGAAACTCTGCCGGAAACTCGGCGTGCGGGCCACACTCGATCACCCGCTGCTCGAACTTAACAAACTGCTGATCGACGAAATGAAGGAACTGGCCGATCTCGGCGTATATGTCGGCACCTATTGCCAGCCAATGATCCCCAGTCTGTATCAGCCGGTTGCCGACCCCATGGAGACAGTCGCAACAATCAAGGCAATCGGGGCGGAACGCTGCATCATCGGCTCGGATTTCGGCCAGGTTCTGCACATGGATTCCATCGACGGGATGCGCGTGTTTGTGCGTGCGCTGCTGGCCTTCGGCATCAGCGAGAAGGAAGTGGCCGTTATGCTCCAGGCAAACCCGGCGAAATTGATGTACCTGGACGACAACTCGGCACGCGCGGAGGACAGCTGGCATACCCTCGGCAAGAGCGCGCTGGGGCTGACGGGCCGGTCGGCCGCTTAGACCGCATGGCTTCGGTCAGCGCAGAAGAACGCGACGCGATCCGGGACTCGGTGCGCAAAATCTGCGCCGGGTTTCCGGACAGCTATTGGCGGGAGATCGACAGAGCCTCGGCCTATCCGCAGGCCTTTGTCGACGCGCTCACCCGAAGCGGCTATCTCGCGGCGCTGATCCCCGCAGAATATGGCGGCGCCGGATTGGGTATGACCGAGGCCGCGCTGATTCTGGAAGAGATCAATCGCTCGCCGGGAAATGGTCTGGCCTGCCACGCCCAGATGTACACGATGGGCACGCTGCTCCGGCATGGGAGCAAGGAACAGAAGCAGCGGTACCTGCCAAAGATCGCAACCGGCGAATTGAGACTGCAGGCTTTCGCGGTCACCGAGCCGGATGCCGGATCGGAGACCACCCGGCTGCAAACCCGCGCCATCCGGAGCGGCGACAAATATGTCATCAATGGCCAGAAGATCTTTATCTCGCGTGCCAGACAGTCCGATCTGATGCTGCTGCTGGCGCGCACGACTCCCTATGACACGCTGAAGAACAAGACGGAAGGACTGTCGGTATTCCTGATCGACATGCGGGCGATCGGCGGCAGGTTGGACATCAGGCCGCTCGAAATGATGTTCAACCACCACACCAATATTCTGTTTTTCGAGGATGTCGAAATACCGGCGGAAAGCCTGATCGGCGAAGAAGGAAAAGGTTTCCGCTACATCATTGATGGCTGGAATGCGGAGCGGATTCTTGTTGCATCCGAAGCGATCGGGGATGGCCGTTGGTTCGTCGATCGCGCTTCAAGATATGCGAGCGAACGGGTCGTTTTCGGCAAGCCCATCGGCGCCAATCAGGGCGTGCAGTTCCCGATTGCGCGCAGCTATGCGCATGTGGAGGCGGCCGCGCAGATGCGCGACAGCGCAGCGGCGAAATTCGATCGCGGCGAGAAGTGCGGTGCCGAAGCCAATATGGCCAAACTGCTTGCCAGCGAGGCCGCATGGGAAGCTGCAAATGCCTGCCTCGACACGCATGGAGGCTACGGATTTGCCCGCGAATATGACGTGGAGCGCAAATTCCGGGAGACCCGGCTTTATATGACTGCTCCGATCAACAACAATCTCGTCCTGGCTTTTCTGGGACAGAACGTCCTCGGCATGCCGAAATCCTATTAGCGACCGGGAGTCTGCAGCAATGAAAGCAAGGGCCAAACTCCTTCGTTCCTGGATGTTCGTTCCGGGCGACCGGCAGCGCATGATCGACAAGGCCATGTCGCTTCATGTCGATGCGATCATGATGGACATAGAGGATGGGGTCGCGCCGTCCGTCAAAGAGCACGCAAGGCAACAGATCGGCGCTTCGCTCGATCAGATTTCGGATCTTTTGAAGACGCATCCGGAGCATCGCACTCCCGCGCGCTTTGTGCGCGTGAATGCCGTCGGGTCGGAACGCTTCATCGAAGACATCAAGGCGGTTGTGCGCCCCGGCCTCGAAGGACTCGTCATTCCGAAGGTTGACAACATCCAGCAGATTCGAATTGCCGAGGATGAATTGGGACGAGCAGAGGTCGCACACCACATGCCCGGGGGCTCGGTTGAATTCCTGATCGCCATCGAAAGCCCTGTAGGCCTGTTCAATGCATATCAAATCGCTTCATCTTCGCCGCGCATCATGGGCCTGATTTTTGGCGCCGAGGATTTCACCCGCGAGATGAACCTGCCTGTCCGCCGCGAAGCAGAGGCCGTGGACATGATCTATGCGCGCTCGGCTATCGCCACCGCCGCCGCCGCCGCGCATGTGCAGGCTGTGGACGGTGTTTGGGTCGATCTGAATGATCCAGAGGGATTGAGACGTTTTGCCCGACAGGCCCGCCGTCTGGGCATGAGCGGCATCTCGATCATTCACCCAGGCCAGATCGATGAAGCCAATACCGCGTTTACCCCCTCACCGGAGGACATCGCCTATGCGCAGGAAGTCCTTGCGGCGTTTGAGGATGCTCGGGCCCGTGGCGCCGGTGCGATCGCGTTTCGGGGCCAATTGCTGGATTTTCCGATTGTCGATCGCGCTCGCCAGACAATCGCATTGGCAATGTCGCTCGGCGCCATCCACTGACCAACGGAGTTGCACATGGCTGTCAAGCAAGGCTGGGAAGGCCGCTATTTCGAAGATTTTGAGGCCGGCGACATCTACCGGTGCCGGCTTGGCCGCACCGTGACGGAGGCCGACAACATCTGGTTCACCCTGCTGACCAACAACACCAATCAGATTCATTTCAATAACGAGTTCGGCAAGAAAACCGAGTTCGGCAAATGCCTGATCAACAGCGCCCTGACGCTGGCCATCGTGGCCGGAATGGGTGTTGCAGATGTCAGCGAAAATGGCTTCGCGCTTGGCTGGGACGAGATCAAGCTGCCCAATCCACTATTCGCCGGCGACACGCTTTATTCCGAATCAGAAGTGCTGGAGAAGCGGGAATCCAAATCCAGGCCGCAATGGGGGATCATCAAAGTGCGGACGCGCGGGATTCAGCAGGACGGTAAAGTCGTGATCGATTACATCCGCAGCGTCATGGTCTGGAAAAAAGCCCACGCTCCGCACCGTGATCTTTTCCCGGAAATCAGGTCCTGATGCCGGGCGCCGCCCCCGGCCGGCCCCGACGCGCACTCGACGGCGTTCGCGTATTGGCGTTGGAGACGTCTCTTTCCGGCCCGCACGCTACCAGGATTCTGGCCGACATGGGCGCGGAAGTGATCAAAATCGAGCGGCCTGGAACGGGAGATGTCATCCGCGGCTGGGACACCGTCGTGAGGGGGCTCTCGTCCGGTATCGTCTGGATCGGACCGAACAAGAAAAGCTTCGCAATCGACGTGAAAAAACCCGAGGCCCGCGAAATTCTTCGGAGGCTGGCGCTCAAGGTGGATGTGGTCCTTGAAAATTTCGCTCCCGGAACGGCCGCGCGCATGGGCCTGGGAGCAGAGGAACTTCGCGCGGCGAATCCGCGCCTGATCTATTGCTCGCTTTCCGGCTACGGACAGGACGGACCTTATCGCGACGTGAAAGCCTATGACGCTCTGATTCAGGGCGAAGCCGGTCTGATCATGACGACGGGCTTTGAGGACCGTCCGGCACGCGTCGGCGTCTCCGTGACCGATCTCATATCATCCATGTACGCCGCCGTCGGAATCCTCACCGCTCTTTATCAGCGGGAAAAAACCGGTGAGGGTCAGGTCATCGATATTTCCATGTTCGAAACCGCTGCCTCCTGGCTCGGTTATTTTCCGCACCATTACTGGCACCGTGGCGAAGAGCCCAAACGCTATGGTTTGCGCCACCAATACATCACGCCGTACGGACATTACCTGGCAGGCGACGGCAAGTATTTCGGCCTTGCGGTGGCGAGTCCTGCCGATTGGGAAGTGTTCTGCAAAGAGGTGATAGAAAGGCCCGACGTTCTGAACGATCCGCGGTTCAAAGACACGCCGGCGCGCCGCGCGCATCGCGAGGAGCTGGACGAAATTCTGATTGCGATTTTCCTTGAGCGCCCGTCCGGCGAGTGGCTCGCACGGCTGGACAAAGTCCGCCTGCCATACGGAAGCGTGAACACCGTGGGTGAAGTGCTGGCTCATCCGCAGATGAAGGCGCGCGGAATGATTCGGGAGATCGATTCTCCGGTCGGTAAAATCCCGGTGCTCGCGAGCCCTCTCCATCTTTCAGACAGCCCGCAAAGGCTCGATCCGATGCCGGACCTCGGCGGAGATACGGATTCGCTGCTCTCGTCGCTCGGCTATGGGGATGCCGAAATCGCCACCCTGCGCGCCAAAGGCGTCATTTGATTCCGGTGATGCGCATGCCGCTGTGCCGGGCCTTGTACCGCCGGTTGAGTGAAATAAGCAGCGCGGCCATGCTCTCGCAGATTCGCGACATCTCCAGCGGACCCGCATCCAGGGCGCGCAATCCGGGAATCAGGCCGATAAGAGGTGCGAGCCTTTTCTTTGCCTCTGCGTCATCTCCGCAGATGAAGACATCGCAATCCGGCACGGCGTCCAGCCTGTGTAACAATTCCGCTGAGAGGTTGTGAAAAGCCGACACGACCGGTACGCCCGGTAGAAGCGATTGCGCCGCCTGTGCGCACGATCCCTCCCAAACTCCTAGAACGCGCGTTGCGCGCCCCCCGACTGCTGCTGCGAGCGGAACGGTCGTGTCCACCAGCACCGCGTTCTTCAGCGCTGGCTTTATGCTGTTCAGCGTTCCGGCCTGGGCTGCAAACGGCACCGTAAGCACGACCATTCCTGCGCCGGCTGCCGCAACGGCATTGGCTGCCCCGGCAATTGTTGCGTTCGCGGCCAGAGCCCTGACCCGGCCCGCTGCCTCTTCGGCCTTGTTGGGATCGCGTGAGCCAATCACTACATTCACCCCGGCTTTGGCCCAACGGAGCGCCAGCCCGAAACCGAGGTCGCCTGATCCGCCTATTATCGCCACCCGCTCGTCCATAAGGCTCTCCTTATCCGTCCCGCCTTGTGGCAGTGTCGGTTGAACCCCACAAGCACCGGTAATGGCGCCTTGTCCGCAGGATACCCGATCCAGATCATTCCCGTTTGTGGCATCCCGGAGATCCAGCCCGCCGATGATCTCGTGTCACTGATTTCGTCCTGTATCCGTCACCAGAATCTTCCCGTGATGCAGGGTGATATTTTTGTCGTGGCGCAGAAGATCGTCTCCAAAGCGGAAGCTCGAACTGTTTCGCTCGAAACAATCGTGCCGTCACGAAAGGCTTTGGATTGGGCTGCGCGCTGGGGCAAAGATGCGCGGATCGTTGAGCTTGTCCTGCGTGAATCAAAGACCATCCTCCGAATGGAGCGCGGAATCATCATTTCTGAAACTCACCACGGATTTATTTGCGCCAATGCGGGTGTGGATGCCTCCAATGCCGGCGAGAGCTCGGCAATTCTTCTGCCGGTGGATCCCGATGCATCGGCACGTCGATTGCAGCTGGGACTTGAAGGACACTGCAAAGTGCCGATTGGTGTGATTGTCAGCGATACTTTCGGTCGCGCCTGGCGTGAAGGGCTGGTGAATGTGGCGCTCGGGGTATCAGGTCTTGCGCCGCTGATCGATTACAGGGGAAAACGCGACGGAGACGGCAAACTTCTGAACGCCACGATCATTGCCGCCGCCGATGAAATTGCTTCCGCGGCTGAACTCGTGATGGGCAAAGCCGATCACATACCCGTCGCAATCATCCGCGGATTTATGCCGGGTGAGCCTTCGGGAAGCGGCCGGGACCTGATCCGGCCTGCGGAGCGCGATCTGTTTCGCTGATCCAGCGGCCCGTATGAGAATCCGCCGCAACGACGCCGCGCATCCGTTCCAGATCGCCCGGTTCGTCAATGTCGAGTCCGATGCGCGCGTTGCGCAGGATCTTCACGCTTGCATGGGAATCGCGGGCGGCAGCGAGATGTTGCGTAAAACTGTCTTTGCCGAAAAAGGAGGGAAACAGCGCGGGCGGCGAACGGAGCAGTGCGTTGGTTCCGGTTCCATCGCGCGACGGAACAATCACGCAAGCCGGCGATTGCGGCAACTCCGCAAATATCTCTTCTATGTCGCTGCTCTGGACCAGAGGGATGTCCGTTGGAATCCGCAGCAGCGATTGCACACCGGTTTGCTGGCAGTGCCGGCAGACCAGATCGACGGAAGCCGATTCCGATATCTGATGCGCCTCCGGCAATGCGGTCCAGCCTCTCTGCTTCGCCCATTTGAGCGCGCGCATTTCGTTGCTGACCACAAAAATGCGATCGACTCCGCGCACGCGACCGGCAATCTGAAACAGATCTTTGCACATGGCCTCAGCCAATCCGGCGCGCGCGGTCGTCGACAGACAGCAAGAGAGGCGTGACTTTGCGTCCGCGAATACCTTCACCGGTATGACAATTGCATTCATGCAAATTGTGCCAGGATAGCGTTTGCAAGAGTGACCTTGTCCGCCGTGGTTCGCATCACTGTGGGCAGCAAAACCGGTTTTATGCCGGCAGCCTGAACCCCGGAACATTGGGCGGCATCCTGGGTATCGAGAACCATCCAGCCGCAAAAATCCCGATACATCGCGGCGATGCCGGCGGCCGAAACATCATAGCCGAGTTCCGCGAGCATCTTATCCGTAGGTCCCTTGAGCGATTTCCCGCCAACCAGGGGACACACCGAGACGACCTCATTCCGCCGCGTCGCCAACGCTTCCCTGATTCCCGCGACTGCGAGGATCGGGCCGATACTGATCAGCGGATTGCTCGGCGCGATCACGACAAGATCCGCGCCCCCTATGGCGTCCATCACGCCGGGCGCCGGTTTGGCCTGCGATATCCCGCTGAATTCGACACCCCGGACAACCGGCGCGCATCGCCGGCGCACCAGATATTCCTGCAAATGCAGCCAACCCTCATCCGTGTGGAGCATTGTGGCGACAGGTTCGTCACTCATGGGCAATACCGGCGCAGAAACATGCAGCGAACGGCGTATTGAATCGATCGCCTGCGAAAGCGTCGCACCGGAACAAAGCATCGCAGTACGATGGACATGCGTTGCGAGGTCGCGGTCTCCGAGCTGAAACCAGGTTTCCCGGCCGTATTCGGCCAATCCTTTTGCGACATGAAAAGTTTCGTCGCGAAATCCCCAACCGGTGGCCGGATTCACGACGCCGGCCAGCGTGTAAAGCAGCATGTCCGGGTCTGGGGAAACATGCAGCCCGTGCATCACGATATCGTCAGCCGTGTTCGCGATCATGGTCAGTTCGTGAGCCCTGCCGGCGCGGTAAAATCCCAACGCGAGCTTCGATCCGCCAAAACCACCGCTTAACAGCGCGATTTTCACCAAACCTAATACCCGGCGGCGAGAGGAAGGTGGCCCGATGGCGCCGGCAGCCTCTCCAACGGCAAAAACTCGTTCCCTTCCGGCTCGGAAAATACGCGCCGGATGCCATATGTCGTGTAGCGCTCGGCCGGGATGCGGCCGATGCTGCGGATCATCGCCCGGAGCTCACCGGGGGTGACGGACTCGCCGTAATCCGCGCCGGCCGCTTTCGAAATGCTCTCTTCCATCAGCGTGCCCGAAAAATCATTTGCTCCCGCCTGAAGACAGGCGAGCGCCCCCGGAAAACCCAGCTTCACCCAGGAAACCTGCAGATTTGGGATATGGCGATTCAGCAGCAGACGCGCCAATGCATGCACGATCAGATCTTCCTCGAATGACGATCCTGCGCGCGCGTGACCCCTACGGAACAGCCGCGTTTTCGAATGGATGAATCCGAGCGGCACAAACTCCGCAAATCCGCCGGTGTCCTTCTGGATTTCCCGCAGCAGGAGCATGTGCCGCACCCAATGCTCCGGAGTTTCGGTATGGCCGTACATCATTGTGGAAGTCGAAGGAATTCCCAGTTCATGCGCTGCGCGGACAACCTCGATCCAGCGAGCTGCCGTCAGCTTGTTCGGGCTGAGTTCGATGCGGACGGAATCGTCGAGAATTTCAGCGGCGGTGCCCGGAATGCTGCCAAGCCCTGCTTCTTTCAGAGAAATCAGATGCTCGCGCAGAGACAATCCGGTCTTTTCGACACCATACGAGATTTCCATCGGCGAATAGGCGTGAAGATGCAGCCGCGGAAATTCTGACGCCACCTGATGCAGCAGCGAGGCGTAATAAGCCCCGTTCAGGTTCCGCGGCAACCCGCCCTGAATGCACACCTCGGTTGCGCCCGCCCCGATCGCGTCGCGTGTTTTCTCAAGCAGATCTTCGGTCGAATGGAAATAGGCGTCCTTCGCCCGCGGCCCCCGCGAGAAACCGCAGAAGGAGCATCCGACGATGCAGATATTGGTGAAATTGAGGTTCCTGTTGACCACATAGGTCAGCATATCGCCAACCGTCCGCCGGCGGAGTTCATCGGCCGTTTTGACAAGCGCCAGCAGATCGTCCCCGGTCACGCCCGCAAGAGCAACGCCGTCCGTGAATCCGAGTTCGCTTCCATCAAGCGCCTTTTCGAGAATGGCCGAAATTTCCGGACGGGCGCGGCCAAGAGCCGTTTCGTAATCCACTTCCTGCCAGGACGAATCCATTGCCTTGATCATGCGTGATGCACCCGCGCGTAACCGTCATTGTCCAGGTGAATTTTCATCCGTGAAGCAACCGCTGGATCCACAAATTCGACCCGCTGCGCGAATTCCGGATAAATGGCCAATCTTTCACGTAGCTGCAGTCCCAGGCTTTCGGTCCGCTCTTCCAAAAATCCGATCTGCGGCCATGCCGCTTCCGGATTGATGTAGTCCCGTGTGACCGGAGAAATCCCGCCCCAGTCATTGATTCCGGCCCGCAACAGTTGCGGAAAATCGGGTTGCACCAGATTGGGCGGAGACTGGATATTCATGTCCGGCATGATCATGCGCGCGACAGCCAGCGTGCGCTGCAAATCGCTGACGGCAGGATCGGTCGCGCCGGCCATCCGGGTATTTTCCTTCGCGCGAAAAGGCTGAATGAGGACCTCCTGAATGTGACCGTACCGGCGATGCAGGACGCGTATCGCGAACAATGCGTCCAGCCTTTCGGCAACCGTTTCGCCGATCCCGATCAGAATTCCCGTCGTGAAGGCAATCTTCTGCCGCCCGGCCTCCTCGATTGTCCTGAGCCGCAGCGCCGGCGCCTTGTCCGGGGCGCGCCAATGCGCGGCGCCCTTCCGGCGCAACCGCAAGCTCGTGGATTCCAGCATCAGTCCGAGACTGACATTGCTCTCGCGCAGTCTCGCCATGTCATCCCTCGGCACAAGACCTGGATTGGAGTGAGGCAGGAGTCCGGTTCTTCGCAGCACAAGTTCTGCCATTGCGGCGAGATAATCCAGCGTGCTTGCAAATCCCATGTGGCGCAGAAACTCACGTGCTTCGGGAAAGACCCGTTCCGGCTGATCGCCAAGACTGAAGAGAGCCTCCTTGCAGCCTGCGCGCGCACCCCGCTCTGCCACATCCAGAACTTCGTCGGGCATCATGTAAGCGGCGCGCCCAGGCGAAGGATCGGCGCGAAAAGTGCAATATCCGCAGTAGTCGCGGCAGAGGTGAGTCAACGGTATGAAGACCTTGCGCGAATAAGTGATTGTTCTTTCCTTGAATTTCTCGCGCAGAGCCGATGCCACGGTACACAAATCGCGCAAATCGGCCCGCTCGATCAGCAGAACAGCGTCTTCAGGGGAAATTCCCGCGCCGTCCAGGGCAGCGCTCAGCGCAGCCTCGATTTGGCGTGAGTTTCCGGCATGGGCGGCCGCAGTTTGCGCCATTTATTCCTGCCGCCGGTTCTTCGAAAAATCATAGTCCCGGCCGAATTCACTCTCGAAACGCCACCGCACCTGCTGTGCCGGCCATTCGCAGCCGAACGCCTCTTTCAGAAAACGCTGCTGTGCCGACCAGGCGGCATCCGCCTGGGGCTTGCGGTACCGCCCGGGCATGGTGTCATTCAGCCAACCATGCGGCGCACCGGCATAAAGGTGAATTTCGTATGATCGCTGGTGCTGCTCCAGGGCGTTTCGGAACCGGCAAACATCGCTCACGGAAATCAGGTGATCGTCGGACCCGAAAGCCCCGAACACCGGGCACCCTAAATCTGCGATGATCTTGTCCAGCGGCTCGGGCTGAATTCCAGTCACTTCCCATTCACGGGCCGACGCGGCCCCATACCATACGACCGCTGCCTGAATCGGTCGCTCGGCAGCGAATACCAAAGGGTGGCGCCCCGTCTGACAAAACCCGGCAACCGCAACCTTGCTCATATCCGCAGCCGGATTGTCCTGGAGGCTGGAGAGCACGGAATTCAGACTGGCAACGGACTCCGGGTCGCTCATGTCATAGCGGGAATTTCCGGCCGTCAATGTGGGTTGATCCGGGTGCCGGAAGAAAAAGTTGGGTGCGGCAACCACAAATCCGTCCTCGGCGCAGCGTCGCGCCAGATCCTGCGTGTGGCGCACAAGTCCATACCGTTCATGCATCAGGACAACCACGGGATAGCGCCCCGACTGCCGCGGTTGCGCAAGATAAACCGGCAGTCCATCCGCGCATTTGAACTGTTCCGCCGCGATCTCGATCATTTTGTTTCACCGCCTCATCAGGGCACTCGCCCGAAACTCGCCACGTATCGCGCCGTTGGGCGGAATACGCCATGGTAGCGCAGAACCGCAGGCGTCCAACAACGGTGCTTGCGATTCCGGGGCTGAAGGAGCCCAGGACCCGTGCCCGGTGCAGATTGCCGTCGCCTCACCCCGTTCATGGTCGCTCAGTGCAAAGACAATTGGCGCAACCGACGGACGATCTCGGGCGGGGTCCGGTAAGCATCTTCAATGGTCATCTGCAATTGCTCACCTGTGCGGGGAGAATGCACGCCAAGATTCATCCTGCTTGTTTCGGCCAGAAACCCGGCGTCGCTGAAGGTCGCGGACATTGCCTTTCGCATAACGGCGACCCGATCCGGCGGGACATCTGGCGGCATCAAATAGGGCCGTCCAAGGGCGACCTCTGCCAAACCGGCCTTCAGCAACATTTTGTCTTCGGGTCTTCTGACCAGATCGAGCGCCGAAGGTACATTCGGCAGCGAGGATTCGCGCTCCAACCCAAACTGCAGCAATACCTTTACCTTTTTTTCGGTCCGCCAGGCAGGTCTGGTGGCGTTCAGAGTGTTCAGGAACATGCTCGGGAAACCATCCACTTCACCGCGCTCCATCGCGAGGTAAACATCGGTCTGCCCGGTATATCCGACAACGATTTTCATGCGTGTACCCAATGTGGCATTGATCAGCCGCGCATAGAAACTCGGGGTCGAATTCGCTCCGGACGATCCCACCGAGATTTCGCGTTTTCTCAGATCCTCCACCGAGTTGACTGGCGCTGTATGCCACACGACCACGAGACCGGTTTCGATTGTGGGCGATCCCAGCCAGTTAAACCGCGTCGCCTGGTATTTCGCTTCCGGCGTGCCGAGCAGCGGCTCAACGGGCGTATTATTGTCGACGGCCGCGATCATGGTGCCGTCCTTTGGCGCGGTCGTGTACAGATAATTCATCGCAACAATGCCGCCCGCGCCGGGCATGTTTTGTACGATGATGCGGGGCGATCCGGGCACATGGTTCGCAAGATATTTGGCCACCGTGCGGGCCATGATGTCATATCCGCCGCCGGCAGCGTCGCTGACAATCACCGTCACGGTCTTGCCCCTGTAGAAATCGCCGGAAGTTTGCGCGAACGGAACGGCCGGCCAAAACAGCAATACGCCCAAAACGGCAGCCACTGCCGGCCGGTAATTGAACCGGATTCCCATGCCTCGCGATCTCAATTGGGACGGGTCGTACCGGCCACAGTCGTTCGAAGCATCAACCGCCGCTCGCCGGCCGGAAAATCGGTGCGCGCATGCGACGAACAGCGGTTGTCCCACAAGAGCAGGTCGCCCTTACGCCAGACATGGGCGTATACAAATTCTGGCTTCTCTGATTGCCGGAAGAGCGCATTCAGAAGCGCATCGCTTTCCGCCGGATTCGTGTCCAGAACCTTAACTGTCATCAGGCGATTGACGTAAACCGCTTTGCGCCCGGTTTCTTCGTGTGTGCGGAATACCGGATGGACGCACTCGTTGTAAGCCGCCACACCCCGCTCGTCGCCGCGCTGCGTCGAGCCATAATTGTAATGATGCAGCGCGAACTTTCCCTCCAGCCGGTCGCGAATGGCGGGTTCGAGCGTCTCATAAGCCGCATAGCCGCTGGCAAACAGCGTGTCCCCTCCGCTTGAAGGGATCTCGACCGAGTAGAGCAGCGTCCCCTTGCTCGGGACTTCCTTATGGATCATGTCGTGATGGAACATCATCTCCCCATCCGGCAGCGCCCCGATGGGCTCACCGTTCTCGCGGATGTTGGAGATCAGCATGATCCCCGCCAGCATGCGGGAAAATCCCGGCGGATGATATTTGGCCGGCCTGTCCAGATGCCCAGGCTCGCCAAAATAGGTGGTCACGCGCAGCAAGTCTTCCTGCGTCAGAGTTCTGCTCGGGAAAGACCAGAACGAGATGGTCGAGCCATGCCTGATAAATCTGCCGCACTATCGCATCGTGCGGGCGCTCCCTTAAATCGATACCACGGATTTCCGCGCCGATATGATTTGTCAGCGGCGAGATCTGCAACCGATCTCTGGTGATGATATTCATTTGGGTTTCCCGTGCAGATGCCAAAGACAGTACCGAAAGCGGTCAGGCCGGCGCAACAGCGCGGCGGATTTCTCTTGCTGGCGGCGATTGCGGTTGACGGATCAAATCTGCCGCTTTCTCCGCAACCATTATCACGGTTGCGTTGATATGCGCGGAGACCGGGTCGGGCATTGCCGAAGCGTCCACCACCCGCAGGTTTTCTGCCCCACGCACCCTCAGCAGAGGATCGAGCACGCTTTCCTCGCCTGCGCCCATCCTGCAGGTGCCCGCCGGATGATGGGCTGTGACGCAGCTTTTGCGAATCCATGCCTGAATTTGGGAATCGCTCCTCGCCTTTTCGCCGGGCGAGGTCTCGATCCCGCGATACGCATCAAGCGGGCTCTGGCTGGCAATCTCGCGCGCGCGTTTGAATCCTTCCAGCAATCTCGCGATATCGGAGGGCGCGGTCAGCAGATTGAAACCGATCTGCGGAGAAGCGTGGGGATCGTCCGACCGGAGCCTGACCTCGCCCCGACTTTCTGGTTGAAGAAGTGTGGGACGGATTCCAAATCCATCCACATAGGCGCGCCTCAGCAGCGGGAACCACAGATATGCATGCGGTGGCGCACCGCGGAACATGAATTCGATATCCGGAACCGCAAGATCGGGTCTCGTCTTTATGAACGCGTGCAGCCCACCCGGCACGATTGTCGCTGGGCCGGTTCCGGTGAACCATGCACGGGCCATGGAGACCGACATCCGGTCCAGTCGCATTGCATCCCGGAATGGACCAGCATTGGGTCGACTGTACATGATCAGGGCGGCAACGTGGTCATGCAGATTGCGTCCGACAGGAAGATCGAGCAGCGGCTTTATCCCGATTGACCGCAGATGAGCCGCAGGACCAATGCCGGACAACATCAATATCTGCGGCGAATTGAATGTTCCCGCCGAGAGGATGACCTCCCTATCTGCCAGAACCTCGACTTTCTGTTCGTCCCGTGCGAACTCAATTCCCGTTGCCCGCGTGCCGTTAAACAGAATCCGGACCACAAGCGCACCGGTTACAATCTCAAGATTTGGCCTGCCGAGGACGGGGCGAAGATATCCTGCAGATGCCGAACATCGCCTGCCATTTCGGATGGAGTATTGGCTGCGCGCGAAGCCTTCGTGATGTTCGGCATTGTAATCGCGCACAATCGGGTAGCCTGCGGCTCGGGCGGCTTCCATCCACGCTCCGAACAGGGGATCACGAGTTTTCGCCCATTCCACGCCGATCGGACCGTCGCCCCCGCGATACCTGCTTTCCCCTTCTTCCCAGCTCTCGCAGCGTTTGAAATACGGAAGAACATCAGCATAGGACCAACCGGTCGCGCCGCGTTGTGCCCAGCGGTCATAATCGGCCGGATCGCCGCGCGTAAAAGCCATCACATTGATGGACGAACTTCCCCCCAGCACTTTGCCACGCATCGCCTCGATCCGGCGGCCATTCAGCGCCGGTTCGGGTTCACTGTCGTAACCCCAGTCGAACATCCGGCGCCTGTGCATCAACCCGAGCCCGAGCGGGATGTGCAAATAGGGATGACGGTCGCGGCCGCCCGCCTCGAGCAGCAGCACCCGCACACGGTCATCTTCGCCCAACCGATTTGCCAGGACGCAGCCCGCCGATCCAGCACCGGCAATAATGTAATCGTAATGGCCTGCCGCCTTCATTTCGCCAGTTCTGCCGCTTCGGCAATCACCGGTTTGGGCGCGCCGTATGCCTTTTGCAGCAGCGCGGAAATCTGTTCTCCACTCAGCGGATCGATTTCCAGAGAGAGTTTTTCGGCTTCGGCCAGGAACCCCTTATCCCGGATTGCGGCGTCGAATGCTCTTCGCAACAT
Source organism: uncultured Alphaproteobacteria bacterium (assembly GCA_963747255.1). Lineage (GTDB taxonomy): Bacteria > Pseudomonadota > Alphaproteobacteria > Micropepsales > Micropepsaceae > CAIYRG01. The sequence goes on from CAVVEG010000012.1 coordinate 282,029, forward strand.
GGCGACACGATCGGCAGGCACACCGGGCGGCAGCGCGAATGGACGTCCCATCTCCTGCCGGATCAGAATCAGCTCCAGCACGTCTTTGTCGTGTCCACTCACCATATCGAGTGCCGATGGAACTTGCGGAAGATCCTTCAATTTGTTCAACCCGATCTGCAGAATAACGTTCACGCGGTGATCGCGAAACCAGTCGGGATGGGTTGCCTTCAGCGTCGAATACGACATCCCGCAAACCCCCTCGACCTCACCCCGCTCGAGCGCCAGCGTCACCCCCGAACCTTCGGCGTAGCCTCCGATCACCTTGAACTTCGTTCCCAGAAAGCGGTTGATGATTTTCGGCATGATGGCCGAATTTCCCGTGGCGCCGGACGCGGCGACAGTCACCTCTTTCCCGCGCGCCTGTTCGATACGACTGATCGCGCCCTGTCTGGTGATGCAGATGTTTTCGAGTTTTCCGATGCTTCCGATCCAGTTGAATTTCCGGCCGTCGAACCGCGCCGCGGTCTCGCCGAATAGCGGGTCCATGGCCGCCCCATTGGTCAGTGCAGCGAATGTCGAACCATCCGGTGCCGTGGAATTGAAGAGACTGTTCGCGGCAATCAGGCCGCCTGCACCCGGAACATTTTTCGGCACGATAGCAGGATTACCCGGGATGTATTTGGCGAGGTAACGCGAAAGCGACCGCGCATAGGTGTCGTAGCCGCCGCCTGCACCGCTGGCGACCAGCATGACCATCTGGCGCCCCTGATAAAACGGCGTTGCGGCCGCAACCGGTTCAGCGCTGCCGAGCGCGACCAGGGCGAAAAGCAGACTGCAGAAATGCGGCAACCGCTTCGGCATCTCTATCCCGGCAGCATTTCCGCAAGCAGCCGACCGTATCCCGGTACCGGATGATTGATGCTCAGGCGCTTCTGGATCTCCCAGCATCGCGCCGGCACCGGATGGACAACCGGAACGCCAAGATCGCGTTCCAGAATGTCGAGAATGCCCATGATGCGCCAACCCGATCCAAGCAGATAAATTCCCTCCGCCTCTTTCCTGTGCTTCAGGAAAAGCTTTTTGACGTGAAGATAAACCACTTCCTGCGAGAGCAGCCCGGCATCCTGGAAATCGACATCAATTCCCTGCATCGCGAGGACTTCGAAACCGGCATCCCTGAAATATCGGCCAAATGTCTCATTGATCTGCCCGGAAAAATATGACGCACCGACAAATCGCTTCACCTTCAGGGCATGCAGGGCGCGGATGTGATTGGTTCCGGAAGTGAAGACCGGAACCTTGTATTTGCCTTCCCATTTCCGGATCAGTTCGGCTTCGCCCTCATATCCCAGGACCATGAAGGGCGGCGCCCCTTCAGGGTGCACAAGATCCACCTCATGCTCCGCCAGTTTGGCGATCAGGGGCTCATATTGCGGAATGACATCGGTAAGCTCGCGGTGCTCGCCCTTTTTGATATCGAGGAAGAGCGGAATGATGCCAACTCCTTCCGGAAGAATACGGCAGAGTTCCTCGATTGAACCGGGGCGCATCGTCGGTTTGATATTTCCGACCACGCCCCGCCAGGATGTGAACGCCAATTGTTCCGCCCTCAGTTGTCGTAATGTGCCGGCCGAAATTAGAACACACGCGCGACATTTGAAATCGCGTTTTGATAGCCGGACTTAATGCAGCAACCCTGATCGCGATCAATGTCGATGCGGGCAGAATGGCAGGCTCGCTTTTCCAATTCCAGCGCGAAACAAGCGCAGATTGCGACCAGTCGAACTGGGCCCCTGAAATAACTGCGCTACGTGCACACCACGTTCAGCAGCGCCTGCTGCCCGGCCGCAACGCGTTCAAGCGCGCGGTCAATTGCGGCAGGAAGCGCGGCGCCATCCACCACCTGCTCGCCATAGCCACCGAGCGCCTCGATGGCTTTCTCATAGCGCGTGCCAGGCTCGAAATAGGTAAGCGGCTCGCGATTGCTTCGCGCCGCATAACCGTCCGGGTAAACGTCACGGGTGTTGCGGCGAACCGCATTCCACATCTCATTATTATAGATAACGGTCAGTGTGGGCAGCTTCTCGGCCTTGCCGACATAATGCGCCGCGATGGGATTGCCAAACATATAGGAGCCGTCGCCCACGGCGCAGATCACCAGCCGGTCCGGCACCGCTGTCTTGACCCCAAGCGAAGTGCCGAGACTCCAGCCTAGCGCGCCACCCTGCCCCAGCGAGAAAAACGTGCCCGGTTGCGCGAACTGCAGGTGATCGTTCGATGTCAGGGCTTCTTTCAGAACGATCGCATCTCTTCCCTTGACCTGGCTGATGCAGTGATTGATCCAGCTTTGCGTAATCCGCTCGCTCCGCCGGCTCCGCTCCAGCGAAGCAGCCAGATCGTTCGCCCGCTTCTCCCGCCGCTGCGCGACCCGTTTGCGCCTGGCATCCATGCGCGCGCCCATTCGCGTTTCGTGGCCGGCCAAAGCCGTGTTGAGCGCGATCAGCGTCGCGCCGGCTACACCGGTGATGGCCAGATCGCATCTGAAGCCGCGCAGCGGATAATCGCGGAAGATCGGATCGGCGCCGGCGTGAATGATCCGGCAATCCTCCCGCGGCGCTTTCCGCTTGGGAATCCATGGAACGTCGCAGTCGAGAACCAGAACAAGATCGGCATCGTCAAATGCCGATTCCGCGTCCTCTCCCAGATTCATGGGATGGTTCGTCGCCAGGCACATATAGCGCGCCTTCCGGAGAACCACGGGAATCGCGAAACGCTCCGTCAGTTCCGCCAGTTTGGCGACATCGCGTTCATCGCGACCCAATGTGTTGGTGACGATCAGCGGGTTTTCCGCCGCTGCAATCATTTCGGCGGCCTCGTCGATCGCATTCGCATCCGGCGCCGGTGGCGAAGGCGTGCGGTGGCGCGTCGGCGAAGCATAGCGGAATCCCGCAATCGGCGCGGCCAGCACTTCGCGCGGCAGCGTCATGTAGACTGGTCCGCGCGGCTCGCTCATAGCCAGATTGAGCGCCCGGTCGACGGCGGATTCCAGCACCTGCGCATTCGGCAGCTCGTAATCCCACTTGACGAATTCGCGCACCATTGCCCGCTGATCGCGCATTTCCTGCGGCCAGTGGATTTCGCCGCTGCGCTGACCCGGAACATCGCCTTCTTCGGTGTATGGCGTGCGGCCCGACGTGAACAGGACGGGGATATTGCCGCGCCACCCATTGATGAGGCCGCAGGTTGCATTCGCGGTGCCCACATTGACATGCACCATCACAGCCTGGGGGCGGCCAGTCTTGAGATAGAATCCCTGTGCCATGTTGATGGCGACGTTCTCATGCGGAACCGTCACCGGCTGCGGCACGCGCGTGCCATGTACCTGCGCTTTCGCATAGGCCTCGATGATGGGGGCAAAATCCGTGCCGGCATTGGCAAACAGATATTCGATGCCACGGTCTGCAAGCAGAGCCAGATAGGCGTCCGCGACAGTCCCGGAATCAATGGTTTTGAACGACACTCCGGTTCTCCTCACGACCTCAGGAAGGGAACGGCAAGGCGAATGAATTCGTCCGCCGCATCCCACGGCACAAGATGCTTGCAGTGATCGACAATATGGATCTGGAGTTGGGGATAGGCGTGTTTCAGCATCGCGGCGCGATCTGCGGCATGGGAACGATCATTGCGCCCGAAGATCATCAGCAGCGGCATGCGCAATTCGACAAGACGCTGCCATAAAGGCGGTTTGGCCTCAGCTTTTTGCGGCGCGCCTTCCGCCGCCTCGGTTCGTGCAACGAAAGCCTGAAAACTCTGCCCGATGCTGCGGAAATGCCGGAGGGACAATTCTTCGGACGTGATCAGTTCGTGATGGTACAGGTTCTCCTGCAGCAGTTTGCGCGTGTCCTCCAGCGTCGGTTCCGAGAGTGCCATGCGGCGTTCCAGCCGGTGTTGCACCTCGGCCCCCCGATCCCCTTTGCCCGAGTCGACAGGCGGCAGAAGACTGCCCGTGCCCAGCACCACGACATGGCTGTAGCGCTCCGGCGTTTCGAGTGCGAGTTGCACGGCGGGATTACCGGCCTGCGAATGCCCGACCAAAGCGACCCGGCTCAGTCCGAGCGCATCCGCAAATTTGGGAATGATTTTCTTGCGAAATGCGGCGGAGTGGTCCTGAGGGACATCGGACAGGCCAAATCCGGGGGAATCGAAAGCGATGGCACGAAAACCCGCATCGGCGAGCGGCGTCAGATTGCGCCGGAATACGTCGGCGGATGAGCCGAGCGATGCACCGTGCAGCAACAAAACCGCAGGTCCCTCCCCTTCTTCGATGTAGCGAATTTTCAATCCACCGGCGTCCGTAAATTTGTCCGTGAACCGTGTTGCGAGATCAGCGCTCATTCTTTCTCCTTCCGCTGTGGAGTTTTTGCGCCACAGGTGATGTCGAGCCAATTCCCGTCCGGATCGGCCATCTGGAAATCCCCATTCGCACTGCTTCGGAAGAGCTCTTTCCGTCGTTCCGATTCCAGGCTGCCACCCAGCGGCATTGGCGCAAGATAGGGATTGGCCCCGGCGACCTGCGCGACATGGGCCAAAAATGCTGTCATGTCCTCGACATGAAAGCCGATATGGTCCGGTCCCGGACGTTTGACCGAAATGCCTGCGAATTTCGCGGGCGACCAGCTCAAAATCGAAAGGGTGACGCGCCCATCCGTCAAATGCCAACCGTCCGGATTCCGCGTGTTGACCGGTTTCAGTTCGAACACCTCGCGGTAGAATTCCGCTACCAGCTCCGCATTGGGCGTCCGGATGGCAAAACCTCTCATGTAACGGTCCTGCGCCCAGCCCTGCGCTGCAATGTCGGCGTAGATCTCCTTGCGCGTGTCGCCTTTGCGCTGCGCCAGATCGAACACGTTTCCGTCCGGATCGTGCCCGCTGAAGGCGGCAAACGGACGTGCGGAGGGACGCTCAACGAGGTTCGCCGTCCTGAACTTGCGCCGCATGAGTTCATGAACAGGCGCAATTTCATCGACCACCATGCCGAAATGATCGATCCCCTCGACATACCCGTCGCGCCGCGGGATGAGATTCAGTCCGCTATAGCCATCGCCAATCGTGATCGCCGAAGATGGGCGGCTTTTGCTCGAAGGTTTCAGGCCGAATACCGCTTCATAGAATTTGCCAAGCAGTGGATAGCGTGGGCTGATGATGGCCATGTGATTAATTTGCGCAAACATTGCTCACCTGTGTGCCCGGCTGAACGCCAACTCGCCGGCCGCTTCCCCTTCGCCGCTTTGCGCACGCGCAAGTCCGAAACAAGCTGCCGCCGCGCAGAGCGGAGGCAGCGCCGCCACCAGAAAAAGCCGGGTCACGGGAATATCGGCGCCAATCAGTACGCCGCCTATCACCGGACCGAGAATTGAGCCGATTCTGTCCCACCCCGTTCGCCCACCCCACCCCGTTGCTGCGGATGAATGTCGGATAAAAGCGGCCCGCCATTGCATTCAGATTGGTCTGCCCGCCAAGAATTGTACAACCTGCGCCAAACGTTGTGAGCATCAGCAGCGGAACCGAATTTCCCGCAAAGCCGATCAACGCCACGACAAAAACGCCGGCGGTGAAAGCGACTGCTATCGGCCGGATGCCTCCCCGGTCCAGAAAGCGGCTCAGAAGCAGTCCTCCTGCCATGCCGCCCGCCTGAACCAGAACCGAAGCCAATGCTGCGGTCCCGCGTGAGACAGTGGGGTTTTGCAGGATGGTCGGCAGCCAGGTAACCAGGAATTGCAATTCCATCAGATTCGCGGTGAACGCGCACCATAGCAACAGGGTAAACGCGGCTCGCGAATCCGCAAAAAGCTGCCTTGCCCGAAAGCCGCTCTTTCGTTCTTCACCGAGAATCAAACGCGCGGGGGCATCGGTTAGATTGCGATCCATTCGGCGCAGCGAACCCAGGGCACGGTCCTGCGTCTCGGGGCTGAGTGCGAGGAACCGGATCGATTCGGGCAGGAACAGCAGCAACAGAATCGCACAGAACGCCGGCAGGATTGCGCCGATCACGAACATCGAGGGCCAGCCAAAATACGGAAAAACAAAGGTCGAAACGGCCGCGCCCGACGAAGCCCCGCCCTGATAACCGATCAGCAACATCCAAACCACGCTGGCCTGAATTCGCCGCGGCGAGAATTCCGTGCCAAGCGCGATCACCGACGGAAGAACGCCGCCTACGCCGATTCCGGAGCCTACCCGCAACAGGCGCAATTGGCCGATATCGTGCACATACACCGTGGCCAGACTGAATCCCGCGAGAATGACGCAGCCCAGAATCAGCGCCCGCTTCCGGCCAAGCCGATCCCCGATGATTCCGAAAATCGCCGCGCCGATCATCAGGCCAAGATTGCCCGCCCCAAACACAATCCCCATTTCGGAGCGAGGCACCCCGAACGCCCGGATGATTTCCGGCGCAGCGTAGCCTGGTGCCTGCGCTTCAAACCCATCCACGAACATCGAGAGCAAAAGGAGGGACGCCAAAGTCAGCTGAAACGCACCCACGGACTGCCGCTCGATGACCGCAGCGACATCGACGTTCCGCGGAGGAGTCATGCTTTCCGATCCGATGGGCGACGCCTCATTCGTCGGTGATATCCAACCAGTTGCCATCCGGATCGGCCATTTGCCACTTTCCCGTCGCGCTGCTCTGGAAGAAACTCATTCGCACATCGGATTCCTTGCTGCCCCCAAGCGGCATCGGCGCGAGATACGGATTGGCGCCCGCAACTTCCGCTACATGTTTCTTGAAACCGTCCATGTCTTCAACATGGAAGCCCATATGATCGGGCCCCGGACGCTTGATCGACATTCCCGCAAAAATCGGTATCGACCATGGTAGAATTGAAAGCGTCATCCGGCCGTCGGTCAGGTGAAAACCCGGCGACTCCGATTTCCGGTTCACGGGCTGCAATTCGAACACATCGGCATAAAATTCGGCGCATTGTTCGGCATTGGGTGTGCGGATCGCAAACTTGTTGAAATAGCGGTCCTGCTGCCAGCCATTATCTGCCTGCTGTTTGTAGAGATCGACCCGGGTGTCGTTCTTCTTCTGCGCAAGATCGAAAACATTCCCGTCGGGATCATGGCCGCTATAGGCGGCGAAGGGCCTCGTCGACGGGCGCTTCACGATATTCGCCTTCCTGTGTTTCTTCTGCATCCGGTCGAGCACTGTCTCCACGTCATCGACGACCATCCCGAAATGATCGATGCCGCCGATATAGCCGTCACGCCGCGGAATAAGCTGCATCCCGACATAGCCATCGGCATAGATCGGAGCATCGACAACCCGGAAGCTGGAATATTTCAGCCCGAACACGGCTTCGTAGAATTTCCCCAGCATCGGATACTGATGGCTGATGATCGCCGCATGATTGATTTGCGCAAACATTTCTGTCTCCCGTCCCGCGCTGCTCCGTTTTTTACGGCCGCTGGCCGTCCATCCTATCACCCGCCGCTGCGATTCCATTCAGATACAGTTCCCACACCAGCAAATTTCTCCGGCACGCCTCTACAACGGCATCTTCCATTTGAAGCTCCCGCGCGAATTTTGCGATCGCCTGCCATCCCATGTCCGAATGCTCTATATCGGCCTGCTCGTGAAGCTCAAAAAAATCGAGTTGCTCGATGCTCAGGCCGAACAACCTGCCCCAGCGCTCACGCTCGAGCCCAAACCAGCCATGCTCACGCATCACCCCGGTGCCATAGCCCGGCACATTTGCGCGCTCGGCGCAGGTATTCGCAACGATTCCCTCCAGCCAGTGCCGATCCGCCATCATTCCTTCCCAGGCCGCCCAGGCGATCAGGGTAGTGTCGAGCGGAACGGCGGAGCGGATTTCTTCAAGCCCCATTCCGATATGCAGCCCCAATTCCTCCAGTATCTGCCAATGCGCCTTGCCATGCCCGTGCTCGTGATCCGCGATAATCTCCTGGGCACAGGCGCCGATGATCTGAAGCCGCGTTTCCCAGTCCGGACAATTCGTCGCGACCTTCAGCTTCAGCACGGAATTCCGGTGCCGCGTGTTTTGCCGGTGCTGCAGGACGAAGCTCCGCGCCCGTGATTTTGTCAGCGGCTCGTGGAAAAAGCGGGTCCGGCGACAAAAATCGTCCACCACCCGATCCAGCCGCACCACAACATTTTCAGACATGAGATTCCTTTTCAGCGCCCGTTCCGCAAAACAAGCTTGTCCTGCCGCATTCCCGCTGGCAAGCAATACCGCCCGGGACATAAGAGAAGCGGCACCAGATAGGGGGAGAAGACTATTGCGGCATGACCCGTATATTCCCGCAGGCACGGTTCATCGGCTGATGATCGAAAGTCAGCTGCTGCGCGGCAATCCACTCCGCGATGCACCGAACCGCGAACTACATGTCTATGTTCCGGCCGGCCATGAGGGAAAGGGGCTGCCTTTGCTGGTCGATCTGGTCGGATTTACCGCCGGTGGACCTGCCCACACCAACTGGAGGAACTTCAGCGAAAACGTTCCCGAACAGGTGGATCGGCTTGTCGCAACTGGAGAAATGCCCCCCGCGGTGATTGCGTTTCCGGATTGCTTCACCCGCCTCGGCGGCAATCAATACATCAACAGCGCCGGCGTCGGGCGATGGGCCGACTTCCTGCTCTCCGAAATGGTCCCGTTCGTCGAGCAGGGTTTCGGCTGCGGCGGGGCCGGCAGGCGCGGCCTCTTCGGCAAGAGCTCGGGCGGATATGGCGCAATCGTGCACACCCTGCTGTACCCCCATTTCTGGGCCGCCTCGGCCTGCCATTCCGGCGATATGGGTTTCGAACTGATGTACCTCTCCGAAATGCCCAACGTCCTTCGGGCCATCGCGAAGGAGGGGAACAGTATTCAGAAATGGCTTGAAAGCTTTTTCGCCAAGCGAAAGGTCAGGGACGAGGACGTCCACATCCTGATGATGTTTGCCCAGTGCGCAACTTTCGATCCCGATCCGGAATCGTTCATGGGCGTGCGCATGCCCGTGGATCTGCACAGCTGTGAAATCATCCCCGAGCGCTGGAAAAACTGGATGGCCTGGGACCCGCTAACCCTGGTTGAAACCCGCTGCGACGCGCTGAAGCGACTGAAACTCCTTTTCATCGATTGCGGCGATATCGACCAATACAATCTTCTCTATGGCGCCCGCCGCATGCAGCGCACACTTGCCCGGCTCGGAGTTCCCCACGTCTATGAGGAATTTCCCGATAACCATTCCGGCATCGATTACCGCATGGACCGCAGCCTTCCCCTGCTGGCAAAGGCGCTGACCTGACCGGCTCCAATCCCGCTAGGGAATGCGGATGTCGCTGGTTGGGCTTTGCGGGCCTGAAAGCAGACTTTTGGCCTCCTGATAATGCTTGATGGCCGCATCATCGGAGCCTTCCATGCATTCCATGATGCCGACCTGAAACACCGAGCGCGCCGCCGCAAGATTGGGCGAATCTTTCCGGTTATCGATCAGTGCACTGACATCGCTTCCGGTTTTCTGGCAATCCGGCTGAGTGGGTGCCGAAGAATGTACAGCCGGAGCAGCAGCACGCGTTCCGGGCGTGGCCGCCGACGCAGCGAAAGCAGCGCTGGACAAAGCCGCACTCACGATCGCGCCGACCAAAATCCATTTTGGAAATTTCATTTTTCTCTCCACCTCAAAGACAGGGCAGAGCATATGGCGCGGCCATTCCGGCGTATTGATCCTGGTCAATCCGCAGTTTTATTCGGCCACGACGGGTTGGGAGCCGCAGCGCGCAAGCAACTCCCGCAGATCGCAGATGGCCGGGAAAATCTCGTTATTCCAGTCGCCGCCCTGGGCGTCGTGAGCCGCCTGCTCCCGTTCCACAATGTCCTTGTCCTCGCGGAAGATATTTTCCGTAAACCGGGTGATGAATGGCCAGGCGAGATAGAGAACGACAGCCAGCTTCGGCTTCTTGACCGAGAGATATCCGAAGGTCCGGTTGGTCCGCTGCTCACTGTCGAGCGGGGTGTAGCCAAGCCAGACATCGAGCACCGGATCGCCGTCGTCGATCCAGAATTTCAAACGCTGATACGGATATTCCGTGCGAATGGTCATCAGATCTTTCGCCGCGCTTTTGCGCTTTCGGCCGAATGAATTGAGGATCGCGGCCTCGCCGACCGAAGAAACGCCGGCTGTGCGCCGGAACGTGTAATCGACCTCGCACCACGTCTCACCATGGCGCCGCCCCAGACTCTGGGTGCGAATCAGGCCCATTTGCCGCCGATGCAGGAACTGATGATTCATGTCGAACAGATTTTCGTGCATGAACGTGTAGTGGCAGGCGACCTCGCGATTGAGCCTTCGCGTCAGGTAATGTGAATCGGCCTTCACTCCAATCGACAACGGTTTGCGCACCTCTGCCAGTTGCGGCTTGCCGGGGAACAGAAAAATCATCCCGTCGATTTCATGAACCGGATAGCTCCGCACGCCATTGGGTAAGCGCTCGCGGCCGAGATAGGGAATGTCGATGCACTTGCCGGCGCAGTCATACACCCAACCGTGATAGCCGCATCTCAAACTGTCTCCGGAAACTGCACCGAGATGCAATGGAACCTGCCGATGCGCGCAGCGGTCTTCCAGTGCGAAGACGCGCCTGCTTTCTCCGCGATAGAGCACGACCGGATCGCCCGCGAAGCGAGCGCCGAGCGTTTTTCCTTTCGCGAGATCGCGCGACCAGGCGACGGGATACCAATAATCCGGATGTGTTCCGATGCGGCGCAGGTCAACGCGCTCATTCGCAAGCGGGCGGGACGGAACGGACATGCGGAGCGATCCTCGGCCGGCAATCTACCAGCCTTCGGCACGCCTTTTCCAGACTTCCGGAAAGCCAACGCACACAGGACGGCTTAACTCAAATTGGCGCTGCCGATATGAACGGTCTGTCCATCTGCAATTCATCGCCGGGGATTAAATGTTCCGCTAACGACAAACCAATTTTTCTGCCGTCGTGATTTGAATAGGCCTGACAGTCGATCTTAAGATGCCGCTGCATTGTGACGGAAGTGGTCCATGCGTTTGGCAACAAAAGCTGCACTGACGGCCGTCTCGCTCGCAAGCGCCACAACAGCCGCGTTTTCGGCCATGCCGCAGAATGACCTCGCGCTGTTCGATCCGCTGGCCGGCACGAAGCTCGTCTCCATCGATGGTTCCACAATCACCATCACGCCCTCCGAGCGTCAGTTGGCGCGCGAAATCGTAGCTCCCAACGGCACGGCACAAAAAACCCTCTTGACCTTCCTCTCTGAAAGGCTCGGGACGGTGTCGAGCGCAAGCGACCCGGACAAGGTGACCGGCATGTTTCGCATCACGGATGCAGGCATCGAAATCCGCTACGCCGATGGCTCGACCGAAACTCTGGCCGTCAACAATGCCGGTGGCATCACCAGTGAATTGATCTCATTCGCGAGCGATTCCTGCGTCGCCTGGTACCCCGAGACTCACGTCTTCAGCCGTGAAGAACGCGAGGCCGCCCTTACCCGATTTGCCGGCCACCTGGGTTTGGCTGCGACCGGCGCCAGCCCCGCCAAGCCGGATTGTCTGCCGTCGCGAAATACTGCGGCCAATCCGCCTGACACAGCTCAGGCAGATTTCCTTTCGCCCGAGGCGCTGCGGGAAATCGCGCAAGTCGAGGCCGAGATCGATCGCATTGAGCAGGACACCGTCCATCGGCTCTCAGAACCGCCGGACAATCAGGTTCAGCAAATCCGGCTGCTCGGCAAGGCGTTGCTTTATGACAAGCAGCTCTCCGTAAATCGCAATGAGGCATGCGCTTTCTGTCATATGCCGGAGGCCGGATTCACCGGTCCGGTATCGGAACTGAACCGGACCACCGGTTCGTATCCGGGTTCCGTGCGTACGCGCTTTGGAATGCGCAAGCCGCAATCCCACGGCTATGCGCCGCTCTCGCCGGTGCTGCATATCAATGTTGCGCGCGGAACCCTCGTCGGCGGAAATTTCTGGGACATGCGTGCGACCGGTCTGCGCCTCGGCAACCCGGCTGCCGAACAGGCGGAAGCGCCGCCGGTCAATCCCGTCGAAATGGGCCTGCCGGATACGGCCTGCACCGTTTACCGCGCCTCGCAGCGCCCGTACGGCGCCATGTTCAAAGCCGCGTGGGGCGTGCAGGCTTTCGCAATTGAATGGCCGACGGACGTGGAACAGGTCTGCAACCGCCCCGGCCCGCCCCCCGCAGACGATCCGATGCCGGTTCATCTCAATCCATCCGATCGCGGCCGGGTTGCCTCCACCTTCGATGAGATGGCGCAATCCATCGCCAGCTATGAAGCCTCCGCCGAGGTTTCGGCATTCACCTCGAAATTCGACGCAGTGCAGGCCGGGAAGGCGCATTTCACGGCACAGGAACAGGCGGGCCTCGATCTCTTCCGCGGCAAGGCCAAATGCAGCGCCTGCCACACCGACAGCGGTGGGCCCGCGCCGCTGTTCACCAACTTCACCGCGGTCAATACCGGAATCCCGGCCAACCGCCGGCTGCCCTTCTATGCGGAAACAGGGCCCGACACGCTTGGCTTCATCGCCAATCCCTCCGGGCCGTCATTCGTCGACGGCGGAGTGGGCAGGTTTCTCGCCGCGAGCAATGTCCCGGGTCGGCCTTCCACGCTGGATTCTGAATTCCGCAAAATCGCGCCGGCGAACCAGGCACGCTTTCAGGTGCCCACCTTGCGCAATGTCGATAGGCGGCCGCGTGCGGATTTCGTCAAAGCCTATGGGCATAACGGTTATTTCAAGGATCTGAAAACCGTCGTCCACTTCTACAACACGCGCGATGTGCTGCGGCGCTGCAATAACGATGACGAAGGCGAAGGCACGACCTGCTGGCCCGCGCCCGAATCGACCGACAACATTGCAACCAACGCGGTTGGACGGTTGGGACTGACCGACGAAGAAGAGGACGCGATCGTCGCTTTCATGCGGACGCTGACGGACGACTTCTCACCCCCGCCCGAGCCACAGTAACCGTCGCAATTCAAAAGTCGGGATGGTCCGCGGTCGGAAGATGCGCGTTCGGATCCGAGTAATAGTGTCCTTCATAGTCATGGGCCACATTTTCGGCGCAGATGCGTTCCTCCCATGCCTTCCGCGCCGCGCGCAAATAGGTCTGCGTTCCCGACCACGGCATCGTGAAAACGCCCGGGTCCTCCACCCGGAATTCGAGCTGCAGGCCCTTGCCCCTGTAATCGCGGTCAATATTGTCGCCAACGCGGGGCCACTCTCTCTCGGCGCGGTCCTCCGCTTCTTTGGCCGCATCATAGCCGATCAGCCGGTACCGCTCGACCACATGCAATCCATCTGTGTACGGAGTTCCGAGCCGGTCAAGCATCCGGTACCGTCCCGATTTGACGCCCACGGTGTCGATGACCAGAGTATCGCCTTCATAATGGCCGACAGAATCTCCGTGTATGGATGGAATGACCTTTGCCGGGTGGGGCCGGTTCAGCCGCACTTCGCGATAATCATCATCGTGTTCATAAATGATCGTGACCTTGCCGGGTTGCTGCAGCAGTTCGATGTCGAAATTCCAGAAGATGTACGGCACCGGGTTTTGCAGGCATTGATTGTCTGGATCGGGAAATGGATGGCCCGACAAAGAGAGTTGTCCCCGCTGCCGCACAATATCTGCCGCTCCCGGCTTCAGAATTGGACTGCCATAGTCGCCAACAAGGAGATCGAAATTTCCGGCCCCTGACGGCAGACGGCTCTTGTTCCGCACCGGCCCCGGTCCCGAAAGTGGCGGCCCGAAGCCAAGCGACGGGTGAGCCCAGGCGCCGGAAAAATCGGGAATGGCCGCTCCATCGGACGCGGCCGTTGCTGATAAACCCGACGGAAGCGCAACAAGCAGTGCCGCCGTCAACAAAGCCTTCGATCGCTTCATGGGAGCCCCCCGGTTGCCGCACCACTTTCAAATTTATACCTGGCCGCGCACGAAGACACGCGATCACTGCCGCTCACCGGCCGTGAACAGGACGTGAACGAACCCGGTGATCACGGAGGCGATGATTGACTTCAACTTTATGCTGGGCAAAGTCGCCGGATATTCTGTCCGCTGAAGGAGCTTTCCGTGGCGCCCGCACGACCCTATTGGAAAGGCTATTTGAAACTTTCGCTCGTCTCCTGCCCGATCGCGCTTTACAGCGCAACGTCGACAACCGAGCGGGTTTCGTTCCGTCAGATCAACAAAAAGACCGGCAATCGCCTGCGCCAGCAACTGATTGACGATGTGTCCCGCGAGCCGGTCGAAGCCGCCGACAAGGTCAAAGGCTACGAATACGCGAAGAACGCCTATCTTTTTGTGGATGACGAGGAACTGGATGCGATCGCAATCGAGAGCACCCACACGATCGAAATCGACTCCTTCGTTCCCCGCAGTCAGATCGACGAACGTTATCTGGACAGCCCCTATTACATCACGCCGAACGATCAGGTTGGACAGGAAGCCTTCGCCGTCATACGCGAGGCGATGCGGGGCAAGAAAATGGCTGCGCTGGCGCGCGTCGTGCTCGCAAAGCGGGAACGCGTCATCATGCTTCAGCCCTGGGACAAGGGACTGCTGGCCACCACGCTGCGCTACCCTTACGAGATCCGCGATGCAAAGGAGTATTTCGACGATATCCCCGCCATGAAACTGGCAACCGATATGCTGAAGCTTGCCGAGCACATCGTGGAAACGAAAGAGGCCGATTTCGATCCGTTGAAATTCATCGATCACTACGAGCAGGCGGTCGTCGAGATGCTGAAGGAGAAACAGGCCGGGCTTCCCGTGCCACGCGAACAGGCCTCCGCTCCTGCCCCCAACGTCATCAACCTGATGGACGCCCTCAAGCGCAGCATCGCAGGCGAAAGGGTCGCCGCGCCCCCCGCAAAGAAGGGCCGCAAGCGTATCGATGGACAGCGTGAGATGCTGTTGCCGCTGCCCGGCAAGCGTGCTCAGGGCGCTGCCGCTGCGGCGAAAACTCCGGTTCGTGCGCCCGGCCGGCAGAAGAAAGCCGGCTGACCAGGACCGCTGCTTCAATGACGACTGTGGGGAAGGGTGCCCGGGAAGGCGGCCGAAGGAAAACGCTTTCTTCCTCCGGCCGTCGCTATGCCTGCATGTGCCGCGACAGCAAGGGAGTGCGGCCGCGGCACGCCCGGACAATATTACTCTGTCATTAATTATGTATGAATTTTCATGTATGGGCCCGGAAACTTCCGGTACTCGCGTGACCATAAGTCCGCGGGGATTCGCCCCTTGCTGGTTTGCAACGAAATCTGGCGATGGCGTTTTTATGAATTGTCAGTGCACCGGCTGCTACCAAATCGGGTGTACAGACGAATCAAGGCGGCGGTACGCGGCCCAAATCCGCTTTTACAATATGGCCAAAGCTCACGAATCAGGTGATCTGAATGCCGCAAAACGGCGGGCTTGAGAGGCCGCCCCCGGGTTCCACCGTGGAAGTCCCGACCCGGAGCATCGTTATGACCGGGAGAACTGATCAAATCCGAAATCGAAATGTCTAGCTCCGCTTGGGCCATGACCGCGGATTTGCGCTGAACCACGTCGTCGGGATTTCTTGCGACAAATTTCCCGCATTCGTGCGTTCGGCCTTTCTGGACTTCCGGAAACTCTCGCAATATCTCACCCCTCGGCGGGGCCGCCAGAGTTCGAGAGTGGGGTCCAAATGTCCGGACGACATGCGGAATTGAAAGAGCGCGCCCGATCCTTCAAGAAGGAAGCGCTGGCTTCAATGGAATTGGCCGACAAGGCAAAGACAGAAGAGCATCGGGCCGAATATCTCAGATTGGCCGTCGAGTGGCTGAAGCTGAGTAGCGAAATCCACGAGATGCTGGATCCCGCACGGGAAGCGGTCGGCTAACGTTCTCCGCGGTCCGCCTTGATCTGCCGTTCGATGTCGTCTGCCAGCAAATCATATTCTGCTGCAAGCTTCAGCAGGGTTTCGCGGAAATCGGGTTCTGTGGTTTGCCGGGCAACGAGCCTGGTCTGCTCGGCCTTGTTGCGAAGCTTGAGCGCGTTTTCAACGCTCGCGATTTTGCCATTTCGATTCATATATTGAATTAAACACGCGGCAACTTATGCTCAAGACATAGCTTCGCTGCCGGTTAACGATCCCTTTCAACAACATCGCGGGACAGGCAAACGGACTCAGCCCCCACCACTTCAATGCCGCTTCCGTCATTAAGTGATCCCGGGATGGCTTGCATTTCACCGATGATGGCGAGATTAATCCCGGCGGGACGGGTACTTCCGTAGAAAAGTCGCTTTTTGCAATCGGCCTTGGGGGAAGGCAGAATGCGCGTTCACCGTGTAATCACCTTACCATTCCTTTCTCTGACGGAGCCGCTTCTCGCGCTTCTCCAGTGGATTGGGAAAACGGGCCTGCGGATCGATGACGCCATCCGCCATCGAAATCATGTCTGCGAATTCAGCAACGACCCGCGATGTGTGCTCCGGATGCGGGTTGCCGAGGCGCACCGCGATACGCTCCTCTCAAACGGGGCCCTTGTGCAATGCGGCGACAAACTGATCGAGATTCATCTGTGGAATGAGCAGGTCCCGGTGATCCCGCGCGCGGGCCCGACAATGGCATGGGGCCGGCGCATGGGCGCGGCGATGGATCTGTCTTTCCGGCAGCTTGCTGCCTTCATGGCGCGCCATCCCGAACTGAACGAAGTCAGGGCGATTCGCGCGGTCCTGGCTGTCTCAACGGCACAGACGACCACAACGCTGCTGCGCATCATGCAGCATTACGGGTTTGAAATTGTGCGCGACGATGAGCCTGCCTCGTGGCGGCGGAGGCTTTACGAGTGCGGCGAGAACATCCTCGGATTGCTGCTCCTGCTGGCTGTTAATCCGGCGGTAGCCCGGTTCAGCGTGCTGTCCAGAGTCAGATCCCAGGTACTGCTTTCCCGCCAGGAATTTGATCGACGCTACGGCGCACCAGTCCGAAGTGTTCCGGTCTGCCGGGCACAACAGGCGCCATCGGAGTCCATCGCGGCGATAATAGAGCACCGCTGATGCACCGGGCCCTTGCTGTGATTCCGGCCCCCGTCGGGCCAATGCCGCGCCGGGCCGGCCGTTCGGCGGGACTCAGATCAGGCTCTGCGCCATTGCCTGCGAAACCCAACCAGGGCGGCAAGGCCAAAACCGAACATGGCGAGAGTCATGGGTTCAGGGACGGCAGCCGCTGGCGGATCGGTAAACGCGAAAATGAAATCATTGTAGTCGTAATCGCCGTTGATGGTGTCTTCCCAGGCCACAAAGGTAACCACGGTTCCGGACGTCTCACCCAATGTTGAGATCGAAGCCGCAGCAGCAGGGTTGATTGCGCCTTGACCAAAACTGTCGAACGCCGCGGCAACGGCACTGGCGTTGCTGGCATCGACCGTCGCCGACACAAGGTCATGAGCGAACCCATCCGACGCGAGGGCGTCCGTCCTGTAATGGGCAGGGTCGGTGACGTCCGTCAGGCCGAAGACGATTCCCGGGCCGGTATTCCCAAGATAGACCGTCTGGCCGATGGCCGAAGCGCTGCAGCCGCCATTGCTGTGATTGCAGAAGATGTTCGAAATGGAATTGGGCCCGATTTCGCTGAGATTGAGCGCGTCATGCGCTTCTGAAAAGACATACACCGCATACACATCCGTGCCATTGGAATTGAGCGGGGTAAGGGTCGTGATCGGCGTCGCCATGGCGAAGCCGCTGGTCAGCAATAGACCAGAAATCGCCAATCCAAAAACCTTCTGCGCACGCATCACTCAAAGCCATTTGGGCCGTCGCTTGCATTTAATGCAAAGGTCACACAAAGGACGAAACAAACCATTCATTAACCTTAACATTCAACGTTCCGCCCCCCGTGAGGGGGAAGTGTCGAGACCAAGGGGGATCACTGACGCGGGCGGCCTATCGTCTGGGGACGCGCAACTTTCGCTCGCGCTCGTCTGCCAACTCGTCCCAGTACTGAGCCAATTCCAGATTCAAAGCCCGAAGCGCCGCGTTGCGGGCAATTTCGGCGTGTGCCCGGCATTCTTCTGCCAGTTGGCGGTATTTTTCGATTCGCTCCACTGGCCCCGGCCCAGATGTAAGCTGAACGTAATCTGCGCCGACCTTGTACCAGAAAAGTCCCGCCACTTCCCGGACTATTCGCGCGGCGCGAGGCCTCCGGGTACTTGCCTTTCCGGCTTTCCCCGGCGCCTTCAGACCCGCGAATTATCCGCGACGGTAATAGCCGTATTGATCACGATAGCCATATCTGTCAGTGGCGCGCCGGCCAGTGTAGTAGGTGTATCTGTGCCCACGGCCGTAGCGGTCGTAATAATAGGCGCTGTGTTTGTGATGCGGGGCCGCCAATGCGCCGGCTGCCGCGCCCACCGCAGCGCCGCCGACCACCGGCCCTATCCTGCCGTGGCCCAACAGACCGCCGGCGACCGCGCCGATGCCGGCGCCCAGCAGCGCGTCACGCCCCTGAACGCTTGCCTGTGCCGGAATTACCGAAACCGCCAGCGCTGCGCTCAAACTCGCGACCGCCGCCAAACCGCTCAGCTTGTGTAATACCTTCATCGAACTCTCCATGGTTCCGTAGTACGCAAAGGGAACGCCCCGGAACCCGCGAAGTTTGGGCGAGACGAAAGGCTTTGCAGATCACGCGATCGAGAGCAGACTTCCGTTGCTCACTGCGCGAGAGCGGCCGCGCGCGTATGTTTCGGCCAGGGCCTTCTCTAAAGCGAGCTCGTGCCCGTGCTGTCAAACATGCGCCGGGCCAGCTTTTCGTAGCGGTTGGCGATTTCCAACAACAATGCGCGATAATATGGGATCGTTGATGCAGCCGCGCGCGTGCGCAGCTCTCTCACCCGGTCCAGGTATTTTTGCTCTTCGCCACCCATTTGACCCGCTCCTGCCCAGTCCACTTAAGGAAACGTCCATTGCTCTGGGGCGAACAGCGGGTTCGCGGGATTGTGGCGTCACAATCGCATTTCCGGGAGCGCCAAGGCGATACGTTGCATCACATCAGAGGCTCGCATATCGCGCCGGATTCCAGCTGTTTGGCCGCCGGGTGAAGGGGCTAATTCCATTAATGGCTTTCGCTCAGGGCATCCGCCGTTGCTTCCAGCTCGCTTGCGCAGGTGAGTACGATTCGGATGATTCCCGGATCCAGCAGCGACTCCGAAAGCCGCCTGTATCGCTCCGCCTTTGCCTTCAGATGTACCGGGTCCTGTGGGCATCCGGAGTCGAGGTGGGCGATCGGGTGACGATCGATGGTGTAGTGATCTTGTGCAAACATGGCGCTAAACTCCAATACCAGCGCCCCCAGGCTCACTGTGAACGCAGTTTGGTTAACAAAATCCTAAAGACAGACAATTTAGTCCCCGAGCCGGTTCTCCCGCGCTGACCCCGTAACCGGATGCCGGAATCTGGCAGCGAGGCGCCCGAAATCCCTTCGGAGCTTGCCATGTTCTTACCGGGCGCGCGGTTTCGATTACTGAGCGCAACGATAAGTCACGAGGATCAGAGCGTCAGATTCAGCGGGCGGCGCCGGGTGTTCAAAGCCGGTACAATTGCGTTCAACCAAAACAGCGCAGTGATCGGCGGCGCCGTGCAAACATCTTCGGCGCCCTTGTCACCTTCCTGAGTGCGGTAACCGTACCCCGAGAATTCGGTTTGCGCCGGGACCGTGACTTGCATCGCTCTCAACCGCCTGTTCGTGGCCGGTCGCCGCGCGACGGAGACGATCCGCGAGCGCATCCTGAATGCTTCGGTCTTCCGGCGCCCCCAGCCGGCCAAACTGACGAAACCACAATGCGCGCCGGCGCAGCATCTGCGCTTCGCTGATGGCCACGGGGCTCATGTCGGGCTCGCAAAGACGGCTGATGCAATCCCAACGGGCCGATTCGGCAGAGATCGTCGGCTGGTTCGGGAACTCTGGCTTCCGCAGCCACGGCAATCTGTAATCGGAACGCCATTATGAACCGAAACATCCTGCCCGCAATTCTGACAGGAATAGCTTCCGGTTTCGCGACAAATCTCACCGGCTTTCGCTGGCATGGCGTTCCTTTCTCGTCGGTTACGTCCCGCAGCGACGAGCAGCATCGTCGCATCAGACCTTTGCCGCGGAAGCGTTGGAGCGCTTCCAATGCTACTCGTCACGATAACGTGTGAGACAGACAAGTGGGCCAGAGAGCCGGCGACATTTTATGTCGCCTTTTCCGCACCACTGCGTCGCCCCGGCCGTACAGAGCGACGATTCCCTCTGGTCGCCAACAGCGACCGCCAGTCAACGTGCTCAGTACACCGATAAAGTCCATCAGGGTACAGGCCATCTGTCCTCCAGGCCGTCCGGCTGATCGATGGCCATGTTCACGACTGGCACCTTTGCGCATTTGGCGCGTTATGTGATGCGCTTTGTTTTCGGCTTCCTTCTTGAAAAGGATATTCCCCGCATGACTTTATCCTCCAAAATTGTCGCAAAGTTCGCAGCCGCGGCTCTCGCTGCCGCTGCATTGAGCGCAGTACCAGCCCTGGCCTCCGGGAGGGATGAATTGCTCACGGACGCTAACCACACGGTCGATAACCTCAAGCACGATCCAGCCTTCGCCACCGCCGCCCGGATGATTCAGAATGCGCGCGCGGTCTACATCGTGCCTAAACTGGTCAAGGGTGGGTTCATTTTCGGGGCCGAAGGGGGCGACGGGGTGTTGCTGCGCCGGAATGGCCATTCCTGGAGCGCGCCGAAATTCTACGGCATGGGCTCGGCCTCCTTCGGACTTCAGGCCGGCCTGGAGCAGGCTCAGCTGGTGTTCATCATCAACTCCGATCGGGCGCTGCGCGGCATCGAGCAGGGAGAGTTAAAGCTCGGCGCAGGTGAAGGGCTCACCATTGTGAACCTTTCGGAAGGCGCTGAAGGCGCCACCACCACGCACGGCGGCGACATCGTCGTGTGGACGTCGGGCTCGGGCGTCTATGGCGGCTTGACCTTCAACGGTTCGGTCATCAAAGCCGACAAAGACGAAAACGCCACGCCTGCGAGCGGTCCGGAAGCTGCGGCTCTGCGCCACAATCTCTCAACTGTTTGGTAGACGCCCATTACATCAATCGTCGGCCTTCGGACTGCCGGAGGCCGGCTGGTCCGGTGAGCATTTTGAACATCTATTCCTTGGGTCTGGCCGTAGCATACGGCGCGCTCAAGACTGGGTCGCCCATGCCGGACCGTTTGGATTCCGCAGCCTTTCGCCGTTACGCCTGGGATCGCGAGATCGCTGCAACGACTTATGACGAAGATGAGCGCTCCATAATTCTCGCGCTCATTGCAGCGAACAAGAGGATGTCCATCGAGAAAAACTGCGGGCGCAAGCCCAAATCGGGAATGTCCTGAAGCGGATACCGTTTTCTGTCGTCTTGATTTTTGGCGTTCGCCGGGCCGGTCTTGAAGCGCAGCAGGTTCACAGCCACGCGAATGCCTTGGCTTGAGCGCGCTCGAACCGCTTGATGGACTCACTATACTCCTGGGTGTGGGCGATCTCGTCCAAGCCGCGCACCAGGCGCTTCTTGCTCAGTGGCGCCATCTCGAACCGATGAATTTGACCGTCAGGGCCCGTGACCGACTGATTGGGCAAGTCCACTGTCATTTGCGCGCCGCGTTCCGCAAGCAATTGCGCCATGAACATCTCCACGGTCGACGTGGGCAAGCGTACAGGTAAAAGCCCATTCTTAAGCGAATTATTGAAGAAGATGTCGCCGAAGTTTGGAGCAATGACGGACCGGATCCCAAACGTAATCAATCCGAACACGGCGGTTTCTCGCGACGACCCGACGCCGAAATTGCGTCCCGCCACGGCAATCACGGCGTGACGATACGGCTCCTGATTGAGAATATGCTCGCACTTCTCCGAACCGTCGGCGTTGAATCGCCGGTCGTGTAGCAGAATGTTCGCAAAACGCGGGCCGCGCGGAACCTTGTTGAAGCGGCTTGGGCACAGCTGATTAGTGTCCAGATTCGCCTCGTTAAGCGGCACCGCTACACCAGATAACGTCAAAAATGGTTCCATGGCCTTCAGGCCCCCAACTCGAACTGGCGCACGTCAACAAGGTGACCGCGAATCGCGGCAGCAGCAGCCATCGCAGGGCTCATCAGATGAGTTCGCCCCCCGGGGCCTTGCCGTCCCTGAAAGTTCCGGTTCGACGTCGATGCGCACCGCTCGCCGGGTCTGAGCTGATCGCCATTGAGCGCCGTACAAAGCGAACAGCCTGCATCGCGCCATTCAAATCCAGCCGCTATGAAGATGCGATCAAGGCCCTCGGCTTCGGCTTGACGTTTAACGCTTTCCGAACCCGGAACAACCCACGCCGGAATAACGGCACGCCCGAGCTTGGCCACTGACGCTGCAGTTCGAATATCGTCGATCCGGCCGTTGGTGCAGGAACCGATGAAGACTCGATCGACGGCAATCTCGGTAAGACGCATCCCAGCCTGAAGACCCATATAGGACAGAGCCTCATTGAACTCGGCGCGCCGCTCGGCGTTCAATTCGCGATCGGGATCTGGAACTCGCTCGGTTATCGGTAGGCTTTGCTCAGGATTGGTCCCCCACGTCACCATTGGAACGACCTTGGATGCATCAATTTCGACCTCTTTACCGAATTTTGCGTCTGGCTCGGACGGCAGCGTCCGCCAAAACTTGAGCGCCTTGTCCCAGGCCCGACCTTTCGGAGCGAACTGGCGATTGGCAAGAAACTCATACGTCGTATCGTCGGGCGCGATCATGCCAGCCCTTCCACCGGCCTCGATCGACATGTTGCAAATCGTCATCCGCTCGTTCATCGTCATTCGGGCGATGGTAGACCCCGCATATTCGATCGCATAACCGATAGCACCTCCGATTCCAATCTTTGCGATGACGGCTAAGATGATGTCCTTGGCCGTGACGCCAAAGCCAAGAGCTCCATCGATCTTTATACGCATCACGTTCGGACGGCGCTGCCAAATCGTCTGAGTGGCCACTACATGGGTGGTTTCTGAAGCGCCGATCCCAAAGGAAAGGTTGCCAAAGGCACCGTGCGTCGAGGTGTGGGAATCGGCGCCGACCAGAACAATTCCGGGTTGACTGAGCCCCAGTTCGGGTCCAGCGACGTGGAGAATACCTTGCCGCTCGTCGGCCCAGCCGAACCTCGAAATTTTGTACTCGTCGGTGTTGCGGATCAACAGCTCGACCATGTTGCGTATTTCCCGGTCAGAAATACTGGAAACGCCCCGCGCCCGGGCTTCCGGATCCGTTGGTATGTAATGATCGGAAAACGCAAAGACCTTGTCGGGATGCGCCACCGATAGACCTCGCTCACGCAAGGTATCAAAGGTATGCCTCGAACCTTCATGAATGAGACAGCGATCGACATAAAGCAGGGCCTCGTCCTCTTCCTGCGCAACGATGTGGTCGTCCCATACTTTGTCAAATAGCGTCTTCATCCACTCATTCCTCCAATTCGTATATGGGCTTGCCTGGCTGGGCAAAGCCGGTTGCGCAGTGAATGCACGTTCTCTGATCTGGCGCACTCGTCCCTGTCGATTTATTGCGTTCCGTGAAGTAAGTCGCTTACACGAAAAAGCGCTCAAACGCTTCGAGGACGTCCTGGGGGGCCTCCTCGGCATTGTAGTGGCCACTCTCAACGGCGCCGCCGGTAACCGTGTCTGCGGCCTCGCTCCAGATCTTCACGACATCGCCGTACAGCTTTCCGACGCTACTGCGGCGTCCCCACACGACCAGGGTCGGCTGGGCGATTTTCCGCCCAGCCCGGTAATCGGCTTCATCGTGTTCGAGGTCGATGCTTGCAGCAGCGCGGTAGTCCTCGCATGAGCCATGGATAGTCTTTGGTGTAAAGCAACGGACATATTCCGCGACGGCACGATCATCGAAGAAGTCGGGTTTGCCTGTGCGGCCAAGATGGCGGAGCACGAATTCGCGCGCCGGGACCGCACCGATCATGCGTTCGAACAGGTCATCTGGTTGCGCCATGAACGACCAGTGCCAGGCGCCAAGAGCCCACTCGCGCGACGTGTGTTCCCAGACATATTTTGTGGGAACGATGTCGAGGAGCGCGACTTTACGGACGCGATCCGGATGATCGAGTGTCAATCGATGCGCCGTCCGTGCGCCCCGGTCATGGCCTGCAAGAAAGAACCGGTCGTGGCCAAGCGCTGTCATGACATCGACCTGATCCTGAGCCATGACGCGAAAAGAATAATTGACATGGTTCGCGCCTCCATCGGTGGGGCCAACGCTGTCGCCGTAGCCGCGAAGATCAGCCACCACGACATGGAATCGCCTCGCCAGTTGACCAGCGATTTTGTGCCAGGAGACATGTGTGAGCGGGTTGCCGTGCAGCAGCAGGAGTGGTGGGCCTTCGCCGCCATGTCTTAGAAAGATGTCGGCGCCGCGCGTCCGAACCCATCTCGGTTCGAAGCCCTCGAACAAGCCGGCATCGGGCGGAAGCGCAGGTGACGCGGTTGGGGCCCGGCGCGCGGTCTGTGCGAGGGTCCCGGTGGGCGGAGCGACCAGCTCTGTGCCCAAGGTAGCCGCCGCAACGGTGATTAATTGTCTGCGATCCAGATCCACGGCATCCCTCTTAAAAAGCCATTACGTCGAACTGCTACTGGTTGAGCAGCGTATCGCGGACGATAGAAATCGGTCGATGGCAAAAATGAGCCGGGATTTGTGACCGATGCGACGGTACCGGCCGCCGTAACGCGCGTTGTAGCAAGCCGGCACAAGCAGTGCATTTCGTATTTGACCCGCACGCCCGCACGTGCGGCGGCTTCTCGCCGCGAACCGAAACGCGTAGCATTCGCTCGCCCGCAACCCGAGGAGAACATGACGATCAGGAATACATTTGCCAGAGCCACGATCGTTCTTGCGGCGTGTGCGACGGCCTGGGAGCCGGCCACCGGTGCGTCGGCGCCCAACGCTGTGCGCAAAATGCTGATCCAGCACGATCTGCCGATTCCCGGCTACACTGCGGGTATTGCGGCGGTCGAAGTGCCTCCGGGTGGACGGGAAGGCCGTCACACGCACCCCGGACCTTTGTACGTCTATGTTCAGGATGGGGCGATTACAGTCGAGACTGATGGCCAACCAACAAGGACCTACAAAGCCGGCGACACATTCTTCATCGAAGGCGGCAAGATTCACGAAGGCATTAACTACGGCACAGCGACTTACAGGTCGCTCACCAGTTTCGTCATCCCCAAAGGCAAACCACTGACGACACAGGTCCCGTAAGAGCGCGAATGCCCGCCAACTCTGTCGCACCGTGGAATCGTTCAAGGGACGATTCCGGGATGAATGTCTGAACGAGCAACTCTTTGGCACTCTGCCGGAGGCTGCAAAAACGGACATTCGTCGCCTGGTGGCTGCTCTGGGGCTGGAAGCTGTCGATTGGTTGGGCAAAGCAGGACGGCGCAATTCGTCGCCAATGTCTGCCGCTTACGCCGCGGCGGGCTTCCGGGAGGTGCGCCCGGTCAAGTGCACGCGAAATGCTCAGGTTATTCCCTGCTCATCCAGCCATAATAAATCCAGATCGCAAAGAGACCGAAAAAGCCAGTGCTGAAATTCCCGACCGGTCCGTTGAAATAATATATTCCGGCTTCAACAACGCAAAAGCCGAGAATGTATGGATACTTCTTGCGGAGGAACGAAACGACGCTGTTCAACACGGGCTCGCTGATCACTCGGCTGGAACAGTCGATAAATCGTCTTCTCGTTCAAAAAGACGCGCCACCGACGGGAATGCTCTGGCGCCCAGCAATATCTTCAGATAGTTCGGCTCGTCAGGAAAGCCGCCGGGGTGCCCAAGACGCGGGGGCGGAATCACGCACCCCATCTCATCCTTCGGCAAATGGAATGTTCCAAAAACAATATCCCAAAAACTGACGCCTACACCGAAGTTACAGCCGTATCTGAACTTTTCGTCGTCCGGAAACTCGGCGGCATGATGCCAGCGATGCACTTCGGGAGTGTTGAAGAAATAGTTCAGCCATCCGCCTTTCATATCGCCGCCGCAGTGAGAAAGATCTCCGTATATGCCAAAGGCGCGCGCGATAACGATCGCAACAGGATTGAATCCGGCGATGCCGAGTACAAGACCTCCCAGGATATTCCGAAGCGCCCACTCGAAGGGGTTGGAAACAAGCACATTCGAGATCTGTATGTGGGTCACGCTGTGATGGTAGCCGTGCAGTTTCCATAGAAACTCGTTGTAATGCTCAAAGCGATGCATCCAGTACTGCCAGAAACTGGACAGGAGAAATACAGCGACGACTTGCATCCACAACGGACCCAACTGATTGGAAAGGCCGAAGATGAACCTCCGGCCCAGAAAAGCGTTCGGAAAGTAGTGCAAAACCGGCAAAACCACCGCGCCCATCACGGCGCCCGCGACGAATGTCTGGACTGCCGTAGACATCAGGTCTCTCCAGATCATGTGCCTTTGAGAGACCGCATGACTGTAGAAATAGACGCGCTCG
This sequence comes from uncultured Alphaproteobacteria bacterium, assembly GCA_963747255.1. Taxonomy (GTDB): domain Bacteria; phylum Pseudomonadota; class Alphaproteobacteria; order Micropepsales; family Micropepsaceae; genus CAIYRG01. The sequence goes on from CAVVEG010000012.1 coordinate 308,581, forward strand.
ATCGTGATCACCGAAAAGAAAACGGAAAATTGCTGATAGTACGGAAAGGCGCGCGCAAAAGCGCTATCGCGCATCAATAGTGTCATCGCCCCAAAAACAAGCATGAGGAAGGGCAACATTGCATAACGGCTGAAGTCTGCGAATTTCCCGGAGTGCATCGCCGCCCTTTCCTGATCCGCAGGTTGGTGCCGGATGTCTTCGGTGTCTCGGCGCCGCGCTGCGAAGAATAACACCGCCTGTTCAGGCACAACAGGGGCCCCGACGGAACCCGCAATCAGCGGTCGGGATTCGCAAACCCATCTCAAAAATCCGGCCTGCCGGCTTGCGGTGCCGGCGTGTCCCGGTTGTTGTAATATTCATGCAGATTCTCGGCGCAGACATTCTCAATCCAAATGCCATCGGATTTACGGTAGGTGGCGGCGCCCGACCACGGCATCCTGAAGACGTTCGGGTCCTCGACCGTGAATTCCACCTGCAGTCCCTTGCCTTTATATCTGGCATCGATGCCCGCAGCCTGCAGATTGCCGGAAGAACCGTTCTCTTTGATGTTGCGGCTCTCCGCTTCGATCGCGGCGGCATAGTCGATGAGCCGGTAGCGCTCGACGACATGCAACGCTTCGCTATAGGGACTTCCGGCCGGATCGACCATGGAGACAGGTCCCACTTTAACGCCGACGGTATCGACAATCAGCGTGTCCCCCTCGTAATGGCCGATGGAATCGCCATGCCAGGACGGCGTCACGCGCGCCGGATGCGTCCCACCCAGCCGGACGCGGCGCGCCTGGTGGTCCTGCATGTACAGGAACAGCACTTCGTCTTTCGTTTGTAGCAGATGCATTCCCTGCACCCGGAAGATGTAAGGCGCCACCATTGGCCAGCAACTCCCCGAGGGCGAGGGAAGCGGCGTGCCGGCGCGCGTCGCTTCGAAGCGCTTCTTCACCACTTCGGCCGCCTCGGGCTTCAGCATCCGGTTCATGTGTAAAATCGCTTGCAATATTGACCCCCTGTGATTGAGGGGGAAGCCGCATGAAATGCGCCGCAATTTTGCCGCTTTTGGGACTTGCTGGATGCCAATCTTACGCGCGGGCTGTGGATCAAGGCCCAAACCATTGTGGCCTCCTTACCCAAGCTGCGGACCAGTGTGACATTGTGAAAGCGCAGCGGGACGCGGCCGACAACGCAACCTGCCTGTCCTACGGGGCCGCGCCGGGGAGTATGGTTTACGTCGAATGCCGCCTGGAATTGGCCCGAGAGCGCGCGCAGCGGCCAGTGGTGGTCAATTCGGGCGGTGGTAATGTGCCACTCAACTGCACGTCACTGGCTCTTGGCGGCGGTCTGACAAGCACGAACTGCCAGTAACGCTCACCCCTGAGCGCGAGGCGATACACAGCAACTGGGTTGCCTCAGAGCAGGGAGTTTTTGGACAAGTACGCGCACGCGCGGAATCCTATTCTGTATTCCAGACGGCTCTGCACCTAAATCCGGTGCAATCATGAACGATTTTGCGACCAAGTGCGCGCGCGCGAGGCACCCTGCACCCGTATGAGCCCGGTTTTGTCAGCAGTACGCGCGCGCGAGGGGGTCCCGGCAATTTCGGTTGCAATACGCGCGCGCGTGCGCGCTAGAACTTAGGCACCAATGGCTCACCGCCCGCGTTTGAAAAACAATCGACAAAAATCAACAGATCGATGCGTGCGAAAGCGAATGCGCTCAATTCGTGGGGCACGCCTCGCCAATTTTCCGACGCACTCACGCGCGCGAAGCAATCCATCAGCGGCACACATGATCCGGAGTTTTGTTGTGCCCTAAAGGACGGCATCAGGAGTTTTTGTACACAGTCACGCGTGCGCGCGTTCGGCCTTGAGTTTTGCAACACCCTAAAGGGCAGTTTTCGAGTGCCCTAAAAGGCGTCGCGGTCGAATCGCGGTGGCCGGCACCAACAATTACAAACAGGGGGGCCAGCCTGTTGCGCTCGCGAGTTTTTGCATCCCCTAAAAGGGACGAGAAAGCCGCGAAATTGCCTCCCGTGATGTCCGCATGATGTCCGCTTGTGGTTTTTTGTCGCAGTTTGCGGCGCACGTTTCACGCAACACAACGGCGTAATAGGCTGAATTCATTGAATTATCTTCTGCGGTGCCGGCTGCAGGGATCGAACCCGCGACCCCGTGATTACAAATCACGTGCTCTACCAACTGAGCTAAGCCGGCACTTGCCTGATCGAATACGACGGATTCGCCCAGACCGGCAACCGGCGCCTGCTATCGCGCCGCGGAACCGATCGCCCTTCGCCCCGGGCCGCCCTCCATGCCCGCTTCCATCGCCGAAAACAGATCCTCCAGTTGTCCCGGGCTGCCCTGGAACAGCGACACGGGCCGCACCCGGTACATCAGCATCTCGCGATAGATGGTGCCCTCTTCCGACCGATTCAGCGCCAGCCCCGCCAGATATTGCAGCCGCAGGTCCCGGTCGTGATTGATCGCCGCATCCTTCAGCCAGGGAGCCAGCGTTTTCCGGTCCCCCGTATAACTCGCAAAAAGACCGGTCGCCGAATCCAGGCTCACATCATGCAGCGACTGCGTCACATCGCGGTAATCGGCACGCGCGAGCCGTGCCTCCATGCTGCCGATGTCGAATGACGGCGGCGTCAGCTGACCGGCGAGCACCAGATCGTAACCCTCGCCATTCGCGTTATTGGCCCACACCGTGCCATAGGGAAATACATCGAAAAAAGTCGCGATCTCGCTGCGCACGGATTCCGCGTCGCTCTCATACATCGGCACCCATTGGGTCACGACGCCGCCCGGATTGAGATGCGCCTTCACCAGTTCGAAATATTCCTTCGAATACAGCGCGGCGCTCCCCTTGACGAAGGGATGGATCGGATCGGAGGTGATGATATCGAATTTCTCGCGGGTCGCGGCGATGAAATGCCGTGCATCGTCATAGACGACATCCGTACGCGGATCGTTGAGAACGTTATAATTCTCCTTGCCGAAATAGCGGGCCGAGACCGGCGGAATCAGCGGCTCGAGCTCGCAGATCACGATCCGCTTCATGGTGGGATAGGTGGTGAAGGTCCCGGCGGTGATTCCTCCGCCAAATCCCACCACCAGCACCGAACGCGGGTTTCCGTGCATCAGTCCCGGCAGATGCGCCAGCATCCGTTGCAGCCGCATGTCGTAGCCTTCCGTGGACGCTTCGACCTTGCCCGCGACGTGAAACTGCATCGCGCCGTCATTCCATTGCGAGATGGCGATCGAAGTGTTCCGCCCCTCGGCGCTGTAGAGAATGCGCGCCATGCCGGCGCTTGATGCCGTGCGGCGTCCAAAGGCGATCAGTTCTCCCGGCAGCCGGTCCACCTGCCAGACAAACAGCCCGATCAGCGCCGTAGCGGTCCCGGCCGCAAGCTCATGCCGCGTGATCCTTTCCGAATGCAGCAGTGGAAACAGCACGAACAGCCCGCTCGCGCCGGAAAGCACGATCAGAATGCGCTCGGTGTTCTGGGTTCCGAGCAGAGGAATGGCCCACAGACTGACCGCGAGCCCGCCCACAATCGCGCCCGCGGTGTTGGATGCATAAATCGCGCCGGTCGCCGCCGTGCGATCCGCTTCATCCCGGAATGCGGCCGCGAAGGCGAACGGAAAGCTCGCGCCCCAGAAGATCGTCGCCGGCAGAATCCCCCAGATGGTTCGCGCCAGGTCGAGCTGAAAGGTGAATTTCGGATCCGTCGCGAGCTGCGGATTGATCGGCCACCAGGGAAGGGAATCGGCAAGCGCATAGGCTGTCCAGGCGATCCCCGCCGCGGCAAGGAGCTGGCACCAGCCGAGCGCGATTCGCGGGTTCAGATTGCGCGTGAACGCCGCCGCCGAAGCCGTGCCCAATGCCAGACCCGCCAGATAAACCGCGAGAATGATCGAAAAGGCATAGACGGTCGCCCCCAGAATCAGCCCCATCGCGCGCGTCCATACGACCTCCGCGCCCAGAGCCGCCATGCCGGACAGCCCCATGGCAATGCATATCGGCGCAAAAGAACCGGACGGTTTCCTCTGTCTTACGCCAGCTCCCCGCAGGTCCGCGGCCCGGGCGCGAAACCGGCGCAGGAAACCGAACGCCGCAACCGCGATCACGAGATTAAGCGCAATCGCGGCATAGGACGCGACATTCACGTCGAACAGCCGCAACAGATAGAAGCCCGCAATCAGGCAGCCCGCGACCGCACCCGCCGTATTGGCGGCGTAAAGCAGTCCGCA
>CAVVEG010000013.1:0-38346 GCA_963747255.1 uncultured Alphaproteobacteria bacterium
GCCGGTTACACGGCGCGCAATCCAGACAAGGTTTCGCGCCTGGTTATTCTTGCCCCTGCCTATAACCGCGATATGGCGCCCGATGCGCCGGACGTCCTGCCCAAAAGCGATGGACCGATGAACGCGCAATCGGAAGCCGATTTCATAGCCAATTGGGATCGTCAGACTGGCTGTCCCGATCAGTATGAGCCGGGCGCAAGCCGTGCGGTGTGGTCGGAAATGGTGGCGTCCGACCCTGTCGGTGCCACCTGGGCCGCAGGAGTGCGCCGGGCGCCGCAGGTGCCGAGCTGGGGATTCAACAAGACCGTTGCAGGCCGGATCGAAGTGCCTTTCCTGATGATTTCCGGCCAGCATGACAAGCAGGTGGCGCCGCAACGGGTGCGCGAGCTGTTTTCCGATCTGGGCGCGAAGCAGAAAGTCTTCATCGATCTCGCCTGTTCGTCCCATAATGCGATGTGGGAGAAAAACCACCTGCTGCTGTTCCAGGCGTCTCTGGAATGGCTGAAACAGGGCACGGTTCAGGGCAAGGCGGCGGGAGCCAAATAAGGCTCGGTTATTCCGGCACGACGCCATGAAACCAGGATCCGCGCCGGCGCGCTTTGCGCATCTCTGTCCCGGTTGAACCATTTTTCGGAGGGAAGAAATGAAGAAGCTGTTGCCAATCGCGGGGCTGAGCCTCGCATTTGTTCTTCCGGTGATTGCGGCTGAGAGCGTGCGCTTTCCGCCAATTCCGCCGGAGAGGTATTCTCCGCAACAAAAGGAATTCGCCGAATTGATGCGTCAGCCGCCACGCAACGGAAATGTCGTGAATGCGCCTTCAAGGTGTATTTCCGCAGTCCGGAATTCGGACTTCATGCAATCGGGATGTCGGATTATTTGCGTTGGGGCACGCAATTTGACGCAGAAGCAGACGGAATTGATCATTCTCCTTCTGCGCGCCAATCGGACAGCGGATATATCTGGCATGCGCATTACGCGCTGGCGACCAAGGCGGGCTCGACCCGGAAATTCCCGCCGCGATCGCCGCCGGCAAGCGGCCATCCGGGATGAGCGAAGACCAGGGCCTGCTCTACGACCTGATCACCGAAACCTATCGCGACCATGCGCTCTCGGATGCGACCTACGAAGCGGCGGTAAGAGATTCGGTGAGAAAGGCGTCACCGATGCGGTCGGGCTCGCTGGATATTATGGCATAACCGCGATGGCGCTGATCGTCGCCAAGGCGACCTAGCCGGCCGGCGACGAACCGAAACTGGAAACGATCGCGCAGGTCTTTCCAGATAGTCAGCGTCGCGAGGATCATTGCGGACGCTTTTTCGGCGATCATCATGGTCGGCGCTGCCGTATTGCCTGACGTGATCCGCGGCATCACCGAAGCATCCGCAATGCGCAATCCCGAGATTCCGCGCACGCTCAAATCCGCGTCGGTGACCGCAAACGGTCATGGTCCGGACCCATTCGCGCCGTGCCGACGGGATGAAAAATCGTCGTGCCGATATCGCCGGCCGCATCGGCGAGTTCGTTGTCGGAAACAAGATCTCTCCGGGCCGGTATTCCTCCGGCTGATACGGTAAGAGCGCCGGCGATGCCACAATCCGCCGGGTCAACCAGATCGCATCCACCGCGATCCGGCTGTCTTCCGGCGTCGAGAGATAGTTCGTGACGATCAGTGGCGCCTCGTGTGGATCGGAGCTGCTCGCGTGGATCTCTCCACGGCTGGTGGGTCGGAGATTGCCGACGCTGGCCGTAAAGGCGGGAAAGTCGTGCAGCGGATCGCCGAACTTTTCCAGCGACAGAGGCTGAATGTGGAACTCCAGATTTGGCGTTTCGAATTCGGGTGAGGAACCCGCAAATGCGCCGAGCTGCGAAGGCGCCATGGTCAGCGCTCCCCTCCGCCGCAACGCATAATCCAGCACCATCCCGGTGCGTTTCACATGGGAACGGAATCGAGATTCATCGTGCGCACGTCAGACACTTTGAAGATCAGCCGCAGCTGCAGATGATCCTGCAGATTTTCGCCGACGCCGGGAAGTGCTGCAGCACCGCAATACCGTCATCGCGCGCAAACGGTCCGCGCTTCCGATGCCGGAACGTTCAAGGATCGCCGGCGTGGCGACCGATCCCGCGCAAACGATCATTTCATCTTCTGCGGCGAGCCGCAGCTCGTTCCTTCCCGGATCAAGCGCACGCAACCGCACGGCGCTCGTCGAACAGAACCCTGTCCGCCAAGGCGCCGGTGATGATCCTAAGATTGTCCCGCTTCGCCACAGGCTCAGAAAGGCGCGCGCAGCCGATAAGCGGCGGCCATTCATCTGGTTCACATGGAAATACCCGCAGCCGGCATTGTCGCCGGCATTAAAGTCATTCGTGAACGGAAATCCGTTTTCCGCTGCCGCCGGGCAAACGCATCAAGGATGGCCCAGCGGATGCGAGACTGGTCGACATGCCATTCGCCACCCGCGCCGTGAAATTCCGATTCGCCTCCGAAGTGGTCCTCATTTTTCGGAAACCCGGCAGTACGTCGCGCCAGCCCCAGCCTGCCAGACCCAGCTGGCGCCACTGATCGTAATCGGCGGATTGGCCGCGCATATAGATCATCGCATTGATCGCCGATGAACCGCCCAGCAGCTTGCCGCGCGGATAGGCAATGCTGCGTCCGTTCAGCCCCGGATCGGCTTCGGTGCGGAACATCCAGTCGGCGCGCGGATTTCCGATCGCGAAGAGATAACCCGCAGGGATGTGGAACCAGATCCAGTTGTCGCGCCCGCCTGCCTCAATCAGGGCCACACGATTGCGCGGATGCGCAACAGCCGTTTACCAGAACGCATCCCGCAGACCCCGCCCCGATGATGACATAGTCGAAACTGTCCATCCCGCGAGCTTACCGCGCATCCGGGGCTGCTGCGGCGGGCAACGATTTTTCCAGCACAACCGTTACAGGAAAGTTACCGCCAGTACCGTCAGCAGATACGCAACAGGGTGTTTCCTGCGGAGCGGCTAGCCCTTTCGATCCTGGTCGCGGTTGGCTTCGGCTTCGGCCAATGCCGCCAATGCAAGCCAGTGCGCCGCGATCTCGCGGAAGGACTCTTTTGCGCGTCGTTCGTTGCCAGGCACAATAACCGGATGCCTCTGCAGCAAGTTCGCGATAATGCCCGGCACGCTCTCTGGGACTGAGCTTCAAAAGATCCGGGTGCATGGAAGGTACGCGAAATTTCCTCCACTCATGCCGGAGGCGGCGCCCTTCCGCCTTGCGCTGGATCAACCGCCGATGGACGACGTAGCTGAAACCGCTTGTCCGCAACAAATCCTTAACCGACAGCCGAGCTATCCTTTGTAACTTAATCTCCTTGTGATTGATTCAAATGCTTTCACACGGGGCGGGTTGTGGTTGAAACTTACGCTGCGCGCGCGCTCCGCTACCGCAATCGCGCCTTGCACATCCGCATAACGGCGGATGCCCTGGGCGATGCCCGTGACGCCGCTCTGAGACGCGCTGCGGAATATGGTTGGCTTCCGACGATATCGAACGCACGATGAAACTGCTCAACAAGAGCAAAAGGGCGAAAACCCAATTCGGGCGCCGGACATATCAGCGCAAAGCCCAGATCCAAAACTGGCGTGAAGTCGATCATCCCGGCCAAAGTGAGACTGGTCCGGTTCCTGTTTCCCGCCCATGAAGGGAATGGCCTTTTGCAGCCTGCCCCCACTGCCGGTTCCGGATTGACTGAACCTGGTCTTTGGCGAAGAATTCGGGCTCTGCTACATGCGGCCAGGGGGCGTTCTGCCATGCCTGGCGACCAGGAGGAAGCGATGAACGGATTCAGGATGTCCTGCTCTTGAGCGCGGCTGCATTCGTTATTGCCGGTACGGCCGTTGCGAATGCCGCCCCCGCTGCGCTTGAGGGCAAAGTCCCGTCGGCCAAGGAGGGCGCGATGGAAGGCGTTCTCGTGACGGCGAAAAAGGACGGCTCCGACATGTCGATCACGGTGGTGAGCGATGACAAGGGCCATTACGCTTTTCCCCCAGGACGTCTTGAACCCGGTCATTACAGCATCAGGATCCGCGCCATCGGATACATCCTGGATGGTCCGCGTGCCATCGACGTGACCGCGAACGGCGCGACGGCGTATATCAAGCTGAACGAGACCGCGAATATTGGCGCCCAGTTGACCAATGCCGAATGGCTGCGCAGTGCACGGGCAGCGAGATCGAGAAGCGCGACGCGGTGGCCTGCGCCACCTGCCACACGCTATCCCGGCCCTTACATCGGCTTACACGAGGGATCAGTTCAAGAGCGATGTTTTCCCGCGCATGGCGCAGATGTCGAGCCAGGCCTTCCCGGTGCTTGTGCAAAAGCGTATCGTTGCGCGCGATCAGGCGCGCACGTTCGGCGGCCTCGATCGTCTCGCCGACTATATCTCGTCCGTTAATCTTTCGAGCGCGCCGGAATACAAATATGAACTCAAGGGCTCGCCGCGGCCGAAGGGCGCTGACACGCATGTCATCATCACGTCCTATGACCTGCCGCGCAAAAGCATGCAGCCCCATGACGCGGTCAAAGGCGATGACGGATTTGTCTGGTTATCGGATTTCGGCGAGAACTCGCTTCAAGGCTCGATCCCAAAACCGGAAAGGTGACGGAATACACCTATCCGCAGACGCGGCCCGGCGGATACTCGAACGGCAATCTGGACGTCGAATTCGACAAGGACGGCAATATCTGGCTCGGCATGATGGACCAGACCGGGCGGCACGCTTCGACCGCAAAACGGGCACTTTCAAATTCTACACCCTGCCCGGAATGCAGGACGACGAAAGCCAGCAGGCAATGGTCGCGCCGATCAACTGGAGGGCCGACGGCAAGGTCTGGATCAACAGCGCCGAAGAACCCATCATCACGCGCTTCGATGTGAGCACCGGGAAATTCGAGCCCTGGAGATTCCCCTCAAGGATCGGCCGAAGGGCGAGCCGCATCCGCATATGGAATATACACAAACTCGCACAACAACGCCTATCTGCTCGATTTCCCCAGCCAGTACATCTGGAAAATCGATGCGAAGACCGGCGCACCACGTCCTACAAGACGCCGTCGGATTATTCACGGCCGCGGCGCGGGCGCATGGACGATCAGGACCGCTTGTGGTTTGCCGAGTGGCGCGCCGACAAGATCGCGATGTTCGACACGAAGTCCGGCGAGTTCATGGAATTCCGGTACCCGGACAATATTCCTCGCCCTATGACGCCCAGGCCGACAAAACCGGCGTCGTGTGGACCGACAACATGATGGACGACCGCGTCACGCGCATCGATCCGAAAACCGGCAAGACAGTGCAGTATCTGATGCCCGTAGAGACCAATGCCCGGCGCATCGCGGTGGACGACTACGGCGAAAAGCCAGCCTCTGGATCGGCGCCAACACCAGGCGGTGGTGATGCACGTCGAACCGCTGGACTGACCTTCACTCTGTTGACGGAAAAGCCCCTGTTCCGCACGGAACAGGGGCTTTTTATTTGCCCTGGGCTGCCGCCGGATCTGTGCGCCGGCAGCGCCACAAGTCAGCGACAAAACAAAGTAGGCGGCAGGTTTCCATTTCCGGTCTCGGACGCAGTCGGTCTCGATCGGCACATTCATTGCGCCGCGCAAAACGCGCCGGTCGCGTGTCACCGGCCTATAGCCCGCATTGCTGCAGGTCACCTGCACCCGTTTCGGATCAACGCTTTCGAAAATCCCGGGATGCGGTAATGGCCCAAATTGTCGGCCTGGACGACGAAGCTCGAGCCGAAGCGGTGGTGGCGGTCACGGTGGCATTGGGATCCGCTTGCCTCGCGCATCGCGCACGAAGCCGAAATAAGGCACGCCGTCATCGCTGTTGTTCTGCCAGGTCGCACTGAGCTCTTCGAAAAAATCGCCGCCATTGGCGAAGGCGGGCACGCAAATGAGCAGACTCATTGCGGCAACAGCGAGCGGCAGCGAAGCTGGAATTTTTCCGATCATCGTCTGTCTCCGCAACTGATGAGAAGCGCCGGGAGACATTATATCGCGCGAATCTCAGCTAAACCAGATCGGCGTCCATCCCGTTAAGAACCAGGCAAGTTCCCAATTCAGCAGGAACACAAAGGCGCAGATGGGGACCGCCCAGACGAGAGACGGCCAGACGTTCGCAATGCCCGTTCCGGAAGAGCCAGAGCAATCAACGCGAAAACCAGCCCGACCAGCACGGCGGAGGCGATCCAGCCATACCACCACATGGGCGGACCGCTGTTGTCGTTTCCCGGGATCAGCATCCAACGCCACTGATCGATCGCCGGGAAATACGTGAACAACGGCCAGGAGAAGGTCGATGTCGCGCCGGTGAAGGAATAGCCGGGTGCGTAAAACAACGCAAAACCGACAGCGAATGCCGGGAAAGCCCGCGCGGCGATTTTGTTCATCAGGCAAATCCTCTGACGTTGTTCAGGATGTGGCCGGCGATGAAATTATACCAGATGGTGCAAAACAGGATGGCCGTAATGGCGTTCCGGGTGGTCGGGAATTCCGGCGCTTTCTTCCAGAAGTACCAATAGGACGGGAGCATCGCGAGGCAGATCGCGGCAAAATTCTCCTTCATCTCGAACAGTCCGATTGCGTAGGTCAGCTGCAAATCCTGCAATGGCGGGCGAACGAACACCCGATAGGTGGGATACAGAAATGCGCCGATCACGAAGGTGACGACATACAGCACGAGGATGGCATTCACATACCCCGCCGGATTGATGCCACGCGCTTTGGCGACGAAACTCGATTGGCCGGGACGGCGCGGCCAGAACACGCCCAGAGACTGATGCGTGATGGCGCCGACCAGAAACACGGCCATGATGCCGTGAATGATCAGTAATGCGGTAATCATTGACCCCCCTGTCAAAGAACGTCTGTGCGTTCTGGCTTGTGAGGTGACTTCCCGGAACTCCCGAAGGGACTGAACCACGCCTGGGCGCAACAGCCATCCTTCGTGGGCGATGATGCACGAAGCGATTCGGCAATTGCAATGCAATTCGCCGGTTAAGGAGCGAAAAACTCCTTTACCCGTGCAGGCTTAGCTGAGGGGCCCCGAGGGTTGCATTTTGCAGTCAACCTCGACCGGAGCCTTCGGCATGGTCCGCAGGATGCGCCGGTCCATCGACATTGTGCGATATCCCGCCTTGGCGCATTCAACCAGCACTTTCTTCGGATCGATATCCTTGCCGAGCCCCGGGATTTTGAAATGCCCGAGATTGTCCGAAATGATGGTGACCGCTTCACCGTCAACCCCGCCGACGACCGTCGCCGTAACGATGGCGCGTGGGATGGCTTTGCCCTTTAAATCGCGCACCCAGCCGAAGAACGGCACGCCGGTATCCGCATTCGAGCCCCAGCTTTCGGACAACTCATTGAAGAAATCGCCACCATTGGCGAAAGCGGGAAGCGAGATAAAAGCGCTGGCCGCCAGTCCCAAAGCGGCAACGCTGCTCATGCCGATCCATGATTTCATTTTCATATCCGCCTCTTCTGATCCAAAGCAGGGCGCCGCCCCGCATAGCACACAGGAACGTAGCTGTTACCATATAAGAATTCCACCCGGTTTACCAAGCGAAACCCGGTGGGCTCGTCGACTAGACTCTAGCCCTGGATAACCTCCTGCGCGGCCCGCTCGCCCGACCAAAGTGCGCCCTCCATCCAGCCGTTCCAGGGAGATAAATGTTCGCCGGCAAAATGCGCGCGCAACTCGGGCTTTGCCAGAATTCCGGCCCACGCGGTCATCTGCCCGGGTTTGAACACTGAAAATGCGCCAGCGGCATAGGGATCGAGGCCCCAGATCTGGACATGGCTCCTGCTGAGTTCGCTCCGGATTCCGGGGAATGCATCTGCGGCCAATGCAGCGCCGAAAGCGGCTCGCTGCGCCGGTGACAGTGACGACAGCCGGCTTTCAATCCGGTCGTCTCCGGTGGTCAGAGAAATCAGTCCGGCGGCGCCTTTCTGGCCGAAGCTCATGTCCCAGATATCGGCCGGTCCGTCGGTGCGCGCGCTGCCATTAAGCCCGGCGGCAACCCAAAAACGCGTGCGCGTCTGAAGCAGAAAACGCGAGGCATCGAAATAAGTCAGCTGATTGATTACCGCGGTTTTCCCCGGCGAAAGGGGCGGGTCCAATGCCACTCGGCGCAACATGGAAAATGGCAGCGCCAGCACGGCCCGGTCGGCGGCGATTACATCGCTGCGGTCCCCGATCATGCATTGCGCCCGGATTCCGTTGCCGGTCCTGTTCAGTCCGACCAGCCGGCAATTGTACCGGACAGGCAAACCCAGGCCGGCTGCAATGCCCCGGGGCAGGCGATCCATCCCGCCCTCGATCTTGAAGTATTGGTGCGAGTCGCGGTGCAGCATGATCTGCTGCAGCATGAAAAGCGCCGAGAACTGGCTCGAATCTCCGCCCAGCGTCATCAGGCGAATGGCTGCGGGGCTGGCGCCCCGGGACGCGAGCCATGCCGGCCAGGTCATCCGGTCGAAATCGCGCCAGCGTGGATCGGTCAGATTGACGTCTCCGTCGGCAAGCTCGTCCGGCACGCCGGCAATATATTTCAGCAGCAGCCCGGCACCGAAAGGTTCCGCTCATCGGGTTTCAGGCCGGGCGCAAGCTTTTCGCGCGCCTCCGCATCATCGCCGTGGGCGCGCTTTGCCCCGATGGCAAGCATGGCTGAGCCGGATGCCGGCGCAAAAGGCACCGATTCAGCCGGAGGTCGTTGACCCAGTGCAACACATATTCGTGAGTTTCGGCGACGCGCGCCGCGCCGAGCTCGCCATAGAGGCCATCATCGAAGAGGCCGCGCACCGTGCGCACGCGCCCGCCCGGCGCATCTCTGGCCTCGATCAGGATGACATGCCTGCCCGATTCACGCAGACGATATGCAGCAACCAAACCTGCCAATCCGGCGCCCGCAACCAGTATTGTTTCGGAGTTGGCCGCGGGAGCCCGGCGTGCACCAGCTGACGACGGCGCGGCGAGCGCGGCGGCGGCGCCTTTGAGAAAGTCCCGGCGAGCGGTCATGACCGCGCCGATTGGGGGTGATTTATGCAATCTGTCCGATGTTCCCGGCGAGCGGATTCAATCCCGCCCGATCCTGTTCTATCATTTCCAGCCGAAATGCAGGGTCCAAAATTGTTGATCAACCTCCACCGCATCATCGCTGTCCTGCTGTGCGCCGTCGCGATGCAAATCAGCGCCGCCGGTGCGTGGGCCGGTGAAAGACTGGATTCCATCCGGCAGAAAGGATTTCTCACCTGCGGTGTCGGCGCGGATGTTCCCGGTTTTTCCAGGCACATGGCCGACGGTCGATGGAGCGGGTTTGATGCCGATATCTGCAGAGCCATCGGCGCAGCGATATTCGGCACGACCGGCAAAGTGGTTTTCCGGCCCATCGATACGCTCGAAACATTTTTGCGCGAGAGTGATATCGATCTCGTATTGCGCGGCCTGACCTGGACTTCCGGCCGGGAGACGCAAGGCAATCTGCGCTTTGGTCCGATCATACTCTATGACGGACAGGCTTTCCTGGTCCCGAAGCGGCTGAAGATAACCACCCCGGAGGCGCTGTCCGGCCGGAACATTTGCGTTTCGACCGATGCGGCCTTTGTCGGCGCGCTGCGCAATTTTTTTCGGCAGCACAATCTGACGCTCAAAGCGGTGATCAAGGATCGTCGCGCAGATTCCGAAGCGGCGTTGTTCGCGGGCGAATGCGATGCGATGACAGCCGATGCGTCGGAGCTTGCGGAGGCGCTGATCGGACGAGCCATGAACCCGGACGATTACGTGATCCTTCCGCAGCAGATTTCAAAGGAACCGCTCGCGCCATTGCTTCGGAAAGGCGATGACGAATTTTTCGATGCCGTTCGTTGGGCGATTTTTGCGCTGATGGATGCGGAGGAATTGGGAATCAGCTCAGCGAATATGGGCGCCATGCATTCCCGCGAGGATCCCGATGGAAAAGCCTTTTTCACCGCACCCATGATGCCGAACCGGGAAATGGCGATCGGGTGGGCGGCAGCGGCGGTGAGTGCAGGCGGCAATTACGGGGAGATCTTCGAACGAAATCTCGGTTCCGGGAGCAAAGCGAAGCTGGACCGTGGCCTCAGCCGGCTGTCGACGGCGGGCGGATGATGTACGCACCGCCAATTCGCTGATCTTCGGAGCAACCCGGCAGTGCCTTCGCGCGTTTCAGCCTGAACGCGAGGAGGACAAAACGGTCATGACCAAGTACCGGATGTACTTTGTCGACAAATCCGGCAGGTTCCGCTGGCCGTATGATCTGTCCGCCCAGGGCGACGGTGACGCTTTGTCCATGGCGCATGCGGCGCAGTATGTGTGCAGCGATGTGCCGGTTGCGGTTGAACTGTGGGACGGCGCCCGGCGCGTAGCGGGTGTTTCGGACCGCCGGAGGCAAACCTCGCGGGAGAACTGGGAGCATGCGTGCTCGGTGCAGCCCGAGGCAATTCTTCATCTCACCGAGGCTTTGCGCAACAGCGGTACGACCGTTGCGCGCAGCCGGCGTCTTTCGGAGCAAATGAGCGCCCTGCGTTCGCGGCAGAGCGCTTCCGCCCGGTTATAGCAGCCAGATCCATACGCTCTGAAACCCGCCGCGGCCCCGCCCGGCGGGTTTCCGCGCAACTTGTCGATGGCCCGCCCTGATGATAAGGATTCGGGCCATAAATCAGGCAAGCCTCGGCCAATGAGGCACTCCATCGACAGGGGCGGGAACGTGTCCAAGACGCCAAACATCAAGCGCCGTCAGTTTCTGGTTGGGGCAGCGGCAGCAGGTCCGGTCATGGGCCTCGCGGCCACGACAAAGGTGGTTGCAGCGGAAACGCAGGCTGCAAGCAGCGGTCCCGCCAAGCCACAGACCGCCGGCGACATCAATCCGCCTGCCGAGCCGCAAAAGCTGGTCACCAGCGGGCATGTGGGCGGCGATTTCATGGTCGACTGCCTGAAATCCCTGAACATCGATTATGTCGCATCCTGTCCCGGGTCGACGTTCCGCGGACTGCAGGAATCGATCATCAATTACGGCATGAACACCAAGCCGGAGTTCATCACCTGCATTCACGAAGAAGCATCGGTCGCGATGGCCCATGGCTATGCCAAGATCGCGGGCAAACCGATGGCCACCATGGTGCATGGAGTGGTCGGGCTGCAACACTCGTCGATGGCGATCTACAACTGCTTCTGCGATCAGGCGCCGGCGATCGTCATGGCTGGCAATGTCGGGAACGGGACGCAGCGGCGCCCGGGCGTCGAGTGGGCGCATAGCGCGCATGATCAGGGTATCATTGTTCGCGATTACGTAAAATGGGACGACCAGGCGAACAATCTGCAGGATTTCGCGGAAGGCCTCGTACGAGCCTATGACCTGGCGACCACCGCGCCAATGGGCCCGGTGATGGTCGTGATCGATGCCGATCAACAGGAAGAAGAACTGGAGCCCGGCCGCAAACTGTTCATTCCCAAGCTTCGTAGCCGGACGCAACCGGTCGCGGATCCCGGCGAACTCGCGGAAGCCGCAAAACTGCTGGTGGCCGCAGAAAATCCGGTGATTGTTTCCGGCCGCTATACGCGCAGCGAGGCCGGGCCGAAGCGCCTTGTTCAACTGGCCGAGCTGTTGCAGGCCCCCGTGGTGGACGAGCGCAACCGCATGAACATGCCGAGCCGTCATCCGCTGAACCACACGGAACGCGGCGCCGCCATGATCCGTCAGGCCGATGTCATTCTCGCGCTCGAACCGATGGATCTGTACGGCACTCTGAACAATGTGGACGACCTGATCGGCCGGCCGGCCAAACCGAAGATTCGCCCGGGAACAAAGGTCATCGTGATCGGCACCACCGATACGAATATCAAACCGAACATGGGCGAGTATGAGCGCTATCAGGCAGCCGATATGGGGATCGCCGGGGATGCGGAGAATTCGCTGCCCTGGCTGATTCAGGCGATCGAAAAAGAAATGAGCCCGGCACGGAAGAGCGCAGCGGCGGCGCGCGGCGACAAACTCAGGCAGGCCGGCGCGAAATTCCTTCAGGCCGCCCACGAACAGGCCGGCTATGGTTGGGATGCGAGCCCGATTTCGACCGCGCGCATTTCGGCCGAGGTCTGGAACCAGATCAAAAATGAAGACTGGACCATGGCCTCCGAAGTCAACTTCCTGTCCAACTGGCCCTATCGGCTGTGGAGCATGGAAAAGCACTATCATTCAATGGGCGGCTCGACCGGGGGCGGCGTCGGGTACAATGCACCGGCCGCTCTGGGTGCTGCGCTTGCCAACAAGGAGCACGGACGCATAACGGTTGCGCTGAACGGCGACGGCGATCTCATGATGTCGCCCGGCGTATTGTGGACCGCTGCGCATCATCGAATTCCGATTCTGTACATCGTTCACAACAATCGCGCGTGGCATCAGGAGTACATGCATGTGCAGCGCATGGCGCAGCGCAATCAGCGCGGCATCGATCGCGCGCATATCGGCACGACGATGAATGACCCCAACATCGATTTTGCCTCGCTCGGGAAGGCGATGGGCGTCTATGCGCAGGGCCCGATCGATCATCCCGCCGATGTGGGACCGGCAATCCAGCGCGCTATTGCGGTGGTAAAGCGGGGCGAGCCTGCGCTGATCGATATCGTTTCGCAGCCGCGTTGATGAGTTTGGGAGGGGCCGTGTTCAGTCGCGTATCGGGTTATTCCGCAGCAGTGCTTCTTGGTCTGGCGATTGCATCCCCCGGCGCGTCCGCGCAGGACACGCCGCGGGGCAACGCCGCCAATGGCAAGAAGCTGTTCGAAACGGTCGGCTGTTTCGAATGTCACGGATGGGCCGGGCAGGGCGGCAATGCGGGACCCAAGCTGATCGACCCGCCCGCCTATCCGGCCTTCATCGTGCAGCTTCGGACACCGCGTAACATCATGCCGCCGTTCACCGCCAAGGTGCTGACCGATCAGCAGGCGGCGGATATCTACGCCTATGTCTCGAGCTTCCCGAAACCGCCCGACCCGAAGACGATCCCGCTGCTGCAAAACTAGCGGCTTGCGGCTGGCCGTAATCGAATTCTGCCCGAGCGTTGCCCGATGCGAGGCGCCGGAGGACTTCCCGGCAGCTTGGATTCAGGCGGCCCGAGTGGCAAAGTCGCGCGAGACTTGGGAGGCCGCCAGATGCGCACGCCAAAGATGAAGCGCCGCCAATTCCTTGCCGGTGTTGTTGCGGCCGGCCCTGCGGCATCGCTTGCTGCCGGCGGAACGGCCAGGGCGCAAACCGCGACAGCGCGCGCGCCCAGCGTCCCGCCGGTGCCGCCAAATGAGAATATCCTGCCCCCGCCGGTCCGGCTGACGGAAAGCCGCAGCGGATCCGACTTCATGGTCGATGTCATCAAGACGCTCGATATCGATTATGTGGCGTCCCTTCCCGCTTCGACATTCCGGGGATTGCAGGAATCGCTGCTGAATTACGGGATGAATACAAAACCCGAATACATCATGTGCCTGCACGAAGAATGTGCGGTCGCGATGGCGCATGGTTACGCGAAGGTCGCACGCAAACCGATGGCCTGCATGGTGCACAGCACGGTCGGGCTGCAGCACGCTTCCATGGCGATTTACAACGCCTACGCCGATCGCGCGCCGGTCCTCGTCATCTCGGGCAATATCCAGAATACTGCGTCGCGTCGTCCGAATGTCGAGTGGAACCACGCGGCGCTGGACCAGAACGCAACGGTGCGCGATTTCACAAAATGGGATGCACAACCGACCTCGTTGCAGGCGACAGCCGAATCGCTGGTCGAGGCATATGACCTTGCAACGACAGCGCCGATGGGGCCCGTGCTCGTCACCATCGACGCCGACGTGCAGGAAGACCCGCTGGAAAAACCGGAAGAAGCGACGCTTCGCATTCCGAAACTTCGCAGGCGTGCGCATCCACAAGGGGATGTCGAGTCGGTCCGCGAAGCCGCAAAGCTGCTTGTGGCGGCAGAAAACCCGGTGATCTATGCCAACCGTTATGGCCGTTCGGAACGCGCACCTGCGCTTCTGATCGAGCTTGCGGAATTGCTGCATGCACCCGTGATCGACGGGCGCTCACGGATGAATTTTCCCAGCCGGCACAAATATAACCATTCCGGCCGCCGCGAGCAGGCGCTGGCACAGGCCGATGTGCTGCTGGCTCTCGAACCGGTCGAACTCTGGGGCCTGACGAACGATGTGCAGGATCTGATCGGGCGCCCCTATCGCGCGCTCAACCGGCGTGCCGATCTGAAGGTCGTCCATATCGGTACCGAAAGCCTGCTGGTGAAATCGAACTATGGCGATGTGCAGCGCTATGCGCCGGCGGATCTGCCCATCGCGGGCGATGCAGAGGCGACCATGCCGTCGCTGATCGAAGCGGTGCGGCGTGAACTTACTCCCGCCCGTTCTTCGGTCCTGGCTGAACGCGGAGCGAAACTTGCGGCGATGGCGCCGCGGCTGCTTGAGCAGGCCCGTGCGGATGCCGTTTATGGCTGGGATGCCTCGCCCATCTCGGTGGCGCGAACCTGCATGGAGCTGTGGGATCAGCTGAAGAATGAGGACTGGACGTTACCCACCGAAACCGTCTTCCTGTCCGATTATCCGCACCGACTCTGGAACATCGACAAACCCCATCAATGGGTTGGCGGATCGGGCGCACAGGGCGTCGGCTATAACGCACCGGCCGCTTTGGGTGCGGCGCTGGCGAACAAAGGCACGGGACGAATCACAGCCGCGATCATCGGCGACGGCGAAATGATGATGACGAATACGATGCTGTGGACCGCCGCACATCATCAAATTCCGATTTTGGCTCTGGTGCACAACAATCGCGCCTATCACATGGAGGTCATGCACACTCTGCGCATGGCCGACCGGCGGTCGCGCGATACATCACGCATCCATATCGGGACCGACATCACAAAACCCAATGTCGATTACGCAACTCTGGCTAAGGCGATGGGCGTTTATGGACAGGGACCGATCGACAACCCGAACGACCTCGGGCCCGCGATCCGACGGGCGATCGAAGTTGTGAAACGCGGCGAACCGGCGTTGATCGATGTCGTTTCTCAGCCGCGTTGAGGGGTTCCGGATGAGCGTAAATCTGCGTTCTCTCGTATCACTGCTGACCGGAATTGTTTCGGCGATGCCCGCCCTGGCGCAGACAGACGCGCTGAAAGGCAATCCGCAAACCGGACAGCAGCTGTTCCAGTCGAAAGGCTGCTATTCCTGCCATGGATTCGTCGGGACAGGGCAGCCGTGAAGGACCAAGGCTGACGCCCGTGATCGCCTTCCCCGCTTTCATTGCGCAGTTGCGGATGCCGCGCGCGGTCATGCCGCCCTATGAGGAGAGGCTGGTTTCGGACAAACAGGTGGCCGACATCCACTCCTATCTCGAAAACCTGCCGAAACCGCCGGATCCGAAATCCGTCCGCCTGTTGCAGTAGCAATTCCTTAGCATTACAGTTGCCTTTTCCTTTTGAGGTGCGCGCGGCGCGCTTCGGCTTGATGGGCGCGGCGCCATAAAGACCATGCGATGACGTGGGCGGGCTGGATGCGCCGTTGCGCGAGTTTCATGGCGATGCGGCGGATTTCCTGGACCGACCATCGGATCAGGAGCGCTGTTTGGTCCGAAGACGGAGCATCGTTTTTTTGGGCAGCGGCGGAACATTGGCGCGATGCCGGATGGCGGCCATCATGGCGAAGGCGAGCATGACCAGCGACACATGCCGGTGCCAACCATGCCAGGAGCGGCTTTCATTGTGATCGAGGCCGAGTTCGTTCTTGGCGGCTTCAAAGCTTTCTTCGATGGCCCAGCGATGGCCTTCGACCGATACCAGCTTTTCCATGGGCATGCCCTTGGGGCACCACGTAGAGAAGAACGCAAGGTCGCCGTCGGCAATGTTGCGGCGGATCAGAAGGCCTCGCGTCCACGCCCCGGCGAGAACGCTGTTGTATTGGCCGGCATCGAGATCGGCCAGTTCGAGATAGGCCCAGTCATGCAGGCGCGGCCCCTTGGTTCCTTCGCCCGCCGACAGGCGCCGCCAGGTGTTTTGTGGAAGATTTTGCGCGATCTTTCCGGCCGTCCCGCCAACCCGCTGCTTCTTGCCCCAAGAACGGAACACGTGGTTGGAGGCGACGCCCAGGACATAGCCCTTGCCTGCCTTGCGCAGGGCGCTCTCGATGTCCCCGGTGCCATACACGCTGTCCGCCGCGACAAAAGAGAACGGGACCTTTGCGGCGATCGCACGCGCGATCATCCGGCGTGCGATCTGGGGTTTCGTCGCAAAGCCCACATCGTCCGGCACATGCGCCGTCTTCAGGCGCTCGGGATCGTCCGTCCAATCTTTCGGCAGATAAAGCGCCCGGTCGATGAAGGCGTGGCCGTGACGCGACACATAGGAGGCGAAGACGCCGATCTGGCAGTTGGTGATCTTACCCGCCGAGCCCGTGTACTGGCGTGCAACCCCGCACGAAACCTTGCCCTGCTTCAAAAAACCGGTCTCGTCAATGACGAGAACCGCATCCTCATCAGCAAGCGTTTCCAGCGCGTAATCGCGCACGATGTCGCGCAACGCATCCGCGTCCCACCGCCCGCGGCCCAGGATCGCCTGCTGGCGCCACGGACCGGGATCGCCCGCCGCTTCCGCGCGCATCCAGCCCGTCTTGCGCCGCTCATCCCCAAGCAAACCGTCCAGGAACAAGCCTGCCGACGCCGCTACCCGCTCCTGCGTAAACAACAATCGAATACGCGCTTTCACATCGCGCAATGACGACGCCCAAGCCTCTAACGTCGTCTCAATCGATGCACCGGACATCCATGACCTCCCGAATCATGGTTGCCCATGGATTCAGAGATCAACAAAACAAGCAACTGTAATGTTAGAGTCTGTCCGGAAACATCATATCGGATTGCAAAGTTTTCGCAGCATGAGACGGATTGATGCGAGGCGCAAGAAAGCGAGCGCCTTGCGATTGAGGTTCTCCCAATCTTTGGCGAGCCTTCGGCATCGGTTCAGCCATGCGATGGTACGCTCGACAATCCATCGTTTGGGCAGCACGACGAAGGAATGCAATTCATTGCGCTTGACGATTTCAATGACCCAGCTTCCGCTCGCAGCGGCGGCCATCGCGGCGCGCGGGCCCTGATAGCCCGCATCGGCAAAGATGCGCAGAATGAACGGGAACAAAGCCCGCGTGCGTGTATCGAGCACAAGTGCTGCACCGTCGCGATCCTGGATGCTGGCCGAATGCACGGCAGCGCTCAACAACAGCCCGAGCGTATCTACGAGAATGTGGCGTTTCTTGCCCTTGATCTTCTTTCCGGCATCGTAGCCATGCGGATCGATGCACGCCCCCCTTTTTTCAGCGCTTTTCACGCTTTGGCTGTCGATGATCGCGGCGCTGGGGCTTGCTTCGCGCTCCTCTCGTTCTCTGCATTCCACATAGAGTGCGTAATGGATGCGTTCCAACGTGCGGTCCCAGCTCCAGAGATCGAGATAATCGAACAACGTGCTGCGTGCCGGGAGGTCTTTCGGGATCGCCCGCCACTGGCAACCCGTGCTCAGGACATACATGATGCCGTTCATCACGTCGCGCACGTCGACGTGGCGTCTGTTGCCTCCGCGCCTGGCCGGTGGAATCAGCGGCGCAACAAGCGCCCACTCCTCATCCGTCAGATCGCTGGGGTAGCGCAGTCTGCTGCGGTCGTATTGCTTGCGGTTCTTCGCCGTCCACATCGGTGACCATCCTCGAATCAGGGCCACCTCTCTTGAATCACAAACGATTCATGCAATTCAATATGTTCCGGGACAGACACTTAGCGAGTCGGCGCGACATTACGCGTCTCCTTTCCAATGGAATCGGAATCCTCAGCAGGACTCGACGATGGGTACCACTGCAACCAACCTCCACATTCTGGCAGCGGCGATGCCTGACTCGTCCCGTCTGGCTGACGACATTGTCAGGGCTTACCGGAAGCTTGGTTACGCACGCCCGAAAAAACCCGGGGGTGGCGGTACAAAGCGCGTCGTACTCGCGCCCGACGCTTCCGGCGACTGGCTCTCGATCTATGATTCGGAAAACGACCGGATCGACACTGGCGAGCTTAAGCAGCTCGCGGTCGAAATCACGAGGAAGCTCGGAACGGCGGCGCTGCTGACCAGCCTCTACGACAGCGACAGCTTCGAGTTCGTGATGTTCCACAATGGCAAACAGGTCGACGCCGCAGTGAGCGATCCGGAAAGTCATGCCGGTGGCCTCAAAATGTTGAAGGGAAACCGCAGGGCCCAGGCCTGGTACTCGATGTTCATCGGACGCGATCTCCGCCGCGCGATCATGGCGGGCCAACCGCGGAAGCTGCTGGAGGGTTGGGCGGAGCGCCTGAAGGTATCGCCCGCATCGACGAGCCCGTTCGCCGAAGACGCGTTGGGCGCCTGGTGCAGGCTCGCAGGTCTTTCGCCCGAAAATACAACAATGATCTCGGAGGAATTGATCGCTCGCCCTGGTCAGACAGCACTCACGACATTGATCCTCGAACGCACCGCCTCGAAACAGCCCAAGCCCAGGGCGGCGCCGGCGGGCACAACTCTCGCCTATTACCGGTCGGATGACGATTGCCCTTACCTGAGGTTCTTCCCTGCACCGTGGCCGCGGCATCCCGGTGTGTCTGACAAGGAACAGTGGGCCATCCTGTGCAGCGGTGGAGGCGTTTCGGGCCTTCACCTCCAAATCTCTGTCGAAGGCCCGGCGCCGGTTCGGATTGAGCGCGTCTATCTGCGCGCTTTGCCTTTTTATAACGGACAGCTGACTTCGCTGACCTCGATCGCAGCGCACGAATGGATATCGCCCGATGCCGGTGCAGTCTGCCCACCCGAGCTTGTCATCGAGATTCCGGATTTCGTGGTGCCGGCGGCCGATCCTGAGAGCCGCAGGCTCGTCATGATTTTGCTTGTGATTCAGGCAACGCTGGAAGAAGCGGGCGAGGCAACGATCGCACCGTCGGTAACGACTGCAACAGGTATTCCGGTACAGCCGCCGTTGCCGCCGCTGCGACTGCGCGCTCTGCGGCCTGAATGGGTACCTCTGGTCAGCCGTTCAGCTGAGCCCAAACCGATTCGGGAGCCGGTCCTGCGCCTGAATACCCCCTCCGTGTGGTCCGGTGTGGCCATCCTTCCGTCGGATGACGGAGCCGCGCGTGAACGTGCACAGGCACTGAGCGAAACCTGGCTGGCACAGCTCTCGCCCGAAGCGGGGACAATGGCTGTCGTCCATACCCTCAAACATATGAGTCCGAGCTTTAACATCTCGAAAGCAACAAAGACGCTGCCATTTGCCGAGCTCACCCACGACAAGCTGTGGCGCCGGCTCTTCGACGAGGGTGCAGATTACCAGACGGTCACGATAGGGCTCTGTCGGCCCGATGCGGCTCACCCGCATGCGGGAGTGACGATTCAAGCGGCGCTCCACGGCCTGGGAGAAATTTTTGGCAAAGCCACGCTGACCTGCGCAATCTGGTTGATTGACCACGAGGACATCGCGCGCCGGATTGGCAGTTCCGCAGACGCCGCGGCCGAACTGTTCGAGCGGTGGATCGAGACGGTTGAGCCGGTCCAGGGTTGGATCGCCCGAGCCACGTGGATTCCGGAATTCACGACCTATGAGGATTTCATGCAGACGGTTTACGAGAGCACCGTCGTGCGAGAATGGCATCGGGCGGACCGCGCACCACCGATGCCGTGGTTGCGTTTCGTTGCCCCGAAGCTGTGGCTAAATGATTCTTTCGTTGAGCTTCTCGATCAAGGCCAGCTCGAAACGGCCGCCGAAATCAGCCGCCGTGGCCACGTGACGGAATTGAGCCTGCGGAAGGGCCGATCGCTCGCCGAGCTCGAGACGGCTCTTGAACCTATCCTGCCGCGCTTTCACGGTAACCATTTTCCGAGAGAGTGAAGTCTCAGAACGCCGGATGATCCTCGTGGGGAAGCGGCGCGACGTCATAACCGAAGAAGAAATCATTGTTCGGTTCGCAGATGTCTTCAATCAGCACTCCGGGATGAACGCGAACCCAGGTCTGCTTCGCATTCCATGCCATGTTGAAGGTACCGGGATCTTCGACGTGCACCAGCACCTGTAGCGTCTTCCCACCGTTGATCATCTTGAACCGCTCGATAACGTGCATCCCGGTGGTGTGCGGCGTCCGGTAATTATCCACAAATGTGCGATCATTGAGGCCGATGGTGTCGACCACCAGCTCGTCGCCCTCGTAATGTCCTACCAATTCGCCATACCACGACGGCTTCGGATTTTGTGAGTGGGGCACGTTCATGTAGATGTGCCGCGTCGAGGCATACAACTCGTTCACCATCAGTACTTCGCCGGGCGTCTGGATGAAGTGCAGCGGCTGACCGCGGTTATAGATATCCATTCCCGGCACTCCGGCGGGCCAGCAGCGTTCGCGCGCAATGAATGGCACCTTGCCGGACAAGCACCTCGTCGTTGGTCTTCTTCATCTGCTCGATGGCCCAGGGCTTTAGAATGGGGTTGCCGAGATCGGCAATCCGGTAAGTGGATTGTCCCTGTCCGTTTGGCACATAGGGGTGTTTCGGATCCGCCAGCACCGGCCCGGGACCGCTCTCAGGCGGCAGGAAATCATCGGCGGCAGGACGGTCGATGCTCCATCCCGTCAGTCCGTCGGGGTTGAAATCGGGGAACCCTTCCGTCTGCTGGCAGAAAGACCGGGAGAAGCAGCGGCCGCACAAAACACCACCACGGCAACCCAGTTTTGTCTGGGCCATGCGTCCACTCCCTCAAGGTCGTTGGCCGATGCTAGTCCATTTTGGACAGAAACCGAAGCCGCCGTCTCGCCGAATTGCGGAATCCGAAGCTACGGCCGGCTTGGCATCGTGGTTGCAGGATGGCAAATTCAGCGTATCGGTTTGGGAGGATTCCGGAATGTCAAAGCGGATCAAGCGTCGTCAGTTTCTGGCGGGTGTCGCCGCGGCGGGCCCGGCTATCGGATTGATCTCCGCAACCGGGAAGGCCGCCGCGCAATCCGCCCCGCATCGAGCGTTCCACCGGTTCCGCAGGACGAACGTTCTCTGAACGACATGCCGCCTTTGACGCAGGGAAAGAGCGGCTCGGACTTCATGGTCGATGTCATAAAGACGTCTGGACATCGATTATTGCGCGTCGGTGCCCGGCTCGACTTTCCGCGGCCTGCAGAATCCGATGATCACCTATGGCAATAACCGGAAGCCGGAATTCATCACCACACTTCATGAAGATACCGCCGCCGCAATATGTCACGGCTATGCAAAGGTGGCACGCAAACCGATGGCCTGCATGGTGCATGGCACTGTCGGCCTGCAGCATGCATCCATGGCGATCTACAACGCGTTCGCCGATCGCGTTCCGATGCTCGTGCTGTCCGGCAATATCGGCAATTCAGCTACCCGCCAGATGAATGTCGAGTGGAATCACGCAGCGCAGGATCAGGCGATCACGGTTCGCGATTTCACAAAATGGGACGATCAGCCTGGGTCACTGCAGGGTTTTGCCGATTCCATGGTGCGCGCCTATGACTTGATGACGACCGTACCGATGGGGCCGGTGCTGATCACTGCCGACGGCGACCTGCAGGAAGACACCATTCCGCCCGGAATGGAAAAGAAGCTCTACATCCCGAAATTGCAGCGCCGCTCACATCCGACGGGCGATCCGGCGCTGGTACGGGACGCCGCGAAGATGATCGTCGCCGCGGAAAATCCCGTCATTTACGTGAACCGCTACTGCCGCACCGAAAACGCGCCGGCGCTGCTCGTCGAATTGGCCGAACTGCTTCAGGCGCCGGTCGTGGACAATCATGGCCGGATGAATATGCCGAGCCGGCATCCGCTGAACCATTCGGCACGTCGCGAACCCACTCTTGCAAATGCCGACGTGATTCTTGCGCTGGAACCCGTCGACATCTGGGGGCTGACCGAATTACGTCGCCGATCTGATCGGGCGGCCCGGCGCTGCCGCCGCGACGCAATCCGAACCTGAAGATCATCCATATCGGTTCGGAAATGCTGCTGACCAAGGCCAATTTCCAGGATTCGCAGCGTTATGCGCAGGTCGATCTTTCGATCGCGGGCGATGCCGAGGCCACCATGCCGACGCTGATCGAAGCGGTGAAGAGCGGAGATCACGGCGGCGCACAAGGCGCGCTTCGCCTCACGCGGCCAGAAATTGCACGAAATGTCCGCGCAGTTTCTGGACGCGGCGCGGCAGGACGTTGCCTATCAATGGGAGGCGCGCCCGATCAGCACCGGACGGATGGTCATGGAGGCATGGGACCAGATCAAAGACGAAGACTGGATGATGCCGACCGAATCGCAATTCATCAGCGACTGGCCATTCCGTCTTTGGGATATGAAAAAGCCGTACCACACAATGGGCGGGTCCGGGCGCGCAGGGCATCGGTTATAATTCACCGGCGGCGCTCGGCGCGGCACTGGCTAACAAGGAGCATGGCCGCGTGACCGTGGCCATGGTCGGCGACGGCGATTTCAACATGGCGCCGGGCGTGCTGTGGACCGCCACCCACCACAAATCCCGATCCTGTATCTGGTGCACAACAACCGCGCCTACCATCAGGAAGTGATGATGATCGTGAAAATGGCGGACCGGCGAATGCGTTCAAATCACCCAAACCTTTATGTCGGCACCAAGATCGAAAATCCGAACATCGATTATGCAAAAATCGCGCAGGGATATGGAATGTATGCCGAAGGGCCGATTTCGGATCCGAAGGACCTGGCGGCAGCCATCAGACGCGGCGTGGATCGCGTGAAGCGCGGCGAGCCGGCTCTGATCGATATTGTTTCCGAAGGACGGTGAGAGCGGTGATATTGCGGTCGGGTTCGGCAGGCATTGTTCTCGCGGGTTTGGTGCTGGCGCTTGGTTCGGCGCAGGCACAGGAATACGCCGCCCCAAAGGGCGACGCGCACAACGGCGGAGCGTTATTCCAGAAATTCGGTTGCTATTCGTGTCACGGATCATGGGGACAGGGAACGGGGCGGGACGGACCGCGGATTAATCCGCCCCCGGCATTCCCCGTCGTGTTGCAGCAGTTGCGGACACCGAGACGCGAAATGCCGCCTTACGTCGCAAGCGTTATTCCCGATCAGGGCGTCGCCGATATTTACGCCTATCTGGCAAGCCTGCCCAAACCACCTGACCCGAAATCGATCAAGGCATTGCAGTAGAATTCACAGAATCTCCGAGAATCATGCCGCGTGCCGTAAATCCGGCGCATGGGAAATTGCCCTTGACCACGTAGAGGAAACCCTACGGCTGTTCGCGCCCGAGATTGACGTTGCAGCCATCTCCCCGCGCCCCCGGTGCCTACTATGCACCACGCGTTCAGAGGCAAGGTCTCACGCATCGTTCTCGAAAGTCTGCGAACAGCCGTAGGGCCGCTCTCGACTACACAATTAACGGAACGCGTCATGCGTGACCGTGGATTGGATCTGCATGACAAGAAACTGTGTCTGACCATGAGCCGCCGTATCGGGGCCTGCTTGAACCACTGGCGACGGGCGCGGTGTCGTCCGGTCTATGCCGGGACCGGGTCAGGTATTTCTGTGGGAGGTCGTCAGGTAAGGTTATTTAGAGCGCAACATTTCCCTGTGCTTCGCCTGCTCCCGTACAAGCAGTTCCTCAAGCGCTGCACGCCTTGCGGTGTCTGTTTCCTGCTTGATCTGCATTTGAAATTGAGAAATGTTGTGCTCGAAAGCGCTCAAAACTTGCTTTCTCGTCGGCATGGCCAAGCCCCGTTCGAGAGCGACGCGCAAACGTGATCTCGTGCTGGAACCGAGTCAAATGAAGTTCCCATGCAGAATTCATTTCAAAAGGCGTTGCTGACTTTCCTAACTGTTCGTTGCGGGCCGCACCCCAAGCTTACAGACGGCCCGCTAATGGCCTTCGTGCTTTGCAGTCGGGGGCTGAGGGGCCTTCGTTACCGTCCATACGGAGGCCCCACCATTCACACGAGACGGCAATCTCCGACGCAAGAAATAACAATTCCGATTAGCGCGGCCACCACCGCCATCGCCCAAACCAAGGTGAACTGAACTCAGGACTCGCCATTCGCTTTCCTTTCAAAAGAGCGGTATTGCGAAACGTTAACCTTTGTTTGGAAACTTCGTACCGGATTTCAGGGAATCTCAACGGCAAGTTCGTCGTAGCCCTTCCAGCGATACACCGCGAAAGAAATCATCCAGCTTAGGGCGAACAGGGCAATGATCAGGTATCCGATCATCCCGAACTGGTTGTTCAGGGCCGTCACGGCGTTCCAGAAACTGCCCTTGAGGGAAAGGCTATCGGCGATGAGGCCCAGTGCTTCGACTGCGCCGACAAGCATGGCAACGAGGACGGAAACCGCCGTGAGAGTCAGGTTGTAATAAAGCTTTCGCACCGGCTTGATGAAGGCCCAGCCATAGGCCCGCGACATCAGGACGGAATCTGCCGTATCCACCGCCGCCATGCCGGCGGTGAAGAGCGCCGGGAAAATCAGCAGCGATAAAACCGGGAGACCTTTTGCCGCTTCAGCAGCAGAAATTCCGAGCACGCCGATCTCGGTTGCGGTGTCGAAACCGAGGCCGAATAGAAACCCAAGCGGATACATGTGCCAGGAAGTGCGTATGAGCACGAAAAACGGGACGGAAAATACCTGACAGCGGTCCTCGCGCGGTGAGCAGATTGAGATCGGCTTCTTCCAGCCGGCCGCCATCCCTGACCCTTTGGAACGCGCGATAGACGCCACCGAGAATGAACAGATTGGCGATGGCGATAGCGAAAAGAAACAAAACCGACACTGAGGTGCCGAGAAATCCGCCGGTCTGTCTCACCCCGGGAAAATGAGCGGTGAGCGCGCCCGCTCCCAATGCTATGCCGAGAGAGGCGACAACCACGACGGTCGAGTGCCCGAGCGAAAAATAAAGCCCGGTCAGTTCGGACCTGCGACCTGCCTGCATCAGCTTGCGCGCGACATTGTCGATCGCGGCAATGTGGTCCGCATCCACGGCATGGCGCAGCCCGAAACTGTAGGCGAGCAGCGCGGTGCCAAGCAGCACCGGGTAGCTGTGGAAGGCGACAATCGCCCAGGCCCAGGCGGCAAGATTTGTGGCGGCTAACCCGGCGAAGACGCCGAACAGTCGAACCGGCGGAAAATCGGGTGCTTTCATCGGCTGGCCGTCATCCGGCATCCCGCACATGCAGATGAACATGCCGGTGGCTGCCTTCTCCCGGATGCGCGTGCTTCTCGGATTCTTCGGTCACGGGGACAGAGACGAGCCGTCCATGCCGGACGCCGCGCTCGGCGATCACGTGGTCGGCGAGATGCCGCACCTGCGCTTCATCACCGCGCAGGACCGCGATTTCCATGCAGCTTCCGTGATCGAGATGCACATGCATCGCAGAATGTGCCAGATGATGATGATCGTGGAAAATGTTGGTAAGGCGTCGCGAAAGTTCCCGTGAGTTATGGTCATAGACATAAACCAGCGCCGCCACGCAATTCCCGGTATCGCCGGATTCCTCGATGCTTTGCCGCATACCGGCGCGTGCGAGGTCGCGCATGGCCTCCGACCGGTTCTGATAACCGCGTTCCGCGATCATGCGATCGAGTTGCGACACCAGATCTTCGTCAACGGTAATGGTCAAACGCTGCATCAGCCGGCCAGTATGATGTTCAAACTTAAACAACATACTACGGGCGCCCTGGCAAGACGCCACGTTGTCCTTGCCAGCGGTGTTCGCAGGACTGCAAAGTAATGTCGATTGCAAAAACCGGAGTTGGCAATGGAAAAGCGCCGGGTTGGCAACAGCGAGCTTTCGATCGCGCCAATCGTGCTTGGTGGAAATGTCCTCGGGTGGACGGCGGATGAGGCTACCAGCTTCAGAATTCTGGACGCCTTTATCGATGGCGGATTTAACGCCGTCGACACCGCCGACACCTATTCACGCTTTGTGGCCGGGAATAAGGGCGGTGAATCCGAGACCATTATCGGCAAGTGGCTGAAACAGGGTGGTGGACGGCGTGAGCGCTTGCTGATCTTCACCAAGGTCGGCCATGAGATGGGCCCCGGAAAATCGGGGCTCTCCAGAAAATATATCATGGCGGAAGTCGAAGAATCGCTGAGCCGTCTGCAAATCGATTGCATCGACCTTTACCAGTCACACCGCGATGATGCCGCCACACCCATGCAGGAGACACTCGGGGCATATGCCGATCTGATCCGGCAAGGGAAGGTTCGCGCCATCGGGGCGTCGAATTTTACTGCGGCGCGGTTGCGTGAATCGCTGGAGCGTTTCGCGCGCGCACGGATTGCCGCGATACGAGTGTTTGCAGCCACGGTTCAATCTCTATGACCGTTCCGATTATGAAGGAGAACTGGAACAGCTTTGCCTGAAGGAAAACATCGGCGTCATCCCGTATTACGGGCTCGCCAGCGGATTTCTGACCGGGAAGTACCGCTCACCCGCCGATTTCTCGAAAAGCCCACGCGGATCGCGTATGTCGGCATATCTGGACACACGCGGAAAACGGATCCTCGCCGCTCTCGACCAGATAGCCGGAGGGCATCGGGTGAGCCAGGCTGCCGTCGCACTCGCCTGGCTGATCGCACGGCCCTCCATTACCGCGCCGATTGCCAGCGCCACCAAAGTGGAACAGATCGGCCATTTTTTCGCAGCGGCGGAGTTGCGTCTGAGGCCGGAAGAGATTGCAAGACTGAACGATGCGGGCGTCGAATAGCGACTGTTGGGCTTGGATTGGGAGGACAGGATGAATTCAGAGAATGCGGCGCAACAATATATGACCGGCCTGATGCTGATCGGTGGTGAACTGGTGGAAAGCCGCGATGGGCAGTGGCTGGAAAGCATCAATCCCGCCGATGAAACACCGCTGGGCCGCGTGCCGCTGGGCTCGGTGGCGGATATGGCTGCCGCAGTGGAAGCTGCTGAGAAGGCGCAGCCGGCCTGGGCGGCGCTCTCGATGGCTCAGCGCGCCTCCTATATCCACAAACTTGGCGATGCGATCCTTGCGCGTTCCGAAGAGATCGCCCGAATCGAATCCCTGGATACCGGAAATACGCATCGGCCCGATGCGAAGGGACGTGAACACGGCCGTCGATCGCATGCGCTTTGCGGCGGGACTCGCCTACGAACTGAAGGGCGAGACCATTCCGTCCACGCCCGGCAATATTCATATGACCATCCGCCAGCCTTACGGCGTGATCGGGCGCATTATCCCGTTCAACCACCCGATCGGATTTGCGGCATCCCGCATCGCGCCGGCGATCATTCCGGGCAACACCATCGTGGTGAAGCCGTCGGAACAGAGCCCTCTCTCGGCTTCCATTCTCGGCGAGATCTGCAAACAGATACTGCCGCCGGGCGTGGTCAATATCGTAACCGGAGGGCGCGAGACAGGCGAGACGCTGGTGCGGCATCCGCGCGTCAAACGAATCGCCTTCATCGGTCAGCCGGCGTCGGGCATGGCGATTCAGAAAGCCGCCGCCGAAACCGCGGTCAAATACGTCACTCTGGAATTGGGCGGGAAAAATCCCCTGATCGCATTCGGCGACGCCGATCCGGAAAAGGTTGCGGCATGCAGCGTCGGCGGCATGAATTTTGGCTGGCAGGGTCAATCCTGCGGTTCGATGAGCCGGATACTGCTGCATGAATCGATTCATGACGATGTTACGAGACGAATTCTCGAGCGGGTCCGGAAGATCAAAGTCGGCCATCCGCTGGATCCGGCGACAACCATGGGACCGATCAACAACCGCGCCCAGTACAGGAAAGTCGCGTCCTATATCGATCTCGGCCGCACGGAAGGGGCGAAGCTCCTGCTGGCGGGGGCATTCCCAAAGGGGATATGTTCAAGCGCGGATTCTGGATCGAGCCCACCGTATTCGGCGGCGTCACGATGAATATGCGGCTGGCGAAGGAAGAAGTGTTCGGGCCGGTGATGTCGATTCTGAAATTCCAAACCGAGGCAGAAGCGATTGAAATGGCGAATGCAATCGACCTGGGGCTGACGGCTGCGGTGTGGACCAATGACATCAATCGCGCGCTGCGCGTAGCCCAGTCCGTGCAGGCCGGCTACATCTGGATCAACGGCGTCGGCCAGCATTATCGCGGCGTGCCCTATGGCGGATTCAAGAATTCGGGTATCGGCCGCGAGGAAGGAATCAGCGAGTTGCTGAGCTATACCGAAGAAAAAGTGATCAACATCGTGCTGGGCGGCGCGGACTATAATCCGGCCGCAGGGCACTAGAAATTTCGCATGAGCGTCAGCAGGGACAGGACTCCGTTCTTGCCGCGCGTGTGACCGGAGTCCAGAGCGAGCCCTGCATTTGCCTGTATTCGCCAATCATCGAGGGCAAATCCGTAGCCGCTTTCGAAATCGATCTCGCGTCCTGACGACGTTAGCGGCGCGCGCGCCTGGCCCATGATCACACCACCGCTTGCCCAATCGCGCCCAATGCCGGTCGCGAGCGTAGCCATGCCAAACTCCGCGCGCATTGGCTGGCTGAGCGTGAACAGCACCAGATCGGAGCCCTGCAAAACATCGTGACCCGAAATGCCGAGCGCAAAACTGCTGGCAAGTACCGGCCCGATGGAAGTGATCAGACTTGCTTGCGGATGGCTTCCCCCTGCAACCGCGAGGGTGGCCATGCCCTTTATCAGCCATTTGGAATTGATGTTCCATTGCGCCGTCGTCGTTGCCCAGGTCGTGATCGCCTGATCGGCCAGTTTGAGGCCGCCGGACGAAACCGAGCCGAACAACCCGCCGGTGTCGAGACTGCTTCCTGCGTCGAAGTCAAACCGCCAGTTCGATTCCCGATTGTCGACGCGAATGGCAAATGATTCCGAGCGGTTGCGGTATGGCAAACGGATGTCCTGCAAGCCCTGATTCTGCGCCTCACCAATTCCAAAGGACAGTCTCGTCCGGTCATCGATTGGCAAGCCACCGGTTGCAAACGAGCCGGCCGAAGTGCCGATCGCCGGCAGAAAGCCGTAAGTCAGTGTTTCGGAAACGAACGGATCGTCGCCATCGGGCATCATTCCCTGCTGCAACGACATTCCCGTGCCGGCGCTCCAGAAAAAGTCTCCGTCCGAGCCGTCCAACCGGACCGTACTCTGGTGCTCCAATTGCCCGGCCAATCCGCCCGTCGGACCGAATGGCAGGATGTCGTCCTCGGGATTGCGGCGGAAATCCAATGCAACAAAGGTATTGCGGCCGAGGCTGAAACCGGCGCCCCGCCAGCCGAAGCGCTGTTCCATCACTCCGAACAGGTCCGGCAGAGTTGGCCGCGCAACGATCGCCTTGCTCATATCCGTTTCGAAGTCGCGTCCGAAACTGTCCAGAATCATCACCTGGGAGAGCAGCTGATGCAGTGCCGGCGCGTCTCCGAACGATGAACCAAGAACCAGTCCGGTTGAGGCGACGGTCGGTGCAACTCCATTGGCAACGGTGAGCGTGGTCGTGCCGATCGGTTGCAGCGCGGCGTAAACGTTGAGCATGCCATAGCCGTAGATCGAGGAATCCCCGAGCGGCGTCGCCGACTGTTCCAGAATTTGCGCAACCTGTCGCGCGGTCAGATTGGGCCAGCGTTGCATCACGATCGCGGCGGCGGCGGAAATCAGGGGCGCCGAAAATGACGTACCTGCTACGATTGCCCTTCCCCCGTTCCAGGGAAGCTCCAGTCCGACGCCGGGCGCCACCATGTAATAGGCGGCATACGAGCCGGCCCTGTCGCTGAAGGAGGCTACCTGATTATTCTGATCGACCGCGCCGGCAATGATGAAGGCGCCGGCGCCGCTGTTGAGTACGCCCGCTGCCTGCAAATCCGAGATTGTGTCGAGGTTGGATTGCGACGGATTGCTGCCGCCCGCATTTCCTGCCGAAGAAACCAGCAATGCCCCGTTCTGTAGGGCCGTTGCAGACGAGGCAAGAACATAGGCCTCACTGACTTTCGGCTGCTTTGAAGCCGGAATGATATCGCTGGCCTCATAGCCGAATGACGTGTTGATGATTCGTACCCCGCGAGACGTCATGTACGTCCACGGATCGGAAACATGGTACAGAACGCCGTTCTGTGTGACCTGGGATTCGTTGACGTCGGCAAAATAGTCGACCCCGAGCACCTGCGAATTAAAGGCAAGGCCCTGGAACCCCGTGCCGTTTCCGACTCCTGCGGCGGTGACGGCGACCGCCTGGCCATGCTGGTCGGTCGATGCCGTTGTTCCGGTCTGCGCATTGTACAGCGATACCATCTGCGGATTGGGCCCGCGGCTGGCGGACGAAAAACTCACCTGATTGGAGGTGAAGTCGAAGTTGAAATCCACAATTCCGATTGTGACTCCTTTGCCCGTATATCCGAGCGCGTAGGCATCGGCGGCATGCACAGCATCGAGTACGCCGATGCGCAGGTAATCGGAGGTGCGGAAGGAATTCGGGTCGATTGTTGGTGGGGGGGTGAGAGCCGGCGTCGAGGTCACCGTCTGCACCGGAATTGCACTGGTGGTTCCCGAGCCACCCCCTCCGGCGCAGCCGGCCAAAACGACAGATGTGATTGCGCTGAAAATCAGCGCCGCGGATTGCTTACCCAGCCCATGAGCCATGGTCCCGCAAGCTGTCGCAAACCAGGACAGCCCCCTCTCCATCAATCCTAAGTGATGCCGTGAGACAGCGTCCAGAGTGGCGGCTGCAATAAAGTTGTAAAGCCAACAGCAGGTTAAATGCGCGCACCCTTCGGTCTTGCCGTACCCCGATGCGCCCCTTATAAGCCGCCGTGGCGCGATTATCAGGTGCGGCAATGAAAAAGGGCATTCATCCCGATTATCACTTCGTGAATGTCGTTCTGAATGACGGCACCAGCTACCGCACACGCACAACCTGGGGCGAGCCAGGCGCAAAATTGACGCTGGATATCGATCCCTCTACGCATCCTGCCTGGACCGGGGGACAGCAAAATCTGATCGACCGCGGCGGCCGCCTGACCCGCTTCAACAAGCGGTTCGCAGGTTTCGTCAAGACGTAATATCGGCGGATTGCATCCGGGCGATCAGTGCTTTCAGGCGGCGTTTCATCTGCCCCGCGGGCAAACGCTTGCTGCCTCCATGCCCGGCGAATATCCATTCGAAACGATACTCCATCAGCCGGCATAAAGACCTGGCCTGCTCGCGCCACGAGTACCAGCAGAAATCCCGCCATGCGATCAGATCGTTCTCCTCAAAACTCCAGGCGAGCAAATCGCCGGTAAAAAGGCATCGATCGCCATAGAGATAAGCGACACTCCCCCTGGTATGGCCGGGTACCGGAATGACGAGGAGATCTTCGGTGATCCTCTCCGGCTCATATCCCCGGATGAGATGATTTGCGAAAGGCGCGCGGTCCCGGTCGTCATGATGGATCCAAACCTCCGCACCGAAATGCCTGGCATATTTTCCGGCATCTCCAACATCATCACGATGGGTGAGCAGGACTCCCTTGAGCCCGCCGCGCTCTTGCACCGCATCGACGACATGAATCGTCCAGCGCGGCGAGTCGATCATGAAATTCCCGCTGGCGCTCTGAACGAGAAAGGCGTGCGCGCCCGCAGCACTCGCCGCGTTGTAGCCGAGGCGCCAAACATTCTGCGTCATCGCCTCGGGAAAAACGGCGTCCGGAACCCCCGATGATTTCTGTTCCGTGCGAATCGATGCGGTCGGACAAAGCAGCCGCGCGCGCCAGGCCATGCGCAGCTCTTCTGCCGTTTCAGGCTGGCGGGCAAAGACCGATTGCCCGTCGCGCTCAACGATCAGACCTGGGGCGACGGTGCGCGAGGCCGAGCAGTCGGTACAGCTGGTGTCCACATACCAGTCACCCGGCGTGTTCGCCTTGTGCCGTGTTCTCATCCGCGTTTGAAGAAAGCATCCGCGGCATTTTTTGTCGCCGCGCGGGCGCGCAGCGCTTCTTTCGCCCTGACAATCTCCCCCTCGAGTGCCGCGATGCGTTTTTCGAGTTCATGGGCCGAGAATGGCGACAGATCCTCGCCAAGCACAATATCGGTTTTGGGCTTGCGCGGTGCGAGTTCGTCGAGATCAATGGCCATCACCGGGTGCCTTTGTTCGAAGTCTCTTCCGGCCAAGTCGCCACTCGGAAGGTCCGGAAGTCGAAAAATCCGATTGCCTTTCCGATTCCTTCCCATCGGAAAGGGCTCTAATCTTGGCCACAAAACCAGTGCAGAGCAAGAAAGCCCTTACCATGACGATTCCACGGACAATGGCAGCAATCGCAATCGAAAGAACCGCGGCCGGGCCGAAAATGCACCTCAATGAAATTTTGGTGCCAAATCCCGGGCCGGGACAAATCCTGATCAAAGTTGCGACAGCCGGCGTAAACCGGGCCGATTTGCTTCAGGTACAGGGCCATCACCCGCCGCCTGCCGGCGCACCCGAGACCCCGGGGCTTGAATGTTCGGGCACAGTGGTGGCGCTGGATCAGGCTGTGACGGGGTTTCGGGAGGGTGATGGCGTCTGCGCGTTGCTGGCGGGCGGCGGCTATGCCCAATATGCTGTCGCTTCCGCCCTCTGCACGTTACCGGTTCCGGCCGGCGTCAGTGTGGAAGATGCAGGCGGGCTGGCGGAAGTCTATTTCACCGTGTGGAGCAATGTCTTTGACACAGCGCGGCTGCGGCCCGGCGAGAGCTTTCTTGTGCATGGCGGCACAAGCGGAATCGGCACCGCCGCAATCCAGCTGATGCACGCGCGCGGGCATCGTGTCTTTACAACCGCAGGAAGCCCGGAAAAATGCGCGGCCTGCGCCGCGCTCGGCGCAACCCACGCTATCAATTACCGGACGGAAGACTTTGTCGAACTCGTGAAACAGGAAACGAAAGGCCGTGGCGTGGACGTGATCCTGGACATGGTCGGCGGCGACTATGTGATGCGCAATCTCAACGCCCTGGCGCGTGGCGGGCGGGTGGTAAACATCGCCTATCAAAAAGGCCCGAAAGTGGAAGTCGATTTCCGCATCGTCCAGGCGCGCCTTCTCACACTCACAGCTACCGGTCTCCGGGGCCGGCCGGACTCTGGAAAAGGCGCTCATCCGGGATCATTTGGCGCGGGAGGTCTGGCCGCTGTTCGAAACGGCCCGGCTGAAGCCGGTCACCTACCGCACGCTACCCCTCGGGCAGGCCGAAACTGCGCATCAGATCATGCGCGAAAGCGCACATATCGGGAAGATTTTGCTGGCCGCGTGATTTTTATTTGCATGCCGCGGGTTCCCCGCTAAAAAAAGAGACCTTCCTCGAAAGATGTGCTGGCGAGCGAGGTGGGGTGTGAGAAGCCCCTCACGAAAGGAAAAACTCTATGTCTGACAAACCCCTGATGCCGAAAGCGACAGCCGTCTGGCTGATCGACAACACTTCGCTGAGCTTCGAGCAGATCGCCGATTTCTGCGGGATGCACCCGCTGGAAGTCAAAGGGATCGCCGACGAGGACGTGGCAAAGGGCATCAAGGGGATTGATCCGATCGCAACCGGGCAATTGACCCGCGAAGAAATCGAAGACGCAGAGAAGGATCCCGACTACCGCCTGCGAATTGCCTCGT
Source organism: uncultured Alphaproteobacteria bacterium (assembly GCA_963747255.1). GTDB lineage: Bacteria > Pseudomonadota > Alphaproteobacteria > Micropepsales > Micropepsaceae > CAIYRG01. The sequence goes on from CAVVEG010000013.1 coordinate 33,699, forward strand.
CCAAATACAAGCTGCCGCACATCAAAGCGAAGAAGACGCCGCGCTACACGCCCGTGTCGAAGCGGCAGGACAAACCCGATGCGATTTATTGGCTGTTGCGGAATCACCCGGAGTTGACCGACGCCGATATCATGAAGCTGATCGGCACGACGAAAGCGACCATCGCCAAGATTCGCGATCGGGGGCACTGGAACTCACCGAATATCAAGGCGGTCGATCCGGTGACGTTGGGGCTTTGCACGCAGATCAAACTCGATTTCGTGGTTGGCCGGGCCGCGAACCGCAAGCCCCGTGCCGCACGAAAACCGTCAGAGAGCCTGAAGACGGTCGAAGAGACCACTTCGGGAATGGCAGGCGACGCCGACGAGGAATAATCCGGACATCCAGGGTCAAAACCCATAAGGCGGGTAGCCTGGGGGATTTCTCAAGACCTTAACAGGGACTGCTTCAGGTGAACTGAGAGTTGCGTCGCTCCGAAGCGGATGACTGCGATTGATTGGAATCCAGACGCGGCTCGGCGGGCGGCTCAAGTCCTTGTTTGAAATCAAACCAGACGGGCGCGGACGCGTTGTCCGCTTTCCTTACGCGGGGACCGCTTCGCCTCTAAAAGCCGACGTGGACAGGCAGGCTTGCCAAGGCGGTACGTGACCCAACCCAGCCATAAGCTTGGCGCCCACCCCCCTTATCGAGTTCCTGTCTGGAATGTTATCGTTCCGGCCAAATTGCGGATTAGGGCATGGGCAACTTCTTCGCCGAGTTGAAGCGTCGCCATATCCACGCGGGCCAGTGCTTGGCTTACCCAGGAGGAAAATAGTCATGGTCAAAAGACGCGAAACAAAGGTCGCCGAGCTTCGGGATCAGAAGGCCGTCAGCCGGCGCGACTTGGTCAAGACGGGCGCTGCCGCCGGATTGGGCGCGGCCATCCTGTCGGCCCCTGGCAAGGCACAGGCGCAACCGGCCCCCGCTGACATTCGCTGGGACTACGAGGCGGACGTGATCGTGTGCGGCTCCGGTGGGACCGGAATCGTGGCGGCGAAGCGCGCCCATGACCTGGGCGCCGATGTGCTGGTCATCGAGCAGAACTTCGATATCGGCGGGAAATTGTCGCAAACGGCGGAAGTCGTCGTTCGGCGGCGGCGACCACGTCCAGGAACGCGACCGCCTGGGCCGTCCCGATCCCGACGGATGGCTGACCGCCCCATTGGTGCCGAAAGAGGATCTGACTGATGACCCCGAGACGCTGTTCCTTGACACCACCGACTGGTCGGTCGTCGGCAACCGCGCGGTTGCCGACTATCGCTACAACGCTCGCGGATACCAGCGCGGGTGGGCCGACAACGCGGCTGCGACCCGCCAGTTCCTGACGGACAACCACGTGCGCTTTTCGCGCATTACCCGTACCCAGAAGGGCGGCGGCATGACCAAGGCCCGGGCCGCTTATTCGATAGTGAAGCTCGGCGCCAAGACGGACATCGAGGCAGGGACGATCACCTAGGAAGAGCCGGCAACGCGGCGGAGGAAAGACAATCACCCTTCAACCCCCAGATCTGCGGTGCCCCCGGCGCACGGGCCAACGCCCGTGGTGCTCCTGGTTGCATAAGGGGCGGCTACGTCATCTCCCGCTCCGTTGAATACGCCGCCCGCAAGGCTGGCGTCAGGTTCATGATCAACCGGCACATAACGAAATCTTCCGCGAGGGTGGCGATTTCGGCAGGGTTATCGGTGTCAAGGCAAGCTACACGCCGCGCTTCAGTCCCAAGACCGGCAAACGGCTGGAGAGTTCTGGAGCAACGGCAATATCGACGAACTAAACAGGTCATCTACATCCGCGCTCGCAGGGCAGTGGTCGTGGGGACCGGTGGCTATATGGGCAACATTCCCTTCCGCACCCGATTCGACCCGCGGATCAGCGAAGTTTCGATGAGTACAGCACCGGCCTGATGGGTCCTCTCCACGAGGACGCGAGCGGCATCCTGGCCGGCATGAAAGTCGGGGCAGGCCTCGGCGGTCTTTTCCTGCCCTACCGTCACTTCCTGGCCCCCCGAACCTTAAAACATTCTGGCCGTCAGCGACATTATCGACAACGTGATGCCGGGGCACCCGGCGTTCGAGTTCATCGGTTCCTTCGGCATCAAGATCGGCACCTCAGGCTGGGAATACATCATTGCCGTCAACCAGGTCGGCAAGCGCTTCCACGACGAGAATCGATCGGCGGCCAACGCAGTTCGGAAGCCGAGTACCCCCCAGGCACGGCCGGGACCACCAAGCCCTTCACCCCCCTCGATTGGCGGAACGCCAGCGTGAAGCATGTCCGCTCGAGCTATAACTGGGGACCGGGCTCGGACGCGGCGATGGCCATGAACGAAGGCTCGCACGCTCCGGACTACTCCTCGGGGCCGGTCTGGGCGATCTTCGACCAGGCAGCGGTCGATGCCAATAAATGGTCGCTCCGTTATCCCTATATCGCCGATCCCCCGAACGGGACCTTCTTCAAGGCGGATACGCTCGCTGAGCTTGCCCGGTTGGTGATGGGCAACCGGTTCCAGCACATGCCGCTCAAATATCTCGAGGAAACCGTCGCCAGGTTCAACGCCTTCGCCGACTCCGGCAAGGACACTGACTTCGAGAAGCCAGTCATGCACAGATCGACAAGGCGCCATTCTATGCCGCGCTGATCCCGTTGGCCGTCAACAATTCCTATGGCGGACTGAAAATCAACGGGAATTGCCAGGTCATCGACATACATGGGAAGCCTATTCCGGGTCTTTATGCCGGCGGCGAGGCCTCCGGCGGCGGCCGGCAGCACGGCATAGGCCGCGCGACGGTCAGTGGCTATATCGCAGGGACGCACGCGGCAGCCGAACGGGCCGCTGACCTCACGAGGCGTGTGTCGGCGGGCCATGTGGCCCGCCGACACGCCCCGCCATCGGCGAAGGCGCTATGTGGGCCCGCTCGAATCAATCGGGCAAAAGCATTTTCGGAGAAGGCCAATCCATGAAAAGTCAGGAAGCTGTGCTTTTCCCCGTTTCCCTGAGCCTGTCGATTTCGCCCCAGGAAGCCGATGCCAGCGCCGCCCTGACCCTCGAGGCGGTAGCAAAATGTCCCGAAGACTACGATCTTTCGGGTGATCCGGTTTCGTTCTTTGACGCTGCGGCCATGAAATCGGCAGAGCGCCGCTCGTCGCCTTCGAGGGAGACGACTTCTGCGCGGAGATCACCGTGACCGCCCCGGTCGAACTCGGCGAATACGGATACAGCGCCGTGCTGACGGCCGCCGAGAGCGACGGCGTCGCCCATGCCGGAGCCAGGGCCGAGGCCCGCTGCAGCGTCAAGGCCCACGACGCCTATATCAATGCCTGGGACATCCCCTCGGCGATCACGGCCGGCGAGGCCTTCAGATTCCACGTCGGCCTAAAGTGCTCGTGCGGTTGCAATCTCGCCAACCGCAGCTTCGTCGTCCTTGACCAGGCAGGCACCGTCGTTGCCTCAGGCAGGCTTGGCGACGCAGTCTGGCCGGGCACCGGCGCACTCTATTTCGCGAAGGTCCAGGCTGTAGCGCCAGCGGACATCGGCCTAGGGCCAGTGGATGGTGGAGTCCCCCGGCTCGAACAGCGGGATCGCGCATGCTCCGGGGTCGCTGGCCATGCGCGTCCGCACGGTCGCGGCGCCGGACCGTGAAATCCGTATAGAGGCCGTCGACCGGGAAAGCGGGGCACCGCTCAAAGGGATCAACCTCATCGTGGGCCCCTACCGGGCCACGACTGGGGGAGATGGTGTGGCACAGATGAGGGTGGTCGGTGACCACTACGTGTTGCATGCCTCAGGACTCCAGCGTATGCCCTTTCGGGATCATCTCGATGCGACCAGGCCCATCGGCCTCCGGTGCCTGATGGCCGTAGAGCTGCCGCAAGAGCACTTCATGCCGCCAGTCGACCAGAAACCATCCATCGCAGAGGTGCGCTGGAATGAGTGGCATGCGCGGCCATCTGCGTCTCTGCATGCTGGCGCTTGCCGCCTATCTCGGGCTGGGTGTTCCCGTCATGGCACAGAACAGCTCGGACCTCGCTGCCGGCCAGAACGCCTGGAACCGGGCCGGGTGCTACAATTGTCATGGTAGCAGGGCTCAGGGGGGCGACGGTGGCGACTACCCTATCGGCCCCGCCCTCACGACCACTGTGCTCGACAAAGCGACGATGATCATGATTGTGAGCTGCGGGCTTCAGGGGACGCCCATGCCGGCCTGGCTAAAGGGCGCCTACACCACGGTTCAATGCTATGGCATGCCGTTGGGGTCGAGACCCGCCGACACGGTCATTCCGGCGATCTTGACCGCCGACGAGATCAAAGCTCTGGTCGACTACGTCTTCGCAACTTTCGTGCAAAAGCCACAGCCGTAAGCAGCGCCCGAAGACGCTCCGCCAACACCACCGCGACGAACTCGACACCGGCCAGGTGAAGCTCCTCGGCCAAAGTTGCCGAGAGCCTGTTCCGCAAAGCGGTCGGTGATGTGCTGCGTCAGTTTTCTGCGCGCGCCCCTACGCCCGGTTCATGGGCATTACGCAGGCGAACGGTCTCAGGTAGCCACGACAAAAACCGACCAAAACGTTTCTGCCGTTCGATGCCTGTTGGTACACCTGTTGATGTCAGCT